>JAAVCK010000001.1 GCA_014802325.1 Bacteroides sp.
AATTTACTAAAAATCTATGACATAGCAAAGGCTTTCGCGCTGAATTTCAGCATGAAAGCCTTATTTTTTAGCCTGACTGAACGAAAAAAGAGACTGCCTAAACTTGTTAGACAGCCTCATATGCTGCAATAGCACTCAATGCATAGGTGATGACGTTTGTAAATGACCTATGTTTTTAGTGTTCTTTCTGAGCGATATTCTTCCAGTTCTTCGTTGACAGATTCACCAATAGCCCTTTTGCGTAGCATGATCTTGTCCGCCACTGTCATCAGAGATATCTTCATATTGTTCTTTACTTTCGTAACTAACTGAATACCGTTCATGAACAGGAACTCGAAGAACCTCCCCATGGAACATTTCACTCGCTCGGATAATCCTTAGATACACACATTCTCCTGAGCCTCTGCATATGCAAATATCTTAATAAATTCCGGAATACCTGAGTTCACTTTGTCCGGATTATACAAAAAAACTGTGCCACAGCGGTGCTGCAACACAGTTCTGAAAAATTTCTATGTATTATTATCTAAGAGTGAAGAATCATTATCACTTCACTTCCTCGAATTCTACATCATCTACGTGGCTGTCAGATGAACCGCCGTTAGATGCACCGGCCGAAGGACCCTGCTGACCTGCGGCTCCCTGAGCCTGCTGGGCATTGAGGATATCCTGCTGAGCGGCTGCAAAAGCTGACTGAATCTCGTTGATAGCCGAGTCGATACCTGCGAGATCCTGAGCCTTGTGAGCTTCTTTCAGTTTCTCAAGTGCGGTTTCGATAGTAGCTTTCTTGTCGGCGGGAATCTTATCGCCAAGTTCCTGAAGCTGCTTCTCGGTCTGGAAGATCATAGTGTCGGCTTGATTGAGCTTGTCGATACGCTCTTTCTCCTTGGCATCGGCGGCTGCATTAGCGGCAGCTTCGTCTTTCATGCGCTGGATTTCAGCGTCGGTAAGACCGCTTGATGCCTCGATACGGATGTTCTGCTCCTTGCCGGTAGCTTTATCCTTAGCCGAAACGGTAAGGATACCGTTGGCGTCGACGTCGAATGTCACTTCGATCTGAGGTATACCGCGGGGTGCGGGTGCGATACCGTCAAGGTGGAACTTACCGAGTGTTTTATCATCCTTAGCCATCGGGCGCTCACCCTGAAGCACGTGGATTTCTACTGAAGGCTGATTATCAGCTGCGGTAGAGAATGTCTCGCTCTTCTTCACAGGGATAGTGGTGTTGGCTTCGATAAGTTTGGTCATTACGCCACCGAGGGTTTCGATACCGATTGACAGAGGCACAACGTCGAGAAGAAGCACATCTTTCACATCGCCTGAGAGCACACCACCCTGAATGGCTGCACCTACGGCAACTACTTCATCGGGGTTAACACCCTTGGAGGGAGCTTTACCGAAGAACTTCTCTACTACCTGCTGCACGGCGGGGATACGAGTAGAACCACCTACGAGGATCACCTCGTCGATATCCGATGCAGTAAGACCGGCATCTTTAAGTGCCTGCTCACAGGGCTTGATGGTAGCCTGAATGAGCTTGTCGGCAAGCTGCTCGAACTGAGCACGGGTAAGAGTGCGCACGAGGTGCTTGGGGCCGGTAGCAGTTGCGGTGATATAAGGAAGATTGATTTCAGTAGAAGTAGTCGACGAAAGTTCGATCTTGGCTTTCTCGGCAGCTTCTTTCAGACGCTGGAGTGCCATAGGATCCTGACGGAGGTCGATACCTTCTTCTTTCTGGAACTCATCGGCGAGCCAGTCGATAATCACATGGTCGAAGTCATCACCACCGAGGTGGGTATCGCCATTGGTGGATTTTACTTCAAACACACCATTGCCGAGTTCAAGAATAGAAATATCGAATGTACCGCCACCGAGGTCGAATACGGCGATCTTCTGATCTTTGTCGGACTTGTCAAGGCCATAAGCAAGAGCGGCTGCGGTAGGCTCGTTGACAATACGCATTACTTTAAGACCTGCGATTTCGCCGGCTTCCTTGGTAGCCTGACGCTGAGAGTCGTTGAAGTAAGCAGGAACGGTAATCACAGCTTCAGTGACGTTCTGGCCGAGATAATCCTCGGCAGTCTTTTTCATCTTCTGAAGGATCATTGCCGAAATTTCCTGAGGGGTATACTCGCGACCGTCGATGTCAACACGGGGAGTATTATTGTCGCTGCGTACTACTTTATAAGGTACGCGTTCGATTTCTTTTTCTACCTGATCGAAGTTTTCACCCATGAAGCGCTTGATAGAATAGATGGTGCGCTTAGGATTGGTGATAGCCTGACGTTTTGCGGGCTCGCCCACTTTACGCTCGCCGCCATCAACGAAAGCCACGATTGAAGGAGTGGTATTTCGACCCTCCTGATTCGGAATTACTTTAGGCTCGTTTCCTTCGAGCACAGAGACACATGAATTAGTTGTTCCAAGGTCTATACCGATAATTTTTCCCATAGTTGTATATGTTTTTATTGTTTGATTATTATTTTGAATTAGTTTTCGTTTCGCAGATATAACAATTATTATGCCAAAAAGATTATAAATACATTAAATGCCCATTCAAAATACATCATAAATACTTGACAGTCATCTGATTTATTCATTTAACTTTTATGGCATCGTATGTTAAATTCATTCTGTCATTATGTCATATCACCTGTCAGTCTTTAGAGGTAAAAGCTCTTGCCACAGCGCCGGCGGCTGTCAGTAATGCTGTTGCCACAGCCACTCCGAGAAGTACGCGCTGGCGGCGCTGACGGCGGCGAAGGGTAGCTTCCATTTCTTCGAGAGCTTCAAGCTCGCGGGTGGTTTTAGTTTTGAAGATTTCCATAAGTCAGTTGAATTTTATTTGTTTGGTTTCATTTTTGAATTCTTGCCTTTATAACATCTTATCTATCCCGATGGATTTATCAATTAAACAAATTTAACAGCTTTAAGCACCCTTATAGGGGTATTTGTGAAAAAAATAGGCTAATTTTGTTGATATGAGAGAAAATATTATCGAATTACAGTCGCTTGATCAGCCCGGAGTAGAAATATTTACATCCATGACCGAGGCGCAACTTCGCCGTCGGATGGAAAATGAGTGCGGGATATTCATAGCCGAGAGTCCTAAAGTAATTAATGTGGCGCTTGCTGCCGGATACGAACCAGTGGCACTTCTTGCTGAAAAGAAGCATCTGGATGGCGATGCGGCGCAAATAGCGGCGCAGATGAACGGCCGACCTATATACACAGGCCCGCGGGAGCTGCTTAAAGAACTTACCGGCTACACGCTGACGCGTGGAGTATTGTGCGCAATGCGCCGCAAGCCTCACCCCTCTCTAAGCGACCTCGCGCGCTACTGCCGCAGGATAGCCGTGATCGACAGCGTGTGCGACACCACCAACATCGGCGCTATATTTCGGTCGGCAGCAGCGTTGGGAATTGATGCGGTTGCTCTTACCCCCACATCGTGTGACCCGCTCAACCGCAGGTCGATCCGAGTATCGATGGGGAGTGTGTTTCTCATACCCTGGACATGGATAGACCATCCTGTTGACTCTTTACATGAGGTAGGATTCACCACAGTGGCAATGGCTCTCAGAAATGACTCCGTGACGATTGACAGTCCGATACTTAAAGCCACTGAGCGGCTTGCCATAATACTTGGCACTGAAGGCGACGGTCTGTCACAACAAGTGATAGACGGGGCTGACTATGTGGCACGCATACCGATGGCCCACAATGTTGACTCCCTGAATGTGGCGGCGGCTTCGGCCGTAGCTTTTTGGGAGTTGGGTAAAGAAAAAAGATAGCCCGTTACGGCAAAATTGGCATCGTATTATAGTCATATTTTCAAAATAAACGATTAATTTTGCATCACATTATATATTATCAAAATATATTATCAACCGAAAGATGAAGAATATCATACTTTTTGATCCTGCCGACGTGCGCGAAGGTCTCCTTCCGCTCACATTCACCCGCCCGGTAGCACTTATCCGCCATGGCATTCTTACTATTAGCGAGAAGTGGCAACGCGCTATACCGGGTGCATATTCATATCTCACCGAGGATTATCTTGCAGAAAAATTCCCTATGGTCGAGAGTGCCGACGGTGATGACCTCTATATATCGGGCAATGTGGAGCCTGACGAAAATCTTGTAAATGCGATTCTCGCATTGGAAAAAGGATCGGCCCTCGTAAAGGACGGTAAGGTATTGGCTTCGCGCGGCGCATTGAGCGCTGACAGTAAAGTGGAATATGAAGGAGAAACTCCACTTATGATTTCACGCCCTTATGATATTTTTCTCACCAACAACGAAGCTCTGCATCGCGACTACCGACTGCTTACGTCCGGACGGAAAAGCAAGGAGCTTTCTGATACCTGTACTCTGATAGGCAGTCCCACACTGCCCGACGGTACACCTGCCCTATTTATTGAGGAAGGAGCTACGGTAGAAGGAGCGTTTATCAATGTAAAAAACGGCCCGGTCTATATCGGCCGTGACGCAGAAGTGATGGAGGGCACGTGCATGCGCGGTCCAATAGCTTTATGCGAGCACGGAGTGATCAATATGGGCTCAAAAATATATGGAGGCACCACTATAGGTCCGTACTGTAAGGTGGGCGGAGAGATCAACAATGCCGTCATCTTCGGATATTCCAACAAGGCTCATGACGGCTTCCTTGGCAACGCCGTCATAGGCGAATGGTGTAATCTCGGAGCAGGTTGTACGATGTCAAATCTCAAAAACACCTATGCCCCCATCCGACTGTGGAACTATGCCACATCGTCGTTTGAGAAGACCAAACTCCAGTTCTGCGGTCTTATTACCGGTGACCACTGCAAAGCAGGCATCAACACGATGTTCAACACGGCCACCGTGCTTGGTGTTGGTGTCAACTTCTATAGTGCCGGCTTCCCACGCACATATATCCCCTCGTTCAGCGAAGGTACCGTACAGGGCATGAAACCGGTGGATATGAACCGATTCTTTGAGACGGCTGAACGCATGATGAGCCGCCGCCACGTGAGCCTCACTCCCATCGACGAGGAAATACTTATCAGCATCCGCGAGAATACTCCGGTGTGAATCAATATATAATGGAATCTCAGAATCTCAATCAATTACCCGTCAGACAGTCGGAAGCTCTCGTTATCATTCCCACTTATAATGAAAAGGAAAATGTGAGGGCTATCACCGATGCTGTGCTCGCACTGCCCGACGGATTTGACATTCTAATAATAGACGACAATTCGCCCGACGGCACGGCTGCCATTGTAGAAGAAATGATGGCGCAGCAGCCCGAAAGAATTCATTTGCTTAAACGTGCCGGAAAGCTCGGCTTGGGCACGGCTTATATCGAGGGTTTCAAGTGGGCGCTCGCTCGTGAAAAATATCAGTATATCTTTGAAATGGATGCTGATTTTTCTCACAATCCCGCTGACCTGCCGCGTCTGCTTAAAGCTTGTCGGGAGGACGGAGCTGATGTTGCAGTCGGTTCACGTTACCTCACAGGGGTAAATGTAGTAAACTGGCCAATGGGCCGGGTGATGATGAGCTACTACGCCTCGAAATATGTGAGGATGGTCACCGGCATGCCCGTGCACGATGCTACGGCCGGATTCGTCTGCTGGACCCGACGGGTTCTTGAAGCGCTTCCGCTCGACAATATCCGATTTAAAGGATATGCTTTTCAAATAGAAATGAAATTCCTCGCCTACAAGTACGGCTTTAAGATCGTGGAAGTACCTATCGTATTCGTTAACCGTGTATTGGGCACATCCAAGATGAGTTCCGGAATATTCTCCGAGGGATTTTTCGGCGTGCTTAGGCTTAAATGGTCAAGTCTGTTCACCAAATATCCCGATTACTCCAAATGATACTCCTTTACAACGGACTGATAATCAACGAAGGCGAGCGATTCACAGGCTATGTGGCCATAGAAGGTGAGCTGATAAGTGAAGTGGGTCACGGTCAGCCCTCCCCTGAAATGATCGACAGTGCGGAGGAAGCAATCGACCTCAATGGCGATATGGTGATTCCGGGTGTGATAGACACTCACGTGCATTTCCGAGACCCCGGTCTGACCGAAAAAGGCGACATAGCTACCGAGTCAAAAGCAGCCGTAATGGGAGGCGTGACTTCTTATATCGACATGCCGAATACATTACCCCCTACGGTGACACGAGCCGACGTAGACGACAAAATCAAGCGTGCCCGTGACGTATCGGTAGCCAATTACGGTTTCTTCATCGGAGCTACAAATAGCAATTTCAACGAAATAGCCCAAGCCGACTACACCCGAATAGCCGGGGTGAAATTATTCATGGGGTCATCCACTGGCAATATGCTGGTGGACGACACATCCGCTATATCTAAAATTTTCAGTAAGATAAAGGCTCCCGTAGCAATTCATGCTGAAGATGAGGCTACGATAGCCGCTTGCCGTGCGTCGGCTGAAGCGGAATATGCCAGAAAAGAAGTACCTGTGGACATGCACCCCGCCATAAGGTCGCGACACGCATGCTATCTCGCCACTTCACGCGCCGTGGAGCTTGCCCGCAAGAGCGGCACCCGCCTCCATGTGTGTCATATATCTACCGCCGACGAACTCTCGCTCTTTGCGCCCGGCGACGTATCGTCAAAACTTATTACAGCTGAGACCGGTCCGCATTATCTGTATTTCGACTCAAACGATTACTCCACTCACGGCGCTCGCGTAAAGTGCAATCCCGCCATAAAAGAGTGCAACGACAAGCTCGCACTGCTCCGCGCTGTGGAAAACCGTACGATCGACACCATTGCCACTGATCATGCGCCACATCTGCTGTCGTCAAAACAAGGAGGAGCACTTAAAGCAGCCTCGGGGATGCCGGGTATAGAGTTCTCACTTCCGGTCATGCTTGAACTTGCCGACGACAATCCGGCCCTTACCGAAGAGCGAATCGTAGAAACGATGTGTCACAATCCGGCTGTAATATTCAGGATTGACCGCCGCGGATTTCTCCGCCGCGGATATTATGCCGATATTACCGTCGTGGGCAATCACAGAATAAAAATCAGCGACGAATCGGTAACCTCGCGCTGCGGATGGACGCCCTATGCCGGCTTGACGGTGTCGCGCATGCCGGTAATGACGATAGTCAACGGCTGTATGGTAATGCGCGACCGACGTCTGACCGGATGCCGCAATGCTCTTCCATTAAAATTCAACAATTAAACTCATATATTATCCAATCACCATGGTAAACCAGACAACTGTAAAGACACTCAGCAACGTAGTAGTGCGCTTTTCAGGCGATTCAGGCGACGGAATGCAGCTCGCCGGAAACATCTTTACTAATATATCCGCCGGATTGGGCAACCGTGTATCAACGTTTCCCGACTATCCGGCCGAGGTGCGTGCTCCACAGGGTTCGCTCAGCGGTGTAAGCGGATTTCAGGTATGTGTAGGTGTAGACGCTTATACACCCGGCGACATGTGCGATGTGCTTATCGCCATGAATCCTGCCGCTCTGAAACAAAACATACGATTCCTCAAGCCCGGAGGTGTGTGTATAGTCGATATTGATTCTTTTAAGAAATCAGATCTTGATAAAGCTCAATTTGTTACCGACGATCCTTTTACCGAGCTAAATATCAAGGCGCAGATAGTGGAGGCGCCCGTGACATCCATGACTAAGGCTGCTCTCTCAGACTCCGGTCTTGACAACAAGTCGGTTCTCAAGTGCCGCAACATTTTTGCCCTTGGTCTTGTGTGCTGGCTGTTTGATCGCCCTCTTGAGGCAGCCAAGAAAATTCTGAAAGGCAAGTTTGCCAAAAAGCCCGCCGTATACGAGGCTAATGCCAAAGTGCTTCAGGCCGGATATGATTACGGTCACAACATACATGCTACCGTCACCACATACCGCATAGAGACTGAGGCCACGCAGCCCGGTGTATATACTGACATCAACGGCAATACGGCTACCGCATGGGGACTCATAGCTGCTTCTGAGAAATCAGGCCGACCGCTGTTTCTCGGAAGCTACCCAATCACTCCTGCTACCGATATTCTCCACGAACTCGCCAAACGAAAAGATCTCGGCGTAAAGGCAGTGCAGATGGAAGACGAGATAGCCGGCATATGCTCGGCTATCGGAGCATCGTTTGCCGGATCACTTGCTGCCACATCTACATCCGGCCCGGGACTGGCTCTTAAAAGCGAGGCCTTAGGACTGGCAGTAATCGCCGAACTCCCTCTCGTGGTAATCGACGTGCAGCGCGGAGGCCCTTCTACCGGACTTCCCACAAAAACCGAGCAGACCGACCTGATGCAGGCACTCTACGGTCGTAACGGCGAATCGCCCGTAGCAGTAGTGGCACCTAAATCGCCTACCGACTGTTTTACTATGGCCTTTGAAGCATGCCGAATAGCGGTAGAGCACATGACTCCGGTAATACTACTGAGCGACGCTTTCATCGGGAACGGTGCAAGTGCATGGCGTATACCCGAGGCCAACGAACTGCCTGAAATTCATACTCCCCTTCTCAAACCAGAAATGCTTGAGAGCGGCTGGTATCCTTATCTTCGTAATGACGAGACTCTTGCCCGCTATTGGGCCATCCCCGGAACCGAAGGAGCAGAGCACCGCATAGGTGGTCTTGAAAAAGATTTCAACACCGGCGCTATTTCCATCGACCCGGTCAATCACGAAAAAATGGTCAAGACACGCCGCGAAAAGATCGAAAGGATCGCCCGCGATATTCCCGACCTCGAAGTGATCGACCTCAAGGGGGCCAAGACTCTCCTCGTGGGATGGGGAGGTACCTACGGCCATCTCCGCACCGCGGCCGCTGAGCTCTGTGAGCAGGGAACGCCGGTAGCGTTCGCTCAGTTCAGCTATATCAATCCTCTGCCCGCCAATACAGCCGAAGTGCTGTCGCGTTATGACAAAGTGATTGTAGCCGAACTTAATATGGGTCAGTTTGCAGATTATCTTCAGGCAAAATTCCCCACGGTAAAAATTGAGCGCATCAATAAGATTCAAGGTCAGCCCTTCCTTGTGAGCGAAATCGTAGAACAGGTAAAAAATCTTCTCTAAAATGGAACAGAACACATTTCAGCCCTCTCAATATAAAAGCGCCCAGAGTGTGCGCTGGTGTCCCGGATGCGGTGACCATGCCATACTCAACACACTTCACAAGGCGATGGCTACATTAGGAGTGCCTCCTCATATGACGGCGGTTATCTCAGGTATCGGATGCTCGTCACGCCTTCCATACTACATGGCCACTTACGGATTCCATACCATTCATGGCCGCGCGGCAGCTATCGCTACCGGATTTAAAGTGGCACGTCCTGATATGACAGTATGGCAGATCTCAGGCGATGGCGACGGACTCGCTATCGGTGGTAATCATTTCATTCACGCCGTGCGCCGAAATGTCGACATCAATATCATTCTTTTCAATAACAAGATCTACGGTCTTACCAAAGGCCAGTACTCTCCCACTTCCGACCGCGGCTTTGTATCAAAGTCATCACCCTACGGTACGACTGAAGATCCGTTTATACCGGCGGAACTGGTGTTCGGAGCACGCGGAAATTTCTTTGCAAGAAGTATCGACGTCGAGCTTGAGACATCACGTGAAGTGCTTGTAGCTGCCGCCCGTCATAAGGGCACGTCTGTAGTGGAAATACTTCAGAATTGTGTGATATTCAATAATGGTATACACAACTTTATCACCGACCGCGAGCACAGAGCAGAGCGAACCATTCATCTTATACACGGTGAAAAGATGCTTTTCGGTAAGGATAAGGAATACGGACTGGTACAAAACGGTTTCCTCCTCAAGGCTGTAAAGGTGGGCGAAGACGGATATACAATCGACGATGTGCTCGTGCATGATGCTCATACTCAATCCAATTTCCTGCATCAGCAACTTGCCATGATGGACGGACATGAACTGCCTCTCGCTGTAGGTGTGATCCGAGATGTGGAGTCGCCTGTCTACAATGAGGAGATAGAAAAACAGGTTGAGGAAGTCAGATCGCGTAAGAATTTCTCATCGCTCCGCGACATGGTTCTCGCCGGCGAGACCTGGACTGTTGAATAATATTTTCAGTTAACAATACAGAAATTTGATCCACGGCATAATCCTCTTGTCGCGGATCAATTTTTTTGATACTTTTGCAATAATACTAACCATTAATTACCATGAAAAATTCAGTAACTATCGGACTGCTTTCATTAGCCATGTCGGCCGGTGCAGCAGTCAATACCCTCTCGGTCGACATTGACAAACCGGGAGCAGAGATCTCTCCCACCATGTATGGTCTCTTTTTTGAAGATATAAATTTTGCAGCAGACGGCGGCCTCTATGGCGAACTCGTAAAAAACCGTTCTTTCGAGTTCCCTCAAAACTTCATGGGATGGAAAATCCTCGGTAATGTAGAGCTGAAAGATGACGGACCGTTTGAACGCAATCCACATTATGTGCACCTGTCATATCCTGGCCATGCCGGAAGATTGACAGGCCTTGAAAATGAGGGATTTTTCGGCATAGGTGTTCGTGCCGGTGAAGAATACCGGTTCAGCGTATGGGCTCGAACTACAGATAGTGACTCAGCAAAAATCACAGTGCAACTCGTAGACAAGTCGTCGCCGCGCACAAATCCCCTCCTCGCCTCTTCGACCATCACCATAAAGGGTACTGAGTGGAAAAAATATACCGTAAAACTATCCCCTGACCAAACCCTTGACAAAGCCACGCTGCGCATACTATTGGCCAAACCCGAAAACAGTGTAGACCTTGAACACATCTCACTCTTTCCCGTAGATACTTGGAACGGACATGAAAACGGACTCCGACGCGATCTCGCCCAAAAGTTGGCCGATATAAAACCCGGCATACTTCGCTTTCCGGGCGGCTGTATCGTAGAAGGTGCTGATCTCCCCACAAGGTATCAATGGAAAAATACCGTAGGTGAAGTAGAAAACCGTCCCCTTAATGAAAATCGATGGAACTACTGCCATAACAATCGCTATTACCCCGATTACTTTCAGAGCTACGGTCTTGGCTTCTATGAGTATTTTCTCCTTGCCGAGGAGATTGGTGCTGAAGCTCTGCCCATACTCAACGCCGGAATGGTATGCCAGTATCAGAACCGACCTGATGATCAGTTGCCGCTCGACAGTATCCGACCCTTTATTCAGGATGCTCTTGATCTCATCGAATTTGCCAACGGTGACACTACCACCACGTGGGGATCACTACGCGCGCAGATGGGCCATCCCGCTTCATTCGGCATGAAATATCTCGGCATCGGCAATGAACAGTGGACGGAGATATATCCCCGAAATCTTGAGATGTTCATAAGTGAGATTCGCGCAAAATACCCCGACATTAAAATAGTGGGATCGTCAGGGCCGAAATCCGAGGGTAAGGAGTTTGACTATCTGTGGCCTGAGATGACCCGACTGGGTGTGGATCTTGTGGACGAACATTTCTATCGTCCCGAAGAATGGTTCTTGAAACAAGGTGCACGCTATGACAGTTATGACCGAAAGGGCCCGAAAGTATTTGCCGGCGAATATGCATGTCATATCAAGGACCGTAAAGAAAATCACTTCCGTCCCGCAATACTTGAAGCTGCTTTAATGACCGGATATGAACGAAATGCCGACGTGGTAAGAATGACAAGTTACGCACCGCTTTTCGCTCACGTCGACGGTTGGCAATGGCGTCCGGACCTTATATGGTATGACAACCTGCGGTCTATGCCTACGTCGAGCTATCATGTACAGAAACTTTTTGGAAATTATCGCGGCGATAATGTATTGTCGCTTACTATGAATGAAAAACCGGTTACCGGTGCCGACGGACAGAACGGTCTGTTTGCAAGTGCTGTTGCCGACAGTAATTCCGAAAGAGTAATTGTCAAGGTAGCCAATACGTCCTATGACCCACAGGACATAACGATAAATCTCAGAGGTGAGAAGCATAAATTCGATTCGTGCAAAATTATCTCACTTACATCTGGTGATCCCTTGGCGGAAAATACTCTTGACGAGCCGGATAAAATAGCACCTGAATCATCGCTTCATCAGTTCAACGGTGACAACTTTGACGCTACTCTTCCCGGCAATTCATTCCACGTATTTATTTTCTCCCGATAAACTTTGCGATAAGCAGCATCGTTGTATAATCAGAAAAATCAATCCGGAGAAATAGTGACAACAAAAGAGAAAGCGCTCAGTCAGAATAAATTCATACACCGATATATCATAGCCGCTGCCCACGCCATACTGTGGATAGCGGCTCTATCGCTTGCTGCATATGTTCATCTCGACAACCGATTCACTCCACATCAGGCCCTTCTGTTTTCCACGCTCGTGGCTTATTGCGCATATCTATGTGAAAGTGGCCTCGGAGCGTGGCGCTTTGAAGTGGCTCATTCGGCCAACCGCGGAAATTTCCGCAAATTGAAAATCCGCCGGTGGATAATACTTAATATCTTTGTAGCCGTCACGCTATCGATTCTTTTTCTCCTCACGGCCAATCAATGGCTGCTGGCCGGCATAATAGCCACAGCCGGATGGCAAAAATATATGGACGGGCGTATTCCACCGCGACTTGAAGAAACCCTCGAAAGAAAATGATAAATCCGCTGATATTTCTATATATAGGACTTGGCGCAGCAACTCTATATGCCATAGTATTTCTTTTAGGCACATGGATAAGCCGCCGGAATGCCGGAATTATATCCCGTGATTCAGACCAATCCGGTAAATGGAATTACGATCAGAGCACCATCCGCCGTCGTGACAGGCTGCTCGACGAGTCAATAGCCGTTGACCTGCTTCGTACGGCTGAATATGGTATTCTTTCCATGACTGACGTGTGTGGTAAAGCGTATGGCGTACCTGTAAATTTCGCTTACGACGGTGACGGACATATCTACATCCATTGCGCTCCAGACGGTAGAAAACTCAGGGCCATTTCTTCGCATCCTGACGTGTCTTTCTGTATAATCGGGAATACGCATGTGCTCCCTCGAAAATTCACCACTAACTATGAGAGCGTGATATGTGAATGCGTAGCCTGTGCAGAGCTTGACGAACTCGAAAGGCGACGTGCGCTTGAACTAATAATTGAAAAATACGCCTCGGCTTTCAAGGAAACAGGCTTGAATTATATCGATAAGTCTTTTCACAGGACAGCAGTGATACGGCTCGATATAATTTCGGCTTCGGGCAAATCCAAATCTGTGACCGAATAAACTTCAGATTCTCACTTTAGTCTTTTTGAGGTCAACTACCATGCAGCCGTGCGCCTCCAGTGAATCTTTAGTCCGGTTGGCAATTTTCTGATTCATGCAGGGACTTATGTAGACAGTATCGGGTAAAACCGTAGTATCAGCAATGGCTTCGGGGCGGAAGCCGCGCGTAAGTATCAGCAAGTTTCTACCGTCGGGTAACGTAAGAGGGATACTTTTTGAAAAAATCAGATTGGTCTTTCCGACCGATACCACTTCGTCGGATACACGAGCGACCGAAATACTGTCGATTCCGCGCGAAAGCATGTAATTACCGTATCTTCGTCTGACGGTTTCAGTAAGTTCGGGTATGTCAGCCTTCAAGGCTGAAGTATACACGTGAATTACCGGTCGCCTCGGAATCAAAACCACACTATAGCGGCGATAACGCGGAATATAAATCGATGTGTCTTCGACCGTTGCAGGTATAAACGTTGCGTATACTATGGCTGCGAGAGTTAGTGAAACTGCGACAGTCACAGTCTTTCTTCCCGGAAAATATAACATCGCAGCTATGGCGCACATCGCAACTGAGAACACAATAAGTCGGTCGGCTGAAACAAAAATATTGTCGATATAAGCTCCAGGGAGATGCGACACAAAGCCGGTGATCCGACTCAATATTCCGCACATAAAGTCAAGGATGCCTGTGAGCCAATGCGGCTGACAGCCAAATACAGATAGAACAGCAAATAATATTCCACCACCGAGTATAAACGGCAGCATAATGGTGAACGGGATATTTACTATAAGGAAATATATCGGGAAAACGTGAAAATACACGGAAGATATTACTCCGGTTCCCATTGCCGCTGCAAATGTGGTGGTTATCCATCCTGCTATCTGATACCATGGCCTGTTTCGCTTGCTCACAGGATTGAGTTTGTCCGCAAAAATCAGTATGAACAATATGGCGGAAAACGAAAGCTGAAAACTAATCGAATATATGGCCAGAGGAACAGCAACAAGTATACATAGCGCGGCAAAGCATAGCGAATTTACGGGCGCAGGTCTTCGCTCGGTAATCAGAGTCAGTAAAAACACTGTGGCCATTATCACCGATCGGGTGACCGATGGCGTCAAGCCGGTCATCAAAGCAAAAATCCATAATGCCAACACCGTGATAACTCCCTTCAATTTATTTAGTCGAAGTAAAGTCAGCGGAAACAGTGTCAACGAGATAACCATCGTGATAATAGCTACATGCAGTCCACTAAGAGCCAGTACATGAGCTACCCCGGATCGCGAATACGCCTCACGATCGTCAGGCAAAAGATATGAGCTGGCGCCTGTAAGAACGGTAATTAAAAATGTCTTGCTTGCCTGAGACAGATCCGACATAGCGAATCGGTTTATGATACCGTCTTTTATTCGTAGAAGTGTATTCCTGATTCCCGTGGCGGGATAGAGTGCGGTAATATCGCTTCCTTTGGGAATAAATGCCGAAGCTGTAACCCCCTGATTGTATAAATACTCTCCGTAATTAAGTTCAAGTGGCAGATCTGTTTCGGTGTCGAGCTCTGTAAGCGTGGCAGTAAATCTGATATGGTCAGCGGCATAGATTTCGGGAATGAAATTCAAGCAGACGGCAAACAACTTAAAAGATCTGATTCGATAAGAGTCAATACTGTCAACCCTCACTATAAGATTGCGAGTGGCCTCACCTTCTCTCATTTCCACCACGGTTCCTGCCACACTGACTTCTTTGCCCATAATCTCACTTGGTGCCGACACGGGGCGACCAAGCACACTAACAATAATTCCCGTAGCGAGAGCGGCGAAAATAATCGACGCATAATTTCTGCCGCTCAAAAACAGCCCGCCTCCCGCCACCGCCAATCCTCCGGCAAGCCATAGTGAGAATGACAGTGGTCCGACAAGTATACCTACAAAAAACGCGACTGTGAGCGGTAACAGCGGAGCCGACGCCAAACTCAGTCGCGTTTTAGTCATAAATTATATGATTTGTTTTATGAGATTGTTGCCATGACTACAAAGAAACTTGACACGCCAATGATAATCCATAACATGATAGCGAGCATCATAGGCTTAAAGCCTACGTTGCGTATGGTTTTCAACGAAAGCGACGCTCCTATACAGAACAGAGTCAGCACGAGTCCTTTCTTGGCTATATATACCAAAGCACGTGTAAGCGATTCCGGAAGCGACAGGAATGTATTGGCTATCATAGCGAGAACGAATAAAAAGATAAACCAGGGAATGGATATCTTACCTGACTTGTCACGAAACACTACCATTGTCACAAGCGCCAGAGGTATAATCCACAAAGCTCTTGTCAGTTTGACCAGCGTGGCTATCTGAAGTGCCTCCGGACCATATGCCTCTCCTGCTCCGACCACCGACGAGGTGTCATGTATGGCGATAGCCGCCCACGTGCCAAACTGTTGCTGCGACATTTCAGCCCACTCACCTATCGATGGGAAGATAAACAATGCCACAGCATTGAGAATGAATATTACGCCAAGCGACACAGCCATTTCATTTTCATCAGCTTTCATTACCGGACCGACCGCGGCTATGGCACTACCTCCACATATGGCCGTACCCGACGAAATCAGATACGAGGTCTTGCGATTTATATGCAGTATCCGACCTACTGCTACACCAATCAGCATCACTCCTATCACTGAAACGATAGAAAACATCATACCCTCCGAACCTGAGCGCAGCGACTCGTAGAGATTCATGCCGAAGCCGAGACCTACCACCGATGCCTGAAGAAGATACTTGGATGTCTTTTTATTGAACTTTGGATAGGGACATTCACCGGCTATCAATGCGTAGGCGAGGCCCAGGAACAGAGCCACAGCCGGAGTAACAGCCTGACCGAACTCCAGCAGATCCACCGGAGCCACGCACATTATCATCAATATGATGTATATCCACTTTTTTGACTGATTCATATGCCGATATTTATAAATTCCATATGCGCCACGAATCAAAAGCCTGAAGCAGCAGCATCTCAAGCCCGTTTTTGACCACCGCACCTTCGGCTCTCGCCTTCTTCATGAACAGTGTCACGTCAGGATTATAAAGAAGATCATAACACAGGTGCTCCGTCGAAAGCAAATCATAAGGAATATCCGGACACTCATCGACATGAGGATACATGCCGAGCGGAGTGGTATTCACTATCACTTTATGAGTATCCATTATCTCGGGAGTGAGATCCTGATACGTAATCACACCTTCGCGGGCCGTACGCGACACAAGCTGTGATTCAACCCCGAGTGTGGAAAGTCCGCGGGCCACCGCTCTGGATGCGCCTCCGGTGCCGAGTATCAGAGCCTTTTTACGATTGTCGGTGATGAGCGGGGCGATTGAGTCGCGAAATCCTACTACATCGGAGTTATAACCTTTAAGAGTGAAATCATCGCCCTTTCGGGTGATCTTGATCACATTTACCGCTCCAATGATACGAGCCTCTTCATCAAGCGAATTCATATATGGAATCACCTGCTGCTTGTAAGGTATGGTGACATTCAGTCCCATCAGATCAGGATATTCGGCCATCAGCTCCATGAAATCGCCGATATCAGGAATCTCAAAATTCACATATTCGGCATTGATGCCTTCCGACTCAAATTTGTTATTAAAATACACACGCGAATATGAATGTGTAAGCGGATAGCCTATGAGGCCATAAAGTATTTTTTGATCAAAAGCCATAACAATATTTATTTAAGTGCAAATTTAGCAAAATTTTCGACTTGTTGATACTCACGCAAGCTGAAATCTAATGAAAATAGAGCATGTTTTTAGGAAGAAACATTTTTTTGTTATACCTTTGCAGTAAAATACCGGACTAATCATTAGGCTTTATGCGAAGACTTCTTGCCATACTACTGCTTGCCACTGCAATGTTTGCGGCGCAGGGGGCTGCACCCAAATGGGAAGAAGTGAACACTCCCCCTGTAGAACTTACCGCCGACACTAATGCCGACAATGAATCTTCGGGGCATACAGTGGTTAAAAACGGATATGTATACATATACACCAGCGAGCCTGTTACGGTAAAAATCTTCACAATACTCGGCCAACTTATATCAACGGAGAAAGTTACACCGGGTACTCATCGATTGAAGATCAACACCCGAGGCATATATATTCTGAAACTCGGAAGCATGACACGTCGCATCACTATATGATGCATGCCATATCAACGCTATAATTATCACCAACGCCAAAAAATTAGAATTATTTTGTGAAAGCGCTCCTGATAATCAACCCGATCTCCGGCACTTCCTCCAAGGAAGGACTTGATAAATACGTCACTGATACACTTACACCGCTCGGGTGGGAAATAGACGTGGCCTTCACGCAGGGCCATAATGAAGCGACACGACTTGCCCGTGAAGCCGTAGCGGCCGGCTATCAGGCTGTATTGGCCGCAGGAGGTGACGGCACTGTCAATGAGGTAGCGGCAGCCCTTCGTGACACCGATACTTCACTCGGTATCATACCGTGCGGCTCGGGTAACGGACTGGCTAGACATGCCGGCATACCCGTAGGTATGCGCGAGGGCGTTGAGGTGATTAAAGAAAAGAATATTGTTCCGGCCGACTATATGACTGTCAACGGATTGCCTTGTTTCTGCACCTTCGGCGTAGGATTTGACGCAGCAGTGAGCGCTGCTTTCGCCCGTCATAAACGCCGCGGTAAGTTTACGTATCTCAAAAGTACATTTGAAACCTACCGTAAGTACAAGCCTGAATTATATACCATCGAGGTCAACGGTGAGATAATTTCGGAGCGGGCATTCCTTGTGGCCGTGTGCAACGCTTCGCAGTATGGCAACAATGCCTATATAGCTCCGCATGCGTCGATAACTGACGGATTACTTGACGTGACTGTGATACACAACGGCAATACTCTTACCACCGCGCTTGTAGGTGTGGATCTTCTTACAGGGATGCTTGAGAAAAATGCTCTGATCGATACACTCCGCACACCCGAATTGAAAATTACCCGTACGAATCCCGGCGCAGTGCATATCGACGGCGAACCAATGGAACTCGGTAACGAGATTATCATCAAGTGTCATCCCGGCAAGTTGAAATTATTTCTCCCTACCAAGCAACAGGATTTCACTCCTTTCATTACGCCGATCTCCGCCCTCCTTTCCGATCTAAGGGTAATGATCAATAAGATCGTAAACCCTCTAAATTGAGCAGCAGTCGTTTAGCTTCAAGGCCGCCGGCATATCCATGAAGTTTGCCGTCAGTTCCTATTACCCTATGACAAGGAACTATTACAGCTAAGGGATTACGCCCGATACACGACGCAACTGAGCGCACAGCTTTAGGATTACGGATGATCTGAGCTATCCGGGAATATGTGACGGTTTGGCCGTATGGTATAGACGAGAGAGCTTTCCAAACCATTTTTGCGTTCTCGGTGCCACTATATTCCACAGGCAGATCAAACAATTGCCTTCGCGATGAAAAATATTCATCAAGCTGCCGTTTCACCGTATCAATCAAATCCTCATCTGTCATCTCTTCAGAAGGCGCAGTGAGGAGCATTGATCTTTCAACACCTCCACGTCGCATAGCGAAATCGCATAGCACGAGCTTACCGTGGCGTGTACCTATAACGAGTTCACCGATCGGTGTAGAGTGATGTACTATCATATACCTCGAAATTATTTGTGTCTGAGTAAATATTTAGAGATGGAAAGTGCTATTTTAACAAGACCGTATTCTATCTCATCCTTCAGATTTTCGGCAGCCTGGTCAGGATTTTTCTGATACTCGTCCATGACTTTCAGATAATTGTTGCGCGATATCACCCGGGGGAAATCATTGAATCGGTCATTATCTATCAACTCAGCTATATGACCGTATATGGTGCCGGTCTTGACCCCCTTTATGTCGGCGATCTCTACGGGTGAAAAGTTCTTTTCAAGAAGCCACAGCGTCTCCTTGACCGTGGCACCTTGCGAAGCTGCGGATGAGTGAATACCAAGAGTTTTTCTGACCTCTCCCACAAATTTTTTCCAATACTTGATCACTCGGCGCTCTCCTATACCTTCAATCGAGGCAAATGCTTCCATATCGCGCGGTTTTAGGCGGACAATAGATTCAAGCACAAGATCATTGACTACGAGATATGGTGCGATACCTTCTTTCTTGGCAAGCTCTTCACGAGCCTTCACGAGATTTATGCGAAGCAAATCATCAGTTGAAAGATGCCGAGGCTCTTCCTGCCGGCCACTCTTTCGGCCTTTGCGTGATGCCGCGGAATCAGGCTGGACGTACTTAGCCAGCGAAACTTCCGCTTCATTCTTGAGCACCTTCACGCCGTATGACGTCACCCGAAGATGATTGTGTTCCTCATAAGCTATCTCAAGCATTCCGAGCTGTATAAGCTGGGATATGTAGTGATTCCACTGCCCGAAACTCATATCGCGCCCTACTCCGTAAGTCTTGATAAGGTGATAACCCTTCGATACCAGTTCGCTCCCCGACATGCCTCTTAGAATATCTATGAGCATCGTGATGCCTACTTTCTGACCGGTGCGCACTACAGCGCTTAGCGCTTTTTGAGCCACAATCTTACCATCGAATCTTACCGGCGGGTTTGTACAGACGTCGCAATTTCCGCAGTCATGAGTCATTATTTCGTTGAAGTAGCTTAGTAACACTCTGCGTCGGCATACATTGCTCTCGGCATAAGACTTGATACGCTCAAGCTTCTCTGCATTGATCGACTTCTGGCCGCTATCTTCTATGAACGACTGAAGGGTGATGATATCGGAATAGGAGTAAAACATCACGGTCTCGGATTTTGCACCGTCGCGCCCCGCACGCCCTATCTCCTGATAGTATGACTCTATATTTTTTGGGAGATTGTTGTGAACGACCCATCGGATATTACTTTTGTCGATACCCATGCCGAATGCTATAGTGGCGCATACTACCTGAAGACGATCGGACGAAAACATTTCCTGCGTGCGATTACGCTCGTCAGCAGAAAGTCCGGCATGATATACGGCCGACTTATAGCCTCGGTCGGTAAGTTCTTTGTTCATGGCCTCGGCACCTTTACGGCTCATGCAATATACTACTCCAGCACCGAAACGATACTTATCTATAAGCGATGTTATTATGTTAAGTTTCTGCGTTTTTCCGGGATTCACCATGACCTTCAGCGAAAGATTAGGCCGGTCGAATGATCCTATATATGATTTATGATTTGTAAGCCGGAGCTGAGCGGAAATATCGTCGCGGGTCAATCGGTCGGCGGTAGCCGTAAGAGCCATCACGGGAACTTCGGGAAATACTTCTTTGATCTTCGACAGCTGTGTGTAGACGGGTCGGAAATCATGACCCCACTGCGATATACAGTGAGCTTCATCTATGGCTATAAGGTCGATAGGAAGATCTCGGTTCCAGCGGTCAATCTCCATAAGAAGTCGCTCGGGTGAGATATAGAGAACCTTGATTTTTCCTCCGGCCAGTTTGCGGAGTATATCGTCATTTATATCTTCGCTTTGTAGAGAATTGACCGAGGCTGCCGGTATGCCACATGCAAGCAGTGCCTCCGTCTGGTCTTTCATGAGCGATAGCAGAGGCGATACGACTATTGTGAATCCACTGCCAAGCAACGCCGGTATCTGATAGCACAGGGATTTTCCTCCACCCGTAGGCATCAGCACTGTAAGGTCATGTCCTTTGACTGCATCCGTGATAATCTCAAGTTGCAGAGGGCGGAAACTCGAATAACCGAAAAAGCGCCTCAGTAATCCTGTGGCGCGTTCTTGTATTTCCTGTTCGGAAAGGTTCGATGGTAGCATTTAAAGATACTATGTATGGTTAATATGCGTTCTCTTCACCTGCCACGGCATTGAGAACCGTACGGATCATAATCTTGATATCAAGGAAAAATGTCCAGTGTTCGATATACCATATATCGTGCTCCACTCGGCGTTCCATCTGCCAGAGTTCTTCTGTCACTCCGCGGTAACCTCTCACCTGTGCCCACCCCGTGATACCGGGCTTTACAATGTGTCGTACCATATACTTCTCGATAAGACCGGAGTATATCTCGGTGTGCTTGAGCATATGCGGTCGGGGTCCGACTACCGACATATCGCCCAGAAACACGTTGATAAACTGGGGCAATTCGTCGATACTGGTGCGCCGGAGGAAATCACCGACCTTAGTCTTTCGGGGGTCATCGCGTGTGGCTTGCTTTGAATCGGCAGAATCATTCACACGCATTGTGCGGAATTTCCAGCAAAGAAATTCCTTTCCACGATAACCGGTGCGCTTCTGCTTGAAGAATACCGGACCGGGCGAGCTTATCTTTATGGCAATAGCCACAGGGATAAATATCAGCGGCGAGAACAGCAGGAATGTACCCGAGACAAAAATGTCGAAGGCACGTTTCAAGGTAGAGTTTATCACACTGTCAAGCGGATTATTGCGTGTCACCATCACCGGCATCTGTCCCATGCTCTCAAGGTGAAACTTTCGGCTGAGATAGCGGCAAATCTGCGGCACGAAACGGAAGTCGACCATATTGCTGTCACATACTCTCACTATCTTTCTGACCTTGTGCTCGTCTTCACCCGACAGCGTATAGTAAGCTTCCTCGATGGAATGGTCTACAATATAGGCCTCAAAATCATCGAGTGTGCCTTTATACAGATTTCTGTAAGGGAAGTCGGCGGGACAACTGTCATCGAAAAAACCGTGAAAATTATAGCCGAATCCGGCGTCGCTCAGCATTTCCTCATAAAATCGCAGCGCAGTAGGTCCTGTGCCTATTATAACTACCCGACAGTAGTTGCGGTCACGGCGGCGATAGCGTTTGATGACGTAATGTGAGGCTGTCCACCACAGCAGAAACAGTAGTACGATGGTGGTATAAAATTCGGCAAATACACGCCACGGCAGGCTGTCAATACCCATTAAATAGAGCAGCGTAATAAATAGCAAAGCATGCACACCCACGGCACGAAGCGAACTTACCATCACTCTATCCATTTGAATGGTGCGCACCTTATGTATGGAGCTGAACCACACGGCCGAAGGTATATAGGCAACGTTGACAAGCAGCCACACTATGCGCATGTTCCACTCCGCCACGCTCGGATTGAGCGCACAAGTTAGTAGATAGACACCATTAAGTATAATGAAGTCAATGAAGGTGAGAATATTGTGCAGAAATCTGCCGTATTTACCTTTCTTGGTGATCAATGACATATCGTCGGTAACTGTTAGCTGGATATTAAGCCCGATGATGTTCAGGCCCGATACTGACTACGATAGTCAGCTCCCGCCGGCCGATCACATCTGGTCAGCCGGGGGAATGACTTAGGAGAATACCGCCTTATCAGCGGAGTTTGGAATCTATAAGCTTGAGCTTTTCTTCAAGTTCGGCGATATCATCTTTGATACGCTGGATCTTGCGGTTGAGGTCGCGAAGCATGGATTCGCCGGTCTTAGACTTGGAGTTGAAGAAAAGCAGATTGTTTTCGTATGTGCTTAGCTCATTGCGACGCTGGTCGCATATGCGGGCCACACGCTCACGCTCGCGGTACAGACGCTGAGTGTCGTCGCCTATCTCATCTATTTTTGTTGAGAAGTTCTCGGCGTTTTTGCGTTTATCGCGCGAGCCGAGGCTATCATAGAGCCGATCGACTACCGCACGATATTCCTTGAACACCTTATCTTTCTCTGAGAATGGCACATGTCCTGTCTGCTGCCAGCGTGCCTGAAGGTCGCGGATAGATTTCAGAAGTTCGTTGCGATCAAGATCTTTGGTTTCGAGTTCCTTGAGTTCTTCTATCAGGGCTTTTTTGGTCTTGAGATTATCTTGCTCAACCTTTCTTGCATCTGAGGTGCTCTTTTTCTTCTGGTCAAAGAAATAGTCGCAGGCCGCCAGGAATCGGCGCCACAGTGTCTCGCTATATTTCTTGGCAACGGGTCCGATCGACTTCCATTCTTTCTGCATGGCCACAAGCCGATTGGTCGTCTTGGCCCAATCCGTGCTTTCTTTCAGCGACTCGGCCTCTTCGCAAAGAGCTGTTTTCTTTTCAAGATTAGATGCGAGAGCATCTTTCATAGTCTTGAAAAACTCTGCTTTTGCAGCGAAGAATTTATCGCAAATCGAACGGAAACGAGCGAAAAGTATATTGTTGTTTTTACGCGATGCGAATCCGAGTTTTTTCCACTCGTTTTGAGCATCGAGAATCGTGCGGGTCATCTCATCCCAAGCCGAGTAAGTGGAGAGCGTTGAGAAATCAAGAGCCTCTACCCTCTCGCAGAGCGCAGTTTTGGCTTCTTCATTGGCGCGTTCGCGAGCCTTGCGTTCCTCGAAAAATTGCTGATATGTCTTATTGATCTGGGCTGAAATATCCTTAAAACGATTCCATACGTCTTCACGCAGTTCTTTTGTCACCGGACCGATCTCGCGCCACTTCTCATGGAGCACCTGCAGTCGACGGAATGCAACTATAATATCCTGCTCTTCAAGCAGCTTGGAGGCTTCGGATATTAGAAGCTCCTTTTCTCCGAGATTCTTCTTGAAGTCGTAGTCACGAAGTTCTTTGTTAATCTTGAGCTGGTCATAGAATCGCTCACAGGCCTCCTGATATTGCTTCCAGATTTCACTCGAATTTGTGGGGTTAACCTCCCCTATTGTCTTGAATTTCGCCTGAAGTTCGCGAGCTTCGGTGATGACGCGATTGACATTATCCGTGTCGTCGCTCAGCTCGGTCAGACGGGCTATAATTTCTTTTTTCAGTGCGAGATTGTGCTCCTGCTCTGCCTCGACAGCACTGCGGTATGCTGCTTTCTTTTCTTTGATAGCATTAAGCAGAGACTTGAATTCTTCTTCACGATCATCTGTAGATGTGATGGTAAAAGCCTCCTCTGTATTTACTTCAGCGGAAGCGTTCTCCTCACTGCGGCGCAGATAATATTGCTGCTTGAGGCGAGCCACTTCGTCAGACGAAATTTCAGCGGCATCCATTTCCGCAACAGTTTTCAGACGCTCTAAAATGAGCTGTCGCGTAAGAGGTGAATCATTTTCTACAGGTTCGTCTGTATGAGTTTCATTCACGGTTTCGACTTTCACGGCATCGGTAGGTGCCGATTCATTGAGGGTAACATCCCGCTGCTCATCGGCATTAAACTGGGATGATTCACGCAGTTCCATAAGGTTAAAAAATAGATTTATAATAAATAATTCTGTAAATATATACACAATTATCTGAAATTACAACCTAAGGCGGATTAATCATGCAATTTTTAACATTTATAAACACATTATATCCTATCTGAAAATACCCGATAAATTCAAGCATCCGAAATAGGTCACGGCCGTCAAAAAAACTGATATAATTTATAGGTATATCAGAATAAAATATTATCTTTGCAGACATTCTCCTCTCCACTACTATAGAAATTTTCTATTTGTGACTAATAAATCCTATTTAACCCAATAAATAAATCATCAATGAAAAGAGTTTATACTTTTGGAGATGGAAAAGCAGAAGGCAATGCCTCTATGCGCAATCTCCTTGGTGGTAAAGGTGCCAACCTTGCCGAAATGAACCTTCTCGGTATGCCCGTACCTCCGGGTTTCACTATCACAACCGAAGTCTGCACCGAATACACTGAAAAAGGCCGTGATGAAGTGGTGAAAGTCATCAAAGCCGATGTTGAAAAAGCCATAGCTCACGTTGAAGAGCTTACCGGCAAGAAATTCAATGATCCCGCAAATCCCCTCCTCGTATCTGTACGCTCGGGCGCTCGTGCTTCTATGCCCGGCATGATGGATACTGTCCTCAACCTCGGTATGAACGATGCCACTGTGGCTTCGCTCGCTGAAAAGAGCGGCAATCCCCGCTTCGCTTGGGACAGCTACCGTCGTTTCGTACAGATGTATGGCGACGTGGTACTCGGCATGAAACCCAAATCGAAAGCCGACATCGATCCCTTTGAAGAAATCATGGATCGCGTGAAAGAAGAAAAAGGTGTGAAACTCGACACTGAACTCGATGTTGATGATCTCAAGAATCTCGTCACTCTCTTCAAGGCAGCCGTTAAGGAATATACCGGTAAGGACTTCCCCGACGATGCTTGGGAACAGCTTTGGGGCGGTATCTGCGCCGTATTTGACAGCTGGATGAACGAGCGCGCTATTCTCTATCGCCGCATGAATCAGATCCCCGAAGAATGGGGTACCGCAGTCAATGTTCAGGCTATGGTATACGGCAACATGGGCAACAATTCGGCTACAGGTGTTGCTTTCAGCCGCGACGCTGCTACCGGTGAAAATATGTTTAACGGCGAATACCTTATCAATGCCCAGGGCGAAGATGTGGTAGCCGGTATCCGTACCCCCCAGCAGATCACCGTCGAAGGATCACGCCGTTGGGCTGCCCTGCAGGGTATATCCGAAGAAGTTCGTAAAGAAAAATATCCTTCGCTCGAAGAGACCATGCCTGTATGTGCCGCAGAGCTCATCAGCATTGCCCACAAACTCGAAGATTACTATCGCGACATGCAGGATATGGAGTTCACCATTCAGGACGGCAAGCTCTGGATGCTCCAGACCCGCAATGGTAAGCGTACCGGAGCCGCTATGGTGAAAATAGCCATGGATCTCCTTCGCGACGGTCAGATCGACGAAAAGACTGCCCTTCTCCGCATGGAGCCTCAGAAACTTGACGAACTCCTCCACCCCGTATTTGACAAAGCAGCTCTCAAGCGTGCCGTAGTTGTTGCCAAGGGTCTCCCCGCTTCTCCCGGCGCTGCTACCGGTCAGATCGTATTCTCGGCCGACGAAGCTGAAGCATGGGCTGAAAAGAAGAGAAAAGTCGTTCTGGTACGTATCGAGACCTCACCCGAAGACCTCCGCGGTATGGCCGTAGCTCAGGGTATCCTCACCATGCGTGGCGGTATGACCTCTCACGCTGCCGTTGTGGCCCGCGGTATGGGTAAATGCTGCGTTTCAGGTGCAGGCGAAATCAAGGTTGACTACCACGCCAAGACCGTTGAGATGAGTGGCAAAGTATATAAGGAAGGTGACTGGATTTCGCTCAACGGTTCTACCGGTGACGTTTACGACGGTCAGGTTCCCACTGTAGAACCCGAACTCGACGGCGACTTCGGCGCAATCATGACCCTTGCTGCCAAGTACACCAAGACCCTCGTTCGCACCAACGCCGACTCGCCCCGCGATGCCAAGCAGGCTCGCAAATTCGGCGCTCAGGGTATAGGTCTGTGCCGCACCGAGCACATGTTCTTTGAAGGTGACCGCATCAAAGCCGTACGCGAGATGATTCTTTCATCCGACGTTGAAGGCCGTAAGGCTGCCCTCGCCAAACTCCTCCCCATGCAGCGCGGCGACTTTGAAGGAATCTTCGAGGCAATGGATGGCTTTGGCGTGACTATCCGTCTGCTCGATCCCCCGTTGCACGAATTCGTTCCTCATCAGACCGCTACTCAGAAGGAACTTGCTGAAGAAATGGGTCTCACCCTCGAAGAAGTAAAAGCCAAGGTAGATTCACTCGAAGAATTCAACCCCATGCTCGGCCACCGCGGATGTCGCCTCGGTATCACCTACCCCGAAATCACCGAAATGCAGACTCGCGCCATCATTGAGGCTGCCCTCGCAGTCAAAGCCCGCGGTATCGATGTACATCCTGAAATCATGATACCCCTCGTAGGCTCACTCAAGGAAATTCAGAATCAGGCCGAAGTGATCCACATCACTGCCAACAAGGTATTCCAGGAAAAGGGTGCTACCGTAATGTACAAGGTAGGTACCATGATCGAAGTACCCCGTGCAGCCCTCGTAGCAAATCAGATAGCCGAGGTAGCCGAATTCTTCTCATTCGGTACAAACGACCTCACTCAGATGACCTTCGGATTCTCGCGCGACGATGCTCCCAAGTTCCTCAAATTCTACAAAGAACACGGCATCATCAAGACCGATCCCTTTGAAGTGCTCGATCAGGAAGGCGTAGGCCAGCTCGTGAAGATGGGCGTAGAAAAAGGCCGTGCCACCAACCCCGATCTTAAGGTAGGTATTTGCGGCGAACACGGCGGCGAACCCTCGTCAGTTAAATTCTGCGCAAAACTCGGCATGAACTACGTATCCTGCTCACCCTACCGTGTGCCCATCGCCCGCGTAGCCGCGGCGCAGGCTGCGATAGAGGATTAATCCTCCACTGACATAACTACTTATTTCAGGCTGTAATCTACCGATTAAAAGGTGATTACAGCCTGAATTGCGCTTAGGCGGTTCGTACACTTGACCGCAGAAAACGAATCAAATGCTCAATTCAGCTTACACCACGCTTACACCAATTCACCCTTCCGCTTACACCTGCTTACACCTGCTTACACCATGTTTACACCTCGTAAAATCAGTTAATTATGACAACACTGACAACAGAGCCGAGAATTCAGACGGTAAAGGGAATCTTTAACCAACCGTAAGCAATATTATAATATTCACAAGCGTTGTATAATAGACTCTTGGATAATCTTTGCCGCAAAATTCGCGACTGCTGTATCTTCAAAGTCAACGACCTTGATGTATTCCTTTGATATTTCACTGAAAATGATTATATATGCACCCATGAAATATAACTCTAATATAAAATGAAAGTAGTAATATCCATTATTATATCTCTTTTGAGTTGTTTGAGTTTGTCAGCTCAATCAGCCACGGAATACTTCAATGTCGGAAATCCAATCAAATACTGCGGAACTAAATACTCTCTTGTGTGGAGTGCACAACCACAAGAAAATTATTTTGTGCAAGAGTATCTGCCAAAAGGTGAAACCCTTGAACACTACAACCAAATGTTTACAGTTAGTGTAATCTTTTGGGATAGAACGCCTTTAGAAGCGGTTCAAGCCAAAATTGCAGAATTGGAAGAAAGAAAAAAATCGGACCCAATTACTAAATATATGGTCGCTGAAAATAACGGCGATTACATCCTTGAGTTTCTTGTTGGCGATAGTTGTAATGGTAAAATGAATACCGTTGAAGTTAATGTGCATTATTATAAGCAAATGACCATTAACGGTAGAAACGCAAGTGTTTTATGTTTCTATTCCAGCCGTGCTTATGGAGATGATATTTTGCCGTTTATTCAATCAATACCAGAAAAAAGGAATGCTTGGTACGAAGGCATGAGTAATTTAAAACTTAATCCAAAATTCCCTAAGAAATAAGCGTCTTTTCGCAACTGTCATAAGGTCCATAACTTCGCTAAAAATCTCAGCAAGTTATGGACTTATCTTTTTACGACCGTTTTCTACTCAGCTGAAAATCTACTCACCTCGTGTAATACTCCAAAAAGTCCTTTTTGCCCCTTATTTGTACTTCTTCTCTGTAACATGCAAATTTTCAGGGTCTGGAATTTTTGTATTCCAACTCATTTGTATAATTTTATATACATGCCAGTCATTATCGCGAGCCAATTTCTCTACAACAGGAATTTTTTGTATGGCTCTTAAAATATTTTTTGGTGTCATGTGTCTTAAGAGATAGAGAGCTCTTAGAAACGTAAAACTTAATAACTTTTAAAGATGAAAAGAACTTTTAAAATATTTGTAACCCTTCTTGTCCTGATTGCCATACCGGCATTGGCTGGGCTTGGTATAATGGCATTATGGAACGGTATTGTTACGACAATATGTGGTTTTAAAGCCATCACATTCCTTCAGGGAGCCGGTCTGTTTTTTCTTGGACAACTTCTGAGCAGTGGATTCATTATCCCGTTATTCCTTGGGTTCGGAAGCCTTCATGCTATCCGTCATCATCGCGGAGATTGGCGGGATCACTGGCACAAGATGAGTGACGAGGAACGTCGTGAGTTCATACAGCGTCGTAGGGAGATGTTTGGTTTCCGTAATCGCCCCGGCAATGGAGAAGAAGCCTCTAAAGAATAATATCGAGTCTGTCTTTACGGAATACTCCCCGCGTCTGCTGGGATATATTCGGTCTCAAGTAAGCAGCCATGAGGATGCGGAAGACATTCTCCAGGATGTATTCTATCAGCTTGCACGTACATCAGATGATGACTTGTCTGAAATAGAACGCGTTTCCTCATGGCTGTATAAGGTGGCTCGCAACTCAATATTAAATTTCTGGCGAAAAAAGAAAGAGGTTCCCATGGATACAGAAGACGCCGTATGCGAGGATATTGCCCAAACATTGTTCTGTGGTCGGCAGGATGCACCTGATACTGTTTTGCTTCGGAAACTCGTATGGCAGGAGCTTGACCTCGCCTTATCTGAATTGCCTCCCGAACAATGTGAGGTTTTCTGCCTCACCGTTTTTGACGGGATGGCAATAAAAGAGATTTCATCAGCCACTGGCATATCTGTTGCTACATTACTTTCACGAAAACATTATGCAGTCAAGTATCTGCGCAAACGATTCCATAATCTCTATGATGCGCTGATCTCACAAGACTAAACTCCCATATACTACATGCTTAAAAATCTATTTATGTGGGCATTCTTATGCACCACAGCACCTTTCGTGTGCTCACAAGAAACCTCCACCCCCGATTCAATAGAGTATTCTATTTCTACACACTTACTTGACGAAGTGGTAGTTCAAGCGTCACCCGTTATTAACAAAACAGACGGTAAGATTATACGTCCAAATAAAGAAATGCTACGCACGTCGTCTGATGGCATTGACCTTCTGCGCAAACTTCAACTTTCCCGAATAACAGTCAATCCGCAGACCAACAGTATTGATGTCGTCGGTGGAGGAGATGTAATCCTCTGCATAAACGGAGTTGAATCCACCTCGGCTCAGGTCATGGCGATACCTCCTCGTGATATTCTAAGAATTGAATATCACGACTCTCCCGGTATCAGATACTCAGGTGCGGCTGTAGTGATTGATTATATAATATCAAGGCAAGAATCGGGAGGAAATATTTTCCTCAACTCTTTTGACGCTTTTGGGAAAGGACGGTGGTGTTCAATAGATAATTTTGCGGCTCAATATAATCAAGGTCGGTCTGTATGGACGGCTAACGCCGCTTATTTTGGCAAGCGGTCTGACAACTGGCTTAGAGACTATGAGGAGATATGGAAATATCCGGATGCCATAATAACCCGACATGAATATGGATTACCGGTAACGGTTAGTAATCATTCACTTGAAAGCTCTGTGAATTATAACTATATGCATCCATCCGGAAATATATTAAACGTGCGTCTTGGCATTAATCTTGAAGACGTGCCGAACAAGGAAGAAGGAGACAGACGTGCTATTTTGGAGACATCGGAATTTGAGCAGCCCATAGAAGTTTGGGAGCATACTGAGGAAATTTCTGTTCAACCAAACTTAGGATTGTATTATCAGCATAAATTATCCGGGGAGAACAGTCTCATATTTGATGCTCACACTTCCTATATACATTCAAAAATGCATCATGAGTATTTTGAGAATGAAATTGGTGAAAGTAGTCATGTGAAAGGTGAAAAATATTCTTTTAAATTTCTTGGAATGTATGAAAGTCGTGTCGGAAGTCGTATATGGAGTATGGGGGTTTCAACCAACGTGTCACATCTTAGCAATACATATAAGAACTATGATGTTATCAATGTCGGTATTAACCAGTCGGAAACAGCATTGATGAGCGAATACTCCAATCGATTTGGGAATTGGGGAATAACGGGTAATCTAAAAGCCGTTTATCGTCACCTCAGGCAACAAGGAAAAAGCCTGAATAGATTATTCATTATACCGGAAGTAAATCTATCTTATCGTCCTATAGATAAATGGTTTATCCGCTATTCCGCATCTGTGGATTACAAAATGCCTTTGGCTGCTGAAATCAGCGACGTGGAGCAACCCATACAGTTGGGAATGGTGCGTCGCGGAAACCCGGACTTAAAGCCCTTCCGCGTGATTGACCAATCATTCGACGCATCTTTTGAAAGCGATTGGGTTGGTGTCAACGCCCGTGTCGAATACCGTAACGAACATAAGCCAGTAATGGAATCTGTGATATTCGATAATGGTCAGTTAGTAAAGACATATTTCAATCAACATTCTTTTCAGCGGCTGATATTCGGAGGAGCTGTGTCGTTACGGCCTTGGAAAAATCATCTTTCTATAACTGCAAGTCCGATGTTGACAAGATACATCAGTCACGGTATTGATTATTCTCATTGCCACAATATATTTCGTGTAGGTCTAAGTGTCGATTTTTCATACGGCAACTGGCTTGCCTATGGAAACATAATGTCAGGTCCGGCAAACTATATGTATGGAGAGGAGATAATCGAAGAAAAAGACATGAATCAGATAATGGTAGGATATAAACGAGACAAATGGTCAATACATGCCGGCGTTTTCGATGCATTCATTAACTATTGGATGGAGTCTCGCAATCTTTCAGCCTTGGCTCCATATACATCGAAAGCGCATAGCGGTCGTAACAGTTCATATTTTGCGATAAAGTTCAACCTTATGCTCGATTTTGGAAGAAAGGGTCGTCAAGTTAATATTTACCAAAATGACATAGACAGCTATTCAGGAATACTAACAGGAACTAAATAACGGAATCACTATATGGAAAAATCAGCAAAATATCCGATATTCTCACCGCGCAAATGTACAGCATGTTGGAAATGCGTTGAGGCTTGTCCACAACATGCGATAAGGANAGTTGGTTTCCTCTGGCACAAACACGCGATGATAACTTATCGCAACTGTATCGGATGTAACATCTGTGTGAAAACCTGTCCACAAGGTTGCTTCAAATGTAACTCTTTATAGTTCTTCCTATTCAATCGTTTCTGCAAGATGTGTTTTTGTCCGACATTCGCTGTTGCTTAGNCCGACAAAAAACACCCTTGCAAGGGGAAACCCCTCGATCCTATTTCGCATATGCAGTAAAGCCATAATTGGCATTACTGCCTTTTCTAGTATGACGGGCATGTCATACCCAAAAGAGCAACGTAGAAATGTTTGTTCTACGCTGCTCCTTTATGTGTATGTAGTTAGATTAATGACCTATGTTGGATTGGTTTTGGGCGTTGTAGCGGTCACCCTGAATGTGTATGGTATCGAGAAAGTCATTGATGCGTTTCATTTCTTCGGGAGTGTATGACACGTTGG
>JAAVCK010000002.1 GCA_014802325.1 Bacteroides sp.
CCTTCTAGAGGGTGATGTCCGAGCGGTGGGGGCGGACTAAACCGCACCAAAGAGCGATAATCGTGTTTTTTGAAACAAAAAATGCCAAAATCGCTTGGATTTTAGCATAGAATACGCTTTCTTATGTATTTTCACTACATCCCGCTCCGCTTAACCCCAGACCGGGGGTTGGCTCGGTTAAGAACCTCTCCCTACTGGCGTGGTCTGCGAGGCGGTCTGCGACTGCAAAGTTACAAAATTTTTCTTACGTGTCAAAAGAATTCCCATTATAAAAAAATTCTGCGATGCTTCGTGTGCCTGTTCAAGTGCATCTTCATCAAAATCAGACAGAATTCCCGATTTATTTAGTAAATTCGCCATTAGAAAAGATTTATTAACTTTGCAACTATAATCAATCATGGAACCAATGGAAAATCTACAAAAAATCGCCATAATAGGTGGTGGAAACATGGGTGGAACGCTTGCCTCGGCTCTCGTGGAGAACCGATTGTTAAAGGCCGACAATATTGTCGTGGCTACACCTAACCCTCATAAGTGTGCCAACCTGTCAGCCAACGGTGTCAAAGTAATTACGTCGAACAGTGAAGCTGTAATTGGTGCCGATCTCGTAATTATAGCCGTGAAACCGTGGATATTACACGATGTTGTGGCTCAGATCAAAGATTATGTCAAGTACGATACTGAGATATCGGCCATCGTGGCAGGAGTATCGTGCGACGAGTTCAGAAACATGTGGGGAACGCGTTGCCCGGATGTACTGTCAATCGCAATGCCCAACACCGCCATGAAAGTACTGGAATCGATGTCTTTCATTGTACCCGTGACAGGAGTCCCGGAATTAGCGGGCGAATTGTTCACCAGGTTAGGAGATGTCGAAGTCATTGCGGAGAAACAGCTCGGAGCTGCCACCGCTCTGGCTTCGTGTGGCATCGCTTATGCCATGCGCTATATCCGCGCAGCCATGGAGGGTGGTACCGAACTCGGTTTTAGCCCTGAAACAGCCAAGGGAATAGTGTGTCAGACAGTACTGGGAGCTGTCAAACTTATCTATAATCCCTTTACGCATCCCGAGGTTGAGATTGACAAAGTCACTACTCCCGGCGGGCTGACGATACGGGGGCTGAACGAAATGGAGAAAAACGGTTTCTCGGCGGCCGTCATCGCAGGATTAAAAGCATCGGCAAAATGAGCAGGATAGTTGTGAAAGTGGGCAGTAATGTTCTGACCCGCGCTGATGGAAAACCCAATGTGACTAATATGTCGGCCCTTGTTGATCAGATTGCTCACCTCCGCGAGCACGGCCATGAGATAGTTCTCGTGTCGAGCGGCGCAGTGGCTTGCGGCCGTGGCGCGGTGACTCCTTCGCATCAGCTCGACGCTGTGGCTTCGCGCCAGCTTTATTCGTCGATCGGTCAGATAAAACTGATAAATCTTTACAATCAGCTTTTCGGCGCCTACGGAATCGTTGTCGGGCAAGTGCTGACTCAGAAGGAAAACTTCTCGTCGCGCACATTATATCTCAATCAGCGGGCGTGCATGCTCACCATGCTTGAAAACGGTGTGCTTCCGATAGTAAACGAGAACGACACGGCAAGCCTCACCGAGCTCATGTTTACTGACAACGATGAACTGTCAGGACTGATCGCCACCATGACCGATGCCGACATGCTCGTAATCCTATCCAACGTCGACGGCATATACACGGGCTCACCTTCAGAGCCTGGCTCAGTACTTCTGCGCGAAATCGAACCCGGCCGCGACGTGAGTGAATACGTCGTAGCCTCAAAGAGCGGGTTCGGACGAGGTGGTATGGGCACAAAGTGCGGCATAGCCATGAAAGTGGCAGCCGAGGGCGTAGGTGTTATAATAGCCCGAGGCGACCGTCCTGACGTGCTGGTCGACGTAGTGGAGAATCCTCAAAATGTGGATCACACTTTATTCAAGCCATCGGCCGAACCACTCAGCACTATCAAGCGATGGCTTGCCCACAGCGGATCGTTCTCAAAAGGCTCTGTGAGCATCAACTCCGATGCCGCACGCGCGCTTATCTCCGATCAGGCTGTAAGTCTGCTCCCGGTAGGCGTAACCGCTGTCAACGGCGAGTGGGAGGAAGGCGACGTGATAGCGATCATCGACCCCCAAGGCACCGTGATCGGCATGGGACGGGCTTCGCTCTCATCTGCCGAAGCCTCCGAGGTAATAGGCCGGCACGGCCACAAGCCTCTGGTACATTATGACTATATGTATATCGAATGAATATGACTGACTATAACGAGATATTCAGCCGTGTGCGCGAAGCATCGCGCCATCTGGCTGTGATGACCGATGAGCAACGCTCAAATGCTCTTGTGATTTTAGCCCGGCTCGTAGAGGAAAACACCTCTACCCTCCTTGAGGCCAATGCTCTCGACCTTAAGCGCATGGATCGGAACAATCCGCTCTATGACAGGCTTCAGCTCACTCCCGGGCGACTGGAGTCAATAGCCGATGACCTCCGCCACGTGGCCCGGCTCGACTGTCCGGCCGGAGAGGAAATAGAGCGTCGCACTCTCCCCAACGGTATTCTGCTCCGCAAGATTCGTGTACCTTTCGGAGTGATAGGTGTGGTATATGAGGCGCGCCCCAATGTGACATTTGACGTAGCCGCCCTCTGCATCAAGAGCGGCAACGCATGCATACTTAAAGGCGGACATGACGCCGACGAATCAAACCGCGCCGCCATAGCTCTCATACACCGTGCGCTCCATGAAGCAGCACTGCCGGTAGATGCAGTGGCACTTCTCCCCTCCTCTCACGAGGCGACTGCCGCACTGCTCAACGCCGTAGGAATGGTAGACGTATGTATACCGCGCGGCGGACGTAGACTTATCGACTTCGTGCGCGACACGGCCCGCGTGCCTGTAATAGAGACCGGCGCAGGCGTGGTGCACATGTATTTTGACTCGTCGGCACGCGAAGATATAGCACGGAATGTGGTGGATAACGCCAAGACGCGCCGCGTAAGCGTGTGCAACGCACTGGATTCACTGCTCATCCACTCGTCACTACTGCCGGTAATCGCTTCGTGGCTTCGCCCGTTGGCCGAAAAGCGGGTCGAGCTTCATGCCGATTCGCGTGCGCTGACCGCCCTGCGTAGCGGCGGTTATCCTGAAGAGCTGCTCGTGGAAGCTGCTGATGAAGACAAAGACCGCGAATGGATGAATATGATAATGGGTGTGTATACAGTCGACAACGTAGATGAAGCCATCACCCATATCGCCGCCCACGGGTCAGGCCACAGCGAAAGTATAGTGGCTGACGACGAGGAAGCCGTGAGAAAATTCACCTCGATGGTCGATGCGGCTTGCGTATACGTCAATCTTCCCACATCGTTCACCGACGGCGGTCAGTTCGGACTCGGCGCCGAGATAGGAATATCCACCCAGAAACTCGGGCCGCGGGGTCCTATGGGTCTGCGCGAAATAACCACTTACCGTTATCTGCTCGAAGGTAACGGCCAGACAAGACCATAATCATGCGACGTCTTTTACTTATCATCGATCCTCAGGTCGACTTTATCACCGGCACACTTCCTGTGCCCGGCGCCGAGAAGGCAATGGATTCTCTGGCTGATTATATTACGGTGAATGCCGACACGTACACCGAAATAGTCATAACGGCTGACCGTCATCCGGCCGATCACTTTTCGTTTGCGCCGCAGGGTGGAGAGTGGCCGGTGCATTGCGTTCATGATTCGGTGGGAGCTGCCATATGGCCGCGCCTCTACGACGCGGCACTTGCGACCGGCTGCCCGGTGACAGTGTTGCATAAAGGTGAACGACCCGATGTCGAGGAATATTCCATATTTCAGAATACATATTCTTGCGCCGCATTGGCCGGAATAGTAGAGCGACGCGGCATCACTCACATCGACATCTGTGGTCTGGCTGGTGATGTGTGCGTGCTATCATCGCTCGGCGACGGACTTCGGGTACTTCCCGGCATACGATTCGGCGTACTGACTCGATACTCACCGTCGCTCGACGGAGGTAAAGCCCTTGAAACATTCATTACGGAAAATTTGAAACAAGCCTGAAATTTTTCACGCAAATATTTGAATAATCGGGAAATTATATATATCTTGCGCACCGCAATGTGATGCGTTATAATTACAGACATAAAACATATTTACGAAGTCAGGAATCGCCAAGCAAAGCGATGCTGACCGAAGATCATACTTACAATTACATTATTTAATCTACTAAAATCTTTTAACCACCAATGAAAAAGTTTTACGTGCTGATGCTCGCGATGTTGGCCTGTGTTACTGCCAATGCCGCAAGAGTTTTTTTTGACAATACAGCCGCATGGACCCAGCCCCACTACTACACCTGGACCGACGGCAGCGATCCGCAAGCCGCATGGCCCGGCACTGAGCTTACAGCCGAGGTCACTTATATGGATAAGACCAACGGCAGCAATCACACTTACTATTACTGCGACATCGATGATTCACTCTACAATAAAGTGATATTTAACGGCGATCAGGGTCAGACCAAAGATCTGCCTGTAATCGACAATGTGGTATACAGTACCGCCAACAACAATGTCGACGGCACTATGGATCCGCTCGGCAATATCGTCAACGGATATTTTGTCCCGGCAGGTGCGACTGAGGTTACGTATTCAAGCATCTACTTCCCCGTAGCGACCTACGATCATGAATCGGCCTATCTGTATACATGGACACCTCAGATTACTTCCGCGTGGCCGGGATCAGCTCTCGAAAAGGAGACCGTGGATGGCGTGGAATACTGGGTATTCAAGGTCGACGACAGAGAATTTACCGAGGCTACTTTCGGCGGCATTCAGCTTAACGCCGGTGGTGACAGCTATAAGTTTGAACTTGAAGAAATCACTATCAAGAGCGGTGACATCGTGGACATTCACACCGGTGTGGTAAGCGATATCGAGACAGGTTATACTCCTACATCCACCACCACTTACGGCATCAGAGGCCAGATTTTCGGCAACGAAAACTGGGGAGATTATCCCATGAAAGAAGAAAACGGACTTTGGACTTATACCGGCAATGCCATACCCGGATATTTCGGAATAATGGAACTTGTCAACAGTGAGCAGGCCCGCTGGTTTATGGCCGCATCTGACACGCAGATCAATGCCGTAGGCTCTTACCTGTGTGCGGTAGAAGGTGATGCATCGACTGAAAACTTCTACAATAATCTCACCGGCGAACTCACATTTACATTCGACCCCGCTACTCTGACGCTTGATGTATCGGGTGAGGTAGAAGAGATTGACTACACACAATGGTCGCTCAAAGTGCTTGGCGGCTTTAATGACTGGGACGGTGCACCCTTCACGCTCAAGGAAGATGGCACTGTCATAGTCACCAACGTAGCTATCGGCACTACTCCTTTCAAGCTCGTGAAATATAAGGGCGAAGAAGAAATATGGCTGTCGACCGGCGGAGAAGTCGCTGTCAACGAAACTATAACCCTGCTTCATGAAAATGAAAACATGACTATTGCCGGAGCTTCGGAAGATGAGGAATTTGACGTATTCTTCGACGCTGCAAGCAATCAGATGAAAATCACGAAGTCAGTGCCTACCGGTATCGAATCAGTGATTTCTGACTCCGATGCGGCTGTAGAATACTTCAACCTTCAGGGCATGCGCGTAGACAATCCTGCGGCAGGTATGTATATCCGCCGTCAAGGCAACCACGTCACCAAGGTATTTGTAAAGTAACTCTTCTGCTTAAACATCACACATATTAATACCCCGGCCTCTCTATCATGTGTCAGAGGCCGGGGTATACTGTTATTATCTCTTATCCAAATCCACTGCCCGCGCTTAATCTTTAAACAGGCGGGGAAGAAATTCGGTAAGATAGTGTCGCCAGTTGGTCCATGTATGGGCGCCGGTCGACTCATGATATTCGTAAGGTATATCCATCGAATCGAGCTTCGCGCGATATTCCTTATTTAGATCATAAAGAAAGTCGTCTCTTCCTATGGCAATCCAGTAAAGCCGGGGAGCAACGTCAAACTGACGGCGAAGTGATTCGTCAAGTTCCTCATCGGCCGCCGATACGCCTGAACCATTCCAGCGGACCGCTGCTGAAAACAGACCAACGTAATCAAACATATCAGGATTCCACATTGATATTCTCCACGAGTGCCCTCCACCCATGGAAAGTCCCGCCAAAGCGCGACCTGACTTCTCAGCCACAGTGAGGTAGTGGGAATCGACGTAATCCATAATATCAGCGAACGCATTTTCAAACACTCCATACTCAGCTACCGAATCCTCACCACGCGGTGTATACATACCTCTGCCCGTCTCGCCCGGAGCAGCCGCCAGTACACCGTTGCCGTTAGGCATCACTACAATCATAGGCTCTGCTTTTCCTTCGGCTATAAGATTATCGAGAATTGCAACCGCGCGTCCGAGTTCGCTCCATGAGTTTTCATCACCTCCCATACCGTGAAGGAGGTAAAGCACCGGATACCGGCGATCGCCGGCAGGATCATAACCGGCAGGAGTATATACGGTCATGCGGCGCTCCATATCGAGCCGAGGTGAGCTGTACCACACCTTCGCCACATTGCCGTGTGCCACATCATTCACCGCATACAGGTCGGCACTGCCGCCGGGAACTATTACGATATTTGACAGAGCTGCAATATCGCGAGCAGTGTATATATTTGACGGATCAAGGGTTCGCACTCCATCTACCTCAAACGTATAGGTATATAGATCGGGCGCAAGCGGAAGTGTGGTGACACTCCATACTCCGGCCGAGTCACGCACCATATCAAGGGTTTGTCCCGCTCCACTGACTTTCACCTTTGAAGCCATAGGTGCAGCAATAGAGAATGTGACAGAAGAGTCGGCATTTACTATCGGCGAGCCTCCGCCAAGTTTGTAATCGAGTGCTTCCTGCCCAAATGCCTGAACGGAAACGAGCAGCAGCGCTGCAAGCATCGGATATAATTTCATCTCTACATATATATTAATGGAAAAATATTGATTAGACTTCGCGAAGATACATAAATTCTTTCACAACTGCAATCTGCCGAAAACGACATCAGCTCCCCGGCAGCAACCGGAGAGCTGATGAATAAAGTGATTATGGTAAGATTATTCCACTACAATCTTGCCGGTCTCACGCCAAGTGCCGTAATCTTTAAGCATTACGTATACACCGGGTTTGAGATTACGAGTAGCATTTTCGAGTTCACCCACGCCGGTAGCAACCTGCACACCGGTGAAGGGATCGTAGAGAGTGATACGTGCAACGGCGTTGACACCGTCAACAGTGATACCGTCGATACCAGCTGATTCGGCAGCTTCAGAAAGAGCCTCATAGTTGGCAAGGATACGAGCTGCGGGGAGTGCGCCCTTCGACACCTTGAATTCGTCGATAGCACCGGTATAGCGGCAGTTGTAGTTCACGTTGACATTACCGATACAGAAACTTTCCATAGCGTCGTTGATAGAGCCTGTGCCGTCAGCAGTCTCTGCAATGAGCTGTCCGTCGGCAAACATGCGGAGAGTCTTGGTGATTCCTTCACGCACGCACACGATATAGTGCCACTTGCCGTCGAAGTAGGGCTCGCCGCTTACCGAAGCTTCAGTCTTGACTTCGTCGTCGTCGATAGCAAACTTAAGGAGGCCGTTCTTGTATTCGAGACCAATCCAGTTACCGGTAGTGCCGCCACCGTCGTTAGAGATACTACCCTTATGGAAAAGGTACTGGTCAACGGTATTGGCTGCAGAAGATTTCATCCAGAATTCTATGGTGAAGTCATCAGACTTGAGCTGGAGCTCGTCATAAGCCTTTATAGAAACACGCTGATCGTTCTTGGTAAGTTCCATTGCGTTGCCAACCACCCCGGTTACAACAGAAGGTGTGCCCTTTACGATGGCATCATCGTGACCCACGTTGGGAGTGGATGTTCCGATAGTCTCGAAGGGAAGGTAAGCTACCTCAGTGAGCTGGACAGCAGCGGTAACGGTGAGCTTACCGGCGAGACGGCCTACTGATTCGCCGCCCACGGTCTCGATGGCAAAGTCGTATACACCGATTTCATCGGTAGCACCGGTGAGCTCGAATGTCTTGGAAGCGTTGTCAACATCGAGAGTGAAAGTCTCGGGCAGGCCGGTGAGTTTCACAGTCTCGGCGTTCATCCAGTTACCCTTGATGGGAGCGATAGCCGATCCGGCTTCGACAGCCTGCACCGTATTACCGTCAACAAGGCGTACGATAGCGTTGGTAGCGCCTGCATCAGCAAGATAGTAGCCAAGATGAGGAGGCTGGTTGTAGGCTGTATTCTGCCATGCGATAGCCATGCGGTAGTTGTGATCCTGCATGAGGCAGTTTACCTTATAGTCAGAGGGTATGATGGTTGAGAAGATGAGCAGGTCAGAGCTGTTGTCTCCGTCCCAAAGGATTATCTCCTCACGCCAGTCACCGAGAATATCGGCTGACAGACAGGGAGTAGCCTTGGTGGTATTGCACGACTGTGCTTTCCACTTATTGAAAGCCATCAGGGTAGAGGCGCTGTTGAGATTACCTGTGCGCTTCTCGATGATGGGATTTGACGTCTTGTTGGTAGAGTCATATTTACCATCAAAGAGTTCATCGTTGAGATCGCCGTCCCAGTAAATGCGGAAGCAAGATGAGGGCACTTTATTGTCGCATACGATATTACCCTTGCAGTCAAAGGTAGCATTGTGACGTGCGCCGCTCACGAAGCGAGAACCGGGCCACACTTCGTAGCCGCGCCAAGTGTCGCTGAGGTCACCTACGAGACCGCGGCCGATATCGTTGCCTGACTGGAGTTCGCCCCAGATCACCTTACCGGTCTTTGCGTCGCGGAACTCGGCGTCATATTTATAAGCAGAGCCTGTTTCTTCGTGTACCATGAATACTTCGAGACCCTCGCGATCGGGATCGAAGTCGCCAAGGTGAAGAGCGTCGCCGTGGCCGAAACCAGTACGGTAGAGGAGCTGGCCGTCGTGGTCGATACATGCCGAGCCATATACGATTTCATCGAAACCGTCGCCGTCTACGTCACCGATAGTAAGTGAGTGTGCACCTTCGCCGTAAGCACCCTTATTCCGCTCGGTAGAGGCGTGGAGCCAGCGCTCTTTGAGTTCATTGCCGTCGAAATCCACAGCCCAAAGATAAGAATGGGTATAGTAGCCGCGGCAGAATACAGCGCTCGGCTTCTGACCGTCAAGGTAAGCCACACCGGCAAGATAGCGCTCCGAGCGGCCGCCGTAGTCGTCACCCCAACCGGGATAAGATTTTGAGAATGCGTGGGCGGTGCGGGGAGGATTGTACGCGATAGTATTGATTTCAGCTCCGGTAAGACCGTTGAACACTGTAAGATACTCGGGACCGGAGATGATATGACCCTTTGAGTTGACGTATGACTTGGTGGGATCGTCAGAACCCATGATCACGTTTTTGCCTGTACCGTCCTTTGTACCGGGTGCAGTCTTACATATCATCTCAGCTTTGCCGTCGCCGTCGAAGTCATATACCATAAACTGAGTGTAGTGAGCACCTGCACGGATATTCTGCCCGAGGTTGATACGCCAGAGTTTGGTACCGTCCAGACGGTAGCAGTCGATGAGAACATCGCCGGTACCGCCGTTTTCAGAGTTATCATGAGAGTTGGAGGGATCCCACTTCACGAAAAGCTCATACTGGCCATCGCCATCCACGTCGCCCACCGAGCAGTCGTTGGGGGTATAGGTGGCGTTTGTGCGCGAGCACTTGCCGGGACGGTCGAGTTTGAGGCGCAGATACTGATCGCCCCATACGGCAGTCTCTTTCGACTCCTCTTTGACAGCGCCGTCGAGCACTGCCTTTACCACATATTTAGAAGATTCAGTACCTTCTGCATCTACGTAGTTTGTCACAGATTTAATGGGTTCGGCAGTGATCTTGACACCGTCACGATAGATGTCAAAACCCGTACCGAAAGCATCCTCGCCCAGCGAGCGCCATGAGAGGAACACGCCGTTGTCGATCTTCATGGCTACTACTCCGCGGTCAAGCTTTTCAGCCTGCTGTGCGAATCCAGTAGCCGCCGACGCGAGAAGAAAAATGGAAAGAAGTGTTTTCTTCATTGATAAAAATTTGGTTTAGGTTAAAGTTTTTTTCGGTTAATGCAATATTACTGAAATCAATCAGTGATTTCAAATGGCAACATAGTCACATCGGCCGACGAGCCGCCGTAATATATGTTATAACGGCCGGGCTTGACAGCCATGCGTTCAGTGTCATTGTCGAATGTAGCGAAGGCTTCGGGTGAAAGTGTGAAGCTGACCGATGCAGTTTCACCGGCTTTCACAGGCACGCGACGAAATTCGCGGAGTGTCTTTACCGGACCGTTAATGTAGTCAGAAGCCACATATATCTGCACCACCTCTTCGCCATCGCGGTCACCCGTGTTGGCTACCTTGACGGTAAGCTCCACGGAGTCATCCTTACCCATCGATGAAGCTGACAATGAGGCTTCGGGATATTCAAATGTGGTATAGCTCAAGCCATATCCGAAGGGATAGAGGGGTGTGCCGGTGAAGTAGCGGTAAGTGCGGTTGTTCATGCTGTAATCCTCAAAGTCGGGAAGCTGATTGTCGTCGGCATAGAATGTCACCGGCAGACGGCCGGAAGGATTGTAATCGCCGAAGATCACTTCTGCTATTGCCTGACCACCGGCTTGACCGGGATACCATGCCTGAAGAATAGCGTCGCAGATTTCTGCTTCGGGTGACATGGCCACAGCCGAACCGGAAAGGTTGACAAACACCACCTTCTTGCCCTGCTCTTTAAGATTACGTATGAGAGCTCGCTGCACGGCAGGAAGCTCTATTGTCTCGCGGTCGCCGCCTCTGAAGCCGGGCACACTTACTTTCATCTCTTCGCCCTCAAGTCTGGGTGAGATACCGCCTACGAAGATAACCACGTCGGACTCCGATGCATCGAGATTATCCTTATCTTGAGCCTTGATATCAAATTTCAGTTCGGCCACATCATCACGGTGGTCGTAGTGAAGCACAATGTCGCTTGGCTGGCCTTTATGCCCTTCCCACATATATGAAATCTTATGACCGTTGCGACCGCCGGCCTCACGCGAAGCTACGACTTTTCCGTCGATCAGCAGAGTCTGCCCACCTTTGTCGGCTTCGATTTCTATGATATAGGTACCGTCGGCAGCAGGCACGAATCTACCCTCGTAGCGAGCGCTGAAATCATTCAGATTTACTCCGGGAGCTACTACCGTAGCACCTCCGGTAGTGATATTGAGCGGGGTGGAATACGTCACTTCTGCCACGGGGTCACCGTCGGGGGTAAGCGTGTTCCAGTAGCATGCCTTCAGACCACCGTCGAGCATATTGAATGCCGATACAAGCGACGAGCTGACCACGTGGTCACAACCGCGTGCATATCCGGCATCGGGTAAATATTCGCGTATGCCTTCGAGTGCTGTCACGGTATGAGAAGGAAATCCGTTATAGTTGCCCCACATTGTCACAGAATCCGCTGCATTAGGACCGGCCACGAGTACTTTCACTCCCGACTTGGGCAGTGGCAACACACCATTGTTCTTAAGCAGCGTCATCGACTGGCGCGCCATGTCGAGGGCGAGGGCTTTATGAGCCTCTGAGTCGACTACCGAAAGTGGCAGCGAGTCCCAGGGGGTGTGGAGATCCGGAAAGAGTTCACCCATCTCATAGCGAGCCATAAGGAGCTTTCGCAGACTTATATCTATCTGGTCTTCGGTGATAAGCCCCTCCTTGAGAGCTTTACCGAGATCCTTGTATACGGGACCGCACTCAAGGTCAGTGCCCGAAATCACGGCGTCGGCACTTGCAGCCGCCCCCGACGGATGGGTATTGTGAGCCCAGTCGGAGATAAAGTCACGTATGGCCCAGCAGTCAGATACGATAATCTTGTCATACCCCCACTCGTTGCGGAGTATCTGCTGAAGCAGTTTCTTGCTGGAGCAGCATGGTTCGCCCTCATAGCGGTTGTAGGCGCACATCACCTGCCCTACCCCTGCGTCGACAAGTTTCTTGAATGCAGGAAGATATGTTTCGCGCATGTCGCGTGGATCGATATCGTGGGCATCAAAAGTATGTCGGTTCCACTCCGGTCCGCTATGCACGGCAAAGTGCTTCGCACCGGCTAAGGTTTTCATCCATTTCGGATCGCGACCCTGCAGGCCATCCACTACCGCCACTCCGATACGTGAGGTAAGATACGGGTCTTCACCGTAGGTCTCCTGGCCGCGTCCCCAACGGGGATCACGGAATATATTGACATTGGGCGTCCAGAATGAAAGACAGTGATAGCGTTTCAGGTCATTATTGCGTCGGAAGTCATTGAATTTCGCACGGGCTTCATCACTCACCATATTAAATGCATCGTAGATTAGTGAGTCATTCCAAGTGGCCGCCATGCCTATCGACTGCGGGAGTACGGTGGCAAGACCGGCGCGACCTACACCGTGGAGAGCCTCATTCCACCAGTTATATTCAGCAATCCCCAATCGCTCTATGGCCGGTGATTGATCCATCATCAGAGAGATCTTTTCGTCGGTCGTGAGGCGCGACAGAAGATCGTCTACACGCTCCTGCGCCGTAAGGTCGGGATTGAGATATGCCGCCGTTTGCGACGATGCAGCAAGCGCCATAAACAGTGCCGGAATTAAGGCCGAGTACTTTTTCATGATAATTCTCAAGGTAAAATATATATTTTGACAAGCAAAGATAATAATTTTTATCGATATAGCCACTACATTTTAAGAATAATTAAAAAGTAAATATTTCACTTGTAAGTTTGACATCGAGTGCAATAAAAATTTGCATAAACCAAATATATGTATTAATTTTGTCGAGAATTCGTGGCTCGAATGGTGGAATGGTAGACACGAAGGACTTAAAATCCTTTGGTCATTGCGACCGTGCGGGTTCGAGTCCCGCTTCGAGCACTTCGATTTTTTCATCCACCTTTACAAGCAAAAGCTCAGTCGGCACGGACTTTCCATCACCTCCGCTTTCCGCCTGAGCTTTTCTTTTTTTTATTTCACACTCAACTATTTACCATGATAAAAAAATTACTAACCACAGTGCTGTCAGCCGGCATAGCCTTAGCGGGGCTTGCTGCTGAACCAAAAACCTACGAAATCGACATCACCGTAGCAGCCGACGGGTCAGGCGACTACACGACCATCACTGATGCCCTGCGCAAAATGCGTGGTGGAATGGAATACAACACCCGAATCTTCATCAAAAACGGCGTATATACCGAAAAAATAGTCATGGGTATCTCGCTCTGCAATATTGATATTGTAGGCGAAAATGCCGACTCGGTAATAATACAGTATGGCGACTATGCCTCGCTCAACAATATGGGCACGTCGGGATCATACACGTTCAAGATCGAAAGCAGCAATATCTCTTTCAGTGACATAACGTTTGCCAACACGGCGGGTCCTGTAGGACAGGCAGTAGCAGTATACACCACCGGCGACCGCATATCATTCACCCGTTGCCGCTTCCTTGGCAATCAGGATACACTCTATACCGGCGGCGTAGACAAACGTCTGTATTTCGACAACTGCTATATCGAGGGTACCACCGACTTTATTTTCGGATCGGCTACAGCACTTTTTGTCAACTGCGACATACATGCCAAGGCCGATTCATACATTACTGCGGCATCAACACCCGCCAATGTGCGCCTCGGATACGTATTTGACCGCTGCCGCATCACGGCAGCTGAAGGCGTGACGAAGGTTTACCTCGGCCGTCCGTGGCGTCCGTATGCATCCACATTTTTCATCGGCTGCGAGATGTGCGGAGCCATACTTCCCGCCGGATGGCACAACTGGGGCAATGCATCAAACGAGCTTACGGCCCGCTACGGCCAGTATGACTGCACGGGTGAAGGAGCTGATACTTCCCATCGAGTGACCTGGAGCAAAATCCTCACTCCTGACGAAGCCCGACAATACGTAACTCCCGAATATATCTTTGAAATATCCAATACCTGGAATCCCCTGAAATGAAAAAGTTACTTTTTACACTGCTCGCAATTTTATCGGTGGCATCATCGGCTTATGCCGTTGAAAATTACCCCTATCAATCTGATTATATGTGGGTCACCGTGCCCGACCACCACGACTGGGTCTACGACCGCGGACAAGATGCACGAATAGAAGTAATGCTTCTCAAGTACGGAATGCCGCAGCATGTAAAAGTCAGCTACTCTATCGCCGACGACATGCAGCCGGCGATAAAGACCGGCGATGTGACACTGAAAGACGGTCGCGCTTTCATCACCATCCCCTCTCCTGACCGTCCAGGGTTCCGCGATCTTGCTCTCGAAGCAGAAGTTGACGGTACGGTCTATCGTCATCACATCAAGGTTGGATTCTCGCCCGATAAGATCAAACCTCACGTAAAAGAGCCGGCCGACTTTACCGACTTTTGGGCAGCCAATATCGACGCCATGCGCGAAGCGCCCCTCAAATACACGCGCGAACTTGCACCGGAGTATTGTACCGACAAGGTAGACTGCTGGCTCGTGAAACTCGACACAGATACAAAGGGTCACTCCATCTACGGCTATCTTACCATGCCCAAGGATGCCAAGCCCGGTTCGCTTCCCGCAGTGCTCTGTCCTCCGGGCGCAGGTATCAAGACCATCAAACTCCCCGCCCGTAATCACTTCTATGCAGAAAACGGATTCATGCGCTTCGAGATCGAAATCCACGGTCTCGACCCGCGAATGCCCGATGCAAAATTCAAGGAAATTTCGGCAGCGGTTGACCACGGCAACGGAGGCTATCTCGGTGTAGGCGCCGACGATAAAGACCACTACTACATGAAGCGCGTTTATACAGCCCTGGTCTGTGCCAACGACTTCCTCACCTCCCTCCCCGAATGGGACGGCCGCAATCTCGCCATGCAGGGTGGCAGTCAAGGCGGCGCTCTGGCTGTGATAGGTACAGCTCTCGATCCCCGCGTCACTCTCTGCGTAGCCAATCATCCGGCTCTGACCGACATGGAAGGCTACCACACCAAAGGTCACACAGGCGGTTATCCTCACTTCAATAAAGTCAAAGGATTTCTTGACCGCGACGATTACCGCAACACTCTCAGCTATTACGATGTGATCAACTTCGGCCGACACGTGAATGTGCCCGTCTACATGACATGGGGGTATAACGACAATACCTGCCCTCCCACCACAAGCTACGCCCTGTGGAATACCCTCACATGCCCGAAAGAAGCTCTCATCACTCCGGTCAACGAACACTGGACATCGCGCACCACCAACGTCGGACAGATGGAATGGATTAAGAAAAATCTGCGCTGATATATCATACGCTCTTCTATAATGGCTCCCCGGTGACAATAATTAACACTCGGGGAGCATATTTTTTTGTATCTTTGCGCTATCATGTTCCGCAGATTATCATTCATCATCATAAGCACTCTTGCCTTGTGGACAGGCGCGTCGGCTCAGATCAACACAGATCAGGTGATGCGCATAGGCCGCAATACGCTTTACTTCGAGGACTACGTGCTCTCAATCCAGTATTTCAATCAGGTCATCAACGCCAAGCCTCACCTTGCGCAGCCGTATTTTTACCGCGCGATAGCCAAGCTCAACCTTGAGGACTACCTCGGAGCCGAGGCCGACGCCACGCTCGCCATCGAACGAAATCCCTTTATTACCGATGCCTACGAAGTGCGAGCCGTAGCCCGCCAGAATATGGGAAAACTGGCCGAAGCTGTTGACGACTACGACCATGCGCTGACCGACATGCCGGTGAACCGTGGCGTGCTCTACAACAAAGCTCTCGCGCTGACCGACATGAAGGATTATTCCCGTGCGGACTCCACTTTCGAGATCCTGATAGATGCCTTCCCTAAATTTGACAGCGCTTTTCTCGGCAGAGCACGCATGCGTCTGCTCACCAACGACACTATTGCCGCCACAGCCGACATAGACCACGCGCTGGCGCTCAACCGCAATGCCGTAAACGGCTACATCATGCGCGCCGACATCGCCATTAATTCTCATCGCGACTATCCGGCCGCCCTCGCCGACATGAATGAGGCTATTAAGCTCCAGCCTCGCTATGCCGGTTTCTTCATCAACCGAGCCTATCTGCGATATATGACCGACGATTATTACGGTGCGATGGCTGACTATGACTATGCGCTCCAGCTCGAACCGTCAAACACGGTGGCGCTGTTCAACCGCGGTCTGCTCCGCAGCGAGGTTCACGACATCAATAAGGCTATCGACGATTTCTCACAAGTACTCCGTATCGACCCGATGGAATACAAAGCCATGTATAACCGCGCCATGCTACTTGCCGACATCGGCGACTATGACGCCGCTATAGCCGACCTGAATACGGTGATAGATGCCTATCCGCAATTTGCGGCCGCTTACTTCATGCGCTATGACGTGAAGCGTCGCAAGGGCGACATGAACGGAGCCAAAACCGACTACGACCGATCAATGAGTCTCGCCGGCAGCGATGAGATGACTCCCACTCTCATGGCCGACAATACAGGCGACGAACCGGCCACCGAGACTCAGGAGGAAGTAAAACGCCGATTTGAATCTCTCGCCACTGTCGACGACAACAGCGAGCCTGACCAGGTATATTCCAATCAGAATATCCGCGGAAAAGTCCAGGATCGCAACCTCGCCATAGAGATGGAGCCGATGTTTGCACTCACCTATTACACCTCGCCCACAGAGCTGAAGCAAAGCGGTGACTACATAAAGGAAGCCGATGAAGTCAACGCCACCCGCGCTCTGCGCTTCCTGCTGCAGGTCACCAACCACATTCCGGCCATGAACGACGAGGACGTCATCCGTGCGCACTTCTCATCCATTGACTACTATACCTCCTATCTCTCCACACACAAAGCCCGCCCTATCGACTTCTTCGGGCGAGCCATGGACTACATCACCACGCGCAACTACGATCAGGCTATCACCGATCTTGACCGTGCAATAGAGCTTGCGCCTGACTTCACTGTAGCCTACCTGATGCGTGCCGATGCCCGCGCCCGCAATATCATGACCGATATTGTCCACGAGCCCGACCAGTCGGCTCCCGCGGGCGCCCAAGTCACCCTCGCATCGCGCGAAGCTATCGACAACTGGCAAATGGTTATTGCCGACCTTGACCGTGTGGCCAAACTGTCGCCCGACATGGCTATAGCCCACTACAACAAAGGCGTTGTACTCGCACGTCTGCAAGATTTCACTTCGGCGCTGCGTGCATTCAGCCGCGCTATCGAGCTGAAGCCCGACTTCGGCGAAGCCTATTACAATCGCGGCTACGTATATCTTCATCTCGGCAACCGCGACGCCGGAACCACCGATCTCAGCAAAGCCGGCGAACTCGGCATAGTCCCCTCCTACAATCTGCTTAAGCGCATGAACCGCTGACCATCATCTTAACTCATCGGAATCGGAAGATATATCACGCGGCGGCTCGTAGATGAAGACGTGATAATAGGTTTCCCTATTCCCGAAATTTCGGTGAAAGTTTGCGGGCGGCGGGAAAAATTTGTAATTTTGCGTTATGAACTGCAATGATATGAACGTACACGCGCGCGACGGGCTTCTTGATTTCAACGAGGCCGAGCATATCTACACGCTCGATGGCCGCGTACTGAAAAGTGTCACCACTATCGTGCAGGATGCTTTCCCGAAGTTTGATGCACCCTACTGGGCTGCTAAAAAGGCTCCGGCTCTCAAAATGTCGCCTGAGGAACTGATGAAATTATGGGAAGCCAATGCCGCCGAGTCCCGCCGGCTGGGCACAGATATGCATGCTCTGATAGAGCGCTACTATCTGGGCGACAGAGACGTGATACGCAAGGGCGACGCGATGCCTAATTTCAGATCGTTTGCTTCGTGCTACAGGCTCAATCCCTACCGCACCGAGTGGCGAATATATCATGAGGAATACGGCGTGGCGGGTACACTCGACTTATTGGATCTTACCGACGGACGGTTTACCATCTGGGACTGGAAGCGCTCGATAAAGCTCGTAGATCCGGATACCGGACAGCCACGTCAGTGCGGACGATTTACTGGCAGCGGAATTCATCCGGCCGTAGCACATGTGCCTGACATGTCATATTACCACTATGCGTTGCAGCTCAGCATCTACCGGATCATACTTGAGGAAAAATACGGCCTGAGTATCACCAGTCAGTGTCTCGGTGTGTTTCATCCTGACAATCCTCGCTTCTACGTGATGCCCGTACCGTTTATGCGCGACGAAGCCTACGCGCTTTTAGCCCGGCACTAATCTCCTGTAAATATTTAAATACCAATATAATACTAAGCGATATGAAACACTTCATCCTCTCTCTCCTTCTCCTCGCATCCGGTCTGTCGGTATGGGCGGAATATCCTCGTCCGTCGCAAGCCGTCAATGGTAAATACGGATATTACAGCTCCACCGGCAATGTGGAAATCCGTCCTCGCTACGACAATGCTCTTGACTTCCGCGAAGGCTTCGCCCCGGTAGAGATCCGCGGCAAATGGGGATTCATCAATCTTCAGGGACGCACTATCGCCAAGTGTCAGTATCAGGAAGTACGTAATTTCAATTATGGTTACGCCGTGGTACGCAAAGACAACAAGTGGGGTGTGATTGACACCGACGGCAAGGAAGTGGTGCCCTGCGTGTTCGACGACTTGGGCCAGCTCTCCGACGTGACATCGGTAGTGAAGAAATACACTCCGGTAGTGGGTGAGCAGGCGCTCCAACTTCAGCAGGACTCCGTGGCTGCAAAATAATTTTTTTGCATACGGGGTGTAACTATTCCGAATAAGTTGCGTCATATATATCAAGAAAACAAAAATCCAAATCAATAACCATTTAATCCGAATCATGAACATAAGTAAGAAACTGACAGCCCTCGTGCTGCTCGTCATGATGATCATCCCGGCCATCAAGGCTCAGATGATGCCCCAGCTTCCCGTTGACCCTGACGTGAAGATTGGCACACTCCCCAACGGACTCACCTACTACATTCGTCACAACGAATATCCCAAAGGTCAGGCCGATTTCTACATCGCCCAGAATGTGGGTTCGATACTTGAGGAAGACAACCAGCGTGGTCTGGCTCACTTCCTTGAGCATATGTGTTTCAACGGTACCACTCACTTCCCCGGCAGCTCGCTCCGCGACTGGCTGGAGACCGTAGGTGTGAAGTTCGGCGTGAATCTCAATGCCTATACCGGTGTCGACGAGACCGTCTACAATATCAGCAATGTACCCGTAGCCCGCACTTCAGTGCAGGATTCATGTCTGCTCATACTTCACGACTGGGCCAACGACCTCCTTCTGCTCGACGAGGAAATTGACAAGGAGCGCGGTGTGATCCACGAAGAGTGGCGCCGCAGCAATGTGGGTCAGATGCGCATCCTTGAGCGTATACTTCCCGATATGTATCCCGGCACTAAATACGGCCACCGTCTGCCTATCGGTACCATGGAAGTTGTGGATAATTTCCCCTATCAGGCACTCCGCGACTACTATGAGAAATGGTATCGTCCCGATCAGCAGGCTGTAATCGTGGTAGGCGACATCGACGTCGACTACATCGAAGGCAAGATCAAGGAAATGTTTGCCGACATCGAGATGCCCGCCAATCCCGCCGAACGCATTTATGAAGCCGTTCCCGATCATGAGGGTACCATCTATCTGTCGGGTGCCGATCCCGAGCAGCAGGTGCTCATCGGTGAGATCATGTTTATCTCAGATCCCATGCCCAAGGAGATGAAAAACACCGCCGGCTTCTACGCCATGCACTACATGGAGCGCATGATCTCGATGATGCTCAACCAGCGTCTCGACGACATCGCCTCGACTCCCGATGCTCCCTACGCGAATGCCGGATGCTCGTTTGGCAACTTCTTAATCGCCAAGACTAAAGACGCCTTCACTGTATCGGTGATCGCTAAGGGCAACGAAATCGATCCCGCTCTCGAAGCCGTTTACCGCGAAACTCTCCGTGCCGCACGTAATGGCTTCACCCAGACAGAATATGACCGTGCCCGCGACGAATTCATGTCGCAGATAGAACGTCAGTTCAACAACCGCGCCACCCGCGAAAACGACGTATTTGTACGCGAATACGTTGACAACTTCACCGATGGCGATCCCATCCTCGCCATCGAGAATGAATACGACCTCTTCAAGCAGCTGGCCTATAACATACCCGTTGAGGCTATCAATATGGCTATGAACGAACTCATCACCAAAGACAACCGCGTCGTACTCGCTCTCGCTCCCGAAAAAGAAGGTATCGTATTCCCCACCAAGGAAGCGATGGAGGCTGTGATCAACGCTGTTGACGCTGAAAGCATCGAAGCATTTGTCGACAACGTTAAGACCGAGCCCCTCATCCCAGCTCTCCCCGCACCCGGCTCGGTAGTGGCTACCGCCACCGACGCCCGCTATGGCACTACCGTATGGACCCTCTCAAACGGAGCCAAGGTCATCATCAAACCCACCAAGTTCAAGGAAGATGAGATCCTCTTCACTGCCGTAGCTCACGATGGTCTGCAGCGCCTCGGCAACGAATACGACGACGTGATTCTCCTCTTCAACGAAGATGGTAACGCCAACGGTCTCGGTGACTACACCAACGCTGACCTCAAGAAATATACTCAGGGCAAGCAGGCTTCAGTAAGCATCTCGCTCGACAACTATGAGCGCCAGCTTGGAGGCTTCACCACTCCCAAGGATCTCCCCACCCTCATGGAGCTTATTTATATGTCGTTCAACGGATATAACTTCACCGCCGACGAATATGCAGCTCTGCAGAATGCCGAGATCAGCGCTCTCAAGCATCAGGAATCTAATCCTCAGGTAGTATTTTTATCAAGCGTTTACGACAATCTCTACGGCAACCACCGCCAGGGCATGCTCAAGGCTACCGACGTGGAGAAGGCTGACCGCCAGTTGATGATCGATATGGTGAAAGCCATGACAGCCAATGCTGCCGACTATACATTCATATTCGTGGGCAATGTAGATCTCGAAACTCTCCGTCCGCTCGTCGAGCAGTATATCGCCACTCTCCCCGCCGATGCTGCCACTGCCGTGACCGAGCTCAACATCACCAACCCCGCTTACCAGATCAAGGGCGGTAACGAAGTGAAAACCACCACCACTCCTATGAGCACACCCCAGACCTGGGTAGCTATCATAGAGTCGGGCAACATGCCTTTCAACACCAAGAATGCTCTCGTGGCATCGATCGCCGGACAGGTGCTCGGCAACCGCCTTCTCAAGACCGTCCGTGAGGAAATGGGTGCTGTTTACTCTATCGGTGCACAGGGTGGCCTCGACTATAAGGGCAACAACAACGCCGTGCTTCAGACCCTCTTCCCAATGAAGCCTGAGATGAAGCAGGAAGTACTTGACTACATTGCCGGCGAGTTCAAGGCGATGGAAAACAATGTGACTCCCGACGAGATAGCTCCCGCCAAGGAATACATGGCCAAGAGCTACGCTGAAAGCCTTGAGAAAAACGGCCCATGGCTGTCGGCTATCGCATCTTATCTGCTTAACGGCGTTGATTCGTTCAACGAACGCGCGGCCGTACTCGAAACCATCACCGTCAACGACGTAATGGACTACATGCGCCAGCTCAATGCTCAGAATAATTATCAGGTAATCATCCTCGATCCCGCCGAATGAAAAGACCTGCAATAATATCACTTTCTATGCTCGTGGCATTATCCTCATTAGCCGAGGATAATGTCACGGCTTCTGTTTCGTCAGCCCGTCAAGGCAAGATGTCAAACGGTATACTCTCCGCCACCATCGAGCCCGGAGGACGCCTGAACGTGCTCAAGCATTCGTCGTCGAATGTAAACCTGCTCAGCTCCAACGGTATCTATTTCGACTATACTGCCGAAGCCAACAGCGCCCTTTCGGCTAAAGAGGCCAAGGTGGTGAAACTCACCGACGACTATGCCGAAATCCAGTATATCAACAATTCCGGTGATCTGCACGTGACCCAGGGCTATATCATGCGCAAAGGTGTGAGCGGAGTCTACACCTACGTCATATTCGAGGGCACACCCACTTCAAGCAACGTGTCGGTGCGCGAAGCCCGCGTGTGCACCCGCACTCAGCCTGCTTTCACCTGGGGCTACGTCAGCGACACTATGAAAGGCGACATGCCTACATGCAGCGAAATGACCGAGGCCGAGAAATCGGAGAATACCATTCAGGACGCAACGTATCGTCTGGCCGACGGCTCTATTTACACCAAATACGACTGGGCCAACTTCATAGTCGACGATATGTTTCATGGCCTTGTTAGCCCCAACCGCAAGTTGGGCGTGTGGAACATCACCGCAAGCCACGAGTGGCTTAATGGCGGCCCGATGCGACAGGAACTCACCGTACACTCCACAAGCAAATCGCCTATCACCATTCAGATGCTTCAGGGTGAACACCTCGGCGGAGCCGCTCAGACCTACGAAGACGGCGAGGTGCAGATATTCGGTCCGTTTCTTATCTACGTAAACTCGGGCGAGACACCTGAAGACATGGTGGCCGACGCGCGCTCACGCGCTGCCGAAGAGTCGGAGCAGTGGCCCTACCAGTGGTTTGACAACGAGTATTATCCTCTCGACCGCTCAACTGTACAAGGTCAGATCAGATTCACCACTGGTCAGTCGTCGGCTGACATGCAGGTGGTACTCTGTGAGCCGGGCGGCGAAATCATCACGCAAGGCAAGAAATACATCTATTGGGGCAAAACCGATGAAAACGGCTATTTCTCCATACCTCATGTGCGCAAAGGCGACTACGCACTGCGCGTATACGCCCTCGACGGTACCATTACCGAAGAGTTTGAGTATACTGACGTGACAGTGGAGGATACCGTCACCGATCTCGGACTGCTGTACTTCTATCCCGAGACCTACGACAATCTTCTCTGGAGCATCGGAGTCAGCGACCGTCTGTCGGACGGATATGCCATTTCCAACCATCCACGTGCTTACGGACTATGGAACGATGTGCCTGCCAGCCTTACATTCATACCCGGAACGAGCGACCCTGCTACCGACTGGTATTACGCCCAATGTAAGAACGGGACGTGGACCGTGAAATTCAATCTCGATGAAGAGTATGAAGGCGACGCTCATCTCACTGCCTCCAGCGCCGCTGCCACCAACCGTCCTACCGTGGCGGTAAAGGTCAACGACGAAAAAGTAGCATCTTGGTACTACGGCTACAACGACGCATCAATATACCGAAGTGCCACTCAGGCCGGACGCCACGCCCTCAACTCAGTCACTTTCCCCGCATCAAAACTCCGCAAGGGTGAAAACACCGTGTCGTTTACCATGAGCGGTATCAATAAAAACGGTGGTGTGATGTGGGACTGCATCAAACTCGAAGCCGGTGAACGCGTCGTATCAGGAATCGCCGACGTTTCGGCCGATTCCGAGGTCGCAGGACCATATGACATTTACACTGTCGGCGGCCTCCATGTAGCTACAGCAGCCACACTGGATGACCTCGATCTGCCAAAGGGTCTTTACATCTACCGCTGCGGCACCAAAGCCGGTAAAATTGTTATGTGACCGTAAACTAAACGCAGATTTTCTGCGTTATTTATTATAGGCTCGGGCGCGGGCGAAAGCATTCCGCCCGGGCCTATTTTCTTACCGATAATCATCGAAAAAATATCATACTTACATTATGAAACTTACATTCAACGTAGATTACCGTACCAACTGGGGCGAATCGCTCTACCTCTCGGGTAGTCCCGAAGTGCTCGGTCACGGCGACGAGGCTCTTGCCGTGCCCATGACTCTTCATGGCGAGCAGTCATGGAAAGTGGAAGTAGATATACCCGCCACTATCCGTCAGTTTGAATATCGCTATATCGTGCGCCGCGACGACGGCAGTCGACGCTACGAGTGGGGACATCCCCATACCTTTGCCCACAATGGAGGCGTGCACCGCGCCGAAATCATCGACCGCTGGCAGGATCAGCCGTGGGATAAGCCGTTTTATTCCACAGCCATAGTTGAGAGCATCATGCGTCGCAATGATCGCAAAGCCCCCGTCGAGGCAGCTCCCGGCATGCTCACGCTTAAAGTAGACGCTCCGATGGTTCACCCTGATCAAGTGGTGGCTGTGAGCGGAAGTTGCGATGCGCTTGGACGCTGGGATCCGGCAAAAGCCGTTGAGATGAGCGACGCCGACTATCCTACTTGGAGTGTCAATCTGCCTGTCGACAAAATGACGGGCCATGTGGAATATAAGTTTCTGCTCCTGAACAGCCGTACAGGCGAAGTCGTAGCATGGGAAGGTCGCGACAACCGCGAGATAAATCTCAACCCCTCATCAAAGTCCGCAGCCGTGATCGATGCCGGTCAGCGACTTGTCAATCCTCTTGCCCCGTGGCGTGGAGCCGGAGTGGCAATTCCTGTATTCTCGCTCAGGAGTGAAGATGATTTCGGTGTAGGAGATTTCTATGACCTCAAGCCTATGGTGGACTGGGCTGTCGCAACCGGACAGTCGTTTATCCAGCTGCTGCCCATCAATGACACCACCATGACCGGCACGTGGACCGACTCCTATCCTTACAATGCCAACTCTACTTTCGCGCTTCACCCCATGTATCTCCGCCTCCAAGCCATGGGATCGCTCGATAATCCGGAGCGCGAACATTACTACCGCAATCTGCGCAATGAGCTCAACGATCTCACCCAGGTCGACTATGAGCGTGTCAACAATGCTAAAAACGAATATGCACGCGAACTCTTCGCCCTCCATGGCAAGACTACGCTTGAAAGCGACGACTTCAAGAAATTTGTAGCGAAAAACGATTCGTGGCTCGCACCCTATGCGGCATTCTGCGTGCTCCGCGACATATATCATACCGCCGAGATGAGCCAATGGGGTGAATATGCCGACTACACTCCCGAAAAAGTCGAAAAGGTGAAAGCCGAACATGCCGATGACTTCAATTTCGTGCTTTATCAGCAGTATCACCTCGACCGACAGATGCGTGAAGTGCATGAATATGCGCGCATGCACGGAGTGGCTCTTAAGGGAGATATACCCATCGGCATATCGCGCACCAGCGTCGACGCATGGATCAATCCCCGCCTCTTCAACCTCGACTGTCAGGCCGGCGCTCCTCCGGATGACTTCTCGATCCTCGGTCAGAACTGGGGTTTCCCCACTTACAACTGGGAGGAGATGGCTCGCGACGGATTCAGCTGGTGGAAAGCACGTTTCCGCAAGATGGCCGAGTATTTCGATGCCTACCGTATCGACCACGTGCTGGGCTTCTTCAGAATATGGCAGATACCTATGGATGCTATCCACGGTCTTCTCGGTATTTTCAACCCGGCCCTGCCCTTCTCGCCCGACGAACTCCGCTACAATTATGATTTCTGGATAGATGTGGACCTTCAGACCACTCCCTATATCATGGATTGGTTTCTCGGTGACTTCTTCGGCGAATACGTTGACGAAGCTCGCGAGCGCTTCCTCGTCGATGCCGGATATGGCCGCTACCGCCTTAAAGAAGAGTTCAACACTCAGCGTAAGGTCGCCGAGTATTTCGCCGGTCTTGAAAAAGACGAGAAAAACGCCCGCCTGTGCGACGCTCTGCTCGGACTTATCGACCAGGTGCTCTTCATCGAAGATCCCTACGAAAAAGGCAAATATCATCCGCGCATCGCCGCCCAGATGACCTACACCTACCGCGCTCTTAACGACTATGAGCGCTGGTGCTTTGACCGTCTCTACAATGACTTCTACTATCGTCGCCACAACGACTTCTGGTATGGCAAAGCCATGTGGAAGCTGCCCGCTCTCATCGACGCTACCGACATGCTCGTATGCGCTGAGGATCTCGGTATGATACCCGCATGTGTGCCTGCCGTAATCGACGAACTGGAGATTCTGGCCCTTGAGATACAGCGCATGCCCAAAGACCCCAACACGGCATTCGGCAATACTTGGCACTATCCCTACTACTCAGTGTGCACCACTTCCACTCACGACATGGACGGTATACGCCGCTGGTGGGAGGCCGACCGCGCCACTACTCAGCGATTCTACAACGAAGTGCTCCATGAACCCGGCGAAGCTCCTCTCTATGCCGAGCCATGGATATGCGACCGCATAATCCGTCTGCATCTTGAGTCGCCATCCATGCTTTGCATTCTGCCTCTTCAGGACTGGCTTTCGGTCGACGGAGTAATCCGACGCCACGACCCGCGCGAGGAACTCATCAACATACCCGCCAATCCTCGACACTACTGGCGCTACCGCATGCACCTGACGCTCGAAAACCTCAACTCGCTTAGCGACTTCAACACCGGAATCCGCGAACGAGTACTCTCGTCACGGCGTTGACGCTCACATTTTTATAAAATTGAAAACTTAGAATTTAGAATGGAGAATTTCCGTAATTTTCCATTCTAAATTTTAAACTTTCCATTCTAAATTCTAAAAATCAAAAGACGGTTTTGACTGAAAACGATCTACGCGAACTGCTTGACTCTGAAGCAGCGCGCATTAATTCACCCGCGTTTATAGCCGACGACCCGGTGCAGTTTCCACGCCGCTTCACATCGCTGCCCGACATTGAAATCTCCTCGCTGCTCACATCAGCCATAGCGTGGGGCAACCGCAAGATGATATGCCGCGATTGTGACCGCATGCTGGCCCTTATGGATAATAGTCCATATCAGTTTATGGCCGACGGCGAATTTGAACTACTGCCCGACGACGACAATATCCACCGCACTTTTTTCAATCGTAATCTTAAGCATTTTCTCCGCGGACTGCGAGCCATATATGCCTGCTACGGCACATTGGCCGAATTTGCCCGTCATCACCACATAGCCGACGAGGAATATCCGGCATGGAAACTCGTGGAGGAAATCAACCGTCAGCTGGCGGTGGCCAACGGCGGAAATACCGACTCCCGATGCCTGCCTCTCAACATAAAAAACACCGCACTGAAACGTGTCAACATGGCGCTCCGGTGGCTCGTCAGAGACGACGGTATTGTAGATATGGGCGTATGGAACGACGTACTTAAGCCATCGCAATTATATATACCCCTCGACGTGCATGTGGCCGACACAGCCTCCGAGCTCGGACTGCTCACACGCTCTACGCCCGACCGCAAGGCAGTAACGGAAATCACCGGGCATCTGAGGCGGTTTCGCCCCGACGACCCGGTGATCTATGACTATGCCTTGTTCGGTATAGGAATGAAGCTCTGAATTATTCGGCCTGTACAGGCGAATCAGCAGCCGGTTCTGCGGCAGCCATAGCAGCGGCAACGGCATTGACAAGATTCTGTCCTTGCAGACCGCGAGAGAGTATCGTGCCGTCAGGACCGAAAAGTATTATGCAAGGTATACCTGATATGCCATACAGATCGGTAGGTATGGTCTGAGCGTCGATGATGCTGTGCCAGGGTATCTGCTGCTGCTCGATTGCCTTGAGGGTATTAGCAGGTTCATCCCACACAGCCACTCCGAGTATCTCCAACCCTTTGGGGCCAAACTCCTCGCAGATCTTCTTGAGAGTTGCTATCTCGCGCATGCACGGTCCGCACCAGCTTGCCCAGAAATCCACGAGCACATACTTACCTTTGCCCACGTAGTCGCTCAGGCGTTCGGTCTTGCCGTCATAAGTCACTGCGAAATCCTTGAATTTCTTACCTTCCGAAGTCTCTGACTCGGCCAGAAGAGCGGTGCGGAGTGCAGCCACACGTTTTGATTTGGCAAGCATAGGATTAGCGGCTACAGCAGCATCAAGTTCAGCCAGATTCATCTCATAGGCCTGCTGGAGAAAGAAGTAAAGGCCTATCGGATTGTAAGGATTGTCGTTCATAGCCTGCTCGGGCACGGCATAGTAGGCCCTCTCAAGCTCAGCCATGCGGGCTATCGACGACGAATCTTCGGGCAGAGAGTTTGCTTCAGCCATTATTGAAGCGAGTTTTTCACCGTAGGAGTTCATGCGTTCGTTAAGAGCTGTACCTGTAGCGTCGCCCTTTTCGTTTATGGCTATATCACCCTTTTCGAGGATGAAAACCGGGCCTCGGTTGCCATCGATAATCAGTCGGGCAAGCACCGGATCTTTCACTGAGCCTGAAAGTTTGGCCACACCGTCGGTCACCAGTACCGAGTCGATTTTTGCTCCCGAATCATAGTCGAGGATATAACACATTGTGTCCTCAAAGTCTTCGCCGGCAGGAAAAGTCACGGTATAGTCCGGAGCTCCGGCTGTGGCACAAGCACCCAGTCCGAGTGCGAATACGGCCGTAGATATTAATGTTTTGAAGTTCATATTCAGTTAGTTGGTTTATGTATTAAAATGTTATTCCTAATGTCATACCTATTCTATTTACGCCGGTGACCTCATTGCCCTGCTTAATCGACGGGAAACTCAGGCCGCAATATGAATAGTTTAGCAGCAGATAGCTCTGATATGTCGCACCCGACGCAAGATTAAAACCAATACCCGGCGACACATACAGTTCTCGCTGCGAAGGGCGCTCGGAGTCGCTGGCGAATACACATCCTATTCGGGCGTCGATAAATACCAGACGTTTCTTCTTGGAGAAACTGCTTCTGAATCCGGCATACACGGGGAAGAATCGACCCGAGTGCGACATCACCATATTGATACCGGCGCCTATACCTGCGAAGTCTATGATATCATTGCGCCATCCGAGGAAGCCGCCAAGATCGATAGTGGACATATCATCGCCACACACATCTATCGAGGGACCTATCTCTGCGCCCCAAGCGAAATGACCGCCTCGCCCCGTCTTGTCAGACGCATTCACATCAGCGGCTCCGACCATCATCAGCAGGCAGCATATTATACTACCGATAAAGCGGCGCGTCATGACGGATCGTATTTCAGTTTCAGGCATGTCCAGTCGCCGGTTTCCACGGTGTGGCCTTCATATTTCAGGCCGAGCGGCTCAGCCACTTTCATCACCTCGGGAATGTCGCTTTCATAAAATCCGCTGAGCAGCATCTCTGCACCCGGTTTCATGGCCTCGACATAGCGAGGAAGATCGGCAGTGATGATATTGCGGTTGATGTTGGCTATAAACAGGTCAGCTGCGGGCACACCCGAAAGGGCCGAGGCGTCGCCGTTGACCACCGTCACATTTTCCACATGGTTGAGCGGCATATTCTCACACGCGTTCTCATATGCCCAGCCGTCTATTTCTATCGCCGTCACGTGCTTTGCTCCTTTCATGGAGCTTAATATGGCGAGAATACCGGTGCCGGTACCCATATCTATCACCTCCATACCCGATTTCACATCGTCGAGCAGTCGGCGTATGATTAGCGAGGTCGTGGCATGATGACCGGTTCCGAAAGCCATCTTGGGATCTATTACTATATCATAATCACAGACAGGGATATCATGATGAAACGTGCTGTGTATCACACAGCGGTCGCCTATCACAATAGGCTTGAAGTAATTTTTCTCCCACTCTTCGTTCCAGTCGCGACCCTCCACGACTTCAGCTCCGGCGAGCGTCACCCGGGCATCGAGCGGAAAAGAGGCAACCGCATCGCTGATCGAAGCCTCGTCATAAAGTTCTTTCTGTATATAGGCCGTGAGACCTTTTTCGTCAGGCAGAAACGACTCGCATCCGACCTCGGCGAGCATGGCGGCAAGCACATCGGTAGCCACTTCACTGCAGGGGTCTACATCGAGACGTATCTCCACGTAATCGTTCATAAGCTGTAAGAAATGTAATGAATGTGATAAAAAAATAGTTCCGGCTGTCAGCGTCCGCGCAGGCTCTTGAATATACGGAAGACACTCTTGCCTATCTTGAATGTAAGCACGGCTACATCCACATAGCTCAGCGCGCCGAGCAGACGTGTGAATATATTCTGTCCTCCACCCATCGGACCGCTGAATGCCTCCGACACGTTCGATGCGTTATGCACCAGACGTTCGCGGGCTATCTCAAGACGCGCGGCCGTGTAGGCTCTCATATAGCGGAGTTCGTCGATAGTGAAACCATCCCATTGTTCGCCGTCGTGAGCCGGCAGTTTAGGCATATTGTTCATCACTTGAAAAACAGTTTAGTTATGAATCTCGAAATAGGATTTACTATCAGTTGCTTGCGAAGCACTATCACAAGAGCCAGCAGAAGCAGGTAGAAACCGGTCATGATGAAATATGCTCCCACCATTCCGGTAGCCTCGGCTATCCATCTCACAAGCGCCATCGATACAAAAAACATCATGATGGCGATGAGCAGGAATGCCACCGCACACACCGATGCCGCCGTGAGCAGCACGGTCAGCTTCTCGGCCAGCGTAAACTTCGCATAGTCAATATTGAGCGTGAAGTAATTCTTAACCTCAGCCCAAAGTGTGCGAAACTGATTATCAGATTCAGCCATAGTGTAATAATCACATATTCGGGCTGCACACGCCCCGCAGCCGGTTACCGGTACGGGTCGCGCGCAGCCGCATTAATAAGTTGAGTGTGGTATGACCGACTATCAATCGTCGATCTCAGTGGTAAGCTGCTCTACGAGGGCGTCGATTTCGGTCTCGGAGCAGATGATACCCTTCTTGCGGAGAATATCCTTGATGCGCTCACGGAGTTCCTCACCCTTTTCAGGAGCGAAAAGCAGAGCTGCACCTGCACCCACGAGGGCGCCGCCTATAAAGGCATAAAGTACGTTCAGATTCATTGTTATTTCAGTATTTTAGTGAGTATGGTGGAAGTCGGATGATTCAGCCGGTATCAGTCTTTGAGTTCCTCGGCGATCTCGTCTGCGAGTTCTTCTATCTTGCTCTTCTGGAGCTTGACTCCTTTTGATTCGAGATACTTCACGATATTCTTACGAGTACGTTCGCCTTTCTCGGGAGCGCAAAGAAGACCTACTGCAGCACCTGCTACGGCACCGCCTAATACTGCTAATACGATGTTTAAAGCTTTCATTTCAGATATATTTTAGTGATTAATATTTTCATTTACTGTATTTACAACAATCGTATGTACAGGATTGTTCGCAGACTTTACTAATATTCTTGATTATATATTGATGCTGATGATTATAGCCAGAGCCACGAGCAGAGATACTATTACACCGAGTATAATCCATCTCGTCAAGCGGCGCTTCCGTCGGGCTGCCGGAGCATTGTGCTCCTCAGTGCGGATTCGGTCATCGTCAGTCACTATCGACGAGAGCAGAGCGCTGTTAAATACCGTCACACTCTCATATCTGTCATGCCAGTCAGGACTCATGGCCTTAATCGTGGCTACTCTGAATGATTCGGGTATATTGTCGGGAAGCATCGACGAGATTATGTCTTCGTCTACGTCTTCGGCCAGCGGCGGCTCTTCGCCTGTAAGTGCATAAGTGAGTATGGCTCCAAGCGAGTAAAGATTGGTCTGCGGCAAAAACTTGTCGAGTTCGCCATACTGCTCGCGCGGCGCATAGCGGTCAGGGCACGACAGAGGCGGCAACTGAAGCGCGCCCTCGCCCTCGGGGGTAAACATCTTACACGAGTAGAGCTGGGTGAGCACCGGACGCACCGTCCCGTCGGCATGGCGGTCTATTATTATAGCATCGGGCGACAGACCGGTGTGGAGTATGCGGTTAGTGTGAAATCTTCTAACTGCCTTGAATATAGGCTCAAGAAGCATACGGGCTTCTCTGACCTGTATGGCACCGTTTTCCTCAATATATTTTCGCAGCGTAGGACCTTCAAGATATTCTGTCACGTAATAATACGTGCCGTTGGCTTCAAAATCGTCCACCAGCTGAAGGAAGTCTTCATTGCCCTCCGTAGCTTTTTTCAGACATTCTACGGTATTTCTGAATACCTGCTGAAAATCATCCACCGTCGATTCGGAATATTCGTCGATAGCAAGTTCCTTATCATCGTCGGCCCTATCGCTGCAGTGAAACATGAAGTGCTCGCGGATGACATATTTCTTCATCGGGGCGGGTTCGACAGGTGCTGATCGCTGAAGTGGCAGCGGCGAAGTGATTTGGCTCAGTCCGTGGCGCGGCCGTGGCTCCACTATCGGATTAAGCGGCTCACCGGTGGCTAAGTATGTGATACCGAAACCATCCTGCTGCTCCGGTTCAATTATGGTATATATGTTTTTATCGCTGCGGAGCACCGCTCCTTTTTTCAGCGCCTTTTTAAACTCTTTCATAGCGTATTGCTTCAATTACTCAGCCGGCATATAGTTTTCACGCTCTATCACCTTGCGGTAATAATCTTTCACGTCGCTCCAGCGGTAGAATGGAGCGATGTCGGTAGCTACCGGTATGGACTTCTCTTCTTCATTGAGCATGAACTTTACTATAACGTCGCCCGAAGGATTCCGGAAAAATACCATCTGTAGATTTCCTCCCATCGGAGAGATCTTAAAGTCAGCATATGATTTATAAAGTTCGGCTGCGTCGGCCACCGAGGCGTTACATCCTTCTATCTCCATGAGCGCTACCAGCGGGATAAGATTGCCGTCGTGACCGAAACGGAGATCAGCACCCGCGCGGCCTGAGTCGATAGCTTTATCAGCGCACTCAAGTATATTGTTAAGCAGTGGTTTGGCACAGTCAAGGAGCATACCGTTAGCCATGGGCGGATTACAGTTGGTAGCATAGAAGCGATAGTTGAACGATTGCCACAGGTCAAACATCTCCTCAGCAGTAAGAATGTCATAGAATCTCACCGGCGATTCCATATTCTGCATATCCACGGTCACCCAATAGACGCTCCACATGAAATCATGCGGATCTACATTGCCATACACATACTCCGGATCTGAGAATATCGACGAAACGAGCCGGTCGGGCGACGTCATGCTCCTCTCGAATTTCCGCGTCGGTTCGGTAGTAGGACCTCCGTGGCGCGTAAAGTGATTGGCCTGCGGAGTGTGGTAATTGAGATAATACATATGTCTCTGCGAAGATTCACGAGGTATCTCCAGCGCGGGATTCACCTCTTTAAGCCCTTCACAAAACGAATTCATCGAATGTGCGCAGCGCATCACCACCGTAGAGCGGGCAAACACATTTGCCGTATCGGGAAATACCGTCGGGTAATTGGTGATCATTCTTCGGGCTATGCCGCGATGCTGCCGGTGGCCGAGCGGAGTGAGCTCGCCCCCGCGCCCTTCGGCTTCCTGCCATACACTGTCGAGTCGCTCGGTCAGGCTCAGTCCCAGCGGAGTGAGCGCGCCGGCTTTACGTGCATCTTTAAGAAGGTCGAGCAGTCGGCTGTAGTCACGATCGCCTATCAGATACCTGGAGCCGTGACGGCCATAATGCGAAATATAAAATGGCTCATACCCATCGGGGGCTGACGTGACCTGACGTCCCTCATCTCCTACAGGATATGCGTAATATATTCCTCCGGCTTTAGCGGGGGTGGCTATGATTTCCTCAAGCGACGTCTGCGCATAAACGGCAGTGAATGAAGCTATCAGCGATATTACGCAGCTTAGTATTCTATAATGGTTCATGGCCTTGGTAGTTAGTGTTGACTCAATATCGCAAGCTCGGTCAGGCAATACTCGTGCCGAAACTCACATTAGTAGATGGCAAAGATAAGAAAAAACTTCCTATCATCAAGAATAATTCGTAACTTTGGGGCACAAAATACCACATAATGCGAATATACAAGTCTCTTACCACTCTAACACTCGCTTTAGCCTCAATGATGACCGCCGGCGCACAGCAGCAGGTCAACTATCAGGCATCGCTCACACTCGGTGCCGGAAGCGGCGAATTTGCCCCCTACTACATATCATCGCTGAGGGGTGGTCGCTATTCCGGACAATATAATTCATGGCTGTCGGCCGGGATATGGAAAGATATGGACCACTCGCGACGTTTCAGCTACGGATTTGGTGCGGAACTGATGGCCGGCTACGGCTCGGGCATAGATTATGAGCGTTACGACGCACAGACTGACTCGTGGTTCACTCATAAAGTCAGTCCGTCGGCCGGCCGCATACAGCAGCTCTATGGCGAAGTCAAATATCGAAGCTTGTTTCTATGGGCCGGTATGCGCGACGCTTCAAGTCCGCTTCTCAATCAGGAGCTCACAAGCGGCGACCTCGTGGAAAGCGGCAACGCCCGAGGCATTCCTCAGGTCAGAGCCGGATTCATTGACTTTCAGAATGTACCGTTCACCAACGGTTGGTTGCAGATTCAGGGCGAACTGTCGTATGGGAAATACACCGACAACGGTTGGATGAAAGACCAGTTCAACCGCTGGAACTCTCACCTGTCGACGGGTGAATATTACCACTACAAGCGCCTGTATTTCCGTATCGCCGACCACAAACCCTTCACCGTGACTTTCGGTATGCAGTCGGCGGCTGAGTTCGGCGGCCATGTGGCGTGGTATGACAAGGGCGTCAACTATCTCAGCGAGAAGCGTCCGCTCAGACTCAAGGACTTCATATCGATGCTCGTGCCCAACGAAGACGGTACCGACGGATACTATGCCGGCAATCATCTTGGCGCTTGGGATTTTCAGGCCAGATACCGGTTTAAGAACAACGCCACCGCCAAAGCCTACTTCTCATGGCCGTGGGAAGACGGTTCGGGTATTGGTAAGCTCAACGGCTGGGACGGTCTGTGGGGACTCGAATATAATTCAGGCAAACGCGCCATAGTGACTGGTGCCGTGATAGAGTATATCGACCTAACCAATCTCAGCGGCCCGATACACTTCGCTCCCGCCGACTATCCGGGCACCACTCTGCCGGGTGAAGCTACCGGTGCCGACGACTATTACAACAATACATCATACGGCCCTTACACAAACTACGGATTCACCATCGGCTCCCCTACTGTGGCCGGAACTATCTATAACACCGACGGCTATGCACAGATCGTGACCAACCGTCTGCGCGGCTTCCATGCGGCAGTGAAAGGTAATATATTGCCTTGCCTCGACTACCGCCTCAAGGTAGGCTACCGAAAGGCGTGGGGTAATGCGAAACTCACCCTGCCCCGTCCCCGCCACCTGACATCGGTAATGCTCGAAGCCACGTGGCGCATAGAGCGAATCAAAGGTCTCTCTCTGCTGGCCCAGGCTGAGTTAGACCGCGGCAATCTGCCTTGCGACGCCACCGCTCTGATGGTGACATTACGTTACGACGGTTCATTCAACATCAAATGAAGTATCTCTCATGAAAACAATAATACGCTTTTTCGTGCTTCTGACGCTGGTGTTCACGGCCGGCAGCTGCACTCACAACAATGGTGACATCGGTCCGCTGTTCGGTTACTGGCGTCTTGACGAAATGACCGTCGACGGCACGCCTGAAAATCTTTACGACAATACCGGAGTGGAGCTCTACGCTTTCGCATTTCAAAGCAATGTGATGTATATACAGACCATGCTCCCTCATCTTGACTACGAACGTGCATTCGGCACCTGGACTCTCGACGGCGACGTGATACAATGGCATTTCCGCTGGACCGACGACAATAAATATGCCAACTACGATGAGCCCGAAGCATTGAAACTCGATCCGTCGGGACTCACCACCCTCCGCGTCCTACGCCTCACATCGTCACATCTCGATGTGGAGTATACCGATACCGAAGGCCAACTGATACGCTACTATCTTTCAAAAACGAAATGACATCACAACTTAAAGGAAAAGTTCTCGTGACAGGAGCCGACGGCTTCATCGGCTCGCACCTTGTGGAGCATCTTCTTGACCGTGGACTCGAAGTCAGAGCTCTGAGCCAGTACAATTCGTTCAACAACTGGGGCTGGCTTGAAGACATTCATTCTCCCGGGCTGGAAGTGGTGACAGGGGATGTGCGCGATCCCAATCTCTGCCGCGAGATAGTGAAAGGTTGCGACACGATATTTCATCTCGCCGCCCTTATTGCCATACCATACAGCTACACAGCCCCCGACAGCTATGTCGACACCAATATCAAAGGTACGCTCAATATCTGTCAGGCCGCCCGCGATGCCGGCAGCCGCAGGGTGATAGTGACCTCTACAAGCGAGGTCTACGGTACTGCACAATATGTGCCCATCGATGAGAAGCACCCCAAGCAACCTCAGTCGCCCTACTCGGCCACCAAGATCGGGGCTGACGCTCTGGCCCTGAGTTTTCACAATGCTTTCGATCTGCCGGTGGTAGTGGCCCGTCCTTTCAATACCTACGGCCCCCGACAGAGCGCCCGAGCTATCATCCCTACTATTATATCGCAGATAGCCTCGGGGAAAGATGTGATAAAAGTGGGTGACCTCACCCCTACCCGCGACTTCAACTTTGTAGCCGATACGGCTCGCGGCTTCATAGCGCTTGCCGAGGCTCCGGGGATAGAAGGCCGTGAAATCAACATAGCCACCGGCACTGAGGTCAGCATGCGCGATACGCTCCTCACCATAGCCCGCGTTATGGGCCGCGAAGTGGATTTCGTGACCGATCCGGCCCGACTTCGCCCGAGCAGTAGCGAGGTTTTCAGACTCTGCGGCGACAATAAGCTGATAACATCGCTCACGTCGTGGCGTCCGGAAGTGTCGCTCGAAGATGGACTGCGCGTCACGGCCGAATGGTTCACCCGCCCTGAAAATCTCGCAAAATACAAGCCCGATATTTATAACCGATGAGCCGAAGTCTCAACATATTGTTTCTCGGTGGTGCCAAGCGAGTGGCTGTAGGTCGATTGATTCTCGCTGCGGCTCAGCGTCGCGACATCAAAGCACGCATCTACGGCTATGAACTCGACCGGCGCGTGCCTCTCGCCGCCTTAGCCACCATCGTGGAAGGCAAACGCTGGAACGACCCCGATTTCCCGGCTCACCTCGACGATACGGTGAAGCGGCTGGGCATCACAATGATTATCCCCTTTGTGGACGGTGCGATAGCTCCTGCGGCAGAATATGCCGCCAAGCATCCGGAAGTTTGCTGTCCGGGAAGCAGCGCCGAAGTCTCACGGATGTTTTTCGACAAATGTCAGTCGGCAGAGGTATTCGCAGCCGCCTCTCTCCCCATTCCTGCTACATACGACGGCACCTACGCTCCTACGTTTCCTCTCATAGCCAAGCCCCGCAAAGGGTCGGCGTCAAAAGGTATTCAGATTATTGGCAATCAGGCCGAGCTTGACCGAATCAACCCTGTGGCCGACAATTATATAATACAGCGTTATGTAACCGACGCTACTGAAATCACGGTGGACTGCTACACATCGGCAGACGGCGAAATTCTCGCCGTATCGCCTCGTATCCGCCTCGAAACCGCAGGTGGCGAAGCCGTCCGCACCGTGACTATCGACTCCCCGGAGGCTATAGAACTTGCCGAGCGCACTATCGCCGCCACCGGCTTGCGTGGAGCTTGCACCATACAGATACTCCGCGATACTGACGGCCAACTACTCATTATGGAAATCAACCCGCGTCTGGGCGGAGGTGTAGTAGCTTCGGTCAATGCCGGCGCCGACATACCCTCGCTCATCGTCGACGAATGGGCGTCGCTGCCCCTCGCACGCAAGTATCCTCTACCCGACGTACTTACGGTGCGATATCTTGAAGATATAGCTTTTTTACCCGATGGAACAAAAATCTGAACACATCATCATCATAGCCGAAGCGGGCGTGAATCACAACGCATCGCTTCAGCGCGCACGGCAGATGGTCATTGAAGCCCGTAAAGCCGGTGCCGACTACGTAAAATTTCAGACCGCCGTACCCGAGCTGGTCATATCGTCCGTAGCTCCCAAAGCCGAGTATCAGAAAGAGACCACCGGCAACTCCGAGAGCCAGCTCGACATGTGCCGCGCCATACATCTGCCCCTGTCGGCCTACGCCGAACTCGCCCGACTGTGTAGGGAGGTGGGTATCGGATTCATGAGCACTCCTTTTGATCTCGTGAGCATCGACACCCTGGCCGAAATCGGGCAGGATTACTGGAAAATACCCTCAGGCGAAATCACCAACCTACCCTATCTTCGCAAGATAGCCTCGAAGGGCGGGCGCGTGATTCTATCGACAGGCATGTCGACACTCAGCGAAGTGGCCGATGCCGTCCAAGTGCTCGAAAAGGGCGGCATACCCCGTCGTGACATCACTCTGCTCCACTGCACCACTCAATATCCCACGCCTATGACCGACGTAAACCTCCGCGCCATGAATGCGCTCCGTGAACTCGGTTGCGGCGCCGTGGGCTACAGCGACCACACATTAGGCATAGAAATACCCGTGGCGGCGGCGGCCATGGGGGCCCGTGTGATTGAGAAGCACTTCACGCTCGACCGTAATCTGCCCGGCCCTGACCACCGTGCATCGCTCACCCCCGACGAACTGGCCGAAATGGTCAGATCAGTACGCAATGTGGAGACTGCCCTTGGCAACGGTCAGAAAACTGTGGCCGAGGCCGAACGAGCCAATATCGAGGTGGCTCGCAAGAGCATCGTGGCCGCTTGCGATATCAAGGCCGGCGAACTGCTGACTGAAGAAAACATCACCGTGAAGCGTCCCGGCAACGGAATTTCTCCTATGGAGTGGGACAACGTGTTAGGCACTCGCGCCATCAAGGATTTTGCTTACGACTCGCTTATAGAAATCTGATATGCCTCAGAATGCTTCTCTCCGCCAGGATCTGACCCAGCGGCTGCAACAGACTCTCTCGCCTGCGCAGCTTAAATTCGTGCGCCTGCTGGAGATGAATCAGCCTGAGGTGGAGGAGGAAGTACGCCACGAACTGGAGGAAAATCCGGCGCTCTCGACCGCCGACGCCGACGCTGCGGCTTCCGACGATTTCAACGAGACGTCGGAGCAAGTACAACTCGCCGACTATTCTGACGAGGAAGAGATACCGCATTACCGCCCGGGTACTCATCACCACGAGGCTTTCGATTGGGCTGAAGCATCGGCTCAGTCTTCGCCTATGTCGCTGATGGAATATCTTACGGCGCAGATCAATGAGTTGCACCGCGACCCGGCCGTGGCTGCCACAGCTGAATACATTGCAGGTTATCTCGACTCTAACGGTTACCTCTCGCGCACGCTGCCAAGCATAGCCGACGATGTGGCCATCACCACCGGCGTGGATATTCCTATGGATATGTGGCAGCGCGGACTGGAGACCGTGCAGTCGCTCGACCCGGCAGGTGTGGGTGCCCGCGACCTGCGCGACTGCCTGCTCATACAGTTGCGCCGTATGCCCGACGATCAGGATGGCAATGTGGCTCTCGCGCTCGAAATCGTCAATCATTATTTCGACCTGTTTTCTCTCAAGCATTTCCGCCGCATAGAATCAGCCTTAGGCATTGACTCTGACCGTCTGCGCGATGCGGTAGACGTAATCAGGTCACTCAACCCAAAGCCTGCCGCTGATATTGGTGAAGATCCGATGCTCGACCGCACGCGCCATATAGTAGCCGACTTCATAGTCGAACCGACCGACGAGGGCTCGCTCACGGTCACACTGCCCAATTCAATACCCGAACTGGCTATCGAACGCAGTTTCCGCGACGAACCCGCCGATGCCGAAGCTCGCCAGTTTGTGACGCGACGCCGCGAGCAGGCCACTGATTTCATTGATATGCTACGTCTGCGCAACGAGACGCTTTTCAATGTCATGAGCGCTATTGTCAACATACAGCACGACTTTTTCCTGTCGGCCGACGAGAGCGATCTCCGACCTATGGTACTGAAAGACGTGGCCGCACTTACCGGCTATGACCTTTCGGTAATATCGCGCGCCACAGCCGGTAAATATGTAGCCACACCGTCGGGTACATATCCTCTGAAATTTTTCTTCAATGAAGGTGTATCGGGTAAAAACGCTCTCGACGAGGGACACTCCACCCACTCCATTCTCGCTGCACTGCGGACTATAATAGAGAGTGAAGATCCGTCAGCTCCGTTTAGCGACGACACTATCAAGGAACGACTCGCCGCCGAGGGTATCGACATAGCCCGGCGCACGGTAGCCAAATACCGTGAGCGCCTCGGCATACCTGTGGCTCGTCTCAGAAAGGATATCCGATAGCGAGGTGAAAGGCCAGCGAACGGCCAAACGAAGTCATGTTGTAATAGCCTCTCTTGCCTGTATCGTAAGGTGCGTGGATACCAATACCAAGGTCGCCGCGCACTACGAGCATCGATATATCGAATCGAAGGCCCACGCCCGTACCGGTAGCTATATCGTTCCAGAACGTGCGGGCGCGGAGCGTACCGCCTGGTCGCTGGGGGTCCTCTTTCAGCAGCCACACGTTGCCCGCATCGAGAAATACTGCTCCGTGGAGCGGACCGAGGATGGGGAAACGATATTCTACATTGGCTTCAAGTTTGAACGTACCGGTCTGGTCAAAATATCCGTCGACCTGATCGCGAGGCACGCGATATGAACCCGGACCGATGGAGCGCACCGTGAAAGCGCGCACAGAGTTGGCACCTCCTACATAAAACTGTTCGCTGTAAGGTACCTGCGACGAGTTGCCATAGGCGTGAGCCGCTCCGATGGCGAAGCGCGACACTATCCAGTGGCTCGGCTCGACCTGACGGCCGTACACTATCTGAGCCTGACCCTTCACAAACTGCGAGAACGGTGTGCGGAATAGAGTCTTCTCCTTGGCGCGGTCACCGCAAAGTTCGTATAGAGTCCAGAATATATTGCCGGCCTCGGTGAGCGAGAATGATACATTGATAGTATTATTTCGGTTCATGGCGCGATCATACACAAAATTGTAGCTCATCTGGGGTATGAACTGATTACGGAAGCTGAGCGCTATGGCGCGGTTGGCATCCATAATGGAGTCAAACGTATGGGTGGTGGTGATGAGCTTGGTATAGGTGATCTTAAGCGGCGTGTACGACGTGGTGATATATTTTGAGGGTTGCCAGTCGTAGGAGATCGACGCGTTAAACTGAGCCATCTTGAAGTAATGAGGACGGTTGAGCAGATCGGCACCAAGTCCTATCTTGGTCCAGTTGACAGTGCGTCGGCGGCGATGTATGAACGCCGGCGCGAGCAGGCGGGGAAACGCAAGTGACGACTGGAGTCCCACCTCATAGGAGTTGAATACCGACGAGCTGTTATGACCCGTCTGCCATTCATATGAGCCGGTAAGGGAGATATTGAACTGCTCGCCGCCTCCGAACATATTATGATTCGTCAGACCGAGCGTGACACCCGGGCCGAGATAACTGTTGGATTTCGACGATACGTTTGCTTCCACCGATGCTTCGAGAGGCTTGTCGAGTGTGCATGTCACCACTACATTGAGCTGCCGGGAGGTCGACGAAGTGGTATCGGGAGTGACCTGCATATCTATGGAATTGAATATACCAAGACGGGCGAGATTTGACTGCGTGCGCTCCATCTGGTTGACTCTGAATTCACGGCCAGGCCTGAAGGCGATACACGACGGTATCAGATGATCGCGCAGGTGTATCGGCATCATCTTCACCACGTCGCCCTTCTCGGTGTGAATGGTGTCGGGCGTGCCGTCTCCCTGATTGCGATATATCACGGTAGTGATACTGCCGGTGGTAAACTTATCGAGCGCCCACGACGGAACATTGTCGGGTATCATAAGTTTCAGTGCTATCGAGCAGGGGGTAATGGTGGAGTCGGCAAGGTAGTCGATATACTCGGGACGGAAGTAATAGTAACCGTGATTGCGCAGATCATTTGTGATACGGGTGCGCGCGGCGCTCAGCGAGTCGGTAGAGAACCGGCTGCCCACTTGCAGATAACGGTTGACGCGGGCAAGCGAATCGATCATTCTGTTGATGGGAGTGGTCTCCGGAAGCAGGATTATCGAATCGAGAGTATACGCAGGCCCGGGGTCCACATTATATATGATGGAGGCCTTGCGCTTGTTTTTCTTCTGGGCGAGTTCGTATGACGCCGAGCCACGGAAAAAGCCGTTGTTGTCAAGGATCTGATTGATCATCTCCACTCTCACCTCGGGTCGCACATCGCTTACAAGCACCGGCTCTGTGGCAAGCCACTCGTAAATCTTATGTTTCAGACCGCTCGGCGGATTAGGCCAGTTGTTATATACCCACAGTCCGAGAGGAAACGGCACTCGGTAGGAAGCCGAGCCGAGCAGCGGATTATTGGGTTTGACCGACACGGCGTCCTTGATTTCGCTACGGAGATCGGAGGGCACTCTGGCCGATGTGTCATTGAAGTTTACTGCCTTCAGGCCGGTATAGAGTATCTCACCCTCAGGCAGACGCTTTGTGGTGGAACAGGCCGATAGCAAAATCGTAAGGGCTACGGCCAAATATATGTAAATCTTCGTCAGTTTCATTACTCTGATTCAGTGGCGGTGGTTGATGTGGTGGTTACCGGAACAGCCGGCTTGCTTTTCCGGCCGAAGAGATCGCGGAGCGAGTTGAGGCGGCGTTTGAATACAAAACCGACACCCGTCTGCGTAACCTCTCCTTCAAGTATGCTTTCATATCCGGTGTGACGGAATATCCTCACATACATTGAGCCGGTGCGATTGAGCAGATATTCGATCGATATATCGTTGATAAGATTCTGCGACAGGTTCTGGTCGGCATTAGCATCGGTGGAGTAATTGCCGCCCACGATTATCTTCACACGGTCGTTGAAGAGCGATTTGGATACGCGGTAGCTGTAGCTGGTGGCCGTAGAGGTATTGCCTTCCACAGTTTTGTCATACTGGTCAACACCGAATGATATATCAACACCCTTGATATTATTCGCCGCCCAACTGTTGAGTTTCGATGTAAGGAACGAATAGAGGGCATTGCCCGACAGATTGGCCGTGGCCTGAGTGCCGGCCCCGGTATACATATTTGTAATGAGCAGGTTCATGGCAGCATTGGCTCGCTGCTCGGCCGTCATGCCGGCAAGTTCGTTTTCTACCGTCAGATCATCATCGGTGGACATGTCAAATGCCACGTTGAGATTTTCAAGCGTGCCGGTAGCCGAAAGTTCCACATCGAAGTTCACGAGTCGGGAGTTCTGACCGTCTTGAGTCACATTTGCTTTCACACGGTCTACGGCATGGATATTGACAGTGGGATTCATCATATTACCGCCAAACGATACATACGATCCTTCCTTGAAGTTAAAGAGTTTCTCGCTGAGCACCGGCGGCATACTGTAGCGCACATATCCGCCATTCAGGGCCAGACGACCGGTGAGGCTCTGACCATTGAGAGGCGACATAGTGAAGTCGAGGTCGCCCTGCGGCTCAAGCTCCACTCGGTTGGATCCGTCGGTAGCGAGATCCACTGCGAGTACCGAACCCTCCACGAGATGAAGCATAGCGGTGACGCTCATCATCATGCCGGTATTGACTATCGAATCAGACTTTGCCACCTGCGTAGTATCGTCAAACTGCACGAACTTCACCAGATCGCCGCTGCTGCGCGAGGATATAGCCGAGTTGGCCTCCGACATAATATATGTGACGTTGGTGCCGGGGAGTACGCTCAGGTCGGCATTGACACGCATGAATTTCATGTTGCCTTTCACGGTAGCATCTACCGATACGAATGCCTTGCCATACACATCCGCCCCACGCGGACGAGTGGAGTTGACTATCTGCATATCGTTGGCGTTAAGAGACAGATTCACACCTATATCAGTGAGATGGCGGGCATCGACTATACCGTTGACCCGAAGAGGATTATCATTGCATGCCTGGATGGAGAAGTCATTAAACCTCACCACATTGCTGTCTACCGGAATGGGTACGTCGGAGAAGTCAAACGTAGTGCCGAGCATTCCCACCTTAACCGCTGTTGAGTCAAAATCAATAAAGCCGTTGAATATCGGGTTGGCTATATCGCCCGTAATTTTCATATTACCGTTGAGCATACCTGCCAGACTGGCCATATCCTTGGGCAGGAACGGATTGAGCACGCGGAGCGGGAAGCGTATCATCGAGAAGTCAAGCAGAAACGGACTTCCGGCCGTTGAATCGTTGATAGCTCCCCGGGCGGTAATGGTCTTGATGGAGTCGACCATCAGAGCGATGTCCGCGTTGACCTTTCCGCCGGCCGAATTTGACAGATTCACGTCAAGATCAAACGATCCTACGCGATCGCGACCATAAGTAAGGTCGGTCAGTCCCACCGAGCCTTTACCGGTCAGTTCATTTCGATTCCAGTTGAATCGCATGTCGGCCGAGATGTCGCCGGTCATAGGAGGTGCGAAGGGATTGATCGCGAGCCAGTCCTGAAGGTGTATGTTGGCCAACTGCAATACCACATCGTCATACGCAGCCGAGTCGGCATCCTGCGGCTTGTCGGTAAAGAGATGCAGGTAACTGTTGTCATATTCGAGCGATATATTAGCGCTCACACGCATATCGGCGAAATCGTAGGTAAGATAATTATCCTTGTTGATGGTCCACTTCTTATACGATATCGTAGGTTTGTAAGGCACGAATTTCGCCGTGACCGAACTGTCATTGAATACTGTATTGACACCCACCACAAAGCCGTTTTCATTCTTGATATTCTGCTGGCGCAGGAATGCCGAAAATCTATTGGATGCTACAAAACCGGTGAGATTCACATGTGCAAACTCATCCATAGTGCCGGGCCGGTTATTGACCGAAAGGTTGTAGGTCAGGAAGCGGTCATGCTGCAAAGCGTCGATATTTACCGTATCGAGCTTCATCGACGAAGTGGCCAGTCGCTGCACGTTGGCCGAAAACCTCAACAGCGAGTCGTTATGAAATCCTGCCGTGAAGTTACGGAATGTGATGTCGGAATTGTTGGCCAAATATTGCGCCGCCACATTATTCTGTCCCATGGTGAGCAGCATATCCATAGTGGGAAGAGCGGCCGATACGGTATCGACCTCAAACCGCTTTTGAGCTATCTGCCCGGTTATCACTGTAGATGCCGACGAAATCTGACTGAGGAAGTCGGTGAGCGACGCCTGTGAATAGAGGAGCATACTGAGGTCGCCGTTGTTGAGGCGGGCTTCGAGCAGCGAGTCTTGCGAGAGCAGATTCAGTCCGATTTTCGGAGTGGTAATATCCACATCGGGCAGACTCCACACGAGATTTGACACATCGGCGCGGGCATCTATATTGCCGCTATTGACGCCATACCACCCTTTGGATGTAAGCACGAGCGAACCCTCATTGCGGTCTGCCACCAGATTAAGCTGCTTCAGATTAATATTTCGCAGGTCGGCATCGAGATTATATCGGAGAGTGTCGCCCGAAATATCGGCCGTAAGCATAGCATCGACCTCAGCACCGGGATTGGCGCTCTGAATGTGGGCGCGCCCCGCTCCGTCGAGCAGCGAGGCTTCCAGACGGATGTCGCGGAGCACGTTGCCGAGATATTCTATATGGTGGAGATCCACCGATGCATCGAGTGTGGTCCGGGGCGAGAAGAAATTCATACCTCTACCCTTGGCCGTGAGTGTGGCGTCGACATTATTCACACCCAGTGATGGCATGAAAGCTGCCACCGGAAACGAATCTATCCTGACGTCGGCAGTATAACTTTCGGCCAGTTCTATCCAACGGCCTTTAAGTCCTACGCTACCTTTGCCGGTGGCGAGGGTTACGTTGCCTGATACTTTACCGGGGTTATAGTCTACAGTGCCTTTCAGACGCATGGCCGGTATGTGGATTGCCGTGTCGAGTGCCAGCGCTTTGGAGAATCGGGGCGTCAGTCGTCCGGTCGAGCCCGATAGAGTGATGCGTCCGCCAAGTTTATCGAAATTCATCGGATTGCTCACACTGCCCGACGCATTCATCGTGACCACTCCGGGCATATCGAGCTGAAGTCGGTTCACGTCAAGCTGTCCCGCAGTACCATCTACATCCACATTCAGTGTAGTGAGATTCATTTTCGAAAGCAACGGTGAGAAAGCCGGCATCACTGCTCCTGCATCGGCCGGACTGATCACACCGGTGGCGCGAAGCATGAGCGGTAGCTTCGGATCGGAGGCAAGATCTCCCATACCCATTTCCGCATCTACTTTCAGCGACGAGCGCTGAGTCTCTATATCAAACGCACGGACATACATTGCCGCCGTATCCATGGCGAATGTGCCTGATGCGAGCAGCGACAAGCCGCAGCGCTCGGTGGCAACCAACTTGCGCAAGGGCACGGTGATCTCTGCACCGCGATTGTAAAACGAATCAATCTCAATGGTAATATCCGCTACTTCGATATAATTCATATCGAGTCCGGGCAGCGGCGAGGCTCCTTTCAGGGCATAGAGCGCGTGTCGGCCGGTGAGCGAAAGCCGGTCGGCCGTGATGGTCCACGGTTGGGAGTCAGTAGTGACAGCCATTGTATCGGCTACCGATGCGTCAGCTGCTTCCGGCGCAGCCTCCGGATAGATATATGCGGCTGATACACTGTCGAGGGCGAGTGACTTGCCGTGTATGCGATGCTTACCCATATCTATCTCAGCATCGGCCAGCGAGGCAACACTGAGCTTACAGCCGAGCGAATCGATGGTAGGAAGCATCTCCATGCGGTAGGTCAGATCCGATATATCAAGCGCACGCGCCGTGATGAGCCACGGCGTAGAGGCCGCTGTATCCGTCACTGCTTCAGTAGTATCAGGCAACAGACGCATGTATACGTCAGGACGCATCACCGCCCCTCGGTCAAGAGCCACGGAGCTGCTTTTCAGGTCGACATTCACTCCGGTGATGGCTATGGTATCGATACTCGCGCGCAGCATCATCACCGAGTCGGTGTTGCCCAGTCCGAAAGTAGCGGCAGTCACCATAGCTTCGTCTACATCCACTTTACCTTTCAGCAGCGGCATGAGCTTCACATTTACGTCAAGGGTGCCGGCAGTGAGGAGTGTGTCGCCCGATGCCTGCACTATCTCCACATCAGCCACACTCAGCCTCAGAGGAAATTTCAGTCGCAGATAGCCTATATCCACCTTCATACCGGTGGCCTCCTCTACCTTACTTATAGCTATACCACGCGCAAAATCCTGCACCCAAGGCACATAAAGGAGCACCGATACAAGAAGTATCAGCCCCACAAACCCGGCCACAGTCCACGCCAGAATCTTAAAGATGAGTTTTATAATGTGACGATTCAATGTTTACAACAGTTTTTGACATTTGAATACAAATTTAACCACAAATCACCACAAATGGTTGATAATTCCTCATAAAAAATTTTACCTCACCTATTTTTTAAGTAAAATAGGGTGTAAACTCTCCGAATATAGAAATTTTTCCTTATTTTTGCATTCATATTTAACTTCAATACTCCATCATCAACAGAATATGAAGAAGCACAATTTCTATGCCGGCCCTTCGATATTGAGCCAGTATACCATCAAAAACACGGCTGATGCCGTGCTTAATTTCGCGGGAACCGGACTGTCGATTCTCGAAGTATCACACCGTGGCAAGGAATTCCAGGCTGTAATGGACGAGGCTCAGGCTCTTGTCAAGGAGCTGCTCAACGTGCCCGAAGGTTACCACGTACTTTTTCTGGGCGGCGGTGCAAGCCTCCAGTTTGCCATGGTTCCTTTCAATCTGCTGAAGAAAAAAGCTGCTTATCTTGACACCGGCACATGGGCGTCAAATGCTATTAAAGAAGCTCGTCTCTTCGGCGAAGTGGAAGTGCTCGCCTCAAGCAAGGATGCCAACTACACTTACTATCCCACCGACTATACCGTACCGGCCGACGTGGATTATTTCCACATCACCACCAACAATACTATCTACGGCACCGAACTCCGTGAAGATCCCGAAGTGCCCGTGCCTCTGGTAGCAGATATGTCAAGCGACATTTTCTCCCGCCCCATCGACGTGAGCAAATATGATATCATCTATGCAGGCGCTCAGAAAAATCTCGCCCCCGCCGGTGTGACTCTTGTCATTGTGAAGGAAAGTGCTCTCGGCCACGTGGAGCGTGCCATCCCCACAATGCTTGACTATCGCACCCACGTGAAGAAAGGCTCAATGTTCAATACTCCCCCCGTGCTGCCTATCTACTCAGCCCTGATGACACTCCGCTACTACAAGGAGATGGGTGGCGTAGAGGCTCTGCAGAAGCTCGATGAAGAGAAAGCCGCTCTGCTCTACAAGGCTATCGACGACAGCAAGATGTTTGAGGGCACTGTGACCGACAAGGCTCACCGCTCGATAATGAACGTAACTTTCGTAATGACCGAGCCTTACCGCGAACTGGAGAAAGACTTCGTAGACTTCTGCCTGGAGCGCGGTATCGTAGGCATCAAGGGGCATCGCTCTGTAGGTGGCTTCCGCGCTTCGCTCTACAATGCACTCCCTCTGGAAAGCGTCAAGGCTCTTATCGATGCAATGAACGAATTTGAAGCTCTCCACGTAAAATAACAGTCCGATGAAAATACTTGTTGCAACTGAAAAGCCCTTCGCTCCCGTAGCCATCGAGCAGATGAAGGAAGTGACCGATAAGGCCGGCGCTACTCTCGAATTACTTGAGAAATATACCACACGCCACGCTCTGCTTAAAGCTGTGGCCGATGCCGACGCCCTGATCATACGCAGCGATAAAGTGGATGCCGAGGTGCTCGACGCAGCCAAAAACCTCAAAATCGTGGTTCGTGCCGGTGCCGGTTATGACAATGTAGATCTCGAAGCTGCCACTGCCCGCGGCGTAAGCGTGCAGAATACTCCCGGTCAGAACTCCAATGCTGTGGCTGAACTCGTGTTCGGCATGGCTGTGATGATGGCCCGCAACTGCTACAACGGCACTTCAGGCTCCGAACTTCGGGGCAAAGGTCTTGGTATCCATGCTTTCGGACAAGTCGGTCGCAATGTGGCCCGTATAGCTCGCGGTTTCGAGATGAATACATCAGCTCTCGATCCATACTGCCCCGACGACGTGATGCTCGATGCCGGTGTAACTCCCGTTCACACCGTGGAAGACCTGTACAAAAACAATCGCTACGTATCGCTTCATATCCCTGCCACTGCCGAGACTCGCGGTTCGGTAGGATACGATCTGGTCACTCTCATGCCTAAAGGCGGTGTGCTCATCAATACAGCCCGTAAGGAAGTTATAGACGAGCAGGGGCTGATAAAGGCTCTTCTCGAACGTCCCGACCTTAAATATGCTGCCGACGTGGCTCCCGACCATGCAGTAGAGATGAAAGAACTCTTCGGCGACCGCGTATTCTTTACCCCCAAGAAGATGGGTGCTCAGACTGCCGAAGCCAATATCAACGCAGGCATCGCAGCTGCCCGTCAGGCTATCGAATTCCTCCGCGACGGTAACGACCGCTTCCGCGTAAACAAGAAATAATTCCCCCACACTTACATATCCAAAAATCGGCAAGGCTCCCGCAGTCCTGCCGATTTTTTAGTATCAGTAGTTGTTTGCGGAATACCCTGTAGAGGCGCTTCCGCAGCAGATCCCGGCCGAACAATAATGTAATCATACCACAATGTGATCATTCTACAAATCTCAGAGTTAACGCAATATTTTTCAAACATATATGGCCGCACACTCGGGTGTGTACGGCAGAGCAAAATGGTAATTTAATCGCTGTAGTCGCATACCATGACGCACCGCTGTGTGCATCCTACAGCCCTCTCGCCTACCGCCATCATCTCCACATCCCGACTATAATTAAAGCCCGGAAACCGAGTCGGTTTCCGGGCCGTATTATTTACAGAGTATCGTAAATATCTTTGTCTTTACTGCTTACTGTCAGATTAATAGTTCCACTGGCAAGCGATCATGCGGAGGCTGGTGTCGCCCATAGTACGAAGGTCAGTGATCTGGTTGTAGCGGCAGTTGATGTAGACGAGAGCAGGGTCAAACGATACGTCAACCATGTTGAGCTGATTGTTGTTGCAGATCAGACGCTGGAGGAAAGTCTGGTTGCTGAGGCTCAGCGAAGTGAGGTCGTTGTAGCAGCAGTCTACGTACTGGAGGTTACCGCAGTTTTCTACAGCGAGAGTGGTGAGATCGTTGTAAGAGCAAACGAGGTCGAGAAGGTTCTGGCAGTTGCGCACACCCAGAGTGGTCATGTGGTTGTCAGAGCAGATGAGGGTAGAGAGTTCGGGAAGACCGGAAACGATCATTGTAGTGATTTCGTTGTCGTCGATATTGAGGTTCTGGAGCTTCTCTACACCGGTGAGGTTGAGCTGAGTAAGCTTGTTGTAGCCGCAATAGAGGTTCTTGAGGCTGGTGCAACCTTCTACGTTGAGCACTTCGAGGTGATTGCCCTGCACGTTGAGAGTCTTCAGATTGAAGCTGTTGGCAAGGTTGAGCTCTACAAAGAGGTTGTTGGAGAGGTTAAGGTTCTCAAGAAGAGGAGTAGCGGTGATGTCGATGCTGCTCAGACGATTCTTGTAGAGAGTAACCTTAGAGAGAACGGGATTACCTTTGAAGGTTGCGGTAGCAAGTTTGTTACGGCTTGCATTTACTTCAGAGAGGGCAACAGCGCCGGTAAAGTTAACATCGGTAAGAGCGTTGCGTGAAACGTCCACTTTCTTAAGAGCTACAAAACCGGTAAGGTCAAGCGAACCTGCAAGTTTCTTATCTTTCCAGTCGATTTCAACCACGCGGCCATTCTCAAACTTCACGCCTTCGATGGCTTCGAGCTTATTTACATCGGCTACTTTAAGAGCTTCAGCATTGGTGGCAGCTTCTACTGCGGGCTGAGAAAGGAAAGCCTTAAGCTGCTTAACTTCGTTTTTGTCAAGTTTCTGGGCGAAAGCTGTCATGCATCCGAACATGAGAGCAATCATTAATAACGCTTTTTTCATAAAAACAATAGTTGGTTGATTTGTTGTAATTTTTACTTTCATAACGCTTCCGCTATGCGAAAGGTTTAGTCATGGTAGATTTTTTTCTGAAATTTTTCTTGGTTTTTTACGGTACCTTTAATTTAAGATTTGCAAACTGTGATGAATTGTCGAATATTTATTGTATAAATGTGATTTTTCGGTTATGATCCCAGAAGCCAAAATAGAAAACCCATCATGGCAAGTCCCACGAGAGTGAACACATATGACGACTTGACAAATAGCGGCCACGTGCCTTTGCGCCGCCGCGAAGTCCAGGTGTAGACTCCGCCGCAGAGCAGGCCGTATATGGCTGTGGCAAGTATCCATATAAGAGTGTTACCCATAGCAGTGCTGTTGTATGACGAATTATTTAAGTTTACCTTTCGTTCCTTTCACGCCTCCACCCATAGAGAAGATATTGGCATCATAGCTCACAGTCTTCTGTGCTCGTTCGCGATTGCGCTTGAGTGCGAGCTGAACCAGACGATCCATGAGCTTGTCAAAACTTATGCCGGTAGCTTCCCACAGATAAAATGAGAGTGAGCCGGGTATGGTATTGATTTCGTTGACGTATATATTATCGTTGTCGGCATCTACTATCACGTCCACGCGGCTTACACCGTGGCAGCCGAGCGCTCTGAACGTTTCGCCGGCCAGGAATCGTATGCGGTCGGTCATTTCCTGCGGAAGTTCTGCCGGGATGCGTTTCTGCGAGGCCTGCATACCTTTGGCACCCTTTGAGCCACCCATATATTTATCGGTATACGATAGAATCTCACCGCTCTTTATCGGCTCTTCAAGTACCGAAGTGGTGTATTCGTCGCAGTCGCCCAGCACAGAGCAGTTGATTTCTTTCAGATTTTCCACCATGTGCTCCACTATGATGCGGGTGGAATATTTCTCAGCATCAGCCACACGCTCTATGAGCTGATCGCGGTCGGCGGCACGGCCTATACCCACGCTTGACCCGAGATTGGCAGGTTTCACTATCACGGGATAACCTATCTCGCTCTCGATCTTCTCTATGAGCTTGTCGCGCGACGAGTACCACTGCTTGTCGGTAAACCACACATAGTCCACTACCGGCACATCGCAGTCGCGGAGTATCATCTTCATGGTGATCTTATCCATACCGTTGGCCGAGGCGAGAGTATCACAACCGGCGTAGGGTATGCCTATCGAGTCAAGTATACCCTCAAACGTACCGTCTTCGCCATTTGATCCGTGAAGCACCGGGATAACCACATCGAGATGAGCGGCCACGTCGCTGCCAAACAGAGGTTTCTTCTCTTTATAAAGATTAAAGTCGCCGAAAACGGGGCGCATGTAGACCGGTGTACACTTGGCCAGCAGCGAAGCCATGTCGCGATAGTTGGCCACATCGAGAAGCGCTTCGCCGGTATACCATCGACCCTGTTTTGAGATGTAGACCGGAGTTACATCATAGCGACTGCGGTCAATGGCATGCATGGCCTGATTGGCCGATATTACCGATATTTCGTGCTCGGTGGAACGTCCGCCGAAAAACACGCCTATATTAGTCTTCATTATTCAGTTGTCACTTCAAATTCGAGTTACAAAGATAATCAATTTTTTACAAGGTAGTGAAAATTTTAACTAATTATTTAAGACGTGGTATATCTTTTCATCTTTCGCCCCATGCAGCCCGGCGGCGCGGCATGATGAGATAAAACTCTCGTCCGGCGCGGCTGAATGGTATGACGGTGACCGACAGACACGAATCACCTTCGGGTTTGCGTGTGGTGATGACCGCTCCGGAATTGAATTTCGCGGTATGAAGTGTACTAAAATCTATTGAGGTGGCCGCTCGCGGCAGTATTACCGGCAGGTGCTCACGGTGAAAATACCCGGCTATGTTTTCACGCTCCATAGTCATATCCTGTGTGCGATGGTCAATGCGCTGCAATGTCCACCACGGCGACGTGAGATAGTCGATATCATCGGCAAATACTACGCCGTCGGCTGATTCGAGGTAAGCCTCGTCGATAGCCTCCATCCTCCTGCCGAACTCCACGGCCGTCACCGAGGTGGCTATACTCTGCGCCACGGTCACAATCCATGCCACCGCTGCCGCAGTCACGGTCACCGCTCGGGGCAGACGTAACTCCGACATACGAATCCACCTGCACATGAATATCAGTGCGTAGGCCTGACTGAACCATCCGCTGCGCCCCACTATCCCACCGGCTGCCACCGATCCGAGCGCCACTATTGCCGCCACGCCCCACACTATAGACGGAGATGCAGCTATACGCGGCAACATCCGTCTCATGCGGCGGCTGCATATAAGCGAGCATATGAATGCCACTGCTACAATCAGCGTGATAGGAGCAGACTTCACCACCAGAATCCACGGATTATCGTCGGGTACTCTCCACGCCTCACTTCCGGCAGCGCGAAATAATATACCTGGCGAAAGTGTGGCAAGTGCCGTGCCTGCGGCAAAGGCCCAAAGCATACGCCGCTGCATTGTCGAAAGCCCGTTATCATCACGGTGAAACCATAACCATACCCCCACCCCGGCCAGCACGGGCAACGACGCCGACTCATGCATGCATCCGGCCACCACCCCGACTATTATGACCGCAGAAGTCATCAGGGGCGCCTTTCCATCGGCTGATTTCATGCGCCCAAACATATAGGTCGCAGCCAGTATCACAGCAAGCGCAAACGGATAATTTAACGCAAAGTCGATGGTAAACATCATATCCCACCACGGAAAAAGCATGGCGTATACGGCCACTATGATCACAGCCATCGAGCCGTAACCATCAGTGCGCCACAAGCCTCCGATCCTCACTATCAGAGCGGCTCCGGCACAGGCTGCCGAACCGAGTATCACGTCGATAAGCCATTTCGGGAATACGCCCAGACAGAACGAAGCCAGATAGTTGGCCATCCGTCCATTAGAGTGCAACCAGTGTCGCGCGTCGGCAAGCCAGAATTCATGTAGCGGATATAGTCCGTCGAGCCCCGTAGATGTACGGTGCACGCTCAGATAGCCCCAGTCGTCACCGAAATAAGGTGTCAGCAGATACATCAGTGTATACGTCACCCATATCACGGCAAGGAGCGCTACGAGAGCCATAAATCCTGAATTATATCTCACGATTTGTTTCATATCCGCAAAGATAAGCATTTTATCATCCAAAATGCTTATCTTTGCACATATTATTATTACCGTCACATGTTAGAATATATCTCAGGACAGCAGCAGGAGCTCACCCCCACTACTGTAGTGGTAGAAGCCGGAGGCATAGGCTATCTGCTCAACATATCACTCACCACTTTTGCCGCGCTCGAACATAATCCTTCGGGCTCAAACGTAAAGCTCCTCGTGCAGGAAATCATACGTGAAGACGCATGGACGCTCTACGGATTCTCCACCGCATCAGAGCGTGAGCTGTTTCGCCTGCTCAACGGAGTGTCAGGCGTAGGAGCGGCCACAGCACGGATGATTCTTTCGTCAATGCAACCGGCTGAGGTGGAACAGACTATCATCAACGGCGACCATTCGCGCCTGAAAAATGTAAAAGGCATCGGATTAAAAACGGCCCAGCGCATAATTGTTGACCTCAAAGATAAAATAAAACCCGCCGACCCGACGTTATTATTACAAACCGACCTTCCCAACAGCAGTGCCGCTCTCGAAGAGGCTCTTGCAGCCATGGTGATGCTGGGCTTTCCCCGCCCGCAGGCCACCAAAGCTCTCAAGAAAATTTTCGAGGCCGATCCTTCGGTCACAGTGGAGGCTGCCATAAAGAAGGCGTTCACCATGATGTAGTAACGTTGACGCGATATAGTAGAAATAATAAGAGCATAGTATCTCATTTAGCGTACATTGCAGTCCTTGTGGCGGCAGTGTTCGTCATGTCTGTACCCGCGTCAGCGCAATTTGCCACTCCGGGCTTCACGCCTCCTGCTCCGGCATGGCCTGTATCGCCGGCCACGCCGCTCGACAGCGTAATGCTCCCCTACCCCGTGCAACCCACCATACCGCAGGGCTATGAGGACATTATGGCCGAAGAATTTGCCGCCGACCTCGACAATCCGTCAAACATCACCACCACCGCTGAATATGATCCCGTGACGGGGATGTATATAGTCCATACCCGCCTGGGTGAGAACGATATAGTCACGCCGTTTTTCATCTCGGCCGACCGCTACAACGAGTTTCTTACCCGGCGCGACATGCAGGAATATTTCCGCATGCGCAACACCGAGGCCATTGAGAAAAAAGAAAAAGAGCCCTTCAATATCCTCGACATGAATTTCGCACTCGGCCCTCTCGAAAAAATTTTCGGTCCGGGTGGCGTTCAGCTCAAGACTCAGGGTTCTATCCAGATATCGACGGGCGTAAAATCCAATAAGACCGACAACCCCGCCCTATCGCTCACCAACCGCCGCAAGACATATTTTGACTTCGACCAGAAGATTCAGGCCACCGTGTCGGCAAGCGTAGGTGACCGACTGAAGTTTAACATGACCTACAATACCGACGCCACGTTTGACTTCGACTCCAAAAACCTCAAACTTGCCTATGAGGGCCACGAAGACGACATAGTGAAGAGCATCGAGGCCGGTAACGTGTCAATGACTACCGGATCGTCGCTGATCCGTGGTAGCACGGCTTTGTTTGGTATCAAGGCAAAGCTCCAGTTCGGCAAGCTCACAGCCACGGCTCTCGTGTCGCAGCAAAATTCCGAGTCACGCTCGGTCAACACCAAAGGAGGCGTGCAGACCACAGATTTCTCCATCAATGTAGACAACTACGATCAAAACCGCCACTTCTTTCTGGCTCATTACTTCCGCGATAATTATGACCGCTTCGCATCGAAGCTGCCATTCGTATCGTCGGGAGTGAAAATCACGCGCATTGAAGTGTGGGTGACTAACAAAAACAGCAATTTCAACCAGTCGCGCAACCTCGTGGCGTTTGAGGACCTGGGCGAAAACACCCACCTCGCAAGCAATTACTGGCAACCCGACTTTTCCTCGCCCGTACCGTCCAACAGCTCAAACAATCTTCTTCAAGTCATAAAAACTTCATATCCCGAAGCCCGAAACATCAATGCCGTAACTCAGGCACTCGAACCGCTCTCGGCTTACGGTATAGAAGGTGGCACGGACTTTGAAAAGGTCGAGAGCGCTCGTCAGCTCTCTTCGAGCGAATATACCCTTAACTCTACATTAGGCTACATATCCATCAAAGCGGCTCTTAATGCCGATGAGGTGCTGGCCGTGGCCTACGAATATACCTACAACGGACAGGTATATCAGGTGGGTGAATTTTCGAGCGACATATCGTCCACTGACCAGTCGCTCTACCTCAAGATGCTTAAGTCGACCACCGTCGACACCCGCCAGCCCATGTGGGACCTGATGATGAAAAACGTCTACTCACTCGGCGCATATCAGGTACAGAAATCCAACTTCCGCCTCAACATCAAGTATCTGAGCGACACCACCGGCACTGAAATCAACTACCTGCCCGTACCGGCCATAGCCAATCAGCCGCTCCTTCAGGTAATGAACCTTGACCGCATCGACTCCAACGAGGCATCCAACCCCGACGGCTTCTTCGACTTCATCGAAGGCTATACCATCATATCTTCTACGGGTAAGATTATATTCCCCGTTGTAGAACCGTTCGGTTCTCACCTCGCCTCAAAAATAGCCGACCCAGTGCTGGCAGAAAAATATGTATATCAGGAGCTTTATGACTCCACTCTCGTGGTGGCCCGCCAGTTTGCCGACAAAAACAAGTTTGTACTCAAAGGTAAATATCAGGCATCGGCCGGGTCGCAGATCCGTCTTAACGCCATGAACGTGCCCCGCGGCTCGGTAATAGTGATGGCCGGCGGAGTGCAGCTCGTGGAAAACAGCGACTATACCGTAGACTATGCTATGGGTATTGTCACCATCACAAATCAGAGTATTATAGATTCGGGACAGAGTATCAGCGTAACCCTCGAAAACCAGTCGATGTATTCCACTCAGCGCAAGACCCTCCTTGGTCTTGACCTGCAATACCGCTTCAACAAAAATTTCACTGTTGGCGGTACGCTTCTCCACTTCTCGGAAAAAGCTCTTACCGAAAAAGTCAATATCGGCGACGAGGTTATCAACAATACCATGTGGGGACTCAACCTGTCGTACAACACCGACTTCATGTGGCTGACAAATCTCCTCAACAAAATTCCAACTGTCAATGCCACTCAGCCTTCCACCCTCAACGTTCAGGCCGAGTTCGCTCAACTCGTACCTCATACCCAGAAGACCGGTTCAAATAAAGGTTCATCTTATATCGACGACTTCGAGTCCACTCAGATAGGTATAGACCTCCGCTCGCCCTACTCGTGGTTTCTGGCGTCGACCCCATACGATCCGTCGCCCGACGCACTGTTTCCCGAAGCAGCGTTGAGCGACAATGTGGATTACGGCAAAAACCGCGCACTGCTGTCGTGGTACTATATCGACCGCATGTTCACCGCCCGCAATTCATCGCTATGTCCGGGCTACATCAAGAGCGACTACAAGCAGCTCAACAACCCCTACGTGCGAGAAGTGACCTCGCGCGAAATTTTCCCAGGCCGACAGCTCACCTACGGCGAGTCAAATACCATTCAGACTCTCAACCTCTCTTTCTATCCCAACGAGCGCGGTCCTTACAACCTCGACGCCACCAATATTACCGACGAAGGCTATCTCAACAATCCCGAGAAACGCTGGGGTGGTATCATGAGGAAAATGGATAACACCAACTTCGAGCAGTCAAACATCGAGTATCTGCAATTCTGGATGCTATCGCCGTTTCTTGACCCAGAGAACCCCAATCTCGAAGGTGGCGACCTGTACATCAACTTCGGCGAGATTTCGGAAGATATACTCAAAGACGGTCTGAAAAGCTACGAAAACGGTATCCCCGTCGACGGCGACGATCAATTTCTGCGCGAGACGGTTTGGGGACGCACTTCGTCGCAAAACTCGCTGACATATGCGTTTGACAACAATTCGTCGTCCCGTCGTCTTCAGGACGTGGGTCTCGACGGTCTCCCCAACGAGATGGAGTATGATTTTTCTTCATATAAGGATTATCTCGACGGACTTCGCCGCCGACTGTCGCCCTCGGCCATAGAGCGCATGCAGGCCGATCCGTTCTCGGCCTTCAACGACCCCGCCGGCGACAACTACCATTTTTACCGTTCATATCAGTATGACGAGATGCGCGCTTCGATTCTCGAACGTTACAAGCGCTACAACGGTGTGGAAGGCAACTCGCTCTCTCCCGAAGATGCGCCCGACGCTTTGTATCAGTCATCGCGAAGCACTCCTGACGTGGAAGACATCAATCAGGACAACACGCTCAACGAATATGAACGCTACTTCCAGTATCGCGTATCCATACGCCCGGAAGACCTTGAAGTAGGCCGCAACTATATTACCGACAAGCAAGTAAGCTATGTCACCGCTATCAATGAAGAGCCTCGCGAAGTGGTGTGGTATCAGTTCAAGATACCCTTGTCGAGCTACGAGAAAGTAGTCGGTAATATCAACGACTTCTCTACCATCCGCTTCGCCCGAATGTTTATGACCGGATTTAAGAATACCACTCACCTCCGATTTGCTACGCTCGAACTGGTGCGCGGCGAGTGGCGGTCATACGACTTCAATCTCAACAACCGCTCCGATGCTCCGGCCGAAGGCGAACTCGACATTTCGGTAGTAAATATTGAGGAAAACGCAGACCGCGAGCCGGTCAATTACGTGCTCCCTCCCGGTGTGACACGTATATCCGACCCCGGTCAAAGCCAGATAGTGCAGCTTAACGAGCAGTCTATTTCTATGAAAGTCACCGGTCTGCGTGCCGGCGACGGTCGAGGTGTCTACAAAAACACCCAGCTCGACCTCCGCAACTACAAGCGTCTTCAGATGTGGGTGCATGCTGAAAAACTCATCGACGACGCCACGTCGCTAAAGTCAGGCGAACTGTCGGTGTTCATCCGCCTCGGATCCGACGTCAAGAGCAACTACTACGAATATGAAGTACCTCTCGAACTCACCCCTCCAGGCCACTATACCGACGACTCTCAGGATCGCTACAAAGTATGGCCCCGCAGCAACTTCCTCGACCTTGACCTACAGTCGCTCGTAAGCCTCAAGCGCGAGCGTAATCAGGCCAAGAGCGAAAACCGTCCCGGCGTGGGTTATGCTACTCTGTTTACCGGACGCGACCCTGAAAACGAGCGTAACCGCATGGCCGTGATAGGTAATCCCTCACTCAGCGACATACGTGTTATGCTCGTGGGTATACGCAACAACTCATCTACCACAAAAGACGGTATAGTGTGGCTCAACGAACTTAAGGTCACCGACTTCAACAGCGAAGGCGGATGGGCGGCTAAAGCCAACGTAAATGTCGGTGTCAGCGACGTGGCTACTCTCAACGTAGGCGCGCATGTGGAGACGGCCGGCTTCGGTGGTGTAGACCAATCGCTCAATCAGCGCCGCCTCGACGACTACGAGCAATACAACTTTGCAGTTCAGGTCGACGCCGGACGATTCCTGCCCGCGGCGGCCAAACTTCGTGCGCCGATTTTCTACTCCGTATCGAAGGAGACCACATCTCCCAAATATAACCCTCTCGACCAGGACGTGCTGCTGAAGGATGCTCTCGATGCCGCTACCACTCGTCAGGAAAAAGACTCTATAAAGAATTACGCCGTAGAGCGCTCTACCGTAGAAAGCTTCTCTATCTCGGGTCTTAATTTCGACGTGAGATCAAAGAATCCAATGCCCTGGGATCCTGCCAACTTTACTTTCAACTTCTCATTCAACAAGCAGTCGAAAAACGATCCTACCACCGAATACGAGAATACCAACGACTACCGCGGATCGCTCCAGTATTCCTACTCTCCGTTTATAAAAGGTTGGAAACCGTTTGCCGGCATAAAGAGCAAGTCGAAACACCTGAAGTTCTTCAAGGACTGGGAGCTTAACTGGCTGCCCAACTCGTTCACGTTCCTTACCACCATGTCGCGCTACTACTACGAGATGCAGACCCGCTCGGAGACCGACGTCGACTTCCAGCTTCCGGTATCGGTGAGCAAAAATTTCCTCTGGGACCGTCAGCTCGCCATCAACTGGAATCTTACTAAGTCGCTTGCATTTACGTTCAACTCCAATACGTCGGCCCGCATCGAGGAGACTGTCGGAGCAGTCAACCGTAAACTGTTCCCCGACAAATACCGCGAGTGGAAAGACACCGTATGGCAGTCAATCCTCTCTATGGGTACACCCTGGAGCTACAATCAGACTTTCACCGGGTCATATAAAGCACCTTTCTCCAAAATCCCGGTACTCGACTGGCTCAATGCGTCGGTGAGCTACAACGCCACTTACCGTTGGGATCGCGGCGCTGAGGTCGACGGCATATCGCTCGGCAATACCGTAGCGTCGCAGGCTGCATGGAATGCCGACGGCCGCATCAACTTCGAGACCATTTATAATAAGTGGACATTCACCAAGGAAGTCAACAAGCGCTTCGGCTCGCGACGCGCAGCCGTGGGTGCCAAGAAGCCCAAGAAGTTTGAGCGCTCATTTGCCCTTCTGCCCGACACATCTCTCACCATCAAGCATAATCTCCGCACGCGCAAGGTCAAGGTGAAAGCCGTGACGAGCGATGGCAAACCGTTTGCTGTAAAGACGGAAGTAGTTGACCCCAACACCATAGCCGTGCTCAACCGTGGCACCACAATGTTGAAGTTTACCATCGAGGAAAATCTCAAGGATGAAAAAGGCTTCTGGCGAAACGCAGCCGAATATGCCATGAGATTTGTAATGAGTCCGCGCACAGCCGCCCTGCGCTTCCGCGACACACGTTCGCTTTCGCTGCCTCTATTCCGCCCCGACATAGGTAATATTTTCGGCCAGACTACAAGCTATGGGCCCATGTCGCCGGGTCTCGACTTTGCCTTCGGTTTCTTCGGGTCTGACTATGTGGAGCGCGCCAAAGAGCGCGGATGGCTCATAACCGACGACGGACAGACATCGCCCGCCGTATGGTCGCGTGCGCGCGAACTTAATATTGAGCTTACGCTTGAGCCGGTGCGCGGTCTGAAAATCCAGCTTACCACCAACCGCACCGACAATCGCAACGAGCAGATGCAGTTTATGTACGACAATGTCGCGCCTACTCTCTCAGGCTCGTTTACCAAGACCCACATAGCCATAGCCACGGCACTCGGATCGTCGAGCGCCGGCAACGGTTACTACTCCAAGGCATTCAGCAATTTCCTCGACTATATTCCCGTGATAGCTGACCGCGTGGAGCAGCAGTATCATGGATTGAACTATCCCACAAGCGGCTTCATGAACGGAAGCGCACACGCCGGTAATCCATATAATCCCGAGCTCGGCACAGTAAGCGCCACAAGCTCCGACGTACTTATCCCGGCATTCCTCGCCGCATATTCCGGCACGAGTCCCGGCAAGCAGTATCTTTCGCCGTTCCCCTCGTTTGCTCATGCGCTGCCTAACTGGAGAGTGACCTACGACGGACTTATTCAGCTCGGCAACCTATCCAACATATTCAAATCATTTACACTCAGCCACGCTTACCAGTGTACTTACTCCGTAGGGTCATACTCATCGTATCTCAACTGGATATCGGCCGACGGCAGCAATCTCGGTTTCACACTCGACGAGCTTACGGGCAATCCTATCCCCTCGTCGCCCTACAATATCTCGTCGGTAGCCATTACCGAAAAATTCGCGCCTCTTATCGGCGTGGCCGTGACTCTTAAAAACGAGCTTACCGTGTCGGCCGAATATCGCGACAGCCGCACGCTCACACTCAACACTTCGGCCGGACAAGTAGTGGAGGCCACTACGCGCGGACTGACGATAGGGGCCGGATACAAAATCGTGGGATTCAATACTTTCCTCAAGATGAAGGGATCGGGCGTAGGCGTAAGCAATGACCTCACGCTCAACGCCGACTTCTCGCTCCAGCAGACTCAGGCTCTGATACGCCGCATAGAGTCAAACTACTCGCAACCCACATCCGGCACGCGCACTATGAACATGAACATCTCGGCCAACTACGTCATGTCGCGCCGAATCACTATGGGTATGTTCTTCGATCATCAGGTCAATACGCCTATCGTGTCGACCTCATCCTACCCCACCACCAATACATCATTCGGTATCACACTCAACCTCTCCCTCGCCCGATAATCACCTTTCACATCCATGAACCGCATCATCAATCACATCACTGACGACGACCTCTACAAGTTTACCATGGGGTGTGCCGTCATCGACAATTACCCCCGTGCGCAGGTAAAATACGAGTTTACCGACCGCTCCGATCGTGTGTATCCGGCCGGATTCGCCGACGAGCTCCGCCGCCAGATCGACGAACTTTCGTCGCTGTCACTCACCGACGACGAGCACGACTTCTTCCGCCGCCGCTGTCCCTATATCCCGGACTGGTATCTCACATACCTCAAAGGCTTCCGCTATGACAGTCATCGCGTGAAAGTGGAGCAGGACTGCGACGGACATCTCCACATCCATATCGAAGGCCCCTGGAGCGAAACCATCCTTCTTGAAGTCAAGATTCTTGCCATTGTATCGGAGCTATATTTCATCATGACCGGCGAGCGCCGGAAGATGGACCTGGCCGATTTCACCCGCCGCAGCTATGACAAAGGTCAGCGACTTATCGAGGCCGGATGCTATTTCAGCGACTTCGGCACACGTCGCCGAGCTTCGTTTGAAGCTCAGGATCTCCTCGTAGCCACTATGAAAGAAGTGGCGTCGGCCGTAGGCGGACCGGGACATTTCACCGGAACGAGCAATGTATATCTGGCCATGAAATATGACCTCACTCCCATCGGCACTATGGCTCATGAACTGGTATGCGCCATAGCAGCCATGTTTGGTCCGCAGATGGCCAACCATCTTGCCATGCAGGCCTGGTCGACCACCTTCCGCGGTGCACTGGGCACATTTCTCTACGACACCTACGGCTGGAACATATTCAGCATGAATTTCTCGGAAGATTATGCCAATATGTTCAAGGGGCTGCGAGTTGACAGCGGAGACAATCTTGAGCAGCTTGACCTCATCACGGCCAAATACCGCTCACTTGGTATAGATCCGTCGACAAAGCAGGTGGTGTTCAGCAACGCGCTCGATGTCGACCGTGCCATTGAGATTCAGAAGCATGCCTCGTCGCGATGCATCCCGTCGTTCGGCATCGGCACCCACTTTACATGCGACTTCCCTGACGTGAAACCTCTAAATATCGTGATCAAGCTCCTCGCGGCAAAAATCACCGAGAAATGGGATTTTTACAACGATACCTGCAAACTCAGCGAGGATCACGGTAAATACACGGGCGATCCCGACGTAGTGAAACGATTCCGCGAAATACTTCATTTGGACTGATTTATGAAGAGATACATTCTAACGGCGATGGTAGTCCTGTCGATGGCTGCCACTGCCCGGACTGTGCCGGCCCCTGTAAAGGACATCAACGGCGTTATCGACAACACCCCTGACAGTATAGCCAAAGCATTGACATCCCGTCCGGTGGCCGGCTCCACCCGTCACGGCGACAATCCGGTATTGTTTCTCGTAGGCAACTCCACCATGCGCACCGGCACTCTCGGCAACGGCAACAACGGTCAGTGGGGATGGGGATATTTCATGCACGAGTATTTTGACCCGCAACGCATTTCGGTGGAAAACCATGCTCTCGGCGGCATGAGCACACGCACTTTCTACAACCGCCTGTGGCCCGACGTGCTCAAAGGAGTAAAGAAAGGTGACTATGTGATCATCGAACTCGGCCATAACGACAATGGACCCTACGACAGCGGACGCGCGCGTGCCACCATTCCGGGCACCGGTAAGGACTCGCTTGAAGTCACCATAGCCGAAACCGGCGAAAAAGAGACCGTATACAGCTACGGCGAATATCTCCGTCGCTATGTGGAGCAGGTGAAAGAGCGCGGCGCTCACCCCATCCTGTTTTCTCTTACCCCGCGCCTGGCCTACGACGACCGCGATAGCACACGGGTGACTCGCGTAGACTCCACTTACGGACTGTGGGCGCGCCGTATCGCCACGGAGACCGGTGTGCCGTTTGTTGACCTCAACGATATCACTGCCTCGAAGTACGAGCGATTCGGCAAGGAAAAGACTAAGACAATGTTTTATCTCGACCGAATCCATACCTCGGCATTAGGCGCACGCGTCAATGCTGCAAGTGCCGCCGAAGGCATTTCCCTGCTCGATGACTGCGCCCTTGGCAGCTATCTCCTGCCGCAGACTGCTGATACCGTCACAGGCTCGTCGCGTAGCGGCAACAATCCGGTAGCGTTCATTATAGGCGATTCCACCGTGAAGATCGACTCCACCGGCACCGACACCATGTGGGGTTGGGGCGACCTTCTGGCTGATCATCTCGACACTTCGCGCATATCGGTGGAAAACCACGCAAAAGCCGGCAGAAGCGCACGCACGTTTTGGGAAGAAGGCCGCTGGGATAAGATATATGAAGCCCTGCGTCCGGGCGACTTCGTGTTGATACAGTTTGGCCACAACGACGGCGGCGACATAGCTACCGGTAAAGCCCGCGGCGAACTGCCCGGCACAGGCGGCGAGAGCAAGGTATACCGTATGGAAAAGGGCGGTGACTACCGTGTGATATACACCTACGGATGGTATCTGCGCAAGTTTATCGACGATGCCCGCGAGAAAGGCGCCAATCCTGTGATAATCAGTCCCACGCCACGCAATCGCCGCACCGACGGCAAGATAGAGAGTCTGGAATCCACATACGCCGGCTGGGCACGCGACGTAGCGGCCAAGCGCAAAGTGGATTTCGTGGATCTCAACGCGATCACAGGCGCTAAACTCGACAAAATCGGAACAGACTCGGCCGCTGTATATTTCAAAAAAGACCATACACACTCATCGCTTCGCGGCGCGCGCCTCAATGCCGCCGGAGTAGCCGAAGGCATCGAAGCAGGAGGCGGAAAACTCAGCCGATATCTTAAGCCGCATGTCATGGATTTTGATCTCATGACCGTAGGCGCCTACACCGAGGAGCGAGGCTATGGATGGGACTTCGATACGAGTCCTGACAGCCGCAATCCTCGACCGTTTATGTTCTCAGCCAGAGTGCCGCGCGACGGTAACTACCGTGTCACCGTGACACTCGGCGACAAAAAGAAAGCCGGTTCTACCACCGTCCGCGCCGAAAGCCGCCGCCTCATGGCCGAAAATGTCGTCACCCGCAAGGGCGAGAAGCGCGACATTACATTCAACGTAGCCAAGCGCAATCCTCAGATCACTACCAACTCACGCGTGAAAATCAATCCGCGCGAGCGCGGCACCACTACGTGGGACGACAAGATCACACTCGAATTCACCGGCAAGACTCCCGTGGTGGAGCGTGTGGTTATCGAGCCGATCGAAGAAAAAGACTCAGTAGTCACCCTGTTTCTGTGCGGCAACTCCACGGTTGTCGACCAGACCTATGAGCCCTGGGCATCGTGGGGGCAGATCGTGCCCCGCTATCTCGACTCCACCATTGTAGTGGCCAATCACGCCGAGAGCGGCGAGAGCGCACAATCGTTTATCGACAAAAAACGCCTCGACAAAGTGCTGTCAATGGCCCACAAAGGCGACTACATGATCATCGAGTTCGGCCACAATGACCAGAAACGCCGCAGCCCCGGCAGCGGTGCATGGTATAGTTTCTCCACCAATCTCAAGATATTTATAGACCGTGCACGCCGCGCCGGAGTGACACCCATATTCGTCACGCCCGCTTGCCGCCGCGCATTTGACGAAGACGGCCACGTACTCAACACCCATCTTGACTATCCCGATGCCATGAAAGCCGTGGCCGAGCGCGAGGGTGTACCGGTAATTGACCTCAACACCATGACCAAATCGCTCTACGAGGCTCTCGGCACCGAAGGCTCGAAAAAAGCATTCGTCCACTACCCCGCAGGCACATTCAAGGGTCAGACCACACCGCTCGAAGACAACACTCACTTCAATCCATACGGAGCTACGCAGATAGCCAAGTGTGTGCTTGAAGCCATCAAGACAGCCGTTCCCGCCATAGGCGACCACATCATAGATCTGCCTACCTATGATCCGGCACAGCCTGATGATCCCGAGACATTCTATTGGCCTGAAGCCATTTTCCTCCAGCTCGACCGTCCTTACGGTTCCTGATACGAACCGTATAAACTAACTAATTGCCCGCATCTCTGACTACCGCCAGTCATGCGGGCACTTTCATTTTAAAACCGACAGCTCCACATGTGTCATTTTGCTACTAAATAAGCCCAAAAGCAACAAAAACTAATCAGCTAAGTTAAACTTCAAGCAAAAAGATAAAATAATTGTTAAATTCCGGAAAATATCTCTCAAAATATTTGCACAATCGTATACTACGCCCTATATTTGCAACGTGTTTTTCATGGTATTAGATTTAAGGTTAACAAAGATTGGTTGTCGGGAGACAATCAATTTCTTTTTTTATACGGCATGTGTTTCGCCGCTTAGTTAAATGATTATCTGAGCATTACACGCTTTGTCAAAAAACTGACATCCGAGGGATTACAGCAAATGTGTGAGCTACTTTTGTGTGCTTACATTAGGAGACGTATACGTGGAATTGGTTATAAATTCGGGGTTTCTTGTCAAAATTTACCTTTTTCTGAGTTACAATTATCATTTATTATTGTAACAACAATTCTTATCACATTACTATTCAATAGTTTCATCTATTTATAGCAAAATTTTAGCCGCTTACAATTATTGTTTTAACCAAAACTCGGCGCTACACAGAATCGCCGTTTCATTATCTTTGTATTTAGGATCATACTTTCAATACCAACGGAAAACCAAACAAGCATCACTGTATGAAACGAATAGATTCATTAATATCTCTCATACGTTCGATGACCAAGTCAGAACGAAAAGCCTTCTCTTTGCGGCATGGCGACGCGGGCGCTTCTTCTGACAGAAGATATATCACATTGTATCAGATAATAGCGAATGATAATGTAACGAGTCCGCTGATTGTAAAAGAGCGCTTCTTATCGCAATATCCGGGCGGGGCTTTTGACGTGGAGGTGAAATATCTCTACTCGCGCCTGACCGATATGCTGCTGCAACAACGCTATGGCAAAGATGTGCACACCACGCTGCTTACCGATCTCACCAAGGCACGAATGCTTTTTGAGCGGTCGCTGTTTGAGGACAGTTTCGACTTAATTTCCTCCGTAATCAGGCAGGCAAATCGACTGGGGCTACACGAAATACTTCTGATAGCGCAAAAACTTGAACTGGAACTGCTGCAAAATCTCGATTTCAATGACATCAGCGAGCAGGAACTGTTTGACAAACATATGTTGCAGCGTAAGGCCATCAAGTCAGTAAGCCTCATCACCGAGCATGCCTCTCTGTATGACTTGCTCCGTCAGCGTGTGCTCCACATGGGTGCCATACACACACCCGATGAAATGAAGATGATGTCAGACCTGGTGATGAGCGAATTTTACAGTTTCAGCTCCGAGCCTGAAAAGCCGTTTGAACTCGAAAGAAACCACCGTATCTTTCAGGCGAAATATCTCATGGAGACAGGCGATATATCAGGAGCGCTCAACGTATACAACTCTCTCGACCGACTGCTGGCCGAATATTCCGAGCAACCGGCCTCGTCGCCGTTTTACCGTCTGTCAGTGCTTGAGGGCATACTGAAAGCACTACGCTATGCAAGGCGCTATGATGAGATGGAACCGTATATCGAGCGTCTGCGTCAGTTATCCGACAACGCTCAGGCCGACATACGCACCACGGCTCTGTGTCTGGAATTTCAGTTTGAGTTGGTGCCTCATCTTGACCGTGGTGAGTTCAAGACATGCCGCGACATAGTAGAACGGTACCGCAAACAGCTATTTGAACACGAATCACATCCCAACCCTGTCAGAGAGTGTGAGTTGCAGATGTATCTCGCCATAGTGGAACTCGTGTCGGGCAACTGGCGCAAAGTGAGCCGAATCATCAATACGGCCATGGTCAACGAAAACATAAAATATCTTCCGATGATGCGTACCGTGCGTCTCATCAAACTCATGGCTTATTACGAACTTGACGAGCACGAACTTCTGCAATACGAGGCCCGCTCAATCACTCGCTCGCGACGCAACATCTCATTTGCCACCGAGTCGATGATGCTCCGGTTTTTAAGCAACTCCGGGTTGCCACCCATGCAGCGCCAGCGCTTGGCCATATGGAACAAAATGAAGCCAACCATCATCAATCTGTCGGAAGACAAACACGAACGTCAGATACTGCTGATATTCGATTTCACAGCATGGATCGAAGCCAAACTCACCGGAGTAAGCCTTGACAGGATTCTGGCCGAACGTGTTAAAAAACGATGACCGGAGTTCACATGCACCGATGCTTCAATTATCATATCACGCATTACAGACAAATCCTAACATATTGTATTCAAAATGATTAATTGACTTAATAGCAAATTTGACATATATCACAAATATCGCAAGTGCGATATTTTGGTAAGTTATTATTAGCCGATGATAATTTAATTTGCAATACCAAACAAAACAGATATACCATGAATGCAAAAAATATTCCGCCCAAGATTGTAGTAGTGGGGAGCTGCAACACGGATCTGATCATCCGCACCGACCGCTTTCCCGCCCCGGGAGAGACAATACTCGGAGGCACGTCGATCATGGAACCGGGAGGCAAAGGAGCCAATCAGGCCATTACGGCAGCCCGACTCGGCGGCTCAGTGACTCTCGTCTCCAAAATCGGCTATGATCTGTTCGGGCTTCAGGCAATGGAATTGTATCGCAACGAAAATATATGTACCAAACACGTAATTACCGATGTGAGCAATCCTACCGGTCTGGCCATGATATCAGTAAATTCGCTCGGCGAAAACTATATCATAGTAGCGCCCGGCGCCAACTCCACTCTCAGCCCTGCCGATGTAGCGGCGGCCGAAGACTCGATAAAGGAAGCCGACATACTGATAGTACAACTCGAAATCCCGCTTGACACCGTGGAGGAAGCTATAAGAATAGCCATAAAACACAATGTAAGAGTGGTGATGAAACCTGCACCCGCACCGCTGTCACTCAGTGATGCCATCATCAGCCGCCTGTTTGCCATTCTGCCTAACCGCGTGGAAGCCGAGCAGCTGTCGGGTATAGAAATAACTGATAACCGCTCGGCCAAAGCTGCGGCAGAAGTTATCAGTCGTCGGGGTGTGGAAAATGTAATAATCACTCTGGGAGGTGGCGGAGTATATGTAAAGTCAGGCGACAACTATGCCTCCATCCCTGCGCGCGAAGTCGACGTGGTGGATACTACCGGAGCCGGCGACGTGTTCTGCGGAGCTTTCTGCATGCAGATCTCGCTCGGCTACACAATAATGGAAGCCGTAGTCTATGCCAACGCCGCAGCATCTTTATCAGTATCGCGTCTGGGAGCACAGCAATCCATCCCGCGGCGTCTGGAAGTGGACATGACCATGTAAAACACCTATAGAGATAATATAATACTCGCTTAATGAACCAAATCTAAAAACATACTTGTAATGAATAAGATCGTAGTTGTCGGAAGCACCAATATTGACATGATGGCCAAGGTGCACCGTCTGCCCGAATGCGGTGAGACCGTAGGCGGTGCGGAATTTTCACAGGCCATAGGAGGCAAAGGTATGAATCAGGCCATAGCCGCAGCCCGACTGGGCGGCGAAGTGACATTCGTCACCTCACTCGGCAATGACCATTATGCCGACATGCTGAAAGATCAGCTTAGAAAAGAAGGCATATCGACCGATTATGTGCACGACGATGCCGATAATCCTACCGGCATGGCTCTCATATATGTGAGTCACGCCGGTGATAACTGCATAGCGGTAGCTCCCGGAGCCAACGGCACTCTGCACCCTGAACTTGTCAACACCTTTGAGCCGGCCATAGCCAATTCCGACGTAGTGGTGATGCAAGCCGAGATACCTATCGAGACTATACGCTCCACCGCCCGGCGCGCCCATGATTTAGGTAAGAAAGTAATACTCAACCTTGCCCCGGCATTCGTGGCCGACAGCGATCTGCTCTCGACTGTGGATGTGCTCGTGGTCAACGAAGTGGAAGGCGGTGTATTGTCAGGACTTCCGTATGACAACTCCAACCTCGACTCCATAATCGAGCGTCTGCGCCGGACCGGCATACCCAATATCATAGTCACCGTAGGAAAAGACGGCGCTCACCTTGTCACTCCTACCGATCATATACACGTATCATCTTACGATGTGGAAGCCATCGACACAGTGGCCGCGGGCGACACCTTCTGCGGTGCGCTTGCCGTATGCATCAAAGGTGATTACGTGACTCTCCACGACATGCAGTATGCAAGTGCGGCTTCAGCCATCGCCGTGACACGCCAAGGCGCCACCACTTCCATTCCACAGGCTGCCGAGGTGGAGGAATTTTTAGCCAATATTCCAGTATGAAGTGTACCACCATGAAAACCAATTACCTTATGAAGCAATTACCCGTAACTTATGCCCGAAGGCTTTACCTGTCACTGATAGCACTCGCAGGCACTATACTCTGTGTAGAGGCCTATACGATAACCGGCGTGGTGACCGATTCAAACGGCGATCCGCTCTACGGTGTGAACATCGGTGTCAAATCATCGCCTTCCACCATCGCTCTGACCAATATCGACGGCCATTACTCGATAGAGGCCAACGGTAATTCCACTCTCACATTCAGCTACGTAGGCTGCAAGCATGAGGAAATCAACGTCAATAACCGCACGGTCATCGACGTTGCGATGCAGGACGACGACAAACTTCTCGACGAAGTAGTAGTGGTGGGTTACGGCTCTCAGCGTAAAGTCAATCTCACCGGTGCTGTGGCGTCAGTATCAAGCGACGTATTTGAAGACCGGCCCACCAACTCAGTCACCCAGATGCTTCAGGGAGCTATGCCTAACGTGAACATCTCGGTAAATACCGGATCGCCCGGAGCCGGCGGTTCACTTAATATCCGCGGCCAGGGTTCGATCAACTCCAACTCTCCGCTCGTGCTCATCGACGGTGTGCCCGGAAGTATAGATCAGGTCAACCCGAGCGACATCGAGTCAGTGTCGGCTCTTAAAGATGCCTCATCGGCCGCCATATATGGTGCCCGCGCGGCTTTCGGTGTGATACTCGTCACTACCAAAAAAGCATCTGAGGGCAAAACCCGTGTCACCTACTCAGGCTACGTATCGTGGTCAGAGCCTACGGTAAAGACCGACTTTGTGACAAGCGGCTACGAACATGCCACCATCTACGATACATCCTACAAAAGCACCGGCAGCTCTGCCACCGGTTACACCGAGAACGACTATGCCGAACTTGAAGCCCGTCGCTATGACGTGACTGAAAATCCCGAAAGACCTTGGGTGGTGAAAGACGCCTCGGGTAAATATCACTATTACGGCAACTTCGACTGGTGGAACTGGATGTATGGCAAGAAAGCATTCTCACACTCCCACAATGTAGCCATTTCGGGCGGTGGTGACAAGGTGCAGTATTACATATCCGGAAGCTATTACACCAAGGAAGGATTCATCAAGATAGCCGATGAGCAGTACTCGCAGTACACTCTTACCTCAAAGATCAATGCCCGGCTGACCGACCGCATCAGAATATCAAACAACACCATGTATTATGACCGAAATCACACCTATCCCGGTGAGAACGCCTCTAATGCAGCTTTTGCCCGCACTATGATCAACTGCGCTCCTTACTACGTGCCCATCGGCCCCGACGGCAACTATACGGGTGTGATGGCCAACGGCAAGATTCTCGGAGAGGCGCGCTTCGCCGACATACTGGGCGGCGTGTCGAAAGGTGCGGTAGGTATGCGCCGCTTCAAGAATACATTCTCAGCTGAGTTTGACTTGGTAAAGGGTCTCAAGCTCAATGCCGACTATACTTATATGTTCACCATGGACGACAACTGGAAACGTCAGGGCGTAGTATACGTATCCTCGGGTTCGGAAGGTCGTACACAGCTCAGTTCCACCACTGCTCACAAGACTGATTATTATCAAAAGAGCATGTCATACAATCCATCGCATATCTTCAACGCATTCGCCACCTACGACGCCCAATTTGATCGCCGCCATAACGTTTCAGCGGTAGTGGGTGTCAACTACGAGCATCAGTCATATCACGATCTAAGCGGCTATCGCTCCGACGTTCTCTCCGAGACCCTCAACGATCTCGACCTCGCCGTGGGAGATGAAATCAAGGCCAACGGTGGAGCAAGCGCCTATGAGCTGTTCGGCTTATTTTTCCGAGCTAACTACAACTACGACAACCGCTACCTCCTTGAATTCAACGGCCGCTACGACGGCTCGTCACGCTTCCTCCGCGGCAACCGCTTCGGCTTCTTCCCTTCGGCATCGGTAGCGTGGCGCATGAGCGAGGAAAGTTTCATGCGCGACCTCGTGTGGCTCAACAATCTGAAACTCCGCGCTTCCTACGGTGTACTCGGCAACCAGCTCGGTGTAGCCACATATCCTTATAGCACTATCAGTCAGAAACTTTCGTCAAGCTATATAGTCAACAACGAACTTATTTATTACCTCTCCGTCCCTAAGCCCATATCAGCTGACTACACTTGGGAGAAAGTCCACACGCTCAACTTCGGTTTAGACTTGGCCGTGCTCAACAATCGCCTTACTTTCTCGGGCGACTACTTCATCCGTCGCACCACCGACATGTATTCCGACGGTATCACCGTGCCCGACGTATTCGGCACCGATCCTCCCCGCCAGAATGCCGGCGAACTCCGCACCAACGGTTATGAGCTCACCATAGGATGGCGCGATCAGATATCGCTTCCCGCCGGCACGCTCAACTATGAGGTACGCGCCTCGCTCGGCGACGCCAAGTCAGTCATCACCAAATACAAAGGCAATGCCTCGGGAGTCCTGACAGATTATTACGAGGGTATGACTCTCGGCGAGATATGGGGCTACCGCACCGACGGACTGTTTCAGTCTGACGAGGAAGCTGCCGCATGGACCGTGGATCAGCGTCAGGTCAACCGCGACATATCGCTCTCGACCGGTGAGTGGGCTACGCTTCGAGGCGGCGACGTTAAATTCGTTGACTCCGACGGAAGCGGCCGAATTGACAACGGCGCCAATACCGTGTCAAACCACGGTGACCTCTGCGTGATAGGTAATTCCACTCCCCGCTGGAACTACGGATTCGGAGCTACGGTAAGATGGCTCGGTATCGACATTGACGTTAACTTTCAGGGTATCGGCCGTTACCAGATGTATCCCAACAAAGAGATGGAGAAATTCTGGGGCTCGTGGGGTCGCGTCAACAGTGCGTTCCTTCCGAAAGGACTCGCCGAACAGGCCTGGACACCCGACAACACCGATGCTTACTTCCCGCGTCTCGAACGAGGCAGCGCAGCCTATAAAGACAATGCACAGATGACCGTGGTCAACGACCGCTATCTGCAAAATCTCGCTTACATCCGCCTCAAGACCCTTTCGATCGGTTATACCCTGCCGCAGAATCTCACACGTCGGTTCTACGTTGACCGCCTGCGCGTATATCTCTCAGGTGAAAACCTCTGGTATCACTCACCGTTCCATACTGATTATATCGACCCAGAGCAGGCCATGTCATCTGACGATGCCCGCATCTATCCCTTCTCACGCACATTCTCAGTTGGTCTCAACATAACTCTTTAATCGAACTTCCATGAAAGCAAAATACATATTTCCGTGCATCGGACTGATGGCTATGGCCCTGTCGTCGTGCGACCTCGACCAGATGCCGCAGTCGCAACTCAATCCGGAAAACTCTTTCCGCACCGAAAATGAGCTGAAACTATACATCAACGGTCTGCTGACACAGATGAGCGGCTCAACGACCGAAACCGCCGACAACGGCATACGCCTCACCCTCCCTGACTATATGACCGGACTGCGCAGCTCCACCATCAGCGCCGGAAGCTGGAGCTGGAGCAATCTCCGCTCGGTCAATATATTTTTCAAGTATTCCGTAAACTGTCCCGACGAAACTACCCGACTCAAATACGAATCCATGGCCCGGTTTCTGCGTGCAAAATTCTATTATGAGAAACTGAAGACTTTCGGTGGAGTGCCCTGGTATGATATTGTGCTTGAAGACACCAGTCCGGAACTTTATAATCCGCGCGATTCACGTGAGTTTATCGCCGACAAGATTCTTGAAGATCTTGACACTGCTCTTAAGTCACTGCCCGCCGACAAAAGCATCAACACTATCACCCGATGGAGCGCGCTGGCGCTTAAAAGCCGCTTCTGCCTCTTTGAAGGCACATTCCGTAAATATCACGGAATCGACGGAGCCGAGAGATTTCTCAACGAATGCGTCGAGGCGTCGGCCGAACTCATGACCTCAGGCAAGTTCGCTATCGACATGACCGGCGGTCCGCAATACGCCTATCGCGATCTCTTTGCCCAGCCCGTGACCAACGACGCTTCGGATATCGAGGTGATCAATGCCGAAGCCTATAACTTCAGCCTCGGTGTGAAGCATGGATTCAACTATTCTCTGACCAATCCCGCCGGCAACCGCACGGGATTTGAGAAAACGTTTGTCAACTCATATCTCATGGCCGACGGTTCACGCTTCACCGATATTCCCGGCTACGCCACCATGACGTTCAGCGAAGAGTTTGCTAACCGCGACCCCCGCATGGCTCAGACCATCGCCGGCCCAGGCTTCACTCGTGTGGGCGAGACCGAGGCTGACTCCGAGACCTTGCGTGATGCCTTCACTCATGCAGTCACCGGTTATCTGCCCATCAAATATTATACCGCAGCCATATCCGATGCCCAGAATTCCAATGAAAACGACATCATCATATACCGTCTGGCCGAAGTGATGCTTAACTTCGCCGAGGCAAAAGCAGAACTGGGTACACTCACTCAGGATGATCTCGAAAAGTCAATATCGCTGATACGCAACCGTGTGGGTATGCCCGCACTTGACATGCGCTACGCTAACTCCAACCCCGACCCGTATATGGCCGCCTTGTATCCGGCCGTCGGCGGTAGCAATCAAGGTGTGATACTTGAGATCAGACGCGAACGCCGCATAGAGTTGGCCATGGAAGGTCTGCGCTACGACGACATAATGCGATGGAAAGCCGGCGCTCTGTTTATCCCCCAGTTTTTGGGCGCATACATTCCCGGCGAGGGCGGATATGATCTTGACGGCGATGGCAAGAATGAAATATATGTCTACAAGGACAATCGTCCGCCTACTCCTCTGCTGCGCGGTGCCAAGCCTCTGAAACTCGGCCTCGACATATTCCTGAGCGATGGTGATAAGGGTTACCGTGTTGTCAACACCGAAATATCCAAGTCATGGAATGAGGAGCGTGACTATCTCGCGCCCATCCCCTCGCGTTCGCTCGTGCTGAATCCGAATCTTGAGCAGAATCCCTATTGGGACTCTCCCTGGAATTAATCTCTCTATCTGTCAAAAAAACTACTATTAGCGATGAAATCAATCATATCGATCACCTGCTTGATGATAGGAGTCACGGCTGCTGCCGAAACTCTGTCAAACGGAGTGGTGCTCCCCGACGAATGGCCACCGCGCCCGCATCTCAACTATGACCCCATGCCTCTGCCATATCTCAACGAGTACAGGCCGCCAGTAATACCTATCGACAACGGCCGCCAGTTGCTGGTCGACTCATTTCTTATAGAAAAAAGTTCGCTGCAACGGGTGGCTCACCAGCCCCGCAAGCTTTCAGAGAATCCGGTGCTGAAGCCGGAGACTCCCCTTGAGATGGGCAACTACGGCACTCCCGGGGCCTCCGCCAAGGATGGCGGCATGTGGTGGGATCCCGCCGACGGTATTTTCAAAATGTGGTATGAAGCCGGCTGGCTGAATAAGATGGCTTATGCCACGAGTACCGACGGTATCCACTGGGAGCGTCCGGAGCTTGATGTAGTGCCGGGCACCAATGAGATTGTACCCGACATAGTGGCCGATGCATCGACCGTATGGCTCGACCACTTCACCGATAACCCTGATGAGCGCTTTAAAATGTTTCTGCGCTCCCCCAACAGTATCCCCGGCAGCAAGGAACGCTTCAACTATGGCAACTGCATGGTAAGTGCCGACGGCATTCACTGGAGCAAACCTGCACGCACGGGCCGCTGCGGCGACCGCTCTACCGTGTTCTACAATCCATTCCGCAAAGTTTGGGTATACAGCCTGCGCAACGCCGGCAACGTAGCTCATAGTGCCATAGGCCGCTACAGATTATATCATGAAAGTCCTGACTTCATGGAAGGGGCCAAGTGGGACTATGACAGTCTGCGGTTCTGGTGCGGAGCCGATTATCTCGACCGCCCCGACGGATATGTCAACGAGAAAGCTCAGCTCTACAATCTCTCGGCCGCCCCCTACGAGAGTATCATGCTGGCACTACCTCAAGTGCATCTCGGACCTGACAATGCTGTATGCAAGGCCCGCGGAGTGCCCAAGATCACCGAACTGAAGGTGGCTTATTCACGCGACGGATTTAACTGGGACCGTACTGACCGCGATGTATTCATCTGCGCAGAGCGTCATCCCGGCGCATGGGACAGAGGCTACGTGCAGTCCGTAGGAGGTATATGCGCCATTGTGGGCGATCAACTGTGGTTTTACTATATAGGTTTTTCCGGCGACGAATCTAAGCGCAGCAATATATATGAGCGCAACGGTATGCACGACAACGGTAGCACAGGTATAGCCGTGATGCGTCGCGACGGATTTGTGTCACACAACGCCACCGATACCGTCGGTGAACTCATAACGCGCCCCGTAATGTTCTCAGGTTCGCACCTGTTCGTCAATGCAGCCTGCGCCGACGGTGGTGATCTGAAAGTGGAGATACTGGATGAGGACGGAAACGTGATACCGGGATACGAAACTGCTAAATGCGTACCCGTCACCGGCGACAGCACCATAGCCAACGTGACGTGGAAAGGCAAGAAAAATCTTTCGGCTCTGGCCGGACGTCCTGTCAAATTCCGCTTTGTGCTCTCCGATGGCGAATTGTATTCTTTCTGGGTAAGTCCCTCGGAGGCCGGCGAAAGCGGAGGCTACAATGCCGCCGGTGGCCCCGGATTTACCGGAGGTGTCGATACCGAAGGTATCAAGGCCTACAATATTGCCCGCAAATATCATCTGTAATAACAATATCAACAACTGTATAAATATCTGCAAGAGAATGAAAAATAATGAAGTATTTGAAGGCGTGGTTACGCCCATGGTGACACCCTTCGACGATAAAGGAGCTATAGATCGCTGTGCTCTCCGTAAACTTATTGACCATCTGGTAAGCGGTGGTGTGAAAGGAATTTTCCTTATGGGTACTACCGGCGAAGGTGCATCTATGACTGTAGAAATGCAGCATGAACTTATCACACTTGCCGTGGAGTACACGGCCGGACGCACCGCCGTGCTGGTACACGTGGCCGACAGTTGCCTTGAGCGAAGCATAGATCTCGCCAACTTTGCAGCCGAGGCCGGAGTGAATTACGCCGTAAGCGCCCTCCCTTATTATTTCTCGCTCACACAGGAGGAAATATTCGACTACTACACCCGTCTGGCCGATGCGATAAAACTGCCTCTCTTTCTCTACAACATTCCCGCCCAAACCAAAATGATGATGGCTCCCGAAACCGTGTGCCGCCTGGCCTCGCATCCCAACATCATAGGCATGAAGGACAGTTCGGGCAACGGCACATATTTCAACACTCTTCTTGCCACCGTCAAGCCCGCCCATCCCGATTTTTCCATCATGGTAGGTCCTGATGAAATGCTCGCTTCTACTATGGCCGTGGGAGGCAACGGTGGTGTAAACTCAGGCTCAAATCTGTTTCCCGAGCTATACGTAGCTCTCTACGAGGCTTGCCGTAAGGCCGACAAGGATAGAATCATGGCTCTGCAGGCGCTTGTGATGAAAGTTTCTACCGACATATATTCGCCCGACGGCACTCCGGTAAGTTTCATGAAGGGCCTGAAAGCGGCCTTGACATCGCTCGGTATCATCAGCAACTGTGTGCTCCCTCCTCTTCACCCCGCCGGGGCTGAGGTTTCGGCCGAAATTGCGGTGAAAACTAAAGAAATTCAGACTGAACTCGCCGGACTGCTATGAAAAAAATATCTCTGTTACTCTATATAGCCATGTCTTCAGCCATCACATCATGCACGTGTTCGGGAGGCGACGCAGCCAAGACTGAAAATCATGTCGCCGAAGCTGAGATACTGTCGCCTGCGCCTCTGGCCGAAATATGCGACAGTGCCAAATTTTCCGCTCATATGGCTGCACATCCCGACAGATGGAATGCGGCGTTCAGATTCATCAATCAGAGTATAGCCGAAGGTGTAGCTCCCGGCACATACCCAATACTTCCTGACGACGAAGCCTACGCTATAGTAAGCGAATATGAGCCCAGACCGGCTGATTCATGCAGATTTGAGGCTCACAGAAAGTATATCGACCTCCAGTATATCGTAGAGGGCAAAGAACTTATGGGTGTCACCACTCCTGAGGGTCTTGCCATAGAGGTACCCTACACCGACGACATTGAGTTTTACAATCCCGACGGTGTAGAGGCCAGATATGCCGAAGCCGATTCGGGCGCTTTTTTCACTTTCTTTCCCGACGATCCTCATCGGCCGAGCATGCGTATTTCCGATTCCGGAAATCAGCCTGTCGTGAAGAAGATCGTAGTTAAAATCAAATACTGATCCCTAAGATGAACATTCGCGATAAGAAATTCTATCCATGGCTCGTGGTGGCGTTGCTGGCGGTGGTGTCACTGCTAAATTATCTTGACCGCCAGATGCTCGCCACCATGCGCCCTTACATGATGGAAGACATCGAAGCGCTTCGCGACATAGCTAATTTCGGCAGACTTATGGCAATATTCCTTTGGGTATATGCTTTCATGAGTCCGCTGTCGGGTGTGATAGCCGATCGCATCAACCGCAAGTGGCTCATTATATTCAGCCTAATGATATGGTCGGGGGTGACGCTGCTGATGGGATGCACCTACGATATCCATCACATGTATATACTGCGTGGCATAATGGGTGTAAGCGAAGCGTTCTACATACCGGCCGCACTCTCGCTGGTGGCCGACTATCACAACGGTCATACCCGGTCAATAGCCGTGGGCGCCCTCACTTCAGGCATATATCTTGGTCAGGCCATAGGTGGATTCGGAGCCACTCTTTCGGCTTTCGCTTCATGGCAGTTTACCTTTCAGTCATTCGGACTGCTGGGGCTGGTCTATGCCGTGATCCTCGCCGTGTTGCTGCACGAAAAGAAAGGTCACTCCGCCGCAGCTCCGGCCGCTGCGGGAAAATCAAAGTCCGGCAAATCCGCTATATGGATGCTTCTGCGCCACACGGCTCTGTGGGTCATGCTGTTTTATTTCGCGGCACTTAATCTTCCGGGATGGGTCACCAAAAACTGGATGCCTACCATGATTTCCGATAATCTCGGCATGAAAATGGATATAGTCGGTCCGATGTGGACCGTGACGTTGGCCATGTCATCGTTTGCCGGAGTGTTTTTAGGCGGCTGGATATCCGACCGCTGGGTGAAGAAGACAGTCCGCGGGCGCATATTCACCTCGGCCGCAGGTCTGGGTATGATCATACCGGCTCTTGTATTACTGCTGTTTTCCGGTCAGTTGTGGATGATACTGGCGGGCGGCATAGTGTTCGGTATAGGATTCGGCATGTACGACACCAACAATATGCCCATCATCTGTCAGTTTTTCCCGTCGCGCAGCCGTGCCACATGCTACGGCATAATGAATTTCGTGGGTATAGCCGCCGGAGCCCTCATCACCGAAGTGCTCGGCTATGCGATGGAAGGGGGCTATCAGACCTCGGTATTCGTGGCGATGATAGCGGCAGTGGCCGTATCGGCTATTCTCGAACTTCGGTTCATGCGACCCCACACTCTCGACATGACCGACGAATATCTCAACGATCTTGCTATCGAAGAGCAAGCATAACTTACGAACAATCAAACTATCATGAATAAAACCCTGAAATTTCTCACTCTGCTCCTGACGCTGGCAACCACCTTTGCGGCTTCGGCCTCCAAATGGTTTGTCAAGGTCGACGGCAGCGCTTCCACTGCCGGAACCACATGGGCAGGAGCATGGGACTTCAATACCTTTAAAAAGCACCTGTCAGACGGCACAGTGGCTGATGGCGACGAAGTGTATTTTGCCGGAGGTGTATACCGCATATCCGACCTCACCGCGCTGACCATAAGCCATTCGCGCCTGAGTCTGCGAGGCGGCTATCCGTCAAGTCTGAGAGTAAACCAGACTCCCGAACTTGACTATCCTACATTCACTCCAAGCATATTTGTCGGCGACACCAACGGCAGCGGCAAGCCTGATGACTATGATGCCCGCAATATATTTTACATTGACGGAAGCAAGTCGCCCGACACCGAACGCAACATACTGATCGAAGGCTTCACACTTACTGGATGTTACTACGAGGGCACTGATCCGGCAGAGTCGGGAGCAGTGTGTGTCAATCTGGCGCGCGGCGTAGAACTCCGCCACTGTATCATCGAAGATAATGGCGCTCTCTACGGAGGAGCCGGAATATCGGTGTGCGGCTCACGGATCAAGATCACCGACTGCATCATCACCGACAACAGCGCCGGTCAATGCGGACCGGCCATATTGGCCGATGCCGCCACAGCCGGACAGGAGATATACCAGCCCGAAGTGATAATAGAGCGCTCGCTCATCAACGGCAATATGATCACCGCCACCGAGCAATATCCCGACGGCAACGCACCTGAAGTGCTCTACAACGGCATAGTACTCCCCGCGGTGTGGCCGCCTAAAAATATGTCGCCGCAGTCGCGCGAGCCGATGCCCGTGCCCTATCTCGAACCCGAAAACATCCCTGCGGTAATACCTGTCAACGTAGGCCGTCAGCTCTTTGTGGACGACTTTCTCGTTGAGAACACCACCGGAATAGAGCGCCGATGGTACCGTCCCGTAAAATACTCGGGCAATCCGATACTTAAAGTTGAGACCGAGCTCGAAAAAAATGCGAGTGGCAATCCCGGAGCAGCCCCAAAGGACGGCGGCGTGTATTGGGACGAAAACGAACATATCTTCAAGATGTGGTATGAAGCCGGATGGCTCAACACCCAGGCCTATGCCACAAGTACCGACGGAATCACGTGGGAGCGCCCCACATTGGGTGTGGGAGTGCTCAACCAGATTATTCCCGGATATGCCCCCAACTCGTCGGGCGTGGTGGTAGACTATGATGCTCCGGCATATGAGCGATACAAGATATATTTCCGTCCGCCCAACGCCGAGGCCGTCAACGGCATATACGGCTACGCAGCCATATCGGCCGACGGTATTCACTGGAACAACGTGATACAGTCAGGCGCATCAGGCGACCGCTCTACATTTTTCTACAATCCTTTCCGCAAGAAATACGTATTCAGTCTGCGCAATGGCGGAGGACTCAGCCCGGCACCCAACGGCCGCAACCGCTGGTATCGCGAATCGTCCAACTTCCTTTCGGGCGCAAGCTGGAGCCCGCGCAACGTGGTGTACTGGTGCGGGGCCGACAATCTCGACGAGCCCGATCCGGAAGTTGGCATCACACCCGAGCTCTACAACGTCAACGCCATAGCCTACGAAAGCGTAATGCTGGGCATGCTCCAGATATTTCTCGGGCCGCAAAACGAGCAGTGCAAAGCCCTCGGTATACCCAAGCGCACCGACCTGAAAGTAGGCTTCAGCCGCGACGGCTTCCACTGGTCGCGCCCCGACGACCGCACATCGTTCATCCCCTCGGCGGGTGGTTCGGCATGGGACAAGGGCTACGTCCAGTCAGTGGGGGGCATATGCTCCGTAGTGGGCGATCAGCTCAGATTTTACTACATAGGCTTCCGAGGCGACGAGACCCGTCCCGGCACCGGCTACGGCATGCACGCCAACAGCGGCACGGGTATAGCCGTGTTGCGCCGCGACGGCTTCTGCTCGCTCTCAGCCGATGTATACGGCACTGTCACCACCCGCCCCATACAATATGACGGCAAATATCTATATGTCAACGCATGCTGCACGGGCGGTTCGCTGAAAGCCGAGATACTCGACGCCGACGGCAACGTGATACCCGGCTTCAGCCTGGCCGAAAGCATCCCCATGACCGACGATTCCACCATCAGCCGACTCACCTGGAGCTCGGGCGAATCGCTCGGCGACCTGGCCGGACAGCCCGTGAAAATCCGCTTCACTCTCCGCAACGCCCACCTCTACTCCTTCTGGCTCACTCCGTTTGAGTCAGGCGCCAGCCGTGGCTACGTGGCAGGAGGCGGTCCCGGCTACCACACCGACATCGACATGGAAGGCACCGATGCCTACCGCGCTGCCGAGTCATACCCCAATCTGAAATAATTCCATTTTATTCATACCTCTAATTATTATCTCATCATGAAAACAAAATCTCTATTCGCGGCGGCTCTCTGCCTCGTAGGCTGGAGCTCGGCTTCAGCAGCTTCCTGGTTTGTAAAAGCCGATGCACCTGACGGTAACGACGGCACTACTTGGGAGACGGCTCTCAATCTTGCCGACTGCATCACAAAAATGTCGGATATGAACGCGGGCGACAACGTATACTTCGCCGGTGGCACATATACCTATCCCGAACTCCAGGCAAGCGGCAAAGCGCTCGTGACCGGTCTGAAAATGCAGAACAAGCCTGTGAATCTCCACGGCGGCTATCCGGCCGACCTCACCGGCACCGATGTGCCCGCACTGGTCTACCCCACCGCCACTCCTACCATACTCGACGGCGACCGTAACGGCAACGGCATAGCCGACGAAGGCGACGTAAGAAACCTCATCTTCATTCAGACCACCAAGGATCAGACTGCCCTGCTGCAAAATCCTCAGCAGGTACTGATAGAAGGATTCGTGCTTCAGGGCGCTTACTACAACGGCACGAAGGGCACCGAACTGGGCGCGCTCAACGTCGACATGACCCACACCGTGACCGTGCGCAACTGCATATTCCGCGGCAACAAGTGTGAGAAAGCTGGCGCGGCATTCTCCAACAGCGGCTCCCAGACCCACTTCATCGACTGCATATTTGAAGACAACGAAGGCGAATCGGCCGGAATAGCCATCAACCAGTCGAAGCGCGGCGACGCCGACAAGTATTTCAAACCCGTCGCTACCGTAGAGCGATGCCTCATCACAGGCAACCGCGCCGTGGTGGAGGGAAAAGTGGCCGGCGGAAGCGCCATTCGCCTCAATGCCGGATCGGTCTACATCATCAACTCTACCATCACCGCCAACTCGGGCTACAAGCAGGCCGCAATTCACATGAACGACGCCACGCAGCTCTACATAGCCTCGTCGACCATAGCCGACAACACCGTGACACTCACCGAGACCGGTAGCGCCATCTACTCCACAGGCACTCCCGCCATACGCATCATCAACTCCTACATCCTCGGCATGGAAAACGAAGAGACCATTCCCGCCATCAGCCTCTGCGAGATGACCACCAAGGTTTCCGACGTGCTCGTATCAGACGGTGGCAACATCTTCGGCATGTGTGACTTCACCGCCGCCGAAGAAGGCGGCTCAGCCTTCGACAACAACTTTGAGGCCGACGTGATCATACCCGGTTACGATGACTACAATGTGGCCAACACTCCCTTCGCCCTCTTCGGACGCACCGGTCTTGAAGACAAAGGCGGTTTCTCGAAAGTGCTCGTGCCGAAAACCCTCACCGGCTACTACCGCAAAGCCGACTTCGCCGGCCTCTTCAAGTCAGAATACAAGTGCCCCGTCGATGTAGACGACATGGTGGATCAGCGCAACGTGGAGCGCCCCGCCAACATCAGCGTGGGAGCTTACGATGCCGGTCAGGACAGCTCGATCGACACCGTAGAGTCTCGTCAGGCATTCACAGTGACCTCTCTCGGCAACGGTGTGTACGCGCTGGCCGAGCAGGCTGACGACATCTGCGTCTACGACCTCGCCGGTCGCCTGGTGATCCGCACCTCGGGCTCTACAGTCGACCTCTCAGCCAAAGCCTCAGGACTTTACATCCTATGCGCCGACGGCCACTCAGCCAAAATCATTCGATAAGTGACTATATAAGGCTAAAAAAGATTGTTTTATTAACTTCAAGGGTGCGAGGCCATATCTGAGGCTCCGCACCCTTTTTCCGTGTGTATGTGTATGCTTGTCGCTATTGCTTGGCCTTATCTTCATCAATCATGCGCCATACGCCCTTATATTCCATATCGGCTATACGGGCCGGCAGAAGACTCCACGGCCGGGTGTGCCAACTGTCACACTGCGGGCACTGAAGCGGCGCGCTTAATATCGACGCACACCACTCCACATCCATACCCATAAACCGCTTGCCGCACTTGCTGCAATAAAACAATTTCATTCCACGTATCATAGCATCAAAAAAAATTGCTTTACGGTGTCACTTTAGCGAAGCTTCTATGCTGACGCCCTCGCCGGTCACCCACACATCTTTGAGCGCAAGCATCTCAAGCGCCTTCTGCGCCTGCTTCACCTCGCTCAGCTCCACGCGTATGCGGTGGCCATCTTCGGGTATCACCATAGCCGACAGTTCAGAAAAGGCAGACTTAAAGACCATCAGAGCGCCGGATATGAGTGTATCCACCCCTAAGCCGCCATCATATTTGATGGTCACACCGTCGGGCCGCACATCCTCAATCGCGATATTGACCGAAACATTGAAAGTCTTGATTACGATCTTCTGCTGATAAGTCACACACAGTTCCTTATCACCCACTCGCGAGAGCACCACACTCTTACCATAATGCTCCTTAACATACTCGCCCACCTCAGCGAAAGAAAAATTCAGTTTCATATTTGCAGGAAGTTTTTAAAATATTGCACCGGCACAATACAGCTAATATATCATACCGATGCAATAAATTAATGTTTATTCTTTGGAAGTATCGATCAAATCTTGATTGACTGATATTTCTCTATTTGCTTCTGAGCCACCTCGTCAATAGCTGTCAGAAGTTTCATTTTAAATTCTTCCACGACAGTTTTCAGTTCATCCAATGAAGCCATAGTCATCACTTTTGATGAGAATTCAGATATTCTGATATCTATCACCTCATATACGAGAACTTTTGACATCATCGCGTCTTTATCTAAAGCTGACAAGTCTGAATCATTAATAAGAGTATGTACCTTTCTTTGATTCAACTCCATGGCTGAATCCCAAGAATTTGAAACATGCTTCACAATTTCAATTATCTTGTTAGTTACAGCATTTTTTACCTCATTAATATCTACCGGTGTAGTAATATCTGCTGCACCGGCTTTAGATTTTGATGATAATTTATATGCTCCATATCCGGCTGCTCCTGCAAGACTGAGAAAAGCCAGCTTAGCACTTGATAATACCGCAGTAACCAAAGAAATACCAGAAACACAACCTAATATTTTAGACCAGTTTTGCTCTTGAGTCTTCTGTGAATTATTATTATCAATTGAGGGTTGACGAGGTATTACTACCAAAGAAAAGTGATGGTTAACATAACTTTTCAGGTCTACACACTTCGCCCCAATCGACTGTATTATTGTCTTTATATCTTCGTTCATTATTTATAGAGGTTTTGAATTTGATTTAAAATATTAATCGCACTATCCAATTTTTCAAGAGCAACCGCCTTATCCTTTGCATCTTCTTCTAATTGTTTCAGATATTTGTCGCCCTCATCTTTCAGACGGCTTGCAAATGAAGTCTTAAGTGATTGCAGAATTTCGGTAGACGATTTCAGGTGTTTTTCCACTTCATTCTTTACATCACTTTTCAAGGCCTCTGCAAGGTTAGAGTATCCATTAACAAGCTGTTCTTTAAATTTTCTCAAAGATGAAGTTATATAGCTTCTTGCATCACTTTCACTACGATTACTTGTATCACTCGGCTCAAAGATTTGTGCTTGCTGATGACCTAAATCTACGTACCTCGTTCTAATTGAACCAATCGACAGTTCACCGCTCTTACTAAGTTCAGTAAGTGCATTGTCTATAAGGTTGCGATAATACTCTTCGTTGAACAACGAACTCATCAACTTTTTCTGAAACGAGCTTATTGACTCGGTCAATTGATCTGCTAATTCAATCTGAATGTCACTGAATAGCTTTTTCCAGTTTTCATTCCAATCGTTCAGGTACTTTTTAACCTCATTTTCGAAAGAAACGGCAAGTTCATAAGTATTTACTTGATCTATGGAAATTTCTTCTGTATTAGTCCAGAACATTCCTTTACAAGTAAAGTCCACTATTGCCGGCTCTGTGGGAATTGAGCGAATCTTACTAAATTCTATATTGTTTGACAGCTTTTTGATTTTATTCTGAAGTTCCGCAAGGAATTTATTGAAAACCAAAGCAAACTTTTCTTTCAAGTTCTCAAAGAGTATGCTCTGAAGTTTCTTCTGCTCCTCAATAGCGTCAACAGTAGCTTTTTTTACAGTATCGTGGCGTAAATGCAAGTTTTTAAGCACTTCAGCTACATCTGATTCAATATCTGCCTGAGTACGCACAAAAAATTCATTTATGCGCTTTGAAATTATTTCATTCTTATGCTCCAGGAATTCGCCGAGAAGATACTTAGAGCGTATGCCTTTAAAATCTTCTACATCATCGATATTAGCAAGCCAATTGAAAGATTCTTTTATATGGTCGTAACTATCAAAATAATCCGCATAGAATTTCTTCATCTGGCTCACTACTGCACTTTCTATGTCATCCCACTCCGACTCGCTTTTCCTTGCTATAGAATAACCAATTCCAGCAGTGGTATCAATTTTGATTTTCCCTTGTAAATTTTCAACGATTGAAGACTGTAGCTCGTTTAATCTCCTGCGAAATTTCTTTGTCTGATCTTTGGCCGCGTCTTGTAAGTCTTCAGATGATTCCTCTTTCATTATTCTTTCAGCACCTCTATCCTGAAGCACCGAATCAAATTTACTTGCGAGGATTACTACAGCACCTATTCCGGAACCACCAATACGGGAGTTCAGAAAACCTATGTCACCCGAACCCATAAAGTCAGTGGAGGCACTGAGTAAGAAAACGCCATGACAAGACTGTAAGAATTGACGGGTACGATTCTCGCGCGAAACCACCGGGTCATTAACTCCCGGAGTGTCTACAATTCTTATACCTTTGAGTCTCTCATCATTCAGCTTGATATATAAGCTCTTAACAACCGATGTATACTCACCGCTTGCTCCTACATATTTTTCAAGTACATCCTGAAGTTCACTAATGGTTGAGAATGATTTTACATCCTTTTCACTTCCAATCTTTGATTTCGCTGCATTGCTGCACATTGAAACCATTTCATGGGCAGACCGCATCTTCTCGGAAGTTCGGCTCTCTATTTCTCGATTTATTACAGACTGAGGAGCTCCCGGTTCATTTTTCCTGACTTCACTTTCAATCTTGCTATATTCATCATTCTGACGAACGAATATCTCCCATTCCTCACGGCTGAAATACTCTATTTCAAATGTATTTGTTTCCGCATATTCTATAACTGTCAATCCTGCAGTCATAGGAGTAGACGCACGTGGTAATATGTTCTTACCATCAAAAAACAACGAGTTAAGGAAAGAAGATTTTCCGGCCTTTACCTGACCTACTATACCGATCTGAAGTATTTCACCGGATTTCAATAATTCCTCTCCGCTACTCTTGAATTCGCGAAAAGCACTTTCCAAGTCTACGATGTGGGTTCCGAGATCAAGCCCTTCGATTACTTTCAGTGAAGAAAGTAATTTATCAGTTTCGGAGATCTTATTTTCTAGTTCTTTTGAGTTCATATTACAATTTCTTTGATAACCAATTCATAAATGTATGTTTATTTGCCAAGTCTTCAACTGTCTCGCCCTTATCGGTGGTCATATCTATCAAGTCAGGATCGTTAGCTAACAGCATCTCGGCTAAATCGCGATACTCGTTTTCAACAGCTGTGTGAAATGCGTTATAACCGCGGGCATCCTTTATTGAGGGATCTGCTCCATGATCAAGGAGGAACTTGACCATATCATTGTATCCGTAATTCACAGCATAGGTAAAAGGATTGAAACCCTTTGAATTAGAGACCGATATATCTACTCCATTCTCAAAACTACGTATGAATGCGTTAAAATCCGCTTTCTCAATAGATTCGAATACGTCAGGAATTTCTGCGGTTTCAGATTTATAATTTACTCCACTTAATCTCTTTTTATATTCATGGATTGCAAGGTCGAGAGCAGCCATGAAAAGCTGCTTATACTCCTTGAACGACTGAATCATATTCTCTTCTAAATTCTTTCGTTCCATTAAATTATTGCAATCATTGACGTAGAAATCTTGATTTCGTTCATATGAAGCAACAATTTCTTCGTTTATTCCTTTCCATAACTCTTTACGATACTCTTCTTTATAATAATTCATATTACAATTATCAAGTAACTTCATACTTTTATTATAAGAGTTAGCACCTCTTGTAAGGATGGGCGTTAGAGTATTTGTCCAACTGGCGTGATCCGTTTCATCCCATCTCTGAACTTCATCATAGAATTTGGAAAAAGCGTTCAAACAATCATAGCCGGCCTTATTAAGACTTTCCCATTCATTACAGATATGGCTATAACTACTAATTAAGATCTCTTTTAAATTATAAGAAAAAGTACCCTCCTTTGCAATCTTTTCAGCTCTTACATAACCACTCCACTCATCTCTTTCATCAGATGATTTTTTATATTGCTCCCTAATATCTTTAATAGTATTCTCACTTGCTTGAATCTCATTGTCAAAAAGTTCAGAGACTCTATTCTTGAGGAAATTCAGTTCACTTAATCCGGTTCCTACCGAGCGGACATGATCAATAATATTTTGTGATCTATTATTATATGAATAGTAAACCTTACCGTCAAGTGCTGAGTATGCAATTATGTCAAGAATTTCTTCTTTCGGGAATACTTGGTAAAGCTGTGCGGCAGCAGTGTCTACTATTCGTTTTACTTCATTGAGTTTACCATGTGAAACTAATTTATCAGCCTTGTTAAAAAATATTAATTTGGGACCCTTAAAGGGTTTCATCATCTCAATGTCTTCCTTTACGATAGTTCCACGATCAATATTTACGAACCAAAACAGAACGTTACCCTCATCCATAGCCTCCTTAGCCGTTTCTCTATCGGTCTTACCGTTAGAGTCGTTGGCTACATCTTTATTATTGTATCCGGGGGTATCAATAAAGACAACTCCATTCAGTCTATCGGCATTTACCTCAACATAGAGCTTACTTAAGACTGATGCAAGGTGGATATTCGAGGCACTTGCGTGCTGTATGGCTTGCAGAAGCCAAGGCGTCAAATGAACCACAACGTCTTTATGATTTACACCTTTTACTGTTACTCCATTGCAGGAATTTGAGCAGTACAAATAAGTCTTTACTACTGAAACCGGCTCGGTTCCAGTAGGCAATAGGTTTACACTGTTTGTTATTCGATTCAGAAACGAAGATTTTCCTGAAGAGAATCCACCTGCTACTACCACCTGAGTATGTTCGGTATTCTTGCTGTCTGATATAGTATAAAGAATATTACTGCACAACTGGATGAGCTGATGCTCGAAATCAAAGTTAGACAGGTTACGACGATTCTCCTCTAAATAATCTTCCAGGCATTTGTCCTTTACCTTCTTTGTATAAGCATCATTCAGTATTTGCCAATAGATCGAAGTATCTGTGGATGCTTTAGCCGAGCTAATCCTTGCCATCAAATCCAACACATTTTGCGGATTTTCATAGGGATTAACTTTTATAACTTGCTTTTTCGGAGCTTTAGGTTTAGTTTCCTCTTTTTTCTTACTGAAAAGGCCCATATTTGATAAAATATAAGTAAATTGACGGCATAAATTTTTCCTAAAGTCAGATTTATCCCGTCAATTTACATCATGATGGTATTTTTAAATAATTAAATTGTCAGCCGGGAAATTGTGCCGAAATCACCTTCAGGCGATCAATATTCGCATTAAGGATTGTGATCTCTTTCTCAACCTCTTCTTTGGTTTTCTTAGAATCCTCAATCTTAGCGCGAAGTCCTTCTTTTACACTCTCCATTTTCGCAACAAGTTCTTCCACAAGTTTCTTCTGAATTCGCTTCTGATTTTCCACAGTTAACTTATAGAGAGTAGGACGGAGGCCTTCAATGACACCTTTCTCACACGCTGTCAATAATTTCTCGCGAGCTTCCTCGGCCATTTCCTCATTAGATTTTCCGAAGAATTTCTTTATTATATCAGGAAGTAAAGGAAGAATGACGGCGACTATTTGCCCCCATACTCCTCCAAATGACAAAAAGTTCTGTATGTAATCTTTAAATGTATCAATCAAGTCTGAGAAATCATCCATAAAATTAGTATCAATCTCTATTACAGAAAGATCTCCGATTGATTCCTGAATTACCGAACTGATAGCAGTAGAATACTGTTCGCTTTCCTCTTTCAACGACATAATAATTTCAGTGCGCACTGTACTTACGATCACTGATTTGATTGCATCTTTATCTTCGCGATTAACAATCATTTCAGCAATATCATAGGACTTTGCATGCAATGCCTGACGAACATTGTCAAGAATGTCCTGAGTTGATTTCTCCGGAGTATCAGCTCCGCTATTCTCATGATTTACTTCTACTTTTACATTCTTGATCTCTTCCTCCACAGCCTTGATTTTTTCTTCAGCATTAACTACGTCAGAAGTTCTCAGTTTTACTTTAACTTTTATCTGATCTATGAAAGAGTTGATTATCAGCTGAAGAGATTTATTTAGCTTGGCTGCAAGAATCTTGTCTGCATCAAGAGAGGCAATATATTCATTTAGGCCATCAAGATTGTGATTTACAGAGCATACCGTACCAACATAAGGTGCTACGTTACCCATCTTAGTGAGTTGATACTGGATATACTCCACTACATTCCTTACCTCCTGCTCCGGTTTCTTATCAATCTTCGAGACCAAAACAGCGGGGTGCATATTGTACTTGGAAAGCTCCTGCATAAATGCTAAAGAGCTTGCGCGCAGCGATCCTTGCTCAACATCCACGATAAGCACGAATGCTGTTCCAGAATTAACATAATTAGCTATCGCTGCATCGTGTTTTTCGATACCTGAACCGATTCCTGGCATATCCACAAGGATTACACCACGCTCCTGAAGGCCCTTAATCGGCTGACTGTTGCAATAGACTTTAGCCACATCACCAGGCTTAGTCGCCAGACTCTTAATTTCGCTTAATGGCTTTGAATCTACCAAAGCGCCTTCTCGATACAATTCCACCTGCTCAGTAGTACTGTAATATAACTCGTAAGCCACGGCTGTTTCAGGCTCGGTGTCAACAGGAAGCATTCCGGGCTTTTCAGTAAACATATTAAGAAGTGAGCTCTTGCCTGCGCTGAAAACTCCAACTAAAGGAACTTTAATGTATTCCGATTTAGCGAGTAGTTCATTAAAATCTTGCAGTTTATTATTCATGTCTTCCAAGAGTACTCCGTCAAGGATAGAAGACATTTCGGTAATCTGATCTACAGCTTTTTGATAATTCAGTTTATTCATAATATTGTGATCTAAAATATATATTTTATCCAATTCTCTGTACGTCGAGGTAGACTGTGGAGAGGGCGCCGGCGCGCTTGATGTCGATGCCGTAGACGCGCATGAAAGCGTCTACCACGAGCTGGCCGCCGTTGGTTATCACGAGATTACTGAATGTGTTGGTCACTACATCCACGGTCATTCCCGGCTCTATGCGGATGCCATTGGAATACTTTGTAGTCTTTGTGGTGATGCGGAATAAAGGCATATGGAGTATTATAAAGGTTGCTCCCCGATGCCTCACTGAGCGGGGTTGGGATGGGGATATAATACGCCAAAGACGTGAGGCTTCTTTGCTCCACGTCCTTGTATATCAGGTATCGCCAAACACCTTTTCCGCTTGAAAGTGAAGAATACGTCACCCCACGTCCGGTGCGGATATAGATACGACGCACTGCGCGCGTCGACATAAGAAGCGCTACCGGAGATGGGCATCCTTCGCCGTCAGGTTCAGCGGAAATATCAATGATTTTGGCGATTTTTGATATACCGAACATCTGGCAAATTGCCTTTGGCGTGGCTTGCGGGATACTGCGCCGGACCGCTGTCCTGACGCTGCCTTGCGGGCAAAAGTGCCCCGTAACCATTGGCAAATATATTAATAATTTTTGAAGTAAGCACCATCGCCGGTAACTTTTCTTCACTTTTTTAGCTGATTTTTGTTATTTTTGTACGGCGAATTTAAGCGTAGATTTCCGCCTGAAGAAATATTTTTCGGGCGTGGCTGCAGATATTTTTCAAAACTTCGCCCGAGCAGGGATTTTTTCTTCATTTGCCGTAAGTTTATCTATGAATCTGAGTGTATATGACGTGATCAGATCGGCCTACAGGTCGCGACTGTTGTTTCGCACCGAGGCTGAATATCGCGAGATGGTAGGAGTGTCGTTTGAGACCATCCGCGACCGCAGCGCCGACGAGAGCGCGCTGTCGGGCTACTATGACGTGCTCGACCGTGAGTGTCGCCGGCAGTGCGGCGAGAGCCTTTATGAGATGATCGAAGCCTACATCCGGGCCTCGGCGGCAGTGGCCGGCGAGGGGTTTGACTGGATGGAGCGGCGGCAACTTGCCTCGCGCAAGAAGTTTTGCCGGTGGCTGTTTCGCCGCGTTTCGGCTCCGGGGCGCAAGATGAGCGTCGACGAAGAGTCGAAGTTCAGTCCCCGCGGGTGTGACCAGGCGCTTTTCGGAGAGTTTTATCCCGAGGGCTACGAGTCCGGGCGGGTGTATGATCTAGTGTTTGTGATGCTCATCACGTTTGGGGTCATCAGGCCGTTTGACCTCAAGTCAGGACGCGGGCGCGACATCACTCCGGCTGAGGTGGACCGGTCGCTCAACGCGCTTGAAGCGCTTGTCACCACACTGCGCGACGACACTCCGCAGATGGGCGTATTGCCGAAGCCTATAGTGTTTGACGTCACGCTGTCGCTACTGGGCAAGGACCGCCACTTGGCCGAGGAGGACTATTCGGTGGCGCGGATATGGGAAGTGGTGAGCCGCATCGAGGATGCGTGTATAGCAGTGTCGTCGCCTCAGAAGACGGCCGAGACCGAGGTGGCACCCTCGGGCTACACTATGCCGGGCATATGGGTGGACGATGCCGACGAGGGGCGCTCGCGATTCTGGATATTTCCTGAAAACAAGCTGATGGCTTTCTGCTACACGCTCTCCGACGGGGGCTGGGTGCTATCGCCCTATGAGTTTGTGTTTTACCGCCACGGCGGCCGGAGCGGATTTGAAAACTACTGCATATTTGTCACCGCGCGGGGCAACCGGCAGATCATCAACAATGGCGGCATGATGGAGCCTACCGAGATAGTGTCGGCCGGATATACGTGCGGCGACAAAGACGAGTATGGCCTGTTTGGTGAGATAGAATTTGAGATCGAGTCGGGCGAAGCGCCCCGTTGGTTTGACTGGCGCGCATTTCGCCGCCTGCCGTCGGCCCACCCGCTTCACGAGCGCTTCATGCAGGTGATCTCGGATGTGTATGATCCGGCCTCGCCTCACTCATGCCTGTTCAGTAACGCGGGGGCATTTCTTACCGACGAGCTCGACGCGCTGACGGCCATCGACAACGATTATATATATGTGTCAGACCTGCCCGCGCCCGACCGATACGTGATGCGGTGTGACCGGGATGACTCCGAGCGATTCTGGTATGAACCCGTGTTTCGCACCGTGAAAGCGGCCGGAAGCCTGCGCGACATAGAGATCTCGCCCCGCCATCCGCTCTACATCCTGCCGCGCCGGTGCAGCCATCCCGTATCGGAGCGTCACCGACGCTTTGCCGAGGCGTGTCAGAACATCAATATCGACAGTCAGATCACCATCTACCACACCGCGGCTCATCCGGCGGGAGTGCTTTGCTTCAATAATTTCAGCATAGTGTTTCCGCTCGACGATGACTGCGCCGAGCTTAAGAGATATGGCGTGGTATGCATCACTGACCGCTCGGAGCTGTTTGTCTGAACGAATCATATACCTGAGTGTATCCACCATGCAAATATTTTTCGTAACTTTGCCGCCATGGAAGTAGTCTACGAAGATAATCACATCATAATCGTCAACAAAGCTCCGGGTGAGATAGTGCAGGGCGACAAGACGGGCGACGAGCCTCTGTCGGAGACCGTCAAACAATGGATCAAGGAGAAGCACGGTAAGCCGGGCAACGTGTTTCTCGGCGTAGTGCACCGTCTTGACCGACCGGTAGGCGGTCTGGTGGTATTCGCCAAGACCTCCAAGGCGCTTACCCGCATGAACGAGATGTTTCGTCTGGGCAAAGTGAAGAAAACCTACTGGGCCATCACGCGCAACTGTCCGCCCCACGACCACGACCGGCTGGTGCACTACATCACCTCGACCGAGCGCAACAATAAGTCGTATGCCTCGGCCTCTCCCCGTCCCGACGCTAAAGAGGCCGCTCTATCCTACACCCTGCTGGCGTCGAGCGACCGCTATCATCTGCTCGAAGTCAATCTTGAGACGGGACGCAAGCATCAGATACGGGTGCAGCTCGCCGCAATTGGCTGTCCGCTGCGTGGCGACCTGAAATATGGCGACCGCCGCTCCAACCCCGACGGCTCGATATCGCTCATGGCGCGCCGCATCACATTTGTCCACCCCGTGTCGGGTCAGACCATCGACGTCACCGCCCCCCTGCCCTCCGACCCTCTGTGGCAAGCCTTCGGCCAACTGACCGGGAGTCAGGAATAAGACCCGGGCCACCGGGCCATAAAGCATCCTCCCCCGGATTATTCAAATCTCGGGAGTAGATATTACTTAATTATACTCGTTTTGACACCATTTCAGAAATTATGTGTTTTCAATTATCCGTTTCACATAATTGTAAACACATAATTTTCGCTCACAGGTCCTATCGGAGCCGGCGAGGAAACAGGAAGGACTTTTAATAATTTTCTCCGCTTAAACCATCGCGTGGCAACAGGTGTTAATATTTCAAAGAAATGGTTGAAATTGACAAAATGTTTCTACCTTTGCCATACATTTCATCATATTATCAAAAACGGATTATGTACCGCAAAGGAAAGTTATATTTCAGATATGGAACCATGGGCTCGGCAAAGACTGCTCTGCTGCTCACTCAGGCCTATAACTTCGAGGAGCGCAATATGAAATATCAGTGCCTCAAGCCCGTAATAGACACCCGCGAGAGCGCTAATGTGATACGATCGCGCCTCGGCATCGAGCGAGAATGCCAGTGGATCTATCACGAGACGGATCTTTACAGCCACTTCCGAGAGCGGTTTAAGGCTGACGGTGACGTGATAGACTGGATACTTGTCGACGAGGCACAGTTTCTCACAGCCGAGCAGGTGGATCAGCTGGCGCACGTGGTAGACGATTTCGGCGTAAACGTGATATGCTACGGACTTCGCACTGACTTTCAGAGCAATCTTTTTGAGGGTTCGCGCCGCCTCTTTGAAGTGGCCGATACCATCGATGAGATAAAGTCGACCTGCACCTGCGGCCGGAAGACGATAATCAACGCCCGAATAGACTCGGCCGGTGATTTCGTGCAGGAGGGCGCTCAGGTGGAGATAGGCGGCGATGACCGCTACATAGCCGTGTGCCGTAAGTGCTGGCGCAACAAGCGCATAAGCCAGGCCGCCCGCGCCACTCTGCCGTTTGACGACATGGACTGAACGCCACTTCGTTGACTCATCAGGCGGAAGGACTCGGAAGTAATTATTAAAACTATATAAAGAATCAACAATATCGTTATACAACTATTCCTAAACACCTGATTTTATGAGAAGATCGGCTTTAATACTCGCAGCGCTTTGCGCTATGGTGGCTTCGCTTTCTTCCACCGCCCAGACACCCGGACTTGTGTCGCTCGTCGATGAGTCGCTCAACTATGATGTATACTACAAATGGGGCTTTATCAATAAGCTCGCCGGACATGCCACTATGAGCCTGGTCAACGACGGCGATCTATACATGGCCTCGGTGACTGCACGCAATGCAGAGTGGGCCAACAGCATTTTCCTCGTGCGCGACACTCTCTACTCCACCATGAACCGCAACAACCTCTCACCCGTGCTCTATACGTTCCTGTCACACGAAAACAAGCGGTATAAGAAAGATGTGGTGAAATTCTCACAGGTAGGCGACACTTTCTACGGCGAGTGCTTCCGCGAGTCGCGCAAGAAACCAGGTCAGCCGCTCCAGACCTCCACCATGCAACTTGAGGCCGAAGGTCCTACGGTCGACATGTTGAGCTCGTTTTATTACATCCGCTCTATCGACTTCGGATCGATGAATCCGGGTCAGGAAGTGGTGCTCAATATATTCTCAGCCACTAAAAAAGAGCGCCTTACGATCACATATCTCGGCACCGGCTCGGTCAACGCCAACGGGTCGGACCAGAATACTTATAATATCTCATTCACCTTTACTCGCAACGGCGTGGAGAGCTCTTCCCCCATTTACGCATGGCTCTCGCTCGACGACAGGCGCATACCGCTCAAGATCGAGGGTTCGCTGCCGGTGGGTAAAGTGCGTGCTTTCTTCACGGGCGAAAACGCCACTTGGTGATAACGCAACCATACAACTATCAACACTCCATTCATGCTTTTTCGCAACATCCTATCTCTGACACTCATGGCTCTGAGCCTTAACAATATTGCCGCGCGCGAGGTGAACGTCACCATACTGGAGACCACCGACATGCACGGCAATTTCTTTCCACGCGACTTCATCAACGCGCGCAGTGCCGACGGGTCGCTCGCCCGCGTGGCCACACTGGTCGACTCGCTCCGCTCCCGACACAGCAATATAGTGTTGCTTGACAACGGTGACATACTTCAGGGTCAGCCCACGGCGTATTACTACAACTTCGTCGATACAGCCACCACTCATCCGGTGGCACGGATGCTCAACTTCCTCGGTTACGACGCCGCGTCGATAGGCAATCATGATGTAGAGACCGGCCATGATGTCTACGACCGCTACCGCACGGCACTCGGCACCACGCCTCTGCTGGGCGCCAATGTGATCGACACCGCCACCGGACAGCCGTATCTCACCCCTTATACCGTGGTAGAACGCGACGGACTGCGCATAGCCATACTCGGCATGCTCACTCCCTCTATTCCGGCATGGCTGCCTGAAAATCTGTGGAGCGGTCTGCGATTCGACGACATGGTGGCCACAGCATCGCACTGGATACCAATTATACGCGAGAAGGAACAACCCCACATCATAGTCGGACTGTTTCATTCTGGAAAGGATTCGTCAGTGATTACAGGCGGCATGATGGAAAACGCTTCTCTCGAAGTGGCATCAAAAGTGCCGGGCTTCGACGTGATATTTTTCGGACACGACCATAAGCCACACGCCGACTATACCGACGGCGTGGCAGTAATCAACCCCGGCGCACACGCTGCCGCCGTAGGGGCGGCTGACATTACCGTGACTCTCGATGCCGACGGAAATGTTACAGCCAAATCGGTCAGTCCCCGTGTAATCCCTGTCACGCAGCTCGAACCTGACGAGCGGTTTATGAACGAATTTTCCACGGAGATGAAGACCATCAGTGATTTCGTTGACCGCCGCGTGGCCGAATCAACCGATACGCTCTCGCTTCGCGACGCTTACTTCGGGCCATCGTCGTTTATGACACTCATCCATGATCTGCAACTTGCCATCAGCGGCGCCGACATATCATTTGCCGCACCGCTCACTATGGATGCCACCATAGCCACCGGCCCGGTGAGAATAAACGACATGTTCAAGCTCTACAAATACGAAAATCTGCTCTACACCATCAGGCTCAGCGGGCGCGAGATAAAAGACTATCTCGAAGAGAGCTACGACAAGTGGATACAGACCATGACGTCGCCCGACGACCACCTGCTGCGATTCGCATCATCCGGCGATGCCGCCAAGGGCGATTATGCACGACTGAAAAATCCGAGCTACAATTTCGACTCCGCAGCCGGAATTGTCTACACCGTCGACGTCACCCGTCCACGCGGCGAACGAATTACTATCATATCCATGGCCGACGGCACTCCTTTCGATGCCGACAAGGACTATAAAGTGGCAGTCAACTCCTATCGTGCCAACGGAGGAGGCGATCTTCTGACGCGAGGCGCCGGCATACCGCTCAATCAGCTCAAGAGCCGCATACTCACCGCTACCGACAAAGATCTGCGTTACTATCTGATGAAAGAGATCGAGCGTCGCGGAGTGATCGAACCTCGCGTCGACTCTTGCTGGAAATTCATACCCGAGCAGATAGCCGCTCCCGCCGCTCTCCGCGACCGCGCCATACTTTTCGGCCGTTAAGACCCCGGCGTTAACAAATATTGGGGAACGGGGTCTAAAGCATCATCCTGAGCACATCGAGCGACTTAATCCGCTGAAGGCTTACGAGGTGAGATGAGTAATACTGTATGAGCCCGTCGAGTACACGGTTGCGCTCGGCGCGCGAGAAGCGATAAAGGTGCATATTGCCTACCGTCATACGCGACAGCATCCACACGGCCCTCGACTCGTCTTTGTCGAGCCACTCGCCGTGAAGCGCCGGCGACCGTCGCCACAGGCCGTCGCACAGATCCAGGAGCGCCCCGTCAGTGTAAGTCGACACATCGGGTTCCACACCCATCAGCGCTCCGAGGCGATAGAGAAACCACAGGTGAAAATTGGCCGTAGCTTTTCCGTCGACAAGACTGTCAAGCACCTTTACGGCACTCTCAATGAAGCTCCACACCACGGCATCGCCCTCGTTGTCGCGGAGCACAGCCGCAAGCACTTCGGCAAGAAACATACCTGACATCTGCTTGACCGGATGAGAGTGTAGCGAGTGAAGCGGCTCGGCAAGCTGAAGCCCCTTCACATTCACAATCTCACGCCCGGGTCGCATATCCACCACTCCCTGCAGCAGACTCAGCGGCATGGTGAGAGCTTGCATGCGCGACGCATTTTTGCCTCCGCCCGCAGGTATGGCTATGGACAGTCGCCCCGCCTCGCGGGAATAGGCCGTGAGTATCGACTGGCGGTCGCTGTGCCTGGTGAGGCGCAGCGCTATCATGTTGACATTAAGCTGGGGCATTATCAGTCACCGATCATCTTCAGGAACTCATCCTCGCCAATCACCGGTACACCCAGCGCCTTAGCTTTTTCGAGTTTGGCCGGACCCATATTCTCGCCTGCGAGCACGAATGAGGTCTTTTTACTTATCGACCCTGAATTTTTGCCGCCCATACGCTCTATCATAGCCTTGTATTCATCGCGCGAATGGTGGGCAAACACACCCGATATTACTATAACCTTGCCGGCAAGCTCATCGCTCCCGGCCTGATCCTGGCCTTCAGGCATCGCCATCTGCAACCCGGCATTACGCAGGCGCTCTACGGTGGTGCGGTTAATGTCGAGCGCGAAAAATTCCACTACGGCAGCCGCGATGCGCGGACCCACATCCTCAATGGCAGTAAACTCGATTTCGCTCATATTCATGAGTCGGTCAATATTGCCTGTGCTACGGGCAAGTTTGCGCGACACGGTCTCGCCGCAATATGGTATGGACAGCGAATAAACCACTCGGTCGAATGTCACCGTTCTCGACTGCTCCACACCCTCCATTATACGCTCGGCCGTGCGCGGCCCAAGCGCGCCTTCAAGCATGAGCCGATCTACGGTAAGGTCATAGAAATCAGCGATATTTCTCACAAGACCTGTGGCAAACAAAGTGGCTGAAATCTCCTCACCTACGCCGTCGATATCCATAGCGTGGCGTCCCACGAAGTGACGTATGCGGCCAATGATCTGCTGAGGACATCCGTAGCGGTTGGGACAGAACCATGCAGCCTCGCCCGGCACACGCTCAAGCCGCGTGCCACAGTCGGGACAAAACTTCACGAATTCCACCTCAGCAGCTCCCGGCTCACGAGCCGACGTATCCACTCCGGTGATTTTCGGAATGATCTCGCCGCCCTTTTCCACATAGAGCATATCGTGTTGGTGAATATCGAGCTGGCGCACTATATCTTCGTTATGTAGCGACGCGCGCTTCACTATCGTTCCTGACAGGAGCACCGGCTCAAGGTTGGCCACCGGAGTGATGATACCCATTCGCCCAACCTCAAAGGATACATATTTCAGTCGCGTCAACGCTCGCTCGGCCTTGAACTTATATGCTATGGCCCAGCGGGGCGACTTGGCCGTGCTGCCAAGATTGAGCTGTTGCTTGAGCGAATTGATCTTGAACACGAGTCCGTCCGTAGCCACCGGAAGTTCCTTGCGGGCAGTATCCCAGTGATTTATATAGTCGTCCACCTCCTTAAGCGAACTAAGGAGAGTCATGGCGTCGCTCACCTTGAAGCCCCAGCGGCGCGCCACCATCATATTGTCGTAATGATTATCGGCCGGGAGATTATCGCCGAGCATATAGTAGATGTAGGCATCGAGGCCGCGACGGGCCACCTCGGCGGAATTCTGAAGTTTGAGCGTGCCGGCGGCTGCATTTCGCGGATTGGCAAAGAGGGGCTCTTCATTAAAGGCACGCTGCTCGTTCAGACGGTCAAACGCTTTCCACGGCAACACGATTTCGCCTCGCATCTCAAGATCTGAAGGCACATCGTCGCCCGTAAGTTGCAGAGGGATACTTTTGATCGTCATCACATTGGCCGTCACATCGTCGCCTTTCTCGCCGTCGCCTCGTGTTACGGCTCTTACCAGACGTCCGTCCTTGTAGATAAGCGAAATACTCGTACCGTCAAATTTCATTTCACCCACCACGGCGTGAAATTCGCTTCCGCCGAGAGTGTCGTTGCACCGGCGCGCCCAGTCGTCCACTTCATCAATATTGTATGTATTGGCAAGTGAAAGCATGGGGCGCTCATGAGCTACCTGAGCAAACGACTTATTAATATCGCTGCCCACTCTGTGGGTGGGCGACAGCGGATCGTCGAGTTCGGGATGCTCCTTTTCAAGCGCTTCGAGGCGCTTGAGCATCATGTCATAGTCCATATCGGAAATTTCGGGGGCCGCCTCAACGTAATACAGACGGTTGTGACGGTTGAGTTCGTCACGGAGATATTTTATTTCTTCTGAAGGTGTCATTTCGGATGATTCACTATTTTCCGCAAAAATAATCAAATTTCCGCTGACTGATGTAAATAACCTGTGAAGAATTTCGAGGTTATTTACATCACGGGCGATTTATCTACATTTTCACACGTTTTAGGCTTTTACACATAAATTTTCACAAAAATAATAAGTTACTTTGCGTCATCAAACTGATATTATGGGTAAAATCATAGCTATAGCCAATCAGAAAGGCGGAGTGGGCAAAACCACCACCACAATAAATTTAGCAGCCTCTCTCGCCGCCGAAGGTAAAAAGACTCTCATCATCGATGCTGATCCACAGGCCAACTCCACGTCGGGCTACGGTATCGACCCCAAGTCGATGACTTCATCGATCTACGAATGTCTGGTGGATGATTATCCCGTCGACGGCTCTGAAGTCCCCACCTCATGTGAAAATCTTTTTCTCGTGGGCAGCCGCATTGACCTTGCCGGTGCGGAAATAGAACTCATCAACAAGCCCTCGCGCGAAAACGTGTTGAAAAACGCTCTCGCATCGGTAGTGGATAAATATGACTACATACTCATCGACTGCTCTCCGTCGCTGGGACTCATCACCGTCAACGCCCTTACAGCCGCTGACTCGGTGATAATACCCGTTCAGGCCGAGTATTTCGCCCTCGAAGGTATCACCAAACTGCTCAACACCATCCGTATCATCAAGTCAAAGCTCAACCGCTCGCTGGAAATCGAAGGTTTTCTGCTGACGATGTATGACGCGCGCCTGCGTCTGGCCAATCAGATATATGAAGAACTCAAAGGCCACTTCGGCGCTATGGTGTTTGACACCGTGATACCGCGCAACATACGCCTGAGCGAAGCACCTTCACACGGTTTACCCGCACTGCTCTACGATCCGGTGAGCCGCGGCGCCACCTCTCACATAGCGCTCGCACGCGAAATCATAGCCAAGAATATCTAAAACCACTCTCTTCACTTATATTATGGCAGCTCCCAAACGACCCGCCTTAGGACGCGGACTTGACTCACTTATCTCGATGGACGATACGCCCGCACGCGGCACATCGGCCATCAACGAGATTCCTATAGACCACATACATCCCAACCCCGATCAACCCCGCCGCGATTTCGACAACGACAGCCTGGCCGAACTCGCCAAGTCTGTGGCCGAGGTGGGCATCATACAGCCTGTCTCGCTCCGCGCCACAGGCCATGATTCATACCAGATCATCGCCGGCGAGCGCCGCTACCGCGCAGCCCGTATGGCAGGCCTCACCTCCATACCGGCATATATACGCGAAGCCACCGACACCGAGCTGACCGAGATGGCTCTCATCGAGAACATACAGCGCGAAGACCTCAACGCTATAGAAATCGCACTTACGTTTAAGAAACTCATCGAGCAATATAGTCTTACTCAGGAGCGACTGTCGGAACGAATCGGTAAAAACCGCGCCACGATAGCCAACTTCCTCCGCCTGCTCCGTCTGCCGGCCGAAGTGCAGCTCGGACTCCGCGACCGAGTGATAGACATGGGTCACGCCCGCGCGCTCCTGTCGGTCGACGATCCCGCCCTGCAACTTCAGGTATATAATCTCGCCGTGAAGGAAGGTCTGTCGGTAAGAAAGGTTGAGGAACTGGTAAAAAAATATCGCGAGAATCCCACCGACGTTCCCGCCGAAAAGCCTGCTCCCGACAATCGCCCCGGAGCATTTTCGGCTAAGGACTTCGATATACTCAAAAACCACCTCTCGCAGCGGTTCGGCACTCGTGTAGGCTTCTCGTGTGACCGTGCCGGAAAAGGAAAAATCACATTTCAGTTCAAAAATGAGGCGGAACTTGAGAGATTAATTACTATCTTTGACACTGCAAACTCATCGCCCGAGACCTGACAGTACGGGCTTTTGAGTACGCAATAGACCTAACCACCATTATTTCACCTACTTAGCCGCATCTACCGACGCAGATATAAAAAATGTTCAACATATCAGGAAAAGTAATTTCTGCTATTGCAGGCGTGATTCTCATCACGCTCCTGTGTCCTTTTAACATTTTTTCAGACACCCCCGTCAAGCCCGTCCGCCCCGAGCGGCGCACCACTTCGCCCATAGCCGAGTTTCCTGACTCGATAGCGCTATCTGAGGCCGCCGGCGCGCGCGATGTAGTGGTGCTCGACTCGATAATGCAGCGCGGCGACTCTCTGGCCATACTGCCGGTCGACTCTCTGGCTATAGTACCGGTGGACGGACTGGAAAGCAGCGAAAAATTTTCACGCCGCTTCGCCTTCAACCCCGACCCTACCCGCGCCGTGTGGCTTTCGGCGCTATGTCCCGGCTTGGGTCAAATCTACAACCGCAAGTACTGGAAACTCCCCATAGTGGTGGGCGGATTCATGGGACTCGGCTATGCCACGCAGTGGAACAATATGATGCTACGCGACTATACCGTAGCCTATGCCGACATACTCGACAACGACCCGTCGACCAACTCCTACATGGATTTCTTCCCTCCCACCGTCAGCGAGAGCAGTCTTGACCGCACATGGCTGCGCAATATACTGAAATCGCGCAAAGACTTCTACCGCCGCAACCGCGACCTGTGCATCATATCAATGGTCGGGCTGTACGTAGTAGCTATGATCGACGCATATGTCGACGCCCAGCTCGCTCACTTCGATATATCACCTAATCTGACCGTAGACATGGGGCCCGCCCTGATACCCGACAACCGATCGCGGCTGCCGGGATTAGGACTTCAGTGGGCGCTAAACTTCTGAATTTCTTCCTCATTCACACCATAAAGCAAAATGAAACACCATCTCATAGCTCTCTGCACATCGATATGCATCTCAGCACTGGCCTCGGCCGGAGCTTGGGCTGCGCCGTCGATTCTCGATATCAAGCACTCCATTACTGACGATAATGTGGTGCCTCCCGAAAGTTTCGAGACCCGCACTCGCGAACTTGCCGAAAACTTCTATCTGAAAAACTACGTGGTTCCCGATCAGAGTTCGTCGGTGTCAAACGTAGGTACTCCCGCTGAATACGAGGAGCGACTCAAGCGCCTTCCCACCGAGATAGAAATGCCCTACAATTCGATAGTGGGCAAGTTTATCGACATGTATCTGACCCGCAACCGCTCGCTTGTAGCCGACATGCTTGCCCTGCACAACTACTACGGACGCATATTCCTCGAAGAACTTGAGCGTCAGGGCATGCCGACAGAGCTTCAGTATCTGCCCGTGATAGAGAGCGCGCTCAATCCCAATGCCGTGTCAAAAGCCGGAGCCGCCGGCCTGTGGCAGTTTATGCCCACCACGGCCGTAGGACTGGGCATGGAGGTAAACTCGCTTGTCGACGAGCGCCGCGACCCCCGCATGTCGTCGCGCAACGCTGTGCTCTACCTCAAGCAACTCTACGAAATATATCATGACTGGTCGCTCGCCATCGCCGCCTATAACTGCGGCCCGGGCAACGTAAATAAAGCTCTCCGACGCGCCGGTGGCGACAATCCCGCATCGAAAATGGATTTCTGGGAAATCTACTCGTTTCTTCCCACCGAGACCCGTGGCTATGTACCTGCATTCATCGCCGCCAACTACGTGATGAACTATTACCCGGCTCACGGTATTCGTCCCACTATCGTGAAGCGACAGCTCGTCACTGACACCATATCGGTCAATAAATATGTGCATTTCAATCAGATAGCATCGATACTCAATATCCCGGTCGATGAAATCCGAATGCTCAATCCTCAATTCCGTAAGGATATAGTGCCCGGCGACTACCGTCCCTATACCCTCACCCTCCCCTATCAGCAGTGTCTGAGCTACCTGCTCAGCGAGCAGCGCATTCTCGACTTCGACTCCGAACTGTATGCACGCCGCAGCAGTGTGGAGCCGGGCGAATCGTCATCGCGTCCGGCTGTGGTCAACGACAACGGCGATGCCAACCTGACCATGAGCAGCAAGCAGAGCGTCAATGCCGACAAAAATGTCGATGTCAACATACCGTCGCCCGAGCTTAGCGTGGTGACCCACACCGTGCAGCGCGGCGAAAGCATACGCGACATAGCGCAGCACTACGGTGTGAGCGCCACCGACATCAAGCGATGGAACGACCTGCGCCGCGGCAAAGTGAAGGAAGGCGACACGCTTCGCATCGAAGTGGCAAGCAATACCGACATAAGCGCGGCTACCGTAACGCCCTCGCGTGAGGTGGCACAGCCGGCCGCTCCCGCCCGAAGCGAAGAGAAGCCCGCTCCGGTAACCAAGCCGAAACCTGCTCCCGAAAAAGAAAAGCCCGCAGCCAAGGCTAAAACCACCACTGCATCATCGCGCAGCCACACCGTGCAGCAGGGTGAAAACCTCATGCGTATAGCCCAGAAATACGGCACGACCATCGAGGAGATTCAGAAACTCAACGGCATGAAGAACTCCACATTTCTCCGTGCCGGCCAGACTCTGAAAATTCCCGCCGCTTCTTCGTCGAAGTCATCGGGCAAGAAATCCACCAAAAAGAAAAGAAGATAATCTCTCCGCCATCTTCACTGTCAATACATTAACATCAGAAATTTAATTCCCATTCAACCCACCACTCTTACTGCATAATGAGAAAATGGCGTATTGAAGACAGCGCTGAGCTGTATAACATCCCCGGTTGGGGTCGAAAATATTTCTCGATCAACGACAAAGGCCACGTCATCGTGACTCCGCGCGAAGACTGTGCGCCCGTGGATCTTCGTGAAGTCATGGACGAACTTCAGGTGCGCGACGTCACATCGCCCGTCCTACTGCGTTTCCCCGACATTCTCGACAATCGTATCCGCAAGATCTCGCAATGCTTCTCAAAGGCTTCGCAGCAATATGACTACAAGGGCCGAAACTATATAATATACCCCATCAAGGCCAATCAGATGCGCCCGGTAGTGGAGGAAATCGTAAGCCACGGTGACAAATACGACATAGGTCTTGAAGCCGGCTCAAAGCCCGAGCTGCATGCCGTGCTGGCTACCAACATTAAGGAAAACGCCCTAATCATATGCAACGGCTACAAGGATCAAAACTATATTGAGCTGGCCCTGCTGGCTCAGAAGATGGGTCGCCGAATATTTCTCGTAGTGGAGAAAATCAACGAGCTTAAAGTAATAGCCGACATTGCCAAGCGTCTGGGTATAGAGCCTAACATCGGTATCCGCATCAAACTCGCTTCATCGGGTTCAGGCAAATGGGAGATGAGCGGAGGTGACCAGTCAAAGTTCGGCCTCAACTCAAGCGAACTGCTTGAAGCCGTGGATTTCCTCGAAAAATACGGTCTTAAAAACAGCCTCAAACTGATCCACTTCCACATCGGAAGTCAGATCACCAAGATACGCCGCATTAAAAATGCCATCCGTGAAGCTACACAATTTTTCGTTCAGCTGTCAAAAATGGGATTTGGCATCGACTTCATCGATATAGGCGGCGGCCTGGGTGTGGACTACGACGGCACACGCTCGTCGGCATCGGAAAGTTCGATGAACTATACCATTCAGGAGTATGCCAACGATGCCGTATCGGCCATAGTGGACGTATGTGTGAAAAACGGTCTGAAACAGCCCAATATCATCAACGAAAGCGGTCGCTCGCTCACCGCTCATCACTCCGTACTCATACTCGAAGTGCTCGGCACCACGTCGCTCCCCGAGTGGAAAGAATCAAAGGAGGTGATAGCCGAAGACCATGAGCTCGCTCGCGAACTCTACGAGATATGGGACAATCTCAATCCCAACGGAGTGCTCGAATCGTGGCACGACGCTCTGATGATACGCGAAGAAGCCCTTGACCGCTTCTCGCTCGGCATGCTCGACCTGCGTACCCGCGCCCAGATCGAAGAACTGTTCTGGTCAATTGCCCGCGAGGTGGGCGAGATAGCCGCCTCAATGAAGCATGCCCCCGAAGAGCTCCGCAAGGTATCGAAGATGATTCCCGACAAGTATTTCTGTAACTTCTCGCTCTTCCAGTCGCTCCCCGACAGTTGGTCGATCGACCAGGTATTCCCCATCATTCCCCTGTCACGCCTCGACGAGAAGCCTACACGCACCTGCACTATTCAGGACATCACCTGCGACAGCGACGGTAAGATAGCCAACTTCATCTCCGTTGCCGGAGGCACAGCCAACTCCCTTCCCGTCCATGCCGTGAAGCCGGGCGAGCCATATTATCTCGGAGTATTTCTCGTAGGTGCATATCAGGAAATTCTCGGCGATATGCACAATCTTTTCGGCGATACCAATGCCGTGCATATATCCGTGTATAAGGACCATTACGAGATTGACCGTGTGATCGATGGTGAGACCGTGGCCGATGTGCTCGACTACGTGCAGTTTAATCCTCGCCGCCTCGTGCGCACTGTCGAAGCATGGGTTACCGCATCGATGAAAGCCGGCAAAATCACACCCGAGGAAGGACGCGAATTTCTCAGCAACTACCGCTCGGGACTCTACGGATACACTTATATCGAAAAAGACTGATAAGCGCAAACCGTGCCACGCTATTTCGTCACACTCGCTTATCGCGGAACGCCCTATCACGGCTGGCAGATACAGCCGGGGGTGATTACTGTGCAAGAGGAACTGGAGAAAGCTTTCTCCACCATACTGCGCACACCCGTGGCCGTGACCGGCGCCGGACGCACAGATACCGGCGTCAACGCTCGGCAGATGATAGCCCACGTGGATCTGCCCGAAGCTCCGGCTTCGGCTGAGAAACTGGTGAGAGCTCTCAATTCGCTGCTTGGTCCCGACATAGCCGTGTACAGTCTGCGCGAGGTCAGACCTGACGCGCACGCAAGATTTGACGCCACCTCGCGTACCTATCACTACTACGCGGCCGACGTCAAGACCCCGTTTCTCTACCCGCTGTCGTGGAAAGCTCCAGCCGGACTCGACTACGAAGCCATGAACCGAGCCGCCCGGCTGCTACTCCACACCGAGGATTTCACCTCGTTTGCCAAGCTGCACTCCGACGCCCGCACCAACATATGCCACGTGTCGCGCGCCGAGTGGTTACCGGTGGCCGACGGTAGCGGTCACGTATTTGTCATCACCGCCGACCGCTTCCTGCGCAACATGGTGCGCGCCGTAGTAGGCACGCTCGTCGATGTAGGACGACACAAACTCACCGTTGACGACTTTCAGGCCATCATCGACCGCCGCGACCGGTGCGCTGCGGGGACGTCCATGCCACCGCAGGCTCTGTTTCTTTGGGATGTGACCTATCCCGAAGATATTTATATCTGATTCGTCAGTCTTCCAGCGCTATAAACAGTCCGTTGACGTCGAAGATATATGTGTCGGGATTGCGCTTGTCGATGCTCACTTCCACCACTCGGCCTCGCTTAATCTCTATCGACTCCACGCGATCCACATATCCGTCGGCTACCAAACGGGCGAAAGCTGTGTCGTGAAGCAGTCGCTTCACTACGTCGCGCGAGAGTGTGGCGTGGTCAGGAGCTTCAACTTCTATCGGGTTGCCATTTGTATCGAAGTCTATATCCACACCGCTATTAAGCTCAACCGAGATCTTGCCCTTGGCAAAGTATTGCTCACACTTGGTGACAGTAGTGCCGGGAAAATACTTTGTGATAAATTCCTGCGCCTCTTTCGGGAGCTTGGTCTTATCATAACTTCCGGCCAGCACTATGCCCGGCGAAGTAATCTCTACGGGCTTTGAAGGCACTTGCGCCGAAACTGCCGACGCCATCACTGCGGCTGCCGCCGCTAACATGAGTTTCTTTGTCGTTTTCATTTTTAGAGAGAATTATTCATTGATATTTAATTAATAACGACAGCCGCGCTGCGAATGTTCAGCACCAAAAGCTATACCCGATATTAATTGTATTCAGAAATAGTATTTGGCTGCGACGGTCACCTGCGCAGTTATCGGCGCCTGGCGGTAGATTACGTCAGGTGCTCCTTTATAATAAGGCACTACTCCGATATGTGCCTGCGTAGTTGCTGCCCAATGGCCCATATTTATCTCAAAACCGACCGTGAAAGCAAAATTAACGGGACGCCACAGACTCGACGACGAGTAGTGAACTGTCGAGGGCAGTCCGACGGTACCGGATTTCAAATTACATATCAACTCCACTCCGGCCACAGGCCCTATGCCGACGTCATCATTGATATTGAAGATGTACCCACCGGTCACGGGAACCGCTACGCGCCAGCGCCCGAACCCTACGCGAGGATTACCGATTTCAGCAGGGTCGAAACTCGTGTAGTCATACCCGACGTTGACACCCGGCTCTACAAACCATCCTCGCGGCCACGAAAACCGCAACACGGCTCCCGCTGCTCCACCATACTCTATCGGGACATCACAGTAATCAAAATCCTCACGCGATGAATCAGTGGTGGGAATATTGATGTCAAACGCAGCGGTGACACCCCAATTCATCACACATCCCTCAGGCACAGGCTGAAGATCCTGCGCCGAAAGGGTTATATAACTAAATAACGAAATTATCAATGATAGTGTCAACCTCATATCAAAGAATTATTTAATTGAAACTTCTATTATTCATTATTCCGCGAATGCTTCTGATACCAATAATTAGAACTAAAAGCAGCTGTAGACAGTGCCGAATATACTGCTGACTTTTCTTCATCGGTGATATTAGTATCCTTCTCTATTATGGATATATAATTATTAATTAAGTCATTTACGTCGTCAAGATTGTCAACGTAATCTTTATATGCATCCAAAAATAACTGTATCACCTTATCTTCTTTTGATGGATTTTCAACTTCATAGCTTAATGAGAATACCTCAGGATTAGTATATGCGGTCTTATATGAATTCATATACTCCCTTGAATGTAGCGTTTGGAGTTCAGTGTAAGAAAGAGCATCTTCTAAATTATAATTATATAAATCCCCTTCATTTAGTATTAGACGCAACGTAATATTATGATGGATTCCGGCTTCATAATCCTTACAATTTTTTTGCGGTATATTAATTTTTACTTTCGAGCATCTTTCTAATTCATTACTAACCAAGTCTTGTCTCAGCACGGAATTTACATATGCCAATTCAACTCGTTCCTGGTCAAAATTAATATTCACCTGCTCCATATTTGACGAACTATTCGTGATGGCAGCCATAGCAGAATACATAGCCGACATTACTGCTGCAAAAACCGCACTTCCTGCGAGGGATGACAAAAGCCCATGGCCTTTACCCCATTTAAAGCCTAATTTAGCGCCTTCTATTGCCCCCTTTATATCGGCATATATTACAGCTAATTGCTTAAGATTTTTGAAAAATCCTGATATACTCCTGCTCTCATCAATTGAGTCTTTGGATTGAAGCAAACTGTCATTGAGATTTTTTAAATTTGCGATCAAAGGATCACTATCTAAACTTACACTTGAATATTCCAGGTTGAGGGTATTTTGCAAATCTTCATCATTTTGGCATGAATAAAAACTAATTGCAATGAGTAATAATGATAATACGAATAAAAATTTCTTCATTTTCTTAATGGTTTATTTTACGTTGATTATTATTTCTGAAATAGTAGCACGGACCAAATAACTTAATCTTTTTATCAGAACTCAATAATGCCGACAAATGTATGACCATTATCTGCAACACATTCGATTTCGTACTCGCCTGAAAAATGAGGAGTTTCAAGCACAGGTTCATCGGTAGTGGCTACGCCGGACCATTCCTCAATTTCGTTACTGATATTTATAGAAATCAGATTGATTCCTGTGGGAAATACAAAGCCAATATAGCCATCGCCATAGTAGCAACCTATTGTAAACTTTGACGGAACACCCGGACGCCCTGAAGTATTCTTCTTACTTATAAGTATGGTACTTTTTTCTCCAGAAGACGTCGAACTAATTCCAGCATCTACCGACACCGGAATTAGCCCAAATGTGATAAAAAACAAAAGTAAAATCTTCTTCATAATAGAGTAAATTTAGGTTAAATATTACACCACAAAATTACTCTATAAGCATCCTATATCCGAAAAACAGCCCTTAATTCACTTGTTTTTTACAAATTCTACTTTATTATTAATCAGATATTTACGCCGCAAGATTGGAAAATAATTTGTTCCATATTCCTAATGTCCTGATTTTCAATTATATATCATTAGAGTTGCGATTTTAAGCTCTAACAAGCTATAAATCAAACACTTTACTAAAGAAATTTCAAATATCGCTCTTTCTTAGTTTCGTCCAGGTCACTAATCTTATTTTTAAGGCGGCGACGGCGATTATAAATGGCTTCAATCTTATCTTCTTTAAGAAATAATGAGATTACTGAATTGGACAAACCAAGCACGGAAAATAAAAATAACCTATAATCGGCCTCTTTCAGGTTTGGCAAATCATTCTTGAAATCGTCAAAGAGACCGTCGTAATTTCTATTAACTTCATCTTCAAATTGAGCAATTTTTCCACTACCTATTGTAAGATCATTAATAATTCCGGTCACAGCATCAGCAATCTTTCGACGGGCGGCACGTGTGTCGGAAGTATATAATACTATAGTGCCTATATTATCGAGCAGTTCATATTTTTCCGACATTACTTTTCTGATTATATCCAGAGATGCGGAATTACTTTCCCTACTTTTGTTCAAATCTTCCTGTAGTTGTTCGGCCAACAATACTTTTTCCTCCACACTAATCTTTTGTCGTCTGACTATGTAGAGGGCAGAGATAATTATAATCGATATAACCACCACACATATAATCAGCACGAAATACATTTTTAATTCTGCGATCTCAAGTTCTGCTTCCGAGTGTTTTGCCTTCAGATCATAATAAGCGGAAATAGAAGTAGTCAATGTGTGACTCATACACTCTCTAAATTCAGAAACAAGAGAATTATATACATCTTCACTTCCCTCAACAACACCATTAACATCGCGACAAGCCTCTGCGATCTTATATTTTAAATATTTCTTATATATGATATCACCATCAGATAAATTTTCTACCATCATAACTACCGAATCGTTTAAACAACCCGATTCTATCATAACATGACAATAAAGACACGTATCACCCGCTTCTGAAAAACGCCCATCCATAATGCACGATAGCATAATAGGACTTACGTCAGAAAATCTTTTTGTAAGAATCAAATTATGAATAGTATTTTGCATCGAGCAGTAACGAAGATAATAATCCTGATATAGCTCAGCAGAATCCAATACCTGCTTCAGTAAATCATTAGATTCATCCCATTTACACATATTACCTAAAGATTGTGCATAATCTAATAGTGAGTAATTTAAATATGGCTGTACACCACTCTTGGTCATATGCTCAAGTTCTTCTCCAGAAAATATAAGTTCCTCGGCTGCATTATAAGTAGAATTATAAATATCAGCGATACCCCTACACGACATCCCTGCCCAAAAATCCAAATGATTTTCTTTAGCTATATCTCTTGCTCTAAAAAAATACACTATAGCTATTGGAAAATTTTTGGTATTATACTGCACTATACCTCTATAATAATGTGATATAGCCTGGCGCTCTGCGTCGTCGTGGCAGTCATAATAGTCAGTGGCAATAGCTATAAGGGAGTCATCGGTAGGTTTGAGATGCAGCTTTTCGAGCGCCTGAGTGACGAGCATAGCATACAGCGCGCGATCGCTCTCGCGGTGAAGATCGGATAGCGATAAAGAGTCAAGTATGGCCAGTGACGAGTCTGGTCTGTCAATAATTATGCTCTCGGCTATGAGCAGTCGTGAATCATAGCCTCGATGTCCACACGACCAAAAGGCACTCAGTGCCACAAGCATAATAAGAGGCAATATCAACGATCGCATAACCGGCATTTATTTTATTCTATCATGTATCTTATAGCAATAGACGCAAGGGATATCTAAGGTACTCTTACGTATCAGAAATAGTATTTGGCTTCGACGGACACCTGCGCAGTTATCGGCGCCTGGCGGTAGATTACGTCAGGTGCTCCTTTATAATAAGGCACTACTCCGATATGTGCCTGGGTAGTTGCTGCCCAATGGCCCATATTTATCTCAAAACCGACCATGAACGCAAAATTAACGGGACGCCACAGACTCGACGACGAGTAGTGAATCGTCGAGGGCTGTCCGACGGTACCGGATTTCAAATTACATATCAACTCCACTCCGGCCACAGGCCCTATGCCGAAGTCATCGTTGATATTGAAGATGTACCCACCGGTCACGGGGACCGCTACGCGCCAGCGCCCGAACCCTACGCGAGGATTACCGATTTCAGCAGGGTCGAAACTCGTGTAGTCATACCCGACATTGACACCCGGCTCTACAAACCATCCTCGCGGCCACGAAAACCGCAACACGGCACCCGCTGCTCCACCATACTCTATCGGGACATCACAGTAATCAAAATCCTCACGCGATGAATCAGTGGTAGGAATATTGATGTCAAACGCAGCGGTGACACCCCAATTCATCACACATCTCTCAGGCACAGGCTGAAGATCCTGCGCCGCAAAGCTCGCAAAGCTCATCAGCGATAGTATTATCAATGACAGTGTAGGCTTCATATCGAACTCTTATATTATAACACTTTATCATATATCACATCGCAAATATAGTAATTTATTTCCAAAATCACACTAATATATTACATTTTATACCAATTCATACCACATCGCTGCACGAAAAGCATAAAAAAGGCCGGCGATTGGCAGCATGAATGCACAATCGCCGACCCTGATAAGGTCACTTATAAGATGATATGCAGGATTATCTAACCACTACGCGGCGGGCATAGTCGTCGATCACCACAATGTAGAGGCCGGCAGGGAGAGCTATGGACAGTTCACCGTTGACCGAGCCGTTATAGTATACCACACCGTCAGTACCCACCACGGCAGCGTCGAGGGTAAGACCGGAGTAGGTCTCGATGACTAACTCATGATTTCGGCCGAAAGCATCCCAGCGGTGATAATCGAGGTCAGCTATCGACACTGTGCCGGTGTAGTTGGCTATCGAAATATCGTCGAGGCATACGCGGCCGCCCGAAGTGCGGTCAAATTTCAGGCGAACGTTGCCTGATACGTTGACAGCTGCTCGATATTCCTGATAAGAAGGCGACGTGATATTAAACTTCTTGACTTCGGTCCAATAGAGACCGCCATCGGTAGTGTAGCTGAGTGTGATTTCGCCGGGCTCGGTGTTGCTCCAGGCCTTGGCATAGAACGATACTTCGCCTGCGCCGTGCATCTTGTCGGCAGCCATCACAAGATAGCTGTCAGAGCCGCTCTTATTAAAGCGGATGCTCTTCTCACCACTATGAGCTTCACCGGCATTGGCATTGAAATAGATCTTCTCCAAAGTCCAGGGTGAGGCCACACCTGCTATATTGCCTGTATAATAGCTTTTGGCTTGATCATTGTCACACTCGAAAGTCTCGACAAATTCGGGAGTAGAGGCGGCAATACCGTTGATTTCGGTGTCGTCGTTACTATAATTTCCGGCCACGGCCTTGATCACAGAGTGATATTCGCCGCTCTCGGCTGCATTCATGCGCAGGTAGAATCGGTCTTCATCTGGCAGGAGCGTGATGGTCGAGGTCCACGCAGCCTTATCGGTCGACAACTCGAATGGCTCCGATACGGTAAGCGTGATGTCGCCGTCGATATTTTCGGTTTCGATCATAAGCTCGGCGGCATCGGAGGGCACACCCGGCTCGGTAGAGAAATACAAGTCACCGTCGTAGAGGAATCCGATCCAGGGCACGAGAGCTCCGGTGGTGACGGTCATAGTGCGGCTGTCCATCGTCGACGAGCTGATGCGGTAGCTGTAAGTGGTCTCAGGCAGAAGGTCGGCCACGGTATAGCGTTCGAGCGAAGCATTTACAGTGGTGGGATATCCGAGTACCGAGCCGCCGTTTTCGGTCACGTCGATGATATATTTAGCTGAAGCCTCGTCGATATTCACCCATGTGAATGTGAATGACTCGCTGGTGATCTGAGTAGGTTCGCTCACCGGTATACCATCAACGCCTTCGCCGCTGAGAGTGACAGTGGCGGTGGCTGTGCCCGACTTAATGGTGAGTGTGCCGGTGGCCTTCGAGACCGAAACCGGCGAGAAGCTGACGGTAAGCGACACTCCGGAGTTGACGTCAGAGGCCGAGAGAGAGCTTACTGCACAAGAGAAACCTGCGCCGTTAACGCTTACCGAAGCCGGCGACGACAGGTTGGCACCCTTGACTGTGATATATCGGCTCACAGGGTGACCTATAGCCGCATAGCCGAAGTCGATCACGGTACCGTTGACGGGTTGCGATAGCGTGGCTTCAGCCGAACCGCTTGTTGACCATGCCACGGTCTTTTTGTCGCCCCAGATATGCTCGGCCAGGTCGGGATAGTCGATAAAAGGATTTCGGTTGTGCTGATTATTATACACTACTTCGTTGCGCGCTATCTCTTTTTCGCTCACCGGATCCTGACGGTGCCACTTCAGAAGCAGATTGACAGCCCAGGTGGTAAACGCCGGGTAGCTGTTGCCGGCAAGCATGTCGCTGCTCCACGACGAAATGCGGTCGTTGTAGCAGGCGGCCATGTAGAAATACGAGCGTGCGAAGTCGCCTTTATATTCATCATCCGGTTCAAACACGGTGCCGCTGTATCCTGCGAAAGTGCTCTTACCGAGCTTACCGAGCGCCTGCACGCCGCCATGTGAGGGAAGCGTGGTGCCCGAGGCGCATTCGCCGTAGGGATTATTGCCGCGCTGGCCGTTGACCTTACCGTCGGTGGGATAAAGATGGAAAGCGTCGCTATACATAGGCGAAGCATCGTTAAACCAGCTTTTCGGCATGGAATGTTCACGATTGTAGCAGTCGCCCACATACGAGTAGTTGCCGCAAGTCTCGCCGGTGTTCCACTCTTTGGTGGAATACATATCCCAGATCTTGCCATTGGCCTTCACGTCCGACGTCTTGTAAAGATCGAGCAGCCCCTTGTAGCTGATAGTGGTGTGCGATGAGATTTTCTGGTTGAGCGCCGTAAGCAGAGCGGCGCCCGATTTGTTTTCACATGAACTGTAGTAACCGCTCGGCACTGCTGCCTCGGCGGTGGTGGCCGACCCGCACCAAAGTGCGCAGACAGCCATGGTAAGAGATCGTATTTTCATTGCTTATGATTGATTCGTATATGGTATTTTCACTCGGAAAGGCAAAGTTAGCAATTTTTTTACCTCACGGGGATAGATTTTTAGATTTTTTAATTGCTTTTTTAAATCTCGCGAGGACAATGTCATGTTAAATTACTAACTTTGTAAATCTTCTTATCGGAAATCATATCAACTTAAATTATGACAGTCATGAATAAACCCTACGTAGTGGGTATCGACATAGGCGGTACCAACACTGTATTCGGCATCGTGGACGCCCGCGGTGTCGTAATAGCCAGCTCCTCGATCAAGACCCAGCAGTATGCCGACGTCAATGACTATATCGACGAGCTCTACAAAGCCATAATGCGTCTGCTCGAAGCCCACAACGCAGTCGACAAGATCCACGGTATAGGTATTGGCGCTCCTAATGCCAACTACTATACAGGCATGATAGAGCGACTGGTCAATATCCCCTGGCCCACTCCCCTGCCCCTGGCCAAGATGGTGAGCGACAAGTTCGGTATCCCGGTAGCCATCACCAACGACGCCAATGCCGCCGCCATAGGCGAGATGACCTACGGCGCTGCCCGCGGATTGAAAAACTTTATCATGATCACCCTCGGTACCGGCGTAGGTTCGGGTATAGTGATCAACGGTCAGGTGGTATATGGTCACGACGGCTTCGCCGGTGAGCTTGGCCACGTAATCATGAAGCGCAACAACGGTCGACTCTGCGGCTGCGGACGCACCGGCTGCCTCGAAGCCTACTGCTCGGCATCGGGTGTGGCACGCACCGCCCGCGAGTTTCTTGAGATTCGCAACGACGACTCCAAGCTCCGCGACATACCTCTGGACCAGATCACCTCAAAGGACGTATACGATGCCGCTATAGCGGGCGATCCGCTTGCCAAAGAGATATTCCAGTTTACCGGTAATATGCTCGGCGAGGCTTTTGCTGACTTCACCGTATTCTCATCGCCCGAGGCTATAATACTTTTCGGAGGTCTCGCCAAGAGCGGCGAACTGCTCATGAAGCCTATCCGCGAGTCGATGGAGCGCAACATGTTCCCGGCATTCAAAGGCAAGGTTAAAATCCTGCCTTCGGAACTCAAGGAAGCCGACGCCGCCATACTCGGCGCAAGCGCTCTCGGTTGGGAAGCAAAATTTCCCGCCGCACCTGCCACTCAGGCTGCCGTAGCAGCGCCTGAAGTCAAGGCTGAATAATATATTCCACACCACTACAGTATTGAGGCTGTGTCGTAAACTGCTGTTACGCCACAGCCTCAGCTATGTAAAAGAGTGATTTTTTGATTCATAATTTATGATTCATGATTCATGTTTTTTTGATGGACCTGTAGTGACGCTCACCGGTGAGCGGCCGGCGGTAGATGGTGCGCGACTGCTACGATAAAGTTACATATCTACTGACCCTATACTTCCCGGCCTACAGCTGCTATAACCAAAAGCCGGCCAGCATCACTGCTGACCGGCTCGAATAGAGGATATAGAGTGTGTTTTTCTTAGTCAACACGATAGAACGCACGGATGCGGAGGGCGCGCCCCGTACGGGGCACGTAACCGGCCTCACCCGACGAACTCGGCACATAATCAACGGTATTTCCGCTGATTACCACTCCTGTGGCTCGCGCATTGTAATTACTACTCTGTGCAGCCGCAGCCGACCAATAAAGATTGTCGTGAAAATCATCAAACAAATCGTAGTATGTGGTCATTCCAAGCTCAAGCTCTCGTATACCCGGCATATACCAGCCAGTCGCTGTCTGCACACCTGTCACTATGCCTAAGAAAGTATTCTCAACATAAGTCACGTGAGCAGATCCGTCGGCATTACGCTTATTCTTTCCATAACAATAATGAAATGCCGAAGCAGGAGCCTGATCATTGAATAATTTTACAGTCGTGATATCAGATCCGCTGTTATCAATAGCCCATCTTGTCATTCTGAACGCAGCGTCGCGCGTATATATCTGATATGAGCTTCCTCCTGAAGCATTGTTGGGGACGTTAGTTCCGTTAAGACCCCAATACAGTCCTTCGTAGAATTCACCCGGCTGCTCGTGGCGGTCAAGAGGGTCATTGTGTTCGAGATACTCTTCGTAATACTCCATCCAAGTGTCTTCAACCGTGCCGCTGCGATGTTGTCCCGACACCTTGAGCAGAGCGGCCTGATCGATGTCGAGTGTACGGCTGTGATGCTCGATAGTGCCGTCGGATCGGCGCACATCGTAGGCGATATTGACGGTGGCGGTGCGGGTGCCGTAGTTTGCGTCGTCATTTGACTGCGGCACATTCTCGTCGATATAGAAGTAGATGCGCGAGCGGTTGCCCGTGGCGGCAGGTACGTGCATCACGTAATTATCGCTGAGTTCGTCAAGGAGATCATACGTAAAGTAAGTTCTTGCCCCGGTACCGGGCGCATAAGCCACACCGCTGATACCGGCCTTCATATCATCAGCCGACACGAGTTCCATTCTTATCCAGCTGTCGTTGATATGGTCGGCTATTTCAAACGATATATCGCCCTCTATCGTGGCATCGTCGGTATTGCTGATCCATATATCCATAGGCAGGGCTGTGGCGTGGGCGTCGACAAGGCGCTCGTTGACTATCGAGAGATAGAGGGGGTTGTCGCTCACCACATTCACGCGTCCGTCAAAAGTATACACGCGGTCAGACGAGTTGCGCACGTAGTCAAGTCCACGTATCACGATATTGTTGTTGTACTGATGGTTGCGCTTCACCTTGAAGTTGCGGTAGTTGGCCTCGGGGTCAGAAGTGATACCAGCCATGTCGCCCGAAGTATCACCGCCGATATAGATGGTAAACTGAGCCTTATACGTGATATTCTGGTCAGTGGTATATTCGCCTTTCAGTATGAGAGCCGAGGCGCAGTTTTCGTAGGCTATGGTGGGTTTCCAGCGTTGCAGATTGTCTGATTCGCTGATACCGCTCGGGCGGTTGAACACAAACGAGTCGCCCGACTGAGTGAATGCGTCTGTATCATCAAGCTCACCGTTAGGGCGCTTGGCATCGTAGTTGGGAAGATTGATATTCTCGAATGTGTAGTAAGAGAATACCACCGGCTCCGAGTCCTTATTGATGGTGACGGGCAGACCGGAAGTGGTGGTGTACTCGTGCACGCCCTGATTGAAATCTTTGTCGGCAGGGTTAAATTCGCGATCCTCGGGGCATGTCGTATCGTCGTTGTGATACATCGGTGCGTCGGTTACATTGTAAGTGGCGGCATAGTCGGCAAACGATTCCGGCTTGTGGGCCGACTGACCTTCTTTCAGCTCTCCGTCGGGCATAAAGAAAGGCACGGCCACCGGCATGTTTCTCACACCGTATTCCGTAATCCTGAGTATGGGGAAATCGCCGGCTACCTGCGTGGGTTCGAGCTTTACCGAAACATTGACTTTAGCCATCAGTGCACGCAGATTCACTATGTATTGCTCATCGGCAGGCTTGGCGGAAAGGTCCACGTTTTTCAGTTCACCTATCATGGGCATACCTGACGAGGGAAGGCGCGAAATATCATTGGCCGCGCCGCGATCCATGCGCACGTGGGGAAAGTAGACCCAGTCATAGAGATCCTGTACATTGGTGATCATGTAGCGTTCACCGGTAGCCTCGCGTCCCTTGCGGCGAATCTCGCCATTGGGGCTGTAGGTGGTGCAGAACATGTTAGCATCATCTTCAGCCGACTCGGCTGCGTCGGTAGCATGAATGTTGGCTATCGCCACGATGTGAACTTTGCGGTCCTGCTCGGTGCTTCCGAATATATTGTCGATACCCTCGCCGGTAGGCACCTTAAGAAGCGACATGCTCGTCACCTTCTGATAAGCGGGGAAGTTGGCGTAGGAATTGGATGTAAGCAGATCGCCCGACTCCTGATCGAAGAAAAACACATGGAGCGTCTTTATCTCCTTTTCCTCCGAAGTCTTTGACAGATCGGCACGCGAGGCATAGTTATTGACACCCTTATACACCTCCACCATCTCCGTGCATCGAAACGCTATGCTGCCTGGTTCGCCGTCGATGACGGGATCGGTAATCAGTGCTTCGTCGGCACACGACACGGCCACAGCCGCCATCATGCAGCTTGCGGCCATCGAGAGCAGTCGGCCCACGCGGGTGAAATTGATATATTTCATAGTCATAGTGCAGTATTATTATTTTATATCGACTTCAGTGTCGGAGCCGTTGCCCCACTGAGTATCATTGTTGGCCTGGAACATTACCACAAACTGGTCGCCCACGAAATTGAAGTGAGCCGTGTGGAGAGAGTTTTCCTGCGGTATATAGTTGAGCTCGAAGTTGTTGAGCGTATAAGTCTGTTCGTTACCGCCTATCGAGTATTCGATGGTAATGGTCTTTCTGTTACCAAGCACGAGTTCCTTGTCGTGAGCATCATCGGTGCTCAATACAGGGTGACGGTTGGGTAGCAGGAGCAGCGTGACGGGATGCGTAGTTGTGCCCATCAGATCGGCTGCGCCGGCTATAATGGTCTGAGGTGAATCAAGCAGAGTAAACACGCCTGAATATGTCCCGTCTGTCACCGTGAAGTCGGGATCGTCAGATGAAAAGTCCACCACGGTCTGCTTGTAGAATTCACCCGAGAAAGTCACGCGTTTCACTATCAAATCCTTATCATCGGTGTGGTTATGAAACTTAAAGCGGAGACCTATCATCATGTGGGCAAACGACATGGGTACTCGGCCATCGGCTTTCTGATGGTCAAAGCGTGCGGCTATCAGAGCATCAGGTTGAGCTGTGTAGTCGAGCGGAGTGGTGAGCGACGAGCCTTCGGCGGGGAGGGTGAAAGTGAGGCGCGGGCCGTGGGCGTCGCCCGACGTTGCGCTTGAATAGCTCATCGAGAACAGATCGGCATCATGCACCGAAGTAGCTATGAACGTATATCGTGCCTCATCGTTTGCATTCCACTGGCGAAGCTGTATCGAAGCAGTCTTGTAGTTGGTGAAATCACCGCTGTTGGTCACGCGCACTTTATCAAACACGTCGGGAGTGCCGGTGAAGAAGTTACACTTACGGTTCCATTCGAGCGGTGCACCCGACTGATTGAGCTGGTTGGCATTTGACACCGAACGGGGCACACAATAACCCCACACGTCAAATTCCTGCACCTCGGTAGCCAGAGTGGCACGCGAAGCGAAGTCGCCCACCGTGGCATCAGGATTGATCCACGGACGGCCAAACAGAATATACTCGTCGGCCGAAGCAGCTCCGGCGGGTTCGTCGGCCTCGGAGCATGATGTGCAGCCCAAGGCGAGTATCGCTGTGGCAGATATGTAAAAGATGCGTTGTATTTTCATGCCTGGTCTAAGATATTTTATTTGTCGGTTATCACATAGTTACCGCCTTCGGCATCTTTCCAGTCCTCCACCGAGGGCACTGAGTAGATTACGAAAGCATTGGCGCCGAGCGAGAAGTTGTAGGTATAGGAGCGCGCCGCGTCCCACTTTCCGCCGTGATTGGCAATAGCTATAGAGTAGAGGCTTGCCGATGAGGTGATGATATTATCGGGATCAGAAGCATAATGATAAGAAATCTCTACACTCAAGTCGCTCGTCACCGACTGCGGAATGACTATGAGCGGATCGGTATCGGTAGGAAATAGTTCGAGTTTTTCGCCGGGCTGCAGCAGTATGCTCTCCACACGTTCAAAAATCGTACCCGTATTCTGGTCGTCGGTAGTCCACGTGCCCAGGATATAGTCGTCGGTCTCGGTGGCCGAGCCGAGCTGGGCAGGTTCGATCTGATATGTGGCGCGGGTCACGCCATTGACAAGAGCGAGCCTCTGTATCATCACTCCGTCTTCGGCCGCAGGGTCAACCTGGGCCACGAAGTTAAGACGCGACATGATGTGGCTGAACTTGAATGCCACCGGCGCGGTGGTGCCCTGCGAGTAGCTGCGGCGATGGGTGGCGGTGAGCACGTCGGCGGCCTGAGTGTAGTCGGCGGGCTGAGTATATGTTAACGCTAAGCGATTGTTTTCGTAATTAAGATCGGAAAGAGTGGCCGGACACACGGCAACAAACGAGTAAGTGTAGCCCGGAAACCAATACTGGAGTGTCCCGTAGCTCCACGCCCCGTCGGTATACGACACCACGGTGCCGTCAAATACGCTTAATGCATTACCGAAACCGGAGGTCTTTGTCATGTCGGCATATACGACAAAGGGATTGGCGGTGAGAGAGGTGTTGGTGATAACCGAAGCACGCGACGCCTCGCGGGCCTCGAACTTCACGGCACATCCGTCGGCGGGACCGTCACCGTCGGTGGTCCCTGATGTGCAGGCGGCAAGCAGTCCGGAAGCGGCTGCGGCCATAAACATATATTTTACAGTATCAAACATCGTCAATAGAGTCTGCGAGGAGAAAGAGTGTTTGGGAGTGTGAAAGTGAAATAGAAAGACGGCGGCGCCACAAGTGCGCCCAGCGACGCCGCTGTCAGAAAAATTTGTTCCTTGAGGACGGGATTAGTTAGCCGAGAAGTCCATCTTGACTTCCGAGGTATCACCTTCACCCCATCCGTCGATGCTCTGCGAAGTCTCGAATACGATGGGTTCGAGATCGGCGGCAGTACCTGAGATAGTCACATTGTAAGTGTAAGCCTTGCCAAGACCCCAGTTGGGCTTCCAAGAACCGGTGAGTGTGCGCGAGAACATGGTGTCGTCGCCCTGCTTAACGTCGATGTCAAATACCAGACGGACGAGTGATTCGCCATATTCGTGAGGAATCACGTAGCCCGATACGGTCTCAGCCTTAAGCTCTACCGAGCCTTCCACATTGGCGTCGGCAGCTGAAGCCACGTCCTTACCGCTTACGAGAGCAAGCTCTACCTTGGTAGGATTGTTTTCGTTGGTGCTTGTGCGAGATTCGGAGGTCCACTCATCATAGGGATCATAATTACCCTTGTCGTAGATATTCTCGAAGCGCACGTTGCTGATCACTACATCGTAGCCGGGTGCAAATTCGCTGTCGAATACTACATTGATCTTACTGAGGATGTGCTTGAAAGTAAAGGCCACCTTGGCATTGCCGGTTTCTTTACCTATGATACCGTTATCGTTGGTAGCGAAGATGAGATCGTGGTGATCATGAAGGGTGTAGCCGGTGAGGCTGAGAGCGCGCTGCTCAATGGTGGTACCGGTGAGGTCAAGACCGGCCTCGCAAGTGGATGTACCGTTTTCGCAGCTGTAGGCATAGAAGCGATAGGTAGCATCGGGTACCCAGTAACGGGTATTGGTGTAACCCCATGCACCGTCGGCCAGAGTCACTGTTTCGCCGTCAAACACGTTGACAGGATTGTTGGTGGCATTAGCCTTGGTGTAATAACCGTACACGAAAAACTTCGTAAGGTCGTTGACGCTTGTAAACGCACGCGATTCCTTGTTTACTGCGTTTTCAAAACCGATGGCGCTCGACTGAACACCTTCCTCGATTACATCGGTCTGCGTACAGGATGCGAGTGCTACTGCGCAACCTGCCATGAAAAAGATCGATTTTTTCATTGTGTGTGTTAATAAATAATTTGATGGTTAAAAAGTAGATTAATTGTTTTTCATATTAAAATACACCTACGGGGAGGTCTATATCTTCATGTTCGCCCCAGTCATCCACCTCAACGTCAAATCCGGAGTTGAAGAGGTTTTCCTCGTCTTCGATACGTATACCCGACACTCGAATCACTCCGCCACGTGGCTGGGCGAGAATCTGGTCGGCTATATCGTAGTTGAACTCTACGGTCTTGCCGTTGGTGAGTCGGAGTTCGAGATTGAGCGTATAAGGCTCGTCGGCGCGCGATGTTGCGGCGCGGCCATAATACTCGTCAGGGAAGGCCGGAATGCCGAACGAACGCACGTGTGCTTCACAGCCGTAGCTCTTCACGTCGCAGTCGAAAAGTATGATCGACGACTCAGCCGAGGTGGCACCCGAACGCAGATACACTGATTCGGCCATACCTCCGAGAGCACCGCGGGCTATAGCCACGTGGTGTATGCCATATTCAAACTCATAGCGGATGATATATGTATACACCAGCGGCTGCATGGTCACGGGTAGATGACGCGACTCGTGAAGGTCGATGAAGGGAACCTCCTCGACAAACGATGCATAGAGTACGTCGGGCGGATTGGTGGATCGCACTCCGGGATGAATCTGCGTAAGATACTCGATGGTCGATCGCGAGCGCGAGGTGGAAGTGGCGCGTGCCTCGGCCAGCGAAGCCATGTCGGCAAGCACAATATACTCGGTATCGTTGTTGTAAAGCAGAAACGAAGTGCCGCTCAGACCGTCGACACCCACATCGTCGCCCTCGACGGGTAGGAATGTCTCGCGGGGAGAAGCCTCGTCGGAATACGTCACGAGAGTCACAAGTTCAGGCAATTCGGGGCGCATGTCGTCGTAGGTCAGGCCATGAAGAGCCTCGTCCCAGTTGGCGGCGTGAGCCATACCGTAATCACGCTCCCACTCCTGCTCCCACGACAGTGACACGGCAGCCGTGCGGAAGTGATTGTAGCATAAATCTTTTCGGCAGGATGACATAGCCATGAGCATCAGGCCCGCTACTGCCATACTTAATATCTTGGTACTTTTCATAGAGTCGGTGTGACTTTCTTAGGTTTGTTGATGTCGTTGAATCGCCATGCTATGGCAAATTTCACTTTAAGCGGACCTACATAGTTGAGCGACTTGGTTCGCTGATACAGATAATGGTCATCGTGGGGGATATACTCCTTATAGCGTGAGTACATGTAGCCTAATCCGAGTCCTGCTTCGAGTGACCAGTTGCGGGCTATAGGCCACTGATAGCCTACCGACAGACCGGCCAGTCCGGCTTCACCCTGATAGCCGGTCCCACCGTTTTCGAGATCATACCAACCGCCTCCGGCAAACGCGCCAACATACAGCCCGTGCCACGGCCCCTTGACGAGGGGATGGAATCGCGCTTCAGGCGATATCATGGCTATCTGATAATACTTATGACGGTGAGAGTTTTTCCACCATGCCACGTTGCCTTCCAAAGCCAGCGACCAGCGCGGATTGATACGCCACTCAAGCTCGATGTTAGGCATCAGAGCCACCCAGTAGAGCAGATTGGTTTTCAGCGCGAAGCGGTGGATGGGATCAGTGGCAACGATGTCGTCAGAGCCATCAGCGAGTCCGGCGATTTCAGAATCGACGGTGCTTTCGGCCACTTCCTCGGTCACCTCGGCTGCAAGTGTATCCTCCACTGGAATAGGAGCCGATTCTGCAGACACCGCTTCAGCAGCCGGAGTGGGAGCGATCACATCATTTTTTACATAGAGCGTCACTGCCACAGCATTGCGTAGCTCGGGAAACAGGTGCTCATACATCCAGCGGTATGGATTACCGTGGTCGAGTTTCATCAACTCGTTTTTGCGTCCGGTGACGAGCACATTGTTTTCATCGAAAACCCACACAGGTATTTTGTCGAGAATTTCGAGCACCTTATCGCGCGAGGGCACGTCGGGATTTTCGGCCACCATGCGGCGAAGTTCACCCCATGCCACACCTTCGGGCTGGGCATCGATAAGCGCCGTATCCACTGCGGTGTTTTCCAACAGATAGGCCGTGATGGCCTTGCATCGGTTTTGGGTGAGAATAGTGTTGGCACGATCCATTCCATCAGGCGACGCATAGGCTTTCACCACCAGACGGTCTATACCATCGATGGCATCGACCTGCTTCACATGATCGACAAACGGTTTCATGGTAGCACCATTGTTATTGTAGGCCGGATCGAAGTGCCGGTGTCCGATTCTGAAATATACTTTTGCTGAATCGGCAGGTGACTGTCCGAATGATATAAGTCCGGACAGTAGTGTCAGCCAACAAATTACAAATTTGTTCATTATATGATGAGTCTGATTCAGGTTTAAAATTTAAAACTCTTTTATGCAGGTTCAAACGGTTGTGTATTCTTGTAATGCGAATCGTGTGTGTGTGTGTTATGTCTGTAACTGCAAAAATTAGGTTTAAATATAATCCTATAGTTACTATATATGTGTGTTCACCGTGTTAACGGACGTGCAAAAGTATATATAATCTTTGAAATTACCCCCCCCCAAGTGTTAAAATTAGTTAACAGTTTGACTTTTAACAAAATTACGGTACAGTTCTTGCAGTTTACACTTATAAGAAGTAACTTTGTAGAATATGCTGATAAACCTTAATGAAGAAATATGCGGATATGTAGCTGAACGGCTTGTTGCACGCCGTGAGGCCACAAGCGACGCTCCCTCTGCCGAATACTATCTCGCCCGACTATCGGCCGACGGCCGACGGCGCTGCCTGCTGTATGTCACCGACAGCGCTGAAGCGGCAGCCGACGAGTGCGCCCGCCACTCTGAAGCAGAAGTATGTCAGGCCGGTGACCTGACACTGGTAGCGGTAAGCATGGCCGACGACACCGATACGCTTGCCGATGTGTTGCAGCAGTCGGTGATGTCGTGGGACGTGGCTCTGCCGCTGTTTTATGAGATAATCACATCGCGCCTTGCAGCAGGTTCGGGCAGTGACTTCGCCCGATATGCGCTTACACCCGGAAGCATCCTGATAAGCAAAGACGGCGACACCTATCATGCAGCCACCACCCTCCTCCCCCACTGGGACGAGGACGTGACCGACAGCACCACTGTCAATACTTATCTCGCTCCCGAGCTTGAAGCCGGAGAGCTGCCGGGCAGTTTTGCATCTTGGGTATTCTCGGCAGCCATGCTGCTGACAGCCATGATACAGTCCACCCCTCCGTGGAAGCCTGAGCAGCATGACTTGCCGGAAGATGCGCGCGATAATTACCGCGCACTCGTTAGCTCGTCGGCGCCTCACGTCGACGCCATTGGATCGCTGCGCAAACTCATATCCTCGAATCTTTCGCCCGCACCGGACATGCGCGCCTCATCGCCACGCGAATTTCTTGCCGCCATCTACTCCATAATAGAGGAGAAAGAGATGCCGCTGCCTCGGAAATATGATATGACCGACGATAATCCCGCCGACCACCCTGACGATTACGAAGAGCCGGCACGCTCCAAACCCGAGAATCGTCAGCCCAAAGTTCACGTCAACTCCGATGAGCCTGACGAAATTCCTCAGCAGCGCAGCGGTGAGCCGAGACTGAAGATCGATTTCAAGCGAGCCGAGGGCAACGGGTTCAGCGACGTGGCCGGACTTGACGACATCAAGGCAAAGATGACTCGCAACTTCATCTCGATAGTCAAGAATCCCGACCTGGCCCGCACTTTCCGCATCGAGCCTCCCAACGGCATGCTGCTGTGGGGCCCCCCGGGCAATGGCAAGTCGTTCATATCCCGAAAACTCGCCGAAGAAAGCGGACTGATCTACGCCACCGTCAATCCCGGCGATCTCGGCAGCATATTTATCCACGGCACCCAGGGACTTATAGCCGAACTCTTCACGAAATGCGAGCGCATAGCGCGGCGCGAGAAAAGCGGAGTGCTTCTGGTGCTTGAGGAGTTTGACTCGCTCGTGCCGAGCCGGTCGGCAGCCGGTGGCGACACCAACAGCCGCAACGACGAAGTGGCCGAATTTCTCACCCGACTCAACAACTGCGCACAGAAGGGTGTGTATGTGGTGGCAACCACCAACCGCATCGACGCCATCGATCCGGCGGTGATGCGCAAGGGCAGGATGGACGAGGTGATATACGTGGATCTGCCCGACGAGCAGGTGCGCACGAAGCTCTTTCAGCTTGAACTCACTGACCGCCCGCACGAGGACCTCGACCTCAACAGACTCGTCAAGATGACCGACGGTTTTTCGTCGGGCGACATAGCTTATCTCGTGAAAGAAAGCGCCAGAAAAGCGTTTGAGCAGACCATAGCCGCGCCTGATAAAAAGATCGTGGCTATAACACAGCAGCAACTCGAAAGCACTATCGGATGCGCACATCCATCGGTGACAGCGGCTGAGCGCCGGAAATACGAGAAACTACGCGATTCGTATGACCGCCACCGCCGCGAACTTCCCCGCGTGGGATTCTGAACATAACCCGTGACATAACAAAATCTTCATAGTTATATGATATTCAAAGGAATAAACCAAAGTACTCTACGCGACCTGCTCGACGAAGCGGGTATCGCCACCAAGAAAGACGACGACGGCGATCTGATGACCGTACTTTCAGCCGACGACGATTTCCCTTACGACATGATAGCATGGTTTATGGTGGAAGACAACTGGCTTACGATCATAACCCGCTCGTTTGACTTCAAGGTAAAAGATCCCTACACTGTGGCCAACGAATATAACCGCACCCACCGAGCCGTGTCGTGCATTGCCGAGGACGACGCCGTATTCTTCAAACTCGGATTTCTCCTCGACGAAGAAGTGTCGACTCAATACGTGATTGAAAACTGCCTGCGTTTCGGCGTCGGCTGCTCGTGGCATTCGTTTGCCGACATCTGGAAAGCTCAGAACTCATGACATTTGCCGAAGTACTGCTGCCGGTGCCTATACAAGGCACATTTACTTACAGTGTGCCCCCCGCTATGGCGGCCGGGGCTAAAGTGGGTCACAGGGTGGTGGTGCCTTTCGGCCGCAAGAAATTCTACACGGGCATAGTCACGGCTCTCACTCCATTTCCTCCACAGGGTTACGAAGTGAAGGATATAGCCGTGACGCTCGACGACGAACCTGTGGTGCGACACCCGCAGATAAAATTCTGGAACTGGATAGCCGACTACTATCTGTGTACGCCGGGTGAGGTCTACAAAGCTGCCGTGCCGGCGGGTCTGCGGCTCGAAAGCGAGACGTTTGTAGAGCTTCATCCCGACTATGACCCGGCACTCGCTCCCGTGCTTTCGGAGCGCGAGGAAGTGGCGCTCGGCAAAATAATCGGTGCAGCCAAAAAACTTACCCTAGACCAGCTCCGCACCGCCACCGGCTTTCAGTCGATAGCCACCGTGGTCAACGGCCTGATAGCCAAAGGTGCTGTCACGATAGCCGAACGCGTGATTGAGAAATATCGACCGCGCCGGGAGCACTACGTGGCTCTCACGGCATCCAAGACCGACCGCGAAGCTCTCCATGCGGCATTCGATGCCGTGAAAGGTGCACCAAAGCAGGAAAAGGCGCTTCTGGCGCTCATAGACCTGAGCGAGATAATGCGTTGCGACTCTGACGAGGTCAGAGAAGTATCGCGCACCGAACTGCTTGAGCGCTCGGGTGTGACGGTTCCTATACTTCAGGCCATGGCACGTAAGGGTATCATAAGGCTATTCATCAAGGAAATCAACCGCTTCCGCTATACCGGTCTGCCCGTGGCTCCGCTGCCGGCTCTATCCGACGCCCAGACCCAAGCACGCGATGCCATAGTGGCCTCGATGTCTGAAAATGCCGTGACGCTGCTCCACGGAGTCACTTCGAGCGGCAAGACTGAAATCTATATACATCTCATCGACCTGATGCTCCGCCAGGGACGGCAAGCGCTCTATCTCGTGCCTGAGATAGCGCTCACTACCCAACTTACCTCGCGATTGCAGCGTGTGTTTGGCGACAAGGTGGTGATATATCACTCGCGGTTTACCGACAACGAGCGCGTGGACGTGTGGCGGCGTCTGCTCACCGCCCGTGAGCCTCTGGTGGTGCTGGGCCCGCGCTCGGCCGTATTTCTCCCGTTTGCCTCGCTCGGCATGGTGATAGTGGATGAAGAGCATGAATCGAGCTACCGTCAGCAAGACCCGGCGCCACGCTACAATGGCCGCGACGCCGCTATAGTACTTGCATCGATGCACGGCGCCAAAACTCTTTTGGGAAGCGCCACGCCGTCGGTGGAGACGTATTACAAAGCTTCGACCGGCCGATACGGACTCGTAAGCCTTACGGAGAGATATGATGCCGTGCCGCTTCCCGACGTTGAGATAGTGGACATGGGCACTTCGCGCCGCAAAGGTCTTGTCGACGGCATACTTTCGGCCCGGCTGCGCGAGCTGGTGGTCGACGCCGTGGACGACCGCAAGCAGGCCATACTCTTTCTCAACCGTCGCGGCTATGCTCCGGTGGCACGGTGCAAGATGTGCGGCTACGTACCCCGCTGCTCTCACTGCGATGTGTCGCTTACCTACCACCGCCGCATCGACAAGCTGGTGTGTCACTATTGCGGCACTCCCTATGAGGTACCGGCCGTGTGCCCGGCCTGTCAGGAACCGGCCATAGAGGTGCTCGGTTACGGTACGGAGCGTGTGGAGGACGAAGTGGCCGACGCTTTTCCCGAAATGAAAATAGCGCGCCTCGACTTTGACACCACACGCAATAAAAACGGCTACGAGGAGATAATCGACAATTTCTCTGCCGGGAAAAGTGATATACTCGTGGGCACGCAGATGGTCACTAAAGGTCTTGACTTCGACAATGTGAAAGTGGTGGGTGTGATGAATGCCGACACCATAATCAATTTCCCGGACTTCCGAAGCAGCGAACGGGCCTTCAATATGCTGGAACAGGTGGCCGGACGTGCCGGTCGGCGCGACTCAGCCGGGCGCGTACTGGTGCAGACCTATTCGCCTCAGCACCCTATATTCGGATTTCTTACCGCACACGATTACATCGGATTCTATAATATGGAAATCGCCCAGCGGCTGCAATTCAACTATCCGCCTTTCGTGCGCATAATCTACATATATCTGAAACACCGCGACTCCTCGGCGCTCAATAAATCGGCCACCGTGTATGCCGACCGTCTCCGAGCTCTGTTCGGCACACGTGTCACCGGGCCTGAAGAACCGCCTGTAAGCAGGGTGCAGTCACTCTACATACGCCGCGTGATGCTAAAGATAGAGCCGACGGCTTCGATAGCCAAGGTGAAGCAGCTGCTCCGCGAGCTGTACGTGGAGTGTGTCAACGACAAGACTCTTGCAGGCGTGACGCTCTACTATGATGTAGATCCCTATTGATGTCGCTTGATCTTACTCTCCGTAACGCGGAATATCAATGCGCCTGCGGCTGCTCCCACCACGTCAGCCACTCCGTCGGCAGCATCGCCCGAACGGCCTGCGTCCATGCAGGTTTGCAGAAATTCTATAACTATACCGGTGGCCGCCGATACTATGGCTATAATTATCAGTGCCCGGCGGCTTACACTTCCGCGCCACATCAGTCGGTCAAGTGACAGCACAAATGACATAGCGCCGAACATGATGGCGTGAACCACCTTGTCGGCACCATAAAACAGTTCGGGCGTATCGTCGCCCAACGGTTGCGGAGCAAGCGTCAGATAAAGTATGGCCGCTATCACCAACCCTCCGGGCACTCCCGGGGGCAGTATCGAATATATCCGGCGTATAAACGCGGCTATCACAGCGATGCGCGCAGTTCTACCGACTGCTTCACCATTGTGTCATAGGCCAGCAGACCTTCCTGCGAGAGCTCGACTATGCGGCGTGTGCCGTCGGGGGCGGGAAGTGCCACGTGAGTATCATCTACAAACGTCATGAGCTCATAGCTGTCGCCGCCGGGAACGGAGAGCATCCATGTATCGGTCTCGTCGATAAAATCGAGGCGGACCACACTCTTGTCGTTTTCTGAAGTGATGGTATAGCCCTTACCGTCACACTCCACGAGATAGCGGCCGTCTTTACCGTCTATCACCTTTGTGCCGGCTGCGAGAGGATTGCTGCCGCTCCAGAATTCGATAGAGTTGAGCACCAGAAGGTCAGCCAGCGCCGAGACTTCATATACAGGCACTATACAGAGGGCGAGAAACACCAGTTCGTTGACAAACTTGCTGCTGATATGATTGTTCCAGTCGAGAAGATTGCGGGTGAGCTGAAACTTGCCTATGCACGATGTGCTTATCATTCCGGCGCACATAGCCAGCACGATGGCACGGGTGAGGAAATGCTTTTTCATAACGGAGGGAATGTAACTAAAAATTTGGTTTATGCACTTATTTTGTGGCAGGCCTCGGTGTAGAAATCAAATACGCGGTTGACGTACTCAAACGTCTGCTGACCGCGGAAATAACCATACTTACACACGGGGTCGTTGTAATACTCGGGGTGTGATTTCATGAGCACGGCACGGGCCACGTTGCCGTCCCATACCTGCGGGTCGTAGCCGTATTTTCCGGCAAGGGCTATAGCGTCGAATATGTGGGCGAGTCCGGAGTTGTAGGCTCCCACCACGAATTTGAGCCGCTCCTGCGGGTCAGGCACGCGGTTGATAAACGCTTTGTCAAGATCCTTGATGATTTCAGCGGCAGTGGAAATCGACACGTCATTGTCGATAAGTTCGTCGGGCTCATGGTGGTAGGCCCTGGCCGTAGAGGGCATGACCTGCATCACCCCGCGTGCGCCGGCCCATGACACGAGCGTCGGGTCGAAATGGCTCTCCACGTAACCTTGAGCTGCAAGCAGACGCCAGTCCCACCCTATCTCATGGGCATATTTACGAAACAGATTGTCAAAAGGCGATATGAAACCGCGGCTCAGGTCGATGGTCTGCTGCATTTCATACTGCTCGTTTTTGCTCAACTCAAAATATCGCTTATGTATCCGGGCGAGATCGCGGCGGGAATTATCCTGCTTGATCCACGCATTGATACTGTCGGCCAGCCACGGGCGCGACGGCGACACCGCCCACTGCGAGCGCTGCGGGAAACTGACTTCAAGTGTGATGTCGAGCGAATTGAAATACGTCTTGTTGATATGGGCGATATCGCTGTCCACTATCGTAAGCGGAATATCGCCGCGCCCCACCATAGCAATGAGATCGTCGGTGATAAGAGTGTCGCGGTCAATCGAATGAATGTTGATACCTCCGCCAAGCTCGTCATTCAGGTTATTGAGGCGTGCTTCATATTTCGATCCGGCTTCCACATACACGTCGCGCCCTATCAGTCCGGTTACATCGGCTATGCGGTCAGCATCTTTCTTAACTTTAGGCTGCACGAGCACCTGAGTAGTCACATTTTTCGGGCCGCAGTGCAGCACGTGTGATTTATACTCGGCCGTCACCGGCACTTCATATGCTATCAGATCCACCTTGCCCGAGTCAAGCCATTCGATGGCTGTGCCCAGTCCGGGAGCCACTTGAAGGCTGAGCGCGATACCCTTGTCCTTGACGAGCGAATTGACAAGGTCGTAGTCGTAGCCCATGCGTGTCTCCCTGTATATGAAATATGAGCCGGGACTGTAGAGAGTGGCCACACGAAGTGTATCGGGATAGCCTTTTGTCTCTTCCTCAGCCACAGCCTCTGACCGCGACGAGCAGGAGCACGACACGGCCATGCATGCCATCAGGGCGGCGATGAATATCTGGAATTTAGTATTCAAAGGTGCCGCGTTCTGAAATTATAGTAAGGCGATTGGCCGGAGCGTCTTCCACTCGTCCCACCACGCGGGCATCAATGCCGTAGCGCGATGCGATCTCGATCACCTTGTCGGCCCGGTCAGGCGACACATAGATTTCCATGCGGTGACCCATATTGAATACTTTATACATTTCCTTGAAGTCCGTACCGCTTTCGCGCGCAATGAGGTCGAAAAGCGGCGGAACGGGAAACATGTTGTCTTTTATCACATGCTTGTCGCGCACGAAGTGCATCACCTTGGTCTGCGCGCCGCCGGTGCAGTGGATCATACCGTGGATGTCGGGACGCATCTCCTCAATGAGCGTGCGGATGACAGGAGCGTATGTGCGCGTGGGCGAAAGCACGAGCTGACCGGCTGTGAGCGGAGTGCCGGCCACTTTATCGAGCAAACCGCATGTGCCGGAATAGACGAGGTCTGACGGCACTGCGTGGTCATATGTTTCAGGATATTTCTCGGCCACCGACTTACCGAACACATCATGACGGGCCGAGGTCAAGCCATTGCTGCCCATACCGCCGTTGTATTCAGTCTCATACGTAGCCTGACCAAACGAAGCCAGACCCACTATCACGTCGCCGCCCTTGATATTGGCGTTGTCGATAACATCGGCGCGGCGCATGCGGCAAGTCACCGTGGAGTCTACGATGATGGTGCGCACGAGGTCGCCCACATCGGCCGTCTCACCGCCGGTGCTGTATATGCCTATGCCGAGCGAGCGGAGGCGTTCGAGCAACTCTTCGGTGCCGTTGATGATAGCCGAAATCACTTCGCCGGGTATGAGCATCTTGTTGCGGCCTATGGTGGAGCTTACGAGAATATTGTCTACCGCACCCACACAAAGCAGGTCGTCGATATTCATGACAAGTGCATCCTGAGCTATACCGCGCCATACATTAAGATCGCCTGTCTCACGCCAGTAGGCATAAGCGAGCGATGATTTTGTTCCGGCGCCGTCAGCGTGCATGATATTGCACCACTCGGGGTCGCCGCCGAGTATGTCGGGGATTATTTTGCAGAATGCCTGTGGGAAAATACCTTTGTCTACATTTTTAATTGCTGCGTGCACATCGTCTTTCGACGCCGACACGCCGCGGAGGTCATAACGTGAGGTCTGTTCGGCCATGGGGTAACATATTGGTTTATGACTGCAAATTTACACTTTTATTTCCTATTTCCGACGGTTTTTTGACACAAAATATTTTGGAGTTGTAAGTATTTAGCTATATCTTTGCAAGTCAGATACCGACATATACCGATCATATCATTTTTCATAACTTACAATAACATATCAACATATCAGCAGCACTCCACCGCCATAATCATGCGCGGCGAGCAGTGACTTCCACTATTATGAAGAATTTCTTATACAGCATCGTAATTCTGCTCGGCGCATTGGCCACGCATGCCGCCGACTATCCTGACATGTATGTGCGAGGCACATTCAACAACTGGAACGCCGAAAGTCAATATCGACTGAACCGCAACGGAGACTTGTATTCGATCACCTTAGACCGGCTCGACGGCGAATTTAAAGTAGGTTCGGCCGACTGGACCGTCAATTACGGTGCAGCGGTGACAGTGGCAGGTGACTGCTCATTCGAGGCGTACTCTTACGGACAAAACATCAAAGCAGAAGCGCTTACCTACGTCACCATTTCTTACCGGCTGATATTGGGCGACGACGGCAAGCCGCTCCCTACCACTATCGCCGTAACCACCGCCGATGCCGCATCACTGACGAGCGGGACTCTGCCTATACTCTACATTAATGTATACCGCGCAGGAACCACCGAACCTGACGACGAGATTCTGTCGCGCAACCTCAGCCATAAGAATTATTTCGACGGCGAATATTGGCTCGATCTCAACGGATGTGAATGGCTCGCCGATGAAGGCGCCGAGTCGATAGGCTCGGCCGAAAGTCCGCTTCCTCTGCAGATAAAGGCTCGCGGCAACTATACGCGCACGGCATTCGCCAAAAAGCCTTTCAAACTGAAACTCGGAGCGAAGCAGTCAATGCTCGGTCTGTCGAAGAGCAAGCATTTTGCCCTGCTGGCCCACGCCGACGACAAATTCGGCTATATGCGTAATTTCACAGGATTCAATCTCGGCCGTCGCATCGGACTGCCTTGGACTCCGTGGCAGCAACCGGTGGAAGTGGTGATCAACGGTGACTATCGCGGACTGTACTTTCTCACCGAATCGATCCGCGTGGAGACCGACCGCGTGAATATAGCCGAGCTCGATGATATGTGTGAGGACGCGTCGCTGGTGTCGGGCGGATATATAGTGGAACTCGACAACTACAACGAGACCAACCAGATAAGCATGGATGAGAAATCGTGTGTGAGCGGCTATAAACTCGACCGGCTGCGAGTGACCTGGGATACACCCGAGGAATACTCCTCACTGCAGACCAGATTTATCACCGACCAGTTCTCTGCCATCAACGATCTGACAGGCAACTGCGACTCCGACGTATGGCAATATGTGGATGCCGACGATGCCGTGCGCTACTACATAGTGGAGGAAATAATATCACACACCGAGGCCTACCACGGCTCTACGTATCTGTTTCGCGACCGTGGCGAGGGGCAGAAGTGGCATTTTTCACCGCTCTGGGACTGCGGCAATGCTTTCAACGGACCTACCGACGGATATTTCTACGACCACTCACCTTTCGGCTCCACCTGGATTCCCTCGTGGCGCGCGCAGGAGCAATTCAACTCGCGGCTTTACGATACATGGCAATGGTTTATGTCTACCTGCTATGATGGAATCGAAAACGACATCACCGACTACGCCGGACATATAGCTGCTGCCGCTGTGGCCGACCGCCGGCGCTGGAATGGAGCGGCACGTCCGGACGGAAGTAATGCCGATGTGGCCGATAATTCAGACATGGAAGCGGCTCGGTTGCGTGTAATCAAGCGTCTGCGCGACAAGACAACGTGGCTCGCCGATAAATGGGGCAGCTACGCCACAGCCGTTGCCGAGCCGAACCGCGACACCACGCCGGCAGCTCCGCTGCCTGATTATGCCCGACCATCCGGCATATCCGATATAAGCCATCCGGCCGAGGATTCATCAGTCACTTATTTCAATCTTCAGGGTATTGAGGTGACGCATCCCGTAAAGGGCCGGCTGTATATACGCCACACCCCGCACAGCACCACCAAGATAATATATTAAGCAGGATTCATTCATTAACTTCAATCATATCATACTTCAATGAAAAAATTTCTTGTCGCTGCAGCTTTAGCGTCGGCCATGTGTCCTGCGCTTCAAGCAGCCCCCGATGCGCTTTATCTCGTGGGGTCGTTCAACGGATGGTTATTACCTACCGCTGACTATGTGCTTCAACCGGTGGACGGGGCGGAAGGCGTGTATTCCGGCACATTTGATATCTATGATTCATCCCTTGAGTTCAAGATATTCACTGTCAACGAAACAAACTGGGACAATTCTCAACTTTACTACGGCTGCGAAGGAGCTGTAAATCTTTTCGGCAACGAAGCCGTAGAGGTAAATATATCCCACGACATGTGGAGCAACATCGCAGTATCAAACTGGACGGGCGGTACCATCACCGTATCGGCCGACCTCAACACTAACAAGGTGACACTCCTATCCCCCACTCAGCCCGTGCTGGATGATGTGGCCGAGGTATATCTTATCGGTACTCCTCAAGGATGGGATATCAACAATGGAGAAATAGCTCTTACCAAAGCTGAGGATCAGAAATTCACCACCACGCTTACTCTCCCCGCCGGTACACCCATGTTTCGCTTCTACTCCTCGCTCGGCGACTGGAACACCGGCTCGATAGGCAGCGGCATGAGCGGCGACAAAATCGTGAATCTCAACGCCGATACATCACCTACTACAATGACCGTGCAACCCGAAGGTCAGGGCAACTGGTCGTTTCCCGCATGGCCCGGCGGAACAATGGACATCACTCTTGATCTCAAAAATGCATCTGTGACTTTCACTCCCACATTTGAAGGCTCATATCACCAACCCGTAATATATATGGTGGGCTCTTTCAACTGGGATATCAACAATGGCACACCCGTGGAATATCTCCCCAACGAGGCCGATGAAGCTGTGTACCGCACTCAGACCAATATTCCCGCCGGGGGCATGCTGCGCTTCTATACCGAACTCGGAGACTGGGACAAAGGTTCTTATGGTCCGGCTGTATCAGAAGCTGACACTCCTTTCACTATTCCCGATAGCGGCGAACTGGTCACCGAGATGTATCAGTCGAAAGCCAACTGGAGTTTCCCCGACTGGCAAGGCGGAAAGATGGAAATCACCGTCAATCTCACCACCCGAAAAGCCACATTCAAGTCACTCGTGACCGACGCCCTGTATTTAGTAGGTTCGCCGCAGGGCTGGGATATAATGACCGAAGACGCCACATGGACTCTATGGCCTGACGAAAACGCTTCGGGCAAGGTGTATACCGGGACATTCGACATACCCGCCGACGCTTATTTCCGCTTCTATCGTTCACTGGGCGACTTCAACACCGGATCGCTCGGCGCACGGATTGCCGACGGCGACAATGAAATTATCGAATTCCAAGGCGCACCCTCGGTCACTACTCCCGTAGTGGAAGGCGCCGGCTGCTGGAATTTTCCCACATGGGCAAGCGGCAATATGATTATATCGGTTGACCTCGACAATATGACCGTGACATTCACTGATCCCGTGGCATCATCCGTCGACGAAGTCACAATCTCGGCCGGCGATACCGCTCCCGAATACTTTAATCTTCAGGGAATACGCGTGACCGACCCCACACCCGGACATCTCTACATACGCCGCACATCAGCAGGAGCTTTCAAAATCATCTTCTAAAACATATTTTTTAAACATTCATGTCCCCGTGAAAATTTCGCGGGGACTAATTTTTTTATTCCGTTTTAATCACTAAATTTGCAATAATAATCACGGGGACATCCCCGCATAACTGACCTTAATTTCTAAATATGGATATAAACAATATTCTCGCTTCTCTTGAAGCCAAGCACCCCGGCGAAAAAGAGTATCTGCAGGCCGTGAAAGAAGTGCTGCTGTGTGTGGAAGACGTATACAATCAGCACCCCGAGTTTGAAAAAGCCCGCATCATCGAGCGCATGGTCGAGCCTGACCGCATAGTCACCTTCCGCGTGACCTGGGTCGACGACCGCGGCGAAGTGCAGAACAATATAGGTTATCGCGTGCAGTTCAACAATGCCATCGGTCCCTACAAGGGCGGCATACGTTTCCACGCATCGGTCAACCTTTCAATCCTCAAATTCCTCGGCTTCGAGCAGACATTCAAGAATGCCCTCACCACTCTTCCCATGGGCGGTGCAAAAGGTGGCTCTGACTTCTCACCCCGCGGCAAGAGCGAGGCTGAAATCATGCGTTTCTGCCAGGCATTCATCCTCGGACTGTGGAAAAATCTCGGTCCTGACCGCGACGTGCCCGCCGGCGATATCGGCGTAGGTGGCCGCGAAGTAGGCTATATGTACGGCATGTATAAGCGTCTCGTCAACGAACACAACGGCGCATTCACCGGCAAGGGTCTTGACTTCGGTGGCTCGCTCATACGTCCCGAGGCCACAGGTTTCGGCGCGCTCTACTTCGTGCAGAGCATGCTGGCCGAGAAGGGCGACGACATCAAGGGCAAGACTGTAGCTGTGTCGGGCTTCGGTAACGTGGCCTGGGGCGCTACTCTCAAGGCTACCGAGCTCGGCGCAAAGGTCGTGACCATCTCAGGTCCTGACGGCTATATCTATGACCCCGAAGGTGTGTCGGGCGAGAAGATCGACTATATGCTCTATCTCCGCGCTACCGGCGAAGACATCGTGGCTCCCTACGCCGAGAAATATCCAGAAGCCACATTCTATCCCGGCCGCAAACCTTGGGAACAGAAGGTGGATATAGCTCTCCCCTGCGCAACTCAGAATGAAGTTGACGGCGAAGATGCGCGCATGCTCGTGGACAACGGCGTAGAAATGGTAGCCGAAGTTTCCAACATGGGTTGCACGCCCGAGGCCATCGACACATTCCTCCAGTCCAAGACCATCTACGCACCCGGTAAGGCTGTCAACGCCGGCGGTGTAGCCACCTCAGGTCTTGAAATGAGCCAGAACGCCATGCACCTCCAGTGGACTGCCGAGGAAGTCGACGAAAAGCTCCACCAGATCATGAAGAACATCCACACCCAGTGTGTGAAATACGGCAAGGAACCCGACGGTTATATCAACTATATGAAAGGCGCCAACATCGCCGGCTTCATGAAAGTTGCCAACGCCATGATGGGCCAGGGCATCATCTGATAACGCCTCCATCCACATTTCAACCACACACAATCGAGGTTGCGACCCCCATGGCCGCAACCTCTTTATTTTAAGAGTTTATCCGGGCGTCTATTAAATAAGTATCTTTAAGAAAAGTCTTTTGGGAGGTCTTCCGGTAATATCTCCTGCAACTGAGATTTTGATACGGCAGGAATATCCGCCAGTCGCATAGCCTGATTCTCAAGAGTTTTCTCAAACAAATTTCGTATGTAGCGGGCGTTACCGAAAGAATTATCCTTTACGCTTACTGCTCTGCAAATGATATTCCTCACCTCATCTTTTACCGATTCAGCTATTTCATATTCCTGATGGACAGCTTGTGAAATAAATATTTCCAGCAGCTCATCCACTGTATAATCTTCAAAGTGCAAGTGCCTGTTAAATCGAGATTTTAATCCCGGATTTGACTCTAAAAATGAATCCATTTCATCATCATAACCGGCGAGGATTACTACAAGACGATCGCGGTCATCTTCCATTCGCTTTAATAACGTAGCAATAGCTTCCATACCAAAATCATTGTTTCCACCCCCGGTAAGGGTATATGCTTCATCTATAAAAAGCACTCCATCAATGGCTGAATCAATGATTTTGTTAGTTTTCACTGCTGTTTGGCCTACATACTCAGCCACCAATCCCGATCGATCGGTTTCTACCAAATGTCCGCTTTTGAGGATACCCAGCTCGCGATATATTCGAGCGATTATGCGTGCCACAGTAGTTTTTCCCGTACCCGGATTACCTGTAAATACACAGTGATAGGATATAGTTGATGGTTTAAGACCTTGTGACTGACGTTTTTGCTGCACTTTTATAAAATTTGAAAGTCTGAGAACTACATCCTTCACTTTCTTCAGTCCGATGAGTGACGATAATTCTGACATTGGATCTGATGATACAGGCTGATCAGGAGAATTAGCAGAATCTGTTTCAGCAGCAGCATCATCGCTTTCGCTTGATACAGTTCGTACATCGCCGATAAGCTCCTTAAGACCCATCAGATATTCTTCTTTATCGGAAGATCGCACTTTTTCATTCTGAATAAGGACTTCTCCATAATTGTATAATAAATCCAAGAACTCACCCACCATTGTAGAGTCGTAAGCATTGAGTATTTTCGTATAATAGAAATCATACTCTCCCGTCATTTGTGGGTCTAACAGGCCCTTTATTGATTCAAAAATTCCACAAGTACTCTTAATCGGACCTGAATAAATACGCTTGAGATTCTCAAAGTCATAAATATTCTCCCCCACGTCAATGTAGCACATTAAAATTGCCAATACAAGTACTGAATCATATTTACTATTCAGCTTGCAACCTAAGTTAAAAAATACCTTGACAAGATCACAAAAGTACAATACCGCTACCCTATTATTAAAATTCTCAAATAATTCATGGCCATCGATAATACCTACGTTGCCACCTGCAGCCATGATAAATTCTATAAAATCACTATTCTCATTAAGCCTTTTGATAAAGTCATAGAGTCGACGGGCAATACTATCACACTTTTTAAAATATGAAGGCGTAATCCGTGTATAATAATTACCATTACGCACGGGTTTGATAACCTTTCCATTAATAATATTTTCCAACGCATTAGAAAAGTCATAGGCTGCTTTTTTATTGCTTGTCATTAACGTAATGTCTACTTCAGGTATAGTAATTAAATAGTAACGGTAGACTGCGACCTGAGGATTTGGTGATATTCCCCGATCTACTTCTCCATCAGCCTTGACATATAGATTTTTGTATGCTACGAGCTGAGCGTTTCTCGGCTCTTCATCTATGAAATCAATTCTTTCTACTCTCACCGTTAAAATACACAGAGGGAGTATATCAAAATCGCTTGCACCCCTGTCAATGATACAGAATTTCGGATAGAAATATATTTCAGCACCATTTCTATCTACAAAATGAGGAATAGGCAATTTACCGACGTATAATTGCAAAAAAGGAGCCGCATTCAATATTGTACGTTTTCTATCTATTGAAGTAGACGAATACGCTACCTCCCCTAAATGAGAATATATTGAATACACTGACCACACGGAGTCGGTATCAGCCAGATCAGTATATGATGAGCTGAGATGTTCAAAAAGTTGATAATCTAACTCCGTCAGTCCGCCCTGTGATTTAATATCAATTTCTTTCAGGGGATAATTTTGAGATACATTTAAAGCCTCTGATGAATTTAACAGATATATGTCATAAATGTATTCAAAATCTGATCTACTTTCCAACATTATTGTCCGGCGTGCATAATATGAAGTCATGACATACCGGTATCTCATACTTATAAAGGCCTTATATACCAGAGTCTTGTTATCGTCGCTATTATTTAGAAGTTTTTGACCCACCTCCTCTATATCCTTCTCAGTAAGTTTCTTTACTTCATTTTCCTCAGTTTCAAGAATATTAATCAACTTTTCAGTCTTTACTCTATTAAAACCGTCCCAGGCTTTCTTGCACCTCGCGCATACAAATAGACAAATTCCGAATAAAATAAATGCAGCAAAAATACTGACTATCCACCCTTCAAAATTATCTGCATTGGGAAGTTTGGATTGTATGAACCATACTAATACAACGAATATTATTAATGCTACATATCCATTTAAATCTAATCCCTCCTTACGATTTCCATAATTTACAGCCGCATTACCGGCGGAATTTCCTCGTTGGGTTTTACTTCCGGTATAAGGAACATGTTCATTTATATAATTTTCTTTATTAAAATTATCATCGGTGGCTGCCGGCCCGCGGTTACTTATGTTAGCATACCTGCCGGGAGATATTATGGTAAGGTCTTTATCAATCATTGCGATTATAAAATTGTTTTTCTTACTGAGTATTACAAAGGTATCTAAAATATAACTACAGAAAAAAACTCCGGCGTAATAAACCGGAGTCATTTCATCTACTTCGAGCGGTAGACGGGGGTCGAACCCGCGACCCTCAGCTTGGGAAGCTGATGCTCTACCGACTGAGCTACTACCGCATTACTGGTATTGCAAATTTACTGCTTTTCACGGAAATCAACAATTTTCCATGAAGTTTTTTTTTAAAATTTCGGGGACATACCGGGCTGTCCGATATGTCCCCGAAAGGATTTTGCTATTGATCGTCAGCGCACTACCACTTTTACCGCGTGAGCACCACGGCGACAAATGTATATGCCGGGGGTGAGATTTTCTGCCGAAACGCAGCGACCGTCGAGCGAGTAATACTCAGCGTCGGTGTCAGCAGCTTCAATGGATGCGATTCCTGACATGCCGCTGGCCGAGGAGATGATGATCACGGCATCGCCTATGGCTGCGGGGGCCTGCACTACCATCCAGTTGAGTTTTGAGCTTTTCTTACCGCTTGACTTGTCGAGAGTGGTGACGGCAAGCAGGGCGCGCTCGCCGGGAGCGAGCTGAGCATCGAGACGACTTGGATAGAGCCATGTATCAAACATATTCTGGGTCGACGTAAGCTCGTCGATTATCTCCAGATCGGTGTGAGTGGCGCGATAGTCGGCGGGATAAACTTTGCCATATACATAGTCTCCTGCCGCATCGTTGGGGATAACCTCTACGCGCACGGTGGGCTTTCCGGAGACTTCGATGTATTCCGGTGTGCCGAACTCGGCATAGGGGTCCCCGGTAGGAAGCATCTCGTCGGTAAACTCAAACACCTCGGAGCGGGTTACCTGTGTGGCGGGAGTGACTTTGTTGGTAGCTTCGTCGTATTCGAGGCCCATCACAACAAGAAATGCACGGGTGCCGGGCTTCATTCCACCAAACGAAAGTGTCTCAGTGTCGCCGAGGTAGAAGAACTCGGCTTGCATGGCCTGCTCAAATCCGCCTACAAGTTCAAGCATCTGGTTTGATACATTAATGAGTTGATCGGCGAAATCAAGGTCATCAAGGCCATCTTCGGTGAGATAGCTTTCATCGACAAGGATATTGGTGTAGAGCATCAGTTTGTCTACGGGCGTCACGGTGAATTTCACTCCGTCCATGCACGCAATCTTCACGTCGATTTCAAACTGGTCGGCCGGCAACTGAGCATATTGCTCAGGGTCGATATTTTCATACGTTTTCGGTGCCTCGTCCATAGTAATAGTGGATACATAAAGGGTCAGCTGATCGGCTTTGGAGAAACCGTGCACTCCTATGTAGTATTTGCCGGCGGCCGGAAGGTCAACTTCGCCCTGAAGCACAGGGAGAGAACCATCGTCGTTGCGCACGGTGGTAAGGTTCTCAACACGGATAGCAGTATAGGTCATGGTGGCGGGATCGGCAGAGCGACCGAGGCACAATTCAACCGATTCGGGACAGTTGGCGGACTGCACACCGGCCTGCATGGTCAGAAGATATTTGCCGGGCTTTGTCACCTCCACGGGGGGAAGTATGGCCCAGTCGTCGGCCTGCAGCTTAAAGTCGTATTTAAGATGCAACTCGTTGGGATAAGTATCCATAACCTCCCACTTTATACCGTCGTTATTCAGATCAAGAATAGTGAGCCAGGAATAGTTGTCGGCATCAGGTGTATATACAAGCGGGAGCGAGAGCGTGAAATCTGAAGGAAGGGTTGCGACAAATGACTCTGATACGGTATCGCTGACGTGTTCTGCACCATCGGCTTGGTAGCTGACTGTGCAGGTGACAGTGTGAACCCCGGCCGCCACGCTGATTTCAGTAGACCAACTGCTGCCTGGCTCGCCGGTGAATGTATATGTCATGTCCTCGCGGCCGTCGATGCATACCTTACCTGACAGCGTGGATGTGATGGGTTCGCCGCCTACAGTCTTGGAAGGGAGTTCTACGCTTATCTCACCCGTGATCCCGTCCATCGCCACGGCAAGTTCGGGTACCTCGGGAGCTGTAGTGGATGCGGCAGCCACTGTTATGCCTCGGAGATCGAGATAACCGCCGCCGAGCTCGGTAAATACATGAAATCCTATATACACGTTCTGACCGGCAGGGAGATCAAATTTCTTCTCTACCTCAGCTTTATCAAGATTAGTGTCGAAATCGGGCTCGTCAATAATAATATTGGTCATGGAAGCTGGAGTGGGTTCGGTGCCCCATGCCACGGCATAACTTACCTTAGCGGTGGTGTAGGCTGCATAGCTTATGGAGAAACTGCCTCCGGCAGAAGTGGCCAGCTGCGGAAGGATCAGCCAGTCATCCTGAGACTGGTTATAGTCATAGAAGCAACGGAACACGTCGAGATAGTCGCCCTCACCTCTGATATAATATTCTCCGAAATCCCAGTTGGGATATGGCACTTCATCCGGAAAAACCTTGCAGGCGTCGAAATCAGCCTGCGTAGGGGCAAAGAAAGCAGGGAGTGGACGAGGAGTGTCCTGAGCTGCGACATTAAGCACTGCAGCGGCCGCCAAGGCAACCGTTAAAATAAACTTTTTCATTTCTCTTGTTAGTAATTATTTAAGTCAGGTTATATAGTTAAAGTGAACCGTAAGGAATCGAGAAGGTGTCTCCGCCTGAAAGTGAGCCTGTTTCGAGTCCTTTTTTCAGCCAGCGGTGGCGCTGAGCCGATGTGCCGTGATTGAATGTTTCGGGCTGGGCATATCCGCGCGCTTTGGTCTGGAGGTAGTCATCGCCAATCTTCTGAGCGGCGTCGAGTGCTTCTTCGAGATCGCCGTCTTCGAGCGAACCAAACATGCGATTGTCATGATAAGCCCATACTCCGGCATAATAATCGGCCTGGAGCTCTATGCGCACGCTGGTATGATTGCTCTCGGTCTCACTTTGCTGCGACATCAGCTCGTGAGCTTTGGGGAGCGTTCCGAGCAGATTCTGCACGTGGTGGCCTACTTCGTGGGCTATGACGTAGGCATACGCAAAGTCGCCGTCGGCGCCAAGGGTGCGACGCATATCGCTGAAAAACGACAGGTCGATATACACGCTCTTGTCGGCCGAGCAGTAAAACGGTCCCATCGAGGCCTCCGCACCTCCGCATCCGCTCAATACCGAACCGGTATAGAGCACAAGACGGGGCGCTTCGTATTCAAGACCGTTCTGCCGAAACAGTTCGCTCCACACGTCCTCTGTACCGGCCAGAATCTGTCGGGAAAACCGTGCTAGTTCCTCTTCCTGCTCCGAGGGTGTATATGAAGTCTCCGTACCTGCAACCGACGACAGCTGTCCGCTGCCGGTCAGCACATCAAGCGGATTGCCACCGGTGAGCCATACGAGTAACGCTACTATAATCACACCGCCGGTACCAAGCCCGGCCTTCATAATGCCTCCGCCACCGCCTGACGAGCCTCGGCGGTCATCGACATTAGAGCTTTCACGTCGTCCGTCGAGTCTCATATATCTATGTGTTCTACCTTGACAGGCGTATTGAGGAATATACGCGCGAGGTCGTTGAACTTCGAGGGATTTTCAGTAGTAAGGTAGCGGCAAGTACCGCCGGTGGTGCACCGCGTGGCCATATCGGGATGACGCTCAAGGTAGTCTTTAAGACTGTCGGCCACTATCTCGCCCTGAGTGATGACTTTGGCGCGATCGGCCACAGCTTTCTGAATCTTGGGAAGAAGCAGAGGATAGTGGGTGCACGCGAGAACTATAGTATCTATATCGGCATCCTGGGCGAAGAGCTCCTCTACATATTTGTCAACAAAATAGTCTGCACCGGGATTAGAGGCTTCATTATTCTCCACCAGAGGCACGAGCATGGGACATGCCTGACTTACAGTGCGGAAGTGAGGGAAAAACTTCGCTATCTCAATATCATAGCTGCCGGAGCTTACAGTGCCGGGGGTGCCCATTATGCCTACAGTACCCTTTGATATATTTCCTATTGCCTCGACGGTAGGACGAATCACACCTAACACACGGCGTGAGGGATCAAGACCGGGAAGATCGTTTTGCTGAATGGTGCGGAGGGCTTTAGCCGAGGCCGTATTGCATGCAAGAACCACGAGGTGACAGCCGCGCTCGAAAAGGGCCTTCACTGCATCGAGTGTAAACCTGTATACCACATCATAGGAGCGTGTGCCGTAGGGTGCACGGGCATTGTCGCCAAGGTAAAGATAGTCGTATTGGGGAAGCACTCGGCGAAGATCCTTGAGTATGGAAAGGCCGCCGTAACCGGAATCAAATACACCGATAGGACCGGGAGTAGATGGATAATTGCTCATTTTTGTTATAAGAATAGTGAGGATTAAAAAAAGAGAATCAGGCCACACCGGCCTACGGTGTAATTCCCGATTCTCAATTATGATTTTGAAATTGCAGTCTACTGATTATACAGCTTACTGCACTACTGAAAGCAGATAGTCGTAGAAGTAGCTTACGATACCGAGGCCGATGATACCGGCGGTGCATACCCACATGCCAAGTCGCTGGGTGCACGATGAGCGGAAGGTAGCTATGGGGTTATCATTCTCGTTGATAAACATGGCCTTAACAACAAGCAGATAGTAGTAAAGCGAGATGATGGTGTTGATCAACGCTATGAGGACGAGCACGTAGAGGGCTGCTCCCGCATCGGGTCCGCTGAGGGCTGAAGTGAACACGAAGAACTTGCTGAAGAAACCTGCGAAGGGAGGGATACCTGCGAGTGAGAACATGGCAAGCATCATCGTGAACGAAAGACGGGGATTGGTCTTGTAAAGTCCGTTGTAGTCGTCCATATCCACTTTGCCGGTGGCATGTTCGACAGCTCCTATCACACCGAAGGCAGCGAGGTTGGAGAAGATGTAGACGAGCACGTAGAACATCAGAGCCGAGATACCCATCTCTTCGCGTCCCACGATGGCAAGCATTATATAGCCGGCCTGAGATATCGATGAGAATGCGAGGAAGCGCTTCATGTTGCGCTGACGCATAGCGAAGAGGTTACCGATAGTGATGGTGAGGATGATCAGTGCATAGAGCATCCACTCCCATACCTGAGCGTAGAGGAATCCGAAAGCCTGATTGAGCACCACGAGAAATGCGAATGCAGCCGAGCCCTTTGATATAACCGAGAGGTAAGAGGTGACCGGAGTGGGCGCTCCTTGATATACATCGGCGGTCCAGAGGTGGAAGGGAACGAGCGAAAGCTTGAAGCCGAAACCGGCCATGACAAATGCAAGCGACACTATCACCATGACGTTGATATCGGAATACATCATGGCGATGAATATGCCGTCGTAGTAGAGAGTGCCGGCGGTAGCGTATACCAGCGACAGACCCATGAGCATGATGGCCGATGAGAATACGGCAGTGAGCAGATATTTTACAGCTGCTTCGTGACTCTCGAAATGATTCTTGTTAAATGCCACCATGGCGGCGAGAGGAAGCGAAGCTGTCTCAAGACCTATGACAAATACCAGGAAGTGGTTGGACGACATCATAAGATACATGCCGAAGAGTGTGAGCAGCGTCAGCTCGTAGAACTCCCCGCGACGCACCTTGATAAAGTCGCTGTCGGCCCAACTTACCGATTGTATCATCACGATCAGCGCGCCAACATTGAGGATATTCTTGATAGCCACAAGGACGGGTGAGGTGAAGTACATGCCTCCGAAAGCCGTCATGCTTTCCTTGACACAGGGGCAAAAGCCGAAGAGGGTGAACAATGCAAACAGCACACAGGTCACGACGGGAAGTGCTCCCTGCGCCTTTTTGCTGAAGAAAGTGTCATATAGGAAGACTAACAGAAATACGATCAACAATCCTATTTCCTGCTTCATTGCTAAAAACTGTGAGTAATCCATTGCTATATGATCGATATTTCGATTAATTGATATTCATTGCAAGTGCACGGAAAAATTCGGGGTCGAATGTGAACCGGATGAGTTGTGCGAAGAAGTTGGGGAAGCAGCCTATCGCAGCCACACATACTATGAGTGTGGCGGTGGAAAGGCGCTCCCACCAGGTAGCGTCGGTGAGGGTGCGGTGATGATCGTCGTAGACCGGACCGTAGAGGAGCTTGCCAACCACTCGGAGTATATACACGGCTGTGATCACGATGGAGCAACATGCGGCGATGGTGAAGCAACGGTGGAAAAGGTCAGCATGTTCAAACGAACCGACGAAGATGGTCATTTCGGCCACGAAGCCCGAGAGTCCCGGCAGACCCAGTGAAGCCATACCGGCTATCACGTAGCACACCGAGAGGTAAGGCATGATCTGCATCATACCGCCCATCTCGCGAATATCGCGGGTGTGGGTGCGACCGTAGATCATACCGATGAGGGCGAAGAAGAGAGCGGTCATCAGACCGTGGCTGAGCATCTGCATGATAGCACCGGTCATGGCGGTGGTATTGAGCATGAGTATGGCGAAGAGCACCAGACCACAGTGCGATACTGAAGAGTATGCGTTGATATACTTGAGGTCATTCTGAACGCAGGCCGAGAATGCACCGTAGACTACCGAGATACCGGTGAGGATAAGGAATATCCAAGCCAGCTCATTGGCTGCCTGAGGCATGAGGAAGATGGCCACGCGGAAGCAACCGTAACCTCCGAGTTTCATGAGCACACCTGCATGTAGCATCGACACAGCCGTAGGGGCCGAGGCATGACCGTCGGGCGACCATGTGTGGAACGGGAACATGGCACCGAGCACACCGAAGCCTACGAATGTCATCGGGAAGAGGAATGTCTGCCAGCCGTGTGAGATAGCGTCGTTCTTGGCTATCTCAAGTATGTTCCAAGTGAGTGTCTGACCTTCTGGAGCGGAATGATAATAAATACCAATCAGACCGAGCATGAGGAATGCAGAGCCTCCCATGAGCATGAGGGTCAGCTTCATGGCCGAGTAGTTCTTGTTGCCGCTACCCCACACACCGATGAGAAGATACATCGGGATAAGGGCGACTTCATAGAACATGAACATGGTGAAGAGGTCAATCGAGATGAAGAAACCGTAGACACCCGTCGAGAGGAGTATGAGCCAAAGGAAGAATTCCTTGGGCTGCGGTATCTCCCACGAAGCGAAGCTACCGGTGAAGAGGATGATTGACGAAAGGATGAGCATGGCGATCGAAATACCGTCAACACCCACTGCAAGATTGATGTTGAGCGGAGTAAACCACGACCATGAGCCCATAAAGAGCATCTCGGCAGTGTCGCCTGCAGCGCGGAGCTTCAGATACTCTAAGAGCAACCACACCGACAGTGCGGTGAGTGCTACGGAGCCGGTGACAGCCACGGCGCGGATCTGCTTGATATTCCGGCAGAGTGCCAGAGCGGCCAGCATAACCACCGGGATCACCACGAAATAGATTAATATATTGGAAAACATGATAGTTACTATATTAAATAATGATATTGCACATTTTCATAATCTGTCAGAGTACACACACTGCTGTGATGGCTGCAAGCACGAGCACGCCTATCAGATACCACCATATATACATCTGAACTTTTCCGCTCTGGAAGCCCTTGATAGCTACGGAAGCCTTGTTGGTTATCAGAGCCAAACCGTTCATGGTGCCGTCGATAATATGACGGTCAAACCAGGCAATAGGCTTGCAGATACCGTCGAAAATTATGCGGCGGGTGATGAAGAGATACATCTCATCGAAATAGAAGCGGTGGTGAGCAGCCTCCCAGAGCCAACGGGCAGAGTCGGCCATAGCGCGGGGATTGTCATTTTTCTTCATATAAAGCTTGGCAGCGAGACCGATACCGACCAGAGCCACACACACACTGGTGATAGCTATGGGGGTGTTCATATGAATGTTGTATTCCTGACCGTCGAATGTCACATATTTTCCGAAGTCAATCCAGCCACATACTGTAGATACGATGGCGAGGATGATAAGGGGGAGCGACATGGTCCAGGGTGAATCGTGGGGAGTGTGATGTCCTTCGGCCTTATAGTCGCGGTCTTCCCACCAGAACACGAGGAAGTAAAGACGGAACATATAGAAGGCAGTCATACCGGCAACCATGAGCAACCATACACCCCAGAACCAATGGAGGTCGAAAGCAGCGCTTACGATCTCGTCCTTGGAGAAGAAACCTGCGAAGGGAGGAATACCTGCGATGGCCAGACAGCCCACGAGGAACGTGATGTGTGTGATAGGCATATACTTGCGGAGTCCGCCCATCTGAGTGTAATTATTGGAGTGAACTGCATGGATGAGGGCACCGGCTCCGAGGAAGAGAAGACCCTTGAACATAGCGTGGGTGAAGAGGTGGAACATCGACGCCATATATCCGAGGCCGTGGTGAATTTCAGGACGAGCCACACCCAGCGACACCATCATGAAGGCTATCTGAGATATGGTGGAGAATGCAAGCACTCGCTTGATGTCGATCTGCGTGCAGGCTACCACCGCTGCATAGAATGCCGTGATGCAGCCTACCACAGTGACTATCATAAGGGCAGCCTCTTCGAGCAGGTAGAGGGGGAAGAGACGAGCCACGAGATACACACCGGCCACCACCATGGTAGCGGCGTGGATGAGAGCCGAAACGGGGGTAGGACCTTCCATTGCATCGGGAAGCCAGATATGGAGCGGCATCATGGCCGACTTACCCATACCTCCGATAAATATCAGCACGAGCGCCCAAGTCATAACCGATGCACCCATAAACATGGCTCCGTGCATTGACTCAAGCACTGCTTCAGGATGCTGCGTCATAGCGAGGAAGTCGAATGTCTCGGAGTAGAACGAAAGGACGAGTATACCGATAAGGAAGAATAGGTCAGCGAAACGGGTTACGATAAATGCCTTCTTACAAGCGGCCACTGCAGAGGGCAGTGTGTAGAAGAAGCCGATGAGAAGGAACGACGATGCGCCCACGAGCTCCCAGAATATATACATCTGGAAAATGTTGGTGGCAACGACCAGACCGAGCATCGAGAAGCTGAACAGCGACAGGAATGCGTAGTAGCGCTGAAAACCTTTCTCGCCATGCATATAGCCGAGCGAATAGAGATGCACCATAAACGAGATGGTGGGAATCACTATCAGCATCATAGCCGAGATAGGATCGAGCAGGAAGCCGAGCTTGATCACAAGGTGGTCGGTAAACTGAAGCCATGTGGTGTTGAACACAATGTACTGCAGACGGTCAGTTCCGTCGACAAAGAGGGGATTGCCCGAGAAATAGTAAGAGAACGCTGTGTAATATGACAAGACAAGCACAGCGCCCATGCCGAGAGTGCCCAACACTCCGGCCGTGAGGGGTCGCATCTTCACTCCGCCAAGTCCCAGCAGAAGGAACATGAACAGAGGGATGGCGAGAATCAATACAGGGATTGTTGCATCCATATCGTGTCAGAATTTCATTTCGGTTACGGCGCGCACGTCAATATTCTTACTTGCGCGATACAGGTTGATGATAATGGCTATAGCCAGAGCTGTCTCGGCAGCTGCGATTGCTATACCGAAGAGGGTAAACATCATACCCTCCATAGTGCCGGGAAACAGGTAGCGGTTAAATACCACGAAGTTGATGTCGACTGCATTGAGCATCAGCTCCAGCGATATGAGCATCGCGATCATGTTGCGGCGCGTAAGAAATCCGTAGATTCCGCAGCAGAACATCACCAGCGAAGGCACCAGATAATATATAAGTGTAATATCCATAGCTTGGTATTGAATTATCGTTACTAATACATTATTCCTTGCGGGCTACGACAACACCGCCGATGATGCAGGCCAGCAGCAGGACAGATATGGCCTCGAAGGGAAGCAGATACTGGCCACGGGCGGTACCGAGCATCGCCTCGCCTATCTGATTCATGGTGGGGTTGGATGAAGGGGGAAGCGACACAAACAAGTCGGCACAACGGCTGAACAGAGCCCAACCGGCCACGATGGCGGTAGCCAGAGCGCCGGTAAATCCAAGAGCACGCTTGCGTGATGTGAGCACCTCACTGTTGTTGCCCGGATGGGTAGTAAGAAGGATGGAGAACACAAACAGCACCACGATACCTCCTGCGTATACAGCTATCTGCACCGTGCCTAAAAACTCATAGTCGAGCTTGAAATAAAGAGCCGCGGTAGCAAAAAGTGTGAACAGAAGATACGTAGCAGCCCGCAATATCTTGCGGGTAGTGACAGTGAGCACTGAGAACACGATGATCGACAGCGCTATTATCAGGTAGACAATGCTACTTCCTAATGATTCCATTATATAAACTGAATATTTTATTTAACGGTTACTTATTATCTGAAGCTGCATCGGCTTGCTTGGCGGCCTCACGCTCAGCCTTGAGCTTAGCGGCTTTTTCGAGAGCGGCGCGAATTCGTGCTTCTTTCTCAGGGTCGCCGGCAGCGGCGGCAAGAGCCTTTGCAGCGGGATCATCAGCGGCAGGCTTGGCAGCTGCCGGAGCATCGGCGGCGGCTTTCTTTGCTGCTGCGGCGGCTTTGGCGGCGGCTAATTTAGCCTCGCGCTCGGCCAGAATGCGAGCCTTTTCTTCTTCTGAAGGTTCGGGCTCGGGCTTATCGGGAAGATAATTGAGCTGCTTTACGAGTTTGGAGCGGGTGAAAGTAGCCTGCTCGAAATCGTTGGAGAACCTGAGAGCATCGGTAGGACACTTGTCTACGCAGAGATTGCACAGCGTGCAACTGCCGAGATCGTAGATATACTTGTCGAGATGCTTTTTCTTTTTACCGTCCCATGTCTCGCGAGTAGAGATGGCAAGCGAAATTGTGCTGTTGGGACATACCCTCTCGCAAGTGCCGCATGCTATACAACGGTGATTGCCTTCAGCGTCGTAGATCAGTTCGAGCACAGCGCGAAACCGCGGTGCCACCGGCAGGTTATCGCGGTTGTCGGGATACGTTTCAGTGATCTTTGGGGTCACAAATTCTTTACCGGTCACCGAGAGTCCCTTGAGGAGGCTCATGATGCCGCTTCCGAGATTTGAAAAGTATTCTTTGACACTACCCATATTGGAAATCTGATAAATATATAATGATTTTTGAAAATTCTATTTCTGTTGGATGTTGAAGAGAGGGATTATTTGACCTGACCTCCGAGTATGTCGAGAAGCTCGGTGGTGATACTTTGCTGGCGCAGCTTGTTGAATTCGAGGCGAAGCTGTTCGAGGAGTTTCTTTGCGTTATCGTTGGCGCTCTGCATGGCCATCACACGGGCAGCCTGCTCCGAAGCGCGGTTTTCAGTGAAGATCTCCTGCATGGTGGCAAGGAGAAACATCGGAAGCACTGAACTGAATATATCCTGAGCCGACGGCTCAAAGATATACGGGCGGCAGGTAGCCTTGAACTCACTGCCGAGTATAGTCGAGGGATCGAGAGGGAGCAACTCGTCGCAGCGAAGACGCTGTCGCGAGACACTCTGGAAATTCATATACATGACGTCGACACGGTCAGTGTCGGCCGCCAGAAACTTGTCGCGGAGATAGTCAACGAATCCTTTCACCACATCACCGCCTGACTTGGAGTTGACACCGGCAGGCTCATCAACGGTCAGACCGTCAATCGCGAGTTTGCGGCAGGCTTTGGTCATCTTTTTACCGATCGGTACCAGTGTAATTCCGACATTTTCGCCGTACGCCTTATGGTAAGCTGAAATCTTAGCCACCACTTCCTTGAAAATGTTGATATTATACGCACCGCATAGGCCGTCGTCGGTACCCAGCACCACCAACGTTACACGGCGCACATCTCTGTGTTCGGTGAGCGGAGATGTAAATTCCGCATCGGCCGAAAGGAGATTGCCGAGAATATGTTCGAGCTGTTGGCGGAAAGGAAGAAGGCGACGCAGGTCGCTCTCGGCACGGTGCATTTTAGCCGAGGATATCATCTTCATCGCTCCGGTGATTTTCTCCGAAGAGCCTACCGAGCCGATACGTCCTTTGAGTTCTCGTAGAGTAGCCATTGAGTGATAGTGGGCGGGGGTGAGTGATTCGAGTGGTCTGTCCGGGAAGCGTCAGCTGCGGGGCTCACGCTCCCGGCAGATTGTCTCGTTGATTATTGATTATAAGAAATATGTATTGCAGATTACTTGTAGCGGGCTGAGATTTCAGATGCTGCGGCGGTAAGCGCGTCGGTGATTTCATCGGTAAGTTTACCTTCACGTATCTGAGTCATCAACTCGGGATGCTTGGCGTGCATGAGCTGGAGGAACAGTTTCTCAAACTCGGCTACCTTATCGGAGGGAACGTTTTCAAGAAGACCTTTGGTACCGCAGAATATTACAGCCACTTCATCTTCAACAGCCATAGGTGAATACTGGGGCTGGATGAGGAGCTGCTCGTTCTTGCGACCCTTGTCAATGACGCGGGCGGTCACGGGGTCAATGTCGCCACCGAACTTGGTGAACGATTCGAGCTCGCGGAACTGTGCCTGGTCAATCTTCAGAGTACCTGCCACCTTCTTCATCGACTTGATCTGAGCATTACCACCTACACGTGATACAGAGATACCTACGTTGATAGCCGGACGGATACCGCGGTTGAAGAGAGCGGTTTCGAGGAAGATCTGACCGTCGGTAATCGAAATTACGTTGGTAGGAATGTAAGCTGACACGTCGCCGGCCTGAGTCTCGATGATAGGGAGGGCAGTAAGTGAACCGCCGCCTTTCACTCGATCCTTAAGCGATGCGGGCAGGTCATTCATATTCTTGGCCACTTCCTGATTGTCGATAATCTTTGCGGCACGCTCAAGCAGACGCGAGTGGAGGTAGAAAATATCACCGGGATATGCCTCGCGACCTGAAGGACGCTTGAGGATAAGCGAAATCTCGCGGTAGGCCACGGCCTGCTTTGAGAGGTCATCATAGATGATGAGGGCGTCGCGGCCGGTATCGCGTATAAACTCACCGATTGCCACGCCGGCAAAGGGAGCATAGTAGCGCATGGTGGCCGAGTCGGAAGCAGTAGCCGACACCACTACCGTATAGTCGAGCGCTCCGTACTCGCGGAGAGTCTCAACCGTAGCGGCAACCGACGATGCTTTCTGGCCGATAGCGACATATATACAATATACGGGCTTGCCTTCCTCAAAGTTCTTGCGCTGATTGATGATAGTGTCGATGGCGATAGCAGTCTTACCGATCTGACGGTCGCCAATGATGAGCTCGCGCTGTCCGCGACCGATGGGCACCATCGAGTCAACGGCCTTAAGACCGGTCTGGAGGGGCTGATTGACAGGCTGACGGAAAATTACACCGGGAGCCTTGCGTTCGAGCGGCATGGGGAGCAGTTCACCCTGAATGGGGCCGCGGCCGTCGATAGGCTGACCGAGCACATTGATGACGCGACCGAAGAGACCATCGCCTACATGTATGGATGCGATCTCGCCGGTACGTTTCACTGTCATGTTCTCCGTCACTGAATTGACGTTGTTGAGTAGGATCACACCTACGTTGCTTTCCTCAAGGTTGAGCGCAACGCCCTTGACACCGTTTTCGAATTCTACGAGTTCGTTGGCGCAGACGTTGTCGAGGCCGTAAACGTGAGCCACGCCATCGCCCACTTCAAGGACGATACCGGTCTCTTCAAACGACACTTTAGAGTTGACGTTGTCGAGTTGCTGCTTTAATACTTGAGATATCTCTGATGGATTGATCATTTGGTCAGTAGATAGGGAGGTGAAAGGGTATTATTTGCTTAAGAGGTTAAGACGCAGGTGCTTCAGTTCGTTTGCTACCGATGCGTCGAGAATCTCATTGTTGATCTTCACGACGAAACCGCCGATCAAATCGGGGTCGACATCAGACGTATATTCCATCTGAGCACCGTTAAGGTGACGTTCAATGAGCGACTTTAGACGGTCTTCGTCGGCCGGAGTCATAGGCGACGCCGAAGTGACACTGACCTTGCATATATTATGAGCCTTACGGTAAAGCTCCATATATGCTAAAGCGATATCGCGGGTCATGGAGATGCGGTTGTTGCTGACGAGCAACCCGAGGAAGCGACTGAAAAGTGGATATGTCGCTTTGTCGTCGGCTGAGATACCTGCGGCAGTCTCGACAAGTTTTATCTTGTCGGTACTGTCGACAAACGGATTCTCAAGCACCTTGACAAGCGACGGCTCACCTGCAAATGACTGAGAGAGCTGACGCATTACATCGTAGATGCCCTGCTCGGCATTGACTTCAGCGGCCGACTCCAGCAGAGCCTTGGCATATCGTCCGGGAATAAGACCTTCGTTCATTGCGTTAGAGGATTAATTTTGTTTCTCCATTTCATCGAGAAGCGAGCCCACAAGTTTCTGCTGAGCTGAAGCATCGGCAAGATCACGGCGCACTACCTTCTGTGCGATCTGCAGGGCGAAGTCGCTGACTTCGTCGCGGAACTGAGCCTGCGCGGCTTTGCGTTCCTGCTCGATCGACACCTTGGCGGCATCCATCACTTTCTTTGCTTCCGACTGGGCAGCGGTGCGCGCTTCCTCAATGATCTGAGTTTTCATGCGGTCAGCTTCACGGAGCATCTCCGCCTGCTGCTGACGCGCCTGGGCTATCTGTTTTTCCGCCTCTTCGCGGGCATGATCAAGCTGTTCCTTTGCATTTTGAGCATACTCCACACCCTTGTCGATGAGGTCGGCACGGTCAGCGACTCCTTTCATGATCGCAGGCCAGCCCCACTTCCACAGAATGAAGAAGAGGATGGCAAACGATACGAACATCCAGAAGACGAGACCGAAGTCAGGCGTGAAAAGTTCCATATAGTCCTAAGATGGGAGTAAAGGGATTGAAAGAACAGTCGATTAAACGAACATTGCGAGGAGACAAACTACTACTGCGAAGAGCGCAACACCCTCGATAAGAGCGGCGATTACGATCATGTTGCTTCGGATGTCGCCGGCAGATTCAGGCTGGCGGGCAATAGCTTCCATGGCAGCGCCACCAATCTTACCGATACCAAGACCGGCACCGATAGCTGCGATACCTGCACCAAAACATACTCCGAGACCGAGCATTCCTTCGATTACTGCTAAAATCATTGCTAACATAATTCTTTTGTTTTTAGGGGTTGGTTATTATATTTAAGATTTTTATTATCAGGATTTCTCAGCGCTTGCCGCAGGGGCATGAGCTTCGTGCTCGTCATGACCCTTTTCAGTGGAAAGCGATATAAAGATGGTGGACAGCATGGTGAACACAAACGCCTGAATGAAACTTACCAGTACGTCGATGAGCAACATGAACACCGAGAATATTATCGACACCACAGCAGTGACACCGGTAACTGCCGGACCCATAGCTGCAAAAATGAAGATAAGAAGTGTGAGCACTATCACAATCATATGACCACCCATCATATTGGCAAACAGACGCACCGTAAGCGCTGCGGGCTTTGTAAACATACCGAACATCTCGATGATAGGCATGATAGGCAAAGGATACTTCAGCCACCAGGGTACATCGGGATTGAAGATTTCTTTCCAATAGTGCTTGGTTCCGCAGATATTGGTGATGAAAAACGTAAGGAGTGCGAGCACAAGGGTCACAGCGATATTTCCTGTAAGATTAGCGCCACCGGGGAATATCACTATCAGACCGAGCAGGTTCATCACAAGGATGAAAAAGAACACCGTCAGCAGATAGGGAGCGAAGCGAGGCGCATTCTCCTTAAGCGTGGGTCGTATTACTCCGTCGTAGATGAAGAGGATAAGCGTCTCCACACCTCCGGTAAGTTTGCGAGGTGCTTTCAGACCCTGATTCTGATGCCAGCGTGCCACCTTCATGATAAGCCATATCACTACGAGAACGGAGATAAAGAGTGCACAGACATTTTTCGTGATCGAGATGTCGAGCGGCTTGATTTCCTCGCCATCCTTTATCTCCACTACTTTACCTTTATACTTGCTATCCTCGCCGGCTATCTTGAATTCGGCATTGCCGTCGCGATACACATATCCGTGCTCCAGGCGGCGAGATGAGAACACATGCAGTCCGTCAGTGCCCCACACTATCACCGGGAGCGGAATGCGCACATGGTGATTGAAAGGCACTTCCCATCCGTAGCCGTCGCCCAGATGCTCGAAGATTGTCTCCTTCACTTTCAGTTCACCGCTCTTCTCGTGATCATCGGCCGACTGAGTTTCAGTCGCCCCGGCTATCACCGCCACGAAGGCAAAGAGAAGTGATAAGATTATCTTTTTCATGGTCAATAGCTTAGTAGATGCACACTGATACAACATTACTGTCAACATCGACAATGCCACCCTGAATGTCGACGCTGCGCTCGGCAGCTTCGGCAGGTACTGTAAATCTCACGGCACCGGGAGTAAGAGTGGAAATGAGGGCGGCGTGGCCGGGGAGCACTGTGAACGCGCCCATCTGGCCGGGCAGATGCACGGCATTGACTTCACCCTGATACAGGATGTCCTCGGCAGATATGATTTTCAGTGTCATGGCTGGCATATAGGATTAATGTTGCAGACTAATTATTTTACTTCAGCAAGAAGTTTCTTGCCCTTGGCGATGGCATCGTCGATAGTACCTACATTGAGGAAGGCCTGCTCGGGATACTGATCCATCTCGCCTGAGAGAATCATCTTAAATCCGCGGATAGTCTCGCTCAGGGGCACCATCACACCGGGGAGACCGGTAAACTGCTCGGCCACATTGAAGGGCTGCGAGAGGAAGCGCTGTGCACGGCGGGCACGAGCCACGACGAGCTTATCCTCGTCAGAGAGTTCATCTACACCGAGGATGGCGATGATATCCTGAAGGTCGTTATACTTCTGGAGAAGCTGCTTCACAGCCTGAGCTGTGTTATAGTGATCTTCACCAATAATGTGAGGATCGAGAATACGTGAAGTAGATTCGAGGGGGTCTACGGCAGGATAGATACCAAGCTCCGAAATCTTACGGCTCAACACCGTGGTGGCGTCAAGGAAGTTGAATGTAGTGGCGGGAGCCGGGTCGGTAAGGTCGTCGGCAGGCACATAGATTGCCTGAACTGAAGTGATCGAACCGTTTTTGGTCGAGGTGATTCGTTCCTGAAGCATACCCATTTCAGAGGCAAGTGTAGGCTGATAACCTACAGCTGAAGGCATACGGCCAAGAAGAGCCGAAACTTCCGAACCTGCCTGAGTGAAACGGAATATATTGTCGATGAAGAGGAGGATGTCCTTACCACCGCCGTCTTGATCGCGGAACTGCTCAGCCACCGTAAGACCTGAAAGTGCTACACGCAGACGTGCGCCCGGGGGCTCATTCATCTGACCGAACACAAGAGAAGCCTGCGACTTGGCCACCTCGTCCATGTCCACATCGGCGAGATTCCACTCACCCTTTTCCATACCTTCCTTAAACTTATCGCCGTATTTGATAACACCGCTCTCGATCATCTCGCGGAGAAGGTCGTTACCCTCGCGGGTACGCTCACCCACACCGGTAAAAACAGAGAATCCGCTATGACCCTTGGCGATATTATTGATAAGCTCCATAATGAGCACCGTCTTGCCCACACCGGCACCGCCGAACAGACCGATCTTACCACCCTTGCTGTAAGGTTCGAGAAGGTCGATCACCTTGATACCCGTATATAGAATCTCAGTACCGATGGTAAGATCCTCAAACGAGGGAGCGGGCTGATGGATAGGACGCATGTTCTTATCCTCAAGAGCGGGAAGCTTGTCGATAGTCTCGCCGATAACGTTGAGCAGACGACCCTTTACCTGATCGCCGGTAGGCACTGCAATAGGACGTCCGAGATTCTTGACGGGTATACCGCGCTGCAGACCATCGGTACTCTCCATAGCCACACAGCGGGCGGTGTTTTCGCCAATGTGCTGCTCGATTTCGAGTATCAACTCCGAACCGTCGGGACGCTCTACCTTGAGAGCAGTGTAGATGGGGGGTACGAGATTGTCGTCGCCTTCAAATATTACGTCGACCACAGGACCGATAACCTGCGCAACTTTTCCTAATTTCTCACTCATGGGGATAAGGTATTAAATATAATGGTGTGTGAGGTAAGTTCTATTTGATTTATTATGATTGTGTATGATCAGAAGTGGAAGCGATATACGATCACGAGCACCATCACTACAAGATTGACAAGGTTGATGGGGAGCAGGTATTTCCACTCAAGCGAGAGAAGCTGGTCGATTCGCAGACGAGGGAATGTCCACTTGAACCAGATGATGATAAACGACAGAGCCACAGCCTTACCGATAAACCAGATTAACGAGGGGATGTAGTCCATCACGTGGTTAAAGCCATCCCATCCGGGTATATGAAGCGGCATCCAGCCTCCGAAGAAAAGCAGCGCGGCCACACCCGAGATGATAAAGAGGTTAAGATATTCGGCAAGGTAGAAGAAGCCGAAGTGTATACCCGAATACTCGGTGTGATAACCGGCCGTAAGCTCGCTTTCGGCTTCGGGAAGGTCAAACGGGCCACGATTGGTCTCGGCCGTTCCGGCGATCATGAATATCACGAAAGCCACTATGGCGGGGATATGACCTGAGAATATAAACCAAAGATGATTCTGCGCCTCGACAATGCCGCCTACCGACATAGTGCCCGCGAAAGCCACCATTGTGATGACGCTGAGTCCGATAGAAAGCTCATAGGAAATCATCTGCGCACCCGAGCGGAGCGCACCGATGAGTGTGAACTTATTGTTGGACGACCATCCTGCGAGCAGGATACCGAGCACTCCTATCGACGATACGGCTACGAGGAAGAAAATACCTACGTTGAAATCTATTATCTGCAAGCCATTGCCCCAGGGAAGCACAGCAAATGCAAGCATCGAGGCGATAATGACCAGATAAGGAGCGAGGGCAAACAGGAATTTGTCGATATGATTAAGCGAGATAAGCTCTTTGATAAGAATCTTAAACATATCGGCAAAACTCTGGAGCAGACCCCAGGGGCCTACACGGTTAGGACCGAGACGACACTGGAAAGCGGCGCAGACCTTACGCTCAAACCATATATAGAAGAGTGCCAGAAGAGCATATACGAGCAACAGTCCCACGCCAATGAGCAGACATTCGAGTGTCACGGCGAGCCACTCGGGCATTACTCCGGCGAGCAGGGCATGAAACCAGTTGGTAGCTACTGAAAAATCTTGCATGACAGGATTTATTGTATGATATAATTATTGTATCTTAGTTTCTCGGAAAAAATTATTATCGGTCAATATCGGGTACTATATAGTCGAGCGATCCGCCTATCGTGATAAGGTCGGCTATCTTCTGACCATGAGTGATATGATCTACCACAGCTGCAGCGGGCAGACAAGGCACTACAAGTTTCAGACGATAGGGAGCGGTATTGCCATCGCTTTCGATATGAACACCAAACAGTCCGCGGCAACCTTCCACAGCCTTGAACCAATGTCCGACAGGGAGTTTCAGCACAGCGGGTACTTTCACGCAATACTCTCCTTCGGGAATATTGTCGATGAGCTGGGCGATAATCTTTGCCGACTGCATGATCTCGTCCATTCTCACCTTGAAGCGTGCCATCGAGTCGCCCTCGTGACGCACCACCTGCTCGAAATCGAGCTGTGAATATATGCTGTAGGGAGCTACCTTGCGCACGTCGCAAGCCCAGCCCGAGCCGCGGCCGTTAGGACCGGTCACAGCCCAAGAGATAGCATCCTTGCGATGAAGGACGCCGACGCCTTCCATACGGTTTTTGGCAATTACGTTGCCGGTGAATATCTTATTGTATTCAGCCACATTCTTGGGGAGAATTTCAAGAAGTGCCTTAACGTCGGGTACGAATGATGCATCAAGATCCTGCATCACACCGCCGATACAATCATAATTAAATGTCATACGTGCTCCGCATGTACGCTCGAAGATATCGAGAATCTGCTCGCGGACACGGAGAGTGTAGAAGAGCATCGTGGTAGCGCCGAGGTCCATACAGTATGTACCTATGAAGAGGCAGTGAGATGCTATGCGCGACAACTCGTCCATTAGCACTCGAATCACCTGCGCGCGGTCAGAAATCTTGATACCGGCCGCTTCCTCAACCGCCATACAGAGACAGTGATGATAGGGGTGAGCCGAGAAGTAGTCCATACGATCCATGAATGGGAGCGACTGCATATAGCTCTGTCCTTCACAGAGTTTCTCGATACCGCGGTGGATATATCCGAGATATATGTCGATTTTTTTGATAGTCTCACCGTCGACAGCAGTGCGGAAGCGGAGCACGCCGTGAGTAGCGGGGTGCTGCGGGCCAATATTAACTACGAAATCATCTTCGGCGAAGACACGGCGCTCGGATTTTTCGATCTTACCTGACGCATCGAGTGTATACACGTCGGTAAAGTCCGTCTGGCGTTCGTTTTCGATCGATATGGGGTTAGTATCGGGTGAATTATCATAATCTTTACGAAGAGGATAACCTACCCAGTCTATATTGAGGAACAGACGGCGCATATCGGGATTATCTATGAAGATAATTCCGTAAAAGTCAAACACTTCGCGCTCATATATAGTGGCTATTGCCCAAAGATCATGAACAGAATTGATATACGGCTGCTTGCGGTCGCCTTCGGCCATAACTTTTACAGTCACGGTGTGACCGTGTTCTGTCGAGTTGAGGTAATAGATACAGCCCATGCCGTTTTCCATCCAGTCCATACCCACGATAGTCATCAGATAGTCAAAACTGAGACGCTCGTCGTGGCGTAAAGCGGATGCTACCTCATGCCAGTCAGAATTTTTGACTGTAAACTGAGGTATTTCGCCGTCTGTAAATACTGCTTGGGGATACAGCGAGGATATTATTCCTTTGATGTCGGCCATTGTAGAGATGGTGATATGTTGGATAATGACTTTCTATTTATTATATGAAGCGAGAGTGTCAGTCGTTGACTCCGGGTACGGGGTGCTGTTTGAGAAACTCTTCCTGACTTTCCTGACGGTTTACGCCGCCGAAGAATTTTTCCACCTTAACCTTACGCGAGAGCTGCATGATACCGTAGATCATGGCTTCGGGACGGGGAGGACAGCCGGGCACAAACACGTCGACGGGCACAATATCCTCAATACCCATAGCCACATGATAGCTCTTCTTGAACGGGCCACCCGAGATGGCACAGCTTCCGCATGCTATCACATATTTAGGCTCTGCAAGCTGATCGTAGAGGCGACGGAACACGGGCACCATACGGTGAACAATCGTACCGGCCACCATCATGAAGTCGGCCTGACGTGGCGAGGCACGGGCAACTTCCCAGCCAAAGCGTGCCATGTCATAGCGTGCCGCTCCGAGCGACACAAATTCTATACCACAGCAACTGGTAGCGAACGTAAGCGGCCAGAGTGAATTGCTTCGCCCCCAGTTTATAAGTTGATCCAACGAGCCTACTATGATATTGGCACCGTTTTCATTAAGTTTCTTGACAAGCGATTCGATATATTCGTTGTCTTTCCATGCCTCGTAGGGCATGCCTTGCGCGGTCACCTGCTTCATTTCCATTCGAGAGCTCCTTTCCGCCAGGCATATACAAGGCCAAGCACTATAATACCGAAGAATACTGCTATCGCGGTAAGACCCTCGCCGCCGAGCTCGCGGACTCTTACAGCCCACGGGTAGAGAAATACGGTCTCGACGTCAAACATCAGAAACAGGATAGCAAAAAGATAATATCCCACCTGAAACTGAGCCATCGACTCACCTCGGGTAGGGATACCACATTCATAAGCTTCGCCTTTCTGGGGATTGAACGAGCGCGGGGATATCATACCCGCGAGCCACATTGCAATCGCCACCAGCGCGACTCCCGTGAGCAGTGCCACGACAGCCAGTGTTGCATTTTGAATTGCCAGCGTTATCATAAACGATTGTTAATCTTACTGATTATAATACTTTTAAACAGACATTCCGCCCGCTACCTACCGCGAAATCATAAGATTTCACGGAAAGGCGGGTGATTATTCAGTGCAAAGATAAGAATAATTTTATAAAAAGTGTGCTGTTTTGATAAAAAAAGGTAAAACACGAAAATTTACACCTTTACTCCCCTACTCTCATCTTACTCTTACTTTCTCGGCCTTGCGGCGGAGTCCGTTGATAATATAAATGCCACCGCCAATACGATGCAGACCGGAGCCTGACTTCAGAAGCCGCCCGGCAGTATCGAATATCGACACACTTTCGCCCGAATCAGGTATCATGAGCCCTTTATCGAATACGTGGTAATCCGACTCAAATTTCTTTTCTACAGGACGCATGTATGGCGCGGTGGTAATATTGCCATCATCAGTGGCAGTAACAAGACATGGCACGCCTGAAATATATGCACCGTATGTCACCTCGGGATTCTGCTCTACGGAGGCAAACGTATCCTTCACCGGCTGACGAAACCAGGAGTAAACACCATGCCAGCGTGACGACGAACCGGGACTAACCGTGTGTATGCGCATGAGCGAATGATAACTCTTGCCAATAGACGAATGTACGAATATATTATCATTATCATTGATATATTCATGAGTGCCGGCATCTTCTTTCATCAGATAGGTGGCCTGCATGGCCGAGCCATTGCTTTCGATAAACAGGTTCATCTCCGGGGCTTCCTTCTTCTTAAAATACAACTCACCGCGGTCGCTTGCCGGAATCCAACTGCCAAGTCCGGTACCGGGCAGCAGAAGTTCACGCTCATCAACAAACATCGATTGCATGCCATAATACGTATAGACACGCACCGGATTATACGAGATGTATTCATGCTCCACCTCAACCTCAATGCTGTTTCCGGCAACTGTGTATGTGACATATTCCCACGCAAATGGTTCGGGCTTGACAAGACCGATAAGATTTTTTACTCTAATAGTGAGTATGCGTCCCGTAAGGCTATGGTCCTCATCAATGTCGAGTGACGTACCATCGAGTTCCAATTCGAGCGATACAGCCACAGCCGTCACCTCACCGTCACTGTCGAGATGATTGGCCCCCACCCAATACCCGTCGGCATGAAAGGGACCGATGTTGTCACTCCATGAACCACTGTTTACCATCTCACCGTCAAGACTCACACTTGAAAACGTGAACAACTTATTGGCCAGACAGTAGGTAAAAACCGCAGTCATTTCACCCCAGGGCGTACTCTCTTTAAATGACAGCACGCCTTTAGGCGAATATTCCACCACGGCGCCCGATGCAGTAAAACCCGCCACAGCCGCCAAGAGCGTCAGCAATATCTTTTCAATCTTTCTTTTAATCATATAGCAATTTTGATCGCCACGGATTTCCCGTCCGTCGTTACTATCTGAAGAATATAAAATCCGGAAGACACACCGTCAACAGGAAGCACTCCCGAGGCAACTGTGGAAGACACCACACGTCCGGTCATATCATAGAGCGCGATTCCGGAAATATTGTCGCCGTCAACCACGATAGCCGACCCCGTATTGTACCACGACGGCACGGCAGGAGCAACTACCTCCCCTACTCCACCCATCTGAGCGCCTTCTTTTGCCACTTTCACATAGAAGTCATACACGCGGATACCACCGTTGTTGAGTGATCCGTCGTTGACAAACTTCACTGTGACAGGTTTCGCCGTAGGTTCTATTCCGGCCGCCTGCAAGAGATCCCAGTCCGAGAGTGTGGTTTTCTTAAGTTTTTCCGAAGTCCATACTCGCTCGGGCTCTCCTTCGACCTGATACTTCACCTTGAGGTAACGACCACCGGTGAAATGTACGTTGGCCTTGAGTTCAAGCACCGAGGGGAGTTTCCAAACGATTGCGCCGTCGCGCTCCACATTGACAGCACCTACAGTACATCCGCCGGGCACCGAGCCATCCGACTCAGTGTATGCCGGATCCCACACGGTTTCATACTGCTGACGTTGCTCCATAATCACAACGTCGCGCAGCTCATCGGGCAGAGCATCGTAGGAGTCCTGAATATGATACCAGTCACCGGTAAGCACGCGGTTGGCCACTTCGAGTGATATGCGGCCTGTAAGCGATATCGGTTTCAAGCCACCTGTGGCAGTAACGGTATACTCGCACACGCTCTCCGACACTCCTGATATAGTGAGGCGCTTACCATCCACCGAATAAGTCAGGCCTCCGGCCAGTCCCTCGACGGTAATACCGGTGGCACCTCCGCCATATTCAAAAACCACGTCGGCTATCGGTTCGCCATAGAAAGCCGTCTGCACGGCATTGTCGGTCACACATACGAGCGTACCGGGAGCTACATCCGATGCGGTGAGAGTGATAGTCACCGATGCGCCGCTTTCGCCCCCCACGGTGCTGACCGTCACCACGGCCGAGGTATTAAGGCGACCCGACACAGTAACACACTTCGAGTCCATATTCTTATCGACGGTAAGGCCGTCAGCGCCCTCCACGGTGACATCAACGGCAGCCCCACCCCACTTTACGGTCACGGGAGAGATTTCATCGCCGCGATATACGATCTGATCCGTCTCACCCGATGCCACATAGAGCTTGCCCGCAGTAGGTGTGCCACTCTCGTATGCGCCCATATCGGCCGACGCACCGTTATAATCTATCGAGAACACGTCGGCAGCAGTAAGTTCAAGATTGTAGACGGCGGCTTCCGACTGAGTCATAAATCGCATGGGCACGAAATTTTCCACAATCTCACCGGCATCGGTAAAGCGACTGCCGGCCACCAGACGTGTAAAGGAGTTATCGGGTAGCGAACCGTCGGGCTGACGGGAAGCTTTGGCATCACTTTCGAGAAGCGACAGAAATTCGGCCGAATGGTCGGCGGCATAGACCTTGGTTTTATCTATCTTATTACCGTCCTTATACGGGTCGCAGCCATCTATCGTGGTCCAGCTGTTGTATTCTGTATCAGGCTTCTGTGAGCCTTCCTTGTTTTCTGAAAGAAACTCATGGTTGAGCGTGCGTGGATTGAATCCGACACAATTTCTTATGTGCATGCCTCCATAGCGGAACAAGGTGGGGAAACGGTAGTTGTAATCATTATCCCACGCCACACAGTTAAATATATACATGCCTTCGTAAGCATTGTTCTGATCAAACCCCTTCTTGGTATTGGAAAAAGCCACACAATTACGCACCACATGCGCTCCTGTAGATTGGTCAAAGGCAGCTCCGCCCGCCGAACCGCCGCCACCGAGCTTGAAACCGTTGCCGTTGCCGGGAGTGAGATTTCCGTCGGCATCGAGAGCGGCATTCCAGGCATAGCAGTTGTCAATCACCACGGGGTGATACACCATGTAGAGATCCCAGTTGTCATCGCTGTTGTTCCACGCGCGGCATCCGTAAAATTCCGTACCCGGGCCGGGAAAAAGCTTGCAGGCAAATCCGTCGGCATCGCCTCCATCATCCTTACCGGAAAATGTCACGGCATCGTAATTGTTATACGAATCGCAATTTATCACCTTATTGCCACGGCAATAGGTGTAGCCGGGGTTATATTCCGGAGAGCCGGAAATGGGAAACGATTTGGTCTCCTCTATGCTCCAGTCCTTGAACATACCTATCTGCAGACCGGTATCGTTGTTGCCGCGAAATACACATTGCTCGAATATATTGTAGCTGCCCTCCACTTTCACGCCGTTGTCTTTGGCATTCTGGAAAGTGATACCCTTCACGTGCCAGTAGTTGGCATAGTAGGGGAAATACATACAGCGGGCCATCTTAAACTCCATATTTGTGGTCGGCGTCATCTGTGAACCGTCTATTATCACCTCACCGTCGCCATAGGCCCACAGACGTATACGCTTGTCGGCATCAGTAGCCTTGACGGGAACCTTGATGCGATCTGAGAGATAATATGTACCTCCGTGAACATAGATCGTACCACCGGGTTCTACTACTTCCATAGCCTTAGCCACAGTAGCCAAAGGAGCTTCGGCAGTGCCGGAGGCACTATCATCGCCCGTGGTGGATACATGAATCATAGTCTGAGCAGAGAGTCCAAGACTCACAGCCGTAAGGCATGCTGACAAAATATACTTTTTCATCTTAAAAGATTGGTTGGGATATATCGATGGGTTAGCAGTGAGGACGTGACCATTCTGCCTGCCGGGAAATCCAAACGGACGCCTGCAAAAAAAGACTCGGCCGATGCCGCAGCACTGAGCTGAAGCACCGACAGAGCCGTAGTCACTAATTTCGTTATTTTCACCGGTATATCTGATTTATGGTTATGATTCTAACAACTGGATTCTTACTAATACTAACTACTATTATGATGTTGCGACATCCATCCGGACACTCGCTTAATATCTTTTCACCTCAGCTCTGAAAGAGCCTGAGCGGTTGGATTTCATTTTTAAGACTCGTTTGAAAAAGCCTCCTCTATCAAGGAAATGTCAATCGTGATATTTCAATGTACGCGGGGCGCTTTGTCGCCGGAGTCTGAGTTACCATCGCCATGGTTTCAGCAGAGTAGAATTCAGGTTAAAAATTCGATTCTAACAACTGTATTTTTTGTGACCCCTTCTCGGTCACATTGGCAAAATTATATCACAATTCCTATCCGGCCAAATTTTTTAACCCAAATTTTCACTTTTTATGCACATTTTTTGCATTCGGCAGTTAACGCGTTAGTTTTCAATACAATATCTCGCTTACGCCCCTATTACAAATCTGTAACACTGACATGATTCTTATTGCAATCTGTTACAATTTCAGTAGATATGCTTAAGGCTTGTAGCTTTCTTATGGACTCATGCTACCTATCAGCGGCGATAAATAAGAGAAATTGCTTAAACTGAAAAAGCACCTCCGAAAGGCGCTTTTTCATACTGTCAAGCGAGTGCTTGACCACATAACTTATCAGCAGGGGATAGCAAAAGCAAGATTTCCGTAGCGCACATCCGGTACTCTCGCCTTCTTACCGCCGCCTCCCTTGTAATCGTCATCGTCATCAGGATCCTCAGAGAGCAAAAAAATAATGTAATACTTTAATTTACATAGTATTTTCTTAAATGCCATATTTCACAGATTATAATGGTTAAAAGAGTATGACAAATTTACTTAAAGTAGATTTCATAACGATGCTATTCCCGTTAAAAATTCTTTAATCCCGGGTAATATTAATCCCCCGGCCGATTTGGCGGAATGCCTCGTCAGCAGGGGGATTGAAAACGCAGCAGGTAATTCTCTACCTCTGCAAGCAGAATAAGATCTATTACTTCTTCACGATCTTCTGACCGCCCACGATATAGAATCCGGCGGGAAGAGTGTCGAGCTCATCAGCCTCGCCCATATATATACCGGCGAGATTGTATATCTTGGAGGGATCGAGATTACGGTCGGCTACGATGTCGCTGATACCTGCGCCCGAAGAGCGGTAGGTGAGTTTCACGGTAGCGCCCTCGGTAGTGATGTATGCACGCTGGCGCACATCGTCGGAAGCGGCAGCCAGATAGAGGTCTACCCCACCTTCGGCCACATCAAATGTCTGATCGGCGGTATTGAAGTATGCGAGTTGCTCGTGCTTGACGGGTATCACCACATCTTTTGATTCACCCGGTTCGAGTTCGACCTTGGCGAAGCCGACGAGCTGCATGCGCGGACGATCGATACCCGAAGGCGAATCGCAGTGCGCGTAGAGCTGTACCACCTCGGCACCTGCGCGGTCACCCGAGTTAGTGATGGTGGCGGTGACATTGAGCGTACCGTCTTTTTCAAGACGAGCTTTGTCAAGTGACATTTCCGAATAGTCAAATGTAGTGTAGCTCAGTCCGTGGCCGAACGCATAGAGCGGAGTCTTCGAGTGATACATATAAGTGTAGCCGGCCTTGCGGATATCATACTCCATCAGGTTAGAGGGCAGATCAGACAGAGCGGCATACCAGGTGGAGGTGAGTTTACCCGAGGGATTGTAGTCGCCGTAGAGCACATCGGCTATAGCCTCACCCTGCGCCTGACCGTCATACCAGGCCTCGACTATCGCAGGGATATTTTCCTTAGCCCAGGGTATGGTCATGGATGAGCATGTCTCAAGCACGAGCACCACATTGGGGTTGGCGGCATAGACAGCTTCGAGGAGCGCCTGCTGATCGCCGGGAAGGTTGAGGTTGCTGCGGTCATGGCTTTCGTCAGACACATCAAGGTTGGTACCGCCTACGAATATCACAATGTCGGCCTTTGCGGCTATCTCGACCGCACGGGTCATGTTGGTTTCCTTCTTATCGTTGATCGAGCAGCCCTTGTAGTAATAGAGCGGGCCTTCTTCCTCCAGAGGATTTGTGATGGCGGGATCGGAGAACTTAAACCAGTCCATGTTGGCGCAATACTTGTCGCCGTTGGTTCCACCCTCGAATTTTGTGTAAACCTTATGCACACCCTTGAATACCGAAGGATCAACATCCGCAGCGGTCACCACATATGTGGACCAGTTGCCGGTCACGGGGCAGGTGATTTCAGCCTCGGGGGTATCGTCGAGCTCATCGAGATAGAAATATATCTTGGTGGGATTATTGTTTTTGGCACCGTGATACACCTCAAGTTTCGAGCGGCCGTTGCCGAAGTTTACATCGTTAAATGCCACCCAATCATTATTGTAGATATATCCGAGATTGCCCGACGAGCCATTGGCTTCGTGGGTAAGGCGCTTGCTGCCCGACTCCACGCTCTGCTCATCGCAGTCCTCAAACTGCACTGTGCCGTCGTCGATCACATAGTTCATCTTTTTGGCTATACCTTCCAGCGGAGTGGTGAGTGCAGTGGGCGATCCTGAATATCCGCCGAGTATCACCGTGTGGCCGAGCGGACCTATCACAGCCACAGACCTGGCCGGATCAAGCGGGAGCATGTTCTTGTCGTTCTTGAGGAGCACGATGGATTCACGGGCTGCCTGAAGAGCAAGTTCCTGGTGCTCGGTGCAATTAAGTTTGCTTGAGGGGGTTGACGTCCAGCTCACGTTGGCCTTCGAGTCAAACTCGCCCACCGAGAAGCGCGCCGCAAGCACACGGGTGAGTGCTAAGTCAAGGTCGGCCTCGGTCATGAGTCCCTTTTCGATGGCCTCCTTGCAGAAACTCTGGAAAGTGTCGCCGCAGTTGAGGTCTTCGCCGTTTTTCATCGACACGGCCGACGCCTCAGCACCGGTAGCCACATACTTATGACGGGTGTATACATATTCCACGGCGCCGCAGTCGCTCGTCACGAAGCCGTCAAAACCCCACTCGTCGCGGAGTATGTCGATAAGCAGTTCGTGGTTTGCACCGCTGGGCACACCGTTCACGGCATTGTAGGCGCTCATAATCGACCTGACATTACCCTCTTTTACGGCCATTTCAAATGCGGGCAGGTAATATTCGCGCAGGTTGCGGTCGTCCATATTTGACGACGTGTTTGTGCGACCGCCCTCATAGTTGTTGGCAGCGAAGTGCTTTGCAGTGGCTATGGTTTTGTAGTGCTTGGGATCATCGCCCTGCATACCTTTGATATACTCCACGGCTATTTTACCGGTGAGGAAGGGGTCTTCACCATAGTTCTCTTCATCGCGTCCCCAACGCGGGTCACGGCTCATGTTGATGGTAGGACACCAGTATATAAGCCCCTTGCCATTGTCGTTGTTATACACGCGCGCTTCGTCGGAAATAGCGGTAGCCACATCAAATATAAGAGGGAGATTCCATGTGGATGAAATGGCTTTCGATACCGGGAATGAGGTGGCGAGACCGGAGCGGGCTACTCCGTGGATTGCCTCGTTCCAATAGTTGTAACTTTTAAGACCTAAACGCGAGATAGCCGAGGTCTTGTGACCGACCTGGTCGATTTTCTCAGCGAGTGTCATACGCGACACCATATCGGCGGCACGCTCATAAGGGGAGAGTGTTTCGTCCTGGTAGGGATATGTCTCACCCATGGCCACGCCACAGGCAAGCATAGCTGCTGACGTTAGAATTACTGATTTCTTCATGGTCATAAGATTTGATATATGATTGGTAAGTAGTTTTAGTGCAGCAAATATAATAAAAATCCTCTGTAAATCAGAGGATTATAAAGTTAATATATGTTAACGCAAGCTATACAGCCATACTTATTGTATTATCCGTCGGCAGGGCTTATTGTAATTCACAGCCGAGAGCACGCGCCATAGATGCGGCGGCTTTTCGGCCGTCGCCCATAGCGAGGATGACGGTAGCGCCGCCGCGCACTATATCGCCTCCGGCATAGATAGCGGGGATAGAAGAGCGCATAGTATCGCCGTCGACCACAATCGTACCGCGCCGCGACACTTCAAGTTCCGGTATAGCATTTGGTATCAGCGGATTGGGCGACACGCCCACACTCACTATCACCACATCAACATCGATAGTATCCACTGCTCCGGGTATAGGTTCGGGACTGCGGCGACCACTCTCGTCAGGCTCTCCGAGCCGCATATGCTGCACCCGCATGGCAGTGACACGTCCGCGGTCGTCAGCCAGATATTCCACGGGGTTAGTTAGTGTCAAAAACTCCACGCCTTCCTGACGGGCATGTTGTATTTCCTCCACACGTGCAGGCATTTCCGCTTCACTGCGTCGATACACTATCATGGCCCGCTCGGCACCGTGACGGCGCGCCGTCCTTACCGAATCCATAGCCGTATTGCCGCCGCCTATCACCGCCACTCGCTTACCCGTGAGCACCGGAGTGTCATACCCGGGCTTACCCGCACCCATAAGATTGATGCGGGTCAGATATTCGTTGGCCGACATCACACCGGCAAAGTTCTCGCCGGGAATACCCATGAAGCGCGGTAGTCCGGCCCCGGAGGCCACAAAAAGACCCGCATAACCTTGCTCGACAAGTTGACGGTAGCTCAGTGTCTTGCCTATTACACAGTCTTTTACGAACTTCACTCCGGCGCGGCGCAGAGTCTCAATCTCGGCATCGACCACCTCATTGGGCAGGCGAAACTCAGGAATACCGTATTTCAGCACTCCGCCTATCTCATGGAGAGCCTCAAACACGGTCACGTCATACCCACCGCGCGCCATATCGCCGGCAAACGACAGTCCGGCTGGACCTGATCCGACTACCGCAACCTTCATACCGTTGCGCTCCGCAGGGACAGTCTCAACTTCTGCGGGGGGATTATATCTTGCATTGTCGGCCGCAAACCTCTCAAGATAGCCTATGGCCACGGGCTGCTTTTTCATCTTATGATAAATACATTTGCTCTCACACTGTCGCTCCTGGGGGCACACGCGGCCGCACACTGCCGGGAGGGCACTGGCAAGGCGCAACACGGAGGCAGCCTCGTGCATGGCACCTCGCTCGATATTCTTAATAAATCCTGGTATATCGACCGACACGGGGCAACCCGTCACGCACTGCGGATCGGGGCAGTCAAGACAACGGGTAGCTTCGAGCACAGCCATCTCGCGGCTGAGACCCCGGTTGACTTCATGAGAGCAGGTCACACGGTAGGCGGCATCGAGTTCGGGCATTGCCACACGGGGTATGGACGTACGCTCGCGGGCGGTGAGCGATTCTCTGAGTTCGCGGCGCCACTGCGAGTCGCGGCCTGAGTTGATATCTTTCTGTGTCATAGGATTCAGTTGTAGGATTTCAGTCTCATTATCATTTCGTCGAAGTCCACCTTGTGAGCATCAAACTCCGGACCGTCGATACACACAAAGCGCGTCTTGCCGTCGACTGTCACACGGCACGCTCCACACATACCCGTTCCGTCGACCATAATGGTGTTGAGCGACACCATTGTAGCGATGTGGTATTTTTCAGTGGTCTTGGCCACGAATTTCATCATCACGGCCGGCCCGATAGCCACAGTCAGGTCTACATGTTCGCGGGCTATCACACTTTCCAGTCCGTCGGTCACGAGACCTTTCATTCCGGCCGAGCCATCGTCGGTCATTATTATCACCTCATCGGAATATTCGGCCACCTCTTTCTCAAGGATGATGAGCGACTCCGAGCGTGCGGCAAGGATAGATATCACCCTATTGCCCGCCTCTTTCATAGCTTTGACTATCGGAAGCAGTGGCGCCACGCCCACGCCACCTCCGCAACACACCACCGTGCCGTAGCGGCGAATGTCGGTGGCCTGACCGAGAGGTCCCACCAGATCGGTAAAGCTGTCACCGGGCTCAAGGCCGCATATCTTGTGAGTGGATTCGCCCACATCCTGCACCACGAGCATGACAGTGCCCCGCTCCGCATCGGCGTCGGCTATAGTGAGCGGTATGCGTTCGCCGCCCTCGCCGGTTCTCACTATGACGAAATGGCCGGGCCTGCGCGAGGCTGCCACCATAGGAGCCTCTACGATAAACTTCACCACATGTTGCGAGAAATATTCCTTTTCTAAAATTCTGTTCATGGTATTTTTTCAAAAATATCTAACTGCAAAAATAGCAAAATTCCACAATTATCTAAAATTTCCGTAACTTTGCAGCGACAATGAACCGATCATCCGAGAATACCCCCCTTAACGAGCTTGCCGAATCGCCCGTAGGCTCACTGCTCTTCCGCTACAGCTTTCCCGCCATAGTAGGTATGGTGGTGATGTCGCTCTACAATGTGATTGACCGCATCATCATAGGTCAGGTTGTAGGGCCGGAAGCCATCACCGGTCTGACTATCACCTTTCCGGTGATGAATCTTACGGCTGCTTTGGGTATACTGGTAGGCGCCGGTGCATCGGCGTGCGTGTCGATAATGCTGGGAAGCGGCTACCGCCGTTCGGCTGGAATGGTGCTCGGCAACGCGCTCACCATGACCCTGATATTCGGCACTATCTACATAGCCTTTTTCGGTGTGTATCTCGACGAGATACTCCGGAGTTTCGGCGCAAGCGACGTCACCCTCCCCTACGCGCGCGAGTTCATGATATATCTGCTGCCGGGTCTGCTGATGACTAACCTCACCTTCTCGTTCAACAATATCATGCGCGCTTCGGGCTACCCTATGCGCGCTATGGTGACCATGCTCATCGGAGCCGGATGCAACGCCTTGCTCGCCTATATCTTCGTAATAGCGCTGCATCTGGGTATAAAGGGCGCCGCAATAGCCACCGACATATCCATGACAGTGACTATGGTATTTGTGATGGCTCATTTCTTCCGCCGCGAGTCGACGCTACGTTTTTCGCGTGGCACATTCGCTCTTCGTCCCCACATAGTGGCTCGCATCGCGGCCATCGGCGCCGCACCTTCGCTCGTCAATGCAGCCGCATGCTTCATCAATGTCATTATCAACCGCTCGCTGTCAGACTACGGAGGCGATATGGCCGTAGGTGCAGCCGGCATATTCACCACATTTACTTCGCTGCTGACCATGGTGTGCGTAGGTCTGTGTCAAGGCATGCAGCCCATCATAGGATATAACTACGGCGCGGGCAATCTCCACAGGCTCAACCGCTGCTACTGGCTGTCGGTAGCCGTAGCCACGGCCGTCACCGGAGTCGGAGCAGTGATAGGCTACACCATGCCCGGATATATAGCACGTGCATTCACTACCGACACACTGCTCATATCCACTACCGTGCAGGCTCTCACCATAGCCATGACTGCATTTCCGGTAGTAGGATTTCAGATAGTTTCCACCACGTTTTTCCAGTCGATAGGCCGTGCGGCCAAGTCGATATTCCTCAGTCTGTGCCGCCAGGTGCTGTTTCTTATTCCGTTGCTGCTGTGGCTGCCGCCTCACTATCAGCTTGCCGGCGTATGGATGGCATTTCCGATAAGTGACATTATCGCCACCCTCGTCACAGCCGTCATGATAGCATATCAGTTACATCTGCTTCGCAGGCAGATCAATACGGTAAGACCGTAGGTCAGCACTCCACAATTTCACCCGAATCGAGATACCAGAGATAGCCGCGGATATTTTCGTAGCCCATCTCGGCGAAGCGATCCATGTAGCGGCGCACCTGTCGGCGGTAGCGCGTGTGGTTTTCCTGTCCGGTCTTATAGTCAATTATCTCCACGTATCCGTCGGAGGTCCACACCACTCGGTCAGGACGTCGTTCCTCGCCGTCCACTATGATAGGACGCTCTATAAGCACACGCTCCGTGTCCTCAAACCATCGGTTAGCTCTGGTGTCGCGGAGAAGTCTGTCGACAGTCGCGCGCACTTCCTCCACTTCATGTGAGGGTATGAGCCCTTCGCGTATCATCTTGGTCATCACCGGCGCCACATCGTCAAGTGTTCGGACGCGGGCCATAAGGTCGTGGATCACTATGCCGCGCCGGCGTGCGCTGACAAAATCGTAGCGGCTCACGTCGTCGACACGTGTTCCATCCCACAGGTCATCACGGTCGCTGCTCCAGTACACGGGCATCTCCTCGGTCACCGAGGGTGTGAGAGCCGTTATGTCGGCTTTCTTGTCGGCCGTAGCCGCCGAGGGTATGCCGATTTCGAGTACACCGTCTGCCCCAAACGTGAGGGGTATGTATTCCGATCCTTTATTCACCGGTACTTCCTCGGCAAGATACTTGATATAGTCGGGGGTGCATTTCGCTATAGCGTCTCTTACATAATCGGCCACCGAGGTGCTCCTCGACACGGCGAGTCCTACATAAAGACGGTCGACAGCTCGGGTGAGGGCTACATAAAACACATTTAGTTCGTCCATGAGCACTTCGCCGCCAAGTTTCAAAAACTCGTCCTGAAATGGCGTACCCTCAAGCGCCGAAGTACAGTTGACCGGTATGTAAGGAGGTATGATATCGGCCGGAATACCTTCAATGGGAGGCATCTTAAACCACTTCACTTCCTTTACCGTCACCTCCTTGGCTCCGGCAAAAGGCAGTAGCACCACCTTGTATTCCAGACCTTTTGCCTTATGGATGGTCAGCACAGAAAGTGACTTATCGTCGGCCACACCGGCCACGGGCGTGCGGTAGCCTTTCTCGTCCCACCATTCGAGAAACGAGCGTATATCTCCATTGCCATTTTTCACGAAGTCGTTCACTAAGTCCTGAAAAGCACAGATAAACAGATTCTGCGACAGGCGGTCGGCCTGAGTGACATAACGGGTGATGATACGTTCCACCACCGTAGGCAGATTCAGACAGTTGACCGCGATGGCCTCCCCGGCTATTTCCTCAACCACCTCGGGCGACGACAGCGCTTCAATGAGCGACCGCGAAGCAGTGAGATTACGGCTGCGGAAAAACTCGAAGCGATTGAGAAGGCGGGCTATCTCGCGGCGTGATTTCTTGCGCGAAGAAGTGACATCGTCGGTGGCCGTAAGAAAACGCAACACGCTTACTATCAACCTCACCACTCCCGATGCCGACACGAGTATCGACTGGTCACTGACTATGCGTATGCCTTCAAATCTGCCCTCCTCGCTCTGCAAGCGGAGCAGATGCTCGATGACACGCTGGCCCTCGTTACGGGTGCGCACCAACACTGCGATATCCTTGGGTTTATAGCCCGCATCGAGAGCTGACTGCAACTCATCGGTCATGGCCTGAAGCATAATATCACGACGTTCGTCACCCGACATGCGGTCAAGAGCTCCGAAGTCACGTACCTTTACGTAGCCGCCGTGAGCAACATGTTTTTCCGACACAAGCTGCACCACATTACTATATAGCTGCGCATTGCCTGTCACTTCGGCAAGCGCCATAAAGAGCGTATTATTGAATCGCACCACTTCGGCCGAACTGCGCCAGTTGGTATTCTCCTGCGGACTGGTACCGCGCGAGTCACACTCGCCCTCAAATGCACGGTGGAGATTCATCAGCAGTCGTGGCTCGGAATTGCGGAAACGGTATATGCACTGTTTTTCGTCGCCTATGACCAGACAGTCCATGTCGCGGCTCATACTCGTCTCCACGAGGGGCAGCAGATTTTCCCACTGCAGGGGCGACGTATCCTGAAACTCGTCTATAAGGAAATGCTCAAGTTCCTGCCCTAGTCTCTCGTAGACAAACGGAGTATCTTCGCGCCCTATTATGCGCCGCAGTATGGCATTTGTGTCGGAGAGCATTATGGTGGAGTTCTCCTTGCGGTAGGCGCTGATACATTCGCTCAGACGCTTCAGCAGTCCGAGATGAAAGAGGTTGCGGCGCAGTATATCGAGAAAGCGTGTTTTTTCATATCCATCGACCACACAGCGTGCTGCTTCGGTGAGCAGGTCGTCGAGCTGAGAAGTGCGGAGCGGCGAGGAGACACCGTTCTTCAGATAAGCCTTACCGGCATCGCCCAGTATATTGACGAGAGTAGCGCCCGGGGCTTTGCCGTCGGCATGTCGGCCTTTCTGCCACGCTTTGAGCATTCCGAGGGTATTTTTATTGAGTATACTCTCGCATCCGTTGGCCGTGATATACGTCAGAGCCGCAGTGCATGCTTCGGCGGTGAGCCGGCGGCAAGAACCGATCGAAGCGGCAAGATGCTTGTCGAAATCCGTCAGACGGCGCGGGTCATCGAGATAGTCCATTATGTCCTTCTCATGTTCCACAAAAGTCTCTCCCGATATATTCTTGAAGAATTTTATGAGATTGGAATGCAGCTGCGACGAGCGGTTAAATACATTGAACTGCCCTCCTTCAGCGACTTTATCGGTCATATATGTCTCAAGCCACTGCAGGAGATAAAGATTGTCGCGTGTATTGCCGTCGCGCAGATTCAGGCTGCCGAGCATCTCGTCGACACCCAGCGCTATAACTCGCTCATCGTCGAGTTCCACTTCATAATTACCGTCGATCTCAGCCTCGCGCGCAAATGTGCGCAGCACGAGCTGAAAAAATGCGTCGATGGTGCTTACGTTAAATGAGTTGAAGTCGTGGAGCAAATCGTCGAGCGCACCCGCAGCCGCGGCTTTAAGCTGCGCCTCGGAACATCCGAAGAGCTCACGGAGATATTTCAGATAAGGACTCGGCTCCGTCCATCCCGGCTCACGGCCGGCAAGCACTGCAAGTTCGTGGATGATACGGCTTTTCATCTCCTCGGTGGCCTTGTTGGTAAACGTTATGGCCAGTATGTGTCGGTGGCGTGAGCCGCCGCGGCGCGCCAGACGGTATGAGCCGTCGTCTTGTTTCTCACCAAGTATCAGAGTGATATACTCACGGGCCAGTGTGAACGTTTTGCCCGAGCCGGCCGAAGCCTTATAGATTTTCAGCATTTTACTCCTTTGACTTTATATCCAAGTTGGATGAGCTGCTTACCCACCCGGTCGCGGCAGTCACCTTGTATAAGTATTTCGCCGCCACGTGCCGATCCTCCTGTAGCCAGACGCTGCTTAAGCCGTGCAGCAACGTCGCGCAGCTCATCGTCGTCGCACGTAAATCCTGACAATATCGTGGCTTGCTTGCCACCGCGACCCTTGCGCTCGTAGCTTACAAGTATCACATCAGCGGATTTCGCCTCGGCGGGGGCATCGGATGATTCCTCCCCGGCAGAATCGTCTGCAGGCAGTGTGGCGCTCAGCGCTGCAAGGCGTGATTTCCAATCGTCGGTATTCATCACATAGGTATTGAATCGGGTTCTTCCTCGGGCCAGGGCATTGGATCGTCGATATTCTTCACTATTGTAGTAAGAGTCATGCAGTAAGGAATATCAGCCACCGCACAGTCGGCATAGAAAGCGCGTGCCGAATCGGCATCGGCCTCAAATGCGGCATGGTAGCAAGCCACAGCTTTTCCAACGTTATCAAAATCGTCGTGGGTATAGGCTTCGTTGAGCTTCATGTGCACGAGCGACAGACGGCCAAGCTGCACGGCCGAGAGTGTGCCGGCGTCTATATCGGCGTCGAGTGCATCGGTGAGCGACTGAGCTTCGGTAAGCTGACCGTCGGCCAGAGCCTGCTCTGCCTCGGATATGTTGGTTTCAAACCTGGCTGCATGGTCAGCGCACGATACGTTGACAGCCATCAGAATGGCCGATAATGTTAGTATAATGTGGTATTTCATTTTCGCAAGTGATATACATAGTTTATGCCTTCACTCTCAAGCGAGAGCTGGCCGTTGGTAAAAGACAGCACCTTCTTTCCGAGTCGGACGGGTATGTCGCCGATAAGATTCTCGTCGCCTTCCCACTGAAGTGTCGACGGAATGAGGGCGATAAGGAGTGAATCGCGCTTCACATCCCAATGCCCCTCCACACTGTAGGTAAGCACATCCTGACGGATGGCTCTGACCACACACGTGCCGTCAGTGCGCAACTCCATAAGCGGTGTCGTGTCCGACACCTCGGGGATATAGTATTTACCCGCTATCTTTTCAGCCTCGTCGGAGATCGGACTACAGGCAATAGCTAAAGGCGCCGACAGTAAGGCTAATAGTTTTCTTGACATCTTGATGAGAAGTGGTGTTTGACTACAAAATTAATACATATTTCTGTCATTAGCAATAAAACGGCGATTTTTGAGTTTATATATTATAATCAATCTCCACGATGAAAAAAATCCTCCACATACTGTCATTAGCGGCTATAGCAGCCATTATACCACTGACGGCCAAGGCCCAGAAAGATGATTTCAACCCTATTCAGACCGGTGTGAACTCACTGGGTATCGCCCCTGACGCTCGCGGTGCATCGATGGGCGACCTCGGCGCGGCTACTGATCCCGACGCCAATTCTCAGTTCTGGAATCCGTCGAAATACGCCTTTGCCTACAGCAAAGGTGCCGTTTCGCTGAGCTACACCCCGTGGCTCCGCAAACTCGTCAACGACATCTTCCTCGCCAACGTATCAGGCTACTGGAAACTCGGTCAGGAAGACAATCAGGCCATATCGGCTTCGCTGCGCTACTTCTCGCTCGGCGAAGTGAGCACAAGCCAAACAGGTGAAACAGGCGCCCAGACCATCAACCCGTATGAAATGTCGATAGACGTGGGTTACTCGCGCAAACTGTCGGAAAAGTTCTCGATGGGTATCGTATTCCGCTACATATATTCTGACCTCGGATTCTCTGAAAGCGAAAGCGATCAAGGATCGGGTGCGTCAGCTTTCTCGGCCGACATATCAGGATATTACACAACCTATCCCGTGATAGGGCGCAACGAGTGTCAGTGGTCGTGGGGTTGGGATATATCCAATATTGGTACGAAAGTGGCCTACAACCACGGCGATAATCCGGCGTTTCTCCCTACCAATCTGCGTCTGGGTACTTCGTTTACATTCCCGCTGGCCGACTATCACAATCTTTCACTCAATCTTGACCTCAACAAACTGCTCGTGCCCTCAATGCCCCGTCGCGTAGACTACGCTGACGACACCGAGGGTGAGATAGAATACATCGAAGCCTACGACAAGTGGCAGAACATGTCGCCTTTCACCGGCATATTCAAGTCATTCACCGACGCTCCCGGCGGATTCAAGGAGGAGCTGAGAGAGATCACTTGGTCGTTTGGCGCCGAATACAGCTATAATCAGCAGTTTTTCCTGCGCGCAGGATATTTCTATCAGAATGCCACCAAGGGCAATCTGCAATATTTCGGTCTCGGAGCCGGATTTGCCTTGAATGTGCTCCGCCTCGATGCCTCCTACATGCTTGCCACCGCGCAGACCTCTCCGCTTGACCAGACTCTCCGCTTCACCCTGACATTTGACATGGACGGTCTCCGCGAACTTTTCGGCGGCCGCAGATAATACTCACCTACTGACTATGAACGATTTCCGTATAGGTTCGGGATACGATGTGCACCGTCTGACCGACGGCCGTGATCTCATACTCTGCGGCGTGAAGATTCCTCACACTCAGGGTCTGCTGGGACATAGCGACGCTGATGTGGCTCTCCACGCACTATCCGACGCCCTGCTCGGCGCGGCTGCTCTCGGCGATATAGGCATGCACTTCCCCGACACCGACGATACCTACAAAGGTGTCGACTCGCGTGTGCTGCTACGCCACGTAGTAGACCTGCTGTCAGCCCACCGCTTCAGCATAAGCAATGTCGACGTCACCATCATAGCCCAGCGCCCGAAACTCCGCGATTACATCGACACGATGCGCGCCAACATTGCCGCCGACCTCGCCATCGACATCACTCGCGTGTCGGTCAAAGCCACCACAACCGAACACCTTGGTTTTGAGGGTCGCGGTGAAGGTATAGCCGCCCAGGCCTCGGCTTTAGTGGTGCACAATATCTGATTATTTCTCATCATGGGACGTCTGCTGAAAATACTGCGCATAGTGGTGGAGTCGGTCATCTTCGGGCTGCTCATATACACATCCGTGCGCACAGCGGGCAATTTTGCTCCCGTAGGAAAATTTCTCGCCGAAATTCAGTTTATCCCAGCCACCGTCACTTTCTCCATGACCATCATAGTGACGTGGCTTCTCATCACTCTGATATTCGGCCGTATATACTGCTCCACGGTGTGTCCTATGGCAGCGGTGCAGGACTCGGTGGCGCGTATCGCCATAGCGGCGCGCGGCCGCAGGTGGAGCGGCTATACATTCGCACGCCCGCTCAATCTGCTGCGATATGCCACGCTCGGCATAATTTTTTTCCTGCTCGTGTGCGGATTTACCACCGTTCTGCTGCTGCTTGATCCGTTCACAATTTTTGAGCGCACGCTTGCCGGTACACATCCGGCTCAATCGGTACTCACAGCCCCTGTGAAACTCGGAGCATCGGGCACAGCCGGATTTCTCATCTCCTTCACCGCATTGGCATTGATAAGCGCATTCGCCTCGCGCGGGGGACGCACGTTCTGCAACACGCTATGCCCGGCGGGAGCCACTCTCAGCTTCGTGGCGCGTTATTCCATATTTCACATCGACATCAATCCCGACAAATGCATCCAGTGCCGCCGATGCGAGCATGTATGCAAGGCCCGTTGCATTGACGTTCCGGCCCATACGGTCGACCCATCGCGATGCGTTGTGTGCTTCAACTGCGTGACCGGATGCCCCAACGATGCAATCCGTTACACCTGGGAACGCCACCGCCTGTCGTATCCGCTCATGCAGAGTATCGACGGGGCTATGGCAGGCGCTTCGGCCACACAGCCTCACAGTCCCGATGCCGTCACACAGGCTTCTTCATCTGAAAATCCATCATCCAATGAAAACATATCTTGACCTCCTTGACCACATCATGACCCACGGCTCCGATAAGGGCGACCGCACCGGCACGGGTACCCGCTCGGTATTCGGCTACCAGATGCGTTTTGACCTTGCCGACGGATTTCCGCTTCTCACCACCAAAAAACTTCACCTGAAGTCGATAATCCACGAATTGCTGTGGTTTCTGCATGGCGACACCAACGTAAAATACCTTCAGGACAACGGCGTGAGAATATGGAACGAATGGGCAGGACCTGACGGCGATCTCGGCCATATCTACGGCTATCAGTGGCGCTCCTGGCCCGACTATCAGGGCGGTCACATCGACCAGATAAAGGAGGTGATCGAACAGATAAAGACCAACCCCGATTCACGCCGCCTCATCGTGAGCGCTTGGAACGTAGCCGATCTGCCCGGAATGCATCTGCCACCGTGCCATCTGCTGTTTCAGTTTTATGTAGCCGACGGCCGTCTGTCGCTACAGCTCTATCAGCGTAGCGGCGACTCGTTTCTCGGCATTCCGTTCAATATTGCTTCATATGCGCTCCTGCTGATGATGGTGGCACAGGTGACCGGCCTCCGGCCCGGCGAATTTGTCCATACCATAGGCGACGCCCATATTTACAACAACCACTTCGAGCAGGTGCGCGAACAGCTCTCGCGCACTCCACGCCCCCTCCCCCGAATGAAGATCAATCCCGACGTAAAGGATATATTTGACTTCAAGTATGAGGACTTCGAGCTAACCGACTATAATCCTCACCCCCACATAGCAGGTAAAGTTGCCGTATGACACATGTCACCATCATAGTAGCCATAGATCGCGACGGAGGCATAGGCCGGAGCGGCGATCTGCTCTACCACATCTCCGATGATCTGAGGCGCTTCCGCCGCCTCACCACCGGCCACACCATCATCATGGGTCGAAAGACTTACGAATCTTTTCCTAAAGGTCCCCTGCCCCATCGCCGCAACATTATCATCACACGCAATGCCGATTACCACGTGGACGGTGCCGAAACCGCGCCATCGCTCCGGGCGGCTCTCGATATGTGCAACAGCGAAGATAAGGTGTTCATAATAGGTGGCGGCGAAATATATCGTCAGGCACTTCCGCTGGCCTCTTGTCTTGAAATCACCCGCATCGATGCCGCATCCGAAGCCGACACATTCTTTCCCGTCATCGACCCCGATGAGTGGACCGTATCGACCCAAGAGCCTGCGGCTACTGATGCGGCCACAGGGCTGAGCTACCGCTTTGTCACCTACTTGCGCAATTCATAAATTATCGTTATCTTTGCACATCATAATTTTTACGGCTTGGTAGTTCAATGGATAGAACAAGCCTCTCCTAAAGGTTAGATAGGGGTTCGATTCCCCTCCGAGCTACTCCGTCATCAGCGCCCCTGACTTCGATCAGAAGTCAGGGGCGCCGATTTTTTTCTCATACATACTCAGAGCTATAAAAAACACAACGAGGCCGGAAAATGATTCCGGCCTCGCGATATGAGGTAATGATTTGTGACAATGAATTACTTCTTGCGACGGTTGCCATAGCGGCTCATGAACTTGTCTACACGACCTGCGGTGTCGACGAGCTTCTGCTTGCCGGTGAAGAAGGGGTGTGACGAGCTGGTGATTTCAAGCTTAACCAGAGGATAGGTTACGCCGTCAACTTCAATTTCCTCGCGGGTAGCAACAGTAGAACGGGTGATGAAGATCTCGTCGTTGGACATGTCTTTAAAAACTACTTCGCGGTAGTTGCTGGGATGAATATCTTTTTTCATTGTCGTTGAATATTTTAAATATCTTTTTTATTATAGAAAACCGCGCTGGTAAGACGCACTTTCTCGTAATGGCGGTGCAAAGATAGCTATTATTATTTAACCCACAAAACTTTACTGACTTTTTCTTCACGATTTTTATCCTGTCAAGCAAAAATTTCTCAGATTATCACTATCTTTGTGTATATGAAAAATGCAGAATCACGCCCACCGCTTTCGCCCCGCCGGCATGTGACCGAGCTGATAAAGTGGATGAGTACCGACGTATACGAAAAAGACCACATCATAGCCATGGCGCTTCTATGCGCCGTGGCCGGTGAAAACATATTCCTGCTCGGGCCTCCCGGCACGGCTAAAAGTATGGTGGCTGCGAGGCTGAAAGACGTGTTCAGCCACGCACGCTCGTTTGACTACCTGATGTCGCGCTTCTCGACCCCCGACGAGATTTTCGGACCGGTTTCGATCTCAAGACTGAAGAACAACGACCGCTACGAGCGTCTAACCGATGGGTATCTGCCCGAAGCTCACGTGGTGTTTCTCGACGAAATATGGAAAGCCGGCCCCTCGATACAGAACACCCTGCTCACCGCCATCAATGAGCACACTTTCTACAACGGCGGCGTGGCTGTGAAAATCCCCATGAAGGTGCTCATAGCAGCATCCAACGAGTTGCCTGCACGCGACGAAGGTCTCGAAGCACTATGGGATAGATTTATGATGCGCATGATTTCCAACTGTATCGACAGCGAGCGCGACTTTTTCAAAATGCTTCTCTCGCCGCGGCTTTCGCCTGCCCCTCCGGCCGAAAATCTGTTGATTACCGATGAGCTTTATGCTGACTGGCAGCGACAGGCACTCACAGTCACGCTGACCGACGAAGTGCGTCAGGCCATAAGCTATGTGCGCACGCGCCTCAACAAACTTGAGGCTGACGACGGCAACAAACTGCGATTTTATATCAGCGACCGCCGCTGGCGCAAAGCCTACGGGATATTGCAGACATCGGCTTTTCTCAATGACCGCCAAAGCATCGACCTCTCTGACTTTTTTCTGCTCGTCCACTCGTTCTGGAACGACATCGACGCAATTCCGGCCGTGGTGGAGACTTTTGCCGAAAGCCTCACCGCATGGTTGCGCAACGAGATTCATGAACTCGAAGTCAACATCAGGCGCTCAATGAAAGCCGAGACTCCTGCCCGGGTTACCATTCGCCCCGCTGCATCTACATCCGAGCGGCATGGGCCTAAGATATATGACTACTTCTACTATTGCCTTGCCGGCCATCCTGCCGGCGAGGTGTATTTCTCGAAATACGACTATTCCACGCTCACCGACAATCCCCGTCAGGGTGTGATGTATCTCGACACGGCACGCCGGCGCACTATGGTGCGAGCGTTCCTGCCCGGAGGTCAGTTTGACGCAAAGGCTCAAAACGCCACCGACGTGCGTCAGGTCAATCTGCGCCACTCGCCCACCGGCATATTTATCGACAGCGTGCACTATCCATTTGTAGTTGACGACGACGGAAGTATCCCCGCTCCAGCCACCGACAAATCGCCTAAAAAATCGGCGTCGCTTAAGAATATGCCCGTGTATCAGCGTGTGGATGCGATGGAGAAGATGCTTGCCGACCTCACCCGGCGATGGAACGACTCCGTGAAATCCACATGGCAGTCCGAGCCAAATCTGTTTCTGCCACGAGCTGACCGCGCCGTGATCGACAAAGCTCTCAAGGAAGCCGACAGCCTGCTCCGCACAGTAGAAGTAAAGCTCAAGAACCTCCGCTCCATGCTATGAATCATGAATCATGAATCGTAAATCATAAATCAACCCGATGGAATATACCGACGCCGACGCACTGACCCGCCACTATGCCGAGGTATTTGACTTCTACCTTGAAGAACGCAAACTACCGCCCGGGACCGACGCCGCCACCGACCCACTGCTCGAACCGCTCACCGAGATAGCCGACGATTACCGCAACGTGGCCGAATCAGGTGCCGAGATGGGCGAGGCAATCCGCTCGGCGGCTTCCGCAGTCATGGGAGAGCTTGCCGGGCAGTTTGTGGCTCTCGATGCCGAAGCAGCCTCGGAGCTCGATCTGATAGATCAGTTTGAGAGTGCGCCGCTCGAAGGCAAACGCGCCATGTGGCAGCAGGTTAAGTCGACCATCGAGCAGGGTTATTCTGTACTCGACGTGAATCTTCCGGGCTATATAGCCCAATTTGCCACCGAGGATCGCGAGGCGGTGTTTGCCGCCCTGATAGGTGACTGGCGCGACGCATGCCGCGCCAAAATCGACAGGCTGCGGCGCTCCATCATATCATCGCAGAAACAGCAGGCCCGAATGGAGGTGGGAAGTCTGGCTCTGGCCGATGTGGAGACACGCCGCGCTACTGCCGCACTCGCCGCCCGATATCCGGTGATCGACGAGATAGCGCGTGAGATAGGCCGGTCGCGCAACTCTCCCACTCAAACGGTCGACTCGGTATTTTACCGCTTCCTGCCCTCGTCAGTGTCACGAAATGATTCGGGCAAGGAGATCGATGCCGTGGTGACGGGCAACGATGTGAGCCGTCTGCTACCGGCCGAACTCTCGATGCCCGATGATGTGTTTGACCACAAATTCGTAGCCCGGCAGCTCCAGCAGTTTGACAGCCGTTCACCCAACACCCCGCGTCGCACCGAGGAGCATCGCCCGGCTCCGCGTCTGAGCCGCGGACCTATCATTGTGGCAGTTGATACAAGTGCGTCGATGTATGGTGTGTTCATGGAGATAGCCTTCGCTGCCGTAAGACAACTCGTGGCTATAGCAGCGGCCGAACACAGGCCCTGCTTCCTGATTTCGTTTGCCGTACGTGCCCGCACCATAGACCTGGCCTCACCGCGCAACCGCAGTCGTCTCAATGACTTCCTCAACGAGCACTACACCGGCGGCACTTCGGGCGAACAGATGCTGTCGAAGGCTATCGAAGCACTTGCCACCGACACCTATGAGATGGCCGACGTGTTGATAATAAGCGACCTGCAATTTGACGCTCCCGTTCCGGCCACGTTGGCGGCCATACGACGCGAGCAAAATCTCGGTACTCGCTTCCACGCACTTCAGACCGGCTTTTCACCTCACCTATATAAAAATATACTCAACCGCATATGGCAGATACAGCCAAAGTGACACGCTATATCATCAATCCCTCGTTTCGCCTGACCACCACGTATCTGTCAGTATATTGGCACGAGGTCGATGCCGCCACCGTCAGCGCCGAAGGCGCCATCGCAGTGCCGGGGCGCTACACGTATTCCTCCGCCTCGGGCATAGAGCTGATGAGCGAATATCACGACTCACAACTCCACATCATATACTCTCCCGTCACCGACTTCGACACTCCCGGCATACAGAAATGGCTGCGGTTGCTGCTCAAAGACGTCATCACCTCACGCGCCCGGGAGATTCTGCCGGCCCGAGTGCGCTACTGGGAGCAGCAGAAAGGTATTCACGGCACGGGGGTGAAAATCAAGAAGCTGCGCAAAAACGTATTAGGCTGCTGCACCGGCAACAATGAAATCCATCTGCCCCCGTTTCTGGTGATTTTCAAACAGGAATGGATGGACGGAGTGATACTCCATGAGATGGCCCACTACCTGCATAAGCACCACCGCAAATCGTTTTGGGACTATCTGTCGCAACTGTTAGGAACCGATGCCAGAAAGGCCGACGCCAAGACCGATATAGCCCTCTCGCCATATTTCGACTATTACTGCTATCTCACTTCATGACAGAAGCTGCCACCTGTCAGCCTGCGATTTTTTATTATTGAAACTTACTCAATATTTACTACCTTTGCACCCGATTTTGAAAAATTTCATTTTACACTATGGCAGCATCAAAATCATATTCAGTCGACATGACCCACGGCGGTCTGGCGGGGAAAATCATCATTTTCGCCCTGCCGCTCATAGCCTCGGGTATATTGCAGCAGTCGTTCAACGCTGTCGACGTAGCTATGGTTGGCCGCTTCACCGGGCCTGAAGCCATGGCCGCCGTAGGCAGCAACGGTGTGATCATCAGCATTCTCGTGAATCTGTTTTTAGGCATAGCCGTGGGTGCGAATGTAGTCATAGCCAATTACATCGGTATGAAAAACGACGCTGCCACCGCGCGCTCGGTAGCTACCGTTGCGGTAGTGTCGCTCATCAGCGGCGTCATACTCCTCATAGCCGGCGTCAGTCTGGCCCGCCCCATTCTCGAAGCCATGAGCGCTCCGCCCGACGTGATCGACGGTGCCACTCTATATCTACGCATCTACTTCCTGGGCATGCCGTTTATCATGGTCTACAACTTCGGCTCAGCCATCATGCGAAGCATGGGCGACACCAAGCGACCCTTTTACGCCCTGCTCGCGGGAGCTCTCGTCAATGCCGTCCTTGACTATATACTGGTGCGATACTTCGCTATGGGGGTGAGCGGAGTGGCTATCGCCACCGTGCTGGCCAACGGCGTCAACGCGGTCATCATCATAGCCCTGCTCCGCCGCGAGCCCGAACCATTCACTCTCCACATTCGTCGCATGGCCGTTTCCATGCCCGATCTGGTCAAGATGCTTAAGATCGGTATCCCCGCCGGTCTGCAGGGCATGGTATTCTCAGTGTCAAATATCTTTATTCAGACCACCGTCAACTCTTTCGGCTCTGCCGCAGTGGCCGGATCGGCTGCCGCGCAGACCTATGAATCATATTGCTACTATATTATCAGCGCCTTCGCCGCATCAACCATAGCATTCACCGGCCAAAACTACGGCGCCGGAATGCTCGACCGCTGCCGCCGCGTGCTATGGATATGCATGGGCCTATGCATGGCCCTGGCCGGAGCCGCCAACCTCATCATATCATACAACTCCGAGTGGTTTCTGAGCGTATTTACAGGCGATACAGAGGTGATACGCTACGCCACCGAGCGCATCGACTCCGCCCTGCGCTTTCAGTTCATAGCCGCCACCTACGAAATCTCGGGCGCATACATGCGCGGCCTCGGCTACTCCATGACCCCCACCCTGCTCACCATACTCGGCACATGCGTGCTCCGCATCGTGTGGGTTCACACCATCAGCGTGCACTATCACACCTTCCCCGCCCTGCTGCTCGTCTACCCCGTGTCGTGGGCCATAACCGGACTCATGGTCATGACAGCCGCCATCATCGTGGCCCGCATAGTCCGCCGCCGCCACGCCTCGTTAACCCATTAATAAAAAACCAAAATCGCATCTCCCGTAGGGGCGCTACACAGGAGCGCCCGGCAGAGCAATCGGGCAATTTCCCAGTGTCCAACCGCCTCAAATTGAGGGCTGGAAGCCCGTCGTTGTACATAACCGCGGGTGAAGCCCGCGGACAGGCACTCCTGAGCACATGAGCTGCGGAGCTGCGATGTCGTTTGAGCCACCCTTACAACATCGCAGCTCCGCAGCTCAGGATGAGGTATGCATTCTGCTCTCCACGGGCTTGCACCCGTGGTTATCCACAACCTCGTGCCTCCGGCACTCCCCCGCGGCGCACCATCTACCGCCGGACGCACCTCAGTGTGCGTCCCGACTGGCTATGCCACAGAGTGTTATTGCGATTCCAGGCCGCGGAGCGGCACACACCTCGTTAACCCCGGGTGCTCGCCACCCGGGGCCACCAGAACCCAAACGGCACAACCGCGGAGCGGTTGAACATCAGCCATCCATTTGTACAACCACTCCGTGGTTGGCATGCATGAGATTGATATTACCCCGGGTGGCAAGCACCCGGGGTTAACCCTGTCAGATCCACTCCGTGGCTTACATTTCCCCACCCTCCTGTGCCACTGATGGTTATAGTGGTTGGCATGCCTGAGTGTGATATTTCCGTGGCTATCATTCCTCCCATCCGGCATCCCGACGAGGGGGTGGCCGACACTTTATGGTTGGAAACTGACGGAATTTTTATTACCTTTGCGGTAAAATATTTTCCTAATGGACACCTCCACCCGCATCCGCTTCATATTCATCGCATTGCTGTGGATAGTGCTGTGCTATCTCGTGATAGTTTCGCAGCCGTTCACGCCATGGGTAGCATTTGTGCTCGTCACATCTGGCATAGTGGTGTGGGTGCCGCTTTATAAGAAGTATATCAAGAATGGCAGACGCGATAAATGACTCTACACCGCAAGCGCCGCTCTATCCGCTCCTCAACGGGATCGACTCTCCGGCCGACCTTCGCAAATTGCCCGTAGACAAGCTCCCGGCAGTGTGCGAGGAGCTCCGACGCTTTCTTATTGCTTCTCTCTCCAAAAATCCCGGACATTTCGCATCGTCGATGGGAGCCGTGGAGCTGACAGTGGCTCTTCACTATGTATTTGACACGCCATATGACCGCATAGTATGGGACGTGGGTCATCAGGCCTACGGCCACAAGATACTTACCGGCCGACGTGACCGGTTTGAGACCAACCGCACTCTTGGAGGCCTCAGCGGTTTCCCGAATCCGGCCGAAAGCCCCTATGACACCTTCACCGCCGGCCATGCGTCCAACTCCATTTCGGCCGCGCTGGGTATGGCTGTGGCATCGCAGCTCAAGACCGACGAGCCGAAGCGCAACGTGGTGGCTGTGATCGGCGACGCTTCGATAAGCGGCGGCCTTGCATTCGAGGGGCTCAACAATGCGGCCAACTCCAACTCCGACATACTCATCATACTCAACGACAATGATATGTCGATAGACCGCAACGTAGGTTCGCTCAACTCCTACCTTGCCCACATGACCACCTCGAAGGCCTACAATAATTTCCGCTACCGCATATACCGGCTTCTGCGCAAGCTCCGCATAGTCAGCGACCGCTCGCGCGGCAAGATATTGCGGTTTAACAACAGTCTCAAATCGCTCATCACCAACGAGCAAAACATATTCGAGGGTCTAAACATACGGTATTTCGGTCCGTTTGACGGCCACGATACCGAAAATCTCGTCAACGTGCTTCGCGACATAAAGGATATGTCGGGCCCGCGCATACTCCACCTGCGCACCGTCAAGGGCCGCGGCTACACCCCTGCCGAAGAAGATCCGGCCCACTGGCACGCCCCCGGCCGCTTCAATCCGGCCACGGGTGAGCGGATCACATCGCCGGGTGAGAATCCGAAGTATCAGGATGTATTCGGCAAGACGCTCGTTGACCTCGCCTCCAAAGACCCGAAAGTGGTGGGCATCACAGCCGCCATGCTTTCAGGCACTTCGATGATCATGATGCAGAAGGCCTATCCTGACCGCACGTTTGACGTAGGCATATCCGAAGGCCATGCCGTGACGTTTGCCGGCGGTCTGGCCAAAGACGGTATGCGCCCGTTTGTGGCAATATATTCGTCGTTTCTGCAGCGCGCCTACGACCATATTATCCACGACGTAGCCATACAAGGACTTCCGGTAGTGTTTGCCATAGACCGTGCCGGTATAGTGGGCGAAGACGGCGTGACCCATCACGGAGCATTCGACCTCGCTTATCTGCGCTCCATACCGGGCATGACAGTCACCGCGCCCCGCGATCCCCAATATCTGCGCCGGCTCATGCTGACAGCCGCATCAACTGAAGGCCCGTTTTCCATCAGATATCCCCGTGGCAGCGGCCGAAACCTCGAACCGGCCGAAACCTCGCCCACGCCTCTGCCCGTAGGCAAAGGCGAATGTATGCGTGAAGGCTCGGATCTGACCGTGATCACCATAGGCACTGTGGCCGCCGACGCAATAGTTGCCATCGACCGCCTCATGGCCGAGAATCCTGACATATCCGTGGCTCACTACGATATGATATTCCTCTCGCCAATCGACGAGGAGATACTGGCCAAAGCCGCTGCCTCAGGCGCTCCGATAGTGACCGTGGAAGACGGCACGGTGAAAGGCGGACTGGGTTCGGCTGTGGTGGAATGGCTCACCGACCATGACTTCCATCCCGTAGTGCGCCGTCTGGGCATGCCCCACAATTTTGTATCGCAAGGCACCGTGGCGCAACTCAAAGCCATCTGCGGATACGACGCCGACGGTATCTACTCCACACTTAAATCCCTTATATCCTCCCGCTGATGAAGATTGTGATAGCCGGAGCCGGATCAGTAGGCTCACACTTAGCCAAGATGCTCTCGCGCGAAGAGCAGGACATCACGCTGATCGACACCGACACCGAGCGTCTTGCCACCATCGACGCCAACTACAATCTGCTTACCATCAACGGCAATCCTACGTCGTTCCAGGTACTGCAGCAGGCTCACGTCGAAGGTTGCGACCTGTTTATAGCCGTAATGCCCCATGAGACACGCAATCTCATGGCCTGCGCGATAGCCAACAGCCTGGGAGCGAAAAAGACCGTGGCGCGCGTCGACAATTTCGAGTATAAGATGCCCGCCCACAAGGATTTTTTCGCGTCGCTCGGAGTAGCCGACGTGATCTACCCCGAATATCTCGCGGCACTGGAGATCATCACTGCGCTCGAACACAACTGGGTGCGCAACTGGTTTGAACTCCACGACGGCGAGCTGATAATAGTAGGCGTGAAGATACGCGACAACGCCCCCATCATAGGCATGCAGCTCAAAGAGCTGGCCATGACCCACCACTCTTTTCACGTAGCGGCTATCAAGCGCAACCACGAGACCATCTTCCCACGTGGCGATGACTACATCCGCCCCAACGATATAGTATACTTCGCCAGCCGACGCGAGAATGTTGACAAGCTCGTGGATATATGCGGCAAAGTCTACCGCCCGATACGCGACATCATGATAATGGGCGGAAGCCGCATAGCCATACGCCTGGTGCACATGGTGGGCGACAAATACAACTTCAAGATCATCGAGACCGACCGCGACCTGTGTGTGCAGCTGTCGCAAAAGTGTCCGCAGGCCGAGATCATCAATGCCGACGCCCGCGACATCGACACACTCAAAGAAGAAGGCATATCATCGGCCGACGCTTTCATAGCGCTTGCCGAGTCGAGCGAGGCAAACATACTCACCTGTCTGTCGGCCAAAGAGTTTGGCGTCATCAAGACCATAGCCGAAGTCGAAAACCTCCAGTTCATATCCGAGGCCGAAAATCTCAATATCGGCACCATAGTCAATAAAAAGCTCCTCGCTTCGTCGCGCATATTTCAGATACTGCTCGACACCGACACCTCCACATCGCGCTGTCTGGCCATGGCCGACGCCGAAGTGGCCGAAATCGTGGCCCGCGAAGGATCGAGGATCACACGCGCCCCGGTCAAGGATCTGCGTCTGTCGCGCGACATGACCATAGCCGGACTTATACGCGACGGCCACGGCAGCCTCGTGACGGGCAACACGCTCATCCAGCCCGGCGACCATGTAGTGGTATTCTGTCTTAACGGCGTGATCCACACCGTAGAAAAACTATTCTCGTAACCCCTCTCTCACACCCCTGCAGTCAGACCTATGGCATTCTCAAGCTCGGCATCGATAAACTTCCGCGTCCTCTTCAGGGTGATCGGGTGGCTGCTTCTCATCGAGAGCATCTTCCTGATAGTGCCGCTCGTCACCGCCATAATCTACCACGAAAGTGACTGGGTGGCTTTTGCCATAGCCCTCGGCGCCACACTCGGCGCAGGCATCGGCATGACATCGCTCATACATCCACACAGCAACAGCATGCGCAAGCGCGAGGGATTTCTGCTGACCGCACTCGTGTGGGTATTCTTCTCCATATTCGGCATGATTCCCTTCATGCTCATGGAAAATCCGCTCGACCTCTCCGACGCTTTTTTCGAGACAATGTCGGGCTTCACCACTACCGGAGCCACCGTATTTAAATCGGTGTCACATCTGAGCCACGCCGTGGTGATATGGCGCTCGATAATGCAGTGGATCGGAGGTATGGGTATAATACTTTTCACCCTGGCAGTGCTGCCGATGCTCAACAACAACGGCGGCATGCAGATGTTTAACGCCGAAGTCACCGGTATCACCCACGACAAGCTCCGGCCGCGCGTCAGTTCCACTGCCAAAGGCCTGTGGCTCGTCTACATCGGTCTCACCGTCGTGCTCTTCTGCCTGCTGTGGGCCGGCCCGATGAACGTATTTGAATCCATCTGCCACTCATTCTCCATCATGAGCACCGGCGGATTCTCCACACGCGACGACTCTCTCGTGGCCTGGGACAGCGACTATGTGCTCACCGTAGTGTCGATATTCATGTTTCTCGGCGGAGTCAACTTCGCCCTCATATTCCGCGCCATCCACGGCGACCTCCGCCCCGTGTGGCAAAACGACACTTTCCGCGCCTACATCAAGATCATCCTCGTGATGTATGTGCTCTTCACCCTGTCGGTGGTAGCCCACGGACAGATATCTAACGTTAAATCCGTCACCCTCGAACCCCTCTTCATGGTCATATCCACCATCACATCCACCGGATATGTCACAACCGGATTCGGCAACTGGGGCACATTCGCCCTCACACTCACATTCGTGCTCATGTTCACGGGCGCTTGTGCCGGATCTACAAGTGGTGGCGCAAAAATCGACCGAGTCCTCGTGCTCGGAAAGCACTCGCGCAACGAAATATACCGCTGCGTACACCCAAACAATATCTACACCGTCCGCCTCAACGGCCGGGCCATGGCGCCTGACCTCGTGTCGAAAGTCATAATCTTCCTCTGCCTCTACTGCATGATAATAGCCGCCGGAGCCATCATACTCACCGCGATGGGAGTGCCGCTCGTCGACGCATTTTTCTCGGCATTCTCCTGCATTTCCAACACCGGATTCGACACGGCCATCACCGGCTACGGCGCTCAATACGACATCATCCCTGCACTCGGCAAATGGGTCCTGTCGCTCATCATGCTCACAGGCCGCCTCGAAGTCTTCACCGTCCTCCTCCTCTTCACTTCCACATTCTGGAAAAAATAACAGTAAGAAATAATATTTTTTAACGTTATTTTTTGGAATCACGAGTTGTTTGCTTTATATTTGTAAAATAACTCTAAATCTCTCTTTCACATGAAAACTTTTGCAGTGCTATTGACGTGTATCGCCGGCGGTTTTTCAATGGCCGATGCGGGGATGCCGGTTGATGGCGACCGCGTGAGGATGCATGTGGTGGAGTGGATCGAGCCGCCGGTGCCCGATGCGTTAAGGCCGTTTGAGTCTTCGCTGCCGGGTATAGATCTTACCGGCATGCCGGTGACGGGTGATTTCGATATAAATTATTACTTTATTTCCGATTCGGTGTTCTGCGAGCAGCGCCCTGATTCGCGCCGCGAATATCTTATAGCCGGCGATTCGGTGTGTCTGCTGTCAACGGAATCCTACGATATTATCCTACGCGAGACGGTGCCTCCGGTGTGGATGTCGGCCGCGCCGACTTCCTCGGAGTTCGTCAGACGGGTGCTCCGCCATCAGAGAGAGCACTACGTAGGCCGCGGGGTTATGACGCAAGGAGTGAGGGGCTCATGTGAGGTTATCATGGCTCCGGGCGATACGCTGCGTGATGTTTCGGTGCATTCTATAAGGATGGTGGGCGGGTATTCNCGGCCGCAGCTTATAGACGCACCTGATCTCGACGTGCNGCTCGATTCATCGCTCACGTTTGTCGAGGAGATCACNTCGTGGTTTGCTCGCGGATGCAGGTATCCGGTTGTGCANTCGTGGTCAACCATGGTGACCGATTCGGCAGGTGTGGAGCTTTATTGCTCCAGGGCTTCGGCTGTGGTGGCTCCCGAGGAGCTGCCTTTTGATCCGGAAGCCGAGGCGANGACTGATAACATGAAGTCTGACTCACCCGGCAATGTTCCGTATGATCCGTCGCGGCTTTCTGTAGACTCTTCGGGTGGTGATGTGAATATTTCATATACTGCCGGGGGAGATGTGGAGATTGAGATGGTGCTTGCTGATATTCAGGGGCATGTATATGCTGCCTGCGCGNGTAGACGTATCAGCGCGGGCGAGACGTATAATTTTACTGTCAACCGCTCGGCGCTCCCTCCGGGTGAGTATGTGCTATATATCTATAATGGTGATGAACGCATAACTGAAAAACTGCCGCTACGATGAACCGTTATCTCCTCTCTCTGCTACTGTTGCTTTGGTTGACAGCAATAACGTCGGTCGGCGCGCACGCCGACGGCGCATACAATCCCACGCCCACAGGTTTCAAGGATCTTGTGAATGAGCCGACGTTTGAATCAGGAAAGTTCAACCGAAATATTGACTGCCCCGTGAGTTATGCCACCGGCTCATACTCCCTTTCCGTACCACTGTTCAGCTGGGACGAATGCGGATATCCCATATCGATCTCGCTTGACTATTCTCCCGGTGTCAAGGCTGAAGATCAAGCGGGCATGTTCGGACTCGGGTGGTCGCTCGGTGGTCTCACGGGGTCGATAAGCCGCCAGGTCACAGGTTTGCCCGATGAAAAACAGGATTTTTACTTATTGGATAATAAAAAAGACTTACGCGACTATTTAGCTGAGGCGAAGCCAACTGACCTGATTGATCTTGCCCGTGGAATAAAAGATGCGTATCACGATAAATTCTATTACACGATCACAGGTTATTCGGGATGCTTCATAATAAAAAATAAAACCATCTATGACTTAAGTGAAAACGATCTGACAATATCTGCCGATTGGGATCAGAATTCTCCATCGAAATTTACAATCACCACTCCGGAAGGATGGGTATACAAATTTGAGGGAATAGCTAAATCTTCCAAAAAAACCAAATTAGTCCAGTTTTCCAGCAATTATGTAAATACCGATTATACTGTCACGTCTCTGTGGGGACTTACATCTGTTTCACTTCCCGACAATGTATCTACTATAAACGTCAACTCTCAGCCTAACGCTGTTACAAAAGAAGAAAAACCGGAATTATTTTCAATCAACGTCAGCAGTAGTAACTCTTCATCTTCCGGGACTTTAGATTTACTACCGATTGATAACACCATAACAACCACACGCTGCGGATTTGCCGGAATCAATGAGATCAGCGCTTCTCAGGCCAAGATTAGATTCAACGGCTTCGATAAGTCAATGACCGGCTATGTCACGGACAATAAAGGAGATACCATAAGACGGATAGACCTGACTTTTGACGGCTCAATCGCCGGCCGCAAGAAACTCACTTCAATAGCTATATATAGCGGAGACGAACTTCTTGACTACCGGTTGTTCTCTTATCACAGTGACAGCTACTCGAATAATCGTCCGTGGGCTTGCGCTGATTTCTTCGGCTATTCAAACAGAAACAAACCTTTTTACAGTGATACAGTAAAGGTCTACTTTGATATCATCAAACCGGGTGGTATATCAGACGAAGTTGGGAAATTCTATGATGAAAATAAGGGCAGCCATTACTATTACAAAATAACCGATATTCCGGTTACTGAAAGTATTTTAAATCTCAACGGAGAACTTAACCCACACCGTCTCTATAATTTCAATCATGCTTGCAGTGCCTCTCTGAAAGAAATAACCGACGCCAACGGACTGACAACCAAAATCATATATGAGCCTAATGTAGCCTCGATGCGGTATGGCAGTAGAAACGATGACACTGTCAATGTAAATATCGGCATCCGCGTGCGTAGAATTGAGACTATTGACACCGTCAGCGGCCGCCGGAAAGTGCGTTCTTTCCGATATTACGACCCCGTATTTTCTCTTCCGATCAACTGTTTAAGAAAACAGGACTTCATATCACACGCCGGTGTTACACGTCCCGTAAGTAACGGTAGCTTAATTGGTGGATTGGAATGCTCGCAGACTACCACCATGACGTCATCATGTCGAATCCCCGGCATGAGTGCTGAAAGTACTGTCATTTACTATAATGCCGTGGAGGAAACCGTAACAGGATCTGATATTGACAAGGCTATCAAGACAAGATATGAATTTGACAATAGCGCATCTGTCAATTCGTCTTTCAGCATAAGTCATACTTCCGAATTAGATAACAGACGTGAGAAACAGGAGAATGCCGTGCTGTATCTTGGATGCGGTGTTAGTGATTATACATACAATAATATTCTCGGCATCAACGACGTCGGGGGCGGTTTTTGCGAGGTATTCGGGCAAAAGGCTCCTTTGATAAGATGCGCCAACTATGAATTCGACGAAAAGAAACAAGATTTTATACTTAAGGAAGAAACCAAAAATATCTATACCCGCACTGAACCTACGGAATATCAGGTTGGTATTTATTGCGAACAATTACGCAGACTTACAAAGAGTATAAATAATAACACCGGTTATGTGTACGGAGGAGATGAACATGACTTTGCAAAAGGCGTTGCCAAGGTAAAGTCTTTCCGCACCTACCTTGACTCCACTATTGTCATAAAGCATTTTCCCGACGGATCATCGCGACAGCTTGCGACGCGGTATGTGTATCCTGACCGCGACATTGCCTCGGTAAAGAACGCATTCCCCGACGAGGAAAGTGACATTCATTCGGGCACACTCCACCGCCCGGTCGGCACTATCATGAAATGTGCGGGAACTACTATTGCAAAATATGATCTGTTAAGCGAACATCTTTCAACCCATGGCACCCGCAGCAGTTCGATACGCACTCTCCCCGTCATCAGTCGCACTATTGTCAACAACAGTAAGGAGTTCACCACTTCCGTATATTACAGCCTCTTCAACACCTCTCCAAAATGGTATCTGCTCCCGTCACGCTACGAGACTGTCGGCAAGGANGGAGAACCGATTATCGACTGGCTTGCTGTCGACAGCTACAATTCGCGTCGCCAGCCGCTGAAGGTACGCCGCNATGGCNAGNCCNACNATGACGTATACTCTTATCAGGNCGACGGGCAGNCGCTNNANTCNATNGNTATTGACGGNACNNNNCTCGTNAAGNNNTANACCCATCAGCCGCTCGTAGGCTACACGTCGGCCACATCTCCGGCCGGNAATACCACNTACTACGANTATTCAGGCTCGCGNCTGAGCCGTATTCTCGACCGTGACNGTAACCCGNTCAAGGCGTATGAATATCACCTGTTCTCNCCCGATGATTACGGCCATGGNTNTATCCGCGAGACTACCTATCTTGCTGCCGGCGNGAAGCAACCNATGTCGGCCAGACAGATATTTGACTGCTACGGCGAACAATATGCCACAATCGCCGAGAATGCGTCAGCACCCAACGTTGACATAGTCAACTTCTCCCGCCTCGACGCACTCAGCCGCCCCGTAAGGCAGTATCTGCCTTTCACGTTTACGGGTTCTGACGACGACCTTTCGTATCAGGAACTTGCGATATACGCCGATTCTATAGCCCGCTCTTTCTATTCCGACCGAAGACCATACACCTCCACGCAGTACTTTTCAGGCTCGACCTCCACCACCCCCGCCATCACCATCGACGCCGGCAGCGATCATGACGCATGGCGCACTTCGGTGGCCGAGATGTGCAGCAATCCCTCTAAGTTTGACCTTCGGTGCATCCGTCTGGAGATGAGNGGCGCCAACACNCTCCGATGCCTCGGCTACTGGCCNGCNGGNGCGCTCGATGTCACGGAGGTGACCGACCCCGACGGCGCTCGCGCTCTGGAGTTCACTGATTTCCGAGGGCTGAAGCTGCTGTCGCGGCGGATTCTCGACGGGGCGCATCTCGANACTTATTATGTNTANGACGAGTGGGGNAATCTCCGACTCGCGCTNCCGCCNGAGGTCACGCTTCCCNCCGGCCAGCGNTCTATCAATGTGACCTCTGANCAGAGGATGCTCGACTATGCNTATCATTATGTCTACGACGAGGCCAACCGTCTTATTTCCAAGAAGCTGCCGGGGGCNGAGAAGATCACCTATACCTACGATGCCGACGGCCGTCCGGCTTTCACTCAGGACGGCAACATGCGNNNCGANNGCANGGCNATGTTCACGCTCTACGANGNGGCCGGNCGCGTGGCGGTGACGGGNACCTGTGCATCGTCGGTCATGAAGTCGTCCGAGTCGCTGCGCATGCGTGCNTCTTANTCGGCNTCNGAGNNGGGCGTCGATTCGACTCACTATGTCACCGANGTGCAGCTGCCGTCGGCGCAGATGCTCTCGGCCACGTACTACGANGCCGTGCCGACCTACTTAGGTGTGACATGCAGTCGCGGCGACGTGCTGACGGCGCCNACGGGGCTNNTNACGGCGCAGGTCGACCGTGTGCTCGGGGCGGCCGTGAGATCAAGGGTTTATACCGTCAATTTCTACGACAAATANGAGCGGGTGGTGTTCTCGCAGTCTNCCGCTGCCGACAATTCTCTGATCAAGACNTCGACCNCCTACGATTTCGCCGGTAATCCTACGTCGGTGTCGTCCACCACTTACATCGGGTTCAACACTTTCACCGATACTTACACCTACGGCTACGACCATCTGAACCGACCGACCACCGTGACTCTCCGCCACTCCGTCGGGACTGACTCTCAGACCTA
>JAAVCK010000003.1 GCA_014802325.1 Bacteroides sp.
CCTTACGGCTATCTGCGCGACGGTGTGTTCCACGCCTATGTCTTCGACTATCAGGGCAATGTGATGGCCGTGGTGGCCGGCAACAACGTGGTGCAGACCAACCTCTACTACCCCGACGGTCTGCCGATGAACACCTCGACCGGCACCACCGCCAACGCCTTCAAATACACCGCCAAAGAACTCTCCCTCTTCCGCGGCCTCCCCGTCTACGACTTCACCGCCCGTCACACCCTCCCCCAGCTCGGCAACCGATTCCGTGTGATGGATCCGTTTTGCGAAAGCTACGCAGATCTGTCCCCCTATTCATTCTGCGGTGGAGATCCTGTGAATAAAACGGACAAAACTGGAATGATAATCGAAAAAGCAAGCATAAAAACGTGGTATATAAATAAGGTCTGTATTTCTCTAAAATACAATGATCTAATAAAAAATATAAATAGTAACACTGAAAGTGGCATCCGAGTTCAAAATTTACGAAATACTTTGAAGTGGATGTCTCGCTTAGAAAAAAGTGATTTGCGCGTTGGCTTGAATCCATCTAATAAAGGCGTTGGCAATATTACTCCTACAAGTTTATCCAGTATTATAATAAACTATGACGGAACAGTTTCTAATTTTGTCCATGAAGTGACACATGGAAAGCAAATTCTAAACGAAGAATTAATGATAAATGAATCAGAAGGTGAATTTGGAATTACTCTTCGTGACATTAATGATGAGGTTGAAGCTTACCAAGCACAGTATTCCTACGATCCTGAATCATTTTCAGTAGTGTCATCTTATGATGAGATAACAGGTGATTTATTGCGTAGAATTGAAGTAAACGGAGCTATGATATATTCAAATTTTGCAGAAGAAAATATTACACTTGAAAGTATGCGCGCAGCAGATAATGAATCAATGCGACACATACTGGATCGAAAGAACGAAATAGACATAAATCAAAAAGCATTAAATCATTTAGATGATATAATTAATTACTTACAAGGAAACCGATGAGATATAAAGCTATATTATTAATTGCATTTACCATATGTTACATATGTAACTTTTGTTTCTCTCAGGGAACGAGTTCTGAAAACTATAAAATTACGGAAAATTGGTTTTCTGGTGTTCTTGAGCGGAGAGGTGTAAAAGATACGATCAACTTATATTATTTCCATACATCTGAATTACCGTTTCTTCATGCGCTGTTTTGTTTTGATTTAAACAGCGAGCATTCTCTCCCGAAATCAGAAAATGAAGATTCTTGCGATACAATCCATTTTTATCCATCTGAACAATTAGGCCTTTCACCTGAACGACTGAGAAAAGGGATTGTAGCAGAAACTGGAAGGTACACTGCATACAGAAACGATGTGTATCGCAGAAACGAAACTTTAAAAGGATTCATAATACAATATCAAGATGAATCTTATTTCCCTAACAAAATGAGTTGCTCAAAATGGATTATCCATATTGATGACAGAAAGCAAATTATCGAAGAAAATTTCAGGTGTATTCCCGACATTTTGGCTTGGATGAAGACCGAATTCCATGGGTTTGACTATGAAATAGAATACAACAGGGATTCCTTAAAAAGATATATAATTCAGTAACTTTCGCCTCTGAAGCAACGATTTCGGTCAATCTACGGGCATCGTTAAAGCAATGGCCGTGTACAGGGCAAATTTACCGCGAATCCTCCTGGGGCATGACCAACGTTGCAAAGCATCGCCCATACAACTTTCACCAATAATTTATCATATAAATACACCTCACGACTGCGAAATTATATCCGCCTTTTGACTGAGACAATATAAATAAGTATATTTGCAAAAACCATAGACACATGCCCCTTACTCTCTCCACCCGATACGCCGACGGTCTGCCGATGAACACCTCGACCGGTACCACCGCCAACGCCTTCAAATACACCGCCAAAGAGCTATCACTCTTCCGCGGCCTCCCCGTCTACGACTATACCGCCCGTCACACCCTCCCCGCCGGAGGAAACATGGCACCTTTAATCAACCCCACAAAGACAACAATATCATTATGGCGTTATTAGACTTATTACTATTATTACTTACATTTGAAAATATCAATAATTCTCAGGAATATATCCTAAAAGAACCAATAACCCCATGCTCATTATTTGATGTTATAAAAGATGCAATGAGCGACATCAATGGTTCGCATCTTAATGATTTTGAGGAGATTGAACATCGGAAGCTTTTAATCGATCATATTATTAGAGATGAGACTTTTGATGTATGCTCTAAGGATTTCTTCAGAGTTAATCCTATGGACGACACAGTAGTGGTCATTTTCGAAAGACCGTATGTATTTATATTTTCATCTGAATATTCGTCTTATATAAAGTATTCGTGTGGATTATCCAATCAAAATCGTAATTATGTAAATATCCAAAATGGTTTGGATGTGGATTTTAAAATTCTTGATTCAAATAATCAATTTATTATGAATAACCTTATCCCAAATTACGAGAAAGAGTTATTGCTAAACTGGAATACGGATAGTATAGATATTCTCTGTTTGTATGATTTAGCTGATTATGATGTAATGCCTGAGAGTTATGCCTATCGTATTATTATAAATAATTATAGATGTAGAATTAATTATCACTACTTTGCAAAAACTCCGGCTGTTCCAAATCAATATACAACTGAATACGAGCAAAAATATCGTGCTAAGGTACGAGAACAGTTAAGAGAACGAAATCCCAGCTTATACAACCGGTTATTCCACCCGAATAAAGAATGGCGATTGAGTAGATTCTGCAATAACATTAAAAGAACTTTTAAGACTGCATTCAACCAAAATTAGGATTAGTAATTATGCTATTTGCTTTATGTTATTAACTTTAGGCATCTTTTAATACTAAACTTTATATATTATGTGTTTTACAAAACTTATAGATATTATTTGGGACAGTTTACTGTTTTCGATAAAATCAGGCTCAATTCTTTATGTCATAATGAGTATCATATTTAGTGTCGGATACTTTTTATTTGAAGGAACTATTATTGGATTCGGATGGTCATTATTATTCCTACCATTATATTTAGTAACATTTTTATTACCATTCTTTATCCTTTTGCTAATATTGAGAATAACCGGATTATGGCCTGAATCTCTAAATGGCAGTCAAAGAGCTTGGATTTTTGCCATAACGACTTATGCTCTATTATTCATAAGTATTATAATTGATTTTGATTCTATATATAAGATAGAGAATACAACCGACGACTTTATAGTTAGTTGCGTCATATTAATCATATGGACTCCCATTTTTTTACTTATTCCCAAACACCTCTTAGAACGGTATAGCAGTGAGGAAGAGGAAGAGGAAGAGGAATAAAGTTCAATTTCATCGTTGAAACATCGTATAATCACAGTATCCGAATTAACAAATTATTCGCTTCAGTATTTATAAACGTTGAGGATATTTTTCCAGTTGAAGGGTGGTGGGATGAATATATTTTTGAATTCGCAATTCTGATAATATGGCAATTAATTTATATGTCTTGCAATAAGATATATTCCATAGTCAAGCCCGAAAAGTAAGTAAGGAATCCCTTCAGGGTGTGCGCGTCAGTGCCGATAACCTCACACCGGGCATCTACATCGTCCGCCAAGGCAATGCCTCGAAGAAAGTGCTTGTTAAATAAGCGTCTACTCCTACCCTCTTGTAGGGATGCTCACCGGGGAGCGTCCGGCACTATCGCCTATCAGCCTGAATCAATCTGCATCCGGGTGATTAATGGGGGATTTTTGCCGCTATGTGAAAAATTATCACTAACTTTGCAGCCTGATTAATACGAAACTAAACCCGTCAAAAAAAGTATGAAAGCTTATGTATTCCCCGGCCAGGGTGCCCAGTTTGTAGGTATGGGTAAAGACCTCTACGACAATAATCCCGTGGCCCGCGAAATGTTTGAGAAAGCCAACGAAATCCTCGGTTTCCGCATCACCGACATCATGTTTAACGGTACTGACGAGGACCTCAAGCAGACCCGCGTAACTCAGCCTGCCATCTTCCTGCACTCCGTAATACTCGCCAAAACTTTAGGCGAAGACTTCACTCCCGACATGGTAGCCGGCCACTCGCTCGGCGAATTTTCAGCACTTACGGCAGCCGGTGCACTGTCGTTTGAGGACGGTCTGCGCCTGGTAGCTGCCCGCGCTCAGGCTATGCAGAAGGCATGTGAACTGAAACCCTCCACCATGGCCGCCGTGCTGGCTCTTCCCGATGAGAAAGTGGAGGAGATACTTTCTACAGTTGACGGTGTAGTGGTATGCGCCAACTACAACTGCCCCGGTCAGATCGTGATCTCCGGTGAGGTAGAAGCCATCGACGCAGCGTGTGAGAAACTTCTCGCCGCCGGCGCCAAGCGTGCGCTCAAGCTCAAGGTGGGCGGTGCTTTCCACTCACCCGTCATGGAACCTGCTCGCGAAGAACTCGCCAAGGCTATCGAGGCCACCGAAGTACACGCTCCTTCAGTTCCCGTATACCAGAACGTCGATGCTCTTCCCCACACCGATCCCGCCGAAATCAAGGCTAACCTCGTGGCTCAGCTCACCGCTCCCGTACGCTGGACTCAGTCAGTGAAAAACATGGTAGCCGACGGCGCCACCGAATTTATCGAAGTAGGCCCCGGCAAGGTGCTTCAGGGTCTTGTGGCCAAGATTGACCGCAACGTTGCCACCTCCGGCCGTCAGTAATATTATTTCCGACTACAAAAAAGTGTGCTTGCTTATCAGTGTCAGGCACACTTTTTTGTATATTTGCACTACCATGAAACGTATCATACCCGCCCTTTTGACCCTACTTGCCATATTCGCGGCCACAGCACGCGAAACATATAATTTCAACCGCGGATGGACTCTCGCCGTAGGCGACTACGCCGGCAGCGAAACCTCTGACTATGACGACTCTGCGTGGAAGCGCGTCACTCTCCCGCGAGCCTTCAATCAGGAAGAGGCTTTCCGCCTGCGCATCGATGACCTGACCGACACCGTGGCTTGGTATCGCAAGCATTTTTATCTGCCTCCGCACGCGGCCGGCAAAAAGATCTTTGTGGAATTTGAAGGTGTGCGGCAAGGCGCCGATGTGTATCTCAACGGACATCATCTGGGGCTGCATGAAAACGGCGTAATGGCATTCGGCTTCGATCTGACACCTTACATCAATTTCGAGGGCGAAAACGTGATGGCCGTGCGCACTGACAATGACTGGCATTACCGCGAACGCTCCTCCGCCACTGAATATCAGTGGAACAACACCAATTTCAATGCCAACTACGGAGGAATACCTAAAAACGTCTACCTCCACATCACCGACCCGGTATATCAGACCCTGCCGCTCTACTCCACCCTCGGCACAACGGGTATATATGTCTATGCCACCGACATAGATCTGCCGTCGCGCTCGGCCACAGTAAATGTCGAAGCCGATGTGAAAAACGACACTTCATTGCCTGTAGAAGCCGCATTGCTGGTCAGTCTCACAGATGCCGGGGGCAACGAAGTTGCACGGTTCAGCGGATCGGCTGCCACGATAGCTCCCGGTTCGGCAGCGTCGCTTGAAGCGTCGTCACGCGTTGACAGTCTTCGATTTTGGCATCACGGCTACGGCTATCTCTACGATGTAACTTCACAACTCATTATAGGAAGCGACACCATCGACACGACGGTGACCCGGACCGGATTTCGCAAAACGCGGTTCGAGGAAGGAAAAGTATGGATCAACGACTGCGTGACTCAGCTCAAAGGCTATGCCCAGCGCACGTCCAACGAGTGGCCCGGCACGGGTATGTCCGTAGCGCCCTGGTTGAGCGACTACTCCAACTCTCTGATGGTGGAAAGCGGAGCTAATATCGTAAGATGGATGCATGTGGCTCCGTGGCGACAGGATGTGGAGTCGTGTGACCGCGTAGGCCTTATGCAGGCCATGCCCGCAGGCGATGCCGAAAAAGATGCCGACGGCCGCCGCTGGGAGCAGCGAGTGGAGCTGATGCGCGACGCCATTATCTACTACCGCAACAATCCGAGCATCATATTCTACGAGTGCGGCAACAAGGGTATCACCGAGCGGCACATGGCCGAAATGAAATCACTCCGCGACACGTATGACCCTCACGGCGGCCGTGCGATAGGTTCGCGCGAGATGCTCGACAGCCATGAGGCTGAGTATGGCGGCGAGATGCTGTATATCAACAAGAGCGCACGCAATCCGCTGTGGGCCATGGAATATTGCCGCGACGAAGGTCTCCGGAAATATTGGGACGCATATTCCTATCCGTTTCATGCCGAGGGCGACGGACCGTTCTACCGCGACGCGCCTGCCCGCGAATATAATCATAATCAGGATGAAATGGCCGTAGAACTCGTGCGCCGCTGGTATGACTACTACCGCGAGCGTCCAGGAAGCGGCAATCGCGTAAGTTCGGGCGGTGTCAAGATAATTTTCTCTGACACCAACACGCATTTCCGCGGTGCTGAAAACTATCGTCGAAGCGGCGTGACCGACGCCATGCGTATACCCAAGGACGGATTTTTCGCCCACCGCGTCATGTGGGGAGGTGATGTGGATTCCGATGAGCCGCGCATACATATCGCCGGTCACTGGAATTACCCCGACTCAACGGTGAAACCGGTATACGTGATAAGCAATTCACCATCGGTGGAACTTCGCATCAACGGCTCGACAGTAGCGCGCCTCGACTCGGCCGACTATGGATTTCTGTTTACATTTCCCGATATAAAGTTCATCGCCGGCACACTTGAAGCCATAGGCCTCGACAGAAACGGATCTGAGGAAAGCCGTCACATCCTCCGCACGGCATCAGAGGCCGCGTCGCTGATTCTGACGGCAATTACCGCTCCTAACGGCATGAAAGCCGACGGCGCCGATATGGCTCTGCTGCAATTCGAGACCGTCGACAGCGCCGGAATCCGCTGTCCGCTCGACAACCGCGCCGTATCGTTCGTCACCACCGGACCGTCCGAATGGATAGGCGGTATAGCCCAAGGGCCCGACAACTACATCGGCTCGACCACTCTTCCGGTAGAGTGCGGCATCAACCGTGCCCTCATCCGCTCTACCGAGACTCCCGGCACAGTCACCATCACAGCCACAGCCGAAGGCCTTCCGCCGGCAAGTATCACTCTCACTACCCATGAAGCCGGACAGACGGGCGGACTGTCGGAAGTATTACCGTCGGCAGGGCTTGGAGGACGAATATCCACCGAACCGGATTATGGCTCGTCCACCTACACCGACCGGCTCACCACACTGCCAATAGCCTCCGTAAAAGCCGGATGTGCCGAAAACGACGCAGCTCTGAGTATCGACGACAATGAAGTCACGTCATGGCAAAGCGACGGTAATCTGCGCAATGCCTGGATAACCTATACACTCACCTCCCCCGCTATGGCCTCGGAAGTAAGCATGAAACTGTCGGGATGGCGCCGACGCTCCTACCCTATCGAGATTTATGCCGACGACCGTCTGCTTGTAAAGACCGAAACACCCAAAAGCCTCGGCTACGTGCATATACCGCTGCCCCGGCACTCCCCCGCGGGAAGCTACACCGTGATGCTGGCCGGAAGTGCATCGCTCAACGATGCATTCGGACACATCTCCGAACTCGAAGCGGCCAACAATACCGACTCGTCGACAGCCGCTCCCGAGGGTAAACACACTCTCGGCATAGTGGAAATAGAATTTTTAACCGAAACTGCTGAAAACTGATGTTACGACTGATACCCGCCGACTCCGCCACCGTGCCCTCAGGCATAGAAGAACTTTATACCGACGCCTTCCCACCTGAAGAGCGACGTCCCTGGAGTGATATACTCCGTCTGGCCGATACTGATCCGCGATTTAATCTCTACATAATCTATATCGACCTGATACCGGTAGGACTGATCACAGTGTGGAATCTCAGTCAGGCACGCTATGTAGAGCACTTTGCCATCCACCCGTCACACCGCGGTGCAGGTACCGGTCTTGAAGTGATACGCGCGGTCATCAACATGCCCGGAGCGCCCTTGGTGCTTGAGGTCGAGCCGGCCCAAACGGGAGAGTTGGCACGCAGACGCATAGCTTTCTACACCCGTGCCGGCCTCACGGCCCACCACTCATTCGCTTACATACAGCCATCCTACGGCCCGGGATTACCCGAAGTACCTCTCACGCTTATGACATCCGCCCCACTTCCACTCGACAGCGTCACCACCCTTCTCCACAGTGAGATTTACGGCAAAAATAGCTGAAACATCGGCCCTTGACCACGAATTTTAAAATATTTTAGTATTTTTCAGTACAAATCAATAAAAATTGCAAATTATTCTATATCTTTGCAAAATAATATTGAATAATATGCGTTGTTTTAGGGTTTCTTTATTGATTTTATCGCTTGCTGTGGCCGTGATGGCCATAGTGGACGGCTGTGTGGGCAATACTTCACAGTCCACAAAAATAGTCACCGTGACGTTACCGCCACAGAAATATATTGTGGAACAGATAGCCGGCGACCGGCTTGACGTGCGATGCCTGCTTTCAAACGGGGCCAATCCCGAGACATATGACCCTACGGTGACAAATATGATGAATCTTGATAAGAGCATAGCCTATCTGCGCATAGGCAATGTAGGATTCGAGGACGCAGTGCTGGGTAAAATATCCCATGCCAATCCTTCGCTTCCTATCTATGACATATCCGAGGGTATAGAACTGATCTCCGGAACCCACACCCACTACCATGCCCACGACGGTGAGACCGTAGAGCATGCTACTCCCGATCCCCATACATGGACCTCTGTAAAAAACGCACGTGTGATGGCGGCCAATGTCCTGTCCGCGCTCAAAGAAATTGACCCGGCCAACACCGAGGACTACAATGAGCGCTACGAACGCTTTGTCAACCGCCTCGACTCGCTCGACTCGGCATTTTCATCGCGTCTTGAGGCCGCCGGCGCCCCATCGTTTATCGTATGGCATCCGTCGCTGAGCTACTTTGCCCGCGACTACGGCCTTACCCAGATAGTGGCCGGTGGATCGGAAAATAAAGAATCGTCAGTCACAGCCGTGCGTCAGGCTATCGATAAAGCAACAGAGACCGGCGCAGATGTATTCTTCTATCAGAAAGACATCGACAACCGCCAGCTTGCCGCCCTCAACTCGTCGATCAAAGCCACCGAAGTCAATATCAATCCCCTCTCGGCCGACTGGGAAGACGAAATGATAAAGATCGTAGACGCCCTTACTGCAAAATGAGCCATCAAGATACCATAATAAGACTTACTGACATAACATTCCGACGCGACAACCGCGACATTCTTTCGGATATCAATCTCACCGTTGACCGCGGCGACTTCATAGCCATCACCGGACCTAACGGCGGAGGCAAGACTACACTGCTGCGCATACTGCTCCGCCTCGTAGCGCCTACTACCGGAAAAGTGGAATATCTTGATGGAAACGCCCCCGTCAAAATGCTTCCGATAGGCTATCTGCCGCAGAAAAACATGGTGGACTCGCGGTTTCCCATCACCGTGGAGGAGCTGATCGCGTCCGGTCTGCTCGGGTCAGACAAGGCCATGCGTGAGCGAGAGTCAGAGCTGACACGGGAGATACTTAATCTTGTGGGGCTTTCCGACAGGGCTGCCCAACCTATCGGTACACTGTCGGGAGGTCAGTTGCAACGCGCTCTGCTGGGACGTGCCCTGATATCGCGCCCCGCAATACTCGTGCTCGACGAACCGCTGAGTTACGTCGACAAGCAGTTTGAGCACTATATCTATTCGCAGCTTGAACGCCTGCGCCACGATACCACCATCATACTCGTATCTCACAAAATGTCGGTAATCTCAGGCATGGCCACACGCCACTTCATAGTGGATCATACTCTTACGGAGTGTCGTTCACATCACCACAGCGTGCATTATGACTGTGACGAACATTCAGTCCGCTGATTATCACCGCTCCCTCATCGGCGAGACGTCTTACAGCCTCAGCCACTACTTCGGGCTTCACACCGGCCTGCCGGGCTATATAAGCTATGTCATGTCCGCCCGGTTGCGCGGCGAGATACATGATAATTGAGCGCAACTTCTCATGATCCTCACCGTCATGCTTACTTCTACGGCGTGCGCGACATACATCACACATACCGCAGTCGCTCTCCGGAGTCTCACCGAAATACCTCAGCATCATGTTCATTCGGCACTCGCTGTCGCCATACACAAGCTGCTTCATAGCCTCGATGCGCTCCTCAAGCCGCTGCCGCTGCACCTCATACACCTCACGTGGTATCACAAGATATTTCGGCTCCTCTCGCGAAGTGGTGTAAATGATATATGGCGTGGTGCTCCGCGGCACGTAATGTATTACATGCAGCCGCCCGAGATACAGAAGCGACTGATACACGCTCTCGGTAGCTATATGCATGCGTTCGCTCATCATCGTCTCGCTGATATACACATAGTCGGCAAACAGTCCCGTGTAGTTGCGTAACAGAAAGTTAAGCACCTGATCAGTCGTATCGTCAAGGTCAAGACTGTAAAGTTCTTCCTTGGTGTAAAGTATCATCAGGCGTGAACGCGAGGTGGTCTCATCAACATATTCTATGTATCCGGCTCTGGTAAGTATGCCGAGGGCACTTTTGGCAGGTGCGGGGGGCAACTTGTAGGTATCGCAGAATTTGGCGAAGTCAAACTCATTGATGGTATTATAACCGCTACCCACGGCTATGTTGAGAAAATTTCCGGCCATCTCATATACATGACCTATAAACTCTTTGTCGGGAAAAGCCTCGTCGAGTCGTCGGGTGAGCCGCCCCTTGAACTGGCGCGAAGTGATCACCACGGCATAAGCCGGCTTACCGTCGCGGCCGGCTCGCCCCGACTCCTGATAATATTCCTCGATCGACGAAGGCATGTCAATATGCGCCACCACTCTCACGTCGGGCTTGTCAATACCCATACCGAAGGCATTTGTGGCTACCATGACACGGATTTCATCGTATTTCCAGCGGTTCTGCTTTTCCTCTTTCTCTTCGGCCGACAGACCGGCGTGATAATAATCAGCGCTTATACCCGCCGATGCAAGGGCCGCAGCTATCTCTCGGGTGCGCCGGCGTGACCTCACATATACGATGGCACACCCCGACGTGGAGCCGAGCACATTGAGCAGCATCTGAATCTTATCGTCGACTATCCTGACCACATACGAAATATTATCGCGCAGAAAGCTACGGCTCAACACATTTGGCTCGCTGAACCGGAGCACATTCATAATGTCGGACACCACGGCCGGCGTAGCCGATGCCGTGAGGGCGAGTACCGGGGCGGATGGAAAAATATCGCGCAGCTCACTTATCTTCAGATACGACGGCCGGAAATCATAGCCCCACTGCGATATACAGTGAGCCTCATCCACCACTATAAGCGATATGTCGAGCAGGCGCAGAGTCGACAGAAAGCGTTCGCTGCGGAGCTTTTCAGGCGACACATACATCAGCTTCACCTTGCCCATGCGGCAGCGGTCGATAGCCAGATTATTCTCTCGCAAAGTAAGGCCGGCATGGAAATACACGGCTTTGAGTCCGTGCTCACGCAGATTGTCCACCTGATCCTTCATGAGCGAAATCAGCGGAGTGATCACCACAGTGATGCCGGGCAGCATCAGAGCCGGCACCTGAAATGTGATAGACTTGCCGCCGCCCGTAGGAAGCAGTCCGAGAGTATCGCGTCCTTCCATCACGCTCAGGATAATATCTTCCTGCACCGGACGGAAAGATTCATAGCCCCAGTATTTTTTCAATACCTCGCGGGCCTTACGGCGAATCTCCTGCTCTGTCACTCTTTGACCGGATCGATGTGAATGGCCTTTACGAGAAGCTGCACGCTCGTCGAGCCGTTGCGATGCTTGTTTTCCTCGATGGTGTAGCAGATACTGAACGGCTTGCCGGAGTGGATGTGGTCAAAATATTGAGCTGAATTGAAAGCGATACCGTTGAACACCTTGCCGCAGGTATCGTCGACCAGTTCGAGCTTTATATGTTCGTTGTGGCGTCCCACGAGCTTGCTTGTGCCGAAATCGGTGACTCCCCGGGTGCAGAATACGGGCTTGTTGTTGCCCGGGCCGAAAGGATTGAACTGCCGCAGAAGAGCCAGAAATTCCGGAGAGATCTCCGAGAAGGTCATGAATGCGTCGATATCGAGTTGCGGTGTGAGCTGGTCAGGCTGAATATTGGCAGCCACATACTCCTCAAACCGGCGTGTAAATTCGGGCAGATTCTCTTCTTTGAGCGAAAGGCCCACTGCATAAGGATGACCGCCGAAATTTTCGAGCAGGTCACGCACACTTTCCACAGCCTTGTATATATCGAAGCCCTGCACCGAGCGCGACGAACCGGTGACGAGTCCGTTGGAGAACGTCAGCACCACCGACGGCTTATAATACAGCTCGGTCAGACGTGAGGCCACGATGCCGATTATACCCTTGTGCCAGTTTTTATTGTAGATCACTATCGACTTCTTGTCGCTGGTCATCTCACCGCGCTCCTCAAGTATGGCGTTGGCTTCGTCGGTGATCTGCTTGTCGAGCTCCTTGCGGTCCTGATTATAGCGGTCGATAGCCTTGCCGCGGGCATTGGCATCGGCCACGTCACGGCTCACGAGCAGCTCCACGGCCTCAATGCCGCTCTGCATGCGTCCCGACGCATTAATGCGCGGACCTATCTTGAAGATCACGTCGCTGATGGTGATTTCGCGTCCGGTCAGGCCGCACACCCTTATCACCGCGCGCAGCCCCATATTGGGGTTGGAGTTGAGGCGCTTCAGACCGTGATAGGTCATGATGCGGTTTTCGCCGGTCATGGGTACTATATCGGCCGCTATCGACACCGCCACCAGATCAAGCATACTTTCGAGCTCCACGGCCGGAATGCCGTTGGATATCGAAAATGCCTGCATGAACTTATAGCCGACACCGCACCCCGACAGATGGGGATAAGGATACGTGCTGCCTTCGAGCTTGGGATTGAGTATCGCCACCGCGTCGGGCAGAGTATCATCAGGCACGTGATGGTCGCAGATTATGAAATCAATACCCCGCTCACGGGCATAAGCTATCTCCTCGATAGCCTTGATGCCGCAGTCGAGTATGATGATAAGTTTCACCCCCTGCTCGGCAGCCATATCTATGGCCTGCTTCGACACGCCGTAACCTTCGTCGTAGCGTGTGGGGATGTAATAGTCGATGTTGGAGTAGAAATTCAGCAGATATTTATAGACCAGAGCCACGGCCGTAGTGCCGTCGACGTCATAGTCGCCAAATACGAGAATCCGCTCCTTGGTCCCCATAGCGCGGTTGAGGCGCTCTACAGCCTTGTCCATATCGGGCATGAGAAACGGGTCGTGCATATCCTTCAGCGAAGGGTGGAAAAATTTTTCCGCCTCTTCCACTGACGATATGCCGCGTTGGGCCAGAAGTTCGCTTACAGGCGGTGTAGCGCTGAAGCGTCTGGCCAAAACGGACTCGTGTTCCTGTTCGTCGGATGTCAGGGGACAGTAGTTCCATTTACTTGTCATTTATGTCGTTTTTTTATTTCAAAGCAGGGTGATCTGTCGGTCGACAGATCATGGAGAGCACTGTCACCGGGACAGTTACGAGGCCCTTGCATAAGGAGAGAATGTGTCCGACACCGTCGTGACAGGTTATGGCCATTACGTATTCCGGTCTATAAAGCGCTGTCGGGAAAAGACCGCAGTCCTTCCCCGACACAAAATTAACAAAAATTTTCCGATTAAATCAAATCATTAGTGTTATTAATGATTAATGCAGGTTGTCAAATTACTTCTTCTTTTTTGGCTGGTGGTTGAAGCGATACTGCACCGAAAGCATCACGTAGCGAGGCAGGGCGTTGGAGTAGCTGACCACGCGTCCGGCGGCATTGACTGCATAGTTCACGTTGGAGAGCTGATGGAGCATATCAAATCCGTCAAGCATAAACACCCAGCGGCGGGCGAAGGGTGGATTGTAGCTCAGGCGGGCATTCCATATCACGTCGGTCTTGTCTATCTCCTCCATACCATATCCGCTGCGCTTATAGGCCATCAGGTCAGTAGAGATTCCGAAACCGGCGGGCAGACGGAATTCACCTGTGAGTCCGTAGCTGAGATGGGTGGCATTGATTGTGGAGAAGTCGTCGCGGTCAGATGTCGTGTGGCGGCCGGTGACGTTGGTGACTGCTGATATTGACTGCTTGCCTATCTGCCATGTAAGGGCGAGCTTCTGACCCAGCACGAGATTGTCCACTACTGATTTCTGCGGTGCTTCCATATCCACGCCTATCATATCGGCATAGCGCTGGAGGCTGGCACTGGTGACAGAGGCGAGAGTAAACTGATTTGTGGGGCCAAACTGCAGGCGGAGTGTGTTATCAGCCGACATCGTACGGTTACCGTCGACGTTATAGGTGCTCGTGGTGCGCACGCCGGTGGCCGTGTCGTAGATATATCCGCGGGTGAGCGCGTCGGTCTCCACCACATACCTCAAGGTCACATTTTCAGTTATAGGATGCTTCACCATCGATGGGCGATAGAAGTACATGAGTTCGTTGCTGATGTAGTAGGATGTGCGCAGATTAGAGTTACCCACCGTGATATTGAGCGGGTCGGCATCGTTTATCACATCCAGGCGGTGGAAGGGATCGGGCGTGGTAGGCTTAACTTCCAGCTTATATTCTATATCATGCTTATTATCTTTTGATTTGCCATTCTCGTCTTTCTCAGCTCCGAATGAAAAGTCGATATATGTACTCCATCCCCCTGAGGTCACAATGAAGTTGGTCTGCTTGACGAGATACGAGCGGCCGTCGCGCCAGTAATCAAGTCGTTGGTGGCGTAACGCAAGCTCTGCGTCTACCCTGAAATAAAGTAAATGATTATCTCCTCGGTTGTAATAATTGATGCCGGGGGCGATGGAGTGCTTGTTTTCTATAAGTCGTGAGGTATAACTGTTGGCAGGGTCAAACGCATCGAGGTAATTACCGGGAAGCACACCATACATACCCATATCCTCAAGACGCTCAAGGGCATACATATACGAGTCTTTCTCATTATCGCTGAAGCGGTATTCATAGTTAAGCGATAGATTCACTTTATTGATACGCATGCGGTAAGTGAGATTGTTGACCGAGGTGATGATATGGTTGGGCGAATTATCGAAATACTGTCGGCGGCGCACGGCAGGTGTGGCATCGGCACCATAGTTGACTGTATAATCATTCCATCGTTCCTCCTTCTGGGTGTTATAGCGGAAATAGGTCTCAAACGAAAGCCGGTCGCCGGAACCGAGCATAAAATTTGCTCCCGGAGTGAGGCGGAGGTCTACGTTTCGCATCGAGCCGTCGGTGCGGGTCACAGAGCGGTTGATCACAGCGTCGAGGCGCGAGGGATCAGCTTCAGTATAAAGCGTCTCCACTACATTGCGGTCCATATCCTTCTGCTCGTTGTCAAATGTAGCGGCGAGGGTATTTCCGTCGTTCACCTTGCGGCGGTAATTGGCTTGAAGATTAAGATATCCGGCGTGTTTGCTATTGCGAAGCCACAACTGAGCCTTGGAGTTAAGTTTAGTATCTTTGGAATGCTCTTTGGCATAGGAATATTCGTAGGTATTACGATCGCCGAGGAAGTTGGTGCGCGATGTGGTGGTAATGTCATTGGTGCGAAGCTGCTCAAACGTCACGTTCCCCGTTACCTCCACCGTTTCTTCCGGGTTGCTATAGTTATATTCCGCTGCACCCATATGGTAGCGTCGCGTACCGTCGGGCATCATTTCGGGAGTCCACGTATCAGCCTTGCCAGGCTTGCGATTGTCGTTGAGGTTATTTATGTTTCCGAGGAGAGTGAGTCGATGCACGGGCGTGAACCACTGGGCAAAGAGTCGACCAGAATATCTATCGTCAGTACCTATACCGGCCTGAGCGTTGACTATCCAGCCCATATTATATTCTTTCTTTAGCTTCACATCCATGGTGAGATGTTTCTCGCCGTTGTCTTCACGCAGCCATTTCTCCTTTCGGTTCTGGCCTTGGTATACCTCCACGTTCTTCACCGTATAGGCCGCGATATTTTCGAGCATCAGCTGATTATTACCGTCCAGGAATTCTTTGCCGTTGAGCAGAAGCGACTCCACAAACTGGCCGTTGACTTTAATCTGACCATTATCATTCAGCTCCACGCCGGGAAGCTGCGCGATAAGAGCGTCAAGCATCGATCCCTCGGCAAGCTGGAATGCATCGGCATTGAACACGATAGTATCGCCCTTATTGTAAAACTTGATTTTCGATGCCGTCACGGTCACCTCCTTCAGCTGATGAGGGGCCCGTTCGAGATAGATGAACGGAATCTCGCGATAGGACTCGCGTTTACCGAGGTTGCTGACCGTAAACGAGATAGTCTGAGGCGTATATCCTTCGCACACCACGTCAAATATATACGTCGAATCTTTGCGTGCTACTCTCTTTCCCCACATCGAAGACTCGATCATCTCGCCATTTCTATACGACTTGGATCGTACAGAAATTGAGTCAACTGCATCTCCCGAAGCATTAGGCCACAATACGTAGGCATTACAAAGATCCATCTTCACCGCCGCGTCCTTAACGCGCCCCATTATGTAAATGGAATCATTGACAGCAGACAAGGTAAATGCCATAGGAAGCATGGCAAGCAGTAGCAACAGAAATTTTCGCATATATTGATGATATTAGAAGTTAGATAACGCTTTTAATTGAGTCACACTATATAGACTCATTCATGCTACAAAGGTAACGATACATTGAGTTAATATTTGTTAATTCAAAAAAAAATCAACCCCTTAGTTCGCAACATCGAGCCATCATACACACTTATCTCGCAACGACGCTGCCATAACTGAGAAAATACCCCGCGGAGGGTGACATTCCGAGCAGAGAGCCGCGAACCGGCGTGCTCGTCATTAACCGCGGGTTTAACCCGCGGACTGGAAACACGCTTCTACACTTGAACCGAGAAGCGGTGACGTTGTATACAGTTATATACAGCGCGCCACCATCGGAATGTCCGGTAGTGGCGCGCGATATTATTATGTAGGGATTATTTAACCGATCTTGATGCCGGAGAAACCCATGAAGGCCATAGCGAGGATACCGGCTGTTACGAGTGCGATGGGCACACCCTTCATAGCCTTGGGTACCTCAACGAGAGCAAGCTGCTCGCGGATGCCGGCGAAAATACACAGCGCCATAGTGAAGCCGATGGCGGTAGATACGGCATAAACGAGCGCCTCACCGAGGGCAAAGTCTTTCTGCACGCAGAGGATAGCCACACCGAGCACGGCGCAGTTGGTGGTGATAAGGGGGAGGAATACACCGAGAGCGGCGTAGAGTGCGGGAGCTACCTTCTTAAGAACGATTTCGAGCATCTGCACCAGGGCTGCGATCACGAGAATGAACACGATGGTCTGCATATAGCCGAGGTGGAGCGGATTGAGGCAGTAGTTCTGAAGCACCCAGGTGACGAAAGTGGCTATAGCCATCACGAACGTCACTGCCGCACCCATGCCCACTGCCGACGAGAGCTTGCGCGAAACGCCGATGAAGGGGCAGATACCGAGGAACTGGGCAAATACGATGTTGTTGACAAAGATTGCCGTTATGATGATTGAGATATATTCTATCATGGCTCTGAGTAGTTTTAGGGATTATTTTGCAGTACGTGTACGGATAGCGTTGAATGCGGCCACGAGAAGGCCGAGGGCGATAAACGCACCGGGAGCGAGGATAAACATGAGTGCGCCATACTGCTCGGGGTAGATCGAAGCGCCGAAGATGCAGCCTGTACCGAGGAATTCACGCACGGCACCGAGAATGGTAAGCGCAATCGTGAAGCCCAGACCGATACCTATACCGTCGAAAAGCGAGTCGCCTACGGAGTGACGCGAGGCAAAGGCCTCAGCACGGCCAAGGAGGATACAGTTAACCACAATCAGAGGGATGAAGATACCGAGGGCGGCATAAAGTGAGGGTACGTAGGCTTCCATGAGCATCTGGAGGAGTGTCACGAAAGTAGCTATGACCACAATAAACGCGGGGATACGCACCTTGGAGGGTACGAGATTCTTGATCATAGAGATTACCACGTTGGAGCAGATGAGCACGCCCATGGTGGCAAGACCCATGCTCATACCGGTAAGTGCACTGGATGTAGTACCCAGCGTGGGGCACATACCGAGCAGAAGAACGAATGTGGGGTTATCGGCTACGATGCCGTTGTAGAGTATTCTGAGTTTTGAGTTCATGGGTATCAATTATTAGAGGCTTTATATTGATTATATCCCTTATATGCGCGGTCAATAGCGTCGAGGAAGGCGCGCGATGAGATAGTAGCGGCGGTGATAGCATCCACTTCGCCACCATCTTTGCTGACGGTCATATTATTTACGCCGGGATTCATGCCTATCACGTTGCGGTGACCCGAAGGATCGCGGAACCAGTCCTGCATCTTGGCGCCGAGACCGGCGGTCTCTTCATGCTTCACCACCTCATAACCGGTGATGTTGCCGTCGACATCAAAGCCTACCATTATGGTAAAGAAACCTGAGAAAGCGTTGGGAGTATATGACTCCACGGCTGCACCGGTAAGTTCCTCGCCGTTGATGAGCGGGAATACGATTACGTTGTGACCCTTGTCGTCGCTCAACTCGGCTATAGTCACTGCGGCAGCCGCAGGATCGTTGTCAAACTGAGCGGTAGCCACCGCCTTGATAGCATCTACCTGCTTCTGCTTGTTGGCTTCAGCGATAGGTTCGCTGGTAGCTTCAGCCACACCGGCCAGCAGTGCGCCGGCTATTATAGTGATTGCACCGAGGGACAGTATCATCGTCCCGAGGGTAGATTTTGCACCGCTCATGCCTTTACGCTCCTTTCTCCGAACTTACGGGGTTTGATATAACGGTTGATCAGCGGGGTGAATCCGTTCATGATGAGGATAGCGAACGACATACCCTCGGGATATGCGCCCCATTGACGAATAATAAATGTGATGGCACCGATAAGCACACCATAGAGCAGCATGCCGCGGTGGCTCATGGGCGACGTGACGTAGTCGGTAGCCATGAAGACTGCACCGAAGAGCAGACCGCCCGAGAGAAGCTCAAGGCCTACAGGTGCGCCGCATGCCCATGCGAATACCGCCACGGTGGCGATGATCGACACGGGGATGTGCCATGAGATGATACGGACGCAGAGGAGATATACCAGCCCGATGAGTATGGCGATAGCACCTATCTCACCGATAGAGCCGCCCGAAAGGCCGAGCGCCTTATCCATCATGTCAAACGATGCCACAGCCGAATCATGATCGAGCTTGAGAGTACCGAGTATTGTAGGACCGGTGGTAGCGTCGAGATAAGTCAGACGATTTTCAAGAGGCAGAGGCCAGGTGGTCATCAGCACGGGGAACGAAAGCAGCAGGAACACACGGCCCACAAGTGCGGGATTGAACGTGTTGCAGCCGAGACCGCCGAACGCCATCTTACCGATACCGATAGCCACGATGCTGCCGATAATAACGGTCCACACGGGGAGATTTGACGGAAGGTTAAGAGCAAGGAGCAGACCGGTGAGCACGGCCGAGAGATTTCCGATGCTGGGCTTACGTCCGAGCATATACTTGTCGATGAGCCATTCAGTTGCCACGCAGCCGATTATGGCGCTTACTATAACTATCAGGGCACCTATGCCGAAATAGAAAAGACTGAATGCCACTGCGGGTAGCAGGGCGATGATTACGTGCCCCATACAGCGTCGCACGGTGAGTGACGTGTGTATGTGTGGCGAGAGGGATAAGGTTAACATTTGGATTAGTTTCTATGATATTCTCGGCAAAATTACAAAAAATTAACCTTATCTCAATATTTTACACAACTTTTTTCTACCTCGCCGCTATTTTTTATGTTTCGGGTAGCATAATCACGTGTCAATTTTCTCAATAATCTAACCCTTATCGTGCTCGCACACGCTACCGCGCGTGCGATGATTATATAGATTACCATCGTAGGGTTTCGGCTACGCCTCAACCGCTACGCTACTCTGTCCTCAACCGCGCTGCGGGTGATTNTTATTTTTGCGACAGNNCNCNGAGCGGGCGATTGGTTTTATNATCAGCCGAATACCCGCAGAGCNGGCGAATTTTTATCACCCGTAGAAGAATATCCGAACAGCGGTATAAGCATCAATCATCAATCGCAGAATACCCGCATAGCGGGTATAAGCATAATGGCGTAGTGGTTGAGGCTCAGCCGAAACCCTACGTCGCCCGCTTTTTTTAATTTACGCACCCNCNGGAGCGGGTGTGAGCATGCTTACGATATTANTCCTCTTCGCAGGTGGCGGGGAGATAGCGGCGNAGGAGCATGAAACCGCCGAGTCCGGCAAGGAGTGAACCTACCACTATACCTATCTTGGCCTGATTGAGCAGAGCAAGACCTTCGGGGCCCATATCGCCGAATGAAAGGTTGGCTATAAAGAGCGACACCGTGAAACCAATACCACCCAGCATGGCGATTCCTGCCACCATCTTCCAATTGCTATGCTCGGGCATAGGAGCCCATCCGGCTCTGACCGTAGCCCAGGAGAAAAGCAGTATACCCAAAAACTTACCGGCCACGAGCGCAATGATAATAGCCAGACTCAATCCCTGCACTATGCTCAGCGGATTCACATCCAGAAGATATATTCCGGCATTAGCAAAAGCAAAGAGCGGAATGATCAGGTAGTTGGTGAGCGGGTGGAGTGAGTCTTCCATATCCTGGAGCGGAGAAATGACTTTATCGGAAGCCGACTCTATCTGCTTGAGCCAGTCCATCTGATCATGATCGAGTATGGTGCGGGAGTCCAGCCGATCTTCATCGTCCTCACGGAAGCGGGATATATTGTCGCGTATTATCTTGACATAATTGCGCGGGTCATACACCGGTGTTGCAGGGATGGTGAAGGCCACGAGTACACCGGCTATCGTAGGATGTATCCCCGAGTTAAGAAACAGAAACCACACCACGCCACCGAGCAGAAAATAAAACATCTTGCTCTGAATCTTCATGCGGCCACCTATCACGAGCACTGCCAGTATGGCTGCTGCATACACGAGATACATACCCTCGATATGCGACGAATAGCATGTGGCTATCACGATGATGCCTCCTATATCGTCGACCACCGCAAGCGTGGTAAGGAATATCTTGAGCGACAGCGGCACTCGCGATCCAAGTATGGCGAGCACTCCGAGCGAAAACGCTATATCAGTAGCCATAGGTATGGCAGCTCCGGCTGTATAGTCGCTGCCTCGCGACATAGCTATGAATATCACCACCGGCACTACCATGCCGCCTATGGCTCCCATGATAGGCAGAAGCGCCTGCTTAAACGAGGCCANCTCGCCCACCAGCACCTCTCGCTTGATCTCCAGACCGATTGTGAAGAAGAACACCGCCATGAGAGCATCGTTGATAAACTGAAGCACCGTCATGGGATGTCCGGCGTGGGAAAACAGATTGAAATTGCCTATCTGCAATCTCATTTCCTGATTCCAAAAATCGTTGTAGAGAGTATTGACACCCGGGATATTTGCCACAATAAGCGCAAGTATGGTGGCTAAGATGAGCACATTACCGCCCGTAGCGTGACGGCGGAGCGCCTGACGGGCAGCAAAAAACACCTTATGGAGCTTTCGCTTCTCGGGTGGNAGAGTGGTAGAATTGGTAGTCATAGCGGAAACGTTGGCGTTTATATATAGTACGATATAAAAACGTTTCCACCTAAGTCAATGTTCAAAGCATGGGACTGAGCAGGCGGCACACACTCTCGCGAATCTTCTCACCGCGGCTACGGCGGTGCCACTCGCGGGGCATCACCCGCTTGCTCAAGCGCATATCTTCCTCAAACTGGCTGGCGATCGAGCGATTCATCTCGCGCGAATACATCATCACGTTTTCCTCGAAATTCGTCTCCATGGAGCGATAGTCGAAATTAGTGGTACCGACAGTGGAAAATTCATCGTCTACCACCATCACTTTACAGTGGAGCATACCNGGTTCGTATAGATAGAATTTTATTCCCGCGCCCATACATTCGGCCATAAACGACCGCGAGGCATAGGCCAGCAAATGAGAGTCAGTCATGCTTGGCAGCATCACTCTCACGTCGACCCCGGCAAGCGAGGCCGTCATCAGCGCGCTGAGCATCGCAGTGTTGGGCAGGAAGTAAGGCGTCTGGATATACACCCGCTTCTTAGCCTGAGCTATNGCCTTGAAATATGTGAGCGCAAGCCCCGAGTATCGGTCGGTGGGGCCGCCGGTGATAAACTGCACTCCCACCCCGGCGATGGCACCGGGCCAGGAGTCAGTCGACTCCACGGTATTGTATTCAAATATACCGCGCCCCATGAAGTTCCAGTCCACCGCAAAGTGATACTGCAATCCGGCCACGGCACTACCGGTAAATTTCACCGAGGTATCACGCCATGTGCCAAACGAATCGCCGCCGTTGATATAGCGGTCGGCCACATTCATTCCGCCGATATAACCTATCACATTATCTATCATCACGCCTTTGCGGTGATTGCGTCGGTTGAGCGTGCTGGCAAGCCGGGGAAAGGCCGGTTTGAANAATGGCTCCACCTCAACTCCCGCATCAGCCATGCGGCTGAAGAATTTCGAGGGCACGTCGAGACATCCTACATAGTCATATAACAGGCGAACCTTAAGCCCCTCGCGGGCTTTTTCGATGAGAATGTCGGCTATGGTGGTACCTATATTATCGTCGGCAAATATGTAGTACTGCATATTGATACACTCGCGGGCGGCGCGCAGATCGGCCACAAGAGCCGTGAAGAAACTCTCGCCGTCGTTGTAGACCTCCACGGGGGTGTCGGGGAAAAATCCTGCGCCGGTGGTGGCATGACCCAGACGAATAAGCCTTGCACTGTCGGGCGATAGCGATTTCACCACCCGTGGCACGGGCGAGTGTTCTGACGTAGCTGCCAGTCGGCGGCGCTTGCGCCGCGATATGACACGGGTATTTTTCAGTCCGCGTCCCAAAAACAGATACATCAGAAAGCCCAGCACCGGCAGAAGCACCACTACTGCTATCCAGCCGAGCGAGCGCACGGGATTACCATTGTCTATCACGATAATCCACGCCACAGCAAGGATGGCCACGAAATAAGCCACCGTCACCGCGGGCCAAAGCCATGCCGATATAGCCAGCAGTATCATTCGGCAGTCAGTTTGATTCCGTCNTCAAGTATCGTTATCAGCCGGCGGCGGTAAAGGCTGCCAATGGCTTTCTTGAAATCCTTCTTGGAGCAGGCGAATGCTGCTTTGATGGCTTCGGGCGAAGAGCTGTCGGTGAGCGGATAGTATCCGCCCGGCTCTCCTGACAGGCGAGTCAGTATAGCTTCGGCAAGTTCATCCACACGGTGATCATCGCCTCCGTGGAGCAGCAGGTCTATCTTGCAGTCTGGGCGCACGTGCTTTACATAGGCATCCACGGTAGTGCCTATCACGAGCGGCTTGTAAAGTTCGTTNTCATATATGATGCCGTGATGCAGATTGTCGACTATTACTTTGTAGCCCACCTCGTTGCGGTCATATATCAGAGCTTTCACCTTAAAGCCGCGCTTATAATATGGTATCGTGTTGCCAAGAAATTTCTCGATNTTACANGATGCAACGACTCTCTTCGTATTGTCGTCGAGATACACATATACGGGNACCACCATGCCTCGCGACAATTTTACTTTCTGCTCGCTGAAAGGCACGAGGAGCTCTTTGGCTATCAGTCCCCAGTCGAGAAACGCACCGAAGCGGTTCACATCGTTGACCTGGAGGAAAGCAAATTCTCCCGCTGTGGCATACGGATGCTCGGTGGTTGCCACCGGACGGTCGTCGGAATCGGTGTAGACGAACACGTGCACCTCGTCGCCGGGCTTGAGAGGAGTGGTAATATATTTGGCGGGGAGCAGCACTTCCGAGCCGTCGCCCCCGTCGAGATATGCACCGAAGTCNACCAGACGGTTTACCTTCAGTTTGTTATATTTTCCTATTCTGATTAATGATTTCATGATGCTGATGATTATAAATAAAGAAAGCAACCTGCGCACCCGTCAGTCGATAATGCCGCGGGCTGTGAAGATATGGAATAGCAGATCTCGAAACAGATCATACTCATTCATGCGTGAGCCCACTCCCTTAGCCTTGCGGTCAAAGTCGCGGAGGGCTGAAATTATCTCGATGGTCTGCCTCACGTTGTAGCATCGCGAGGCTGTCTCGTAGGGACGCAGCTGCCACTGGCTNCGGAANCCGAGCGCGTCCNTATATCCCGACGGTGATTTGTCGCGAGTGTATTGATATATCAGCAGATTTGAGAAGAGGTTAAAGAGTGTCACCACCGTCACCACCGTAGGATTATTTTTGGGATTGGCGCGGAAATATTCGGCTATNCGGAAAGCCTTGGCTACATCGCGGGCAGCCACGGCATCGGTAAGTTCAAAGTTATTGTAGTCCTTTGATATACCTATATTACGCTCCACGGCTTCGGGAGTCACCTGCGCTCCGGGGCCGAGTATGGTGCCGAGCTTGGTGATTTCATTGTAGAGCTTCGCCACATCGCTGCCTATATAGTCGCGCAGCATCGACAGGGCCTTAGGGTCAACGGTAAGATTGTGGGCTTTAATAAGTTCGGCTATAACCGGGCCGATGGTTCGGTCGGTCAGACGCTTTGACTCAAATATCACACCGTTTTTCTTCACGGCATCGATAAGTTCCTTGCCTTTTGCCACAGCTCCGCGGCAGGCTATGACGAGCACGGTAGTTTCCGATGGCCGNGCGGCATACGAATGCAGTTTGTTGAGCTGATCGGCGCGGATNGCATGAGCCTCTTTCACTATCACCACCTGCCGGTCGGCCATCATCGGATAGCGGCGGGCTACCTCCATGACGGTATCCATCGACGTCTCAGGCGCATAGAGCTGATAGAGATTAAAAGCGCGGTCAGCTTCGGGCAGAAGATTCTCGAAGTCTTCCACAAGGCGGTCAATGTAATATCCCTCCTCACCGTGAAGCAGATAAACGGGGCGGAGATTGCCTGCCGCTATGTCGCGGCGCAGTGATATAAACGGGTCGACGGATGTTGAAGCCATGCGTGATTCAAGAATTTTTCGTAAATTTACGCATTATTTCACGAATATGCAACATTTAAATCTCCCGGAGGCTCAATTACAACTGCGACGTGACCCTGACGGCACCGTCAGAGTCTATGATCCGCTTCGCANGATGTGGCTCGTGGTGACGCCCGAGGAATGGGTCAGACAGCACTTCGTGAATTTTCTTATATCCGGTCGCGGCTATCCGGCTTCGCGAGTGGCCAACGAGGTCACCATACGACTCAACAATACCGTGAAACGCTGCGATACGGTAATCTATTCGCCATCGCTCCGGCCTCTGGCCATAGTGGAATACAAAGCTCCGGAAGTTGCCGTGACTCAGCGTGTGTTCGAGCAGATAGGCCGCTATAATATAGTGCTCGACGTGCCCCTGCTCATGGTGAGCAACGGTTTGAGCCACTATGCGTGCCGCATAGCCGCCGACGGCTCATATAGATTTCTGCGCGACGTGCCTAGCTGGGATGAGCTGACAGATCAGAAGAAATAAGTGACGCGGAAATTCCAGGTGCGGTTGGTAGCCGTGAAGTCGGTGAGTATAGGCATTCTCACCGCATTGGTCATACCCCACGAATAGAATACTCCGAGCTGCCAGCGCTTGAATAGCTCCACACCGCCTCCGGCTGTAAGTCCGAGCCCTACGGCATTGTAATCGAGNTGCGAGTTGTGATTATGTCCCAGGAGTATATTCAGCTCCGGACCACCCTGAACAAACGGAGCGAGATAGTCCTCAAATCCATCCATGCGCGTCCACTTGAATTTCAGATGGAGCGGNATGTCNAGATATTGCAGATAAGAGTCCTTCTTGNCGTAGCCCAGAGTAGACCATATAGGCTTATCGCCGAGATGNANTCCGGCGCCNCGCAACTCGTAGAGAGCGCCAAACTCTATGCCGAAGCCTATGCCCGGAAACATCAGCTCACCTTTCACTCCTGCCGTGCCACCTACATGNCTATCAACGGCGAATAGATTTTGGGAGAAATCGAGTGTGGTGAGAGTGACACCGGCTGTAGCACCCCAGCGAAACTGGGCCTGAGCCTTCTGAGCGGTAGTCATAGCCGCTACGGCTATAAGGAGTATGAGGAATATTCGCTTCATATTTATCAGTAATTTGCCGCAAAGTTAGCAAATATCCTTTACAGTTGCAAATCACATCTATAATAAGTAACTTTGCAACATATATGCTTACCGAAAACAACGAATATCTCAATCAGCTCAACGAGCAGCAGCGCGAGGCCGTGGTGTATTGCGACGGACCGCAACTCGTCATAGCCGGTGCCGGCTCGGGNAAGACCCGAGTGCTCACCTACAAGATAGTCCACCTGCTCCACAACGGGTTCAGACCCGGCGGAATACTGGCACTTACCTTCACCAACAAGGCCGCACGCGAGATGCGCGAACGCATCGCGGCCCTCACCGGCGAGGAAGTTGCGTCGCGGCTGTGGATGGGTACGTTTCACTCGATTTTCAACCGTATACTCCACTANCACGCTGACCGGCTGGGCTATAAATCTAACTTCACCATCTACGATACCGGTGCGTCGCGCTCCATGATTAAGCTGCTGGTGCGCGAGATGGGATATGACGAGAAGGTCTACACCGCCGCCAAGGTCCACAATGCCATTTCATGGGCAAAAAACGCGCTTATATCGCCCGAACGATATGCGCTCGACAAGGAACTCCTGAAGGCCGACAAGCAGATGAAGTGCCCCAACATTCATGTGCTCTACCGCATGTATATGGACAGGGCGCGTACGCTGGGTGTGATGGACTTCGACGACTTGCTCTACTATACCTACGAACTGTTTGACAAGAATCAGGACATACTCGACAGTTACCGTGAGCGATTCGCTTACGTGCTCGTCGACGAGTATCAAGATACCAATTCAGCGCAGTATCATATCATCAATCAGCTCTGCCGCGGACGCGACTGCCTGACGCTGGTGGGCGACGACGCCCAGAGCATCTACTCGTTTCGCGGAGCCAACATATCGAATATCCTCCAGCTGCGCGACGTCTACCCCACCCTACACACCTCTAAGCTGGAACAGAACTACCGCTCGACCCGCAATATCATCGATGCTGCCGGATCACTGATAGCCAAAAACCGCGATCAGATCGAAAAAAAAGTTTTCTCCGAAAAGTCATCGGGTAGCCGCATCAGAGTGATCGAAGCATATACCGATCAGGAAGAGGCTCGCCTTGTGGCATCGGGTATATCGTCGATGAAGATGTCGACCGGCGACTCCTACGAGGATTTCGTGATACTGTATCGCACCAATGCCCAGAGCCGCGAACTTGAGGAGGCGCTCCGCACCCGCTCGATTCCTTACAGAATCTACGGTGGACTGTCGTTTTACCAGCGAAAGGAGGTGAAGGATGCCGTATCNTATTTCCAACTTGTGGTAAACCCTGACGATGACGAGGCTCTGCGCCGCGTCATCAACACCCCCAAGCGAGGCATAGGNGACACCACTGTGGGTAAGGTCACCGCCACGGCCCTCGAAAACAATGTGTCGATGTGGCACGTGCTCAACAATCTCGACCTCTATGCCGCTGACCTTAACCTCAACACCCGCACCCGCGGACTGCTTAACGGATTCNCCACTCTCATAAGCTCCTTTGTGGATGCCAACGACACTCAGCGTCTCGACGCCCACGAACTGGCCAAACTTATAATAGACCGCACCGGNCTGCTCAACGAATATGTGAGCGGCGACACTCCGGAAAACGTGTCACGACGCGAGAATATCAACGAACTCGTGGCGGCCGCAAGTACTTTTGTCAACGATCGTATCGAACAGGGTCGCTCGGACATATACATGGCCGACCTCATGTCGGAGGTATCACTTGCCACNGACCAGGACAGCGATACCGACGAAGCTGCCGCCGACGGCATCACGGAACGCGTCACTATGATGACCGTCCATGCCGCTAAAGGCCTGGAGTTCAACAACGTATTTATAGTAGGCGTAGAGGAGGACCTTTTTCCATCAGCCATGAGCAGCGACACTGCTGCCGGTGTGGAAGAAGAGCGCCGTCTGCTCTACGTGGCCATCACGCGCGCACGCAACAACTGCACCATGTCGTACACCAAAAGCCGATTCCGCAACGGCATGAAAGTATTCCCGCGCCCGTCGCGGTTTCTGGCCGACATAGATCCGTCGTATCTCAACGTATCAGGCACCACACTTGGACGCGCAGCCTCCGGAAGCCGTGCGCCACGTTCATCATACTCTCCCGCCGGGGGCAATCCGGTCAATCTCACCGCATTGCGTTCCTCATCGCAACCTGCTTCGCCGCGGCCTCAGAACACACCGCGTCCCGGTGCCGAAGGATGCACCACACATTCGCTTGACGAACTCAGCCCCGGCATGGAGATACGTCACCCGTCGTTCGGTCACGGAGTTATCACCGAAATCGACACTGCTATGGCCGATGCAAGAATTCGCGTCAAATTCGACAGCGACGACTCATCGCGCCTTCTGCTTCTGAAATTTGCAAAATTCGCCATAATATGACCCAGCAGCAACTTGCCACACCTTATTATATAGTCTATGAGGATGCACTGCGCAGCAATCTCCGGCTTATCACCGACGTGGAGCGCCGCGCAGGAGTGAAAATAATCATGGCTTTCAAGGCCAATGCTCTTTGGAAGACATTTCCGGTAATTCGCGAGTANAACCGCGACTTCACNGCCAGTTCGCTCAACGAGCTCCGTCTCGGAGTGGAAGAGCTCGGCGGNGAGGCCCACGTGTATTGCCCCGTCTACACCCCTGCNACCATCGACAGTTTTCTCGACCATGCGTCGCACATCACATTCAACTCCCTCAACCAATGGAACCTCTACGGAGCTAAAGCCCTTGNGCGAGGTGTATCGCCNGGGCTGCGCGTCAATCCACGCTGCTCTGTAATCGAGACCGATCTCTACAATCCCGCTCTGCCGGGGAGCCGCTTCGGAGTCACAGCCGAAGACCTTGAGGGAAATTTCCCCGAAGGGCTGGAGGGCTTTCACTTCCACGCTCTATGCGAGTCNTCGTCCTACGACCTCGAAAAAGTTCTTGACGCATTCGAGCGCCAGTTTGGCAAATATCTGCCAAAACTGAAGTGGGTGAATTTCGGCGGAGGCCATCTCATGACTCGCGAGGGATATGACACGGACCATCTCGTGAAACTGCTCACAGACTTCCGCACACGCTATCCGTGGCTTGAGGTAATTCTGGAGCCGGGAAGCGCCTGGACATGGCGCACCGGATCGCTTGTGACCTCGGTGCTCGATGTNGTGGAAAACGACGGTATATCCACGGCCATCATCGACGCATCGTTTGCATGCCACATGCCCGACACTCTTGAGATGCCTTATCAGCCGGCCATAACCGAATCGGTGGAGGAAGCCCCCGGCACTCTCCCCTTCCGACTCGGTGGCAACTCGTGTCTGAGCGGCGACTACTGCGGACCGTGGCATTTTGACCACAAACTCACCGCCGGCGAGCGCCTCACTCTGGAGGATATGAATCACTACACTACGGTGAAGACCACTATGTTCAACGGCATTTCCCATCCGTCACTCGTATTCTGCGATTCGGCCGGAGAATGCACGGTAATGAGAGAATTTGACTACAACGATTATAAAACCCGCATGTCGTGACTACCCTGCAGCCCCGCTTTTCAATAATAGTGCCGGTATATAACCGAATAGATGAGNTAGACGATCTCCTCGCCAGTCTTGCCGCCCAGACCGTAAAAAACTTTGAAGTCATAATAGTGGAGGACGGCTCGACNGCNCCGGCCGAAGATACGGTGAAAAAATATGCCGGAGAGCTCGACGTATACTATTATTATAAGTCAAACGAAGGACGCTCCATTGCACGCAATTACGGCATGGAACGTGCCCGCGGACGTTACTTCATATTTTTCGACAGCGACTGTGTGATTCCCTCCGAATACTTTGCNACCATCACGCGAAGTCTTGACAAGAATCCGCTCGACTGCTTCGGCGGTCCCGACGCCGCCCACGAATCTTTTTCCACCACCCAGAAAGCCATCAATGTGGCCATGACNTCCTTTCTCACCACCGGTGGCATACGCGGGGGTAAGGTGAGTATGGAGAAATTCGTACCGCGAACCTTCAACATGGGCTTCTCGCGCCCGGTGTATGACCGCGTCGGCGGATTCCGAGAGATGTTTTCCGANGATATAGACATGTCCACCCGCATCCGTAATGCAGGATTCACAATAGGACTGATAGCCGATGCGCCGGTATATCATAAGCGCAGGATAGATCTCANGAAATTTTTCCGTCAGGTACATGTGTTCGGCATGTCGCGAATCACTCTGAAACTCCTCTATCCGGGCTCGCTGAAACTCGTACATGCCCTTCCGGCTCTGGCCGTTATCATAGGCCTTCTGCTCGTGATCATGGGTATATTCGTCAGCCCGTGGTGGCTTCTACCCATAGGTATATATCTCGCGGCCGTGTTTACATCGGCACTCTTCACCACCCGCTCACTCGCCGTGTCGGCCATGGCGGTGCCGGCAAGCGTGATCATGATCACCGGCTATGGCACGGGATTTCTGAAAGCATATTTTACGAAAATACTTCTCGGCCGCGGTCGCGACATCAACGAGGAGATAGAAATNCGCCGCGGAAAGTGATGGAAGATATTGACGACCTCCGCCCTCTGCGCATAGCCGACCTCGATCTTGACGACCGCCCGCGCGAAAAGGCTCTCGCCCACGGCATCAAAGCGCTTACGGCGGCCGAGCTTATGGCCATAATACTTGGCGGAGGCATACAGGGACTGTCNGCCATTGACCTCGCAAAACGCATTCTTTACAACAACGACAATTCTCTGGCCGACGTATCGCGCATGTCCATCGAAGAGGTGTGCAAGAAATATCGCGGCGTAGGGCCGGCCAAGGCCATAGCTCTGGCAGCGGCCTTTGAGTTAGGCATGCGCTGCCGCGACGAGATGACCAATCCGCCCGACATGGTGATTCGCTCAAGCGCTGACGCTTACTCCATCATGCGCTCGCAACTCGAACTGCTCGATCATGAGGAATTCTGGGTACTCCACCTCTCGCGCAGCAATCAGGTGAAAAGCAAGGTGTGCATATCGCGTGGTGGCACTGCCTCGACGGCTGTGGACATAAAGCTGCTGCTCAAACGCGCGCTCGATTCTCTGGCCTCGGGTATAATCCTCGTACACAATCATCCGTCGGGCAATCTTAAGACTTCTCCTCAAGACGATGCNCTGACCAGCCGCATAGTGCAAGGCGCTGAATACCTCGACATCAAGGTGCTCGATCACCTCATCATAGCCCGAGGCGGCTACTTCTCATACCGCGACGAAGGCAAGATATAGAGAATGANGCATCACGCCGTCACCCACGGGCGTTNCNGCCGAGGCGGCGGTGGAAGTAGGCTACNACAGTGGCGGTGATGAAGTACACTCCNGCAAGCAACCACATCATCTTATAGTAATATCCTACNTTGGCGGGGGTGGCTCCGTCAGAGGTCATGCGTATGAATCCCTCCACTCCCCAGGTAGCAGGAATGCAGTCTGAGATAAGAAGCCAGAAGCCGTTGAATGCATAGCGGGGCCAGGTGAGTCCCGACAGAAACAGGAATACGAGCGATGTGAACACCACCACGAGAAGCGACGCTTCGCGCTCGGTGATGAACACGGCTACGGTCTGCCCCAGCATGGCCGACGCTATGATGAGCGGGAAGATGAACGGCATATACTGTNCGAACTCCGTGACATGCGGCAACGCAAACATCTCGGGGATAATGTGGAGAATATAGTAAGCCAGCGGCAGATAGATCACCACGTAGCAGAGCGTGCGCCCTATCACTGTGATCACAGGCGACGCATCTACAGCCATAGGATCATAACCGTGGTTACGGCGACGGCGCTCGGCGCGNCCTCCCGCAAGCATGGCTATACCGAGTATCATACTCTGCTGGAGAATGAGNACCANTATGCCGGGCATGACAAACGACGCGAAGCCCTGAGTCTCATCGCCCACGATTACCGACTGCGACTCTACGGGCAGCTGTCCGTCAGTCGCGCTTTCGGCTATCAGTCCGAGGTCGCTCACTCTGCGCTGAGTGATGGCGAGAGTCTGATCCACCTGCACATCCGTAAGCGCCAGCAGCATGGCTCGATAACGCAGTAGAAGTGACATATCGGCATATGTGGTCACCATAGCCTGATTCATGGAATTGAGAGCCTTGTCGTAATTGGCGGGAATCTCTATTATGGCATAGCACTTCTTGGTGTGCCAAGCCTCGCGCGCTTCGGTGATATTGGCGGCATAGCCCGTCACGGCCAGAGCCTGGGTGGCGTCGATGGCGCGCACGAGCTCGCGCGACGAGGCCGAGCGGCAGTTGTCAACCACCACTACAGGCATATTCGTCACTATTTCAGGATTGTATATAAGCGTATACACCACGGGGTAAGCCAATGGAAGGCCGAAGAAAAATATCAGCACACCGGGGTCAGTGAAAACCAGATAAAATTCCCTGCGCCACACTCTGAATAGCGTGACCAGTCGGTGGCCTATGTCAGTCAAAAGTTTCATGAGCGTAGAANGAAATCAGGGTACATAAACNGGATTCTCAAGATGTCGGCGCAGACGGCGCAAGCCGAGCATGGGCAGAAGCAGAAACACNAGCAGCGCCACGTAATAGAACCGCGAATAATAAATAGGTATACCGTTGAGCGCCTGATCTATGTAAATAAGGAAATAGTAGCGTATCGGGAATATGTAGGCAAATATGCCTATGCCTCCATACATCTGATCGACCGGAAACGAAAATCCCGCCACCGAGAAGCAGAGTATACCGAACAGCGAGCACACCGAGAGCGACAGGCGCAGATTGGGGATAAGCTCCACGATAGCCACGGCCAAAGCCTGACAGGCCATGACAAACAGTATCATCGCCACTATCATGTGCATGGCATGGTTATTGAGCGGAAAGTGGAGAAAACCGTAGAGCACAGCCTGCAGCCCCACACCTACGGCCGAGAACACCACCGTCTGCGGAAGCAGCTTGCCTAAAAGTGCTACCGAGACATGGCCNCCGGCAGTCTGAAGCCATTNCGGCGAAGTGCCGTGCTTGATTTCAGTGCAGATGCTGAACACGGTGACCGTCAGCACCAGCAGCGCAAGCAGTCCGGGAAGAAACGAGTTGGACAGGTAATAGTTATAGTTNGTCCAGGGGTTATTGAGCGGATGGGTGTCGACACCGAGAGGCTGCACAAGGGGCGACACAAGATTGTCGCTCAGACCCGCCTGCACGAGCTCGGTCTTAACCATGTCGCCGGCCGTACCCACGGCCACGGTCTTGAATCCCTTGAACGACAACGTGCCGGGCACGAAGACAGTCATATTGCAGTAAAACGACAGCGTCGGGTGGCGACTGCCTACGGCATCTTTCTGAAAATCCTCGGGTATATGNAAAAATCCGAATATCTCGCCGCTGCGCATCTTCTCCATAGCCTCATGATACGATTCGAGATGCTCGTTGATGTCGATAAGCTCCATAGCGTTGAGCTGACGGGTGACATCGCGCGACATCGACGACTGGTCGTTATCGACTATCGCCACAGGCACCTTCAGAGGCAGCCCCTCGTGCATGAGATTCAGGAAGAAAAACGAGCATACCGCAGGCACGACTATCATCATGAAGAAATAGATTTTCCTCGTGCCGAGTTGTCGGATTCCCCGGAGTAAAGATGCTGCAAACATGACGTGTGAGTCTTACTGATTACTTCTTGAAATATACCACACTCATACCGGGTCGGAGGTCGGGCTGATCCTCTACCGGACGCGCTTTCACTTCAAATGTCTTGCTATCCCACTGACCGGTCGACTTTGTGGCACGCCAGGTGGCATAAGAGCCGAGGTCGCGCACATAGAATATCTTCACTTTGATGTTGCGGCGATCAAGCGCGGGCACCATCACCTCTATCTCGTCGCCTATCTTCAGATCGTTAAGAAGATCCTCGCGCACATTGAATGTGACCCACTTGTCTGACACCTTGAGCAGACTCATCAGCGGAGCGCCGAGCGCCACCAGCTCACCCTCTTCGGGATATATCTGATCTATCTGTCCGTCACACGGAGCGAGAAGATACTGGTCCTCAAGCAGACTCTCCACCTGAGCCACACCGCCTCGCGCCACTTCCACCATAGCCTCGGCGTTGGCCTTATCCTCTTTCTGCGCGCCCTCTTTCACCAGCGAGAGCTGGCTCTTGGCGGCCGACTCGGCTGCTACNGCCGCATCATATGCAGCCTTGGCCTCGTCGCGTTTCTGCTCTGACACCACACCGGCCTTGAACAGATTTTCAAGACGGTCATAAGTCTTGCGGGTGATGGTGACAGCGGCACTTGCCTGAGCCACCATATCCTGCGCGGCCTGAATCATCTGTATGCGTGCTCCGGCATCTACCTTCTGATTGATAGCCGAAGCTGCCGTCTCCATACCCTGAGCCTGCATCAGCTGGGCTTCAGCCAGTGACGAGTGAATGTGGATAAGTGTGTCGCCGGCTTTCACCATGTCGCCCTCGTGCACATAAAAGTCGCGCACACGTCCGGGCAGTTTGCCTGAAATCTTTACCGACGTAGCCTCGGCCTGACCCTCGACTATCTCGTCGGGATGCGACAGGAGGCAGAATCCTACGATAGCGAGGACTATACACAGGAGCACTACAATGCCCATTGCTGTGAGGAGCACGCGATTTTCGCGCTGTTCGGGAGTGGATGTTGTATTCTGAGCCATGATGGTGATATATTTTTATAATAATTGGATTTCAATGTTTGCTGAATTATTGTGCTGATGTGGTGTCGAGTCTGCCGAGCACTTTCGACAGATACACGTCGCATAGATATATGTCGATGCCGGCGTCGATGTTCTCACTGTTGGCCTTGAGCCACGCCGTCTGAGCTTCCATCACATTATCCACGCTCATCATACCCTCACGGAAACCGAGGGTGGCCTGACGCAGATTTTCGTCGGCCTTGGCCAGATTGGTCGACGTCATATCAAAAGTCTTGACAGCCTCACGGGCTTTGAATGCAGCCTGATTGACCTGGAGATTGATAAGGTCGCGGGCATTTTCGAGTTCGAGCCGGGCTATAGCGGTCTTGGTCTTGGCCAGACGATATTTGGCAAGGTTGCCACCCCAGTGTATCAAAGGTATTTTGAGCATGGCACCCACGGAGAAAGCTCCGGCAAAACGATTTTTAAATCCGTCAAACATGTTCGGGTTGCTGAACGAGTAGGTACCTACAAGCGCAAGTTCGGGAAGCATGTCGGCACGCGCCACCTTCTCCTGCTGACCATATATTTTCACACCGGTCTCAAGAGCGCGCAGATCGTCGCGGCGCGAATACACGTCGGCGATATCGAAATTCGTGTCGNGGTGAGCGCCTGACGCTATAGCTGCGGCATTCTCATCCACCAGATGAAGATCGGCATCGACAGGCAGGCCNCACACCTGGGCAAGAGCCATGCGTGAGAGCACCATACCGTTTTCCACTTTGGTAAGGTCTACATGAGCCGAATTGAGTTTCACGTCTACCGTGAGCAGATCGGCACGNGTGGCCACCCCCTGCTCAAGCATCAGATTGACGTTGCTGCGCAGTGTGTCGAGCAGGTTTACGTAGCTCACCGCCAGTCGGTGCTTGGCATTGAGCGACACCACGAGCCAGTAGGCAGCATCGACCTGATATATCACGTCTTGCGCCTGATTGTCGCGCAGCAGACGGGCCACATCCTCGGCATACTTGGTGATCTTGTTCATAGCCACAATCTTACCGCCCATATACAGGGGCTGGGTAAGAGTNAGAGCGCCGAAAAACACATTGTGTATGTCGTAGGTCATGGCNTCTTTCGGTATCAGAGCCACCTGATCAAATATATATTGACCCGAAGCGTCCTTCATAGGCTCACCGGTAGCNGGATTCTTCACCACGGAAAACTGATAGCTCTGCGTGGACATGTCGAAGCTCTTTACCGGGAGCAGCTGATCGGAATCAAACACCGAAATATTGCGCTGGTTATACATATATCCGCCGGCAAAGTCTATGCCGGGAAGATAGGCGGCAAATGCCTCGTCGTTCTGATAATGGGCGGCCTTGATCTTCTCATTCTGCATGCGCAGGCTCTTGTTGTTTTTCAGGGCGAGCTCGCGGCACTGCTCAAGTGTGACCGGACCATCAGGCACCTGCGCCGCAACGGNTATGGCTGCCGCTGCCGCAATGACTGAAATTAGCGGACGTAGATTCATAATATAAATAGTCAATATCGTGAGAGAATAATTTCGTAAGTACAAATATAACGGATTCTCCCATAATAAAGTTTCCGGAATGTCGGAAATAAATATTCCGTTTGGAGCAAAAAGTATTCTAAAACCCCGTTCCCCCAATATTTGTTAACGCCGGGGAACGGGGTCTTAAAGTCAGAGCTGCGATATTTCGTCCAACGGTCTGTGGGCTGGGCGGCTCACGNTCATTCCTACCAACGAGCGCAGACGGTCGGCGAGGTCACGGCGCAAACTGCCGGCCGTGGCACGCCATACATCCATCCGGCACAGGAATTTCGACACCGGNCGCCCTAATATCCTGCGGCGCTCGGCCACTCCNCGCAGTCGGCCGGCTCCCGAGCCTGACACTCCATCGAAATTATATATCGATACATACTTATTCACCTCGGCGAATACAGCTCCCTGCATATAAAGGCGGCGGAGCAGTTCAAAATCTGCCGATATGCGATATGANTCATCAAACAGGTGGCGGCGTATCATGTCGCCATCGACGAATACCGACTGATGACACGCGCCCATATGGCCGGGCATAGCAGCCGGATTCGGTCGCTGGCCTGCATACCCGTCGTTGAAGCGAAACACCGTAGCTCCATATATCACGTCGGGTCTTGACTGCATTCCTTCAACTTCGGCTAACACATCGGCTATCACGCGGGAGTTGAAAAATCTGTCGCCTGCATTCATGAAATTGACGTATTCACCCGTCGACAGAGCTATGCCTTTGTTCATCGCATTATAGATACCCTTATCAGGCTCGGAAATAAATCGCGCCAGACGCATATCATACTTACGGATTTTCTCCACCGTACCGTCGGTCGATCCGCCGTCGATCACTATTACTTCCATATCATCGTAAGCCGTCTGACCCAGCACAGATTCGAGTGTANCTTCAATATCTGCCGCAGCGTTGTAACACACGGTAATCACCGTGACTTTCGGTCGGTGCATCACTTGTTCCATATACCCTCCGCTTTAGAATTAAGTATCCGGTGGAGCTGCATGCGCATAGCCACAGCCTGAACTATATATATCAGCGCCGGAAGCGCCAGCAANCCGGGTATACCCCACCATCTGCACAATATAGTCATGACCGGGTATGCTATCAGAGCAAACCCGAGATAGATCAACAGCTGTAACTGCACTTTGCCTATCCCATTGATAAGAAACATATAGGTATTCGACAGGGTAAGGATCATGATGTAGCATGCTATGGCAATACTCGTGGACCATGATACTGTCACACTCGTGCCTATCCATAAACGGTAGACCACNGGNGACAACACTACCATAAGCGCTATGCCNGGCAGAAGCAGCAATACCACCATCCGCTCAAGTGANCGCAGCTTACCGCTGAGCCATTCGAGATTGCCGAGTGTNTATGCGTCGGTCGACGCNGACCAGAACGGTGCCAGAACAAGCATGGCCACCATGTTGGCCGTATTGAAATAGCGGTAGGCTATATTGTATTCCGTGACCGACAGCGGACCGAGTTCGCGCGATATTATCACGTTCATCAACTGAAATATGAACAGCATCGACACCGTGATAATGAAAAACTTTCCGCCTATGCCGAGCAGGTCTTTCACCATCGACGGGCGCACCATAGTGTGCGACGGAGCGTAGCATCTGTAGCGGGTGGCGAACAGTATGATACTGGCCACGAGCAGCGTGGCCGGCGGTATCCACGCAAGCACACATGCGAGAGTGAGCAATGTGCCGTGGACCTGAGTATGGACAAGAATCCATATCACNGCCAGCACTATGACCTGCCCCACCACTCCCACGAGCGACGATATGGCCGTAAGCTGGTCACCTATAAGGATATTTGACATCACCGCAAGTACGAGCGTGGCCGCGAATGCGCCGAAGAGCACCATCATCACGTCGGTCANCTCNGACCGNTACGTCTCACTGACTTTCAGAAGCGNACACCAGTCGATGGTGCGGCAAAGCGGTATCGACAGACACACCAGAATAAGCGCCATCACACCTATGGCAGCGTAGGCCGTGGAGATATATTGCCGGGCGCGCTCGGTCTCGCCCCGCGCTTTNGCCTCGGCGAAACGGTTACGCAGACCCATGGCAAGTCCTATGTCGAAAAACGTAAGCCACGTCATCAGCGAACTGAGTGTGAGCCATATACCNTATTGTTCGGCGTTGACATAATCGATGGTCAGGGGCACGAGGGCGAGTGTCACCACTATACTCATGCCTTTAAGCAACACCGATCCTATGATATTCTTCTTGAGCAGACCGGTGCGGGAATCACCCGATGCGAGCAATCCCTTCACACGTGCCGATATTACGTTTAACAAACTCATTCAGACTTTTAACGGCCGACTACACACCTTTATTGCCAAAATATAAAAAAAGCAAAAAATACCTTAGCAAATTTTAAAGATTTATGCTGAAATCTATTAACTTTGCGCAAGAAATTCTAATCATTACGCACACATATTTTATCAATGACTACGAAACACCTTCAATTAATGCAAGCCGGTATCATTCGCCCGGCTGCATGCGGTCTCTTAGCAGCCGTATCGTTAGGCCTTGTCGGATGTATCGACGACAAGTATGACCTCAGCGACATCGACACCAACGTCCGCCTGCAGGTTACAAATCTCACATTGCCTATCAACCTTGATGAAATCAAGCTCAACAGTATAATTTCAGACCCTAAAGAGGGCGATATACTTCAGATAGTGGATGGCGAATACGCACTGCTGCGCACCGGCGATTTCAAATCAGACAATCTTAAGATCGACCCCATCCATATAACCGCTCCCACCACCACTCCCTCGGTAGCGGTGTTTGTGCCCACTCTGCCTGCCGGAGTCAAAGCAAAAGCTGCGCCCACGGAAATATCATTTTTCATTCAGGACAAGGAAACTTCTCCTATCGAGTATGCCTACGACGGCGTGAGCGACGATATAGTGGAGATAGCCGACCTTGGCGCCAACTGGACCATCTCATATAACGTAACCATCGAGGCTGTCAACAACAACACTTCCACTTTCGAACTGCGCAACATTGAGTTTCAGCTTCCGGCCGGTCTCGACGGCACGCCATCCTTGGGTACATATGATGAGACCACAGGTGTACTCACCATTAAAGAATATACCGTCACCAACAATCGTCTTGACTTCGTAATGGCCGTAACCGGCATAGACGCCAAGCANGCTCACGTAAAATTCGACGNTGCATCACACAATCTTNAGATCAAGACCGAANCCGGNGTGAAAGATGGCGAAATNGTGCTTAAGATCGACGATATCATGACATCGGGCATACCCGAACAACTTCGCGTGACCACCGACCTGGTACTGAGCGANATCGACATCACCACATTCACCGGCAAGATCAAGTATGACATCGACGCTTTCAATATCGCNCCCGTGACACTCAACGATCTGCCCGACGTGCTCTCACAGCCCGAAACCGATGTGAAACTCGCAAATCCGCAGATCTATATCAACATCCATAATCCTTTTGCTCAGTATGGCGTAAAGGCATCTACGGCGTTCAGCATCACACCCACCCGCGACGGTGTGGCAGGCGACGCTCTTTCGATCAACAACGGCACATTCGACATAGCTGCTTCGGCCGAAAGTTTCTACTGCCTCTCGCCCTCCAAGCCCGATAAGTACTACGAAGGCTACGCAACAGCCACCCACGTGCCCTACACCAAGCTCAGCGATGTAGTGGCCGGCCACGGACTTCCTTCGTCGCTCGACATCAACCTCAATCCCACCACCGTGCCCGTGCAGTCGGTAAGTAATTTCCGTCTGGGCGAATATGCTCCCGTAGAGGGCGGATATGTATTCTTCTCGCCCCTCTCGCTCGGCGCAGGATCGGAAATCATCTATTCATCCACCGAAGACGGCTGGGCTGATGAGGACCTCAACAAACTCACCATCCAGAAACTCGAAGTCAACACCGAGGTGACCAACGATCTGCCATTTGACATCACTCTCTCGGCCTCACCCCTCTCGGTATCGGGTCCCATCAGGGATGTCACCATCACTCCCGTCACCATCAGGGGCGGAGCTACCGAAAACATCGTGATCCGCGTCGAAGGCACAGTGACTTATCTCGACGGCATCGAGTTTACCGCCAATGCGTCAAGCGATGTCAACACATCGTCGCTCAAGCCGTCGCAGTATCTCTCTCTCAAAAACACTAAAGTGACCGTCAGCGGCTATTACGACGACGAACTATAATCTCTTACTGTCAAAACCTATTACGAAACATATCGATATGTCAACCATTATATCCAAGTTCAAGCGCATCGCCGTGTCGGTAATGGCCATCGGCGCTCTGACAGCCACAGCTTCAGCCCAGAATCTCAACTCGGGTTACTTCACCGACGGTTATCTATACCGCTACCAGCTCAACCCGTCGTTTGACAACGACAAGACTTTCTTTACCATCCCCGCGCTGGGTACCATCAACCTCGGGCTGCAGGGCACGGTGGGTGTGGAGAATTTCCTCTATAACGTCAACGGTCGCACCACCACATTCCTCAATCCCGCAGTCGACGCCGGCTCATTCCTCGATGATCTCGGCTCACGCAGCCGCATCACGAGCGACATTCGCCTCAACATTCTTGCATGTGGTTTCAAGGCATTCAAGGGTTACAACGTGGTGACTCTGGGTGTTCGCACCAATCTCAATGTTGGTCTTCCTCGCGAACTCTTCCGCATGCTCAAGGAAGGTATCACAAACGACACCTACGATATCACCGACGTGCATGCCAACGCTACCGCTTGGGCCGAACTCGCTTTCAACCACTCCCACAAGATCAATGACCAGTGGCAGGTGGGCGGTGCTCTCAAGTTTCTGCTCGGTGGTGCCAACATCAGCGCTAACCTGCGCAGCGCCGATCTTACTCTCGGTCGCGACAGCTGGAACGCTGTGACCGACGCCGACATCCACGCCTCGGTCAAGGGATTCAAATACGATACCGACATCAACGAGCACACCGGCCACCGCTATGTAAGCGGTGCTGACGTAGACGGCACGGGTCTCAACGGTTTCGGTATGAGTGTGGATCTTGGCGGTACTTACAAGTTCAACAAAGACTGGACCTTCAGTGCATCGCTCCTTGACTTCGGCTTCATCTCGTGGAACAACGACGTGCTTGCATCGACCAACGGTCTTCAGTCATTCAGCACCGACAAATACACATTCAACGTCGACGGCGACGCCACCAACAGCTTCGACAACGAATTTGACAAAATCCGTGATGACATCTCGGCGATCTACGAACTCAACGATATGGGCGACCAGGGCGGACGCACCACAATGCTTGGCGCTACNCTCAATCTCGCCGCCGAATACACATTCCCTTACTACCGNAATCTCACTTTCGGCGCTCTCTCGTCGACNCGCATCCACGGCGAATACACNTGGACCGACTTCCGCATTTCGGCCAACGTGGCTCCCGTCAAGGTATTCTCAGCAGGCGCCAATGTGGCCGTAGGCACTTTCGGATGGTCGTTCGGCTGGATTCTCAATCTTCACTGCCCNGGCTTCAGCCTNTTCCTTGCCACAGACCACACTCCCGGCCGACTCGCCAAGCAGGGTGTNCCTCTGTCGACCGACGCCAACTTCGCTATGGGTATGAACGTTCAGTTCTGACCCTGCAAAATACCAGTCATAAAGCNGCCGACCTCTCCGCCGGCTGCTCTTTTTTAACCGATTACAACCATTTGACAAATTTAAAGTTGCAGTTTAAATAATTTAAACTGCAACTTTAAATTAATCCAATATCCTATTTCTTAATAATTTGGATATCACATATAAATGTATTACTTTTGCATTGTATTCGTATTTCACCGTTTTTGATTACCAGAGGGTACCCTCTGTTTTTTTAGATACTGACTAATATTTAAAGTTATAGTTTAAATTATTTAAAGTTNCAGTTTAAATAATTTAAAAGATTTAATCTCAGCGATATATGGATAAATACATTGAACGCCTCTNAGCATCAGGTATTCTGGAAGCAANCACTTACTTTCCGGTAGTCGTGGTGACGGGCCCCCGTCAATCGGGTAAAAGCACTTTATGCCGTCATTTGTTCCCGGAATATAGATATATCAATCTTGAAGATATAACATTAAGAACTGATGCGATGTCAAATCCAAGTGGATTTCTTGATTCACTGGGCGAACACGTAATTATTGACGAGGTGCAGAATGTTCCTGAAATTATGTCTATGATTCAAGTGAGAGTAGATGAATTTACGAACAGAAAATATATACTTACCGGAAGCAGCAATTTCTCACTACTTCACACCATATCCCAGTCACTCGCAGGAAGAACCGCCTTGTTCACGCTATTACCGTTATCGCTTATTGAAACAAAAAGCGAGCTCAAAATGAAAGGGATCGACAATATAATTATTAGCGGACTTTATCCTCGAGTAGTAGCCGACGGAATCCCGGCCGGACTATATTACCGAAGCTATTACAACACCTATGTTGAACGTGATCTGCGTGATCTGTTGAAAATTAAGAATCTACTTGCTTTTGATCGCTTTATGCGTCTCTTAGCTTCACGAATAGGATCGGAATTCAATGCCTCAGCCCTGGCACGTGATGCAGGCGTTTCATCAGTGACCATTAAAGAATGGCTCTCTATCCTGATGACTTCTTATATAGCTTTTCCTCTGATGCCNTATTATGCCAATGAGACAAAGCGACTTNCCAAGATGCCTAAGATCTATTTTTACGATACAGGGCTTGCTTGTTTTCTACTGGGAATCGAAAATGAGGAAATTCTTAAAGTCCACCACATGCGCGGAGCTTTATTCGAGAATATCGCTATATGCGAGCTTATAAAGAGAAGCTACAATCGTGGCAGTGATCCAAGGATATATTTCTATCGGGATAAGAGCGGACTGGAAGTTGACGCTGTAGAAGATGTGGCNGGAACATTGCACTTATACGAGATAAAGTCAGGCGCCACACTTCGTTCAAGCTATCTTGAGAACATGAAGAAAGTAAAAGAATTACTTCCGAATGTAGGCCGAACTACTATAATTTATGATAGCGATGGACAACCACCGTTATCAGTGAATATCCGGGATATCTGACGGATCGAAAAAAGCGAGCCCGGACCCGTTGACGCGGCTCGGGCTCGCTCCTTAAGTGCTTATCGGAGGGAATTATTTTACAATGACATTTAGTTTGTCGTAAGCACGCTCGGCTTTCGCACGGGCTTCCTCAACGGAATCGGCCGTGGCAAGTATCACACCCATGCGGCGATGTCCGCGAACCTCNGGTTTACCGAAAATACGCATCTGCACTCCGGGCTCNTCGAGCACTTTATCAATATTATCCATCACCACACAGTCGGTATCACCCTCCACCACTACTGCGCGCGAAGCCGAAGGACCATAGAAGCGGATGGCAGGAACGGGCAGGCCGGTAAGAGCGCGGGCGTGGAGCGCAAATTCGCTCATATCCTGCGATATCATAGTCACCATACCGGTATCGTGAGGTCGGGGNGACACTTCGCTGAATATCACCTCATCGCCTTTCACAAACAGCTCTACGCCAAATATGCCGTAGCCACCGAGCGCCTCAGTAATGGCAGCGGCTATCTCACAAGCCTTCTCGCGTGCGGCAGTGCTCATAGGCTGAGGCTGCCATGAATAGCGGTAATCACCGTCGACCTGAATATGCCCGATGGGTTCNCAGAAAGTAGTGCCGCTTACAGAGCGCACGGTGAGCAGAGTTATCTCGTAGTCNAAGTCCACAAAGCCCTCCACTATCACGCGGCCGGCTCCGGCGCGTCCACCTTCCTGAGCTATCTTCCAAGCCTTATCAATATCATCGGTAGAGCGAATCACACTTTGTCCGTGACCGCTTGAGCTCATCACGGGCTTCACCACACAAGGTATGCCCACCGCTTCGACCGCTTTGTCAAACTCCTCGCGGGTAGAAGCAAACTGATAGGGCGAAGTGGTCAGGCCGAGCTCTTCGGCCGCCAGACGGCGTATGCCTTCGCGGTTCATGGTCAGAAGAGCAGCGTTGGCCGTGGGGGTCACGTTAAAGCCCTCCTTCTCCAGTTCTACCAGAGCCGGAGTGGCTATAGCCTCTATCTCGGGGATGATGTGGGTAGGNCGTTCGGTGCGAATCACCTCTTTCAGACGGTCAGCGTCGAGCATGCTGAACACATATCTGCGGTCGGCCACCTGCATGGCAGGAGCGCCGTCGTACTTGTCGCAGGCCACTACTTCAATACCCATACGCTGTAGCTCGATAGCNACTTCCTTGCCGAGCTCACCGCTACCGAGCAATATAGCCTTGCGGCCCTCAGCGGTCATTTTCGACCCAATCTTTTCACTCATAATCAAATTTATAGTAATTTCTGAAATAAAATATTATTACACAAAGTGTGCGCGCATAAGTGATGCAANAAAACAGTCAGGGACACATGTCCCGATACAAAGTATTTGGAATATGTGTCCCTGATAGANAAATTGCAGAGCCGTCTCGGCTTATTCAGCGGCGGGAGCCTCCTCAGCGGNAGCCTCTTCGGCAGCGGCAGCTGCTTCAGCCTCAGCGGCAGCAGCAGCGAGCTCGGCTTTCTTCTTAGCCACAGCTTCAGCCTTAGCCTGATTCTTAGCCTTTTCAGCTTCAAGACGNTCTTTAGCGTCAAGTTCTTTCTTGTCGGCCATAGAAGCGCGCATCTTATCTACGCTCTGNTGCTTCTTAGCCTTCCAAGCGTCAAAGCGACGCTGTGCTTCAGCTTCGTCAAATGCGCCTTTCTTCACACCACCCTGGAGGTGCTTCATCAGAAGTACACCCTCGTTGGAGAGAATAGTGCGTACGGTGTCGGTGGGCTGAGCACCTACATTAAGCCAATACAAAGCACGCTCGAAGTTTAAAGTTACTGTAGCAGGATTAGTGTTCGGATTATAAGAACCTATCCTTTCAATAAATTTACCATCACGTGGTGCCCTGCTATCGGCGATTACAATGGGATAGAACGCATAGTTCTTGCGACCATGACGTTGCAGTCTGATTTTTGTTGCCATTAATAATTGTTATTGATAAGTGATTTGTATGGATTAATCGGCTGCAAAGTTACGTTTTTTTTCACTCACTTCCAAATACCCTTGCAATTTTATTTTGAGATTTGGATTTTTTGCCTTAACTTTGCCCTCGCAAAGCCCCGCAAGGCGCTTTTGAAGCACATATTTCATCCACGCGCATGTGGCGTAATTGGTAGCCGCGTTAGACTTAGGATCTAATGTCTCAGGACGTGGGGGTTCGAGTCCCTTCATGCGCACGATTTTCAGCCCCTCGATCACCCGTGACCGAGGGGCTGATTATTACGCACATTTACCGCCTCGAATGAAAAGACGTTGCGGAGTTGAATTTACATGCAACTGACGGGCGCAGATGACCAACGGTGCAAAGCAACGTCCTTACATTTTTCGTCCATATATTTCTTACATTCAGGTCATTCTGTTATTTCTTCTTATCAATAAATTTCGGTTTGGGATCCGGGCGATAGATAAGCGAGTCGTTTTCCCGGTAGTTCCAGAATTTGTGATATATCTTTCCATCCTCGTCGCGATACTCCCAATCGCCGAACTCATTAAACAGGATAAAATACCTGTCGGACATCGCCCANCCCTTCATATCCATTCCCGTACCTTCATCATAGCGATGGATGAATACTATCGAATCATCGCTCCATACCGGATAATCAAATGATATCGAAGTATTTGGTCGCACGCTATCAACAAGGTGTACGAATTTGTCACTGGCAAGCCATAACTTTATATGACGTATTCTTTTCAGTGTATCGTTGTCAATGAAAAGCGTTGGCGTATTCTTTCTGTCATACCATTTACCGGTCTTACTGAAATAATAGTCGGCCTTGTCACCACTATAGCCGAATTTCAGGATATAGGAGTTGTCGTCAGAATCATCAGGGAGTAGAGTGACATAAAATACGCCATTAATGTCATAAGAAACGGGATTCTGGTTCAATCCGATTTCCGATAGCANCACAGGCAATCGATGGTTGATACGTATAAAATTGTCCAAAGAATCCACAAGTTGCGTCTTTGTTTCATCATAGACTTTTCGAGCACTCTTGCTCATGCCATCACCTATCAGGTAAAGGAGTGCAAATATCAATATCGAAAACNGCACAATAAGACCTATGATAGCAATGCCGGATATCTTTAATACCTTTTCTATCATGCTTTTCTTTTTNTCAGTCTTATCCATAGCGACTTCTCGATTATCAATGATTACCGCGCAAATATAACAAAGTTTTCTCACNCGACAACAATTCAGCCNCCCANAATTCATCATAAAAAATTATGTACCAACGGGTCGCACTATTCAACTTGCGGCTGAACACCTCACCTGGACTGAAAAGCGGCGACCCGCAATGCAGGACGCCGCTTTATNTCGGTCATTCTAATATTTATCACTCGATATATCCGAATGATTTGAGCTTGTTTTCGCGGTTGCGCCAGTTAGGCTCCACTTTCACAAACATTTCGAGGAANACGCTCTTACCGAAGAATTTCTCGATATCCTTTCNGGCCTCGATACCTACGCGCTTGATCTTTTCGCCCTTGTGGCCGATGATGATACCTTTCTGACTATCGCGCTCCACATAGATNACAGCCATGATATGGATNGANTTTTCTTTTTCCTCAAATTTCTCCACAATCACCTCTACCGAGTAAGGGATTTCCTTATCGTATTGCAGCAGAATTTTCTCGCGGATNATTTCAGTCACGAAGAATCGGGCGGGCTTGTCGGTGAGGGCATCCTTGCCGAAATATGGTGCCGACACGGGAAGGAGCTCCACGATACGGTTCATAAGATTGTCGACATTGAAGTGCTCTTTGGCCGAGGTGGGAAATACTTCGGCGTTGGGCAGAATGGCCTTCCACTTGTCCACGATAGTTTCGAGCTCGGACTGCTCTTTGGTAAGGTCAATCTTATTNATCACAAGGAGCACGGGGATTGTCTCCTTGGCAACTTTCTCAAGGAAGTCGGCATTTTTCGAGGGATCTTCCACCACATCTGTCACATAAAGCAGCACATCGGCATCTTTTAGCGCGCCTTCGCTGAACTGGAGCATGCTTTCCTGAAGCTTGTATTTAGGCGCAAGCACACCGGGAGTGTCGGAAAAAACTATCTGATATTCAGGTGTGTTCACGATACCCATTATACGATGGCGGGTGGTCTGGGCTTTAGAAGTGATGATACTGATGCGTTCGCCCACAAGGTCGTTCATGAGCGTTGATTTTCCCACGTTGGGGTTGCCTACTATGTTGACAAAACCTGCTTTATGTTCCATAATGTTTCAGTTATTTCTAATAGGGTTGATGTAATTCGTTTTATAATACAACAAGAATAGCACCAAAAAAGATGCTATTCCCGTAAAAAAAGTTATAATCTACTGTGAATCAGAGATCCCAGATGATATACATCGCACCCCAGGTAAATCCGGCACCGAAAGCGGTGAGGATCACCTTGTCGCCTTTCTTGAGCTTGTCGCGATACTCGTCGAGGCACAAGGGTATGGAAGCGGCCGAAGTATTGCCGTAGTGTTCGATATTGACAAGTACCTTGGAGTTGTCGATGCCGGCGCGCGATGCCACGGCCTCGATGATACGGAGATTGGCCTGATGGGGAATGAACCAGTCTACATCGTCCATGGTGAGATTATTGCGCTGAGCTACTTCGAGCGACGAATCAAGCATATCGGTCACAGCGTTTTTGTATACGTTGCGTCCATCCTGAATCACATAGTGCTGGGCGGCATCGATAGTCTCGTGCGACGCGGGAAGCACGGAGCCACCGGCGGGCATGATGAGATGTTCGAGACCGTTGCCGTCGACGTGGAACACGGCGTCGATAATACCCGTATCACCTTCGGTGGGTTCGAGGAGCATGGCTCCTGCGCCGTCGCCGAAGAGCGGACAGGTGGCGCGGTCAGCATAGTTGACCATCGACGACATCTTCTCGGCAGCCACCACTACTACCTTTTTCTTACGTCCGGAGCGCACGTAGTTGGCNCCGTCTTCCANAGCCACGAGAAAACCGGCGCATGCGGCCTGAATGTCGTAGGCATAGGCATTGGTGAGTCCGGTGCGGTGAGCTATCACCGAGCCGGTGGAAGGGAAACGATAGTCGGGATTGGATGTGGCGCAGATGAGCAGATCCACTTCTTCGGGCTTGGTGCCGGTCGACTCAAGGAGACGCTCTACGGCTTTCATGCCCAGATACGACGAGCCTTCGCCGGGTNTCTTCAGGATGCGNCGCTCCTTGATGCCAACTCGTGTGGTGATCCACTCATCGTTGGTATCTACCATTTTCGAGAGCATCTCGTTGTCGAGAATATCATCGGGGGCATAAGATGCCAGACCCGAAATTCTTGCATTAAGCATAGTTCGATATAATGTGGTTGAGAGATTGGTTGATTATGCGTGTGTACAGTCGACGTATCAACATGGACAATCTTCCCCAATCAGGTGCTTGCGGCTACATGATTGTGGAAGACAGTCATGGTGTAAATATTGAAAGACCCTGCCGGGGCAGGGGTTCTTTCGTCGCAGTCGAGACTGACCGGTATAATCTGATTCGTAAATTATCTGATCAGACGGCGGCAGCCTTTTCGATTACGATACGTCCACGGTAGAATCCACATTCACCACATACGGTGTGATAGATGTGCCATGAACCGCAGTTAGGGCAAACTGCGAGCGTGGGCGCAATGGCCTTGTCGTGAGTACGGCGCTTAGCTGTACGGGTCTTGGATTGTTTGCGTTTAGGATGTGCCATTTTACTTTATGATTTTATGATTGTTTCTTATTGATTATCAGTTATTGTCGGTGAGTTTTTTCAGATCGTTCCATCGGGGATCGGCCGGAGCGTCGTCCACTGGAGCCGAGTCCATAGAGTCCATCTCGTCGATGAGCTGGTCTTCGAGTTCGGTATCCTCGTCGCCTTCCTTGCGGGCGCGGTGCTTGCGCAGAAGGGCGCTCATGGCGCGGTTACATTTACCCATCGGATGAACCGGCTTGATAGGCACGGCAAGCGACACGGTGTCATATATCATATATGCCACATTGAGATAATTGTCGCTCTGAGGTATGATGAGCAGTTCGTCGGTCTCATCGTTGTAGTCTTCGCCGTATTTCACCGTCAGATGATAGGTTTCCTCTACCGGTATCTCAAGGTCGTCGAGGCAGCGGGCACACTGAAGCGTGATCGTACCCTCGATGAGAAAACTGAGATCATACATATCGTGCTTATATACTACGGTGAGCTTCACTGTCAGATCAGCGTCGCGTATATCAGCGCTCTCCATGTTGACAAAGAACTGCTTGTCAAGATGATACTCAAATTCATGAGTACCTTCGGGCAAGGTCTTTAGCGGCAATCGGAATTCTGTAAACTTTCCCACGGGTATAATTGGTTGAAAAAACGTCGCAAAGTTACAAAATTTCTTTTGAAAAAGCAACAAATAAGATTCTTTAACAATCGCAATTCTAAATTATTTATCTTCTCGGTCTACTTGACCCGTTCATTACGTCATCGGCTGCTTTTTTGAGCCACACCCCGTCTGAGCACCCCCAAACTGCGATTCTGATAATTTTTCACCATATTTTTGACTATTATTCCACTCTTACCTCACACTATATCCTTAACTTTGCTTCAGCAATTTCAACTACAATATTTTAAAATTTTCCACTATTATTCATCATCCGACTTACTTAACAAAAATCAACTCCCATGAAAATCATCAGATCACTCATGGCCTCATNAGCCATTCTCTTGACCGCGTCGCTTGCAGGCGCAATGGAAATCACCCGCACCGACGGATGGTTTGAGACCGCAATCGTGCAATGGAAAGATGTAGCAGGCACCAAATTATATGAAGTATATATCGACGGTGAAGGCCTCGACAACGTGAAAGCCGACGACGAACTCATCCGCCTCTACCCTGCCTATTGGCGTGTGGATATACCGGGGCTTAAAGCCGGCACCTATACGGTGACGGTAAAGGCTTTGGACGGCTCGGGCGACACCATTGACTCGGCCACGACAGAATCTATCACCGTAAAGCCATATATAAGAGAAGGATTTGCTTTCCGCGACGCTGTGCCCGGAGCTTACAATATGGACGGCACACCCAAGGAAGACGCACGTGTGCTATACATCACCCCCGACAATGTCAACACCGTGGAGATGAGCACCATCACGAGCGACAAGGGTAAGGAATCGACAGCCAACGGTCTCTCGGCCATACTCAAAAACTACAACAAGGGCTACGACAAGCGTCCTCTCATCATACGCTTCATCGGCTGCATAAGGAATGTCGACGGACTCAAAGGCGGCAATGCGCTCGAATTTACCGGTGCTAACTTCGATAAGCGCGCCACCGAAAATGTCACGCTCGAAGGCATAGGCGACGACGCTACGGCCTACGGTTTCGGATTTTATACCAAGCGCTGCCGGGGTATCGAGATACGAAACGTGGGAGTGATGCTGTTTCCCGACGACGGTATTTCCGTGGAAAACGACAACCGTAATCTCTGGTTTCACCACTGCGACTTCTTCTACGGCATGCCGGGGAAGGACGCTGACCAGTCTAAAGGCGATGGCACAATCGATATGAAATACAATAGCTCGGACATCACCGTTGACCATAATCACTTCTTCGACAGCGGAAAATGCACTTTTGCCGGAGGTGCCACCGAGGACGGTGCCATTTACTTTACCTACCACCACAACTGGTTTGACCACGCCGACTCGCGCTGCCCGCGCCTCTGCCATGCCACCACCCACATATATAATAATTATTTCGACGCCAACGCTACAATGTGTCTGCTTAGCACCGAGAACACTTCAGCTTTCGTCGAAGCNAATTACTATCGCAACTGCCCTTCGCCTATGGAAATCAACATGCAGGGCACAAATAAAAAGCGCTGGCCCGACGGAACTCAGGACGGCGGCATGAACAAGGGATACAACAATCTCTACGAAGGTTCTTACGAACTGATCACGCAGCACGATAATCCTACAGATTTCGATGTGTACGTGGTAGCCNACCGCGACGAGCAGATCCCATCGACCGTGGCAAGCCTTAAGGGCGGAAACACCTACGACAACTTCGACACCGCTCCCGACATGTACAGCTACGCGGCCGACGATCCAGCCGACGTCCCGTCAAAGGTGATGGCCGAGGCCGGCCGATGCGACGGCGGTGACTTCAAGTGGGTGTTCAATCACTCCTCCGACGACACAAACACCTCCGTTGATCCCGATCTGAAAGCAGCCTTGCAGAACTATGACAGTTCGCTCGTGGCTATAGGCGGCTCATCGGCAGCCAATCACACCACGGCCATGTTCACCCCCGCTGATGAAACACTCCCGNCATCGCAGCAACTTTATGACCTCACCGGCCGCAGCCTCACTTCCACCTCCGACCTCCCTGCCGGAGTGTATATAGTCCGCAGCGGCGACACCACAAAGAAAATCCTCGTAAAGTAATATCCCTCCTACCTCACTATCCCCGGGTGCCCGACTCTCAGCATCCGGGGATATTTGTGCTGGTTTTTCCTACCGAAAAATTTGCAGTATTGGTGCCATAATTGTAATTTTGAAGTCAAATTTGTTAATGATGTTAAATATTACCAAGACCGCCCTGTGGCTCAATACGAGAGACTATCTGATGATAATTCTCGGCACGTTTCTCTTCAGCTTCGGCTTCTCAGCATTTGTCCTTCCTGAAAATGTAGTGATCGGCGGTGTGACCGGCGTTGGCTCGATCGTCTACTTCCTCACCGGGATTTCATGGTCGATAGGCGCCGCGCAGTTTATCATCAATGGAGTGCTGCTCGTCATGGCATGGAAGCTCGTCGGCAAGCATTTTGTATACCGTACGATATTCGGTGTGATCGCCGTAACACTGTTCATGACCTTTCTGCCGCCGATGTTCACCGAGCCCTTCATGCCCGACCAGCCGCTGCTCAATATTGCCATCGGATCGATATTCTGCGGCATAGGCATGGGATTTATTTTCACTCACAACGGAAGCACCGGAGGCACCGACATTATAGCTGCGATAGTGTCGAAGCACACCAACGTGACTATCGGACGCACCATGCTTTATGTGGACTTCGTGATCATATCTTCGTCATATCTCATTTTCCATAAAATACAAACAGTGGTCTACGGCTTCGCCTTCCTTTTCCTCACCACATATATTATAGATATGATCATCAACACNAACCGTCAGGCCGTGCAGTTTACCATCATATCCAAGCACTGGCGCCGCATAGCCACGGCCATCAATAATCATGCACGCCGCGGCTGCACGGTATTGACCGGAATGGGCTGGTATACGAAGCGTGAAGTGAAGATGCTTTTCGTGGTGTGCCGCAAGATCGAGTCGTTGACCATATTCCGCATCATCAAGGCCATTGACCCCGAAGCATTTATTACTCAGGCGAATGTCAACGGTGTCTACGGTCAGGGATTTGACCAGATCAAGCTCAAGATGGACGAAAATCTCTCGCGCGAACTGGTGGAGGAAGACGGCACAGAAGCCATATTACCCTAAAAAATCTCATCCGACATAATTTTTTTCACCCGCCGAGCGAACCTTTTCCACCCGGCGGGTGTTATACTATCGAGTTCAACTAATATTTATGATAAGGAAAATTGGATTGTTAATGGTGTTTACAGCAATACATCCCTTGAGCGGAATCGCCCAAGGGATTGCTGATATAGCCACGTCGCTCGCTGAGAGCCCTGCCATCACGGCCGACGCCCGTTTCAGCGTCACTCTGCCGCAAAACGACACAGATATCACCTACACCATAGGATTTACCTCCTTACCCGCAGCCGATAGCGACCCTCTATCAGCTTGCAAGTATCTTATNGAGTGGAGTTATCCCNCCCCGTCGGGTANNTCCGAGGGATTTTCGGCTTATTTCGACGGCCATCATTACCGGTATCGCGACCAGCGCCTGCAGGAGTATCACACCGAATGGGACTCCGTGCCTTTCACATTTTCGGGCGCGCGCGGCGGCATCCACACACAGGCTCAGTTTGCCGACCTGCTTCCTCACTTTCTGGGTCGCGAGATTCTTGNTTCGCTCTCTGACTCGACATACGTCTACGGCGAACCTGAGAAGGTGACGTTTGACGGCCGCGATGCCATGAAGGTAAAGATGCNCCGTGTGATAGGAGGCGAGACCGCAAGCGAACGAGTCTATTATTTCGACCCCGNCACATCGCTGCCGCTCCGCATCGACACCGAGAGCAATCCCGGCTCCATAACCGAGCAGAGCATACTGGTGGACTACAACTACACCGATCCTCNGACCACACCTTTCACGGCCATGACCGAAGAGGCGCTGATAGACCGCTATCCTGAAATATTNGAGAAATACCGCATGAGCAATTTCCGAATCGAGAATCTGCCCGGTACCACCCTGCCCACCTTCTCACTCCCNACCACCGGGGGGGACCGCTTCACTCATCAGCGGGGCGAAGGACTTGCCGCTCCGGCTGTAATAGCTTTTATCGACCCGGCCAAGGGATTCAACGCCGAACTCATAAGCAGCATACGCGAAGCCGTGGGCATGCTCCCCTATCAGGCTCAGATCATCTGGGCGTTTCCCACCAATAGCCGCAGTGACATTGAGATACTCACGGGCGAATCACTCCCCGCGGGTGAGACTGCCGTGACAGGCGCGGCGGCACTNGCGCGCGACTGCGGCGTAGCAGCATATCCGGTAGTGGTGATGGCCGACCGCAACGGAGTGGTAAAAAAAGTGGNGCTCGGATTCAACAAAGATCTCGGCGACGTTGTTTTACAGAATATGGCACTGATAAAGTGAATCAATCTTGACAAATATAAAAAACAAACAATAAAAACATATCGCAATCATGCAGACAATTTATTTCCAAGGCCAGCCCTGCCATACNTACGGCTCGCTTCCCGTAGTGGGCGAAGTAGCACCCTGCTATCATCTCGCAGGAGTGGATCTTAAAGAAATCAAGTGTGACGACTACNCCGGAAAGCGCGTCGTGCTCAATATTTTCCCCAGCCTNGACACNGAAGTATGCGCCCGCAGCGTGCGCAAGTTCAACGAGGAGGCAGCCGGTCTTGACAACACGGCGGTAATCTGTGTGTCNATGGANCTTCCTTTCGCCATGTCGCGCTTCTGNACGCTCGAAGGCATCAACGGTGTGACACCCGCATCGGCATTCCGCTCGCCGCTGTTCGGCCAGAAGTTTGGCGTGCAGCTTGTCGACGGTCCTCTTGCAGGCCTTCTTGCCCGCGCGGTGATAGTACTTGACGAAAACCGTCGAGTGATCTATCAGCAGCTCGTAGAGGAAATCACCAACGAGCCTGACTACGAAGCAGCCATATCCGTGCTCAAGGAATATAAGTAAGATATTTCAGCTTTACTTTTCAGTAAAACCAATAGTGGAAGCCGCGCCATCGACCCTNAGGGGGAGAAGGCGCGGTAATTCCATTTTTTNTCGTGATNACTTACGCAGCGTGAGAGCCACTACATTTTCCACATGNTGGGTGTGNGGAAACATGTCGACGGGGCGTATGGCCTCGACATCATATTTCTCGTGGAGCAGCGCGAGGTCGCGGGCCTGAGTGGCGGGATTGCAGCTTACGTAGACTATACGTGAAGGCTCGGCGTTGAGTATCACCTTCACCACATCCTCGTGCATGCCGGCACGAGGCGGATCCACTATCATCACGTCAGGACGTCCGTGGGCGGCTATAAATTCATCGGTGAGCACATTTTTCATATCACCGGCATAAAATTCCGTGTTTTCAAGGCCGTTGACTTCGGCATTGATGCGCGCGTCGGCCACNGCCTCAGGCACATACTCTATGCCCACCACGTGTCTGACNCCNCGNGCCAGGAAGCACGCGATAGTGCCTGTGCCGGTATAGAGGTCATAGACGAGNTCGTCGCCCTTGAGCCCGGCAAAGTCTCGGGCCACGCTGTAGAGCCGCTGNGCCTGGCGCGAGTTNGTCTGATAAAATGATTTCGGGCCTATGCGAAATCGGAGTCCCTCCATCTCTTCCTCGATATAGTCGCGGCCGGCAAAGGTGATGATTTCCTGATCGGCAATGGTGTCGTTGACCTTGGTATTGATCACATAGAGCAGCGACGTAAGCTGCGGAAACTCCTCGCGCACGGCTGTGAGCAGTGCGTTGATTTTCTCTCTATCATCCTCGCCGAANACCATCACGGCCATAACCTCGCCCGTCGACGCGATGCGTATCATCAGCGTGCGCAGCAGTCCGTGCTGCTGGCGCAGGTCGTAGAAACTGTATCCGTTGCGTTTGCCGAAATCTTTGATGAACAGGCGCAGACGGTTGCCCAGATCATCCTGCAAATGGCAGCGATGAATATCGAGCACNTTNTCAAACGCTCCCGGTATATGAAATCCGGCCGCGTCGCGGTCAGGAAACTCCTCACCNGAGCGCATCTGGTCATAGGTCAGCCACATCTTGTTGGAAAAAGTATACTCCATCTTGTTGCGGTATTCCCATATCTGCTCGGAGCCGAGGATAGGTGTGATNTCGGGAATGGGTATCTTAGCTATGCGTGTCATGGCGTCGGATACCTGCTGCTGCTTGCAGCTGAGCTGAAATTCATAAGGCAGATGCTGCCAGCGGCAGCCGCCACACAGTGTGAAGTGCTCGCAGCGGGGCTCGACACGCAGGTCCGACGGACGCACCAGTCGCTCTATGTGTCCCTCGGCGTAGTTGCGTTTCATCCGGTCAATTTTCACGTCAGCCACATCGCCGGGTGCTCCGAAGGGTATGAACACCACCATATCGTCCACTCTCGCCAGTGCGTTGCCCTCGGCGGCTACTCNGGTTATCNCTATANCAGTGAGNAGCGGACGTTCTTTCTTTTTTCTTGCCATATCAGAATTGGAAATATATAAACGGTGACACCTCTTCGCTCATAAACTGAATGACGAGCTGCACCACAATTAAAAACACTATCAGTTTCACCACCCATGGCGACCGCACGAATAGTTCGCCCACACGGTTCCACGTACCTTCGGGAAGTGCGTGAGCGGCTATGATCACCACCATCATCACAACCCATAGCCATCGTGTCTCCAAAAACGGCACTATACATTCGGCCTGGAAATTGGTGAAAATATTACTGATTATATGCCATGAGTCGGTCCATGATTCGGCACGGAAAAATACCCACAGCAGCGACACGAATATCATGGTGACGGTCCACGACAGCGCCGTGATCCACCTGCTGCGAGGCAGCCGGTCGAGCCAGCCTTTACAAGCCTTATGCACTGCGAGTCCCACTCCGTGGAGCGCGCCCCAAAAGACAAACTTCCATGCCGCGCCGTGCCACAATCCTCCTATCAGCATGGTAAGGAAATTATTAATATACGTGCGCGCNGTACCCTTACGGTTNCCACCCAGTGGTATGTAGATATAATCGCGCAGCCATGTCGACAGCGATATGTGCCAGCGCCGCCAGAACTCGGTGACATTAGTTGACTTATAGGGGAAGTTGAAATTAGGCGTCAGATTGAATCCCATTATCAGCGCTATGCCGATGGCCATNTCGCTGTAGCCCGAGAAGTCGCAGTAGATCTGCATGGTATAGCCTATCACTCCCATAAGCGATTCAAAGCCGGAATAGCCCGTGGGCGAGAGAAATATCAGGTCGTTGTATTGCGATATATAGTCGGCTATGAGGGCTTTCTTCACCACACCCACTATTATGAGCCACAGTCCGGCATAGGTTTCGTCGGTGGTAGCGCGTCGGTTGGCGCGAATCTGCGGTATAAAATAGTCTGCTCTAACTATGGGACCTGCCACCAGAGCCGGGAAAAACGACAGAAAAAACACATATTCGAGCCAGGTCTCCGTAGGTGCTACCCGGCCTTTATACACATCCACTATATAGCTTATCGACTGGAAGGTATAAAACGATATTCCTACGGGCAATATGATATCGAGTGGCTGGAAGTTACCCTCCACCATCGCATTCCAGTTCCACAAGAAGAAATTGGCATACTTGAAATACCCCAGTATACCCAATGAGCACACAACCGAAAGCCACACGCACGCCTGACGCTGCCACTTCTCGCGAAGTTCCACGAGCAGTTTCGACAGTGTCCAGTCGAGCAGCGACGTGGCGCTGAGNAGCAGAAAAAACACACCGCTCGACTTATAGTAAAAGTACAGGCTGAACACAGTGACGAAAAGCAGCATCTGCCACAAGCGTCGCTTGAGCAGCGCATACACCGGAAGAAACACCAGAAACAGCGCCCAGAAAAGTCCGCTCGAAAATAGCATAGGACTCTTCGGGTCATGAGTGAGAAGTTCGAGTATGTTGCGGCCTATCGTCTCCACTTACTTTTTTCTATGACGGGGTGGAAGAGGTGATTTGAGGGGCTGAAGCACGGTCACCGATGCCGGACGCGCCTTCAGCGCTCCCGGATTGTCGAGCAATATCGGATGTGCGCCGTGGAGCGGCATCCATCGCGCTATACTGTCCATCCACAGTGCTGCCGAGGCATGAGTGGGATGTGCTCCGTCTTTTGCACGGTCAAAGTGCATNCCGTCGCTCTTNAAGTAGCATCCNGCGGGCACGTTGCGCGCTATCATATCGTTGATACCGGTGTCGGGCTTCCAGTTCGGCGGCCCTATCCATAGATACGGAGTGTCGCCAAGCTGACTCAGGAAATACTTGAGCATATCCTCGCGCTTGGCGGCGATATCACTCACAAACAGCTCGTTGGCCCCCAGACTTATAAAAACAAATGTGGGCTTGAACTTGCGCATAAATACCTGAAGCGTATCGCAGCATCCCCAGTAGGCGGTCGTAGAGCTGTACCATATCACTGAGTTGAGCGTATGGCCGTTGGCCTCGGCATAAGCTGCCAGTCGTGGATTAAGTCCTTCGAGCATAGAGTCACCTATTATAAGGATGTTCTGAGCTGAAGAGTCAGTCNCCTGCTTTTCGGCTATGGCNGGAATAGANTTGACAGTATCTGNCGANACGGTCGAAGTCTCACGCGTAAGCCTCGATGCGATGCCCGACGTCTTTAGCTCGAAGTCGCCCACCATCACAGGATCAAATGCCGAAGCGCCTGCTACCACGGCAAATGCCACCAGAAGCAGACACCACAGACCGATGTATTCATTTCTGTNTCTCATATCTTTCACAAAAGTAATCAAAAAATCTCACTCCGGGCGAAATTATGACCCGCAATGTATGAAATAGCCGNGNAGATATACGTAACGCNCTCCCCNACGCGCCCCNTAAATAGNGTCGACAGACCGCGAAACATACTATTGACATATTTTAACACAAAATATTCCTACAATATTTGGTAGATATAGAAATAGTTTCTACCTTTGCACTACCAAANCATCGCGGGGTGGAGCAGTGGTAGCTCGTTGGGCTCATAACCCAAAGGTCGCAGGTTCGAGTCCTGCTCCCGCCACCAACCGACAGGTCTGAAACCAAAAGTTTCAGACCTGTTTCTTTTTCCGTCGTTCGGTGAGTTGATGCCAGTGTAAACGTGGATCAGTAGATATTTTGATTCCCCGGGCGGTGGACAAGCACCCGGGGGCAGGTGAGCCACTCCGTGGCTTTTGCGGATTTGATACGTCGAGTGCCGTCGGCGGCTAACGCTCAAATTCCATTTACATTAAAAATTCCAATAGAAAAAAAATCGTGGGCATGACGCATAGGCCATGTCCACGATTTTGTTTATCGTAATTCCTGTTATCAGATCCAGCGCACGAAGGCGAAGTCCTGACGGTGGGGAAGTTCGGGGTTGCANGGATAGAGGCGGTAGCTGTAGCGGAACACACCTGCATCCTTATATTTGTCGGTGATAGAGAAGGTGACGATCTGACCGTCGCGAGCCACTTCCTTCATAGGATGCTTGCCTACAAATGTAGTCTCACCATCCTGCACGCGATTAATCACGAGCTCGATAGCCACGTCGCCTGCAAGGCCGTTTGCATCGATCTTGATGGTAGAGGTGAATTCCTCGCCGGTAGAGTGACCGGGAGTAACGTCCTGCGAATTGCTTACTTCNAGCACCTTGANACCGTCCCAAGCAGCAGCCACTTTCTCTTTCCAAGCCGCAATTTCGCGAGCGAGCGAATAATTGTCGGCAGCNAGACGACCGAAGCGTAATGANTCGGGAGCATAGAAGCGCTCGATATAATCCTCGATCATGCGCTGCATGGTGTACTGAGGTGCGATATGACCGATCGAACGCTTGATATACTGAATCCATTCGGGCGAGTAGCCGAGCGAGTTCTTGGCGAAGTAGAGGGGGATAATCTCGTTTTCGAGCATCGAGTAGATGGTTGCGGCATCGAGTTTATCCTGCTGAGCCTGGTCAGTAAATGTGCGCTTGTCGGTAAGAGCCCATCCGGCCTGCTCGTCANGACGGTAGCCTTCATACCACCAGCCGTCGAGCACCGAGAAGTTGAGCACACCGTTCATCTCGGCCTTTTCGCCGGAAGTACCGGATGCTTCGAGAGGACGNGTAGGAGTATTGAGCCAGATATCAACACCGGTCACNAGGCGCTTGGCAACGACCATGTTGTAGTCTTCGAGGAAGATGATCTTNCCCTGGAACTGAGGCATGCGCGAGATTTCCATGATGCGCTTGATCAGNCCCTGACCTGCACCGTCGGCGGGGTGAGCCTTGCCNGAGAATACNAACTGCACGGGATACTGCTCGTTGTTGACGATACGAGCCAGACGCTCAAGGTCGGTAAACAGGAGGTGAGCACGCTTGTAAGTAGCGAAGCGGCGGGCGAAGCCGATGATAAGAGCATTGGGGTTGATGCGCTCAAGGATCTTGATCACCTGCGAGGGATCACCCTGATTTGCNAGCCATTTTTCCTTGAAGTCACGCTTAACGAAGTTGATAAACTTATTCTTCATGGTCTGGCGCATAGCCCAGATTTCATCATCGCCGCACTTGAAGATACCTTCCCAAGCTTTGGGATCGCTCTGGTGAGAGAACACCTGCTGGCCGAGCTTCTCGGCATAGAATGCTTTCCACTCTGAAGCGGCCCATGTGGGCATGTGCACACCGTTGGTCACATAGCCAACGTGGCTTTCTTCCCAAGAGTAGCCTTTCCACACACCGGCAAACATCTTCTTCGACACCTCACCGTGGAGCCAGCTTACACCGTTGGCTTCCTGGCAGGTATTGAGAGCGAACACGCTCATCGAGAAGCGGTCGGCNCTGTCGGGGTTTTCGCGGCCCATGTTCATGAGATCCTGCCATGAGATACCGAGACGGGCGGGGAACTCACAGAGATACTTGTGGGCGAGGCCTTCGTCGAAGTAGTCGTGACCGGCGGGCACGGGAGTATGTACGGTATAGAGAGCCGACGAACGCACGAGTTCGAGGGCGGTATTGAAGTCAAGACCTTTTTCCTGCACGTAGTCGGCCAGACGCTGGAGGTTGAGCAGAGCGGCATGACCTTCGTTGGCATGATAGATAGTGTTGTTGATGCCGAGTTTCTTGAGCATGAGCACACCACCGATACCGAGCAGATATTCCTGCTTGATACGATTTTCCCAGTCGCCACCGTAGAGCTGGTGAGTGATGGGACGGTCATATTCGGAGTTCATGTCGAAGTCGGTATCCATCAGATAGAGCTTCATGCGGCCTACATTGACGCGCCATATGTGAGAATATACGATGTGGCCGGGGAAAGGCACTTCGAGCACCATGGGGTGACCGTTTTCGTCGCATACCTGCTCGATGGGAAGCTGATCGAAGTTCTGAGCTTCATAGTTGGCTATCTGCTGGCCGTCGACGCTGAGAGTTTGGGTGAAATATCCATAGCGGTAGAGGAAACCTACGGCGGTCATGTCCACGCGGCTGTCCGACGCTTCCTTGATATAGTCGCCGGCGAGCACACCAAGACCACCTGAGTAGATCTTGAGGCAGTTGCACAGACCATACTCCATCGAGAAATACGATACCGAGGGGATGTCCTTGCGCATGGGCTGAGCCATGTATTCCTTAAACATTTCATATACGTGAGCCATGCGGTCCATCATAGCCTTGTCGGCGATGACTTCCTGAATGCGCTCTGACGACAGACGCTGGAGGAGCATCACGGGGTTTTCGCCCGATGCGCGCCAGATGTCGGGATCAAGTTCGCGGAAGAGAGTTTTTGCTTCACTGTTCCACACCCACCAGAGGTTGCGTGAGATAGTCTCAAGCGGCTTGAGAGCCTCGGGGAGATGCGATTTGATTGTAATGTCGCGCCACACGGGTGCATTTGCATTACTTACGGGTAGTTTCATATCTTTAAATAAATGGTTATGAATTATCAGTTATTTCGTGACTTGGCTTTGGAGAGCGCAAGGTCAAATGCTTCACAGTAATACTTGATGAAGTTGCTCCACGCGGCCGCATCAGCTGTAGCCATGGCGGCAGCCGATATAGCCTGCGATTCCTTGGCGGGAACACCGGCCAGATACTTGAGAGCTGATGCTACCTGCTGCACCACCTGGGGATAGTTGGAGTCACCTCGGCCTATTACGTTTACACCGCAGTTGTCAAACGTATTTTCAAATGCTTCAAGTATCCACTGTCCGAAACCGGATAGCGAAGTGGTGACGGTGGGTACTCCGAACGCCACACTTTCAAGCGGCGTATAGCCCCACGGCTCGTAATATGAAGGAAATACAGTAGCGTCTGCGCCGATAAGTATGTCGTAGTAAGCGCGGTTGAATATTCCGTCGGTGCCGTTGAGATAGCAGGGCACATATATAAGTTTCACTTTCTCGGCGGCCGATGAATTGAAGTTAAGCTGATGTATGCGGCCTATCACCGGATCGCTGTCGGGATTATTGAGCCAATGGGTGATCACGGGATCTTCAAGACGAGATNCACGGCGGAGCTTCAGGNCCTTCTGCAGATCCTGACGGGCTTCGCGCGACCATGCAGGCACCATGACAAAGGCNAGTATCTCACGGTCAGCGCCGGCATCGCCGCGAAGCGAGTCGATGGCATCGATAAACAGGTCGATACCCTTGTTGCGATACTCGCAGCGGCCTGAGGTGATGACTATAAATGTATCGTCGGGGAGTTTCTTGCCGGTGAGTTTCGACGCTACGGCAAGCATGTCGGCGCGGGCAGCCTCACGGGCTTTGGCGAATGCAGCCTTGGCAGGAACGAAGTTTTTCTCGAATCCGTTGGGTGTCACTACGTCGGGGCGACGCTCAAGCAGCTGCTCGCACTCACGGGCGGTGATCTCGCTCACGGTAGTAAANACGTCGGCCTGATGGGCGGCGGCTTTTTCGAGCGAATGNTTCGACTGCATGTTGAGCTCTCCGGCCATCTGGTCGCCGTTATATCCGCGCAGATAGTCATAGAGAGGCTTGTTGTTGCCGCATATGCTGCGGCCTATGCTTGTGGCGTGGGTGGTAAATACCGTAGCTGCTTCGGGCATGAAAGTCTTCACGTGAAGCAGACCCATGGCGGTNGTCCACTCGTTGAAGAGCGCCACTACTTTATCNGCACCGCTCAGTCGGCCGGCTTCCACCATATACTTAGTGATGCTTTCCATCACCACGGCGGCNGCGATGGCAAATGTGCATCCTTCGTCGTAATCGCCGTAAGCATGCAGCGAATCCACACCGTATTTTTCCCACATCAGTCCGTAGACCTCATCTTTTCCGGCATACACGCCGTCCCATTTCACGAGCACGGCCACCGGACGGCCGGGGATTTCCCAGCGTCCTACCCTGACTGTGATACCGTAGGGGAGCTTGGTACTCGACGCCCAGCCGGATATTCCGGCCACGCGGCATTCCTTAAACCAGGGTGAGGGGTTTTCAGCGCTCCACACGTCGGGGCCTATGAATATCACTTTATCTTTGGCAAGATTCTGAAGTGTATGAGCCTTGGTGGAGAGCACTGTATATATGCCACCTATCTTGTTGCATACTTCCCAGCTGCACTCAAATATCAGCTCGGGCGAGATACTACTCGATGGTGTTTGGGTGTTTTTATCCATATATTATCGCTTGATAAGTATGAAATATCTATACTAACAATATTTTTCAAGCCGCAAAGTTATTAATTTTTTTCGTTAAAATCAATAGTAAATGGTCAATAGACCAAAAAACCGCCTTATTCATTCCGTATTCACCCGGATTATTGCCTGATTCGCGGCCCTGTCACCAATGCCGCGAGCCAATAGCCCGAGTCTCCACCGCCGGAGGGTAGAGCGGCTGTCACCCACACATCNGCCCCGTTAAGCCCGATAATAATTCGTGAAAAATTTTTCATTTGCATTTATTGAAAATCTTCACTAATTTTGTGAAATTAATCACGCCTGCCAATGACCGCGACCCGANACCATGCAAAGCCCGTCATGACCGCCCCCCGGCGGGTCGTGCCCCGGCCGACCGCGCTCTCGGGCAGACANGANAANTAATCCCCCCTCTCCCCCTACCCCACTCACGTCTCTACAAGATGCTAAACGAAATAAAAGAAATAATCCACTACTCGCCGCTTACGGCACAGATAGTGATCGAAAACGGTCCGATAGCGCGCNCCGCGCGTCCGGGTCACTTCGTGATAGTGCGCTTCGACAGCGAAGGCATGCGCATCCCGTTCTCCATCGTAAAGACCTCGGCCGAAAACGGCACCATCAGTATCGTAATCCACCGAGCCGCCGGGCTGGGCGACCTGCTTTCTACGCTCCGGCCGGGCATGGTGATACCCGATGTGCTCGGGCCACTCGGTCAGGCAATGGAAATAGATGAAAACGCCACCGTGATATGCATAGGCGATGGAGCNGGCTTCGTGCCCCTGCTGCCTGTAATACGCTCTTATCGCGAGCACAATACCCGTGTGATATCAGTGATTTCCGAGCAGTCGGCCCAGGCCACATGCCTGCTGCCGCTCGTCGAGAAATACAGCGAGATAGTCGACGCCAGCACTATCGGCGTCGAGCCGGTGCTCACCGAACTGATAGCCCGCGAGAAACCCGACCATATCATCATGTCGGGACCGACCACCCTGCTCAAATCCATAGCCGACATCACACGCGACAAAGGCGTGCGGGCCACTGCGATACTCAACATGATGATGATCGACGGCGTAGGGCTCTGCGGAATATGCCGAGTGATGGTGGGAGGCAAGCGCCTGCTCACCTGCATAGAAGGCCCGGCTTTTGACGCTCATGCCATCGACTTCGACCAGCTTCTCAACCGCCAACGACATTTCGTATAAACCAGAGACATGAACCACAGCATAACATCCCGCGACGACAAATGGCGTGAAGAACTCCGCGCCTCCATCCCCACGCGCGAGCGCACAGCCATACCGCGCGCCAAGATGCCGGAAGTCGACGCGGCTTACCGCATAACATGCGACGACGAGGTCAATCAAGGCCTTTCGCTCGAACANGCCGTACTGGAGTCACGCCGATGCCTCGACTGTCCCGACCCCGGCTGCGTGAAAGGCTGCCCGGTACACAATAACATTCCCGGATTTATCAAAAACATCGAGCGNCGCAATTTCAAGATGGCTCTCGAAGTGCTCGACGAGACCACGGTNNTNCCCGCCGTATGCGGCCGCGTATGCCCGCAGGANAAGCAATGCGAGGCATCGTGTATCTACGTCAAGATGAAGAAGCCGGCCGTGTCGATAGGCAATCTTGAGCGCTTCACCGCCGACGTCAACCGCGCCATGGCACGCATGGGCGCCACCGTTCCTTCTACAGTAGCCGANGCTCCCGAAGTAGTGGAAGAGCCGACNCCCGTCCGTCAGGCNCCGCTNATCTCCATTAAGATAGCCGTGGTAGGNTCAGGTCCTTCCGGACTGGCATTTGCCGGCGATATGGCCAAGCGCGGTTACAGTGTGACAGTATTCGAAGCCCTGCACCAGTTTGGCGGAGTGTTGAAATACGGCATCCCGGAGTTCTGCCTGCCCAACGCTGTGGTGGAATATGAAATCGAAAAGCTCCGCGCCTCGGGCGTGGAACTCGTCAAGGACTGCTTCGTAGGCAAGACATTCTCCTACGATCAGCTCCACGAGATGGGATTCAAAGGCATCTATATAGCCACNGGCGCCGGCAAGCCCCGCTTCATGGGAATTCCCGGTGAAAACCTGCCCGGCGTGATGACGGCCAACGAATATCTNATCCGTCTTAATCTGCTGAAATCAAAGATCTACGGTGTTAACTCCACCAGCCTCAATGAAAAGCTCGTGGCGGTGATAGGCGGAGGCAACACGGCCATGGATGCCGTGCGCTATGCCCGACGCCTGGGAGCCAAGCGGGCCATGATAGTCTACCGCCGAAGCGAGGAGGAGATGCCCGCACGCATAGAGGAGATACGTCATGCTCGCGAGGAAGGCGTGGAATTTCTCACCCTCCACAATCCGGTGGAATATCTTGCCGACGAAAACGGATTTCTCCGCGCAATGGTGCTCCAGCGCATGGAGCTGGGCGAAGCTGACTCTACCGGACGCCGCTCACCCGTGCCCGTGGAAGGCGATCTGATAGAAGTGCCGGTGGATCTTGTGGTGATAAGCGTAGGCTCTCTTCCCAATCCCCCGAAATCGCTTCCTGACCTTGAGATGACCCGTCAGGGCGGCATAGTGGTCGACAATGCTTCTATGAAATCNTCGGCATCATGCATATATGCCGGCGGCGATATAGTGCGCGGACCGGCCACAGTGATTCTCGCTATGGGCGACGGTCGACGAGCCGCTCAGTCGATGCACGAAGCATTCATGAAGAAATTCGAGCAGATCGAACTATAATCTCCCCTTACATTAATTATATATACAACCGAAAACAATCAACCTAATTCATAACCTTTAAATCACTGACAAAATGAAAATCGTAACTTTAGGTGAAATCATGCTCCGCCTTTCTCCGAAGGGCTGTCACCGCTTTGTAGAAGTTGACAACTTTGACGTAATCTGGGGTGGTGGCGAAGCCAACGTAGCCGTCAGCTGCGCCAACTACGGTCTCGACGCTTACTTCGTGACCAAGCTCCCCAAACACGAAATAGGCCAGGCTGCCCTCAACGCTCTCCGTCGCTACGGCGTGAAGACCGACCACATCGCCCGCGGTGGCGACCGTGTAGGTATCTACTACTGCGAGACCGGTGCATCCATGCGTCCCTCTAAAGTGATCTATGACCGTGCCAACTCTGCTATCGCTGAGGCCGATCCCGAAGATTTCGACTTCGACGCTATCATGGAAGGCGCCGACTGGTTCCACTGGAGCGGTATCACTCCCGCTATCTCTGACAAGGCTGCCGAACTCACCCGCCTCGCATGCGAAGCTGCCAAGCGTCACGGCGTAACCGTATCGGTTGACCTCAACTTCCGCAAGAAACTCTGGACCAAGGAAAAGGCTCAGTCTATCATGCGCCCCCTCATGAAATACGTTGACGTATGTATAGGCAACGAAGAAGACGCCGAACTTTGCCTCGGCTTCAAGCCCGATGCTGACGTAGAAGGCGGCGAGACCAACGCCGAAGGCTACAAGGGCATCTTCACCGCTATGGCCAAGGAATTTGACTTCAAGTATGTGATCTCTACCCTCCGCGAGTCATTCTCAGCTACCCACAATGGCTGGAAGGCTATGATCTACGACGGCAAGGAATTCTATGAGTCAAAGCGCTACGATATCAACCCCATCATCGACCGTGTAGGTGGCGGTGACTCGTTCTCAGGCGGTATCATCTACGGCCTCCTCACNATGCCCACCCAGGGTGAAGCCCTCGAATTTGCNGTAGCCGCTTCGGCTCTCAAGCAGACTATCCCCGGCGACTTCAACCTCGTCACTGTAGATGAAGTCAAGGCTCTCGCCGGCGGTAGCGCCAACGGCCGCGTACAGCGCTAATTGATTCATGATTCATGATTCATGATTCATGATTCATGATTTTTCTGAGCAAATTGAATGCTCTGAAAACTTCTAAATTCTTNATTTTAAATTCTAAATTCTTAATTATAAAGATGGCACGTTTTGATAAAATCGCAGTGCTCAAGAAGATAGGTGAGACCGGTATGGTTCCCGTTTTCTATCACAAGGATGCCGAAGTTGCCAAGCAGGTGGTTAAAGCCTGCTACGAAGGCGGCGTCCGCGCATTTGAGTTCACCAACCGCGGCGACTTCGCTCACGAAGTATTCGCTGAAGTAGTAAAATATGCAGCCAAAGAATGCCCCGACATGGCTATGGGTGTTGGTTCGGTAGTCGATCCCGCCACTGCCGCTCTCTACATACAGCTCGGCGCATGCTTCGTNGTAGGTCCGCTCTTCAACCCCGAAGTTGCACGCATCTGCAACCGTCGTCTCATCCCCTACACCCCCGGATGCGGCTCTGTATCTGAAGTAGGTGCCGCTCAGGAAGTAGGCTGCGACCTGTGCAAGATTTTCCCCGGCGACGTTCTCGGCCCGAAACTCGTGAAGGGTCTCATGGCTCCCATGCCCTGGTCGAAACTCATGGTGACCGGCGGTGTAGAACCCACCCTCGAAAACCTCACCTCTTGGATCAAGGCCGGCGTATTCTGCGTGGGCATGGGCTCTAAGCTCTTCCCCGGCGACAAGGTTGCCGCAGGCGACTGGAAATATGTCACCGACAAGTGCGCTGAAGCGCTCAAATATGTAAAAGACGCCCGCGGTTGCTGATAGCATCCTCGGCTCCGACTATCACGGCGGCGACTCCGAACCACTCGGAATCGCCGCTATTTTATATGTTTACATTGTTAATGAACTGTGAAAAATTGGATTTTCTGATATTTTTGACTATCTTTGCCTTCGGATTAAATATAGTCCAGATAATAAACCGGTTTACCATTAACACATCTCATCACCCGATCACACATCTCCGGAGATAGATAGCGCATCCTGAGAGAAGGAAGCGCCATCGGGAAAATGAGTCTTATAACGATTACCCCTTATGTGCGGAATAGTAGGTTATTTAGGCCACCGACAGGCCTACGACATTCTTATCAGCGGTCTTCACCGACTCGAATACCGCGGCTATGACAGCGCCGGAGTGGCCGTGGTCAACGACGACGGTTCNCTTGAGGTATGCAAGGCTAAAGGAAAAGTATCTAATCTTGAGCANGCCGCGGCAGCTGTGAATCTGTCAGGTCATCTCGGCATAGCCCATACCCGCTGGGCCACCCACGGCGAACCCAACAATATCAACGCTCATCCTCATCTGTCGGAAGACGGCTCGATAGCCCTCGTCCACAACGGCACTATCGAAAACTACGCCGTAATCAAGCAGATGNTGCTCGACAATGGCGTCNAATTCACTTCGGAGACCGACACCGAAGTGCTCGTGCAATTCATAGCTTACATACGCCGTGAAAACGACTGCACACTGTTTGAGGCCGTGACAAGCGCTCTCCGTCAGGTCGANGGAGCTTTTGCCATCGGACTGATCGAAGTCAACAATCCCGACACCCTTATCGTGGCCCGCAAAGCCTCTCCACTCGTGATTGGCGTAGGCGACGGCGAGACTTTCATTGCCAGTGACGCCACTCCTATAGTAGGCTACACTGACAAGGTGATTTACCTGAAAGATAATGAAATAGCGTTAATCAAGCGTGGCGAGGAACTCCAGATTCTCGATCTGACCGACTTCCACAAGAGCGATATCGACATTCAGGAAATCAAGCTCTCGCTCGCTCAGCTCGAAAAGGGTGGNTATGATACATTCATGCTCAAGGAAATCTTCGAGCAGCCCACCACACTGCGTGACTGTCTTCGNGGACGCATCGTGGAAGACAGCTCCAAAGTGAAACTTTCGGGTGTGGAACTCAATCGCGACGTGTTCAAGAAATGCAAGCGCATAGTCCTCGTGGCATGCGGCACGTCATGGCACGCAGCCCTAATCGGAAAGCGTCTGCTTCAGGACTTCTGCAATCTGCCCGTTGAAGTGGAATACGCATCTGAGTTCCGNTACTCCAATCCTTACCTCACCCCCGACGATGTAGTGATAGCCATATCGCAGTCGGGCGAGACAGCCGACACCCTTGCCGCCATACAGCTGGCCCGCTCAAAAGGTGCGTTTGTCTACGGCGTTTGCAACGTAGTGGGAGCATCAATACCCCGCAACACCGACTCAGGCACNTACATCCANGTAGGNCCGGAGATAGGTGTGGCATCCACCAAAGCTTTCACCGGTCAGGTCACCGTGCTGACACTTCTCGCCCTTGCGGTAGGTCAGATTCGTGGCACAGTGTCGTCCGACACCGTCAAAAAGATAGCCGACGGTCTCAGCGCCCTCCCCGAGACCATCGAGGAAGTGCTCAAGCTCGCTCCCCGCATCAAGGAGCTCTCCAACATATTCACCTATGCCCGCAACTTCCTCTATCTCGGTCGCGGCTACAACTACCCCACCGCACTCGAAGGAGCTCTGAAACTTAAGGAAATCTCCTACATACACGCCGAGGGTTATCCCGCCGCCGAGATGAAACACGGCCCTATAGCCCTGATCGATCAGGAGATGCCCAGCGTGATCATCGCCCCGAGCGANTCGCTNTACGACAAGGTTATCTCCAACGTTCAGCAAGTCAAGAGCCGCGGCGGACACGTGCTGGCCATCGTCAGCAAGGGCAACACCTCTATGGATCACATCGCCGATTATTGCCTCGACATACCTGAGGTACACGAATGCCTCACCCCCATCGTGGCCTCGATACCCCTGCAGCTGCTCGCCTACTATATCGCCATCAACAAAGGCAAGAACGTCGATCAGCCCCGCAACCTCGCCAAATCCGTTACGGTAGAATAATCCACCCCTACCGCTAAATCATAAGATTGAGGTCGTGTCTTTCTGTAGTCACGNCCTCAATTTCTTTTATGCCATCCGACCAACAACAATTTCATATTTTCCGAAAAATTTGTATCTTTGCATATTAGACTATAAGTGACTCAAATGGCAGACGATATTACCGAACTCATTACCGACGATGAAGTAGCCGCCAACGACGTGAACGGCTCTGACAACTACAACGAAGACGATATCAAAACCCTATCGTGGAACGAACATATCCGCAAGCGCCCGGGTATGTATATAGGCAATCTCGGCGACGGTTCTTACGGCGACGACGGTATCTATGTCCTCGTGAAAGAGGTNCTCGACAACTCGGTCGACGAGTACATGATGGGATTCGGCAAGACGATTTCCATTGACGTGGACGACACCACAGTCACCGTGCGCGACAATGGCCGCGGTATTCCCTTGGGCAAACTCGTGGAAGCCACCTCGCGCATGAATACCGGCGGCAAATATGACGGCAAGGCTTTCAAGAAATCCGTGGGACTCAACGGTGTCGGCATCAAGGCCGTCAACGCTCTTTCGTCGCGCATGGAGGTGACTTCCTATCGCGACGGCAAGATGAAGACCGTGTTATACTCCGGCGGCGACGTTCTTGATGAAACTCCCATCGAGGATTCCGACGAGCCGGCAGGTACATTGGTCAAGTTCACTCCTGACGCCACCATATTCCGCAACTATCGCTTCCGGCTGGAATTTATCACTCCGCTGGTCAAGAAATACACTTACCTCAACCCGGGCATGGCCATCATGCTCAACGGCCAGCGCTTCATATCGCGCNACGGTCTGCTCGACCTTCTGCGCGACTCCATTACCATGGATCAGCTATACGAGCCTATCCATCTGAAGGGNGACGACATCGAAGTGGCCTTCACGCATACCGACCAGCGNGGCGAAGAGTATCACACATTTGTCAACGGACAGAACACTACTCAGGGGGGCACTCATCTGGCTGCATTCAAGGAAGCCGTGGCCCGCACGCTCAAGGACTTCTTTGACCGCAACTTCGAGCCGGGCGACATACGCAACGGTATCATTGCCGCCGTTTCCATCAAGGTGGAGGCGCCTGTATTTGAATCGCAGACAAAGACCAAACTCACCTCGCGCGACATGTGGCCCGACGGCCCCACGGTCAATAAATTTGTCAACGACTTTATCAAAAAGGAGCTTGACAACTATCTCCACCGCAATCTCGATGTAGCGCAGGTGATTCTCAAGAAAGTGCAGGATAGCGAGAAGGAGCGTAAGTCGCTTGCCGTGGTCACCAAAGTGGCGCGCGAGAAAGCCAAGAAAGTCAATCTCCACAACAAGAAGCTGCTCGACTGCCGCGTGCACCTCAACGACCCCAAAGGCTCAGAAGACAAGAAACTCGAAAGCTCGATCTTCATCACCGAGGGTGACTCGGCTGCCGGATCGATCACCAAGATTCGCGACGTGGAGACTCAGGCCGTGTTCTCGCTTCGAGGCAAGCCTAAAAACTCTTATGGCGTGCCCGAAAAGATTCTCTATGAGAATGACGAGTTTAATCTGCTTCAGGCAGCCCTCAATATCGAGGAGGGCATCGACGGACTGCGCTACAACAAGGTCATAATAGCCACTGATGCCGACGTCGACGGAATGCACATCCGCCTGCTGCTGCTCACCTTCTTCCTCCAGTATTTCCCTGACATGGTAAAGAAGGGGCANCTGTATGTATTGCAGACACCGCTCTTCCGCGTGCGCAACCGCAAGACATCGAAGCGCGGATCGAAAAACGCTAAAGCCGCCGAAGCCGACACTTATTACTGCTACTCCGACGAAGAGCGCATCAATGCCATCAATCTCCTCGGAGCCAATGCCGAAATTACCCGATTCAAAGGTCTGGGCGAAATCTCGCCTGATGAGTTCAAGGGCTTTATCGGTCCGGANATGCGTCTTGACCGCGTTCAGCTCCGCAAGGACGATGCCGTAGCCCGCCTNCTGGAGTTCTACATGGGTAAAAANACCCTCGAACGCCAGGGATTTATTATTAAAAACCTCGTAGTAGAAGATGATTCCGAGATTTCCTGAATTTGACACCGAAGAGCGTATAGTACTCTTCCCCGGCACGTTCGATCCGTTTACGATCGGTCATAAGTCGCTCGTCGATCGGGCGCTCCCGCTATTTGACCGCATCATCATAGCCGTGGGCGAAAACGACGCCAAATCGTCGGTAGTGCCCGTGGACGACCGCATCGACGCCATAGCCCGGCTCTACGGCGACGATCCCCGCGTGGAGGTTATAGCCTACTCCGGCCTTACGGTCGACGCTTGCCGCCAGCANCAGGCCCGCTGGATACTCCGCGGAGTGCGCTCCGTGACCGACTTTGAATACGAGCGNGCCATGGCCGATGTCAACCGCCGCATAGCCGGTATAGAGACCGTGATNNTCTACTCTCTGCCCGAGCTGGCCGCCATAAGTTCGTCGGTGGTGCGCGAGCTCGAAAAATATGACTACGATACTTCCGAGTTCATACCTCATACCTACTGATGAAACGTTTATTACCATTACTTCTCATACTNNTCTCCGNAGCATCGCTCTCGCTNCGCGGCAATGTGATTGATCCAAATGTATTTCCCGCCGAGCGAAAACTGCGTCTGGCCGAGGCCGTGATAGAAAATTATTATGTTGACTCCGTCGATGCCGACAAGATGGTGGAACAGGCCATCATAGCCATGCTCAAGACACTCGACCCTCACTCGGCATATTCCACCGCCGAGGAGACACGCCAGCTCAACGAGCCGCTCGAAGGCAACTTCTCGGGGATAGGCGTGCGCTTTCAGATGCTCAACGACACGCTATATGTAATAGAGACAATAGCCGGCGGACCTTCCGAACAGGTAGGCATACTGCCCGGCGACCGCATCCTGGAGTGTAACGACACTGTCATAGCCGGTGTGAAGATGAAAAACACCGACATAATGAAGATACTCCGCGGCCCGCGCGACACCGAGGCCGTGCTTAAGATCAAGCGCCGCGGCGTCGACNGCACCATTACGTTTAACGTCACCCGCCGCGACATACCCATCAACAGTGTCGACGCCTGGTTCATGGCCGACGCCACCACGGGCGTGATCGTCGTGTCGCGTTTCGCCGAGAATACTCCCGCCGAGATGCGCGATGCCATCAAGGCCTTGAAAAAAAGAGGCATGAAAAATCTCATCATCGACCTCACCGGCAACTCGGGCGGATACCTCAAATCGGCCTACGAGATAGCCAATATGTTTCTGCGCAAGGGTGATCTGCTCGTGTTTACCGACGCTCCGCGTCTGGGTCGCACAGACTATCTGGCCGATGAAGACGGCATAATGCTCGACAACCGCGTGGTAGTGATGGTAGACCAATATTCGGCATCGGCCGCCGAAATCCTTGCCGGAGCCATTCAGGACAATGACCGAGGAGTTGTCGTAGGTCGTCGCACCTTCGGCAAAGGACTCGTCCAGCGCCCGTTTCCGTTCCCCGACGGCTCCATGATACGCCTCACCGTGTCGAAATACTACACTCCCTCCGGACGTTGCATCCAGAAGCCCTACGTATCGGGCGACCCAGAAAGCTACTATCACGATATAGCCGACCGATACAACAACGGCGAACTTCTCAACGCCGACTCGGCCTACCATTATGCCGACTCGCTCATGTACCGCACCCTCCGCAACGGCCGTCCCGTGTATGGCGGAGGCGGTATTATGCCTGATATAAATGTGCCCCTCGATACTACTTTCTTTACCCCGTATTACCGTGACATAGTAGCTAAAGGTGTGCTCAACAAGTATTGCGTCACCTACGTCGAAGACCATCGCGCCGCCATGCTCAAAGCCTATCCGAAGGTAGAGAAATTCGTCGATGATTTCCAGGCCGGAGCCGACTTGATGCAAGGGCTCCGCGACGCGGCAGCTGCCGAGGGTATCGAGTTTGATCAGGAGCAGTATGACCGCTCCGCACCCTATCTGGCCAACATAGTCAAAGCCCTCATAGGCCGCGACCTCTACGGGCAGGACGCATATTACCGCGTGGCCTACCTCAACAATCCCATTTTTCTTAAAGCCCGAGATTTAATCAATTCACCCGATAAATACACCTTAATATTAAACCCATGACACGATTTGCTTTTAAAATGTATCTCAAACCCGGATTTGAGGAAGAATACGCACGTCGCCACGCTGCCCTGTGGCCCGAACTTCGCGAGCGCATCGCGCAGAGCGGCGTGAAAAACTACTCCATATTCTGGGACAAGGACACCAACATCCTATTCGGATATCAGGAAGTGGAAGGCGACTCCAACTCGCAGGACGCCGAAGCGGCCGATGAGATCACCCGCCGCTGGTGGGACTACATGGCCGACATCATGGAAGTCAACCCCGACAACTCCCCCGTCACCCACCCCATCCGCGAAGTATTCCACCTCGACTGACACACCCCTCACTCCACTACACACGGTCAACATAACGCCATGTAAGGAATAGAAGATTACCGTGAAATAATCCACCCTCTCCATCACCCTATGAACGCTTCCCGGCTGGCGGGAAGCGTTCTTTTATATTCATTTTCCGGCTTCGCATATCTTTTTCCTGCCATTTCATTGTGTATTGACAGATTGTTATTATCTTTGTATCGGAGAAATTTGTTGATTTTTCTTCGCAGCCATCTTTGAATCCAGTGTAATCACCCATGAACAAGCTACTTACCTCACTTCTCACCATAATCTCAACCCTGTTTTCGGCTCATGCCCTGCAGGTGGAAACCGAGATCGACGGCGCACCCCTTATTGTATTTCTGCCCGACTCAGGAGCTGTGGAGAAGGCCGTGCTGATACTCCCCGGTGGCGGCTATTCGCACCTTGCCATGCAGCATGAGGGCACAGACTGGACTTCGTGGTTCAACGACCGAGGCGTGGCTGCGGCCGTATTGGCTTATCCCATGCCTCACGGCGACCGCACCAAGCCGATTGAGACCGTAAGAAAAGCTCTCGCACATATGCGTTCGCAATACCCCGACGCACGCCTCGGCATCATGGGCTCGTCGGCCGGCGGACATCTCGCATCTACCGCTGCCACCCATCTTCCAACCGAGGAGCGCCCCGAGTTTCAGATTCTTTTCTACCCCGTAGTCAGCATGGACTCCACCCTCACTCATCCCGGCAGCCGCCTCAATCTGCTCGGCGAGAATCCTACCGAACAGACGGTGACCGATTACAGCAACGACACAAGGGTAGACGCATCCACTCCGCCCGCATTTATAGCTCTGAGCGGCGACGACAAAGCCGTTCCGCCGGCCAACTCTCTCCGCTACTACACCGCCTTACAGTCGCTCGGCATCCCCGCATCGCTTCACGTATACCCTACGGGAGGCCACGGATGGGGTTTCCGACCCAAATTCAAATATCACACCCAAATGCTCAACGAGCTTGATCGATGGATCGAAACACTCTGACCATGAAACGTATATTTACCCTATCAGCGCTTGCCGCCGCAGCGCTCTCGGCTTCGGCCTCAACACTCGAAGTTAAAATCGAAAATCCGCTCGACGCTGCCCGTCAGGCAGTGCCGGTGACAGTCAACCTCCACGAAAACGCTCCGGGCATGAATCCCGCCGGGGCTATTGTAAAAATCAACGGCGAAATCATCCCTTGCCAGATTGACGACCTCAATGCCGACGGCGTGGCCGATGAACTGGTTTTCGTGACCGACGTAGCCCCCCGAGCCACAGTCACGGCTTCCGTGGAACTTACCTCAGCTCCCACCGACACCGTATTCACCCCCAAGACCTACGCTTACATAAAGCTGCGCGACGAGAAAAAGAAATATCCCAAAGTAGTGGCCGTGGAGTTTCCCGGCGATGCCGATACCCGTACCATGTATAACTCCATCTATGGTCACGGAGCCGTGATGGAAGGCCTCTACAATGCCATACGTATATATATGGACAACCGTCAGAGCGTCGACGTCTACGGCAAAAATACCAAGCAACTCGAAATGGACGTGACCGGTTTCTACACCACCCCCGAGCAGCTTGCCGCCGGCTATGGCCATGACATCCTTTGGGCCGGCCAGTCGGTGGCCGCGGGTTCGTTTCGCGGCTATCAGAACGGCACGCCCGTCTACATCGACAGCGTGGCCTCGCGCGGTCAGCGCGTAGTGGTTTCAGGCCCGGTGCGCTCGATCGTCAGAATCGACGACCACGGCTGGAACTACAACGGTACGCACCACGACATGAGCCAGTTCTACACCCTCTGGGCTGATCATCGCGACTACGATGTGGATGTATTCATCAAGGGCACCACTCCCGCCGATGTCTATGCCACAGGCGTGCAGAAGATGGAAAGCGACAATACCGGATTCGTGCAGCCCGACGGACTGGCCGGATGCTGGGGCAGCAATATTCCGGAAAAGAAATATGCCGACCTCGTGGAATGGGTAGGCCTTGGTGTGAGCGTAGATCCCGCTTCGCTCTCAGGCACAGCCGAAGACGAGGTGAACTATCTCACGTTTGTAGCTCCCGACGCCGACGGCCACATAGGCTACGGCATCAACATTGCATCGGCCCGTGAAAACGATGGATTCAAAGATGCAGCCTCGTGGCACGAACATCTGCGCCGCTGGCATGCCGAGCGCCTCACTCCTTGCCGCGTCACCGTAACCCGTAAATAATCATCTTCTACTAACTACACCTTTAATAATAACACAGTGAAACTTAAATCCCTCCCCCTCGCCCTGCTCATGATGGCAGCAGGGACCACTACCGCAATGGCCGATGCCGCTCTGACGGTCAACGGACAGCGGGTGGAAAAATCAGTGACCAACATCACCTTCGACGGCGACAATGTGAAAGTATACTATGCGGACAACACCATGACGCACCACGACATGGCCGAAGTGGCATTTTCGTTTGCCTCGTCGTCAGGTATCGGCGCAGTATCGGCTTTCGGCTCACTTGCTGTGAAGGTCGACAATCAGCTCGAAGTCTCGGGTGTGGCTCCCGGTTGCCACCTTCAGGTTTTTGACGTGCGTGGCCGTGCTGTGGCCGGCGCCACAGCCGAAGCAACCGACTGCACGGTAGAAATATCGCATCTCGAAGGAGGTGTATACATTCTCAAAGCCGGTAATGAAATTGTGAAATTCGTAAAACGCTGATCATCATGAAGAAATCCGTTTCAATCCTTATGGCCATCGTCGCCATGGTGTGCCTTACTTCATTCAGCGCCGACGCCAAAGTATGGAATTTCGCTACCGTATCGGCCGCCGACGTAGAAAATCTTGCCGCCGACGCTGCCGGATGGGAGCACGAAAGTTCCGACTCTAATGACCGCTATAAAAACAAACTCAACTACAGCTCCGAAGCCATCACGGCCAACGGCCACGAACTCGACTTCACCTCAGGACTCAAGGCCACCATATCCGACGCCGATGCCTTCCGCGTCGACATTAAGGGCAAGCGTATGGCTATGAACAAGCCCATGCAGCTCATCATCCCCTCGCTCTCTGCCGGATCTACCGTGACTGTAAAGTGCAAGACATCGAGCAAGACCGCGGCTCGTGGCCTTAACGTCACTAATCTCACCCCCGTGTCGGGCATGTTTAACTCCACCTCGCTCGACGATCAGGTCAACGTAGCTACCGTGACCGCCGACGGCGACGTGATCCTCGAAAATACCGGCGGCCTCTACGTTTTCTCTATCGAGGTGACCGAGGGAGGTGATTCGTCGCAACCGTCAGTCATTCCCGGCGGAGGCACTTCGCTCAACCTCGGCGTGAATCAGATGAACGTATTGCTATCCAACGGCGAAATGCATTACTACAACACCGCCGATGTAGAAACCGTCAATTTTGACGGTGATAAAATGACCGTCCACCACCTGAATGCCGCAATAGAGCCCGTGGTTTACGACGGCTGCGTCACTTCGGTGACATTCCGCAAAGCCGAAGGCGGTTCGGGTCCCGTGATCGATAATCCCGACGGCAAAGTAGCCATCAAGGAGGCCAAGGGCTGGCTTGAAGCTGCTTATGTGAAATTCATGCCGTTTACGGGCGCTAACGGCTATAACGTATATTACCGCGGTGGCAATGTCTCTGACTGGACAGCCATCGACGGCATGCTCGTGCGTGATTACGGCACTTACGGTCGCGCTGACGTGCTCGGACTCGCTCCCGGAACCTACGATCTGAAAGTAGTTCCCGCCACCGACGGTACGGAAATAGCTTCGGCCGCCAACACTGTGGAAGGTCTCGAAGTCACCGCTCACGACCGCTCAGGTTTCGCCCACAAGAATTTCACCGGCGGCGTAGGTGCGTATAACAACGACGGCACTCTCAAGTCAGGCGCAAAGGTGCTGTATATCACCAACGACACATTCAACAGCGTGACTCTCGACCTCCCTTCCAACAATAAGGGTGCTACTGCCACCTATACCGGTCTGGGCGAAATATTCAAGGCTCTCCAGAAGGGCTACTCCACCACTCCTATAGCCGTGCGCGTGATTGGTCAGATCGACGTCGACAAGATAGGCACCGCCCAGCTCCTTACCGATCAGAAGGGTCTGCTCCTTAAAGGCAACAACACCGATATCGACTTCCAGGTGACTCTCGAAGGTGTGGGCGACGACGCCTCGTTCAAGGGATTCGGTGCCGGTTTCGTGAGCGGCTCGGGAGCCGAGATGCGCAATCTCGCCGTGATGCTCCACGGTTCGAGCAACGACTGCGTGGAGGTAAAGGGTACCAACCATATCTGGATTCACAACTGCGACCTCTTCTACGGTCAGAAAGGCGGAGGCGACCACGACAAGGGCGACGGCTCGATGGACTGCAAGGACGGATGCTCATACGCCACTTTTGCCTACAACCACTTTGTCGACGCCGGCAAATCAGTGCTCTGCGGCATGAAGAGCGAGACCGTCGACAATCTCATCTGCTATCACCACAACTGGTTTGACCACTCCGACTCCCGCCACCCGCGCGTCCGCACATCTACCGTGCATCTATGGAACAACTACTACGACGGATGCGCTAAATACGGCGTAGGCGCTACTATGGGTTGCAGCATCTTCGTGGAGCGCAACTATTTCCGCGGCACAAAGCGTCCCATGATGTCGTCGCTCCAGGGCACTGACGCCACCGGCGACGGAACATTCTCAAGCGAAAACGGAGGTATGATCAAGAGTTTCGGCAATCTTATGGTAGAGCGTCCGTCGGCCTACAGCTACATCACCACGGCCGACAATGCCACCAGCTTTGACGCTTACGAGGCTTCGGTGCGCGACGAGCAGGTACCGTCTACTTTCAAGACTCTCAAAGGTGGCACTACCTACAACAATTTCGATACCAACTCCTCACTGATGTACGATTATTCTCCCGTAGAAGCAGCCGAAGTGCCTGCCGTAGTGATGGGCTATCGTGGCGCCGGACGTCTCAATCAGGGCGATATTCACTTCACGTTCAATAATGCCACCGATGACTCCGACTATGGCCGCAACTCCGCTCTCGACGCCATCCTCGCCGCCTACAAGTGTTCGCTCGTAGGATTCTTCGGCTCATCGTCGGTCACACCCGATCCCACACCCGACCCGACGCCTGACCCGACGCCCGAGCCTACTCCCGAGCCGGTGGGCGACGTCGTAATATGCAGTTTCACCGGCAACACTCCGTCAAGCAATCTCGTGACAGTGACAGGCAACTATAGCACCTCCAAGGGCACAGCCACATACGCCGGTGTCACCTACAACACATGCGTGAAGATGGAATCGTCCACCTCTATTGCCGTCAATCCCGGCCAGGCCATGAGAATGACCCTCGTGTTTGCCGACACCGAGACCGCCAATATCAAGATAGACGGCACGAAAGTCACCGCCTCAGGATCGACCTACACCACCGAAATCAGCGGCTCAACCACTCTCACCAAAGCCGATTCACGCAACCTCTTCCTCATCGTCCTCGAAAAAATCTAAGCGATCCCTCCCCATCACCCGCACCCCGCCCGGCCCCCGCGGCGGGGTGCGTTTTTTATAAACCAGCCATCGCCCGGCATACCTGCCTGAGCACTATTTCTCGATCATATTTCCACTCCCTTCGGCGGTCAGTATGAATCTGAGCAGATACTGTCAGCATGGTATTTAATAAAAAATGTCAACTCGTCTTATATTGTGGGGAAAATTGAGTAACTTTGCAAACATGAATCCACAGAAACCACCTCGTTTCAAAACCCAGATACCGCAGGATGCCGTTGACCGCGTGCAGGCCCTCATCCTTGCGGCCAAATCTATAGTAATCACCTGCCATCTCACCCCCGACGGCGACGCTATCGGCTCGTCGCTCGGTCTTTGTCAGGCTCTCAGAGCTCTGGGCAAGGAGGCAGTGGTGGTGACACCCGACTGCCCTTCGCGCCAGCTTCTTTTTATGCCCGGAATGAAGGACGTAGTAGTGGCTACCTCTAATCCGCAGACAGCCGAAGACGCACTGACCCGCGCCGACCTGCTTTTCTGTCTTGACTTTAACGATCTGAAGCGTGTCGACAAGCTCGCCGACACTATCGAAGCCAAGTGCCGTGCGCGCCGGGTGGTGGTTGACCATCACCTCGACCCCTCGATCGAGGCAGAAGTGCTCATATCGCATCCCGAAGTATCGTCGACTTCGGCACTGGTGTATATCCTGTTGTGGCAGCTCCATATGACACGCTACCTCAATCGCAGCGGCGCCGCGTGTATCTACACAGGCATGATGACCGATACGGGCAACTTCTCGTATAACTCCAACGATCCCGACCTGTATGTGATAATAGCCGATCTGCTGCGCAAAGGCATCGACAAAGACCGTCTGTATACGCTCGTGTGCAACACCAACTCGGAGACACGTGTGAGGCTGTGCGGCTATGCCCGATACCGCATGGAACTGCTCCCGCACCACCGCGCCGCACTCATCACCCTGTCGCGTGACGAGCTCGACGAGTTCGGCTATACAAAGGGCGACACCGAAAGCCTTGTCAATACTCCCCTCAGCATTCCCGGAGTGGTCTACTCGGTATATCTGCGCGAAGACTCTCCCGGATTTGTGAAAGTATCCATGCGCTCCACCGGCGACTTCCCGGTAAATCTGATATGCGAACAGCAGTTTGGCGGCGGCGGCCACCTCAATGCTGCCGGAGGCGAATTTCACGGCTCGCTTCCCGAGGCCGTGACCCGACTGCTTGGCGCTCTTCCCGAATATGACAAATACCTGAAATGATTATGAAACTCCGCAATATCTTCATGGCCATCATAGCTATGGCCGCTATCATCCCGGCTGTCACTTCGTGCAGCGACTCCAAGAGCTACGCCGAACTGCTCACCGACGAAAACCATACTGTCAATCACTTTCTCTCGCTCCACCGTGTGGTGACCGAGATACCGGACGACAATAAATTTGAGATCGGGCCTGACGCTCCGTATTATAAGATGGACTCCGACGGTAACGTGTATATGCAGGTACTCGACGCCGGCACTGACGAGAAGCCCGAGACCAACGACCGCGTGTATTTCCGCTATCTGCGCTACAATCTTTTCAGCTACGAAGTAGGCTCTGACGGCAATACCCCCTCAGGTAATGCCGACAATATGAGCTATACCCCGGTATTTTTTCTGCTCGACAACGTAACCATCCAGCAGTCTACTCAATACGGTACGGGAATACAGGTGCCCATGCATTATCTGGGCTACAATGCCAAGGTCAATCTGGTGGTGAAGTCGCAGGTGGGTGCCACCTCAGAGATTGCCGACGTGATACCATATCTCTACACCATCAGCTACTTTAAAAGCCAAATCTAAGATTTTCAACGAACTATATACACTATGTCACTCATAAAGTCGATATCAGGTATCCGCGGCACGATAGGCGGACCTGCCGGTGAAGGACTCTCGCCGGTTGACATCGTGAAATTCACGGCAGCCTACGCGCGCTTTATATCCACCATCACCACCCGCCCCAACCGTCTGATAGTAGTGGGTCGCGACGCCCGTCTCAGCGGCGAGATGGTCGACAGTCTGGTATGCGGTACACTCGTAGCCATGGGCTTCGATGTGGTCAACATAGGCCTTGCCTCTACTCCAACCACCGAGATAGCCGTGACCGATCAGAAGGCCTGCGGAGGTATCATCCTCACCGCAAGCCATAATCCCCGCCAGTGGAATGCGCTCAAACTCCTCAACGAGCACGGCGAATTTCTCAACGACGCTCAGGGCAAGGAGGTGCTCCGCATAGCCGAGGCCGAGGATTTCACTTTCGCTCCCGTCGACTCTTTAGGCAAGGTATATACCGTCAACAACTACAATCTCCGCCACATCGAGCAGGTGCTCGCCCTCGACCTTGTCGACACCAAGGCTATAGCCGATGCCGACTTCACGGTAGCCGTCGATGCAGTCAACTCCGTAGGCGGTGTGGTAATACCCCAGCTTCTGCGTGCGCTCGGCGTGAAAAATATCATCACTCTCAACTGTGATCCTACCGGCAACTTCGCCCACACGCCCGAACCTATCCCTGAAAACCTCACCGAAATTTCCGACCTGATGAAGCGCGGCGTGGCCGATGTGGGTTTTGTGGTAGACCCCGACGTTGACCGTCTGGCCATAGTGATGGAAAACGGCGAAATGTTTGTTGAAGAATACACACTCGTGGCCGTGGCCGACTATGTATTGTCGCACACACCCGGCTCCACAGTGTCAAATCTCAGCTCGTCGCGTGCGCTCCGCGACGTCACCGCCGCCCACGGCTGCACTTACAATGCCTCGGCGGTTGGCGAAGTCAATGTCACCACGCTCATGAAAGAGACCGGCGCGGTGATAGGTGGCGAAGGCAACGGCGGTGTGATATATCCTGCCGCCCACTACGGCCGCGATGCTCTCGTAGGCGTAGCTCTCTTCCTGACCCTTCTGGCCAAGAGCGGCAAAAAAGTGTCGGAACTCAAGGCCGGCTATCCGCAATACATGATAGCCAAAAACAAGATAGAACTCACTCCCGATATCGACGTCGATGCCATACTCGATGCCGTGAAGGCGAAATATGCCGGTGAGCGCATCACCGACATCGACGGTGTGAAGATCGACTTCGCCGACTCGTGGGTACATCTGCGCAAGAGCAATACCGAACCCATCATCCGCATCTACAGCGAAGCCGCCACCATGCAGCAGGCCGACGCTCTGGCCGCATCCATCAAGGAAGTCATCAAATCGCTCACCCGCTGATACATATGGCCCAACGCATAGCAGTATTAGGCTCTACCGGCTCGATAGGCACGCAGACGCTCGACGTCATAGAGCGCTATCCTGACCTGTTTACGGCTCGGGTGCTCATAGCCGGCAGCAAAGTCGACATGCTCATCGAGCAGTGCCGCAACTTTCGTCCGCGCCGTGCGGTGATAGCCCGTGAGGATTTATACGCCACTTTGAGCGAAGCCCTCTCGCCTCTGGGCATTGAATGTGCTGCCGGAGCTGATGCAGTGGCCGATGCCATGGATGATCCCGATGTTGACACCGTGGTGACAGCCACCGTAGGCTACAGCGGCCTGCTGCCTACCATCCGCGCCATAAAAGCCGGTAAACGCATAGGTCTGGCCAACAAAGAGACCCTCGTAGTGGCCGGTCAGCTCGTGACCGGTCTTCTGGCCGAATCGCCGTCGACTGTGGTGCCCATCGATTCGGAGCACTCGGCTATCTACCAGTGTCTTGTAGGCGAGACGCCCGAAAGTGTCGACAAGCTCATCATCACCGCCTCGGGAGGTCCTTTCCGCCGCTACTCGGCCCGTCAGCTCGAAACCGTCACCGTGGAGCAGGCTCTTCATCATCCGCGCTGGAACATGGGAGCGAAGATCACCATCGACTCAGCCACCATGATGAACAAGGCCTTTGAGATCATCGAAGCCCGCTGGCTGTTCGGCATTCCCGGCGAGCGCATCACTGCCGTCATACACCCTCAGGCCATAGTGCACTCGATGGTACAGTTTGTCGACGGTGCCGTAAAGGCTCAGCTCGGACTGCCCGACATGCACCTGCCTATCCGCTATGCTCTTGCCGATGCCACCCGACTGGAGTCGGACTGCCCCAAGCTCACCGTGGCCGACTATTCACGTCTTACGTTCTCACAGCCCGACCCTCACAAATTTCCCTGCCTGACGCTGGCCCGATATGCGCTCGATCGTCCCGGCAACACGGCCTGCATCATCAATGCAGCCAACGAAATAGCCGTCGACGCATTTCTCCACGGCCGTATAGGTTTCACCTCCATCTACCCGCTCATCATGGCCACGGTGGATCGAATCGACCACATCGACTCTCCGTCGCTCGACGACTATATAGCCACTGACTCTGAAGCACGCGCCGCTGCTCGCGAGTGGGTAGCCGATCACTCTTTATAACACCAACCATTATCTCTCAACATTGGAAGCATTTCTCATGAAAGCCCTGCAACTCATCGTTGCACTCGCTTTTCTCGTAATAATCCACGAATTCGGCCACTTTATCCTTGCCCGAATATTCGGCATCAAGGTCGAAAAGTTCTATATGTTCTTCAATCCCGGCTTCTCGCTCTTCAAGTGGAAACCGGGACGCCACTTAGGCGCAGGCTCCGCCATAAAATTCTCCAACCCCGAAGCTCGCGCCGAGTATGAGGAGGACCAACGGCTCGAAAAGGCCGAATCAGAATACTCTGACGCCTACAATGCTGAAAAGAAATCGAAAGGCGATCCGGAAGCCAAGTCACGGCTCTGTGCCGCAAAAGCCCAGCTCGACTCATGCATAGCCGCACGCACCGCTCGATTTGACGCCGAGTATGAGCAGGAGAAAAAAGAATCGCGATGGAAACGTTTCTGGGGCCATACTGTCTATGGTATAGGATGGCTCCCACTGGGCGGATATTGCAAGATAGCAGGTATGATCGACGAGTCGATGGACACTGCCCAGATGGCTCAGGAACCGCGCGAATGGGAGTTCCGCTCCAAAGCGGCATGGAAACGCCTTCTGGTCATGATAGGCGGCGTGCTTTTCAATTTTATTCTCGCCATTGTCATCTACGCCGGTATCGCCTACCATTGGGGCGACAGATATATACCGTTTGCCGATGCCTACGAGGGATTTGACTTCGTGTCCACGGCTCTCAATGCCGGATTCCGCAACGGCGACATACCCCTCACTGCCGACGGACATAAACTTGACGCTTCTGAAAGCGACTGCATCTACCGTCTTGCCTCGGCCTCGACTGTCACCGTGCTTCGCAACCACAAAGATACCGTGAGCATCTCGCTACCCGATAATTTCCTGCTCCGGCTCAACGACGACAAGGGACTTATGTCGCTCCGCATCCCCGTGGTGGTTGACCGCCTCGTGGCAGGTGGAGCCGCCTCAAAAGCAGGTCTGCGCGAAGGTGACCACATAGTAGCCGTGGACTCTATAGCTACTCCGTCGTTCACCGAACTCTCGCCCGCCCTTCTGAAATATGCCGACACTCAGGTGAATATCACCGTAGAGCGCGACGGCGACAAGGTGACCCTCAGCGCCACACCCGACTCCTACGGTAAGCTCGGATTTCAGCTCCGCCAGCCCGTCGACATATATCCCACCGTGACACAGCGCTATACGCTGCTCGAATCAGTGCCCCGCGGATGGCAGATAGGTACAGCCACCCTCACAAGCTATGTCAGCTCGCTCAAGCAGGTATTCACCCGCGAGGGAGCGCAGAGTCTGGGCGGCTTCGGAGCGATAGGCAATATGTTTCCCGAGCGTTGGAACTGGCTATCGTTCTGGCAGATCACCGCATTTCTGTCGGTAGTACTCGCCTTCATGAACATAATTCCTATCCCCGGACTCGACGGCGGCCACGTGATGTTTCTGCTCTACGAGATCATCACCCGCCGCAAGCCCTCGGAGAATTTCCTTATAGGCGCTCAGTATGTGGGAATGGCATTCCTGCTGCTCCTGCTTGTTTACGCCAATGGCAACGACCTGTTCAAAGCATTTTTCAAGTGACATGAAAACTATCATACTCAAACGCGGAAAAGAGGAGTCGCTGGAGCGGTTCCATCCCTGGATATTTTCGGGCGCCATCGCATCACGCCCCGACGACATAACTGAAGGCGACCTCGTGGAGGTGCGCTCGGCTTCGGGCCGGCTCATGGGTACGGGCCACTTCGAGGCCGGATCGATCGCCGTGCGGATGCTGACCATGGACGACACACCTGTCAACGACGAATTTTTCGCCGGCCGTCTGGCCGAGGCATGGGATATGCGTCGCCGCCTCGGACTTATCACTCCCACCAACACTACATTCAGACTCGTGCACGGCGAAGGCGATTTCCTCCCCGGCTGCGTGGTGGACGTCTACGGCCACACCGCAGTGCTTCAGGCCCACAGTCCGGGCATGCACTTCGCTCGCCACACCATAGCGCGCAATCTCGTGGCTCTTCCCGATGCTGGAATTGAAAACGTATATTACAAATCGGAGACCACACTGCCGTTCAACGCCGCTCTCGACCCCGTCAACGATTACATCATCGGCAAGTATGACACTGACGTCACTCTCGAAAACGGCCTGAAATTTCACGTGGACTGGCTCAAGGGTCAGAAGACGGGATTTTTCATTGACCAGCGCGAAAACCGCGCGTTGCTTCGCAGGCTGAGCAAGGGTGCTCGTGTGCTCAACATGTTCTGCTACACGGGCGGATTCTCGGTATATGCTCTCGACGGTGGAGCGGCCTCGGTTGACTCCGTCGACTCTTCAGCCAAAGCCATCACACTCACCGATGCCAACGTGGCTCTCAACTTTCCCGGCGACACACGCCACCGCTCGTTTGCCGTGGATGCGTTCGATTTCCTCCGCGACATGGACCACGGTGCATATGACCTGATCATTCTCGACCCGCCGGCTTTTGCCAAGCACCGCGGAGCCATACGCAACGCCATGATAGGCTACCGGCGTCTCAACGAGGCTGCTATAGCCAAGATACAGCCCGGCGGCATCATATTCACTTTCTCGTGCTCGCAGGCCATATCCAAGGAGCAATTCCGCACGGCAGTGTTCACGGCCTCGGCGCGCACCGGTCGCCGCGTAAAAGTGCTGGCCCAGCTCACTCAGCCCATGGATCACCCCGTATCTATATATCACCCCGAGGGTGAGTATCTCAAAGGGCTCGTGATACAAGTCCAATAAACCCTCTTCACACCATATTTTTACTCATGAAACTAAGTCACATTATCACCGCATCAATCTCAGCACTCATGCTTTCAACTTCATGCTCACGCGGCAATGACAGTGCCGCCGGAACCGACTTTGACTACACGGTCGACCGCTTCAACGACATCGAGGTGCTCCGCTACAAAGTGCCCGATTTTGAAAACCTCACACCGCAGCAGCGCATCCTCGTATATCATCTCACCGAGGCTGCCCTTGCCGGGCGCGATATCCTGTGGGATCAGAACGGCAAATACAATCTTGCCATCCGCGACATGCTCGAAAGCGTCTACACCGGCTATCAGGGCGACAAGTCATCGGCCGACTATATCGCTCTCGAAAAATACCTGAAGCAGATATGGTTTGCCAATGGTATTCATCATCACTACTCGATGGATAAGTTCACACCCGAATTCAGCCGCGAGTTTCTCGCCAAGCAGGTTGCCGAGCTTGGCGTGAAAGCCGATACAGCCACCCTTTTCACGGTAATCTTCGATCCTGCCGTCATGGCCAAGCGCGTAAATCAGGCCGAAGGTCAGGACCTGATCGCCACGTCGGCCAACAATCTCTACGAGGGTGTGACGCAGGCCGAGGTTGAGGCATACTACAATGCTATCAAGGACACTACCGTAGCCAATCCTATCTCCTACGGTCTCAATACCCGTATAGCCAAAATCGACGGCAAAGTGGTAGAGCAGCCTTATAAAGTGGGCGGTCTTTATTCGGCTGCCATCGAGCGCATAACCGGTCATCTGACCGAAGCTAAGAAATATGCCGAGAATCCCGCGCAGGCAGCCACAATTCAGCGCCTGATTGATTTCTATACCACCGGCGACCTCGCTACGTTTGACGACTATTCTATCAAATGGGTGGAAGATACCGCCTCACAGGTCGACTTTATCAACGGCTTCATAGAAAGCTACGGTGATCCTCTGGGCATGACAGGCTCATGGGAATCGATCGTCAACTTTAAAAATATCGAGGCGTCTGACCGCACTGAAAAGATTTCGGCCAACGCTCAGTGGTTTGAGGATAATTCGCCCGTCGACGCCCGATTCCGCAAGCCTCACGTAAAGGGTGTGTCGGCCAAGGTGATTACCGCCGCCATCCTCGCCGGCGATTCTTACCCCGCTACTCCTATCGGTATCAATCTTCCTAACGCCAACTGGATCCGTGCCGCCCACGGCTCGAAGTCTGTCACTCTCGAAAACATCACTCAGGCCTACGACGAGGCTTCGCACGGCAATGGATTCAATGAAGAGTTTGTAATCGACGAGCAGACTTCAGATCTCCTCGACCGCTATCTCTTCATCACCGACAATCTTCACACCGACCTCCACGAATGTCTCGGCCACGCTTCAGGTCAGCTCCTGCCAGGTGTGGATCCTGATGCCCTCAAGGCTCACGGTTCAACTCTCGAAGAAGCCCGCGCCGACCTCTTCGCACTCTATTATCTGGCCGATCCCAAGCTCCTCGAACTCGGACTGCTCGATAATCCCGACGCATATAAAGCTGAATATTACAAGTATATCCTCAACGGCCTCATGACACAGCTCATGCGCATCGAGCCGGGTAAGGATGTAGAGGAAGCCCACATGCGCAATCGTCAGCTCATCTCGAAGTGGGCCTACGAAAAGGGCAAGGATGCCAACGTGATAGAATATGTCAAGCGCGATGGTAAAACTTTCATTCAGATCAATGACTACGAAGCTCTCCGCAATCTCTTCGGCCAGCTGCTCCACGAGATACAGCGCATCAAGAGCGAGGGTGATTATGAGGCAGGACGCGACCTCGTGGAAACATATGCTGTGAAAGTCGACCCCGAACTTCACCGCGAAGTACTCGACCGCTACGCATCGCTCAACATTGCCCCCTACAAAGGCTTTGTCAATCCCGTCTACACTCCCGTAAAAGATGCCGACGGCAATATCATCGACGTGACCATCTCCTACGACGAAGAATACATTCCCCAGATGCTCCGTTACTCACGCGAATACCGCACACTCTGATCCGTCACGTCTGCCCCATATACACCCGAAGCCAGGACTCTGAAAACCCAGCCTGACTTCGGGTGCTTCATATCCGGAAAACATTGACAGTAGATCTTCCGCATAGTGAGTAAATGAACTCCGGTGTGAGTGATGGCAGTAATTGAGCACTACGGCACTAAACAACCACATACAATGATTTGACAATCAATCTTGTATGAACGTTCACCGGGGAGCGGCCGGCGGTAGATGGTGCGCGACTCCGGCGATTAAATTACCATTTTTACCAATCTTGATACCCCCCGTGCACAAATACTCCGCAAATACAAAAGCCACGGAGTGGCTAATATCATACAACAATTGGCTTAGATTACATTTATTTGCGGTAATGAGATTGCCATTTTGCCCGGCCGGGTGCTCCGGCGAAACACCCCTACATGCTATGCGGTATCTTAACTCCTCGATCCGAAAAATCCTATGACCCATATTTTTCCATCAGCATACACCATAAATATCTACCGACCACTATAAGCACCAACATCCCACCCGAAACAACTAATACAACAAGGAGGCTGTCTAACAAGTTTAGGCAGTCTCTTTTTTCGTTCAGTCAGGCTAAAAAATAAGGCTTTCATGCTGAAATTCAGCGCGAAAGCCTTTGCTATGTCATAGATTTTTAGTAAATTTGTATTGCATCTAAATCACTAATAATCATAA
>JAAVCK010000004.1 GCA_014802325.1 Bacteroides sp.
AGGAAAATCCAAAAATCACCCAGACCGAGATTGCTAAATCTATAAAAAAATCAGCATCTACAGTCAAGCGTATTACATCTACCCTCGTCGAGAAAGGAATAATCACCCGCCGAAACGGTCGTCGCAACGGCTGGTGGGAAATCTTAGTTTAAGTATCATTTAGTTGAATATTATCCCGTATTTTGAGGCTTAAATATCATTATGGTGACACTAACATATAAATCCTTACCTACACCTGATATAATCCGAAATCTCGGTTTGAGATTCCGAGATTACAGGATGCGGCTGATGATGACGCGTAAAGAAGTATCAGTAGCAGCAAGAGTAGGTATGACCACTCTTTATAAATTTGAGTCCGGTAACATGACCGATATTTCGTTTGGTACTGTGATACGTTTGCTAAGAGCAATAGGAATGGTTGAAAACTGGGATGCGTTACTACCTGAGTTACCTGAATCGCCATATATGTATTACGACAATGACAAGAAAATTCAGCGAGTAAGACATTCATCTAAAAAGTAAATTTTGAGTTTTGAATTGTCGGAGTTTATTTTTGCCGATTGTGTGATTTTTACTAATTTTGTTATCGGAAACACGAACCTATTGGTACAAATGTGATATGCGAAAACCCTGATTGCAAGCGAATTGCATTTGTTTTGCTCAAATTTCGGTAAATGCATTGAAAATGAGCAATTTAAGGGCACAACATTTGTACATTATAAGGCGTTAAAACGCTGTTTGTTAGCTTTTTATGCAGTCTGCATCGTGTATCTATGCCCGTGTTCTCTATGCCTTGCATCTTGACGATGATTTACTGCTGATAGCAAAAGAAGATACCCTCGGCCGTACATTACAGGATTTAAGTCTCAAACATCGCCAACGTGCGTCAAAGAAATGCTGAATCATCATATTAAGATATATTAACCCAAGTGTGTCCTTTTTTGCCCATGCTTGGACTTAACTTTGTACCATGAAAACCGAAAAGATTAAATTGACATTACAAGACGGAAACATCGTTGAGGCACAGGCTCCTATGATTGTATCGGCAAGCCGTGCTACTGATATTCCGGCGTTTTATAGTCAGTGGTTCTTTGACCGTTTGCAAGAGGGCTATGTGCGCTGGCGTAATCCTTATAGTGGCAAAGATTCATACGTATCGTTTGATAAAACTCGTTTTATTATCTTTTGGTCGAAGAATCCAAAGCCGATTATTCCCTATCTACCATTACTTAAAGAACGTAATATCGATTGCTATTTTCAGTTCACCTTAAATGATTATAATGCCGAAGGGCTGGAACCCAATGTACCTCCGTTAAAACAACGTCTCGAAACATTCAAGCAAATAGTTGACATTCTTGGCAAAGACTCTGTCATTTGGCGTTTTGACCCTCTGATTCTGACAGATAAAATCTCAACTGAAGAGTTGCTGCACAAAATAGAAAATATTGCAAATCAGCTAAAAGGATATGTTGAAAAACTCGTGTTTAGTTTTGCAGATATATCAACCTATAAAAAGGTAGGGAGAAATCTTTCTGCCGCCGGGATCCATTATCGAGAATGGACTGAGAGCGAAATGCTTGATTTTGCACAAAGGGTATCAGCATTGAACCTTGGCTTGGAATTAGTCACCTGTGCCGAAAAGATTGACCTGTCCCAGTCTGGCATAAATCATAACCGCTGCATCGACCCTGATTTAATATGCCGAGTTGCTCCGGACTTACAAAATGAAATCAGGATGCTAAAAACTGACAAAGGTCAGCGAGCCCTATGCGGGTGCATAAGCTCAAAAGACATTGGCGCTTATAATACATGCCCTCACGGCTGCGCATACTGCTATGCCAACACAACCGCCTACTCTGCACTGCAAAACTACCTTCGACATCTACAGAACACCTATAACGATTCGATAATCTGATATAATTACCTAATACTATGAATACACTCCATTTTATACCCAATTTCAACGCGTCAAGGATGGACTTTGACGAGGTTCTTGACGCTGCATCAAACCATATCAAATCACTTCCTGAAATAAAGCAACGATTACTAAAAGAAGATCTTGAAAATGGTCTTGCGAATCTTACGTCTAATGATCAATTGTATATGTATCTAAGTGCATATGGAGATATTCATAGGCAAAAGCTAATGATGGCATATGATAAAATCCCTAATAAAGTATGGCACGAAGGAAAACTTGCCGTCATTGATTATGGTTGTGGTCAGTGCGTAGCCGAGATGGTCTTATCAGATTTTATGAAGCGACATTATATTGACAATGATAAAATTGGTGAGTTTATCATGATTGAACCAAGCAGAGCATCCATTAGTCAAGGAATAAAGTATTTGCAAGCATTTTTCGATGATTGTGATATTACTACGTTCAACGATACCGCAGGAAAAGTTACATCCGACAGTTTGCGCACGAATGCACAAACTGTAATACATATCTTTTCTAATGTACTGGATATGCCTGAATTTGATCGAGAACATATCGCAGAAATACTTAATCAAGATATGAGTCGAAATCACATTTTGGTATGTGTTAGCCCATTTTATCAGGAAAACGGTAGGGGGGCTCTAATGGACAGTTTTGGGAAGATGACCCACGGAATGAGATGTGAATATAAATTTGAAAAACATACTGATGATTGGAAGAAACCATTCAGTTGTCAGATTCGTATTTTTGTAAGCGGATACTATTAAGTAACCTTTGTGAACAAATTGCGGGGTTCGTTTATCTATATTAGCAAGAGATTATCCAATCCTACTTTTACACATCTAAAAATGACAGACATGCCCCCCGATTGAGGAGCATGTTCCCCCTACCAGGGACAAAATGATTATCTGGAGTGCAGTAGTTGCCGGATGCGGCATGTCTAACAAGTTAAGGCGGCCTCTTTCCATAAATTAAGTTCTAAAAAATAAGGCTTTCATGCTGAAATTCAGTGCTAAACCCTTTGTCATGTCATAGATTTTAGTAAATTTGGGTTTCAAATAAATCTCTAATAATCACAACATAACATGGCAAAGTAAGCAATGTTTACTCCTCACGGCGCATCGAGGAACTGCTGAAAAGAGACATTTATTTGGCACAAGCCATATTTTGGCTCAACACCTTGGCAACTCTTTACAAGATATTGTAGTAATCTTGACAATGAGATGGAACTAGACATCACCTACATTACGGAGTAAATATACCGAATAACATTCTTTTGCTTCAGCTTCTTGGGGGATAGGGTGGTTATCGTAGTCGGAGTCAGCAGCTGTTTTCTTTCTACTTATTTACCCACCAATCCAATACATTCTTGAAATCCGTCATCAAGAGACTGAAATCATAGTTGAGTTTCTTTTTTCGGAGTGCGATTCTCTCCACCACTGTCATGAAGTATTCACTCATCAGCCGCTTTTGCTCTTTTTCAGACAGAAAACTGAATGACTTTTCAAATACTATAGTGGCATAAATCAATCCCGTACGCTTGCTCAATGGTCCGATTTGATAACGCGGGCGTAAGTACAAGCCCTCTCGATCAATCTCATCTTCGGAGTACATGGTAAGCAATTCGTCATAATAATCCGCCTGACGGAGTTTGAGTGATTCGTCTGCAATAACGTAATTTGTCTTACAATGAAAATCATCGTAAAAACTCATCGCTGTATTGATTTCGATCTGTCGCAGCGTATCATTCCCATAGCGTTGTGACTTCAATTCCTCTTGCAGACGGGGATTCAACAACTCCGTAATGCTATCAAGCACCCGGCGGCTACCGGGATAGCAGTTATCAAGAGTGCGAACAATCTTAATAGGCGTAATACAGGTGTCATTTGTCAGTTCCATCATCCCGCAAATTTACTCATTTTTTATGACAATTAATTCGGAATGGCGCATGATCGGTATTAAACCGCAGCATAACCTTAAAAATACTCCATAATTTATAGGCCATTACAAATATTTCAGTAACTTTGCTTTTGATGAGATTGGCTACTGTATTGTTAGTTTGCCACTCAGCGCTAAAAATTAAATACCTTATCGTAAATCACTAAATATCCAACCATTTAACCTGCGATATTACAATGGCTTTTTCTCTTGAACCACTGTTTGAACTCCGGCGTTTTTCTTTTTTTATTCCTTCTTATCAGAGAGGATACCGATGGGACAAAGATCAGGTATGGGCTTTACTTAACGACCTGAAAGACTTTATTACTTCCGACCCGGCTCCGACAGACTATTATTGTCTCCAACCCATAGTTGTACAGCCGATAGAGTCCGACGAAAATACTGAAGGAAAACTCACATCAAAAACAATATTAACCCACAGTAAGGTGCTCGGGAAATATCCTGATGGTGCCAAGTTTATTGTCATCGACGGCCAGCAACGACTCACCACTCTTTATCTGCTGATGAAGTATTTCAACAGTCAGACTCCGAGAAATCAGCTTATCACATATAGTCTTTCATTCAATCGTCGGCCAAAACAGACGGACTTTATAAACCGAAATAAATTTATGGCCGATAATGATCCTGACAACACCTATGAGGAAATTATCGACAATTTCTATTTGCGGAAAGCTTATGATGCCATCGAAGAGTGGTTTGAGCCTCTCCAGGGTGCCATAGGCGACGATATTTTCAATAAAATGAAGATAATGCTGAATGAGAAGAACCCTGACAATTTTATTGACATAAGAATTATATGGTATGAACTTCCGGGATCGAATCCGATAGCGGCATTCGATAGTCTGAATTATGGTAGTATCCGACTTACCGGCACCGAACTTGTCAAGGCCATGCTACTCGCATCAAACGGCAAAAACGATAAGGATGCCATCAATCGCGGCCATGTGTGGGATCGGATGGAAAAGTCACTTCAGGATCCACTTTTCTGGTCAATGCTCCGACGTAATGACAATTTTGATCGTTTGAGCCATATTGAATTCATCCTTGATCTCGTGGCCGACGAATTCAACGATAAACTCCCCAAAGAGGACAGACGTAGCCGCAGTAATGACGAGCAATGGTTTGACTACTATGTCATTGATACTTATTTCCGCAACAATCAGACTAAATCCCGCGAGGAGCTCGTAGATGAAGTGTGGAAAGCGATAGAGACAACGTTCAATCAGGTACGCAACTGGTATGACAATCCGAGATGGTTTCATTACATCGGGTTATGGAGTCGCTTGACCAACCCATCATCATCAGTGGTCAACCAACTTAAGAAGATCGAGAAAGACACAGGAGATTCTGGAAAAAAACAGTTTGAAGAAGCACTCAGACGCGAGGTAGGAGGACTGCTAAAAACTCACCTCCACGCTCTGCTTACCGACTTAGAAAAAGAGCAGCGAACTCATCCTCTGGATGCGGAGCGACTGGATTATCGAATCAACACCTCTCACAAAGCAATATCCGAGATGCTCCTCGCTTTCAACGTCATGTTAGCGGCCGACGGAGCCTCTCGCGAGCAATCACGTTTTCCGTTTCATTTATACGACCTCTACAAATGCACCAGCCTTGAACACATCTATCCGCAAAATATCAACTCCGAAATGACCCCGGGAGTTGTGAGAGCTCTTGCCAAAGAGCGCATCGATATGGCTAAAGCACTACATCTAAAGTTGCCTGAAGGTCTGGCGGAAAATCTTGAAGAAAAGTTCAGCGATCCGACATGGAATAAAGAGAAATTTGATAAGGGTGAAGACGATCCTCTCTGGATGAGCATATCTGCAGATATCAAGAAACTTGATGATACTCTCGGAGAGTATGTAGATATCACGGACAAAGAGCTACACTCTATAGGAAATCTGGCACTTGTGGATCAACCCACCAATTCCGCCCTCTCTAATGACTATCTGCACGTGAAGCGTGAGAAACTCAATCAGCGTAACAATAGGAGACTCGAATGGGAAATGAATCATAATGACAATACCGTCGCCCCCGACGGCACATATATTATGCCCGCCACCGCCATGGTATTTGCTAAGCACTTTACCGCAGCATCTTCAATCGGCGACGTGCGGCTCTGGCGCAAAGAGGATCGAACCGCATATCTGGCTGCACTTAAAGCTACATATAATCGTCTAACCAAGTAAAAAATCATACGTAATGGCAACTAAATCGCACGACTTTTTGGAGAAATACCATACAAAAGTACCTCTGATTCAGCGCGACTATGTGCAAGGCACCGACCGCTGGGAAGAAAAACGCAACCCATTTGTCACCACTCTATTCTCTGCACTTACCAACGGCAATACAGAGCCCATACATTTCATATACGGCACGACATCTGACAAGACCAATGAATTTATCCCCCTCGATGGGCAGCAACGACTCACAACCCTCAACCTCATAGGCTGGCTTCTGCTGCAATACGAGAACCTAAAAACACCTGCCAATGACACGGATAAGAAACAACAATTATCTAAATGGCGTGAAATACTCGGATTGAGCTACGAGACCCGTGACTCATCGCGTGAGTTTTGCCATCACCTTCTCAACATGAATCTCACAAGTTTCACCGTGAAACCCTCACGGGAAATAACCGATTGTATCTGGTTTGCCGAAAGTTGGAAATACGATCCCACAGTCAAGGCAATTCTGGAAATGCTTGACTATCTTGCGGGACGACTGGTTATGGAGTCACGTGATATCTCACTGATGACACAGCGGTTTTTCACAGAATCACCCATTGAGTTCGAACAATATGATCTTAAGATGAATAAGGGTGTCGACGATCTGTATATCAAGATCAATGCCCGAGGAAAACCTCTTACTGATTTTGAGCACTGGAAAGCATGGTTCATAGGCATGCTCGAATCAGAGTATCCGTTACGCCGTGGATTGCGTGCCTATTTTGAGATCAATATCGAAGAGCGTTGGTGCGCCTCGTTCTGGAAATATGCCATGGATGCATGGAAAAAATCGGAAAAGAAAGATCAAAATCGACGATATCCGAAAATCGACGATTATTTCATGCACTTCTTTGACTTCGTAACCGAATTTCTTTGGGCTTCACGTGTGGATTATGCCGGGGAGGTTAAGAAGTATCTGGATGGCAAAGTTGGAAAATCATATGCTGATATATCCGAGGAAGGAAGACGCGAAATCATACGATCCATATATTCCGAACCGGATAATATAATCACTCTGTTCAGACTGCTCAATGCCTTAGACGAAGTCGGTAGCGAGAGATTCTTCGATAGGTATCTCTTTTCTACCAACGATCCGAAAGACCCGGCTATTGCAAATAATAAGAGAGTGAACATATTCGGCGAGCATGAAAGCAAAGATTCAGTAAATCTGCTGGAACTCCTCATCAAGGGGCATAGTCTAAGTATCCGCACCCGCCTGCTATTGTGGGGCATACTCAATTATGTTGCCAAATACAATAAACAACTTAACAGCTCACTCCTGCAGGACTTTACACGTGAGTGGTGGGGCTATTTAATGAACCTGCGTCAACGCCGACTTCCCAGATACCAGGTGACGCCAGACATCACTCTCTACGACTATACCGAGAAGAAGATAAAGGATAATCTTGCCCAACTTTTATCCGCCCCTGATCCGTTCGTGTCAGCCGCAGGATTGCATTTAGGTCAAGTCAAGGACTGGTATGAGTTCAACAGCCCTGAATTCCATACAACCGCACGCGCCCGATATGAGAAAGATGTTATACCGCTCCAGAATCATCCTTGGCTTCTCTATGACGTACACAATCTCGGGCAGTTGATTAAAGATCCGGTCATTGCTACTGGCGATATATATGACGGATTCATCCAAAACTTTGTAAAGGTTGAAAACAAGAGCAGGGTGAGTTCAATGCTCCATGCCGGATTTGAAGGGGTACAGACTGATCGCAACGGTTATTTCACCTATGGCCTTGGTGAGAACTGGCCATATATACTCACGGCAGCAAGAGGAGGAGGAGTGGAAGATGCTCTATGCCGCGTAGTGCTACGGGCGAATATTCCTGCGAGTGTGGGAAAGTGGCCTTCTGACTTCGTAGAGAAATATCTTGATACACTATATGACAGGAATACCGACTTTGCTGCCTTATATCGTGAAACGGAGTCGGGCATCCTTTTTGGAACTCCCATGGGCTATGCTCATAAGAAGATAGGCTTCCGTTTGGAACCATATAATTACGTCACGGTGAAAAAAGCCGGATATATCGTAGAAAACGGAAAAACGGAGGTAACATATGCTTCCGGACTTTGCGATGAACTTACTTTGTACACTGATAATTCCACTCACTGGGGTATCTGTTTTCAGCAATATGGTCTTCAGATTGAGCCGATTAAACATGGCTGGCGAATGAATTTATATGATTCAACACTGCTTCCCCTTCCTGACTCATTCACCAATCGTTTCGGTGGACCGGGGTGCTGGGCCGACGCTAATGGTGTATATACTTTTGTCGAGGATGTAGTACGTAATCTGCCCGGTAAGGATCGCGTTGAGACGGGAGCTGAACTGCTGAAAGACATCATCAGTGTGCTCTGACGGTGACTCCGCAAAAAAATCAAATCATAATTTACGCTATCTAATCCGGCCTCAACATAAATGGATTTCGTGGCGTTATATGTGTATGGAAAAGAAAACTATACGATTGATTTATCCCCGGTGGCAGGGGGCTGAGATCGCTCGATGGATTCCTACCGTGCCCCCGAGGATGCTTCGAGAGGCTATTATCTCGGGGCGATGCTGCTCGAATCTCTCGCCCCAAAATCTGAGTGCGAGACGTTCAGCGTTCCCGTATCAACCGATATTTCATGCAGCGCGGTCGCTGATAATTTTAGCTTGGAGTAATGCCCGTGGCCGAACCTATGCCGCGTCGTGCAATACGCCTCCGTCAAATTCTTTCAGATTTACCATTGCTGCATTGACTGCATAGCTGTTATTCAAAAACCATATGACATTCAGACCTCTGCCGAAGATGATAACGATTATCATATCCATCCTGATAGTTTTAGTAGTTGCGGCCGCACTGGTGATATGGCTGCATCCCGCATTCGGGCGCTCGCCGCGCGGCGAGCGCCTTGAACGCATGTCAGCCTCGCCCAACTACCGCGACGGCCGATTTTTAAATCTCGAAGAGACACCCGAGATCACTTCTGATAAAGGACTGCTTCGCACGCTGTGGGATGCCTTATTTATTCGTCCGGCAGATCTGACGCCATCAGTCCCCGTCAAAGCTATAAAAACCGATCTCCGCACCCTCCCTTTAACCACCGATCGACTGGTATGGCTCGGACACTCATCTTATTTCATGATTCTAGCAGGGAAGAGGATACTGGTTGACCCGGTGCTTACATCGGAATTTCCGGTATCGCTTATGATGAAACCATTTCCCGGTAGCGACATATATACTCCGGCCGATATTCCTGAGACGGATATTCTTATCATCACCCACGACCACTACGACCATCTTGATTACGCAACGATAAAGGAGATCCGCGACCGAGTGAAACTCATCATCTGCCCGCTCGGAGTAGGCGAACATCTGGAATACTGGGGAGTGAAAAAAGATAAGATCCGTGAACTCGACTGGTATCAGACCATTACTTGCTCACCCTTGACAATAGAATGTCTGCCGGCCCGGCATTTTTCAGGACGCCTGTTTAAGCGCGGCAACACGCTATGGGCCTCGTATATGATCTCATTGCCCGACGGCACCACCGTCTACGCAGGTGGCGACAGCGGTTACGGTAAGCACTACGCCGAGATAGCCCGACGCTATCCGGAAGTCACATATGCCGTGCTTGAAAACGGTCAGTATAACCACGACTGGCGATATATCCACACCTTGCCCTCTCAGCAAGACTCCGTGATACGCGATCTTGGCGCCAAAAATGTATTCTCCGTCCACAATTCCAAATATGCCCTTGCTCGGCATCCGTGGCACGAACCTATTGATAACATCCGGGCTACGGCTGCGGCTGACTCATCATTCAATCTGCTTGACGCAATAATCGGCCAACCGATTGAGCTAAAGTAAAGTCTCCGCCGTCGGGGCGCGAGTCTGAAATCACCATCTGCCTGATACTGAAAACTTTTTGCGGTATCAGTTTGTTTGAAATTACATAAGATGCAGCCTATCTGCATTCACCCTCATATTTCAACAAAAATGAAAAAGACATTATTACTTATTTCCATTCTGACACTCGCATTCACGGTCCAGGCTACCGGTAAAAGTCAGAAATCTTCGCAGAAAAGATACATCACTGCCGAAGAAGTCCACGAAACCGTATCACCGGCCGCCCGGCAGAAGGCCGACGCTCTCTACGAGTCAGTAAGAAAAGCATACACGAGTGGCAAACTCACCTCCGACGGAGTGGTTGACAAGGCTCTCTACCACAGCGTATGGAGTCCGGAGCTGGCAGCGCGTTGCCTTCAGTTGGTGTCAGACAAAAATGTCAAAGCCATGACCGAACTGGGCTATCTTTATACATATTACAAGACTGCCTACATGTTTCCGGGAAAGGAAAGCGAGGGTGTGAGACTGCTCGAAACCGCAGCCGATAAAGGCAACAAAAAGGCTATGGACTATCTCGGCTTATACTACAACCGCAATAAAAACTATGACAAAGCGTGGAAATATTTCAAGGCCGCCGGCCCCGACAATATTCCATTTGCTCTCACGGTGATGGGCGAGATGTATGAAGACGGAAAGGGCGTGAAGAAAGATCGTCCGAAAGCTCGCGAATACTTCAGTCGCGCCACTGCCAAGGGCGATCATAGAGGTGCCGAAAAATATGGCTCGGCCTTACGCCGCCAGTGGTATGGCGATGTCAATATGCCCGACGCATTTTTCTGGTCATACATAGCCGGCGAACTTGGCGACGATATAGCTCGCTCCAATCTCAGATTGCCAATACGCGGCGAGCGCTACGGCGACGATACTCAGACAGCCTTCGTGCGCAACTCATTTATACTTACCGATGCCTGGAACGATAAATACGGCCACGGCATCACTGCCGAGCCAATCTATCAGGAAGGCTTCAAAGTAGGACTGGCCCAACGCGGACTGGCCGCAGAAAAGGGCGATCCATGGTCACTCTTCTATCTGGGAAGCATGAGCTATAATGATGAATTTCTCAATCGCAGCGACAAACTCATAGCCGAGTGCTACGAACCGCTTGTGACCGACGGCTCTCTGCCCGACTGCGCAATGGCTGTAGTGTACGAGCGACTGGGTGATATGTACCGCCACGGCCGCGGGGTGAAAGCCAACGCCACAAAAGCAGCCGAATATACGCGCAAGGCCGCTTCGCTGGGTAGCCTTGCAGCATATAAGATAGTGGAACAGATACCAGATTGACGCATATCCGCATCAATATCCGGATACAATATGTCCGGAACATTCCCGCCTCACGGGCATGTTCCGGATTTTTTGCGTATATTTGCGGCATGGCTTGCACAACAGAATTTATCGACCGTATCTGCGAAACTCTCGCTCCCCTGGGCGAAGTCCGTCATCGGAAGATGATGGGCGACTACTTGATATATCTTAATGACAAATGCGTAATCACCGCTTGCGATAATTGCGCATTCATCAAAAAACTTGAATGTATAGCTCCCCTCATGGCCGATGCCGAGACCGGTTCACCATATGAGGGAGCCAAAGAAGCATATCTACTCGACTTCAGCCGTCGGCAGCATGCCCTACAGGTCATCGCCACTCTGTGGGAAGCCTTGCCTATGCCTAAAAAGAAGAAAAGTTAGGGCTTTACTATCTTACGTATCGACCCGTCAGTCATACGCACTATGTTGAGGCCGCTTACCGGGGTGGCATGGCGGCGTCCGAGCACATCATAATATTCCGCCTCCTCAGCGTCCTCGCCATATACATCGGTGATAGCGCCATAACCCGCGTCGCCATAATAACCTTTCACTATAGCCTCCACAAGTTCGGGCTGATTGAATTCGGGCACACTTCGGTGGGCGCCGTCAGAAAGTCCCATCCAGTAAAACGTACCGAAATCGTTGGCCTTGGCCTGCTCTACGAAGTGGCGCAGGAAAGCGGCCATGTTGTCGCGGCGGTTATCGTAGTCTTCGCCGTTGTCAGTGCCCCACTCTCCGAATATCACGGGCGCACCTTTCGAGGCGAGGTTGGTCTTTACGGCGGTCATCATCTTATTGACACTGCTTTTGGCCGAACTGAGTCCGCTCGACAGTCCGGTATAGCTGTGGATTTCAAATATGATATGTCCCTCCTTATCGTCGGCGGGGAGTTTCATCTGCTTGAGCGGATCCTGCAGATGCGAGTTCCATGTGCCTTCACCGCTACATGCGCCGTAGGTGCTTACTATCAGATTTCGCGTGGCATTATTGCCTCCGGTGGCGCGCACGGCATCCACAAAGCTCTGCGCATAACTGTTGATAGCATTATAGGCCGAGGTCGCCACGGTGGAATTATATTTTGACTGTGTGGCAAATGATGCGAAACACCAAGAGTCATACGGGTCAAGCATCTCATTATATCCTTCAAACAGAAGATGCTCTCCATAGTCCTTGAACTCCTCGGCTATCTGCGTCCACACAGCCTCAAACCGCTCGTGCTGCGCAGCATATTCATCCTCTCCTGCCACAAGCCAGTGAGTGGTAGCCGCGCCGGTGTCATGATGTATATTGATGATGCAATACATATCCTGCGCTATCACATAGTCCACCACCTCGCGCACGCGCTTCATCCAGTCAGACTGTATCTGCGTTCCTATCGGATCGGCATCGGGATTCCACTTAAGTTCGGTGTCAAATTTCGCCTCCATATGAGGATACCAGGTCACGGGCACACGCACGGCATTAAATCCCGCATCCTTGAATAGTTTGAACAGTTCGGGCCGGGTGACAGGTTGACCCCATGCGGTCTCATAGTCCACGGGCCTGCGGTCAGTCCACATCTCTATCCACATATTTTCCAGATCGCCCGAATTACTGTCAAGTGTGTTGCCGAGATTCCAGCCGAGTTTCATATTAGCCACCGCTTCAGCAGCCGATTCAAATTCCTGAGCCGAGATCCATGCCCAAGCAAGGAGCGACAATCCGACACACAATATTTTCTTCATATTCATGGTAATAAAAAGGTTTTGCTATAGAGTTGCGGAAAAAATCCGACGACGGAACCCGCACGGAGTCCGTCGCCGCAAATTTAGTATATTGCCGTCATATACGCAAATCACATTCCCTCGGGGAGCATGATTTCCGCAGGATTTTCTATCAGCACCGGCGAGCGGCCTATAAGTCTGAAGAGGTCGCTCACAGCTATGGCTATGAATCCGCACGGATCTCCGTCGGTAATCACGATTTTGTCACGTGCGGCCACATCGCGGTCCATCACGAATGTCACGTCGGCAGCCTCGGGTCTCAGCAGACCGAAAGGTGTGGCGGCGCCATGACGGGTGCCGAGCACCGACATCATCAGATCCTCGTCGGCAAACGACACTCGCGGTATCTGAAGCGACGCTCCGAATTCTTTCGTGATAAAGGCCTTCCGGGCATGCGTCACATAGAGCCAGAAGCGATTTTTCTGTCGGTTGGTGAGCAGAATGGTCTTTACCGTGTCTATGCCGAAAGCCCTGTCGATGTTCAGGCAATCGTCCATCGATATGCCCGGATCGCTTTCTATACGTGTGTATGGAATACCTGCGCTGTCGAGGCTTTCATATATGAGTCGCTGTGTGTCTGACTTAAACTCGGCCGGAGCGCCTGTCATCACTTCGCTTGTGTAAAATTTATTGTCTGATTCCATAATGTGGTAAGTCGGTAGATTTCGACTGCAAAGTTATAAAAAAATTCGTCATGCGTCATCCGTCTCGGCCAGTACACGTGCCAGTCCGTCGTGAAAGTCTTCGGCCTGCGTGAATTTCGCCTTGAAAGCCGGCCTCCCCGATGTGTCGATAAAACCCCATTTGGATCTTATGCCGGAGCGCACACGGGCATATCCTTCACAAAACGGTTCGGCTTCGGTGAATACGGGTGATATTACAAAATTGCCCGACTCGTCTATATAGCCAACCTTATCGGCGGTGCGCAGCGGTGCAAGTCCGTCGTGAAACTCGGGCGTCGACATATCCTGAGGCACATAAGCCGGAGCCCGGGCTATTTCCCCACCCTGACGGTCGATATATATCCACCTTCCGTCGGTCATCACCCGCGCCTTATCGCCGCTGAAATCGTCGGCATAATCATATGCAGGGGCTATCACATAGCCTCCGTCACGATTGATAAAGCCGTATTTCCCTCCGACGGCCACTTTTGCCAGACCTTCGGAAAAATTTCCGGCCTTGTCATACACGGGTGCTATCGCATATTGACCTTCGCTGTTGATATATCCCCACTTATCGTCGAGCATCACGCGTGCGAGACCCTCGCTGAAGCCGTCAGCGTTATGAAACTGCGGCTCTATCACCTCGCGGCCTGACCGGTCGATATATCCGCGCTTCCAGTCAATCTTTATCACCGCCAGCCCTTCGCTGAAATTCCACGCGTCGTCATATCGCGGCTCTATCACATATTGCCCCGAGGTATCGATATAACCCCAAAGCAGTCTTTTACCTTTCTTCATTGGCGAATCGTCATTAGATTATATTATTCACAACAATTTCATCCGCCGTCAGGTTTTAAGATTTCGCCCTGCGGACTCAGGCGTGTGAGTCGCAGGGCGAAAACATTTTCTAATATCGCGAGGCATACATACCTATCGTCGTACCTGTAACCCCTCCGGCCTCAGCCGTGGAGCGGATTTTCACTATAATATCTCAGAGCCTGCGTAAGTAAAGCGGTCAAAACATGGCTTCATCCGCAGCCGCCTCGCTTAGCGCCTGAAATATCAGGCCGGCTATTTCGTCATAATCATCGCATGAGCACAGCACTCTGATGAAGTGCCGGAAGCTCCCAACGATGCTTGATAAATCTGGCCGGGTCATTATAATTAAGCACTTTTGCCGGCACTCCGGCGCATGTACTACCCGCCGGCACATCTTTGACAACCACTGCTCCGGCTCCGATACTCGATTTTGAACCGATGCGCACATTTTCGACAATACACACACTCGGGCCCACATATACTTCATCGCCAATGATTGCCGGTGTATTATGATTAGTGCCAATATTCAGGAATTGAAATAAATCCACATTATTGCCGATAATCGTTCCGCCATTGATCACCATGCATCTTTTGTGACCCAAATACAGTCCGAAACCTATTCTCGTTTCAACCGGGAGATCAATCTGACGCAGATTGCAACTCAATCTGTGCATCCACTTCGACGGATAATACAACACACCCTTATGCCCACAAAGCCGTTGCCACACCAAAAGCGAAAACGGATGGGCCAATATATGAACAAGCAGCCTGAATGCAGAAGCCTTTCTACCATGATGCCGATACAAATCACTGCGAATCAATTCCAGACAATCCCTATAACTTTCAGCTTGCGGGATAACAATATAATCACCATCGCCGACCTTTATCCTTTCAAATTTCATAACAGAAAATACTAAGACCGACACAAAAATACAAAATTATTTCATCACAACCAAACCTGCCCCCCATCTGCGATGCGCCGCAGATTAATGCGTCCTCAAAGGATCAGGATTTAATGTTCCAGAGCAGGCGCATGAAATTTAACGTTCTTTCATAACTTTGGCAAGATAGTTTGAGAAATCCCATACTCTTGAATTCTTCCTCATTATCCTCTATCAAGTCGGATATTTTTCGTCATAATCATCGCATGAACACAATACTCCGATAAGAGCTATACTTAGCACATCTTCCAACTCGTGCTTGACTTTACCAAGTACTCTGGGGTCTTTTACTGAAATTTCTATATGCATATCACTAATTTAACAATATTCAGTGGTTTAGTAACTATTCAGCGAAAAAAATGTTCTGATTTTCGGATACTTACTAAATCTCCAATTTCATGAATCGCATAAAAAGTATGCATTCTATCGTTGATTACATAAAGACAAATTTATAAGTCTATGCTTATCAATATTATTCTCTTTGCTGATTAGCAGAATAGTTACATTCCGCGAAGAGAATCCTAAAAAATATTAAAAATATTTGATAAAGCGGGGGAAAATTGCTACCTTTGCAGTCCGATTATGTCCAATTAATAAACCAACGGCCTATCGACGCCGAGCTTTTGGCCGAGCGAAGCGTATGAGAAGCCAACATTTAACTATCTATTAATTAACATTAAAACGTGGATACTTTAAGCTACAAAACCCTTACCCCCAACGCCGAAAGCGTTGACCACAAGTGGGTCGTTATCGACGCTACCGACCAGGTACTCGGACGTCTCTGCGCCACCGTCGCTCTTATCCTGCGCGGTAAAAACAAGCCCTGCTACTCACCCAACGTAGAGTGCGGCGACAATGTAATCATCATCAATGCCGACAAAGTGCGTCTGACCGGCAAGAAAATGACCGACCGCGAGTATCTCCGCTACACCGGCTATCCCGGCGGACAGCGTGTGTCTACTCCCGAGATCCTCATGAAGAAGTCGTTCAACAAGCACATCAAGCCCGGCTATCACCCCCTCTTCATCAAGGTGGTTAAAGGCATGCTCCCCAAAAACCGTCTCGGCCGTCGCATCATCGAAAACATGCACGTCTACAATGGTCCCACGCATCCCCACGAAGCGCAGAACCCCGAAGTAATTGACATCAACAAAATTAAATAATTGAAGAATGGAATCAGTAAATGCAGTAGGACGTCGTAAAGCCGCCGTAGCTCGCGTTATCGTCAAAGAAGGTAACGGCGTTATCACCATCAACAAGCGTCCCTTGGATGTGTATTTCCCCTCATCCATCCTCCAATATATCGTTAAGCAGCCTCTGAACACCCTCGAAGCCGTAGAAAAATACGACATCAAAGTCAACCTCAACGGTGGCGGTTACAAAGGCCAGGCCGAGGCTCTCCGTCTCGCTATCGCCCGCGCTCTCGTAAAGATCAACCCCGAGGACAAGCACGCACTCCGCGTAGAAGGCTTCATGACCCGCGACCCCCGCGCCGTAGAGCGTAAGAAACCCGGTCGTCCCAAAGCCCGCAAACGCTTCCAGTTCTCCAAGCGCTAATATCTCATTCGATGCCGCAGCCTGACATCTGCGTCGTCATTGTGTTTAGAATCTAAATTCTTCGGATGGACACGTTCCCTACCGCTGAATTGTATTTATCAAAAGAACGTAAACTCATACACCAAAAATAAATCATGTCAACTCCCAATTTTGACCAACTCCTCGAAGCAGGCTGCCATTTCGGCCACATGAAAAGAAAATGGAATCCTGCTATGGCTCCTTACATCTTCATGGAGCGCAACGGTATCCACATCATCGACCTCTATAAAACTCAGGCCAAGCTCGAAGAAGCTGCTGCCGCTCTCCGCAACATAGCTCGCGGCGGTAAGAAGATCCTCTTCGTTGCTACCAAAAAACAGGCCAAAGAGCTCCTCGCCGAAAAGGCTTCATCGGTTAACATGCCCTATGTTATCGAACGCTGGCCCGGCGGTATGCTCACCAACTTCCCCACCATCCGCAAGGCTGTCAAGAAGATGACCACCATCGACAAGATGACCAACGATGGTACTTTCGACAACCTCTCCAAGCGCGAGAAACTCCAGATCACCCGTCAGCGCGCAAAGCTTGAGAAGAACCTCGGCTCTATCGCCGACCTCAACCGTCTTCCCTCGGCTCTCTTCGTTGTTGACGTCCTCAAAGAGCACATCGCCGTTGCTGAGGCCAACCGTCTCGGTATCCCCGTATTCGGTATCGTCGACACCAACTCTAACCCCAACAACATTGACTTCGTGATCCCCGCCAACGACGACGCATCCAAGTCAATCGAGCTCATCCTCGACACCGTATGCGCTTCTATCGCCGAAGGTCTCGAAGAGCGCAAGGTTGAGAAGGCCGATGAAAAAGCATCTGCCGAGCAGAACGAAGAAAAAGCTCCCCGTCGCGAACGCCGCCGCGTTGCTCGCCGCAACGAAGAGGCTGAAATTAAGGAGACCGTAGTAGCTGAAGCTACCGAAGCTCCCGCCGAAGAAGCTTAATCTTCACTTCCTGTAAAAAACTTTTAGGGTCAAAAGACATCCCTGATGGAATTGACCATCGCGGGCAGCCTTTTGACCCTCATTTTATTTCACCAATCAGTTAACCCTAAACACCATTACACGATATGGCAGTAACAATGGCAGAAATCACCAAGCTGCGCAACCTCACTTCAGCCGGCTTGATGGACTGCAAAAAAGCACTCAACGAAACTAACGGTGACATCGAAGCCGCCGTTGAAATCCTCCGTAAAAAAGGTCAGGCCGTAGCAGCCAAGCGCGAAGACCGTCAGGCTTCGGAAGGCTATGTAGTAGCCCGCACCGATGGCAAATTCGCCGCTATCCTCGCCCTCAACTGCGAGACCGACTTCGTAGCTAAAAACGCTGGATTCATCGAACTCGCCAACAAGCTCATGGATCTCGCTATGGCCAACAAGTTCAAGACAGCCGAAGAGCTCAAGGCTTTCACCGTTGACGGTATGCTCGTAGCCGATCTCATCACCGAACTCAGCGGTAAGACCGGCGAAAAGACCGAAATCGGTGCATATGAAGTAGTAGAAGCTCCCTCTACCGCCGCTTACAACCACTTCAACAACAAACTCGCTGCTATCGTAGGCTTCAACCTCGAAGGCGTTGACGAGCAGGTTGGCCGCGAAATCTGCATGCAGATCGCATCAATGAACCCCGTTGCCGTTAGCCGCGAAGACGTTCCCCAGGCCACTATCGACCAGGAGATCGCCGTAGCTGTTGAAAAGACCAAACAGGAGCAGGTACGCAAGGCCGTTGAAGCAGCCCTCAAGAAGGCCGGCCTCAACCCCAACCACTTCGACTCTGAAGACCACATCGAATCCAACATCTCCAAGGGATGGATCACCGAAGAAGATGCTGCCAAGGGTCGCGAAATCATGAAGGCTACCGCTGAAGCCAAAGCCGCTAACCTCCCCGAAGCTATGATTCAGAACATCGCCAACGGCCGTCTCAACAAGTTCTTCAAGGAATCTTGCCTCATGGAGCAGGAATACGTACAGGACAGCAAGCTCACCGTAGGTCAGTTCCTCGATCAGACCACTAAGGGCCTTGTTGCCGTTGCCTTCAAGCGCGTTAACCTCAACCAGGACTAATCCCCATCTCTTGCCGATCAGCATCGGCTGATACTAAAAATCTATCGAAAGGTGCGCTCAATTCATGTCGCGCACCTTTCTTCAAAAGATTTTTCACCGAAATTTTGCAAAAAACTTCAAAAAAATTTGCACAACTAAAAATAACTGCTTAACTTTGCAAGCGATTTCGGCAATGGCCCATTCGTCTATCGGTTAGGACGCAAGATTTTCATTCTTGAAAGAGGAGTTCGATTCTCCTATGGGCTACTAAGTTTTAAACAAGAACAACTAACATCTCTATAATGGCAAATCATAAATCATCTATCAAGAGAATCCGCCAGATCGAGTCACGTCGACTCCGCAACCGCTACTACGCAAAGACTGCCCGCAACGCCGTGCGCAATCTTCGCAAGATGACTGACAAGGCTGAAGCACAGGCCGCATTTGTCAAGATCTCCGCTATGCTTGACCGCCTCGCTTCCAAGAAGAGCATCTCTAAGAATAAAGCAGCCAACCTCAAGAGCAAGCTCGCTCACCACATCGCTAAGCTTGCCGCTTAAAAATATAGCTTGACGGCTCAGCCGTTCAAGTCTACCGGGGCCCATTCGTCTATCGGTTAGGACGCAAGATTTTCATTCTTGAAAGAGGAGTTCGATTCTCCTATGGGCTACTTAGCAAGAGGATATATCACCAAGTGATATATCCTCCTTTTTTTATACCCATTCATAGATTTTCCTGTTAGGTAATAATCGGATTTATCGTCGTGCTCGTAGCTCAATATTATTCAGCTTTGTAGATACGCACACCGGGGTGCGTCCGGCTGAACAAAATGGTAATTTTATCGCCGCAGTCGCGCACCTCCGGAAATAAATACCTGTCATCTCGCAGCCAGTATATCTGTGATGGCTTTTCTGATACGTGCCTCTTCGTCACGCATCTTTATCGAAAATCCATCTGGCGCACTCTCTATTAGTTGCTCAAGTGGCTTGAGTGATATTATGGCCGGAAACGGATCATTTCCGGTAATGCCCGTCAACTCACTGACTATTTTTTCATTAACTTGATCCAGTCTTCTCTGTAATTTTCCGTAACATTAGTATTATCGCTTGCCAGATAATTTCTGAAATCGTCTTTTGTCATACCAATGATATTTTTGATAGGAGTGAATAAATTGGATTACTTAATCAACACAGCTTTCGCTTTGGTGTGGTTTGACTGTCGAAGCAGGTAGATGTTGCCGGAACGGGGATGTGAGATGCGGCGTCCTGTCAGGTCGAAGTATTCAGCTTCACCTGCGATTTCATCAGTCGCGATTGATTCGACAGCAGATTCATCAGCCACATATACATCGCCCTCTATCTTGATATTTCTGAGTGCAAGCTGTTTGGTGGTCAGCAAATAATAAAGATTCAGTTTGATGCGCAGTGTCTCGCCCACTCCTACATTGTTGAGCGGTAATTCGATGGTCGAATAGTAAGGCGTGTCTGATGATCTGACCGGCTGGAAGCCGGTGAGCAACTTCTGCGGTTCGCCTGCGTCGCGGCTACATTGGATATCTATGTAACACATATCCGTACCCATGCGTGCGGCATTAAGCGACAGTTTCTTCGGAACGAATACATACCCCTCCGCAGCTACTACTTCAAACGTTATGCAGCAGTCATCGTCAGCCACTTTTGTGAGATCTTCGGTAGGATTAAACAGAGTGAATATCTCTCCACTAATCTTCTTGCTTGAATTGACTGCTATTTTCTCGCCCAGGCTGAATGAGGCGGTAGTGAATACACCGGCCGGACTCGTCTCGGCATCGGTATCGTTGGATACACCCTTATCAAACGGCCAAAACACAACGGCCTCCGAAGGCACACCTGACAGACCGATTACCTCGGCCTTGACGGGGATATGGAATGTATTGTCGGGTGTAGTGGCTATGATCGACATTTCCACCTTTCCTGACTTACTGAACGCAGCCTTGACATACACATCGGCCTGAATAAGATTAGCGTCAGTGGCCTTTACAGCAAGGTCGGACGTGAATTCACCGTCGGCGGAGAGCGAAAGTGTTACGCCATCGGGGGCAGAAAAGGTGATGACCGACGGTGTGGTGGCGCCGAATGCCGAGATATTGAATAATCCGCTGACCTGATTGCCCGAGTAGACTTTACCGAAATTCAGTTCGGCCGGAGCACTCGACAGCGCACGGCTATAAGGATCGGCAAGCGTCGGGCCTACATTCTTCATCATTTCCGGCACACTCTTTACGTCTGTCACCGTATATTCATATGGCACTTCGACTTTTGCATTGCCGGAGGTGAAAACATGCCCCTCCCAATAACATTTTCTCCATTCATACTTCACATCATCGTCATTGATAACCAGCGCACGTTTTACGCGCGAGGTAAAATACGAAGATTCTATGAGCAGCCTTGACGCCTTGTGAGCGTTGATACAAGAACCCTGCGGACAGTCCCAATAACAATTCAATATGTGGTGAATACCCAAACCGGTCAGGGGCATACGGCCCAGACAACCCTCATCCCAGAAGCAGCGGATCCAACTGATATTGTTTTTCTGCGGAGAGCCATCGGTGATTTCAGTACCTGAGTTAAGATTGCTCAGCGGATGGTTATAAGCCTTTTCGGTATATCGGAAATGCGTGTCGCTCACGGTCACGAAATCAGAGTTATTCACTATATCGAGATTTCCGTCCATACCGTCGGTAAACCGGCAGTGATCCACCCAAATATGATTGCAGCCGTTGAGAGTCAGCAGGTCAGCCCCACCTACATCAAGCGAGCCCGGACCCTCAAAGTCAAGATTACGGATTATGATATTTGAGCAGCCCACCATGTCAAACACTCCCGAGTAGCGATACCTCTCTTTTTCATCGCCGTAGCGGTCTATAATAGCCTGACGGATGGTCAGTTCGCACTGCTCGGCCACATAGGCGCCATTTGAGAGCGTGCCTCCGAGATTATCACCGGCATTCTGACTTAGCGACTTAACATTGAGCTCGTCGAGCATATCGCAGATCTCTTTCGATACGGTAAATGAAGTATACAGTTTCGCCCCGTTGACTCCTATAAGAGTCTTGCCGGTAATAGACTGAAATGAGATGAGCGACGACAGCTCAAAGTCACCATCAATACCGTCAAACACTATCACATCGTGGGTAATTACAGCCTCGGCGATAGCTTCGCGCATATCCGCGCCATTGCTACGGAGCACTATGAGTGATCCGTCAGCTCCTCCTGTAAGATCGTAGTCGCCTGCTGTATAGACTGATTTACACGTAGCCCAGCCTTCCGGCCGCCCGTTGTCCGCGGCTATCATTGGCAACACTACACTGAATAAAGCAATAAGAATAAACGTCGCACGATGGTTCATGATGGTATTAGCTGATTGAAATTATTTGTATTGGCAAATTTAATCAAATTCACCATCATTATCAAAAATTTCGCCTTTACAAAAATATTATCTTTGGGCTGAGGGGGATAATTTTGTATCTTTGCACGAAACATCACAGTGAAATGTAACTTACTTCTTTTCTCCATGAAACGAACCACCCTGCTGATCATCTTTGCCCTGCTGGCGGCATTTGTGCTCTACGCATGCGCTCACTCATCAGTCAGTCGCCCCGCCCTGACTCCCGACACTTCGGCTGCCGTGGGGCCGCAAGCCGCGTCGCTCGTGGGCGACAATGACCCTCACATGGCTGCACGCCTGCTCGTGGAGTGGCTGGCCGAAACTCCGGCCACCGACAGGACTTTCGCCATGGATTTCACCCGTGAAGTATATCGCCTCTACTCCGTATCGACCGACTCGGGCACACTCGAAGCATTTGCCTCAACCCTTGAAGAAGCCAAGGACTCACTCCCGCTCGACCGTCAGGTCAACGTGTTCGTAGCCGTGTCGTCGCCCGCCACATTGGGCCAGATGTTACGCAACGATCCTCAGGCCGACACTATTGTGGCCATGATAATATCACGCTACGGCGCCGACAGCGCAAGTGTAGCATCATTTCTCAACGCATATAATTCCTACTAACCACTCCTATCATGCAATCACTTCAGGAATACCGCCGTATGGCTGAAGACGCCATAGCCCGACTTCAGTTGCCCTCTTCTCCCGCCGGCCTCTACGAGCCGATCCGATATATGATCGACGGCGGAGGCAAGCGTCTGCGCCCGGTGCTTACACTCGCATCGTGCGAGGCTATGGGGGCCGACCCCATGAGTGCCATCCATCAGGCTATCGCCATAGAGATGTTTCACAACTTCACACTGCTCCACGACGACATAATGGATAAAGCCGACGTGCGCCACGGACGCCCAACCGTACACCGGAAATGGAACGAAGCCACAGGCATTCTCTCGGGCGACGCCATGCTCACCACTGCCACCATGCTGCTCTCCATCAAGGCCGGCGACAGACTCAACGACGCCCTGCAACTCTTCAACGGCACTGCCATGAACATCTACGAAGGTCAGCAATACGACATGGACTTCGAGTCGCGCATGGACGTCACCGTTGAGGAATACCTTGAAATGATACGTCTGAAAACGTCGGTACTGCTCGGCTGCGCTTGCTCTATGGGCGCACTGATGGCTCAGGCCGACTTCGATACACAACTGCAATTTTTCAATTTCGGCGTCAACCTCGGCCTCGCGTTCCAACTTCAGGACGATTATCTCGACTCGTTTGGCGATCAGGCCACCTTCGGCAAAGCCATAGGGGGCGACATCCTCAACGATAAAAAAACATGGCTACTCATCTCGGCTCTGCGCGAGGACACCACCGGATGTCTGGCCGAAATCATAGCAAATCCGCCTGCACCTGAAGAGAAGATAGCTCTGGTGAAGGAAATCTACCGTTCGCTCGGACTGGTCGACGGAATACGCGAACTCATACGCGCCTATACCGATGCGGCAATAGCCTGCCTTGACACACTTCCCGTCACTCCCGAAGCCCGCGCATTCTTCATGCGTCTGGCTCTCGAAACAGCATCACGCACCAAATGATCGTAGACACTCATTCACATCTGTACCTGCCCGAATTTGCCGACGACGATGCCGGAGCCGACGCCGTCAGCCGAGCCATCGACGCTGGAGTGGATAAAATCATCCTGCCCAACGTAGACCTCACCACCATCGCCCCCCTTCATGCTCTATTGGACCGCTTTCCCGGCCATCTGTATGCGGCAATGGGGCTTCACCCTACCGAGGTAAGCGATAATCCGTCGGCGCAGCTCGACACTATAGAGCGACTGCTCGAAGGCCCTGACAGTCGGCAATATGTGGCTGTAGGTGAGATAGGCATGGACCTATACTGGGACAAAAGCCGCGAGAAGGAGCAGGCCGAAGCATTCCGCTGTCAGGCCGCTCTGGCCGCCCGGCTCGGACTCCCTGTCATAATCCACTGCCGCGAGGCACTGCCTCAGACTCTCGAAGTGCTTTCATCGCTTCCCGAAGTGCCACGCGGTGTATTCCACAGCTTTACCGGCACGGAGGCCGACGTCGACGCCATTCGCCGTGTGAGCGATTTTTATTTCGGCATCAACGGCATAGTGACGTTCAAGAAATCCACACTGCCGGCCACGCTGCCCCACATAGGCATAGATAGAGTGCTTCTTGAGACCGACGCTCCCTATCTCGCGCCCGTCCCTCACCGGGGCAAACGAAACGAGAGTGCTTACATAGTCAACACTGCCGCCGCCGTAGCCGCGGCCTTCGGCATGACGGTGGAAGAAGTGGAAGCCGTCACTACCGCCAATGCCATAAATCTTTTCTCACTCAAATGAAAAAGCTTATCATACTCCTGCTCTCTCTCACCTCGATGCTCAGCGCCTATGCAGCCGCTCCGGCCGACACTCTATGGGCTCAAGTGACTATCCCGGTGGCTTGCATACGCGAGAAGCCGTCGCACTCGGCACAGATGACCTCTCAGGCCATACTCGGCACGCCGCTGCGCATCACCGGCCAGCCCGACAACGAGTGGCTGGCCATAGAAGGACCTGACGGCTACACCGGTTATATGATATATTCATCGGTCACACGTCCGTCGCACAGCGATATGCTGGCATGGCGGAGTGCCAAGCGCCTGGTAGTGCGTCCTTATCGCGAAGCCATAGCTTACACCTCGCCTCATCTGCGCGACCCGCGCTCGGTGCTTACCGAACTCGTGCCGGGTTCGATAGTCGAAGGCACGCTATCAAATGACTCGGTCACTGAAATCCGTCTGCCCGACGGACGCAAGGGCTGGGTAGCCACGGCGCGCCTTCAGCCTATAGAGCAGTGGGCTTCGCAACCGCTTTCCACCGATTCCATAATCCTGACAGCCTACTCGCTCATGGGCGCTCCGTATCTCTGGGGCGGCATGTCGACCAAAGCCGTCGATTGCTCCGGCCTGGTCAGGGTGGCTTATCAGGGCAACGGCATATTACTGCGCCGCGATGCCTCACAGCAGATTCATACCGGTAATAAGATTTCACCCTCGGCACCGATCGACTCTCTGCGCCGCGGCGACCTGTTGTTTTTCTCCTACGTGCCGGGCGGACGAATATCACACGTGGCGCTCTATGACTCAGACTCAACCTATATCCACTCGTCAGGACGCGTGAAGGTCAATCGCATGAAAGCCGATGACCCCGACTTCAGCCACCGCGTTTACCGCGGAGCTTCACGCATAGAAGGAGCTATCCCCTCTGCCGGTATCACCACATTCCGCCTCCACCCCTGGTACTTTTAATTATAAAATTCCCATTAAAAAAGTGATTACTTTCATAATTTGCCTTGCGGCGCTCATCACAGCCTATTTCACCTATGGTGCTTACCTGCAACGTCAGGCCGACACCGACGACAGCATTCCCACACCATGTCATCGTCTGCGCGACGGCGTAGACTATCTTCCCCTGCCCCGCTGGCGAGTGTTTCTGATACAGCTTCTCAACATCGCCGGCACAGGTCCGATATTCGGCGCCATTCTCGGTGCATGCTTCGGCCCCGTGGCCTTTCTGTGGATTACACTCGGCGGAATATTTTTCGGCGCCATGCACGACTATCTCTCGGGCATGATGATACTCCGCGGCGATGGCCGCTCTCTGCCCGAGATAGTGGGCGACTATATGGGCAACCCCATGCGCCACACCATGCGCTACTTCTCGGTAGTGCTTCTCGTGCTGGTGGGTGCGGTGTTCCTTCTAAGCCCGGCCCAGCTGCTGTCGTCTATGGTCAGCGGCTCCACTACCTCTATGTGGGTGTGGATCATTCTCGCCTACTATATCCTCGCCACGCTGCTGCCCGTGGATAAAATCATAGGCCGACTGTATCCGCTCTTCGGCATAGCCCTGATAGCTATGGCCGCCGGTCTGCTCGGAGTGCTGCTTTCGGGAGCATACGAGATTCCGGAGATGACTACATTTCACAACTTCCAGCCCGACCCTCATGCGTTGCCTATAATCCCCACCCTTTTCATCACCATAGCCTGCGGAGCCATATCGGGCTTCCATGCCACACAGTCGCCACTGATGGCACGCTGTGTGCAAAACGAAAGCCAGTGCCGCTCGATTTTCTACGGCTCGATGATAGCCGAGAGCATCATAGCCCTCATCTGGGCTGCGATAGCCATGGCATTTTTCGGAGGAGCAGGCGAACTCGGACAGGCTCTCGCCGCCAACGATAACAATGCCGCTTGGGCTGTCGATGTCATATCACGCTCCACTCTCGGCAAGTTCGGTGCTGTCCTCGCTCTGCTCGGCGTGGTGGCAGCGCCCATCACTTCAGGCGACACGGCATTCCGCTCGGCCCGACTGATAATTGCCGACATATTTCATCTCGATCAGCGCCCTATCCTCAAGCGCTTCCTTATCTGCATACCGCTGTTTATCATCGGCTACCTCATCACACTTGTCAATTTCGGCGTAGTGTGGCGCTACTTCGCATGGTCAAACCAGACCATCGGCACCATCGTGTTATGGACCATCTACATCTGGCTCGCACGCCGTGGCCGCAACATTATGATAGCGCTCATCCCGGCAGTGGTGATGACCTACGTAGTCACATCGTTCATCTTCATATCACCGCAGTTTTTAGGCATGACTTCACGTCCTGCCGCCTACATACTCGGCGGCATAGCCACCGCTGCCATCACGGCCTGGTTCATTATCCGGTATCGCAAGACTACTTGACTCTGTCAGGATTTCGGGCTATGAAATCCTTCCACGACTTGGGACCGGCTGCCTGAACCGGGCGTCCGGTCTCATAAAAATGACACATAGCAGCAGCCAGAGCATCGGTAGCATCAAGCTCCATGTCAAGACTCTCGGCCGGTATCGACATAGTGCGACGCAATATCTCGCGCACCTGTTCCTTCGAGGCAGCGCCGTTGCCCGTAATGGCCATCTTGATCTTTCGCGGCTCATATTCATGTATAGGTATGTCGCGCGACAGGGCCGCCGCCATCGCCACACCCTGCGCACGCCCGAGTTTGAGCATCGACTGCACGTTTTTACCGAAAAACGGTGCTTCGATCGACATCTCGTCGGGCAGATACTGCTCCACCAGACCGAGCACACGGTCATAGATACGCGACAGGCGCAGATAGTGGCTCTCCATCTTCGAGAGCTTCACCACGCCGAGCGCTATCACAGCGGGGCGACGGGCTTTGACGCCCACCACTCCGTAGCCCATCACGTTCGTGCCCGGGTCGATACCTATTATTATACGATCCCATTCCTTCAGCGGCACCTGCGGAAGAAGATCGCTCATAGCTCTATATCCTCCATGGGTGTGGTGAAGAAAAGCATACGGTTGCCAAGATGCTGCTGCATGGCTCCGAGCCGTTCGCCCGAAAGATAAGTCTCCCAGCGCGCCACGGCCTCGTCAAGATTAAGCGAGGGAGCAGCCACCCTTACGGCATAGCTCGCCAGCCCTTCCTCCACGGTCATGAGCAGCCTCGACACGGCCTCTACTTCAAACGGACATCCGTCGGCCTTCAGACCGGCCAGAAAATCTTCGCCGAGCCAGCGGAGAAATTCCTGTTCTACCGACTTGTCGACGTGAAACGATGTATTAAGTACTAATTTTTCTGCCATTTTCTTTTTAAGTTTCTGAAAAAAAATCCCACATGCCGCCACACGGTAGGAATCACACCGTAATAATGACACATGATGCGGAAGCGCTCGCGCAGCGACGCGAAATGATTGCGGGTGGTTACGCCCTCGTTGAGGTAGTCAATTATGATTTCGGGTATATACACATTGCGCTTGGAGCGTTGCAGACAGCGCAGACACCACTCATAATCGGCCGAATAGCGATAGCGCAGGTCATAATTATCCACGAGTTTGCGCAGCACGATAAATGCCTGATGACACACTACCATCCCGTCGGCAAACGACTCTACCGTAAGCACTTCGGGAGCTTCAAGATGCCGCATGCCCACAAACTTGCGGCTGCTGTCGACGAGTCGCGTCCGGCCGTAGACTATGCCGGGATAATCATTATCCACTATCGTGTCGGCTATCAGCTCAAGAGTAGTGTCGGCCGCAAACGCATCGCCGGCATTGAGAAATATCACGTAATCGCCCGTAGCCATGCCAAGACCCTTGTTCATGGCATCGTAGAGGCCGCGGTCAGGCTCGCTGATTATAGTGGTGCGGTCGGTAGCGAAGCGCTGCGCCAGCTCGACGGTAGCGTCGGTCGAAGCGCCGTCAACCACTATATGTTCATAGAGCTTGCATGTCTGCGCAGCCACGCTCTTCATGGTCACCCCTATGGTGGGCGACGCATTGTAGGTGATGGTGATTATGGAAAATAATGGTGCCATGACTCAGGGCAGTATATGGGTTTGTTGATGACAAAGATAATCAGATTCCACGAAATATCTTGCTTCGTTATACTATTTTTCACAAATGTCCGTTAGTTTTATGTATGCTCACCGTATCAATCGTCACATACCATACTGCCGACGATGAATTGAGAGAGTGCTTTGCCTCGATCAACTCCCCGCTGGTCGACGACATTATAGTCATCGACAATTCCCGCACGCCTTCCACGCGCGAGATATGCGAGTCAACACCCAAGGTGACCTACATTCCCAGCGACAACATAGGCTACGGACGCGCCCACAACATAGCTCTGCGCCAATCCATTGCGCGCGGACAGCGCTATCATCTCGTGCTTAATTCCGACGTGAGGTTCGACCCCGAAATTCTCAGCCGCATTGCCTCATACATGGATGCCAATCCCGCAATAGGCACCCTTCAGCCGGCAATATTCTATCCCGACGGACGTCCTCAGTTTACCTGTCGTCTGCTCCCCTCGCCCACCGACCTGCTCGCCCGTCGCTTCCTGCCCGAAAAGTGGGTGGAAAAAATCAATTACCGCTATCTGCTTCAGGCGAGCGACCGCGTCCACACGCTCAATCTGCCCCAACATCAGGGCAGCTTCATGTTTATGCGCGTGGATGCGCTCAAAGACGTAGGCATATTCGACGAGCGCTTTTTCCTTTACGGTGAAGATGTAGACCTCACCAGGCGTCTTCATGAGAAATATCTCACCATATTCTGGCCTGAAGTATCGGCTACCCACAAGCATCGCGAAGAGTCATACTACAAGTTCCGCCCCCTCATGAGCCATATAGTCAATCTGTTCCGCTATTTCAACAAATGGGGATGGATATTTGACTCTGGCCGCAAGCGCTTCAACCGACGCGCCGTAAAGGCTCTCGAAGCCGAAATGAGCAGCCGCGACTCGGCCATCACTCGCGGGCAGGATAAATAATTCTCAGTAAAGTCATACTCTGCAAAAGCGATAATTTTTGTTAAAAAACAGGCTGTTTTTTTGCCTGTTTGAAAAATTGTCATACCTTTGTAACAGTTTTTCATGGTATTAGATTTAAGGTAAGAAGATTATTCGTCGTGACGACGGATAATTTTTTTGTTTTTAGGTATACAGCCGCCGGTCACAGACTTGCTTTCCAAGAGAAAATTTGCTAACTTTGCAGTCAAGCCAACTTATAGCTACTCTCCATTACATCAACATATATGACCGAAGATAATACCAACATAACGGAAGAAGAACCTGCGGGAGCAGACCAGACCCCCGCCCGCTCCGAGCATTTCGACCCCACGATTATAGTTGACACCAACGATTCGAGCGTGCGCCACACGCTGCGAGGCATGTTTCAAAGCTGGTTTCTCGACTATGCCAGCTACGTGATACTTGAGCGTGCGGTGCCTCATATAGCCGACGGTCTGAAGCCAGTGCAGCGCCGCATACTTCACTCGATGAAGATACTTGACGACGGACACTTCAACAAGGTGGCCAACATAGTAGGTCACACCATGCAGTTCCATCCTCACGGCGACGCCTCGATCTACGAAGCGCTCGTGCAGCTCGGACAGAAAGATCTGCTCGTGGAGACTCAGGGTAACTGGGGTAACGTGCTTACAGGCGCATCGGCAGCAGCCGGACGTTACATCGAGGCACGTCTGTCGCAGTTTGCGCTCGACGTGGTATATGACCCCAAGGTCACCGAATGGACTCCGAGCTACGACGGCCGTGCAAAAGAGCCCGTGGCCTTTCCCGCCAAGTTCCCGCTGCTTCTCTCGCAGGGAGTGGAAGGTATCGCCGTAGGTCTTAGCTCAAAAATCCTTCCCCACAACTTCAACGAAATCATCGATGCCGCCGTGGCTCACCTCGAAGGCCGGGAGTTTACACTCTATCCCGACTTTGTGACAGGCGGATTTATCGACGTGGCGCGCTACAACGACGGCGAGCGTGGGGGTGCTGTCAAGATTCGCGCCAAAATCGAAAAGCTCGACAACAAGACTCTTGCCGTCACCGAGATTCCCTACGGTAAGACCACGGCCACAATCATCGAGTCGATACTCAAGGCTTTCGAGTCGGGCAAGATTAAGATACGCAAGGTGGAAGACATCACCACCGACCATGCTTGCATACTGGTGCACCTGCTCCCGGGCACGTCTAGTGACCGCACCATCGACGCACTCTACGCTTTCAGCGACTGCGAAATCTCGGTGTCGCCCAACTGCTGCGTGATCTCCGACAACAAACCTCACTTCATAGGCGTGAGCGACGTATTGCGCTACAACGTAGAGCAGACGCGCGACATACTCCGCCGCGAGTTGCTCATTCAGCTCGAAGAAGTCAATACCCAGCTCCACTTCCTGTCGCTCGAACGCATTTTCATCGAAAAGCGCATATATAAGGAGAAAGGCTACGAGGAGAGCGAAAATCGCGAGGAGGCCATAGCCCACATACGTTCGCGCCTCGAAAAGTATGCCAAAAATCTGCTCCGTCCTATCACCGACGACGATATAATCCGTCTTTTCGAGATAAAAATGGGCCGCATACTCAAGTTCAACGCCCAGAAGTGTGACGACCAGATAGCCGCTCTCCACGCACGCGCCGACGAGATACGCCAAAAGCTCGATAACCTTACCGCCTACACCATCGACTGGTATAAGGGGCTGAAAGAAAAGTATGGAGCCGCCTATCCGCGTCGCACCGTCATACGCTCGTTTGACAATATTCAGGCAGCCACCGTGGCAGAGGCCAATGAAAAGCTGTATATCAACCGCGAGGAAGGTTTCATAGGCACCGGATTGAAAAAAGACGAATTCCTGTGCAACTGCTCGTCGATCGACGACGTGATAATCTTCTATAAAGACGGCCGCTACAAGGTGGTAAAAGTAGCCGAAAAGCTGTCGGTAGGCAAGGGCGTGCTGTATGTCAACGTGTTCAAGCCCAAAGACGAGCGCACCATCTACAACGTGATATATCAGAACGGCAAGGGAGGCACATACTACATGAAGCGTTTCCACGTCACAGGCGTGACACGCGATAAGGAGTACAACGTGATACCCGGCGAGCCCAAACCCGGCAACCGCATAGCATGGTTCTCAGCCAACCCCAACGGCGAGGCCGAAATAGTGAAAGTGACGCTCAAACCCAAGCTGAGGTTAAAGACGCTGCAATTCGACATAGACTTTTCAGAGCTTGCCATAAAGGGACGCGGAGCGATGGGCAATATAGTGACCCGCAACGAAGTACACCGATTCTCGCTCAAAGAGAAGGGTGGCTCCACGCTGGGCGGACGCAACGTGTGGTTTGACCGCGACGTGAACCGCCTCAACTACGACGGCCGCGGCGATCTGCTGGGTGAATTCAACTCATCCGACCAGATCCTCGTGGTGACTGAAGGGGGCGAATTTTTCACCACATCGTTTGACGCATCCAACCACTATCCCGAAAACATACTTCTGATCGAAAAATTTGACCCGTCGAAAGTCTGGACCGCCGTGCTCAACGATGCCGACCAGGGCTATCCGTATCTCAAGCGATTCACATTTGAGTCCTCAGCCCGTCCGCAGCGCTTTCTGGGCGACAACGAGAAGTCATCGCTCATATTGCTCTCCGACGCTCCGGGTGCGCGCATCCTGCTCACATTCGGCGGCGACGACGCATTCCGCGGCACTCTTGAGGTGATAGCTTCGGAATTTGTGGCCGTCAAGTCATTCAAGGCCAAGGGTAAGCGACTCACCACTTTCACCCTCGAAAGTGTGACCGAGCTTGAACCCGTAGCCATCGAAGAGCCGGAGGATGTGGAAGCCGTAGAGGCCGACGATACCGTGGCCGACGAGGGCGAAGATGACCCTAATATCGAGCCGGAACGAAGCGACGACGAAGTGCGCGACGAGCTTACCGGACAGCAAAGGCTCTTTGAGTGATGACACGCTACATTACAATAATTCTCTCACTCATAGCCGCACTTACCGCTTCGGCCTCGGATGAGTCAGCGGCTACAGTGCGCCCGGTCCACGCCGCCTACATGCTTGAGGTGGGTGGCGCACGGCTGGCCGACACATACTTATCACCCATTCCTTACAGCGGTGTGCATTTCGGATTCACATATCAGCGTTATCAGGCCATGAATTTCAGTCCTGACCGCTGGACCATGAGCCTGACCGTCGGGGTGTCGCTCGACAAGACACGCAACCACGCACGCAACGCCTCGATGTGGGATGCGGCACTTTCCGCCGATTGGGGCATGATGCGCCGTTACGCAGTCACACCGTGGCTCACCCTTGCCCCGGGAGCATCCACCGCAGTGACCGGAGGCGCCACTTACACACCCTCCAATTCCAACAATCCCGTATCGGCCAAAGCATCGTGGACCGTCAACTTCACAGGTCTGGCCTCGGCCCGGTTTCATATAAAGCGGCTGCCCGTCATGGTGACTTACCGCCCCACGCTTCCTGTGGCCGGTGTATTTTTTTCGCCTGACTACGGTGAGCTTTACTATGAGATATATCTGGGCAATTCGTCGGGACTGGCGCATGCAGCCTGGTGGGGCAACTATTTTCTGCTCGACAATCTTCTCACCGCCGAGCTCGAACTTGGTTCCACCTTCCTGAGCGTAGGCTATCGCGGAAGCATCTTCTCAACCCGCATCAACCACCTCACCACCAATATTTTCACCAATTCGTTTGTGATAGGCATATCGGGCGAATGGCTATCACTCAACCCTCGGCGCGAACTCCCGGCCCGCTCGCGCGTCATCCATGCTCTTTATTGATGAAACACTTTATAAAGCTACTTCTGCTCATGACAGTGCTTCAGGCCTGTCACACCGTCGACGAGCCGGCTGATAATCCCATGGCCAACTTTGAGGCTCTGTGGACCATACTCGACGAGCATTACTGCTTTTTCTCCGAAAAATCAGTGGACTGGAATGAAGTCCACGACCGCTACGCTCCGAAAATATCCGAGGAAATGACTCGCGAGGAGCTGTTCAGCGTGTGCGCCGAAATGCTCGACGAACTCCGCGACGGCCATACCAATCTGTCATCAGCCTTCGACGTATCTTACTACCGCGAGTGGTGGAGCGCATATCCGCAGAATTATTCCGCCCGACTGGTGGAGCAGTCGTATTTCAACTTCCACTATCACTCGGCGGCCGGACTGCAGTATGGATTCATTTCCGACAATATCGGTTATATTCGCTACTCGTCGTTTGCTTCGGCCGTAGGGTCGGGCAACATTTCCAACGCGCTCTACTATCTCCGCACAGCCACCGGGCTTATCATCGACATACGCGACAATGGCGGCGGCGATCTGACAAACGTGGAGACTCTCGTATCGCACTTCATCACCCGACCTATTCTCGCCGGATACATATGCCATAAGACCGGACCGGGCCACGACGACTTCTCCGAACCATATGCTTTTTACTACAATCCGGCCGAGGAGGGCAGCGTGATGTGGACCAAACCGGTGGCTGTGCTCACCAACCGCTCCACATTCTCAGCCGCCAACAATTTCGCCTCCATCATGAGTCTGCTTCCGCAGGTAAGCATAGTGGGCGCCACCACGGGTGGCGGTTCGGGTATGCCGTTTAACAGCGAACTCCCATGCGGATGGCATGTGCGCTTCTCGGCATGTCCTATCTACGATGCCGAGGGACGTCTGACCGAACATGGCGTAGATCCATCGCCCGGATGCGCGGTAGATCTTGATCCGATGCAGGCGCTCGACGGCAAAGATACCATAATAGATTTTGCTATCAATCTCCTCACCTCTTCGCAATGAAAATTCTCATAGCCGACTGCGGCAGCACATCAGCCCGCTGGGCGCTTCATGATACCTTACAGCCGGGCGAGCCCACGGTTATCACCTCATCCGGTTTCAACGCATCGGCTCTCGATACCGATGCGATAGCCGCTTTAATAGCCCCGGTGGCACAGATGGCACGCATGGCCGATGAAATCAGATTTTACGGAGCCGGCTGCAGGGCCGGAGAGCCGTCAGAGCGCGTGGCAGCTGCATTCGCCACCATCGCCCCCGACGCTCGCATTACGGTGGCAGCCGATATTTACGCAGCCATCCATGCCCTCGCTCCTGCCGACACAGCCATAGTGGCCATATTGGGCACAGGAGTGAATGCCGTTGTGGCATCGCAGGGTGAGATCATCGACGCCGTGCCCTCCACCGGCTACATACTCGGCGACTACGGAAGCGGTGCATCAATGGGGCGCACTCTCATGGGTCTATATGTATCAGGCCGACTGCCTCTCGACCTTCAGCGTTCGCTTGAGTCAGACCACGGCATTACCGTAGCCGCGGTAATCGACAGCGTATACCGCGGTGCGGCGCCGAGAGCTTTTCTCGGCTCATTCGCCCCATACATTCTCAGCCACGATGCTCATCCACTCATAGCCAAACTTATCGAAGACGAATTTACCAAGTTTGTAAATGTCAGCCTCAGGCCTCTCTATGAGCGCCACAAGGCCGACATCAGACTTAGCGGTTCCATCGCCGCTCATTTCCGCCATCACATATCGGCAGCCATCTCGGCCAGCCTGCCCGGCGCGCGGCTCTCGGCAGTCACAGCCAATCCTATCGACTGTATTCGGCCGTAGCGTCAAACGACGGACAGGCCTTGGCCGCAAAGTCGCGGTGACCGTTCACACGCTCTATGCCGTAATCGGCGCGAAGCCTGTCTATCAGTTGTCTTAATGCCGTCTTCTGAGCCTCGGTGCGTGTATCGGCAGGAGTGACGCAGTCGCTTTCCACCCCTCCGGCATATACCACACCTATCGAGCGAGTGTTGTAGCCCTTGCAGTGTGCACCGGCTTTCTCGACGGGGCGCCCGCGCTCCACCGTGCCGTCGAGCCTCACAAGAAAGTGGTAGCCTATACCGTCAAAACCTCTCATACGGTGCCAGCGGTCAACTTCAGCCGCGGTCACGTCACGACCGCGCGGCGTGGCCGTGCAGTGGACTATTATCATGTCAATCTTTCTCATAGCGATAATTTTTTCCACAAATTTACCGCCGCACACCCGCGCCGTCATGCGATAACAACCCGTCACCCTAAGACCCCGTTCCCCAGCGTTAACTAATATTGGGGAACGGGGTCTAAGAAGCACCGCCCTGAAGCCGTAGCCTCAGAGCGGTGCCAATATCATTTAACCAATTATTTTAGCGGCTTACTTGCCATCATCGTCGGTCAGACGATTGCCGGGCTTAATCTCATAAGCGAGAGCCGACACCGTGAAACCCCAGTAGATGAATGCCAGCGAGGTAAGGAAACTTACCATCTCCATGTTCTGTATCCAGCCTGCCTCGATAAAGAAGTAGCTGATCACGAGCATCAGAACACCGTTGACGAGATACATCCACCAGTATTTGCTGCCGCTTGCGGCCACGCCGTTGCAGAGTGCATTAATGCCCCAGAAGGCAAATATCAGTGCTATGAAGTAAGGGAACACACTTTCAGCAAGCAATACGTTGCGCACCAGCATGAAGCCGATAAACATATCCACTACGCCTCCGGCTATCCACCAGCTCCAGCCGCGTCCGCGGTCAGGACCCGAAGCCACGAGAAGCTGAACTATACCGGCCAGAATAAGCATCCAGCCAAAAAGCACTGAAGCCACGGCATAACCTGCCACAGGCCAGAACCAATAAGCGAATCCGCTCACTACCATTAATATACCTACTGTCAAAACCACCCACCAATAGCGGCTGGTGCCGAGGAACGATGAGAATAGAGCTTTCATAATTTTTTAATGCTTTAGAATAATAATTCGTTTGTTTCCAATTTTTGTTTCTTTAATATTACAACGCCGTAGCGCAAAAAAAGTTTAAGACCCAGTTTCCCGGCGTTAACTAATATTGGGGAACGGGGTCTAATCACTTCACGGTCATTCCGGGTGAATCGGTGACCACATACATCTCTCGCTCGTCGGGTTCTGCGGTCTCCACGGTCACGTTGTCGAATGTGATGTTGCACGTATGATTGAGCCAAAAACCTTTGGCGGGAAGTATGCCCCACATGGTCGACTCCGGATAGTCGGCGATTTTCTCGTCGGCCGGAGCAGTCGTGACAGGCTGACCACCCCGGTGACGTATGCGTATGTTGCGCAGCTCCACATCTTTCACCGGATGACCTGCCACACCGGTGATCGACGATCCGGTAGGTCCGGCTTCATCTATCATTATATCGTGCAGACATATACGCTCTATTGTGCCCACGCCCGTCACAGGCACGTCGGGCGAATAAGCCCGCGCCCTGTCGGCCAGGCGTATGAATATCGGCGATTCAGTGCCGCGTATGGTTATATCGCCTATGTCGATATTGCTCATCGAGCCGCCGTCCACTATCTCCAGCACTATCGCGCCGTGGCCTATTCCGCCTTCAAAGCCGAAATATTGTGAAGACTGGTCGGCCGAAGGCTTTACGGCTATGCCGCGTATTATGATATTGCGGAAACCTCCGTTGCTCTCGGTGCCGAGTTTTATGGCATTGCAGTGGCTCGATACCACACAGTTGCTTATCACCACGTCCTCACACATGCGTGGCGAAGTGCTCTTGAGCGTAATGGCATCGTCGTCGGAGTCGGCTATTATATCTGACACCGTCACATCGTGACATCCGTCAAGATCCAGGGCATCATTGTTGTAATTATTGCGGTTGATCACTGTGATACCGCTTATTTTCACACGGTCACATGCCAGATAGTGCTGCATCCAGCATCCGGAATTTTTCAGCGTCACCCCCTCTACCCTTACATTGCGGCAGCATATCATGCGGAGCAGATGGGGGCGTGTGATTCCCTCGTCGTTCCACGACAGCTTCGGGAAAGCACTTCCGCGGCCATCTATAGTGCCCTCGCCGATGATAGCCACGTTCTCGGCTCCGTCGGCATAAATGAGTTGAATGGTGGGTGTGTGGGTCCGTAGCGACACGTAATCGGTTTTCACGGGTATATAATCGTTTATATCGGTGCTTCCGTAGAGCGTGGCACCGTTTTCAAGCCTGAGAGTGACATTGCTTCGCAGAAATATGCTACCGGTCTTATAACTTCCGGCCGGCACTGACACGGTGCCTCCGCCCGAGGCGCTGCATGTATCTATGGCTTTCTGTATGGCCGAAGTACTGAGCACTGTGGTATCGCTCACAGCTCCGCAGGCGGTAATATCATACACGGCTGCCGACGACGCCAGCCATGCCGACGCAGCTGAAATTATCGCTATAACAAACTTTTTCATAAGCGGTGGTGAATAGGATTTTTACTCTCACAAAAGTAGTAAAAAATTCCACCTTCCTACCAATATCGTATAAAAATACCTCCGGATGATCGAGTGTCAGTCCGGAGGTGATTATATGCTTATAAAATATGTATCAGAATCGTGCGCCTATCGTGAGGATAAACGAATTATCGTTGAGCACCAGTCGGTCAGACGGTGCGGTGACAAATGCATTTGGCTCAAGATTTTCCACGTAGTTGGTAAATGCCTGATACTTGCTGCGGCGATAGCGGTGCACGTAGGCCAGGTCGGCATAGAAATTCTTGTAGTGATAGCCCAGACCGCAGGTGACGAGCTGAGTTGAGCGGTCGAGTGTAAACGCCGGCTGAGCACATGTGTCGTCAGCGCCGGCTGTGAATACCACCTCATCGCCGTTCATCACGGTTTCCTTCACGGGCGAGGACTCATAGGAATATCCCGCGCGTGCGCTCCATGAGTTTGACAGACGATATTCCACACCCAGACGGAGGGTATTTGAAGCCTCATAATAATTCTTTATATCGCCGTTGATGTCACCGAGTTTATATCCGTTTCCCGACTTTACGGTCATAGAGGGATATGCACGATATTCGTAGTCGGCGCTCACTATGGCGCGTCCGCCTATCACACCGGTCACACCGGCCATAAGCCTCCACGGCGAGCGCAGTTTCCAGTCAAATACATCGAGGTAGCCGTAGTCGGTGAAATTGGTGTAGTCAGTTACCGTGGCCGACGAAATCACCGCCCCCGCGGGATATGAAGGCGACGTATAGTCATATCCGGCCGCTGCCATTCCCTCGGTCGTGAGGCTGTACCATGTGGGTGTATGCACGGCCAGACCTATGCGCAGTTCGTTGATGGGTTTTACTATGAGTCCGAACTTCACATTAAATCCGTTGCCGTAGATATGTTTCCAGTTGTTGAGACCATATGATGCAGTGCCTTGGGTTATGGTGTTGCCGCCGTCGGAGGGCACGTCGGCGTTGTCGATAGCCTCGCCGTAATAAGCGTTCTGACGATACTGCAAGTCAGTGATGCCGAAGCCTATGCCCCAGTACACCACATCTTTTATATTACCGCCGAAGTTGATGGAGTATTCATCCACATATCCCTTCTCCTCTATGTCATATTCGGCCGTGCCGGTGGAATTGTCGTAATTATACAGTCCGTAGTAATCGGCCAGGTCGGGATCGGTGGTAGGTGTGTTGATGCCATAGGAATTATACATCAGAATACCCAGCCACGGGGCTGACGACTGAGAATAAGGATTATATGAGCTGCCGAATGCGTCAATTTCGCGGGGTGTATAGCCGTCGTAGGTCATATAGTCGGCCACATAGTTGGTGAGCGAAGTTCCCAGATCGTTCCACGAGCCGCGGTATCTGCGGTCAAACGACGCCATTCGCGTATAGCTGAATCCCCAGTTGAAATAAGTCATGGCACTCTGCGAACCTATTGAATAGGCACCCACATAGCCGATATTGTTGAAATTAAAATCGGTTTTTGACCAACTGCCGTTGATAGAGTTGGTCGATGATGCCGTGACATCTATCGTAGCCGATATATCGCTGCTTCGGTATACGCCTATACCGGCAGGATTCTGATTGAGGGTGCTTATATCGCCGCCGAGAGCCGTGAAGGCTCCGGCCATTGACATGTAGTGGGCTGTGCCGCGCATATCGCTCTGCGACACGGCAAAGGCATCGAGAGCCGACTGGGCGGCGGCGCTGCCCGCACACAGCGAGGCCACAGTGAGAGCCAGAATATTTTTGTTCATCTTATCGAGATTGTATATGATTACAAAATTGGGATTTGTATATTACCATGCAGCGATGCATTATCAGTGACGTCCGCGACCTCCGCCTGCACTACCGCCGCGCGAACCACCCATGCTGCCGCCGCGCGATCCGCCGCCGTAGCTGCCTGACGATCTGCCGCCACCCGAGCCGGTGGAGGGACGATAGGAGCTACCCGAAGAGTTGCCTGTCGACGGACGGTAGGTGTTCGTGCCGGTCGACGTGCCGGCTCCCGGACGGGTGCCGGTTGACGGACGGGTAGAGGGAGCGACGGTAGTGCCGCTCGTCCCGGGTCGCAAGCCACCGGTAGCTCCGGGGCGGTAACCGCCGGCCACCGTGGATGCACCTCCCGAAATTCCGGGGCGAGAGCCAGAGGTGGCAGGGCGTGTCATAGTGCCGCCGTAGCCGGGACGTGATGCCGTAGAGCCCGGATGACGGGGATTGAAGTTATGTACCGGACGGGTATATCCTGCTCCCCAGTTATTATTGTAGCCCCAGTGGCCACCCCAGCTCCAGCCCCACGACGGACCCCAGCTCCATGAGGGACCCCAGTTCCACGCGAAGCCCCAGCCCGGGCCGTAATAGGGATAATAATAGGGATCATACCAGCTGCCCCAATACCAGGCCGAGTTCCATCGCCAGGGTGAGTAATACCACGGCGAAGCGCTCCATCCGGGGTAGAAATAATCATATCCCCAGTAGTTTGACGGGGTGTTGACATATACGTTCACCGTAGTGGGCTCGGTGAAATATATTTCTGCGAGTTCGCCGTCGCCCACCAGACTCACTATATCGGGGTTATAGAATTTCTCTATGCGGCGCGTATATGTGAAGTCGGTGGCGGTGGTGTCGGCTGCAAGGGCGGCCGTATCTACCGCAAACACTCCGCGACGGTTGTAGGCGTCTACGCTTATGTTGCGCGTACCGTCTACCGTATACGTATCGGCCGGTGCATATGCAGCCGGCGCGGTGACCGCGGCAGGGCTGGATTGCTTAGCCTTCGATGAATCGTAGGTAATATCGTCGAAAAACGACTGACCCCACGATACGGCAGCTGTCATCACAGCCGCCACAAGGATGTATAATCGTTTTGCTTTCATATTTTCAGTCCTCCTGAATAAATAGTTATCATATAATTAGACAGATAATCATCTGCAAAGTTTAACAAAGATAATGATATTTATTATAAATACTTGCTCTTTAAAGCGATTTTAACAATTTTACTCTGCGCGAATATGTTTTTGCAGGGATATTAAGAGTTGGTGAACAGGCAGCGCCTTGTGTTTGTTAATTGTTTATAATAATATCTCCCTGAAAATGAAACAGAAAAAATTACAGACCATGGATGGCTGCACAGCAGCTGCCTACGTGGCCTACGCCATGAGCGAGGTCGCCACCATTTATCCTATTACCCCTATAGCCTCGATGGGCGAGGTGGCCGACAAATGGGCCATGCAGGGACGGCTGAATATTTTCGGCGGAAAACTCGATATCAGGGAGATGGAAAGCGAGCTCGGTGCCGCGGGAGCCACTCACGGCGCTCTGGCCGCAGGCTCGTTTGCTACCACTTTCACGTCGTCGCAGGGCCTGATGCTCATGATACCCAACATGTATAAGATTTCTGGCGAACTGCTTCCGGGCGTGTTTCATGTCGGGACACGTTCGCTTGCCACACACGCTCTCAGCATATTCGGTGACCACCAGGATGTGATGGCGTGCCGCGCCACAGGATTTGCATTCCTTGCATCGGCTTCGGTGCAAGAGACTATGGATCTCGCGCTCGTGGCTCACCTCGCCGCTATCGACGGCAGTCTGCCCGTGGTACATTTCTTCGACGGATGGCGCACATCAAATGAGCTTGCCACCATCGAGCCTATTCCGTATGACACCATGGCTGCAATGACCGATATGGACAAGGTGAAGCAATTCCGCAGCCGCGGCATGAATCCGGAGCACCCTGATCTCCGCGGCTCCGCTCAGAATTCCGACGTTTATTTCCAGAATCGCGAGGCAGCCAACCGCTATTACGATGCATTCTCCTCGATAGTGCAGAGTGCCATGGACAAGGTTGCAGCCGCTACCGGCCGGCAGTATCACACTGTAGATTACGTCGGAGCGCCTGACGCAACGGATGTTATCGTCTCTATGGGCTCGTCGACCGAAGTGGTGGAGGATGCGGTCAATTATCTTAATTCCACCGGCCGCAAGACGGGTGTGATAAAAATTCGTCTTTACCGACCGTTTCCGACCGATGCTTTTATGGCTGCACTGCCACCTACGGTTGAGCGAATAGCCGTGCTCGACCGCACTAAAGAGCCCGGATCGGCAGGCGAACCGCTATATCTCGACGTTGCTGCCACGGTACTGTCCTCAGGCCGTCAGATCAAAGTGATAGGCGGTCGCTACGGACTCGGCAGCAAGGCATTTGACCCCGAAATGGCTAAGTCCGTCTTCGATTATCTCACAGGCGAAAGCGCCCGCCATAATTTCACCGTTGGTATCACCGACGATGTGACTCATCTCTCGCTTGACACCGACGGCACCCGCATTGCCACCCTGCCGGCCGATGTGACTCAGGCTGTATTCTACGGCATGGGTAGCGACGGCACGGTAGGCGCTACTAAACAGCTGGCCTCGATTATCACCGATGTAGCCTCGCTCTACACCCAGAGCTATTTCACCTATTCGGCCAAGAAGTCGGGCGGCTACACGGTGTCGCAGTTCCGTGTGGCGCCCCACCCTATCCGCGCGGCCTATTCCATCAAGGACGCCGACTATGTGGGCTGCAACAAAGACGTGTATGTGGATCGCTTCGATATGCTTGCCAATCTCAGACCCGGAGGTATATTCGTGCTCAATTCATCATGGACCGCCGCCGATATGGACACTCATCTCCCTGCGCGGCTGCGGCGTGACATCGCCTCGAAGAAAGTGAGATTCTACAATGTCAACGCCCGCGACGTGGCCGAGAAAAACGGTCTGGGCGTGCGCATCAATACCATCATGGCCACCGTCTACCTGCATCTGATGGACTCGCCCGAAATGCCGTTTGCCAAAACCGTCGAAGCATTCAAGGCTCTCGTTTCGTCGACCTACATGCACGAAGGAGGCGACGTAGTGAAGTGTAATCTCGCGGCGATAGACGCTGCCGTAGCTGCCGTGACTCCAATCGACTATCCGGCATCGTGGGCCTCTGCTACCGATGCGCCTGCGCCCGACAAGACCGGCGTGCCTGAGTTTGTCAGCAAGATAGCCCGTCCATGCAACCGACTCGAAGGCAACAGCCTGCCCGTATCGCTCTTCACACCCGACGGCACCATGCCTATGGGCACTACCGCCTACGAAAAGCGACGTATCGCCAATAATATTCCGGCTTGGGATTCTCAGAAATGCGTGCAGTGCACACGCTGCTCTCTCGTGTGCTCCCACGCCGCCATCCGCCCCTATCTCCTTACCGATGCCGAGAAAGTCGGCGCTCCGGCCGGATTTGTCACGGTCGAAGCTCACGCTCCGGCTCTCAAGGGACTGAATTACCGCATTCAGGTGTATCCTGACGACTGTACAGGCTGCGGCTCGTGTGCCACAGTGTGTCCCGGCAAGGCTCTCGACATGGTGCCCATCGCTACCATCCGTGACCAACAGGCCACCATGCTCGACTATGCCGAAAATCATGTGTCGCTCAAAGAAAACCTTATGCCGCGCGATTCAGTGATAGGCTCGCAGCTCCGCCAGCCGCTCATGCAGTTCTCGGGGGCTTGCGGCGGTTGTGGCGAGACTCCCTACGTCAAACTCATCACTCAGCTTTTCGGCGAACGCATGCTCATAGCCAATGCTACAGGGTGCAGCTCCATTTGGGGTGCTAATTTCCCGAGCAATGCCTACTGCGTTAACTCACAGGGTCACGGCCCTGCATGGGGCAACTCGCTCTTCGAGGATAACGCCGAGTATGGTTTCGGTATGGCTTGCGCTCTCGAATCACGACGCTCCGAACTTGCCGCCACCATCGGCGCTATTGCCGACGATCAGTCGGTCAACGCGGATATCCGACAGGCAGCCCGCGCTTGGGTCGACGGCATGAACGACGCTGCCACCTCGGCTTCAGCCGGTGCGAAACTGCTCTCGCTCATCAAGGCTCAGCCAGCTTCGGCCGCGTTCAGCAAGGTGACTGATAATGCCGATATACTTACCAAGAAGTCTATCTGGGCTATCGGTGGCGACGGCTGGGCTTACGACATAGGATTCGCGGGGCTTGACCACGTGCTCGCTCAGGACAAAGACATTAATATTCTGGTCATGGATACCGAGTGCTACTCCAACACCGGCGGACAGATGTCAAAAGCCACGCCTATAAGCGCCGTGATGAAATACGCCGCCGACGGCAAGCGCACTTACAAGAAAGATCTCGGACGAATGATGATGACCTACGGAAATGTCTATGTGGCTTCGATAGCTCTTGGCGCCAACTATGCTCAGGCCATAAAGGCTCTCGCTGAAGCCGAGGCATATCCCGGTCCGTCGATTGTGATAGCCTACTGCCCGTGTATCAACCACGGTATCCGTTCAGGCATGAGCCACTCCATAGTTGAGGAAAATCTCGCGGTGCAGACCGGATATTGGCAGCTCTACCGATACAACCCCGCGCTGACTGCGCAGGGCAAGAATCCCCTTACGGTGGATGCTCCCGCTCCCGACGGAAACCTGCTGACATTCCTCAACGGTGAAGACCGCTACGCCGATCTCCGCATGGTCGATCCTAAGGAAGCGGCAATACTCCAGCCTGATCTACGCACCCGCACCGCACTGATCTACAACACGCTCCTGACTCAATCCCGTCAGAATTCGTAGAAACAATGGCACATGCCATATTTTTTCCATCAGCATAAATAATACTGACCCTCTTTTTCACGGGAGCGCCCGAGCTTTGGCTTCGGCGCCACCCGATTACACAAACCGGTAAATACAATAAAAAAGCAAAGGGTAGCCTCACGGTCACCCTTTACTGCTTACACATAGTACTTAACGTCAGTGGATTTTCGTTTTATGCTTTCTTTTGTCTTACAAAATTAAAGCATATTGTTAAATTATGCAAGCGCAGATGATGTTTTTTCAGCCGTAATACAATATGTATTAACACAAAAAGGGTCGCCACGATTCGGCGACCCTTAATTTTATTAAACTTTTGAAAGTGTTGATTTAATTTTCAAAACTTTTTGCAATCAGAAAGAATAAATTTATAGCAAATAGCTCAATGAGTTAAAATACGTTAAATCTTATTTTTCAACATATAAAATATAAGAAGTGAGGGGGCTGGCCTGACCGGTAATGACTCCCTGAGCCACGGTAAACTGAGCTCCGGTAAGGGCATCGGTGTGTGTTCCGGCAGGCAGAGTGGTTGCGGCCGAAACTTCCACGGGAGCATCAGAGAAGTTGATTACGGCTGCGCCGGCTTCACCACGGCTCACCACTGCTACAGCGCCGTCGGTGGTAGCGGCCACACTCTCCGGCTGACCGTGCATGGCGCGACGGAACTTATTGGCTGCCACTACGGCAGGATGCTTGAACTCATCGTTACCGCGTGCTCCTATACGGTTGTTGCCCCAGTAATTTGAGCGGGAGCTTCCGGCCGGACGGCTGAAGAAGAGCGGCGTACCGTTTTGACGGGCTGCAAGAAATACCCAGCCCATGCGTATGGCCTCGTCGGGTATACCGGCCGATTCGTGGGCATTGGCGTAAGTGTCATGGCTTTCCACCCAGGTCACGAGCGCGTCGGCAGGAGCCTTGGAGTTCCAGTCGGAAAGGTCGGCAGCATTATACGATCCGTTTTCGAGCACGGTGCGCAGTGCGTGGCCGTAGTTGCTTGCGGTGACTCCCATATACTCGGCATATTCGTCTTCCTTCACATTGAGATCCTGAAGCACTTCGCCGTAGATGAAAAGGCTGTCGGCCGGCAGAGCGAGCGAAAGTCCCTTGACAGCCTCACGGCCGGTGGCTACATCCCAGAAGTTATTGCGCTCGGCCAGTGAGTCAAGGGGGTCTGACGGCAGACCGATATGTTTGGCCGTGTCGTAGCGGAAGCCGCGTGCGCCCAGACTGAGCAGATCGTTGACGTAGGTGAGATAATAATGCTGGAAGTCGGGATTTTCAGTATTGACGTCAGGCAGTCCGCCCATCTCGCCGGTAGTGCACTGGTATCGGTCGTTCCACTGCGTGATAGGAGTGAAACCGTTGGCATGGAATAATTTATCGTGACCGCCCACGGCTGCATCAAGATCAGGAAGCACGGCGGTATGGTCTACGGCGGTATGATTCGGGAGCACGTCGACTATGATTTTCACTCCGTATTTGGCGGCGGAGTCAGCCATAGCCTTAAACTGATCGCGGTTGCCCAGCAGGTGGTTGCCCACTTTCCAGTCGATAGGCTGATAGTAGTAATACCACTTGCCTTCCACTGAGTCACCGGGCTGCGAGAAGAGTGCCATGCCGCCGTTCTCGCCCACGAAACACGTGTTGGCGGGAGAAGTCTGCACATATGCATATCCGGCCTCGGCTATATCCTTCATGTTGGCCGCGATAGTGTCAAACGACCATGACCATGCGTGGAGTATCACATCGTCCTGAGTGTCGGCACCGGGATTTTTATCCGACGACGGGTTACAGCCTGTAGCTGCGGCCGCTGCAAGCGCGAGCAGCGGTAAAAGGTTCTTTTTCATTCTTAGGTATTGATTTTTTTTGTAAGTATGATGATTTCTGTGATTTTCAGAAAAGATTCATGGCCACGAGATAAAGCAGCGTGGCCGGCGCTACGAGCAGCAATGAGTCTATACGGTCAAGAATGCCGCCGTGACCGGGTATGAGACGTCCGGAGTCTTTCACACCGAGTGTGCGCTTGATGAGCGACTCCACGAGGTCGCCCCAGGTGGCAAAAGCCGATACCACCGCACCCATAGCTGCAAGGGCGGCTATAGAAGTAGCTTCAAAATATTGCGGGAAGCAGTATTTGATCACAAATGCCGATCCGATGGTGAATATAAATCCGCCCACCAGTCCTTCGATCGACTTCTTGGGCGATATGCGGGGAAACATCGGATGACGTCCGATAAGCGATCCTACGATAAACGCTCCCGTATCGTTGAGCCATATCATGACAAACATCACCAGAAGCAGCGACCATCCGTCGGGCACTGTGGTGATATACGCCAGAAGACCGAGCGGTAGAGCTATATACATCTGAGCCATATAGGAATAGGCCAGATTTACGAGCGGATTGGGCTCGCGGGTATAAAGCTGGACTATGGGGCGCACGAGCAGGTAGAGCAGATAGAGAAGCAGCAGAGTGCCCTGTATCACCGAGGCCGAGAAGTCTGTGACCCAAGGAGCTTCGCCGGCAAGCGCCATAGCCGTGAGTCCGAGCGAGAGCACGAGACCGCCGGCCACATCCACCACTACGGGTGTGGGATTGTCGCCGCGGTTACCGGCATTGGCAAGGTTGTAAAATTCCACCATGGCCAGAATGGTAAAGAGCGCCACAAAGGCCATGAACCACCAGCCGCCCGCAAGGATGGCACCCACTATCACTGCTACATACACTATGCCCGACAGGCTGCGGAGCACGAGATTTTTCATACGCGTTATCTGTTCTAATATAGGGTTTTAGAGAGCCGCCACGGATTTTATCCGTTCGATTGCCTCGGCTCGGTAACTGCAAAATTAAATAATCGACTCCATTATAACAAATAAATTAGTAAATTTGCGTTCTCTATTTTGAAGTAACCAATGAAAATAGCCCATATCGACCTTGGCGAGCGTCCGGTGATGCTCGCTCCGATGGAGGACGTGACCGATCCTTCGTTCCGTCTGCTCTGCAAGGAGCAGGGGGCTGACATGGTATACACCGAGTTTGTCAGCGCCGATGCTCTCATTCGCGACATTCCCGCCACCACACGCAAGCTGCATATCGACAGCCGCGAGCGTCCCACTGCCATTCAGATTTATGGCCGTGAGGTCGGTCCTATGGTCGAGGCTGCCAAGATAGTGGAGCAGGCCCGACCCGACATTCTCGACATTAATTTCGGATGCCCGGTAAAAAAGGTGGCCGGTAAAGGGGCAGGAGCGGGTATGCTGCGCGATGTGCCGCGCATGCTTGAGATTACCCGCGCGGTGGTCGATGCCGTAAATATTCCCGTCACCGTCAAGACCCGTCTGGGCTGGGATCACGAGTCAAAAATCATCGTGGAACTGGCCGAGATGCTTCAGGACTGCGGCATTGCGGCTCTGACCGTACACGGACGCACCAGGTCGCAGATGTATACCGGTAGTGCCGACTGGGATATGATAGCCCGCGTTAAGGCCAATCCGCGCCTGAAGATCCCCGTGATAGGCAATGGCGACATCACTTCGCCTCAACATGCCCGCGAGGCTTTTGACCGCTACGGTGTCGACGGTGTGATGGTGGGCCGCGCGTCGATAGGCGCGCCGTGGATATTCCGCGAGATCCGTCAGGCTCTCGACGGCAAGGAGATAGTGCCGCTCAGCGTGGCCGAGAAGTTTGCGCTCCTGCGCCGGCAGATAGCCGAAAGCATTGACCGCATCGACGAATACCGAGGCATTCTCCACATCCGCCGCCATCTGGCCGCATCGCCACTCTTCAAGGGCATACCACACTTCCGCGACACTCGCATTGAGATGCTTCGGGCCGACACCGCAGCCCATCTGGCCGAGGTGCTTGACCGGGTGGAAGAGCTTATAGCCACCTCGCCTCAATAGGCTCGATATCTTTCACTCTCATACTCATCCACACACACTCTCTCTTACATTATTCATTTCCAGCTATGATCATCAGATTTATCACACTTCTTGCCGCTTCGGTGGCAGCCCTCGCCGCCTCGGCCCAGGAACTTTCCACCTACAGCGTGAATGTAGGCGACTTCGACCGGCTGTATGTGAAAGGGCCTGTAAATGTCAACTATATCACCAGCGCCGATTCTACGGGCATGGCCGTATTCGACGCTCCCGAGAGCGTGGTGGCCGGCATAACATTTCAAAACAAGTCGGGCAAACTCACCATCAGGATAGCCGACGAACTTAAGGGTCATCCCGACCTGCCTGTGGTCACCGTCTATTCAGCTTTTCTCGTCAAGGCTGAAAATTCTGGCGACTCCACGCTGCGGCTCGTCAAGGTGCAGCCCGTACCCAAAATCAGCCTTAACGTAGTCGACAACGGACGCATCGTGTGCCGCGACCTCCGCTCTCATCGTGTGGAAGCATCTCTCTCCACCGGCCACGGTGAGATAGTGCTATTCGGCAAGTGCGACGAAGCCGTGTATAATTTCGTTGGCGCCGGCCTGCTCCAGTGTGACGAGCTCGAAGCTCGCGCCGTCACGGTCAAAGCTTTCGGCACGGGACAGGTAGGCTGCTGGGCCACAGAGTCGCTCAAGATATACGGAGGTGGCTCCACCACCATATATTATAAGGGCGATCCTTCTGAGATTATTGACCGCGGCGTAGGTATTAAACTGAGGAAAATCGACCAACTGTGAGCGACGAGAGCCTGAAGACAGGCGTGGCGCGCACCCTGAAGTGGAATGTGGTCGACCGTGTGGCCTCGCAGCTGCTCTATGCCATTACCGGCATAGTGCTGGCCAATGTGTTACCGCGCGAGGACTTCGGCCTTGTGGGTGCGATACTTGTATTTCAGGCATTTGCATCGCTGTTTGTCGACAGCGGCTTCTCATCGGCTCTCATTCAGGCCTCTGACCCCGACGAAAAAGATTACTCCACCGTATTCTGGTTTAACCTCCTGATGGCATGCGGACTTTACGCTGTGCTATTCGTCACCGCCCCGCTGCTCCCCGCGCTGTTCAAAGCCCCTGCCGACATCATACCGCTTGCCCGGGTGATGTTTCTGTCGTTTATCATCAACGCCGCCGCTATAGTTCAGGCCAATCGTATGATGAAGCGCATGGACGTCAAGATGATAGCCGTCAGCAATAGCATCGGGCTCATAGTCAGCGCCGGCGTCGGAATAGCGCTGGCCGTGTCGGGCGCCGGAGCTTGGGCTATCGTGTGGCAGACCATCACGCTTGCCGTGGTCAAGACCGCCATTCTCTGGATCACCGGCCACTGGCGGCCGCTCGCCGTACTTTCGAGGCAGTCGCTCGCCAAGTTTTTCAAGGTAGGGTCAGGCGTGATGATAAGCTCGTTTCTCAACACAGTGTTTCAAAACATCTACTCCTTTTTTATCGGCAATCAGGTAGGCATGACCGCATTAGGCTACTATAGTCAGGCCGACAAATGGAGCAAGATGCCCACCGCATCGCTCTCGCAGGTACTCACCGCGTCGTTTCTGCCGGCCCTCAGCCGCGTGCTCCCCGAGCCCGACCGCTTCAAAGCCGCCCTGGCCAAAATGTCGCGTTGCACTGCCTATCTGCTTTTTCCTGCCATGACTCTGCTTATCGTAATGGCCGAGCCGATATTCCACCTCCTTTTCGGCACGAAATGGGACGGCGCCATACTTCTGTTTCAGATTCTGTGTCTGCGTGGCATCTTCACCGTGCTCCAGTCGCTCTATAACAACTTTATACTCTCCGTAGGCCGGGCCCGTCTGCTCGTCATCACCGAAGTGATGCGCGACGCAGCCGCCGTGATAGCCATCATAATCACCCTTCCCTACATCGGCCTCTCCACCGATACCGACGTCACACTCGGCATAGCCATATTCCTGTGGGGACAGCTCGCAGCCTCGGTAATCACCTGGGCAGCTACGCTCTATCTCACCGCATGCGTCACTCCGCGCGGCATCATCTCATATTTGGCCGACCTTGCACCCTACATCATCCTTTCGCTGATAGCCGTGGCGCCTGCATGGCTCATAGGCCGACTCTCTCTCTCTCCGCTGCTCACCATAGCCGCGCAAGGCCTCACCGCCGTGCTCGTCTATACCGGCATCTGCGCCCTCGCCGGCTCTCGCATCCAGCGCGACGCCCTCGCCTACCTCCGCGGCAAGTAAACATTTATATATTTATCATTCATATGAAAAAGACCTTATTTGTATTTCTGCTATCGTGGCTTCCGCTGGCGGCGTTGGCCGGGGATTTGCAGCTCGAAGGAAAGATTGGCGATAAATATCCTATCGTGTTGGAGCTTGCGCATGACGGCAGTGGTATTTACTCAGGGAAATATGCCTATAGCTCTACGCTCAAGCGTGATGGTGACTCTCCTTGCTCATGGCTCTATATAAGTCCTGATGTCGATTCGCCTTATTCGGAATGGACAGTGACCGATTGCCACGGCAAGCAGGTGGAAAAGTGGCATAACGTGACAGTCTCCGACCGAGGGTATCTCTCAGCCCGCATGACTAACTCTAAGGGAACTACATATGACGTAGCGGCTACCGTGGCCGGCGCCACAACGCTCCACGAACCACTCAACGCACATTTCAGGGAGCACCTCGGAGATTACACTTTTGAGTTTGATATGTTTAGCGAAAGCCGAATAAGGAAGCGTCTGCAAGAATTGATGGGTGTAGCCGATGCCTCTGTTTTAATCGATATCATTCAGGTAGCGCAGCCGATTGAGTACAACAGCGGTATGTATTGGAGTTCGGGATTTATGGCACATCAGTGCTGCGACCCGGCCGCTATGTGGGCGTACGATACGCGCAACAACTCTTTTTACATATGGGTGCGTAAGGATGGCAGTGAATACTGGTGGGCTGAGTCGGGAGAGATTCCCTACGAATTCCGTGAATTGGTCTCATCTCGATTCTGAGCTTCACTTACAGCCTGCGGTCACACCAGCGCAATATCGGCGCGGCGAGCGAGGACGCACTTCATTCCGCCTTTCAGCCGGTTAGCCGCGGATATTGCAACTATTTTCCACCAAGTTTTTCATAATTCATTCTTTATTACTATCTTTGTAGCCCTAACCCTACGAAACCCGACTACTAACCATGTCAAGCAACTACGATCCGGCGTTAAGCCTCAACTACTTCTTTCAGGAAGCAATCCGCAATAACTGGGATCGCACCGCGATGACCGATTTCAACGGCACATCGCATCTCTACAAAGATGTAGCCCGTAAAATAGCCAAACTCCATATATTTTTTGAAGAAATAGGCATCCGTCCCGGCGACAAGGTGGCTCTCTGCGGCCGCAACTCCTCGTCGTGGTCCATCGCATTTATCGCCACTATCACTTATGGCGCTGTGATAGTGCCTATACTTCATGAATTCAAGGCCGACAATATCCACCATCTCATCAATCATAGCGAGTCGAAACTCCTGTTTGTCGACAACAGCATCTGGGACAATCTCGACCCCGCGCAGCTCAAAGGCCTCAAGGCAGTGCTCCATCTCAAGGACTTCGCCCTGCTTCGCGCCAACGAGGAAAAGGTCACCTCTACACGCGCCCACCTCAACGAGCTGTTCGGCCACCGCTATCCCGACCGCTTCTCGGCCGAAGACATCTCGTATTTCAAGGACACCCCCGACGAGCTGTGTCTTATCTCATATACTTCCGGCTCTACAGGTATGTCGAAGGGCGTCATGCTGCCCTACCGCTCACTATGGTCAAACGTGAGATTCTGTATGGACAATATCCATCGCAATCCCGGCGATGGTGTGGTATGTATGCTCCCGCTTGCCCACATGTATGGCCTGAGCATGGATATGCTCTTTCCGTTTTCCACCGGATGTCATATCAACTTCCTCACCAAGACACCCTCGCCCCGCATCATCATCGAGGCGTTTGCTCAGGTTAAGCCCAAGATCATCATCACCGTGCCTCTGATTATCGAGAAGATTATCAAGACCCGCGTGTTCCCGCTGCTTGAGAAGCCTCTTATGAAGATCTTGATGCACGTGCCTTTTGTCGACGACCGACTGCTCGCCCGCATCAAGGAGCGCCTCACCGAGACGTTCGGCGGTAATCTTGACCAGATAATCATTGGTGGCGCCGGCCTCAACAAAGATGTGGAGGCTTTCCTGCGTAAGATCACCTTCCCTTACACTGTGGGTTACGGTATGACCGAGTGCGGCCCGCTGATCTCCTACACTCCGTGGCAGACGGAGCGTGCTGCCTCGTGCGGCACTGCCGTCGACCGCATGGAGCTGCGTATCGACTCATCCGACCCCGCCACCACTCCCGGCGTGCTCTACACACGTGGCATGAACGTGATGCTGGGTTACTATAAGAATCCCGAAGCCACCGAGGCCGTACTCGATGCCGACGGATGGCTCAACACCGGCGATATATGCAATCTCGACGCCGACGGATTTCTCTACATCCGCGGCCGTGACAAGAACATGATTCTCGGCCCGTCAGGACAAAACATCTACCCCGAGGAAATCGAGGAGAAACTCAACAACATGCCCTACGTCAGCGAGTCGCTCATAATCGACAGCGGCGAAGGCCGACTGATAGCCCTCATATATCCCGACCTCGAAAATCTCACCGCCCAGCACTTCTCGCAGGCGCAGATCGAAGCCATCATGGAAGAAAATATCGCCAACCTCAACCATGACCTTCCTGCCTACTCGCAGATACAGCGCTTCCGTCTTTACGACGAGGAATTTGAAAAGACCCCCAAACGCTCCATCAAGCGCTACCTCTACCAGCACCAGTAATCTTGTGAAATATCCCACAGGCCGCGTCTGATACCAGGCCGCGGCCTGTGGTGCATAATTTGTATCAAGGGGCGATTTTTTCGGTATCTTTGCAATACATTATACAGAATATACTTAACCTTAATAACTTCAACTGTAATTTCTATCATGAAAAAAACTCTGTTGACAGCATTTCTCGCTGCCGGAGCGCTCGCTTCCACTGCCGCCGCTCCGCAGGCCGAAGTGCTTGACCGCGGCGTGGTAGCCGTGAAGACCGCCGACGGTGTCTACGTATCGTGGCGTTCGCTCACCTCCGACGGTGATGCTACTTTCGACGTGTATCGCGACGGTGTGAAAGTTAACTCCGAACCCATCTCCACCGTCACCTCATTCACCGATCCCGCAGGTACGGCCGGCGCAGTCTACGAGGTGCGTGCCAACGGTATCACCGGTCTCAATGCCACAGGTTCGGCTTCGGCTTGGGAACAAAATTATCTCAAAATTCACCTTAACCGTCCGGAAGGCGGCTCGGTAGGCGCCGATGGCGAAACACCCCACTCCTACACCTACGTGCCCGACGACTGCTCGGTAGGCGACGTTGACGGCGACGGCGTGTATGAACTTTTCGTCAAGTGGATGCCCTCCGATGCCAAAGACAGCGCATCAAAAGGCTTCACCGGTCCCACCATCATCGACTGCTACCGTCTCGACGGCACTCAGCTCTGGCGCATTGACCTGGGCCACAACATACGTTCGGGCAACCACTACACTCAGTTTATGGTCTATGACTTCGACGGCGACGGTTGCGCCGAAATGATATGCAAGACCGCTCCCGGCACCAAGGACGGCAAGGGCAACTGGGTGCTCATGGATGGCGACAAGGAGACTGACGACTACCGCATGCACGTAGACAATCCTACCAAGATTTTCGGCCACGTGCGCGGCGGTGCTGAATATCTCACCTGCTTCTCCGGCAAGACCGGCGAGGAACTCTCCACCATCGCCTACAAGCCAGGCTATGACTATGGCAAAGCCGTGTGGGGCGACGACTACTGCAACCGTGCCGACCGCTATCTGGGCGGTGTGGCTTATCTTGACGGCCAGCATCCTTCGGTCATCATGGCACGCGGCTATTACCGCGCAGCTTTTGTGTGGGCTGTGGATTTCCGTGACGGCAAGCTTCAGGAAGTATGGTTTCACGAGTCAAACAAGACCGGACAAGGTCTGTGGGGCGAAGGTGCTCACTCGCTCACTGTGGGCGACGTTGACGGCGACGGTAAAGACGAGATCGTATACGGCGCCGCTGCTCTCGACCATGACGGCACACTCCTTTACCGCACCAATCCTCTGACCAACAATAAGGAAGGTCACGGCGACGCACTCCACCTCGCCAAGATGCTCCCCGACCGCGAGGGTCTGCAGGTATTCATGCCCCACGAAGACAAGGATGCCTCTTATCCCTACGACACCGAGATGCGCGACGCCCGCACCGGCGAAATCATATTCTTCAAGCCGCAGAGCGGTAATGATATAGGCCGCGGTATCGCAGCCAACGTATCTTCGGCATTCCCCGGCTATGAATATTGGGCTGCAAGCGACGCCAACGTCTACAGCTACGGCAAGGCTATCGCCTCTAACCGCCCGCCCATCAACTTCCGCGTGTACTGGGACGGTGACCTGCTCGACGAACTTCTCGATGGCACTTCCGTGTCAAAACCCGAATCTGACTTCTCGCGCATCAACACCGTGGTCGACTTCTCCACCATTGTCCCTGTAGAGTCATGCAACGGCACCAAGGCCACTCCCAACCTTCAGGCAGACCTCTTCGGTGACTGGCGCGAGGAAATCATACTCCGCGACAAGAACACCCTGAGCGACCTCTACATCTTCACCACCACCATTCCCACGTCCTACAAGATACCCTGTCTGCTTCAGGACCATCACTACCGCATGGCTATCGCTTGGCAGAATACCGCCTACAATCAGCCGCCCCACCTGAGCTACTGCCTTGAGGACACCTACGCCACCAATGCCTCCATATTGCTGCGCGAGGGTACAGCTTCACAGCTCATCAATCTCGGCGACGCTATCGAACCCGTCACCGTGGCTCTCTACCGCGCCGATGCTCTCGTGTGCTCCGAGCTCCCCGAAGGACTGGAATGGAAATACGACGCCGACACAAAGACCGGTACACTTTCAGGAACTCCCGCAGCTGCCGGCGACTACGCTGTGACTATCTCGTCGACCGGCGCTGCCTCTGATAGCGAAAATGCCGTATTCACCGTAAAAATCAAGGTTGTAAAGACCGTAGAACTCACTCCTATGGTCTACTATTCCTGCGATGCTCCCGGACAGACCCTGCTCAATCAGCTCGGAGGTCACGCCACCCTCGCCGCCGGAACTGTGGAAACCGTTGAAGGCAAGAAAGGCAATGCCGTGCAGCTCAACGGCGGAGCATATTACATCCAGGCTCCCGACGAGACTCTTACCTTCGGCGCCGACGACTTTACCGTAGAATTCTGGATGAAGAGCGCTGACGACGCTGCCTACATCGTGCATGCCGGTTCCCATACCAAAAACGATGCTACCGGCGCCACCGGCAACTGGGTAGGATTTGAATACAAAAACGCCGTGCTCTACTTCGCCATCGACGATGACAAGACCAAGAGTCAGGCCTACGTGAAGGAAGCCGACAAGTGGATGGACAACGAGTGGCACCACGTAGCCGGTGTGCGCGACACATATGCTTCAAAGCTCTACCTCTATGTTGACGGTCAGCTCGTGGCTACAGGCGACGACGCCACAGGAGCCGTGGCTTGCGATAAAGAAAACTTCGTGATCGGCAACGCCAACGTCAACTTCGACAATCCCTTCGCCGGAACACTCGACGAGCTCTACGTATATCGCGGAGCGATGCCCGCCGAAAAGGTAGCCGAACGCTATGCCACCACCGGCACAGACCTTGCATACTATCCCTTCGACGAAGTAGGCGCCACCACTCCTAATCTCGTATATGGCTCGGCCACCGCTACCGACGGCACTCCCACAGCAGTGGAAGGCGTGAAGGGCGGCGCTGCTCAGTTTGCCGACGGCGCTCACTACCTTCAGGAAGCCTACGATGCCATCCAGCTTGGCGAGAGCAGCTTTACTGTAGATGTTTGGATGAAGTCGACCGACGCCGACGCCTACATCTTCTTCAAAGGCAGCCACTCTAAGAACGACGACATGAAGACCACCGGCCACTGGATAGGTCTCGAACGCAAAAACGGCTACCTATGCTTCTCTATCGACGATGACTCGAAGAAATCCGACTGCAAGCTCGCCGATGCCGACTACGCGTTCAATGGCGCATGGCACCACGTGGCATGCGTGCGCGACTACGCCGAAAAGACTCTGGCTCTCTATATCGACGGCGCTGAAGTAGCCCGCACCACCAACGTAGGTACAGGCGCTATCGCCGACAATAACGAGCCTTTCCGCATCGCCATCTCCGACGAAGCCTCTCGTCCTTACGAAGGAGCTCTCGACGAACTCACCATCCGCCCCGTGGCCCTCGCAGCCGACGACATCAAGGCAATCTATGACACATACGCTGCCGCAGGCATTGCCGAGACCGTGGTCACTCCCACTGCCAACCGCTGCATGCTTGTCGATGCTTTCACCGGCCGCATCATAGCTTCGGCCAAGGGCGACAACGTAGCAGCCCTCATGGACTGCGCCGTGGCCGGTGTCTATGTAGTGATCATCGAGCGCACAGGCAGCTTCGAGACATACAAATATGTAAAGCACTGATTTCCCTTAAATATCTCTATTCCCGCCACCCTGCCACATCCGCGGGGTGGTTTTATTTAATTCTCATTTTTATCTGCAACCGTGGTTGAATCAACCGTGGTTGCAGTTGCTATTTTATAATATTACGGAAGCTATGTTTCCGATTATAACACTTATTTTGCACCGGAAAGCATCGGCGAATTGCTGATTCAATATATTTTACTTATATTTGCCACTGCATTCAGCGAATATTCGATGAATCACGACATAGCAATTAGCTTTGACTAATTACACGGCTTTAGTAAAATCTGGTAAATTTCACTTTTGAGTTCCGCGTAATAAGTCGAAAGATAGGTTGCACCCGTTCAGGGCGCCGACCGCTTTCCACTTATTTGAACTCACGGTTTACCAGAGCCGACTAAAGCAGATAAGCGTAAAGGGTGTCGCGCCTTTTTTCATGCGACCGCAGTGCCGAAATGCGTCAACGGAGGTGCAAAAAGAGAATTTAAATGATTAATTATCTTTTAAAAGCTAAACGAGATTTAAGTGGTGGGGTAGTTCGTCAGGAGGACAAGAATAAAATCACCCGTATCCCAAAGGGCTATACGATTCAAGTACCATCCGCCCGCACAGGTTCACCCGATCCAAAAGATGTGGAAAGAGTACTTATAGCATTGGGATTCGGTCCTTCAGTAGCATATAGCGCAAAATGTTCCGGAAACTGGGATATAACTAAACTATAGTAACGCCGATGGATAAGAATAGCTACGGATTTTGCAATAATGAAGTAATATCCACCAAAATCACGCATCTTATCGCCAACAGTCTTCTCAGTGAGCAGCAACTTCGGAAAATTATCGGCAGATATAGCGATATGCGCGAAAACTTCAATAAATATCCCGCGGATTTTGCAAAGGACGAATCCGAGCAATGGAAATTCAGTAAGGGACTTGAGCCTTTTGCACCCGAGGGGCGCGGATGCTATAGTGATACCACAGCTGTACCCATATCAATCTCTCACCCCGACTTCGTAGACCTGACCACCCGAAGTGAAAAACGCGGAGCAATCGGTCTTGATTTTCCCACATGGTTTTATAAATCCCCCGGAGCTCCATTCATAATGATAGTGGCCCAGGATCCGCTCAGAAGTGCCAAATGGTATGGCGAGTGTAATGATGCGGTTGTATCATCTCCATTCGGGTTACAGGACGCACATCATCGCGAGAATGGCAATGGCGGGAAACGTATGTGGCTTCTCGTTCAGAAATTACTGGAAAGAGGTTATAACGTATATCTTACCGATTGCAGGAAATTCTTTGTATACAATCATGCGGAATCCGATAAATACACCACCTCGGGAAAAATGGAGATATACCGCAATGTCCTTATGGAAGAAATCGAGATCATCAATCCTGAGCTGATAGTTACGCTCGGACATCGTGCCGATAATACGTGCAGGAGTTTATTAGGCGATGATTACAGATTATCAGGTTACATTCCTCACTTATGCGGAACTGCCACACATAAGATATATGATTATTTTAAGATAATTAAAGATACCAATATACATGAGTTGGCAGTATTATATACTGACCTCATAGAATCCATAATTCATAACAACCATGGCAAAAAGTGATTTTAAATGCAGCTTATGCAAAAAAGTGATATCAAGTGGAATTCTTGATTTCTTTAATGTGACATCTCCCCACAAATACAGCTGCCCCAAGTGTGGTACTATCTGTGGTAAACACATCAACCACCGTCATCTCGCTCTCGGCCTGCTCAGTCCTAAATGTGAGAAATGCGGCAGCAAAGTTTTGGAATACAAATTTGAAAATAACCGTTGGATTCAGTGCTAATCCTAATAAAATCGACTCTCAATGTCAAAGGAATTTACAAGCAAGAAAGCTCTGCTTAAATATGCCGAGTCATTAGAAACCGCTCTCGAGAATATTAAAGATGATATGAGTTACTTCGCAGCTGCAGTGGCCGAGTTTGAAGGCCGCGTCAAGACCGGCCGTCGAGGTAAAAGCATTAGATACTCTGATAAGTCAAACAGAGAACTTTATAATCAATGTGTCGAATTAAAGTCGGACGTGCAAGGTGACATCCTGACACTTACAGGTCTTGATCCGGAAAATAAAAGTATTCCCGGATATGAGGTACATTTCCGTGAGTATTGTGAAAAACTTGAGCAACTTGAACCATATTCACTTCAGAGCAGCCCTTCTGAAGTTGCAGGCTCATGGTTCAAGAAAATATTATGGGGCATAGTTTATGTATTAATATTCTTCTTTTTACTCGCGAAATGCGTTTTTTAAGGACGCTTTATAGCGATATGTGATACATATCGGTCGCCGAACGGCGATGTCTTCTGCCCAACCCCGCACCTCGCAAAGTTCTGTGCGGGGTTACATCTTTGAGTTAATATATTTCGTCACTGCATTCAATATCACATTCCCTAAGCTAATTTTTACTTTAATCGGAAAGCATATTTCTGATTAAAGTAATATCTTTGCGTCGTAATTAAAGCACAACTTTATGGTCGACATTCTTCTGAAACGCTATATATGGCTGATTGACACTCTGCGAAAACGTGGTGAGATGACTTATGATGAGATTGCATCTGCCTGGAGTCACTCATCAGTAAATGATAATGGCTCGGAGCTGTCGAAGCGCACTTTCTATAACCATTGTCAAGCCATCGCCCGGCATTTCGGTATCGATATTGAATGTCGTCGTGGCCGTGGGCTGAATCTTTACAGGATTTCTAATCCTGAATCCATCGAGGAAAATTCGTTGACGAAATGGGTATTGGATAGTTTCTCGCTCGGTGAACTGCTGCTCGGCAATACTGATATCGCTGATAAAATACTGCTTGAAGATATACCCTCGGGGCGCGAATGGCTTGAGCCGATAATACAAGCTCTTAAGCAAAATCTCAAAATAGCGATTACCTACAAGAATTTCACCGGCGTTCGTTTCTCGGGCAAAATATCTCCACTTTGCGTAAAGCTATTCAAGCGGCGATGGTATGTGCTGGCATCGGTCAACTATGCCGGGCTGCGCATCTTCGCTCTCGATCGTGTAAATGATCTGCAACTGACCGGCGAGAAATTCACCTACCCGGATGATTTCGTGCCTGCCGACTATTTCCATGACGTATTCGGCATCGTAGCAGGAGTTGACAATAAGGTTGAAACAATAGTCATCCGCACTTACGCCGAGCTGCCTGGCTACCTCCGGTCGCTACCCATGCATCACAGCCAGCAGGAACTATCCACCAATGAGAATTATACCGACTTTTCGATACGCCTGAAGCCCACATTTGATTTCATTCAGGAATTACTTTTACACCGCGACCAGCTCGAAGTATTGTCACCGCTTTCTCTCCGCGAAGAAATAGCCGAAATTATATCCAAAATGAAAAACCACTATGAAGATTCTTACACCGCGAAACAACAAGGATTACTATGACTATCTTTCAGGCATCTACGGAGTCGATGAAAAAGTTGTGTTTGACCGACGGAATTTTACGATTCTGTCGCGACTGACCTCGCCCCTCTTTTTTTATGAAAGAACTGAAAAGGATTCTCCCAAGAGAGAAGTACCATCATGGATGAGGAAAGATAAAAAGATTCCCGAATACGAGGGTACTATATATCACTGCCTGCTTGAAGTAGGTATGAGATGGTATTTATTTGATGTAGAGCGTTATCTTGACGATAAATGCGAGGTATGCATCGACTGGAAAATCGACAGGATTATTGATATTTCAAAGACTCAGAGAGTGGGGACATCCCCTATATCATTTTTCAATTCCTATCGCAGTTATGGACGCTGGTATTACCGTCGATATAAATTTCATGAAAACGAAATACCCAAGATTGAGGCAGATGTAAACGACACTGTCTCCAATCCTATATTGACAGGCACTGCAATACCATCGCTGATTCCGGCCGAAGATATCTATAATCATATATCTGCTTACATATCGTCTCTTAATGATATTGAGATTTCAGATACACGCTCTGACGAAGAAAAAGCAGAGTCAGCAGGATTTGATAGAAAAACATCTTTCCGTAACATTAAATAATTACACCTATGATTGACTCAGAGTATTACAATACTCTTCCCGTGATTATGTATATCCACGGCTTCCGCTCTGGAGCAAATGGATCGAAGCGAGAACAGTTGCAAAAGCATTTCGAAGGTCGTTTCCGCATAATTGCCCCGGAAGTGGATGCTGACCCCGATGCCTCCCTCACTAAAATCAACGAAATTATCGCTCATGAAAAGCCTCAGATAATTGTAGGCACTTCGCTCGGCGGATGGATGACCCTGATGTGTGAAAGCGGAAATGCCGAGTTGGTCGTGGTGAATCCGTGCATTTTCCCGATGGAAGCATTGTCGCAATGGAAAGATATGGAGCTGGAGTATTTCTGTAAGCGACTCGATGGCGTGCAAACTTATAAAGTTACTGAAGAAATCCTCAATAAATACGACCGATATGATATAGCTGAAGCCATCCGGAAAAAGAGCCAACGCATTAATGACCTCTGCACCACTCGTGATGAGTTGCTGGGTACTTCACATATCGACACACTGGAGCCATTGTTACCGCCCGAGCATCTCACGATCGTTGACGACTTCGGTCACCGCTGCTCGGGCGAAGGAATGACCCATCTTTTCGAGATATTGGATGGGATCTGCGGCTCTCGGTAACGCGCTTGATTATCAACGCGATTACGAAGTCGGTTATTTGTGCCTCCGGCACCTATAACCAAGTAGTCTGTTGAATTATATCTACATTGCATTCCTTAGGAGATATTACGCCTATCACCGGGATTTTTATAGATTAAACTCGATATTTTAATACCGTGACAATTCAAGCGCCGGCCTGCGTGATTGCGGGCCGGCGCTTGATGTAATTTGAGGGATTAAGACGATGGAGATTTATTCGCCCTCCTTCTCCGCAGTGATGATGCGGGGAGTGAGCTTTTCATCGCCCTGATTATAGTCTATTTCAATGGTATCACCCGAGGCGATGGCTGCATCGATAATGATATCGGCCAGTTCGTCTTCGAGATACTTCTGTATGGCACGCTTCAGCGGACGGGCACCGAAGTTGGCGTCGTAGCCGCGGTCGGCTATGAAATCACGCGCAGCATCAGATATGTTGAGCTTATAGCCCAGATCTTTCACGCGGCGGTAGAAGCCGGCCAGCTCGATGTCGATAATCTTGAAGATAGCTTCGCGCGACAGAGGCTCAAACATTATGATGTCGTCGATACGGTTGAGAAACTCGGGCGAGAAAGCCTTGTTGAGAGCCTTGCGGAGCACACTCTGCGAGTAGCTCTTGTCGTCGGCGGCAGGGGTGTTGAAACCTATGCCCGATCCGAAGTCCTTGAGCTGACGCGAACCGATATTTGACGTCATGATCAGAATAGTGTTCTTGAAGTCGATGGTGCGGCCGAGCGAATCGGTCAGTCTACCCTCGTCCATGATCTGGAGCAGGAGATTAAACGTATCGGGGTGAGCCTTTTCGATCTCATCAAGGAGCACTATCGAGTACGGACGGCGACGCACTTTCTCGGTGAGCTGTCCGCCCTCCTCATAGCCCACATATCCCGGAGGCGCTCCTACCAGGCGCGACACGGCAAATTTCTCCATATATTCGCTCATATCTATGCGAATCAGTGACTCGGGCGAGTCAAAGAGATATTCGGCCAGCTTCTTGGCAAGATGTGTCTTACCCACACCCGTCGGGCCGAGGAAGAGGAATGTGCCGATGGGCTTATTGGGATCTTTGAGTCCTATACGGTTGCGGCGAATAGCCTTGGCGAGTTTGTCGATAGCCTCGTCCTGACCTATGATCTGTCCGGCAAGTGTGGGCGCGATCTCTTTCAGGCGGTGACCTTCGTCCTGCGCAATTCGCTGCACGGGCACTCCGGTCATCATGGCCACCACCTCGGCCACGCGATCCTCATCTACGGTCTCGCGCGTAGCGTCAAGGCGCTTTTCCCACTCGGCGCGCTCGGCTTCGAGCTGCTTCTTGAGTTCCTGCTCGCGGTTGCGGTATTCGGCGGCCTTCTCGAAATCCTGCTCGCGGGCGGCGGCAAGTTTGAGAGAGTTGGTCTCCTCCACCTGCGCCTCCAGATTCAGTATAGTCTCAGGCACAGTGATATTGGTGATATGCACGCGCGATCCTGCTTCGTCCATAGCGTCGATAGCCTTGTCGGGGAAATTTCGGTCAGAGACATAGCGGTCAGTAAGTGCCACGCAGGCATCGAGCGCTTCGGGGGTATAAGTCACATTGTGGTGTGCCTCATACTTATCCTTGATATTGTCAAGGATGATGCGAGTCTCGGCCGCGGTGGTGGGATTGACCATCACTTTCTGGAAACGTCGCTCAAGCGCACCGTCGTTTTCTATATTTTTGCGATACTCGTCGAGCGTGGTGGCACCGATACACTGTATCTCGCCGCGCGCCAGAGCCGGCTTGAGCAGATTGGCAGCATCCATCGATCCGGCCGAATTGCCCGCACCCACTATGGTATGGAGCTCGTCGATAAAGAGTATTATGTCATGGTTGCGCGAGAGCTCGTCGAGTATACCCTTGATGCGCTCCTCAAACTGTCCGCGGTATTTAGTGCCGGCCACGAGCGAGGCCATATCGAGCGAGATCACACGCTTGTTGAACAGCACTCGGGCTACCTGACGGTGGATGATGCGCAGCGCCAGACCCTCTACGATGGCCGACTTACCCACACCGGGCTCACCTATGAGCACAGGATTGTTTTTCTTTCGGCGGCTGAGTATCTGAGCCAGACGCTCTATCTCCACCTCACGTCCCACCACGGGGTCAAGGCGGTTTTCCTCAGCGGCACGGGTCATATCGTTGCCGAATCGGTCGAGCAGCGGAGTGTCACTACCCTTGCTGCCCGAGGGGGTCGACGTGCGGCTCTCGGAACTTTTACGCGACGATGAGCCTGATGCGCCGTTACCGCCCGGAGCGGGAGCGTCGTCATCTTCATCTTCCGAAAATTCCGGACCTGACACCGGTCCCTGATTCTCGCCGATCATGCGTGCAGCCACACGTCCCACTGACGCCGTGTCGATACCATAGGCGGCAAGGAGAGTGGAATATTCGTCGGCAGTAGCCGAGCCCTGCACCAGAGCGAGCAGCAGGTGGAGCGAGTCGACATTCGGCGAGTGCAATCCGCGGGCTGTAAACGAGGCTATCGAAAGCAGACGGTTGACACGGTCGCTCACGGCCATCGTGCCGGGTATCACCGCCGGATTGGTCTCACGGGCGGCAGAATCCTCGCATAAAGCGGCCACATCGTTGCGCAGACGTCCGAGCTGCTCGGACATTTCCATGCCGGGTATCTCTGGAAGCAGGCTGGTGATAGCCTCCAAAGCCGGGTCGCCCGGCTCACTGTCGAGCATGGCAAGCAGCAGATGCCCGTCGTGGAGCACCGGCGACTTCATCTCGAAGGCAGCCTGACGGCCACGCTCCAGTATGTTCTTGAAATTTGGTGTGAAAGGAATCTTCATATATTTTTACTGTGTGTAATTATTATCTATGTATGTTTTACGGATGAGTGTGCAAAAACTGTGCCAAACCGACGGCCTGAGCCATCGCAGCCACAATATTTAACTATTTACACTATTCTTAACTCTTTTACTCCCTGAAATGTTGACTTACGTCATCTATATAACGCACAGCGGGCGGCAATATTGCGCGCCCGCCACGACTGACGGGGCGCGACCGGTCTGACCGGACCTACTTTCACCGCTATGAAGATTCAAGATCGAAGTGCAAAATCTTCGAGTGAATAATACTCATTCTCCTTGATCCTCCGGGGGAAGGCCTAACGGCCTGGGGGCAGAGCCCCCGATGAGTGTCCGCACCTCTTA
>JAAVCK010000005.1 GCA_014802325.1 Bacteroides sp.
ATTCGCAAAATACAGCATAAGCTAAACCGAAGACCGCGCGAAAAGCTAAATTTTGATACTCCAAAAAATGTATTCTTCCGTTTAATCGCTAATTTTGCACTTGCCTGTTGAGAGTAGGACTTTCACCGCTAAAATAAAATCAGCGCGAACTTGGCGGTATTTCACGATTTTTTCGTATCTTTGTATGATATTTGGCAACTCGACTCCGGGCCATGCCCGCGGGTGGTCAATGAGCCGCCGAGGCGGCAGAAATCAGTGTAAATTATAAAGTACAATATCAAGAAAATATCATGATTGAAGACGATCGTATTATAAAGATCAACATCGAGAATGAGATGAAGAGCGCCTACATCGACTATTCGATGTCGGTCATCGTGTCGCGCGCCCTCCCCGATGTGCGCGACGGTCTTAAGCCCGTCCACCGCAGGGTGCTCTTCGGTATGAACGAGATGGGCAATACCTCCGACAAGCCTCACAAGAAGTCGGCCAACTGCGTCGGCGACGTGATGGGTAAGTATCACCCCCACGGCGACTCGTCGATCTACGGCACCGTAGTGCGTCTTGCTCAGCCCTGGGCGCTGCGCTACACTCTGGTCGACGGCCACGGTAACTTCGGCTCGGTCGACGGCGACGGCGCTGCCGCCATGCGTTACACCGAGGTTCGTCTGCAGCGGCTCGGTGAGGAAATGCTTGCCGATATCGACTCCGATACCGTCGACTTCCAGCCTAACTACGACAACTCGCGCCGCGAACCCGTAGTGCTCCCATCGCGATTCCCCAATCTGCTCGTCAACGGCGCATCGGGTATCGCCGTAGGTATGGCCACCAACATGCCTCCCCACAATCTCACCGAGGCCATCAACGCTTCTGTGGCTCTGCTCGAAGATCCCTCGCTCGACATTCCCGAGCTGATGAAATACATCACCGCCCCCGACTTCCCCACCGGAGGTACGATCTACGGCTATCAGGGTGTGAAGGATGCCTACGAGACAGGTCGCGGCCGCATAGTGATCCGCGCCAAAGCCGACATTGAGGTCGAGGACAATCATGAAAACATCATCGTAACCGAGATACCCTACAACGTAAACAAGGCCGAACTCATAGCCTATATAGCCGACCTTGTCAACGATAAGCGCCTCGACGGCATAGCCGACATCAACGACGAGAGCGACTACACCGGTATGCGCATCGTCATCAAACTCAAGAGCGACGCCAACGCCAACGTGGTGCTCAACAAGCTCTACAAGATGACTCAGATGCAGGCCTCGTTCTCGGTCAACAACGTTGCACTTGTCAACGGTCGTCCCAAGGTACTGAACCTCAAGGAGCTCCTGCAATCATTCATCGACCATCGCCACGAAGTGGTGATACGTCGCACCCGTTTCGAACTGGGCAAAGCCCGCGAGCGTGCCCACATTCTCGAAGGCCTCATCATTGCATCGCAGAATATCGACGAGGTGATCCGCATCATCCGCGCTGCCGCCGATACAGAAACCGCCCGCGAAAACCTCAAGAACCGTTTCGCCCTCACCGACCAGCAGACGGCTGCCATCGTCGAGATGCGTCTCCGTCAGCTCACAGGACTGGAGCAGGCCAAACTTCAGGAGCAGTATAACGAAATCATGGAGCAGATACGCCGCCTCGAACTCATACTCAGCGACGAGTCAGTGTGCCGCGCCGTGATCCGCGACGAACTTATCGAAGTGCGCGAAAAGTATGGCGACGACCGCCGTACAGAAATCGACTACACCGCCGGTGATTTCAACGCCGAAGACTTCTATGCCGACGACGACATGATCATCACCATCTCACATCTTGGCTACATCAAGCGCACTCCCCTCAGCGAGTTCCGCGCTCAGAACCGCGGAGGTGTAGGCGTGCGTGGCGGCGTAACTCGCGACGAAGACTTCATCGAGCACATCTATCCCGCTTCGATGCACAACTACATGCTCTTCTTCACCCGTAAGGGCCGCTGCTTCTGGCTCAAAGTCTACGAGATACCCGAAGGCTCGCGCACTTCCAAAGGCCGCGCCATACAGAATCTTCTCAACATCGAGCCCGACGATTGCGTCAAGGCCTTTATCCGCGTCAAGAGCCTCAACGACAAAGAATTTGTCAACTCACACAATCTCGTATTCTACACCCGTCGCGGTCTTATCAAGAAGACTGTGCTCGAAGCCTACTCGCGTCCCCGCGCCCGTGGCGTCAACGCTATCGTCATCCGCGAGGGCGACGAACTGCTCGGCGTAGAGCTCACCGACGGCAAGTCACAGATAGTAATGGCCAACCGCAACGGTCGCGCCATTCGATTTGACGAGTCGAAAGTTCGCGAGATGGGACGCGGCGCAGCAGGTGTTCGCGCCATGCGTCTCGACGACGACAAAAAAGACGAAATCGTAGGTATGATTTGCATCGAGCCCGACAGCGAAAACACCGTAATGGTGCTCAGCGCCAACGGCTACGGCAAGCGCAGCCTCGTTGAAGACTACCGCGTCACCAACCGCGGCGGTAAGGGTGTCAAGACAATGAACATCACCGCCAAGACCGGCAACCTCGTGGCCATCAAGAGCGTCAACGACGACAATGACCTGGTGATCATCAACAAGAGCGGAATCACTATCCGCATACGCGTGGCCGACATCCGCGTCATGGGCCGATACACTCAGGGCGTCCGCATCATAAATCTCGAAAAACGCTCCGACACCATCGCTTCAGTATGCTGCGTCGACAGCGACCCCGAAGAAGCTGTCGAGGAAATCGAGCAGAACCCCGAGGAACTTGAAGCTCTGCCGCTCGAAGACCTGACCGATGACACCGTGGCCGACGATGACGACGACGAAGTACCCACCGACTCCAACGCCACTCTCGACGAAGAGCACGAGGAACCCGGCGAGTAATCTCACCCAATCTATGAATCTTTATAATTAATACCATCAGATATGAAAAAAATTGCAATTTTCGCACTTGCAGCCGTAGCCGGCTTATCCGCATCGGCTCAGGTAAATGTAGGTAAGGAAGTAGAAAAAGCTTTCAAGTCGGCCAAGTCCTACGCTGACTTCCAGGCAGCCGAGCAGGCCGTGGCTCCCGTAGTGGCCGGCGCTGAAATCATCGGCTCCGACGTATACTACTTCCCCGGCAAAGCCGCCTATAAAATGTACGACGACCTCTATGGCCGCAAGGCTTTCGGCGAGGATGTCAATCTTGAGGATATGGGCAAAGCCCTCCTCAGCGGCTACGAATATTACACCAAAGCTCTGGCCGTAGACACTATCGTCGACGCCAAGGGCAAGACCAAGACTCCCCACTCCAAGGATATTGTCAACACCATAGCCGGCCACTTTAACGACTATGACAATACCGGCTCTATCTTCTGGTCAAATCAGGACTGGCCCAACGCTTACAAGGCTTGGACCTACTACCTGGAGACAGCCGGCAACCCCGCTCTCGGCAAGGCTGCTCCCGCCGCCGTAGCCGACACTATTGCCGCTCAGCTCAACTACTGGCGTGCCATAGCCGCATGGCAGGCAAAGATGCTCCCCGAGGCTGCCTCAAGTTTCGACGCTCTTATAGCTATCGGTTTCGACGATCCTCAGGCTTATGACTACGCCTACTCCGTGGCATACGAGCTTAAGGATTCTACCCGCATGTACGACTATTCCAAGGCCGGATTTGATCGCTTCGGTGCGCAGAATCCCATCTTCCTCCAGCGCATGATCAACTACTTCATACAGACCAACCAGTATGATACCGCCCTCAACATGCTCAACAACGCCATAGCATCCGAGCCCGACAATGCAGCTTACTACTACTCTCTGGGTGTGCTCTACGAAAACAGCGAAGACTTCGAGAAGGCTGTAGAGCAGTACAAGAAGGCTTCGGAAATCGCTCCCACCGATGCTGTCTACATGTTCCGCTACGGCAACGGTCTGGCTCGTATCTACGACCGCGACTCCTCAAAGGGTGACTCCATGTCGACTCAGGAATACAACAAGTATTTCCACGAGACTCTCCGCCCCGAGCTTCAGAACATCGCTTTAATACTTGAAAAAGCCTATGAGCTTGACAACGAGAATATGATGGACGCTCTCCGAGTGCTCCGCACCGTATACTACAACCTCAACGACGGCGACAACCTCAAGCGCGTTGAAGACCTCCTCAAGTATTAATACCACATATTATATACGCAATCAGCCCGGCTCATGCGAGCCGGGCTGATTTTTTCACTATATATCTCTATATTATCCTCCGTAAAAGGCCTTGATGACAACTATACTGTCACCGTCGGCCAGAGGATGCGATGCACGTGCCGATGCAGGGACCACCACACCGTTGACAGCCGTGGCTATTCCGGCCGCCGGAACTGACTGCTGTTCGAGCAGCTCAGCGAGAGTGGTACCGACAGCGGCTTCCACCTCTTTATTGTTAATCTTGATTTTCATAATGATTAGTCTGACTTACCCGGTCGGAAGCTATCGCCCGTATCGGCGGTATCACCTGTCGGGGTTGAAATTCTTTAGACGGCGCGGCGAAAAGAAATGATTCACGGGGCCGTGTCCACTGCCTGCAGTCACAAATGCACCGGCCTGCAACGCGCGGGCCACATAGAGTTTACCGCGCTCTACGGCGTTGCGCAGTCCGTAGCCGAGAGCCAGATATGACGCGATGGCCGACGAGAGGGTGCAACCCGTACCGTGAGTGTTGCGCGTAGGCACTGCATCAGCCACTATCGGCAGAAGCTCCTCCTCGCCATCCATGCCAAGATAATCCGTCTTAATATCCGTGCGCTCCGAGTCGCCACCTTTCAGCAACACGCTGCGACATCCCGCCTCACGCAACATACGCCACTGCACGGCCGGATCGTCGCTGCCGGTCAGCGCTTTAGCTTCTTGAATATTAGGCGTGATCAGGGTGGCAAGCGGAAATATCTCTTCACGGAGCAGCTTCACGGCATCCGGTTCGATCAGCATTGCCCCGGAGGTGGATACCATCACGGGGTCAACCACCACAGGCACGTCGGGATGCACCGCAAGGTATCGCTTCAACGCACGGGCCACGGCGGCAGTCACGGTGGCATCGTAGAGCATACCGGTCTTTATGGCAAGCGGAGGTATGTCAGCCGTCACCATATCTATTTGACCTTCCACTACCGTCGGTTCAATGCCCTGCACTGCCGACACACCGGTGGTGTTCTGCACGGTAACAGCCGTAATAGCGGTCATGGCGTAGCAGCCTATCGCCGATATAGTCTTAATATCAGCCTGTATGCCGGCACCTCCCGAACAGTCGGAGCCGGCTATGGAAAGCACTCCGTAGTAATTTCTCATTGCCGTCAAGACATAAAAAAAGCTGGTTACCTTGTTGGCAATCAGCTTGATTTTCCTTTTGTTGTCAGTTTAGATACCGGATAATTCCGAGTAAGAATTATTCAGCAACAACGGCAGCAGCAACTACAGTGTCAACAACTACAGAATCAGCAGCGAGAGTGTCAACAACTTCTGCAACTACTTCTTCTACAGCTACAGTGTCAACTTCAGCAGCTTCAGCAGCAGCTTCAGCAGCCTTGTTACCGCAAGAGTAGAGAGATGCGCTGAAAGCAACAGCGAGTAAGAGAACTAACTTTTTCATTTTCTTAGAAATTTATAAAATAATAAAACAAAAATTTTATCGCGTTAAAAACGTCGCAAAGTTAATACAAAAAACTGACATACCAAATAAATTTTCAGTTTTTTTCGTCAAAAATTGATTTTTCAGTGAAAATATGTGAAATTTTGTATAAGCAACTAAATTCTTTTAACAATTTAGCTAAATACCGTTAACATCCTTGCCTCTCCCACTAATATTTTGTATCTTTGTAGCTGTGGACGTGAGTCCGCTGATAACTCTGACCTTAGAATATATTAATGGCCGCTCTTACCCGCGGACTGTTTTACGCCTTAAAACTTTAAAAATTTAGTAACTGATGAAACGACTTATATATATATTATCCATCGCGCTCTCAGCTGTAGCCATGCAGGCAGCCGAGCCGTCAGCCGACACCGCCGCTCGCGACGACTATCAGAACGACACCGCCGCCGAGTCACAGATGGAGGCTTCGGATATGTTCAGCACTGACCGAATATTTGCCGTTGACGCCGACGGCGACGTTCTTGCCCTCAATCCCTGGGAAATGCTCGGCGAGGACGACGGACTTGGCGAAGACTTCGGCTCGCTTTCGGCTCTTCAGACCGACCTCGTGGACTACGCATCGTCGTTCATCGGCACCCGCTACCGCCACGGAGCCAAAGGTCCCAAGGCTTTTGACTGCTCAGGATTCACAAGCTACGTGTTCAAAAACTTCGGCATGAGCCTTTCGTCATCCTCACGCGCTCAAGGCGTGCAGGGTCGTCAGATCGGAAAAGACGAAGTGATGGTGGGTGATCTCATGTTCTTCTCCGGACGCCGCGGTGGCAAGACCATCGGCCATGTAGGCATGGTGGTTGACGTAGATGAGGTGACCGGAAAAATCAAGTTTATCCACGCCGCCACAAGCCAGGGCGTAGTAATACAGTCATTCCCCGACGGCGGCTACTATTCGCAGCGCTTCCTGCAATTCCGCCGCGTGCTCGACGATGACAATGTGGTGCCCTTCGAGGCTCGCAACGGCCGCAGCGATAAGGCCGCATCAGAAGGTATGCTATGATAAGCTCCCTCTCTCATAAGCGCCGTGCAGGTGCATGATTTTTTTCTATTAACTTACCGTCAATTATTTCCCTGCCATCAGAGCGTCCACACACGGGCGTCGCAGGATTTATGACCTTTCTTTTGTACTGAAATGAATTTAAAATACCTTTATAATATACTATGCATGCTGGCGGTGAGCTTAGCCGCCACCTCGTGTCATGACTCCGACTCAACCGACGAGCCGGATCCCCCCGTACCGACACGTCCGTCTGACAGCGTGCACCGCACCGTGCTCGTCTACATGCTGGCCGACAACTCGCTCGGCACTTGGAGCAACGATCTGTCTGACCTCAACGAAATGCTTTCGGCCGCAGCTACCGGCGCACTCAACGGCGGCAGGCTCATCGTCTACCATAGCCGCCCGGGCACCGACAGCGGCAAGGCACCCCAACTGCTCGAAGTGACTGCCGACGGCATCGAGACTATCAAGACATATCCCGACGATCCATCTATATATTCAGTCGACGCTGACCGAATGAGTCAGGTTATCGACGAGGTCAAAGCCTTAGCCCCGGCCGACGACTACGGCCTGGTGCTCTGGAGCCACGCCAACGGATGGATGGAGACTTCCATGTCGCGCTCTTTTGGCGACGACCGCCGTTACACCATGAAGATATCCTCACTCGCCAAAGCGCTCGATGGTAAAGACTTTTCATTCATCTACTTCGACTGTTGCAGCATGGCTTCGGTAGAAGTGATGTGGGAACTGCGCCATGCAGCTCCGGTCATCGTGGCGTCGGGCATAGAACTTCCGGCCGACGGCATGCCCTATGATCTTACGCTGCCCTACCTCTTTGCGTCGGGCGACCCTGACGTAGTGGGCGCAGCCTCTACCACATTTGACCACTACGACTCCATGATAGGATCGGCGCGCACCTGCGCCATGACCGCGGTCAATACCTCGGCCATGCAGGCTCTTGCCGATGCTTCGGGCGATATATTTGCAGGAGTGACTGAATTTGACCCGTCGCTGTCGTCGGTGCAGCCCTACTTCCGCTCCGCCGTACGCACATATATGTATGACTTCGAGGACTATATCGAACGCCTCAACCCCACTCCGGCACAGATCCGGGCGTGGCGCGACGCTCTTGCCGACGCTGTGGTCTACAAGGCCAACACCCCTTCTCTCTTCAATCTGGTCGACATTGACCGCTACTGCGGTCTGGGCAGCTACGTAATACTCGATAGCCGCGAAATCTCGGCATTTAACTACAACGAACGCGAGTGGTATCGCGACGTAGTGTCGCGTTCGCCGCTCCTCGCTACTGACAATCCTTAATATCACATATTAATCATACATTCATCTTCCACATGATTCAAGCTGAAGAACTTACCGACTCTGTGGCCTCAGGGGCCGCTGAAGCACCCATGACTCTTGCCGACCTCAAGACGATGAGCTTAGGCGACCTGTTTGACAAAATAGTTAACGACCTCGTACACTTTGCCATATCACTTGCCGTGGCCATAGCCATATTCTATGCCGGCCGCTTCATCATCAATAAGCTATATAACTTCGTGCAAAACATCTGCACGAAACGCAATATCGATGCTTCGCTCTCCACATTTCTCCTCAGCTTCGTAAGAATCGTACTTTACTTCATCCTCATAGTCACCGTAATCGGCATTCTGGGCATACCCACCAGTTCGTTCCTCGCCCTCTTTGCATCGGCCGGTGTTGCCATCGGTATGGCTCTCAGCGGCACCCTGCAAAACTTTGCCGGCGGTGTGCTCATACTTCTTCTCAAGCCCTTCAAGGTAGGCGACACCATCGAGGCCCAAGGATTCACCGGCACGGTAAAGAAGATCGAGATATTCAACACCATGCTCACCACACCCGACAATAAGTCGATCATCATCCCCAACGGCGGCCTGTCGACCGGAGCTGTCAACAATTACTCCACACAGTCATATCGCCGAATTGACTGGACTGTATCCATATCCTACGGCGACGATTTCGCTAAAGCCAGCGAAGTGCTCCTGCAAATGCTTGCCGAAGACAGCCGTGTGATTCAGGATGTACAGGGAGGTGTCACTGCCGCTCCTATGGCCCGACTCGCCAAGCTCAACGATTCGAGCGTCGACCTCACCGTGCGCGCTTGGGTAGCATCGGCCGACTACTGGAACGTATTTTTTGACTTCAACGAAAAAGTCTACGCCACTCTCCCCGAGCGGGCAGGTGTATCTTTCCCCTATCCTCAGCTCGACGTACACGTCACCCGCTGATTCATACGTATTACATAAAAACATCAAGAGAACACTCGGGATCAATCACGTCCCGGGTGTTCTCTTAGTGTATATTAGGCAGGTATGTAGATTACATGTGCTCTTTCAACTTGGCTTCGAGTACATCGAGCTGATGGAGGCCTGAGGCACGCCATACGGGCTCGCCGTTCTTAAACACGATAAGCGTAGGCACCGAGCGCACCTGATACTGAGCTGCCACTTCCTGATTGCGGTCAACGTCGATCTTCACCACGTTGGCAGCGTCGCCCACCTTACCTTTAAGTTCTTCGAGAATAGGCGCCTGCATCTTACAGGGGCCACACCATGTTGCATAGAAGTCCACCAGAGTGGGCTTTGCGCTATTGATAAGTTCTTTAAAATCGTTCATAACGTATTGTATTAAATTTGTCTGTTTTCATTTTTGTTTGCTTTTATAACGCCTCGCCGCGTGTAAAGGTTCGCGGCGATTTGCACTTTACAGAAAAATAGGCTAATTTTGTGAAAAATCTCATTTCCTATGGCTCAATCCATGTTTAAAGGTCTCGGTGTGGCAATCCCAACGCCGTTTTGCGCCGACGAGTCGCTCGACGAAGATGCACTCGCGCGGCACATAGATTTTTTGCGCGAAGCCTCGGTCGACTTTATAGTGGCATTGGGCACCACGGCTGAAAATCCCACGCTGACCCCCGACGAGCGTCAGCGCACCGTGGATATAGTCAAGAGCCATGCCGGAAACATACCCGTAGTGATGGGCCTCGGCGGCAATTCCACCCGCGCCGTCGTGGAAGAGCTGAAGCGCACGGAGTTTGACGGCATCAGCGCCATACTGTCAGTGGCGCCGTATTACAACAAGCCGTCGCAGACGGGTCTCTACCGCCACTTCGCCGCCATAGCCGAAGCGTCGCCCGTGCCTGTGATACTCTACAACGTGCCCTCACGCACGGGAGTCAATATAGAAGCTGCCACTTCGCTGGCTCTCGCTCACGACTATCCGGGCAAGATAGTGGCCGTAAAGGAGGCTTCGGGACGTCTGGACCAGGCCGAAACTATGGTCATACGCCGCGACGCGGGATTTGCCGTGCTGTCAGGCGACGATTCTCTCGCTCACTCGATGATAAAACTCGGTGGCGACGGAGTGATTTCGGTGCTCGGCAATGTGTTTCCGCGCGAATTCGGCACCATGATACGTGCCTCGCTTGCCGGCGACATCACACGCGCCTCGATAATCCATCAGCACTTCTCGGCTCTGTATACCCTGCTGTTTCGCGACGGCAATCCGTCGGGAGTCAAGGCTGCTCTCAATATTCTTCATCCATATTTCGGCGAAACGCTGCGCCTGCCCCTCACTCCCGTGACAGCCTCTACGCGTCAGGAGCTGGCAGCCAATATAGCCGCCCTCCAGTAAGATGTCAGCCTCAGCCCTCACCAAAGACATCATCACCGACACCTCGATGTGGACTCTCGCCATGCGGCTCTCACCCAAGGCGGTCGACATAGCCGTGTTCACCGACATGGAGGACAACTCCCTGCTCTATCGTCACTTCGAGCCTGCTCAGGGTTCACCGTCGGCGCTGCGTGCCATCGAGGATATAATCTACGAGAATCCGCTGGTGCTGTCACCCTTCAGGCGCACATATATATCCATAGTCCCCGAGGCGTCGATGATGCTTCCGGTATCGCTCCCCGACGCCACCGCCGTGCTTGCCGAAGCTCTGCCGGGCGACCTGCGGGAATGGGCTGTTGACCATTCCATGTCGCGCAACGCATCGCTGGGCTACTGCATGCCCCGGGGATGCGCCGGATTCATCAACCGCACCTTCGCCCCCGACACCGTAGTGCGCCCCCATCTGGGCTATCTTGCTTCGTATTTCATGACCCGAAGCCAGCGCGGACGTCATCAGCGCATGATGGTCAATCTTCGCAGCGATAGCCTCGACATCGTGGCTGCGCGCGGTGCCGTTCTGGTCAAGGCCGTGACTTTCGCCGCCAACTCGGTAATGGACGCAGCCTACTACGTGCTCGCGTGCCGTGGCCAACTGGCTTTTGACGACAATGACTCCGAAATCATCATAGCAGGCGACGCCGCCATGCGCGCAGGTGTAATGCCCGTGGTGCGCCGCTATGCTCCAAATGTTATCCCTGTGATTTTTCCACCGCGCATGTTCCGTGCCGGACGCGACGCCACGGCCATGCCCTTTGACCTGACTGTAGCTCCACTATGCGAATAATTAGAGGTAAATACGGACGACGCCGCTTCGACGTCCCCACCAACATCACGGCCCGACCCACCACCGACTTCGCCCGTGAAAATATATTCAACATCATCGAAAATATCACCGACATCGAAGGTGCGCGCTGTCTTGACCTGTTTGCTGGCACTGGGGCCGTGTCGTTTGAATTTCTATCGCGAGGGGCAGCTTCGGTAACTGCGGTGGAGAAGTCGGCCGTTCAAGCCCGGTTTATTGAAAAGGTAGCCCGTGAGCTTCACGACGAAAACCTCACTCTGCTGCGCGGCGACGCACTGCGCTTCATAGCCGGCGCCACCGCACCCTACGACATTATATTTGTCGATCCGCCTTATAATCTGCCTGACTTCGACAAGATAGCACCCGCCATACTCGCCTCGCCGCTTATGGGCGAGAACACTCTGCTGGTGATGGAGCATTCGCGCGAACGCGACTACTCGGAGCTACCGCTGTTTCAGCGTCACAAAGCCTACGGCAGCGTGAATTTCTCGCTGTTTTACAACGGCGACCCCGACTGAACCACCTCAAGTATCTCCATAGGATTATCGACTATCCGGTCGGCATAAGCCGCCTTAAGCTCACGCACCGGCCGGTAGCCCCACGTCACGCCCACATTATCCACACACGCGCGGCGCGCCGTCTCTATATCTACGCCCGAGTCACCCACATACAGCACATCAGCCTTGGGTGTGGGACACTTCGTAAGAATCTCGAACACAATCGACGGATCGGGTTTCACGGGCACGCCTTGTTTCTGACCTTCGAGCGCCGCCCAGTGCACATCGGGGAAAAACCGCGGCACTATCGCCTCCACAGCTTCCTGATATTTATTTGACGCCACGGCTATATTCACGTCTGCATCGGTCAGTTGCCTCAGCAGCTCCGGAATACCCGGATAGGGCGACGTATGGTCACAGCCATGCTCGTCATAATATGCCTTGAAGTGTTCGAGCATAGCGGCTACAGTCTCGGGAGTAGCCTCCGAGTCGGGCAGAGCGCGTTCCATGAGTTTGCGCACGCCATTGCCCACATACGACGGATACACCGACAGCGCATGGGTAGGAAATCCGAGTTCATGCAGCGCATGATTTGTAGCCTCGCCCAGATCGTTGATAGTGTTGAGCAAAGTGCCGTCAAGATCAAATATTACGAGTTTTTTCATTTTTCTACAGTTAAGGGTTCAGAATGGATAACCGACGGCGAAGTGAAAAGTTGCATCGCGGTGCCATCGAGGATGTATCAGCGGCCACGGCTCCTGCCCCTTGGCCGGATTGTGAGCTTTCATACCGAGGTCGAAGCGAAGCAGGAAATAGCTGAAATCAAGGCGCAATCCGGCCCCGTAGGCCAAGGCTATCTGCTTGTAAAATTCATTCCATTTCCACACTCCTCCGGGTTGGTTCTCATAGTTACGTATGGTCCAGATATTGCCGGCATCGACAAACACCGCACCTTCGAGCACCCAGAAAAGTTTAGCGCGATACTCGGCGCTGAAATCCAGCCGTATGTCGCCGCACTGGTTTATGAAGTCTGCCACGGAGTTTCGTCCGTCATAGCTGCCCGGGCCCAACGACCGCACGCTCCAGCCGCGCACACCGTTGGCTCCACCGGCATAAAACCGCTTTTCAAACGGCATCACCGTAGAGTTGCCGTAAGGTACACCTATGCCGCCTCCGGCATGAAATGCCATCGCATGACGGCGCGACAGGTTGAGCGTCACGCCATAGTCTATCTCGCCCTTGGCATACTGGGAGTAGCGGATGCCGAAGAGCGTATACATACCCTCGGCATCGCGGTGTCCGAAAGCACTCGAAAGGGCATAGAGCACGTTGCCGGCCGTCTCCACATTTGCCCTGAGTGTATAGACCATGGGCTGAAGGGTATGGTTGCGGGTCAGAGCCGACGGTATGCGCTTGTTGGTGAGATAGAAGTTATAACTCATCGACACTATGAAGTGGTCTTCATAGCTATAGCGCAGCAGCGGATTGTCGGGGGCTATCTGATCGAGAAAGTCGTTGGTGCGCTCGGGCAGATACACATAGTTGATGTCGAGCAGACTGTATACGTGGCGGCGGGTATTGTCGCGGTTGCCCCACTTATACTTCCACGCGCCGCCTCCTATGATACGCGTATATTCCGGGCGCTCCTGATAGTTCATTGACAGAGCAAACTCCGTGGCCACGTTGAGACGCTTTCGCATTCGCTGCGATGCAAACGGAAACTCGAAGCGCGGGAATGTGATGCCCACTTCGGCCGCATATTCGGTATAGCGGTCATTGATAAGTCCGTTGAAGTTGCCCGACAGGCTCTCATAATTCACTCGAAGGCGCGTGGTGAGCAGTTGCGAGCGGTGAGCCACGTTGCGATGCTGATATGTGACTCCCACACCAAACCCGAGGTCACCCTCGCTGTTGGTACCTTCCACGTCGAGTGTCACCGACTGCTTTCGGTTGCGCGTCAGCAGTATGTAGGCATCCACAAAACGTGTGGTGCCCGCTCCGCCGGCCTGCACGAAATCTATATTGATAGACTTCAGTATGCTCAGCCGCGACATAGCCTCGTAGGTTCGGTCAACAGCCGACGACGTATATAGCCGCCCCGGAAGCAGATGACACTTCTCTTCGAGCACCGACGGGCGCAGATATCGGTCGTCGCCATAGAGTATCGTGATGCCGTTGCAGTCCACCGAATCTTTGCTATAGGCCGTGGCCTCTACCGGCACGGTGCCACCACGATAGTCGGTCACTATCACCACGCGGCGTATATAGTAGGTGGCGTGGGTGGTGGAATTGGCTATCGAGTCAAGGCGCGACATATCGCCTGCACGGCGACGCGGCGAGTTGACGCGCAAGATCAGATTCACATCTTTCGACCCCTCGGCTGTGTCGGCCACATATGTAATATAGTCCTTATTGAAAGCATAGTATCCCTCGTTGCGCAGACGCTCGGTGATAATCACGCGCTCGGCATCGAGGTCGTTGCGGTCAAATAGACTGCCGGGCTTCACGGGAAGCACTATCGTGTCGCGCATTATTATCCGTTCGATAGCCGTGTCGGGTATCTCATAGTTTTTCGTCAGCACTCTGTGAGGCGCACCGGTAGCCACGCGGTAAGTGATGTCGACCTTACGGCTGTCGCGACGCACCACACTATCGGCCGTCACGGCCGCATCCATATAGCCGCGGTTGATGAGCGCCTGGCGCAACTGCTTCACCGAGGCATCGGTCAGGTCAGGACTCCATACCACCGGGGGCTGCCCCATACGGCGTACCCACCGGTTGTACCACTTGGTGGTGTCGCGTCCCGAGAGGTTATACATGGCCAGTTGCAGCTTCATGAATCCCAGCGCGCGGTGATTGGGGCTCTGCCGCAGATAATTGACAAGCTCGCTCTCCTTCACCGAGTCGCCCTCCACCTCTATGTCAGCATGGTCGAGCAGCAAAGCGCCGGCGGGCAGATGGCGTGTCGAACTGCATCCCGCCGCCATCAGCAGCAGGACGGCTGCCATCACTATAGCTTGCGCACCCTTGACAAGAGATTTCATATATTTCCCACAAAGATAATAAATATCCCACACACTATAAAAATATATGCCCGCAGCGGCCGCTGAAATTTCAAAATTGTTGCGTATCTTTGTATCTGGAAATACAATCGAATCTAATGAAACAAAAACTGATTCTTGCCGCCCTGGGTGCGGTGGCGCTGAGCGCGGCGGCGGGAGTGAATCCCGGAGCGGCCGACGCCTGGCTCTCACGCGGCATAGAAATGTATGCCTCGTGCAACTATCAAGGGTGTATCGACCAGCTCTCTCGCCTGTATCATCTCTCGCCTACGGCCGAGCAGGCCGCCACGGCGCAGTTCTATATTGCACTTGCCTCGCTGCGCAGCGGCGACACCGAGGGCGAAGTGCTGATGAAAATGTGGCTGAAAGCTCATCCCGTATCGCCGCTCCGGAGCCGGGCGCTGAGTGCGCTGGGTCTGTGGTATTACGCGCAGGGCGATTATGGCCGCGCGCTTGACGAGTACCGGCTTATCGACGCCGGCTCGCTCGACAGTGCCGACGCTGCCGACGTGACTTTCCACACCGCTTACTGCCTCATGATGACAGGCGAGCGCGCCGAAGCCGGCCGACTTTTCGCCGAAGTTATGACCGATAGCGAGTGGGGCAATCAGGCTCGATTTTACGCGGCCTATATAGCATATCTTGACAATGATTATGACCGCGCGCTCCGTCTCTTCGAGAGCGTCAACACCGGCGAAGGCTCTCCTGCCGACGCTGCGCCATACTACGTGGCTCAGATATACTTCTCGCGTGCCGATTACGAGCGCGCTCTCCGCATAGCCACGGGGCTGCTTTCGAGCGGCACGGTGGCATCGTTTCAGCCCGAGTGCAACCGCATAGCCGGCGAGTCGCTCTACAATCTCGACCGCGAGAGCGAGGCCGTACCTTATCTTTGGAAATACTGCGCCGAGGCCACCGATCCCCAGCCCGGGGCTTTCTACATACTTGGTGTGAGCGAATATCGCGCCGGTCACTACGACGATGCTATCAAGCTGCTGCAGCGTGCCATAGGCAATCCCTCGGCTATGGAGCAGAGCGCATGGCTATTTCTGGGTCAGGCCTACGCCGCCCGCGGCGAATCCGACAAAGCTCTTATGGCTTTCGAGAAGGCCTATCGCCTCGACTTTGACCGCGACGTCAGAGAGACGGCGTTCTACAATTATGTGGCAGCGCGCATGGATGGCGGTCGAGTACCATTCAGCAACACGGCTTCGATGCTCAACGACTTCCTCGAAGAATTTCCCCACTCGCGCTATGCCGACGACGTGCAGCGCTCTCTCATAACCCACCTGCTTGCCGAGGGCGACTATCAGTCGGCACTTACGGCTCTCGACCGTATTCCGGCTTCGGCCGCCACTCCCGAGATGCAGCAGGCGCGCCAGCGCGCTCTCTTCGTGCTGGGCACACGCGACTTCACCGCCGGAAAGATCGCATCAGCCATGAGCTATTTCGACAAAGCCCGCGCCATATCCGGTGGCGATGCCGCCATCGAGGCTCAAGCCGCCATGTGGCTGGGCGACTGCGCCTACGACAAGGGTAATTTCGATGCTGCCGCACGATGGTTTGAGGCGTATCTGAAAACACCCTCCGGCAAGAAAACAGACTATAACCACACTCTCGCCCTATATGATCTGGGCTATGCGCTGATGGACGGTGGCGAACATGCCCGCGCCATCAAGGCTTTCGACGAAGCCATAGCAGCCCGCACCTCACTGCCCGCTGAGGTGAAAGCCGACGCATATGTGCGCGCAGCCGACTGCCACTACTACACCCTCGATATCGAAGGTGCGCTCGGATATTACCGCAAGGCTCTCGAACTCAATCCTACCGGAGGCGACTATGCTATGTATCAGAGCGCCATCATGACCGGTCTGCTCAAGAAGCATGCAGCCAAGATAGAGTTGCTTGACCGTCTGGCCGCCGAATATCCCACTTCGGGTCTGCTCCCGGCCGCTCTTCTCGAAAAAGCCGAAAGTATGATGGCTACCGGCCGACGCGACGATGCGGTGACGGTATACTCCACTCTCGTGGAGAAATATCCGACCACCGTGCATGGCCGCAAGGGGCATCTGCAACTCGCCATAACTTATCTCGACATGGGTCGACGCAATGCCGCTATGGCCACCTACCGCGACGTCATCACCACCTATCCCACCAGCGAGGAAGCGCGTCTGGCGTCGGAGGACCTGAAGAAAATTTATGCCGCCGACGGACGCCTGAGCGAATACGCATCATTTATCGCCTCCGTTCCCGATGCGCCGGCCTTTGATGTCACCGAAATGGAGCAACTGGCTTTTGCCGCTGCCGAGACTGACTTCATGGAGCGCGGACTGACGGCGAAACTCACCGCTTTCCTTGACGATTATCCCCGATCGGTCAATGCTCCCCACGCACTGTATTATCTGGCCGAGGCCGCTTGGAACGAGGGTGACCCGGCCGAAGCCGTCAGACATGCCGATCGCCTGCTGTCGCTCTATCCCGACTCGGAGACTATCGAGGAGGCCCTGCTCATCAAGGCTCGCGCCGAAGCGTCGCTCGGCAAGACCGAGCCGGCACTCGAAAGTTTCCTGGCGCTCGAAAAGCGCGCTTCGAGTCCCAACATGCAGGCCGAGGCCCGCATGGGCATCATCACCTCCGCCCTGACGCTTGACCGCAACAGTCTGGTGGTGGAGACGGCTGACCGTCTGCTGTCAAGTGCATCGGCATCGAAAGCTGTCAACACGTCCGAGATCAGTTTCAGCCGTGCGCTGGCTCTCGACCGCATGGGCGACCATGACAAGGCATATGAAGCATGGAGCGCACTGGCTGCCAATCCGGCCGACCTCTACGGCGCCCGCAGCGCGGTGTATCTCGCGCAGTCCATGCTCGACAACGGCCGCTCGGCCGAAGCCGCCAATGTGGCCGACGCCCTTATATCGTCAGACACGCCCCACAGCTATTGGCTCGCGCGCGGATTCATAGTTTATTCTGACATTCTGCGCAGCCGCGGCGACTCATTCGAGGCCGACGAATATCTCAAGAGTCTCCGTGACAATTATCCAGGCACCGAGCCCGACATTTTCAAAATGATTAACGACCGACTCAAGAAATGAAATCATACATCTTGACACTGGCGGCTGCCGCTATGGCTTGCACCGCCGCAGCTCAGGGTCTTCACCAGGAGGTGGAGGTGGAGCGCGAGATCACTCCTACGGAGAGCGAGGCCACACGCTACAATCTTCTGCCTCAGGTCATACTCCCGTCCGTCACACCAGTCACTCTCACACTCAGCGACCGCGCTGTCACAGCTCCGGTGCGACCCGCATTCAGCCACCTCAGTCCCGTGGCTTCCAACAAGGGTATAGATTCCGACAGTTATCCGGGCTACTTCCGGGCAGGTATATTTCCGCTTTTCAATGCCGATGCCTCGGCCGGATACCGCTTTCTCAATACCGACCGCACCCGCCTGAGCGCATGGTTGCAATACACAGGCCACGTCTACCGCCGCGATCTGCCCGCTTCGGAGGGCGACCGCCGCTACTGGCGCGACCACTCGGTAGCCGGAGGCGCCGATTTGCACCAGGCCGTCGGACGCTCGGGCATTATCGATGCCGGAGCGGCTTATGCCTACGACCGATATAATCTCTACAACTATTCTGTCCCCTCGGCCTCCTACTCTACTTTCCCGCAGTGGGTTCACCGCTTCAATGCCGACGCCGTATACTCCGTGGGCTCAGAGGCATTTGCTTTCCGTGCCGGACTTCACTTTGACCGCTTCTCGTTCGGCCTGCGTAATTTTGTCCCGGCACGCGAGCATGTTTACCGACTCAATCTCGGCGCCAACATAGCCACAGGCGACCGCTCACGGTTCAGTCTGGCGCTTGACGGTGTGCTGATTCACAACTCCGTGCATCGCGATGCCACTTCGCGCGGACTCATCAAGCTCCGTCCGGTCTACGAGTTTTTCAACGGTGAGAGCAAATTCACCGGCCACATAGGAGTGAATGCCTCGGCTTCAGTCAACGACGGTTCGGTATTCTCCATAGCCCCTGACGTGATGCTCGGATGGAATCCGTCGTCATACTTCGGACTCGAACTCCGCGCCACAGGCGGCGCCGTGGCCAATACTCTCGCGCAGCTCTACGAGCAGTCGCCATATATGTATTCAGGCCGCGGCTACGGTCACTCCGAGGTGCCCTACGATCTTCAGGCCACCGTAATGATAGGTCCGGCCCGAGGAGCATACATTAAGGTCACCGGTGGATATGCCCGCGCCACAGACTGGCTCATGCCCGACGTCGCCCTCGCACCCGAGGGTCACGGCGTGGCTTATCGCCCGTGCACCATACGCGGCTGGAACTACAAGGCCACTCTCGGATGGAAACACCGCTATTTCCTCATCGAAGGAAGTTATGCCATGGCTCCGTCGTCGCTCAAAGGCGGATTCTATCAGTGGCGCGACCGTGCCCGCCGCGTGGTCGATGCCAAGATCGAGATCTATCCCGTGAAGAAGCTCACCATCGAAGCCGGATTTCAGCTCCGGCAGGGTCGTGCGATCTACGACTTCACCGGTGGCGAAGCTCAGCGGCTGGCATTGGGCAATGCCGCCTCGCTCTCGGCCGGGATAACCTACGAGGTCACACGCACTCTCACCCTATGGGCGTCGGGCGACAATCTTCTCAACTACAGCTATGTCTACCTCGGTGGCCGTCCGGCTCAGGGCGCTACCGGACTTGTGGGCGTGGCACTTAAATTCTGATCTCACCATGGCCCGAAATGACTGCTACATCATAGTGGCCGCAGGTACCGGCTCACGCTTCGGCGCGCCGCTCCCCAAGCAGTTCTGCCATCTCGGGGGACGCCCTCTGCTCATGACCACTATAGACTCCGTGCGCAGTGCCGACCCGCAGGCTGCTATAGTGCTTGTGCTCAGCCGGCAGATGATCGGCCCGTGGCGCGAGATGTGTGCCGAAGCCTCATTTGATATTTCCGACATCATCATAGCCGCCGGAGGCGCATCGAGAGCCGAGAGCGTCAGCAATGCTCTCGCCTCTGTCCCCGACCGCTGTACGGGCTGGATAAGCGTGCACGACGGTGCCCGTCCGGTAGTATCAGCCGAGCTGATAGAGCGGATAGCTCAGGCAAGACGGCCGGATATACACGGCATCATTCCGGCCACAGCTGTCACCGACTCGCTCCGTGAAGCCGAAGCCGACGGATCGTCACACGCTGTGGACCGCAGCCGCTTCCGCGCCGTGCAGACTCCGCAGTCGTTTCCTGCCTCGCTGCTTAAAGATGCCTACCTGAGAGCTTCAGGTCAAGCTTTTACCGACGATGCGTCAGTCATGGAAGCCGCCGGCTACACCAATCTTGTGCTCGTGGAAGGCGATCCGCGCAACATTAAGGTGACACATCCTGCCGACATAGCCGTGGCAGCCCTGTATCTCGGAAAATGAACCGGCTGCGCTCCACCGACATAAAATTTCTGCGGGGCATTGGCCCCAAGCGTGCCGAGCTGCTGAAAAAGCATCTCGGCATAACCACGTATTATGATCTGCTCCACCACTACCCGTCGAGCTACGTGGACCGCTCCACCATTCATCGCATAGCCTCATTCACCGGCGACATGCCGCAGGTGCAGGTCAAGGGGCGATTTTTCGCCATGAACGTGCAGGGCGAGGGAGCCAAGACAAGGCTCGTCGGACTGTTCACCGACGGTTCGGGACAAATGGAAGTGGTGTGGTTCAACCGTATAAAATTCGTTCGCGAGGCCATCGTGGAGGGTCAGGAATACATCCTGTTCGGGAAGCCGTCGATGTTCAACAACCGCTGGAGCATGGTTCACCCCGAAATCGAGACCGAGGCCACCACTCAGGCCGACGGCTCACGCGATGGATTTCGCGGTATATATCACATCCCCGAGCAGTTGCGCAACCGGGGGTTCACAGCCCGCTCATTCTCGCTCAGCGTCAGGGAAATGCTCTCGCACATGCCGCATCTCGACGAGACTCTGCCGCCATGGGTGATACGACGCATGAATCTGCTCGACATCCGCTCGGCCGTGGGTGCCGTGCACAATCCGCCCGATATGGCTACCCTCGACCGCGCCCGCTTCCGCCTGAAATTCGAGGAACTTTTCTACCTGCAGCTCGATATACTCCGCTACTCGCGCCGACGCAAGGAGACCACGCCGGGTTTCCTGTTTTCGCGCATCGGATATTACTTCAATACGTTCTACTCCCAATTCCTACCTTTTCCGCTCACCGAGGCGCAGAAGCGCGTGGTGCGCGAGGTCAGGGCCGACGTAGGCTCGGGCAGACAGATGAACCGTCTGATACAGGGCGACGTAGGTTCGGGCAAGACCATCGTAGCGCTGCTGTGTATGCTCATGGGCCTCGACAACGGTACTCAGGCATGCCTTATGGCTCCCACCGAGATTCTCGCCACTCAGCACTACGAGTCGCTGCGCGCTCTCGTGGCGCCTATGGGTGTAAACATCCGCCTGCTCACAGGCTCAACACCGGCCAAGGCGCGCCGCGAGATCCACGCGGGGCTGCTCGACGGGTCGCTCCACATACTCGTGGGTACTCATGCGGTGATAGAAGACAAAGTATCGTTTAAAAATCTTGGCATAGTGGTCATAGACGAGCAGCACCGTTTCGGTGTAGAGCAGCGGGCCAAGCTGTGGCGCAAAAATATCGTGCCGCCTCACGTGCTGGTGATGACGGCCACTCCCATCCCCCGCACTCTGGCCATGACAGTCTACGGCGATCTCGACGTGTCGGTGATCGACGAACTGCCGCCGGGCCGCAAGCCGGTCAAGACCATGCTCCGCTACGAGGAAGACCGCTTCAATACTCTCTGCGGCATAGGCCGACAGCTCCGTCAGGGGCGTCAGGCATATATAGTGTATCCGCTCGTAAAGGAAAACGAAAAGCTCGAACTTAAGTCGCTCGAAGAGGGCTACGAGAGCATTCGCGAAACTTTTCGCGACTACAAAGTGGCCTACGTCCATGGCCAGATGAAGCCCGCCGAGAAAGACTATCAGATGCAGCTTTTCGTCTCCGGCGAAGCACGCATACTCGTGGCCACTACCGTGATAGAAGTGGGCGTCAACGTGCCCAATGCCACAACAATGGTCATAGAGAATGCCGAGCGATTCGGCCTCTCGCAGCTCCATCAGCTCCGCGGCCGTGTGGGGCGAGGCGGCGAGCAGAGTTTCTGCATTCTCATGTCGAAACGCAAGATCGCTGCCACCACCCGACGCAGGCTCGAACTTATGACCGAGACCACCGACGGCTTTGTCATAGCCGAGGCCGATATGCACATGCGTGGCCCGGGCGACATCGAGGGCACAATGCAGAGCGGCCTTGCTTTCGACCTCCATATAGCCAACCTCACCACCGACTCGCAGATACTCAACATGGCGCGCGATCTGGCCTCGGAGACGCTCGACGCCGACCCTACGCTGTCATCACCCGACAACGCAATACTTCTCGCCGAGCTTTCACGCCAGCGCAACCGTCTTGTCGACTGGAGCCGTATATCATAATTCCGGGGCGCTCTACGCACAGAAGCGACGATAACGAAATCGGGGGACGCGGATTACTGCCGCGTCCCCCGATGATATTTGGGGTTATGGATGATAGTTACTTCACAAGCACTTTCGACACTTTACCGCCCTGACGGATGATATAGAGTCCGGCCGAAGGATTAGCCACTCGGCGACCCTGGAGGTCGAAGTATTCGGCGGGAGCTGCTGCGTTGTCCACAGCCACTGAATCAATACCGGTGGTGGTGCCGTCGCCATTGATGGTGTAGATCATTGTATCGCCGTCGTTGCCATCGGCATCAACATTCTTGACCACGAGTGTACCGGGTGTCTCGGTAGAGTGAGTGTAGATGTTGCTGTCATGTTCGGTCCAGTCGATTTCCTGCTCGGCGAGAGCCTTGACGCGTGCGGGAGCATTTTCCGAAGCGAAGTCAGGATCGGGAGTCCACGAGTAGTGGATCTTATGACCGGCAGGAGCATAGAATGTAAGCTCCTTGTTTTCCTGATCATGGTGCATAAGGAGATTGTCGGTGTGAGTCACATCCACTACTATTTCGGGATCATTAGCAGCGAAGTCAAATTTGGCTGAGCAAGTGGTCTTACCCCAGCTCTCACCGTTGTCATAATCCACAGTCACATCCGATGAAGTGTAACCGGTGCTGCTTGTCACTTCGGCCACTGCCGCTGTGCCGAGCACGGGCACTGACTTGGAGATAACAGGATACTTCATGGAGAATTTCACATCGATATTCTTATTGGCGGGAGTCACGAGCTGACCTTTGCTGATCGAAGCCGACAGTGTGTTGGAGTTGTTGAGCGAGAACGAGATATAACCCTCGTTGGCTTCATAGTCATTATACTCACCCTTAGGAGCGAAGTCGGCGAAGCATTCGGGTTCGAGACTGCTGCTCACCACCTTGATCTGCGAGTCGCTCGGTTCGCCCTTCATTACAGCTACGGGAGCATCGGTGGTCATCTTGAACTTGGCTGCAAGCTGCACGGTAGCTGACTTGGTGGGTTCGGGATTGTTGTGAGGATTTTCCCATACCGAATACTGGGCATAAGCGGCTTTATCGGCCACTTCTACCGAGGGAACGGGGAAGAGAGCGTTAATATCGTCAGCTGCCACGGTAGCAGTGCCGCCAATACCGCCTTCGGCCTGAGGAGTGACTGAAAGTACTATGTCGGTCTTAGGCACATTCACGAAGCTGATCACGCCGTGGCTACCGGTCACCGTGCCAAGGTCAGTGTTGCCAAAGCTGATGTCATACTTACCGGTCTCTTCGGCATTCACGAGGTCGAAGCTGATGCAGACACTGTTGGCCTTGGTTACATTATAGAATAGACCTTCGGCCACATCCACCTTGTTAAGGGCCACAGCAACATTCTCGAAGAGAACGGGCTTAACAGTGGCTGCCACAGTCACAGGCTTGTAGCCGAGCTTGAGCACGGGCACCCATTTCGAGGGATTAACCGCATTGCCGGTAAGCTCGTCAAGAGCCTGGCTATCAGAAGCAGTCACAGCTGACTGTATGCCACTTGTCGGATATGTATAATCTTCGAGAGTCTGATATTGACTTTCAAATTCAGAGCAGTCAGCTACAAATGTCACAAGCAGACTGCCACCTTCATAGCGAAGAGGAGTATCAAATACGGCAGTAAGCTCTATATCATCAGGACAGTCATAGGAAAGCTCATCGGTAGCAAATGTGCCTGACACGGTCTTGTCATAGGCTATCCACTGAGCCGCGTTATCAACGATGGGGAAAGTAGTTCCATCAAAATTCTGAATGTATACCTTACCTGTGATAGTTCCATTAAACATATCGTATGCCGAATTAGCCAGCTTAAACGTAAGATCGGTAATATCAGCCTTCACGATATTCTCGCCGGTGGTATAAAGACCGGGCAATTCGTTGCGGGTATAAATTATCTGCGAGAAGCTATACTTATAGTGGTCGCCGGTAATGGGAAGATATGCCGATGTTTCGCTTTCATCTCCGGCGCTGCAACCGTCGTAGTCGCCTACCTTGTATACAGCGGCGTCACCAACTGTTTCACCACCTGCGGCTTCTTTGTGCTCTACCTCGTAAGTAAAGTTAACTACCGGAAGTACGTTCATGACAGTTCCTTTGGCAGAAGCTACCGAACCGGTAAGATCTACTGTTTCGGTGGTCATAGCCGAGCACTGCGAAACGGCTAAATACTGATATGTACCCATAAACCAGAAGTCATTACTGCTGTCGGCTAATGAACTTTCAGCCTGTACGGTCATCACAAAGCCTGCACCTTCGGTGTACTCATAAGGGGTGGTGAACTCTACTTTCACAACCACCATATCTTCGCCATAAGCAGCCTCAAGTACATCATCATCATATGATGTGATAGTAGCCGTACCTTTTACAGTGGCATCCGATGAAAAATCAATCCACTGAGGCTGTGAGGCATCGAGGGGTAATGTATCACTATTATAAGGTGTAAGATATACCGTAATATTTGCTTCTCCTTCGAGAGCGTAAGCCATACCCATGTAGAAAGGTAATTCTACCGACTGAATCTTGACTACTTCCTGCGATCCGTCAGCATTGGTCTTGGCAGGAAGTCCGGAGAGCTGAGTCTTGGAAAAAATATTTTGAGAAGCAGATGCGCTATACGACAGATCAAACAGTGCGGTGGCATTCTGACCACCGGCATAATCGTCAGCCGTAGGAGGCCACGTCTGCCCACCCGGGGTGAATGTCGCTGCCGAGGCTGAGAGTGCAAGGCTGCACGCCGCAGCAAGGAGTGAAGTTTTTATTTTCATAGAGAGATTGATATGCATTAATGATTGATATTCAATTTACCATCACTCTTGTAATGGGGACGCATCGGTAGAAGCGCCCCCACAAGAGCGTATTGGGCTTATTTACTTTACCAGTACCTTTTCGGCGCCTTCGGCAGTGCGGCGGATATAGAATCCGGCAGCGGGATTAGCCACGCGGCGACCCTGGAGGTCATAATATACTGCGTCGGCAGCTTCGTTCTCGCCTACAGTTACAGAGCCTATGCCCGAAGTGCGGTTGAAAGTGAATCGGGCCACGGGCACGAACTTCTCGGGAGTCATGTAGTCCTGATTGTAGCCTGTTTCGTAGATGGTCTCAAATGTCTGAGTGTCGGAGCCGTATACCTGAGTATTACGGGTATCGCAGTAGTTCACGATACTTGCCACGCTCTGAATCTCGTCGCCAAAGCTTTCGCTCCAGCAGGTGAGCACGATAGATTTGCCATCGTATACGAGCGGAGTAGCGAGAGGTATCACGATCTCTTCAGTCTCCATCGAGTAGAGGAAAGCCTCATATTCCACGAGGCTGGCATCGGCTGAATTGTATTCGATCCAGGGATATTTGTTGGTATCGGGTTTGGGGTCAAACTGAGTTGCGTCAGAGTTCTGAGCCACGAGGCGGAGGTCGGCCGAGAGATGTGCAAATGCGCCCTGATCTTCATACTTGAAAGCGATCTCGGTGATAAGGTCGCCGGCTTTCAGACCCTTGAGCATCTCGGCGGTATAGATGATCTGCGAAGCGCTGTAGCGGGTATACCACTGATAGGGAGCGCGGATCCACCATGTGCCTTCTTCAATGTCCTGGGTAGTAGGTTCGAGATAGTTACCTACGTAGAGCTTGTTGCCGTCGGCCACGGGGAAGGTATCATCGTCGTCATCGACACCTGTGCCGGGCTGGTCGGGATCTTTGGGATTCTCGCCGTCGAGCAGAGTCACGTATTCGAGGCTGGAGTAGGGTGAGTATTCCACTTCATAGTCATACCAGTCTTCGGGATAATCAGGACCGAAAGTCACTTTGTTGGCCTGCACGTCATAGGCCAGATTGGTGGCTCCATAGCGGTAGGGAAGTGTGAGGAAGCTCTTGGAGGTATTGCCGGTCTCGGCGGTAGCCACCAGGCGGAGTATCTGATCACCGGGCTTGAGATTCTGAGTGATAGTGATCTCGTCGAGGAAGTCATACTTATCAGTGTAAGCGCCCTCCGGGTCGTTGAGAATACCGTTGTCGGTGTAAGTCAGGAATGTATCGTGACAACCGTTGGTAAAGGTGTGGGTGAAGGTGTTGATACCGTCATGAGTGAGATCGAAGGTCACGGTCTCGTCGGTTTCGCCGGATGATTTGAGTACTACCTGAGCTCCCGACCAGCCTTCCACTTCGATAGTCACGGTAAATTTACCTCCGTCGTTGACAAGGTCGGTATAGGGCGAGTAGATGATACCGCTTACCTTACCCTGGGCAAACACGGGCCAGTAGCCCTGCCAGTCGGGTGTGAATGTCCAGTCGTAGTCCGACAGTTCCACCGTAGCGTCGTCGGGGAAGTAAGGCTCTACGGTAGTACCTTCGCTCACGAGGTCGAAAGTCTCGTGGAGGATAGTATAGTCACCTGCGGTAGTTGCCACGGAAGGCTCATACACGAGCACAGAATAAGTCTCTGCTACTGCTACCTTATTCCAGTTGGCGGTGAAGCCTTCGGAGGTAATGTCGGTAGCGGGGAGTGTGACAGGAGTCTCCACTACCTGACGCTTTACACCCTTCTTGATCTGAAAATGACGCGACATGGGAGCAGCCGAAACCGCTACTGCCGCACACGAAAGTAACAAAAACGAGTAGATGTGTTTCATACCTATTTGGAAGATTTAATTAGTATATGATTGGTTAATAATTCGCAAAGATAGTCCAAAATATCCTAACTGCCAAATATTTATTACCCAAGAGCGTTGAATTACTAACAAATACCTACTTTCAGGTATCCTTATGCCATAATCTTTCATCAAAAAAAGTGATACCAGCGCTCATTGAGAGGCCCGAAAAGCGGGTTTTGAAGTCTCCGACAGTCTGGCCGCAGGATTTTTTGCCGCACCGAACCCTCATTAAAAATTTTTGTTGTATCTTTGTAAATGAAAACTTTAAAACATAACATACCCTAAAATGTCGATTGACCAGATTATCTCGCAAGGCGTGGCGCGCGCACTCAAAGCGCTCTACGACCTTGACGTCAACCCCGCCGACGTCAATCCTCAGGCTACCCGTAAGGAGTTTGAGGGAAATCTCACCGTTGTCGTGTTCCCCTGGGTGAAAGCCGCCCGCAAGAGCCCCGAAAAGGTGGCCGATGAAATAGGCCAGTGGCTTCTCGACAACGAGAGCGCCGTGCAGGGCTTCAACGTTGTGAAGGGGTTCCTCAACATAGTGATCGAGCCCAAGATTTGGAACAATATTCTCGCCGAGATTCTCACCGAACCTCACTACGGTATCACCAAAGCCGGCAAGGATGCTCCGCTGGTGATGGTGGAATATTCGTCGCCCAACACCAACAAGCCTCTCCACCTGGGCCATATACGCAACAATCTGCTCGGCTACAGCCTCGCCAAGATTCTTCAGGCCTGCGGCAACCGCGTGGTGAAGACCAATATAGTCAACGACCGAGGCATTCACATCTGCAAGTCGATGCTCGCATGGCAGAAGTGGGGCAACGGCGCCACTCCCGAATCCACCGGAAAGAAGGGCGACCATCTCATAGGCGACTTCTACGTAGCTTTTGACAAGCACTACAAAGCTGAAGTGGCCGACCTCATGGCCAAAGGCATGACCAAGGAGGAGGCCGAGGCTGCTTCGCCCCTCATGAAAGAGGCCCGCGAGATGCTCGTCAAGTGGGAAGCCAAAGACCCCGAAGTGCGTGCACTCTGGGAGAAGATGAACTCGTGGGTTTACGAAGGATTTGACGAGACTTACCGCCGCATGGGTGTGGACTTCGACAAGATCTACTACGAGAGCGAGACATATCTCGAAGGTAAGGCCAAAGTGCTCGAAGGTCTGGAGAAAGGTCTGATGTATCGCAAGGACGACGGATCAGTCTGGGCCGACCTCACGCCCGAAGGTCTCGACCACAAGCTGCTGCTCCGCGCCGACGGCACCTCGGTATACATGACTCAGGATATAGGCACCGCCAAGCTCCGCTTCGAGGACTATCCCATCGACAAGATGATATATGTGGTAGGCAACGAGCAGGACTATCACTTCAAGGTGCTCTCGATACTTCTCGACCGCCTCGGATTTGCATGGGGTAAAGACCTGGTGCACTTCTCCTACGGTATGGTAGAGCTCCCCGAGGGCAAGATGAAGTCGCGCGAGGGCACGGTGGTGGATGCCGACGACCTGATGGACGATATGGTGGCTACAGCTCGCACCGTATCGGCCGAACTCGGCAAACTCGACGGCCTCACCGACAAGGAAATCGATAAGATTTCAGAGATGGTGGGTCTCGGCGCTCTGAAATATTACCTCCTCAAGGTAGATCCCCGCAAGAACATCACCTTCAATCCCAAGGAGTCGATAGACTTCAACGGCAACACCGGACCTTTCATCCAGTACACCCACGCCCGCATCTGCTCGGTGCTCCGCCGCGCCAAGGCCGACGGAATGAACATCACCGACTACTTGATGGTGAAGCCCGACGCCAAGGAGAGCGAGGTGATACAGGCTCTCACCGACTTCCCCTCGGTGGTGAAGACTGCCGGCGACACCTACAGCCCCGCTCTGATAGCTAACTACGTGTATAATCTGACCAAACTCTACAACTCTTTCTATCACGACTGCCCGATACTGAAAGAAGAAGATGCCTCCAAGCGCTCGCTCCGTCTGGCCATCAGCGAGATGACCGCCCGCGTTATAGCCACCGGCATGGATCTGCTCGGTATCAAGGTGCCCGAACGTATGTAACCAATATATTTAATATATTTAATCTATAAAAAAACATCAAAATTATGGACTTTAGCAACTCGCCTCAATATTATGACCAGAACACTCTGGCGATGAAGACCTCGTCGGTGCTCAAGACGGTGTATATGAAAATGTGTCTCGCTCTGGTAGTGAGCGCGCTCGTAGCGCTCTACTGCTCCACGAGCTACGGCTATCTGCAATTTCTCGCTACCCACTCATGGGCTATATGGGGATTGTTTATCGTAGAACTCGGCCTTGTATTCGTAATCTCGGGCAGCACTCTCACCCGCATGTCGTCGGGCTTGGCTGCGGTGCTATTCTATGTATTCGCCGCCGTCAACGGAGCTGCACTGGCGCCGATATTTCTTGTCTATACCCACGCTTCGATTGTCAAGACATTCTTCATCTGCGCCGGCACGTTCGGTGCGATGAGCATCTACGGCTATTTCACCACAGCAGACCTCACCAAGTTCGGTACTTACCTGTTCTATGCCCTTATAGGCCTTATCATAGCCTCGGTGGTCAATATCTTCACCAAATCATCGACCATGGAGTGGATAATTTCGGGCGCAGGCGTGCTGATATTCATCGGCCTCACCGCTTGGGATACCCAGTGGCTCAAAAATCAGATACAGAGCACCTCGGCCGAATACCACGCCAAACTGTCGACCTACGGTGCACTCAACCTCTATCTCGACTTCATCAACCTCTTCCTCTATCTGCTCCGCTTTTTCGGCCGCAGCAATGACTGATCAAAACATCTTTACCCTATCATAAAATGGCAAAAGTAATTATCATAGGCGCAGGTGGCGTGGGCACGGTAGTGGCTCACAAGTGCGCCGCACATCCCGAAGTGTTCAGCGAAATCGTCATAGCCTCGCGCACCCGCTCTAAGTGCGACGCCATAGTAGAGGCAATCGGAAAGCCCAACGTAAGCTCCGACACCGTCGATGCCGACAGCGTGCCCCAGCTCGTGGAACTCTTCAACCGCCACAAGCCCGCTCTCGTGATCAATGTAGCTCTCCCCTATCAGGACCTCACCATCATGGATGCCTGTCTGATATGCGGTGTCAACTATCTCGATACAGCCAACTACGAGCCCAAAGACGAAGCTCACTTTGAATACTCCTGGCAGTGGGCCTACAAGCAGCGCTTCGAGGAAGCCGGACTGACAGCCATACTCGGCTGCGGCTTTGACCCCGGTGTGTCGGGCGTGTTCACGGCTTATGCCGCCAAACACTATTTCAGCGACATGGAGACTCTCGACATCGTGGACTGCAACGGGGGTGACCACGGCAAAGCTTTCGCCACCAACTTCAATCCTGAAATCAACATACGCGAGATCACTCAGAACGGCCGCTACTATCAGGACGGAAAGTGGGTTACCACCGGTCCGCTTGAAATCCACCGCACCCTCACCTATCCCTCGGTAGGCGTCCGCGAGAGCTACCTGCTATATCACGAAGAGCTGGAATCGCTCGTGAAGAATTTCCCCTCCATCAAGCGTGCCCGCTTCTGGATGACTTTCGGCCAGGAATACCTCACTCACCTGCGCGTGATACAAAACATCGGTATGGCCCGCATCGACGAGGTGGACTACAACGGTACCAAGATCGTGCCTCTGCAATTTCTCAAAGCCGTGCTCCCCAATCCTCAGGACCTCGGCGCCAACTACCACGGCGAGACTTCGATAGGCTGCCGCATAGCCGGACTCGACAAGGAAGGCAAGCCTCTCACATATTATATATGGAACAACTGCTCTCACGAGGTAGCCTATAAGGAGACCGGCATGCAGGCCGTGAGCTACACCACCGGAGTGCCCGCCATGTGCGGCGCCATGATGTTTCTAACCGGCAAGTGGGTCAAGGCCGGCGTGAACAATGTGGAGGAATTTGACCCCGATCCGTTCCTCGAAGCCATCGCCGCCAACGGATTGCCCTGGCATGAGAAATTCAACATCGATCTCGAAGTGGATTAATAGAAAAACTATTGTCCTTTCAAGCAATTTTTCGTACTTTTGCACAAGTAAAAATCAACAATAAAATACTCTTAATATAATAAGTACAATTATGAAGATTGAAAAAATTATCGGTCGTGAGGTACTCGATTCACGAGGCAACCCCACTGTGGAAGTAGACGTGTATCTCGAATCAGGCGCATTCGGCCGCGCATCAGTGCCCTCGGGTGCTTCTACCGGTGTCAACGAAGCTCTTGAGCTCCGCGACGGCGATAAGAGCCGCTATATGGGCAAGGGTGTCACCAAGGCTGTAGCCAACGTCAACGGTCCTATCGCTGACGCTCTCAAAGGCATGAGCGCCCTCGACCAGATCAAGGTTGACGAGACTATGCTCGCTCTCGACGGCACCGAAACCAAGTCAAACCTCGGCGCCAACGCCATCCTCGGCGTTTCGCTCGCCGTTGCAAAGGCTGCCGCCAACTACCTTGACCTCCCCCTCTACAAATATATCGGTGGCTGCAACAGCTACGTGCTCCCCGTGCCCATGATGAACATCATCAACGGCGGCGCTCACTCCGACGCTCCCATCTGCTTCCAGGAATTCATGATCCGTCCTATCGGCGCATGCTGCTTCAAGGAAGGTATCCGCATGGGTACTGAAGTGTTCCACAACCTCAAGAAAGTGCTCCACGACCGCGGTCTCTCTACCGCTGTTGGCGACGAAGGTGGTTTCGCTCCCGCTCTCGACGGTACTGAAGATGCCCTCAACGTGATCATCGCCGCTATCGAAAAGGCAGGCTACGTTCCCGGTAAGGACGTTACTATCGGTCTCGACTGTGCAGCTTCTGAGTTTGCTAAAGAGCAGCCCGACGGTACTTTCATCTACGACTACACCTGGAAGCAGGGTGCCGACGCTCCCAAGCTCACCAGCGAAGAGCAGGCCAAATATCTCCAGAGCCTCGTTGAAAAATACCCCATCGACTCTATCGAGGACGGTATGGGCGAAAATGACTGGGCAGGCTGGAAGGTTCTCACCGACCTCATCGGCAACCGCTGCCAGCTCGTAGGCGACGACCTCTTCGTAACCAACGTGAAGTATCTCAAGCGCGGTATCGAAGAAGGCTGCGCCAACTCTATCCTCGTGAAGGTTAATCAGATCGGTTCACTCACCGAGACCCTCCGCGCCGTAGAGCTCGCTCAGCGCAACGGCTATACCGCCGTGATCTCTCACCGCTCGGGTGAAACTGAAGATGCTACTATCGCAGACATCGCAGTTGCCACCAACGCCGGCCAGATCAAGACCGGTTCTGCTTCTCGTTCTGACCGTATGGCCAAGTACAACCAGCTCCTCCGCATCCAGGAAGAACTCGGTGACGCAGCTCAGTATGGTTACGGCAAGCGCACCAAGCGTCCCGAATAATCAATCAACTGATTACAATATAGGGCGATACTCACTCGGGTATCGCCCTAATTTTTATATAGTGGTGCAGGATAGAGATTTGAGGCGTTCCAGAAGGTAGCGGTTCCTACGGGCAGGCATGTAGTGACGGAGCTCTGCTCCGTATCGAAGAGTTTCAAAAATGTAATCTCAAAAAAAATCACCATCGCGCCTCGCGACGCGGGAAAGTTGTAATTTCTAACTCGGCAAGTATATACGGCTGATGATACCCGTTAAGGGCATTTTAGATACACACACCACTTTCCTGCAGATTAAAGGGGCGCCTCCTGACGCCTTTAATGATTGCTATATTACCTTTTGTTCTCCTCGGAAACATCGCAAAGCGCTGTCCCTACATATGTTATTTAAAATGTATTTCGCGGAAATTACCATTTTGCCCGGCCGGGCGGTCCTGAGGACCCGCCCCTACAATTCCACGGGAATCCATGATTCCTAATTCTCAATTCTTCATACAATTAAAGCGGGCGGGGTCTTGCGACCTCGCCCACTCGGATTATAAGAGTTGTGAGTGATTACTTGGGCAGATTGCCTACTTCGGGATCAACACCCCACTGCTGCTGCGACAGGCGGCGGTAGTTGTTGTAACGCCACTGTGCATTAGCCTTGGCTGCTGCGAAGAGTTCGGCTGCCTCGGCGGGATACTGCTTCATAACCGAAGCGTAGCGCACCTCACCCTTGAGGAAGTCTTCAAACTTATCCCAGTCAGGCTGCTTGCTGTCGAGGGTGAAGGGGTTCTTGCCTTCGTCTTCGAGAGCGGGGTTGTAGCGCCAGAGGTGCCAGTAACCGCACTCTACAGCCTTCTGCTCTTCTTCCTGAGCGTGACCCATACCTACGCGGATACCGTGGTTGATACAGGGCGAGTAAGCGATGATGAGCGAAGGACCGTCGTAAGCCTCAGCTTCGCGGAATGCCTTAAGAGTCTGAGCATTGTCAGCACCCATGGCTACCTGAGCAACGTAAACATAGCCGTAGGTAGAAGCGATCAGACCGAGGTCTTTCTTGCGGATGCGCTTACCGGAAGCGGCGAATTTAGCGATTGCGCCCAGAGGAGTAGCCTTCGATGCCTGACCACCGGTGTTGGAGTAAACCTCGGTGTCGAGCACGAGTACATTGACATTCTTGCCTGAAGCGAGCACGTGGTCAAGACCACCGAAACCTATATCGTAAGCTGCACCGTCGCCGGCGATGATCCACTGCGACTTCTTGGTGAGGAAGTTTTTGTGAGCTACGATACCCTTGCAGATGTCGCAACCGCAAGCCTCGCAGAGGGGCACGATCTTCTCGGCAACTTCGCGGGTGACGGCTACATTGTCGGCGTTGTCGAGCCACTGCTGAGCAAGTGCCTTGATCTCGTCAGAGCACTTTTCACAAGCGAGAGCGCCCTTCATGAGTTCGGTGACACGTTCGGTCATCTTCTCGTTGGCAATCTTCATACCGAGGCCGAATTCAGCGAAGTCCTCGAAGAGTGAGTTGGCCCAAGCGGGACCGTGACCGGCAGCGTCGGTGCAATAGGGAGTTGAGGGAACAGAGCCTGAGTAGATCGACGAGCAACCGGTAGCGTTGGCCACCATTTCGTGGTCGCCGAAGAGCTGGCTGACGAGCTTCACGTAGGGAGTTTCACCGCAACCCGAGCAAGCGCCCGAGAATTCAAAGAGCGGAGTGGCGAACTGAGAGTTCTTGACGTTGCTCTTGGTGTCGACGAGATTCTGCTTCGACGATACGCTTGCCACGCAGTAATCCCAGTCTTTCTGTACGTCGAGCTGAGTTTCGAGAGGCTTCATTTCGAGAGCCTTCACGCCCTTCTTGCCGGGACATACGGCCACACAGTTGCCGCAGCCGAGACAGTCGAGTACGTCGACTGCCTGAATGAAGTGCATGCCCTTGAACTGAGGACCGAGAGCCGAGATAGTGCCGGCTTCGCCGAAGGGAGCATTAGCCACTTCCTCGTCAGTGAGCAGGAAGGGACGGATAGCGGCGTGAGGACAAACAAACGCACACTTGTTACACTGTATACAGTTTTCTTCGAGCCATTCGGGAACGAACGCTGCCACACCGCGCTTTTCGTAAGCGGCGGTACCCTGGTGCCAGGTGCCGTCTTCTATACCTACGAAGTCAGAAACCTTGAGCAGGTCGCCGTCCTGAGCGTTGATGGGGCGAACGATCTTGTTGATAAATTCAGGATCGTTGTTCTCAACGGGAGCCTCGGGAGTGAGATTGCTCCATGCGGGATCAACGGGGAGCTGCTTGTATTCGCCACCGCGGTCAACTGCTGCATAGTTCTTGTCGACCACATCCTGACCCTTCTTGCCATAAGACTTCACGATGAATTTCTTCATCTGCTCTACGGCGAGATCCACGGGGATAACCTCGGTGATGCGGAAGAATGCGCTCTGGAGGATGGTGTTGGTACGGTTGCCCAGACCGATTTCCTGAGCTATCTTGGTAGCGTTGATATAGTAAACGGTGATGTCGTTGTCAGCAAGATATTTCTTCACCTTGTTGGGAAGATTCTTGGCAAGTTCCTCACCTTCCCAGATAGTGTTGAGAAGGAATGTACCGCCCTTGCGGAGTCCGCGGGTCACGTCGTACATATGGAGGTAAGCCTGCACGTGGCATGCCACGAAGTTAGGAGTGGTCACCAGATATGTAGAGCGGATGGGCTGGTCGCCGAAGCGGAGGTGAGAGCAGGTGAAACCGCCCGACTTCTTTGAGTCGTATGCGAAGTAAGCCTGGCAATACTTGTCGGTATTGTCACCGATGATCTTCACAGAGTTCTTGTTGGCACCTACAGTACCGTCAGCACCGAGGCCGTAGAACTTGGCTTCGAAAGTGTCGCCGCCGAGAGCGAGCTCTTCCTTCATGGGGAGTGAAGTGAAGGTCACGTCGTCAACGATACCTACGGTGAAGTGATTCTTGGGTTCGGGAAGAGCGAGGTTCTCGAATACCGAAAGGATCTGCGCGGGAGTAGTGTCCTTAGAAGCGAGACCGTAGCGGCCGCCTACGATTACGGGGGCGTCAGCCTGGCCGTAGAAGCAGTCCTTAACGTCGAGATACAGGGGCTCGCCGTTGGCTCCGGGTTCTTTGGTGCGGTCGAGCACGGCGATGCGCTTTGCAGTCTTGGGCACAGCGGCAAGGAAGTGCTTGGCCGAGAAGGGACGGTAGAGGTGTACCGACACCAGACCTACCTTTTCGCCCTTGGCGCGGAGATAGTCGATGGCTTCCTGAGCGGCCTGGGTCACAGAACCCATAGCGATGATCACGCGGTCAGCTTCGGGATCTCCGTAGTAGTTGAAGAGGCCGTATTCACGACCGGTTATGCGGGTGATTTCCTTCATGTATTCCTCCACGATCTCGGGCACTGCATCATAGTAGCGGTTGCACGATTCGCGGTGCTGGAAGAATACGTCGCCGTTCTCGGCCATACCGCGGGCAACGGGCTTCTCGGGGTTGAGAGCGCGGGCGCGGAAATCGGCGAGAGCTTCACGGTCGAGCAGCGGAGCGAGGTCGTCCTGATCCATAGCCTCCACTTTCTGAATCTCGTGCGAGGTACGGAAACCGTCGAAGAAGTTTACGAAGGGAACGCGCGATTTGATAGTGGCGAGGTGGGCTACACCTGCGAGATCCATCACTTCCTGAACGCTGCCTTCGGCAAGCATGGCGAAGCCGGTCTGACGTACCGACATCACATCCTGATGATCACCGAAGATCGAGAGAGCGTGGCTGGCCAGCGTACGGGCCGACACGTGGAACACGGTGGGGAGAAGCTCACCGGCAATCTTGTACATATTGGGGATCATCAGCAGGAGGCCCTGCGAAGCAGTGTAGGTGGTAGTCAGCGCGCCGGCTTGGAGTGAACCGTGAACAGCACCGGCTGCACCGCCTTCTGACTGCATCTCCTGTACGAGTACGGTCTCGCCGAAGATGTTTTTACGTCCTGCTGCAGCCCATTCATCGACATATTCAGCCATAGTCGACGAGGGAGTGATGGGGTAGATAGCAGCTACTTCCGAGAACATGTAAGATACATGTGCGGCTGCCTGGTTACCATCACAGGTCAAGAATTTTTTTTCTTTACTCATAATTGGTTAAATGTAATCTATATGGTTTTAGATATATAGCAAGGTTGTGTTTCGGGCGTGTAACCATGTAGGGTTGCACGCTGCGAAATTACGATTTTTTTTCACGAAAAGCAAAAAAAACTTTAATTATCTCACCCCCTTACGCCAACTCTTTGTAAATTTGCCTCATGAACCGAGTAATTCTTCTATCACTCCTGCTGCTGGCAGCGGGGCGTGTGGCCGCGCAATCGGTCACCGGTATATGGAAAGGCACCCTGATGGATAAGTTGCCTGTGGTATTCAACGTAGTGTCAGCCACCGAAGCCACCATGTCGTCACCCTCGCAGGGCGCGTGGGATATACCGTGCGACAGTGTGAGCGTATCGGCCGACGGTAGGGATATCTACCTCGGACTCGGCTCTCTGCACGCTTCATATCAAGGACATCTAAGCGCCGATGGCTCTAAACTCGACGGCACATTCGTGCAGGGAATGGCCATAAAGCTCGACATGACCCGCGGCACAGCCGACGATCTGCTACCGGATCGCCCGCAGACTCCACGCCAACCCTATTTTTACCGCGAGGAGGAAGTCACATTTGCCAATGGCGACATAATTCTTGCCGGTACTCTCACTATGCCCGCCATGAAGCCGTTCAGCAAAGGCGGCTATCCGGCGGTGGCTCTCATCACCGGAAGCGGCCGGCAAAACCGTGACGAGGAAATACTTGGCCATAAGCCATTTGCCGTAATAGCCGACTACCTTACGCGCGCCGGCATAGCCGTGCTACGCTTCGATGACCGCGGAGCCGGTGAAAGCTCTCCGGCTCTCGGCAGCGAAACCACCATGGATAATGCCGCCGACGCCATGGCCGCACTTCGCTATCTGCGCTCGCGGCCGGAGGTAGATACCACCCGCACCGGACTGCTCGGCCACAGCGAAGGTGGCACGATAGCTTTAATTAATGCTGCCAATCACCCCGAAGAAGTAGATTTCGTGGTATCGCTTGCCGGCATGGCCGTAAGCGGTACTGACATGATCGTGAAGCAGAATCTCGATCTCATCAGGCTGTCGGGCGGAAACCTCGGCGCAGAGCTTACCGATTCGCTCCGCAGCGTGTTTGCCATCGTGGCCTCCGACGCCGATTCGCTCAGCGCCGTGACCGCCATGCTCCCGGCCATGCGGGCACTTCATCCCGACGCCGACGACTCACAGCTCGACGCCATGATAGCCCCGATGATGACTCCGTGGTATCGGGCATTCATGCGCCTCGATCCGTCGCCTTATCTTGAACGCATCAAATGTCCGGTGCTTGCGCTCAACGGATCGTGGGACGATCAGGTCAATGCCGAAGATAATCTCGCCGCCATCGCCGCCTCCATCCCTCAGGCCGAAACTATCGAGATGCCCGGTCTTAACCATCTGTTTCAGGAAGTGCCGTCGCGACAGGCGGCTATGAACTACGGCGGTATCACCCAGACCATTTCGCCCGACGTATTATCAAAAATCGCCTCATGGATATCCCGAAATTCCAAATCCCGCTGACCGGAGCACCCGGTCAGCGGGACTGACACAACCATCCCCACATATCCTTACGGCACAATACTATAACACCGGGCGATCCGACGGATCGTCCGGTGTTACTGTATTATAATTTCGTAAGGATCGGATTACTTACGGATCACGGGGATACCTGCACGCTTGATCTTCTTAACCGCAGGCATCTTGCGAGCGGGAGCGTGGAAGGGTGCGAATTGCGACCATTCGGTATCAGCATCAGGATAGAAGTTGAGACGCAGGGTAGTCACACCGCCTTCTTTGGTCTTGGCATAGATCAGGATCGAGTTCCACTGCTCGATCACATCGTTGCTCTCGAAAGTGTACTCACCTGTGGTATTGATGCTGTTGGTGATATCTTCAGCATCACCGCCCATGGCAAGTTCGGGATAAGTGTAGCCCATGTTGAGGCGGTCGTCCACCATATTCTCGCTGAGCATACGCACGTAAGCCTCTTCAACATTGCTGGGCGTGATTTCAAAGTTGACTTTCACGTGGCCTTCGCTCTTTTCCTTAGAGATTATAGTCACTACAGGCACTTCCACATCCTCGCCCGAAGTATACTCAAATACATATTTACCGTCCTGCACATTGCCCTGCATATCATATGCGCGCACATACATTACGTATTCACCGGCATCGTAAACGGGCCAGGTGGCATTTTCCACACCGGGCTCCAGATCACCGGTACCTGCAAGGAATTCGAGCGACCAGTTCTGGCCGAAAGTGCCCATGAGGAAGTCAAGGCCATAATACTGCTCGTAGATCTCCATGCTCTCCTTCATACCCCAGCAGGTGCGCACATACAGTATATCATCGTTGCCGGTAATATCAAGCACCATGCCGTAGTCAGTAATCTTCGAGAGCTGAACATCAAGATTGAGGTTGACCTGCTCAGGCGCTTCGGTGGTAAACTCGGTGAACACGAAATCGCTCTTAGGCTCAGTAGTGGCAGGATCTACTTCCCATGCACACAGATAATATTTCGTACCGGGCATCACGCTGAAGCGGTCGGCCTCGGAGTAATTATCAAATTTCTCGAAGTCATTCTGAGTAAACTTGTTTGTACCGATGCCCACAAAAGCGTTATAGCTCAGAGTGGTTTGCAGACATGCAATCACACTCTCCTCATCGAGATTTTCGAGCATATCGCCAAAGTAATCCATGGCAGTATAGTTCACATCGTAGTATGAGAGGATGTTGTGAGCATAAGCCACGTCGCCGGCGGCGGTGTTGACAGTATAGGTCACGGTGTTCTTGCCTATATTGTCGAGCGAGAGCCAGAGATTTTCGTCAATCACGTCGTCAGGGAGATTAAACGAGATATAGTCTACGGCATCAACGTCGTACTTTGCCACGACGCGGTCACCTTTGACAAGGTACATCATCTCGTCGGCGGCCGATGCGCTCAGGGCTGCTACTGCCATTGCGGCAGCTATGATGGTATTCTTGATCATGTTATTGCGTGTAATGTAAGGTTATTTCTTAATGATTTTTACAGATTGGGTGTTGACGGTCACGATGTAAAGACCGGCGGGAAGTTGTGAGAGGCTCAGTGTGGTTACACCATCGTTAGCCACTGTCCGGAGTACGGTAGCGCCCTTGATGTCAACCACAGTCACGGGGGCACCTGCGGTAAGACCCGTTACGTTCAGCAGATCGGTGGTCACCGTAGGCCAAACGGCTACTTCATCAGGAGCGATGATATTCTGCACAGCCGACACCTCAGCGCCTATCAGCACGCGGTCGATGTCGCTATATGACACAGTCTCGCCACTGCCGCTCTTACTTTGCAGAGTCAACGCTGTAGAGCCGATCTCTATACGGTTGACGTCAGCAAGAGTCACCTCATACTGGCTGCCATCGGTCGAAATCACCACCACACCCTTATCTGCCGACGCACTGAGGACACAAGACGCACCAAACGCAAGTCCACAAAGCATCTTTGTGTAGATGTGTTTCATAAAAAAATTGATTTAAATAATTTGAAATTAATTGTAATTGAGGTACAAAGTTAGCACATTTCATCCACTTGAGCAAACGCCATGGGTCTTTTTAAGTGTTATAGAAAGTAATATATCATTAATGAAAGTGAATCAAGTACATCGGCTTTATTTTGCCACTGTTATAATTTGTATTATCTTTACAGCCCGGTAATAGTCACTATGACGAAAACAAAATCAATATAAGTTCATACACACCCTATGACCAGACACCTACTTTTCGCAACTATAGGCTCTATGGCGCTGACAGCTATGGCCTCCGAGCCGGTAAAAGTCTCTGACGCGGCCACCGTGTCGGATGTAAAAATTCCTGGCTGCTACCTCCCCACCGATAATCCGCGCGTAAAAATCCTCACTGCTCCTGACGGCAGCCGCATCCGCAAAGTCCTGACTGAAGCTGCCGCGTCAAGCCGAAGCCTCGCAGGAGCGCCGGCTCTGAGAGCCGACAGTCAGTCATCGGCCGACGTGCTCTCTGAAAGTTTCGAGAAATGGGACGGCGCCGACATGGCCTGGGTGCCCGACGGCTGGACAGTGGAGTCAAAAGGCACACCGCAGACCGATCCCGAGGCCTCATGGCATCCGTCGGCAGGCGGATCGTGGTATCCCGCACCCACCGACGGTAATTACTATTTCTCGGTAAACTACGGAGCGAATCAAGACGAATGGCTCATATCTCCTGAAGTGGAGATGCCCGAGTCGGCTGTGGGTCTTTACTTCGACATGAATGTAGAGCCGATATGGTTTTTCAGTCAGGAAAATGTGGACTGGACTACCAATGAGTTTATAGGTCAGCCAGAAATCATCTTCACCGTAAAAGTCAATGTACGCGAGGCCGGCGGCGAGTGGATCACTCTCACCGACTATGCCGACCGCTACAAGGATTATACGCTCATGGAGCTTTATCAAGCCTCGGCCGACAATTCCCTGCAGACTCAGAGCGTGGATCTTGATGCTTACGCCGGCAAGAAAATACAGGTGGCGTTTCAGTTTGTAGGCACGGAATCCAACAGCATCTTTATCGACAACATCCGAATCGGTCTGCCACCCCTCGACCGTCCGGTATACGCCATGCCGGCCTTCAATCAATACTGGGGCACTGACCGCGATATGAATTTCACCGATTTCGGCTGTGCATTTCTCCCTGCTTTCGCTCCGCTGACCTGGTATGTGACCGACCCGACAGCCGGACTGACCTATGAGTGGGAATACACCTCGCCCGAAGGCAGCTCGGCCACGTCCGAAGGCAGCTCGCTCACGCTCTCTTATCCGGCCACTTACAATGGCGGCTACGTCACCGACTCTCACTTCATAGCCCCGCCCGTAGTCACCGCCACATCAGCGGCAGGCACCGCGGCAAGTTACCGCAATCCGGCCCAGTACATGCTCACAGGTGGACCGGCTGAATATCAGACCGCCGACGGCACTGTGATGAGCATGGGTGTTCTACCTGTAAATATTCAGAACGACGGCATGACCATAACCGTATATACCGACGATGCCGACAGCTCCGAATCGACTCCCATATTCGGCTATAACAAAAATACCGATCAATTCTGGACCGACTACACATTTATGGGCGGCAACGAGCCCGGCGAATATGACAAAGTAGTAGGTATCATCAATAAAATCGAAGCTCCGTCGTCGCCCATGGTGATTACAGGTGTGCATCTCGATGCTCGCGGCCGCGGAATATCCGACAATGTGGTGTTCACCTGCCGCATCTTCCCGCTCGGCGAGGCCAATGTGGTAATGCCTGAAAAGACTTTTGCCACTGCTACCGTATCGGGCAAAGATATTCTGCTGATCGGTCAAGGCGGCTCTACCAATTACTACACGCTCCCCTTTGATTTCGACAAGCCCGTAGTACTCGATCAGAGCTATAATGCTTACGCAGTGGAAGTATACGGATTCAATAATCCCGGAGGTATAGAATACTTCGCACCCATGCAGTCAGCTCTGCCTATGGAGCCGATAGTGACCAACGTATCGTTCGTGCACAAGGAGCGCTTGTTTAACTACACCGTCATGGATAGCTACAGCGCAATCGCCAAAATGTCGGGCGCTTACGGACCTTGCTACAACGCGTTTCTCATCAATCTTGAAGCCTACTATCCCTGGCTTCTGACCGATGTGGAGAGCGTGAAAGTGGGCGAAGGCGAGACCATGATAGACCTCAACAGCTACTACGCGGCCGAAGATCTCACCATCACCGCCCCCGAGTGGGTGACCGTCACCGCATCGGGCCGCTTTGCCGACACGCAGCTCACCATTACAGCCGAATATGCCGAGACCGACCGCGAGGGCGAACTTACCGTAAGCGCTCCCGGTGTGACGAAGACATTTACTCTGACTCAGGAAGGCATGTCAGGCCTCAGAGAGATCGCGGGTGATTCAGACCTGTCAGTCGAGGCCATATATGATCTGAACGGACGTAAAGTCTCGTCAGCATCCATGCCCGCCGGCGTCTACATGCTCCGCCGCACCTCAGGTAAGGTGGAGAAGGTGGTGATCAAATAAACTACTGCATCCTCACCCATCTATCAGGGGCGCTTCATCACTGGCGCCCCTGATTTTTTTCAATGTCAACCGGTCAGCCGGCTATTACGCCATCACAGCCACCCAGGCCGATTCGAGGCGACTGTCGTGGCTGAGCGTGGCGCGCACTCCGAGAGTCACGTATCTGAACGGGTGCGCCATGACGCGGCTCTCGATCGGACGGTTGAGCTGCCCGTCAATGTCGAAATCCACTATCCGGTAAGCACCGTCGGGCGAGTGTATGCCATTGTCAGCGGCAAGAATCAGTTTGCCGTTGAAGCATCCGCTCATGAGTCTGACCCCGAACGCCACTGCCCTGCGTGCGCGCGGCAGATTGATGCGAAATGTCATAGCTACCTCCATAGCGTCAGACTGCTCGCGTGAAGCGTCGCTGACCATACCGTCGGCAGTGCGGAGCAGCAGCTTGTCGCCCGACGCGAGCATATCTTCGGGATAAATATCGGTACGGTAATAGGCATATTTGGTTGCGGGATTGAATATCACAGTCGGATCGGCACCGGCGCTGACAATCCATATCTCTCCGAAGCGGCTGCAATAGCCCAGGCTGCACGGCCCGGTATTTACGAGCATAGTAGTCACCTTGCTGCCCGACAGACTGACGAGGTCGCCCCCGGCCACCGCGAGCACAATGCCCGCACCCTCCGCCACACTCTGAGCCATCATCACGGGCCGATGGTCGAGCATCACCGGAGTGAGGCGCACTCGGCTCCCACCGGCTGTGACAGAGCTGATGCCTCCCCTCGAAAACACATAGAAATGGCGGCGCGAAATGTCGAGCGACGAGCCGGATCGGAGCTCAGCCTTGATAGCCGTGACTGTATCCGGAGCGGCTGTCACCGCCGCCTGTATCACGGTGGGATCGGAGACATCGGCTATAGCCACCGCCTCGGGATACCGCTCGGTCACCACCGAAGCGTCCGGCACAATGTGCATGCCCAGCTCCTCTGATGGGGTTACGGCACGCAGGTCGGCCGATAGAGCATACGCCATGCGCCGACACGGCGTAGGACGCAGGTCTGCTTCCCATTTCCGTGTGCCCATGACGATTGTTATCTTCACGGCCGAGGGATGGGGATACACTATTAGCGGCGAAAGAGCGGAGGGCACGGCTGATGTCACGGTAGCACTGTCGACAAGCATGCGGCCGTCGTCGAGCGTTACGATGGATGTAGCAGGGAGAGATGACCGGACGGCGGCTACCGCCACGCTCTGCTCTGCCACACTATAGCCGCCGAAAAGGCGCGAAGTGATGTTACCCCACAGTATGCTCCCGCCGCTGACTCCGCCGCACCCTGGACTGAAAGAATGAGGATAATTAAGCAGCCACGGCGATGGTGTCTGCCCGGTTTCTGACGGCATATTATCGGCTACCGCCGTGACAGCCTCGACCTGACTGCGGCAGTCGATGGCCGATGCACGATATATACCGGTCACGGTGGTCGAATCTGACGGAAGAGGCATGGAATGGGCCACAGCCAGCGCGGTATCGTGGTTCATGAGCACTCCTGTCACTCGCCGGTGCATCTCCGATCCTGGGGCGGCAATACTGTCGGTGGATGTATCCACACCCGGAGCAGTCATGACAAGCGTGAGCGCTCCGCCTCCGGAATTTTCCACCCGGGCCGCGGATAGAAGTGAGAATGTCACCGGATGAATCTGCTCGGAGGTCTCTATCTCGACTATAGCCACACGCTGTCTCCACACGGCCGGAATATCAGCAGGAAACGCTATTCCGATACTGAAAGGTGTGGCCTGAAGGGTCGAGGCCTCTACGCCGGAGGTGTCACCCTCGGTCAGCGGACGGGCTGCATCGACAAGCTGCACACCATCGCGCGGAGTGATCAGCACCGGAGCAGAGCGGTAGAGCAATCTGCCCTCCGAATCTCGTGCTGTCACTCGCGCCATCACGGGCTGGACGTAGCGGTGACGCGCACCCGCCAGATCGCATATATCGGCATAAGCTGTGGCATAGTCATTCGTTAGAGAATGAAGATCGTCGGGCAATAGCTGCCGGTCGGTGCGCGAATACCTTCCTTTCAGTGTTCTCGCCGGGAGCGGACGGGCGATAATTCCGTCGTCGACCCTCAGCAGACGTGGTGCGCCATGTCGGGGCAGCGGAGTCTCCACTGTCACATTTCCGGTCAGACGGTCAACCTCAACGCGCCGTGGCGGCTCAGGTTGGGTGGCCGACAACAGCATCACATTGCCGCCGTCGGTTTTCACCGCAGCCCCTATATCGTAGTCTGTCGAAGCCACACATACGGGGCCTGACTTAGTCGGGTCGGTCACATACAGATCTCCGTCGAGCGTCGACAGTATGACATCGCGCCCCTCACACGCCACTGCGGTAAGCAGCGTACCGGGGATCGGACCCACCGCCGACGGCGCTCCTACCGGCCGCAGCGACCCGTCGGCTTCGTCCTGCCTCACATTGACCTGCATGGGGTCTTGCGAGGCTATGTCGAAGTCGATCGACTTAAATTTTACTTTCTTTGCCATGAAAAAATTATTGATATGGAATATATGCCGGCAAAGTTACATCCCCCACCCTCCCCCTCTGTGCGGTAAAGACCGATGACTGGTAGAGTAATTGATATACCGCAAAACCTTTAGGGTGCTTCGCAGGTGGATCCCGCAGAGCAAAAATCTAATAGCTTACCCGCCGGAAAATTGTGGTCAGTAGATATTTCCGGAGGGTAAGGTGATTACAGTAGGTACGCTCACTGGGGAGCGTCCGGCGGCAGATAGTGCGCGACTGCGGCGATTAAATTACCATTTTGCTCAGCCGGACGCACCCCAGTGTGCGTCCCTACAAAGCTGAATAACGCTAAGTTGTAAATAATCCTGACAGTCAACATAAATCAGGAAAAGATATCTAAAGCATATTTACACAAAGCAAGCCCGCACTGCTGATGGCGGCGCGGGCTGCATATTCAAAAGGATAAATCAAGTGCGGAGCTTAGGCCTCGATCTTCTTGTAGCGCGGCACGAGGAGCTTCATGATGCACCAGCCTACGAGGTAGGCCACACCGCAGATACAGAACACGATGAAGTAACCCGAAGGCTTACCGGTGAAGCTGAGAAGCGACATATTGGTCTGAGCCGCATAGTCAAAGAGAATACCGGAGAAGTAGTTGATCAGGAACGAACCGATACCTCCGGCCATACCGCCGATACCGATGATGGTAGCGATGGTAGACTTGGGGAACATATCACCTACTACTGAGTAGATGTTGGCGCTCCATGACTGGTGAGCAGCTCCGGCTATACCGATGATGATGATGGGAAGCCAGAGCGACACACCGCTCAGAGGCTGAGCGAGCACGGCGAGGATGGGGAACAGAGCAAAGATAAACATGGCTTTCATGCGTGCGGCATAGGGATTGACGTCAATACCCTTGCGTGCCTCGCGGTCCATGATGATCGAAGGCAGCTTGCCACCGTAGATCGAGAGCATGGTGATGAGATAGAGCACGAAAATCATGAGCATACCTTCGCCCGACGAGGTCGACAGATGGAACACGTCGGTGATATAGGCGGGAGTCCAGAAGAGGAAGAACCACCACACACCATCGGTGAGAAACTTACCGAAGAACACAGCCCAAGTCTGAGGATACTTGAAGCACTTGAGGAAGGGGATGGTAGCGGTCTCGCTGTCCTCTTTCTCGGCTTTCTCGCGGGGCGATTCGTCGGAAGTATCGTTATCCTGCTCGATATAAGCGAGTTCGGCTTCATTCACGCGGGGGTTCTGAGCAGGCTCTTTATAAAGGAATACCCAGAAGCCCATCCACACAAAGCCGAGGGCGCCGATGATGATGAAAGCCATTTCCCAGCCATTGCCCCAGCCGATGCTCTGGAAGAACTTGGCGAGCGGGCCGATGGTAAACGGGGCGATGAGCGCGCCCACAGCCGATCCGGCATTGAAGATCGAAGTGGCGTAAGCACGGTCACGCTTGGGGAAGTATTCGGCTGTCACCTTGATGGCAGCGGGGAAGTTTCCGGCCTCACCGAGTGCGAGTATCGTACGCGCACCGATGAAGAAGTACACAGAAACAGTGGCGATAGTGAGAGCCAGACCACTGGATGCCTGCACGAGTTCGGCGGCATTGTGAAGGCCTACCCAGTGCTCGGTAGCCACACCGCAGACGGCGTGAAGACATGCACCGGCACTCCATACTCCGATAGCCCACAGATAGCCTTTCTTGGTACCCATCCAGTCAATGAAGCGGCCGGCGAGAAGGTTGGCTACGGCGTATACTATCGAGAATACGGCTGTGATCAGACCGTAGTTGGCGTCGGTCCAGTGAAACTCGGGAGCGATAAACTCCTTCCAGGTGAGCGAAAGCACCTGACGGTCCATATAGTTGACCGTAGTGGCAAGAAACAGGAGCAGACAGATTATCCAACGGAAGTTGGTCATCTTCTGATTTCCTGCGGCAAGGGGAGAAGATACTGCGGCCATAATTTAGAACTTGAAGTAGTTTTTAGCGTTGTTGTAGCAGATATCTTCAATCATCTGATTGACGCGCTTTTCTTCATAACCGGTGTAGGGTATGAGACCGTTTTCCACGTCGTTGCCAACGAGATTACAGAGCGTGCGGCGGAAATATTCGTGGCGGGGATATGAGAGGAACGAGCGGCTGTCGGTGAGCATGCCCACAAAGCGGCTGAGCAGACCGAGGAGCGAGAGGGCGTTCATCTGCTTCTCCATACCGTCTTTCTGATCAAGGAACCACCATCCGGAACCGAACTGAATCTTGCCGGCTACCGAACCGTCCTGGAAGTTGCCGAGCATAGTGGCGATAACTTCGTTGGCCGACGGATTGAGGTTGTAGAGAATAGTCTTGGCGAGCTTGCCGCGGGTGTTGAGCTTGTCAAGATACTTGGCCATAGACTTGGCGGTGGTGAACTCACCGATAGAGTCGAAACCGGTATCCGGACCGAGGAGCTTGAACATCTTTGTATTGTTGTTGCGGATAGCGCCGTAGTGGAACTGCTGAGTCCAACCCGATTCGTAGTCCATCTCGCCGAAGATGATCATCATGGCGCTCTTGAACTTATGGATTTCGTCGTGAGTGAGTTCCTTACCGCCATAAACCTTATTGAAGATTTCGGCGATTTCGTCGTCGGTATAATCGGCGGCATAGAATTCCTCGATACCGTGGTCGCTCAGACGGCAACCCATCTCTTCAAAGAAGTCGTGGCGCTTCTGGAGAGCATCGATCATATCGGAGAACTTGTTGATCTCCACGCCTGATACTTCAGCAAGTTTCTCAACATAAGCGCGGAATTCGGCGGGATTCTCCACAGCCATAGCCTTGTCAGGACGCCAGGTGGGGAGCATCTTGATTTCAAAACCGCTGTCCTTCACCTGCTTGTGATATTCGAGTGAGTCTACGGGATCGTCGGTGGTGCACACGGTCTCCACATTGTAGCGACGCATCAGGCCGCGGGCAGTCATGTTGGGGTCGTTGAGGAGTTTGTCGTTACATTCGTCGAAAATCTCGCGGGCAGTCTCGGGGTTAAGCAGCTTGTCGATACCGAAAGCCGTCTTGAGTTCGAGGTGGGTCCAGTGGTAAAGAGGATTGCGGAAAGTATAGGGTACGGTCTCGGCCCATTTCTGGAATTTTTCCCAGTCAGTAGTGTCAGTGCCGGTGCAGAAGCGCTCTTCCACACCGTTTGAGCGCATGGCGCGCCACTTGTAGTGGTCACCGCCGAGCCATATTTCGGTGATTGACTTGAATTTGTGGTCATCGGCCACCATCTTGGGTATCAGATGGCAGTGATAGTCGATGATGGGCATCTTAGCCGCATGTTCGTGATATAACTTCTGAGCAGTTTCGGTCTGCAGCAGGAAGTTTTCATCCATGAAAGGTTTCATATGGTAAATAATGAGAGGTTATTAGAGTTTAAGATAATTACATCAGAGAGTCACACCGTTCTTAAAGATGGCGATTTCGTGGATACCGGCCTTTTCGGAGTTGACCTCCTCGCCCGAAGCTACTTTAAGCACATAGTCGACAAAGCGGGGAAGCACCTGATCCATAGTCTCGTCCTCGACAAGCACGCCGGCATTGAAGTCGATCCACGCGGGCTTGCGCTCGGCGAGCGAAGTATTGGTGGAAATCTTCATAGTAGGCACAAATGTGCCGAAGGGTGTGCCGCGACCTGTAGTGAAGAGCACCATCTGGCATCCGGCAGCGCCGAGTGCGGTAGAGGCCACGAGGTCATTGCCGGGAGCGGAAAGGAGGTTAAGACCGTGGTTGTGGATACGTTCGCCGTATTCCATCACACCGTATACCGGACTCTTGCCCGACTTCTGGGTGCAGCCGAGGGCTTTTTCTTCAAGCGTGGAGATACCGCCGGCTTTATTGCCCGGCGAGGGATTCTCGCCTACGGGCTCGCCGTGGCTGAGGAAGTATTCCTTGAAGTTGTTGATGAGCGAGATAGTCTGTCCGAGGAGTTTGTCGTCGGCGCAGCGCTCCATGAGTATAGTTTCGGCGCCAAACATTTCAGGTACTTCAGTAAGTACGGTAGTGCCGTTTTCGGCTTCGCAGAGGAAGTCGGAGAATGCACCGAGGAGCGGATTGGCGGTGATACCTGAGAAACCGTCGGAACCGCCGCACTTGAGACCGATGCGGAGCTTGGAAGCAGGCTGAACGGTGCGCTCACATTTGCGGGCGTTTTCGTAGAGCTCGCGGGCTATGCGGAGACCTTCCTCCACTTCATCGCCCTGCACTTCCTGACACACCATGAATTTCACGCGCTCACGGTCGTAATCACCGCAGAATTCCTCAAATACTTTGGGCTGATTGTTTTCACAGCCGAGTCCCACCACGAGCACACCGCCCGCATTGGGATGAAGCACCATGTCGCGGAGTATCTTCTTGGTATTTTCATGGTCGTCGCCAAGCTGCGAGCAACCGTAGTTGTGGGGGAATCCGAAGATACCGTCCACACCCTCGGCACCGGTCTCGGCATTGAGACGATCCACGATCTGCTTCACGATGCCGTTGACACAGCCCACTGTGGGGATGACCCAAATCTCGTTGCGTATGCCTACCTGTCCGTCCTTGCGTTCGTAGCCCTTGAAGGTGAGTTCGGGCTTTTCGCCGGTGTAGGCGGGCTGAGGCTTGATATGCACGTCGGAATAGTCGAGCTGTCCGGCGAGATTGGTCTTTATGTCATTGTGATCGAGGAAAGCTCCGCGGGCCACAGCGTGACGGGTGTGGCCGATGGGAAATCCGTACTTGATCACGTTCTCGCCCTCGGCGATGTCCCGCAGAGCCACTTTATGGCCCGCGGGAACGTCGGTGACGAGAGTTATCTTGTCGCCGTCGACATCAATGACAGAGCCTTTCTTCAGTTCGCTGATAGCCACTGCCACATTGTCGGCGGGATTTATCTTGATAAATTCTTTCATTCGATTACTTCCTTAACAGTTTCGAGCATACCCTTATCCTGAATCTTGTCAAGATATTCCACCACCATGTCGGTCAGGCCGGGGATATTGTTGAGGTTGCCGTGGTCTTTCCAGATGAGGGCATCGGCAGCGAGCACGCCCTCAGCCACCTTACGGGTGTCGCCGGTAGCCCAGAGGTCGGTGAGGAGCTGCATGATCTGTGCATCGTCATCGGGCTTGATTTCAGCACCGTCGGCACGCTTGCCACCCTTATAGTAGGTGATGATGGCAGCCAGACCGAGCACGAGACCCTTGGGAAGCTCACCCTTACGCTCAAGATAGGTCTTGAGTCCGGGCAGGTCGCGGGTCTGATATTTGGGGAACGAGTTGAGCATGATCGAAGTCACCTGGTGGTCAACATAAGGGTTGTTGAAGCGTTCGAGCACGCTTTCGCCATATTTCTGAAGCTCGTCCATGGGGAGGTTGAGGGTCTGCATGAGTTCGTCGAACTGCACTTTGCGGATAAACTTGCCGAGCACGGGGTGGTTGCAAGCGTCGCGCACGATGTTGACACCGCTCAGATAGGTTACAGGCGAAAGTACGGTATGAGGACCGTTGAGCAGCGTAACCTTACGTTCGTGGTAGGGAGCTTCGTCGTCGGTGATGATAACGTTGAGACCGGCCTTTTCAGCGGGGAATTCGGCGCGGAGTTCGTCGAGAGTCATGTTGGTAGGCTTCTCGATCACCCAGAGGTGGAAAGCCTCGCCCTGTACCACTACATTGTCGCGATAGCAGATCTTCTCCTGGATAGCGGCGATCTCGTTGCGGGGGAATCCGGGCACGATACGGTCAACCAGTGTGGCGCACACATAGTTGTAGGTGTTAAACCAGTTCTTGAATGCCTCGTAGTCACCGGCTTCAAACTCGTCTTTCCACAGATCGATATACTTGTTGATGATTTCCTTGAGGTGATGACCGTTCTGGAATATAAGCTCGCAGGGCATGATGATGAAGCCCTTGTCAGGAGCGCCGTTAAATGTCTTGAAGCGGCGATAGAGAAGCTGAGTGAGCTTGCCGGGATAAGATTCGGCGGGACGGTCAGCGAGGTGACATTCGGGATCGAATGCTATACCGGCCTCGGTGGTATTGGAGATGATGAAGCGCATGAGGGGCTGCTCGGCAAGGGCCAGATAGCTGTCGAAGTGATCGAAGGGGTTGATACCGCGTGAGATCACATTGATACGGTCGTAGGAGTTAACCACTTCACCGTCGAGACGACCCTGAAGATTTACGTGATAGAGGAAGTCCTGGCTGGCGAGCATATTCTGTACAAAGGCCTGACGGGTACCCTGAAGTACAACTACCTGAGAGTTGAAGTCGGTCTTGTCGTTCATGTTCTGGATGATCCAGTCAACAAACGCACGCAGGAAATTACCTTCTCCAAACTGAATGATTCTTTCGGGGGCAGCTGCCTTGGGAGCTGTCACTTTGTTTAATGCTTTCATGATGGTAAATGTATGATTAAATAGTTTTTTTGAATTTCTTACTTATTTACAGTTCTGTTTTCGGTGGTGACCGGAGTCCAGTCCGCCACATTATTATATATATAGGCGGGATCGGTGAGCTCAGCGGCGCGGGCGCTGTCGATGGTGCGTGCCCACTCCACGCGCTGACCTTGTGCGCCGGGACCGGTGGATCCGTATTCGCCGTAGCGCGCGGTCTTCTCGTTTTCGGGATCTTTCCAGTTATGCCAGCCGGCGGCGGTGATGTGAGGTCCCATCTCGCAGTCGATAAATGTGGTGGATGCGTAGGGGCGCCACGGGCGGCCGAGATATACCTTATCCACACCTTCGTCGGCTGTAAGGCGGCAACGGTAGAACACATATCCTACCTCCACATCGGCCGGAGTAGATGCAGCGGTGATGTATGAGTTGGACTTGGAGCGGAGTTCGCATGCGGTGAAGAGCGCGGTGGCCGGGCCGAAAATGAAGTCGGTAGTACCTTCGATGTAGCAGTTGTCAAATAACAGACGGCTGCGGTGGCCGGCGGTGTAGATGGTGTCCTGATTGCCGAGGAAACGACAGTTGACAAATATCAGTCGGTCGCCTTCGGTATGCAGTGCCACAGCCTGGCCGAGGCGGGGAGCGTTGTTTTCCACGGTGAGGTTGGCAAATGTGAGGCCGCAACCGTCTACCTTGAGCGTATATGTGCGAAACGTACCCATCTTATTAATGTTGGCATGGTCGGCCCATGTGATAATAGTAGAGTCAGCGCTCTGGCCTATGAAATCTACATTGTGCACCCAGGCCGGTATCACCACCTTCTCGTGATATACTCCGTTTCGTATATTGACCGTCACGCGGTAGTCCATGAACGCACGGATAGCTTCGAGCGCCTCGGTGATAGTGGTGAAGTCGCCCGATCCGTCCTGTGCCACGGTGATCTCACGCATATATTGCGCTGCCCCGGCCTTACCGGGGAGCGCAAGCATGATTGTGAGTATTAACGCTATTAACGAATTTCTCATTTTTTGGAAACCTTAAACCAGTCTACATTGAGCCAGCCGGAGTCGTTGCTCTGCCAGTCACGCGAGCAGAACAGACCTACTTTCGCGCCTATCCAGTGACCTTCGGATATGGGTGCGGGCTTGCCGAGATCGGTATATTTCTTTCCGTCGAGGCTATACTGAAGTGTCACCTCGCACTTATAGTCAGACTTCTGTACGGGTTTCTTGGCTCCGACGTTTTTCACCACGGCGCGGAGATAGAGATTACCGTCGTCGGGTATCTTCACCTCAGCCACGGTCTGCTCCTTGCCGCCCTTGTTGGCACGAGCGCAAGTCACCTCGGTAAGATAGAGGCCGTCGGCACGGCTTTCGATTACAGCGCCGGCGTAGGTGTAACCCATCACTACCAGTCCGGCTTTCTCACCGGTCATTACCTTACCGTCTTTCTTGCGGGGGCAGAACTGCACCTTGGCGGTAGCCGTGAAGTTTTCGGCAGGGAATTTCTGCAGAAGGAGGTTGGGCATATCGTATATGCGCTCGGCACCGGGAGTGCAGTGCGAGAAAAGGCGGAGCTGCGAGGCATTGGCGTCGGCTATATACCAGAGTGCCGAGGGATTTCCCTTCCACTGCCACTGCTTGCCGAGTTCCACGGAGTCAAACTCATCGTTTTCGGCGGGGTTGGCGGGTGAATATGTCTTGCCCACGGCGGGTTTCTTGTAAGTAATCACGGGCTCTCCGCGGCCGTCGCCGTCGGGGTCAACGCCGATCACGGGCCAGCCGTCCTCGTTCCATTTCATAGGCTGAAGATGCACCACGCGACCATAGGGGCCTTTATCCTGGAAGTGAAGAAACCAGTCTTCTTTACCGTCGGGAGTGTCGACCCATCCGCCCTGATGAGGGCCGTTGATATCGGTAGTACCCTGGTCCATCACGTTGCGCACTTCATAAGGTCCCCAAGGGCTCTTGGAGCGAAGCACTTCCTGCCAGCCGGTAGCCACACCGCCGGCGGGTGAGAAGATGTAATACCATCCGTCGCGCTTGTAAATCTTTGCGCCTTCGATAGTCTCGTTTTCGATGTGTCCGTCGTAGATCACGCGGTCTTGCCCTATCGACTTGGTGCCGTCGGGGGTCATCTCTATCATACCGAGGATGCTTTTCACTCCGGCGCGGCTGCCTGCATAGCCGTGGGCTATGTAAGCCTTGCCGTCTTCATCCCAGAGCGGACAGGTGTCGATGATACCCTTGGCGGCATGCACAAGCACGAGCGGCTCCCACGGACCGGCGGGATCTTTGGTCTTGGTCATGAAGATACCGAGGTCGGGGTCGCCATAGTAGATATAATATTCACCGTTGTGATATCGGATCGCAGGTGCCCATACGGCGTTGCCATGCTGGGGATCGGGCTGGAATTGAGCATATTCGGGCATCTCGGCTATAGCATGGCCTACAAGAGTCCAGTTGACGAGGTCCTTGGAGTGAAGCACCGGGAGGCCGGGTATGTCACAGAAGCTCGAAGCCGTCATATAATAATCATCGCCCACACGCACCACATCGGGATCGGAGTAATCGGCATTGATCACCGGGTTTTTATATTTTCCGTTGCCGAGATCCGGCTGCCATACGTCTGACACAGCCGCGGTCTGTGCGGAAGCCACAAGACCCGAAGCCATCGCCGCTGCGATGAAAATTTTCAGTTTGTCTATCATCAGTCTATTGGTAATTAAAGATTTATAGGTACACAATATTCATTGTCAATTCATCTCAGGCATCAGGGCGAAGCCTGTTAATAAATTTGATTGTAAAGTTACCGTATTTTTTTTGAAAGTTAAAATTTAATTGCCAAAAAGTGACGCGGATTTAATATTTTTCCTGCCGATTTTCGATTTCACGGAGCGACACAAGCATCCTGACGGCCCGGAAATTTGCGCACGGCCCCTTTATTTCACAACAACTTCAAAATAATATTCTTACCTTTGCGCTCGCTATGACTCATCGCAACGTAATATTCATATTTTTCAGCGTCGTAATCGCTGCCGGACTGCTGACCGGATGTGACCGCGCCCGATACCGTATATCGGAAGGCGGCGTGTGGAACACTACCTATCGTATTGTATATCAATCCCCCCGTCCTCTCGACGACTCTATCATCGCCGTAATGAGACAAGTGGAAATGTCACTTTCGCCCTTCAACGACTCGTCGGTAATATCGCGCATCAACCGCGGCGAACCCGGAGTGCGCCCCGACACTCTCATAGCTGCAGTGTTTGAAGCCTCGGTCGACATCAACCGCCGCTCGGGTGGCGCGTTTGATCCAACAGTAGCTCCGCTTGTCAATGCGTGGGGCTTCGGCTACCGCACCGGGGCGGGCGAGCCGTCGCAGCATACCATCGACTCGCTGCTGCGCCTGGTGGGAATATCGCAGTGCAGCCTTACCGCCGACAGCATATCGAAAAAACACCCCGGCACTGAATTCAATTTTTCTGCCATAACCAAAGGATTTGGCGTGGACTGCGTGGCAGCCATGTTGCGTCGCAACGGCGTGACCGACTATCTTGTCGAAATCGGTGGCGAGATAGCCCTTGACGGCGTGAATCCTCACCGTGCCCCCTGGAGGGTGATGATCGACGCCCCCGATTCCACCGACGCTGCCGGACACTCACGCCTGGCCGTAATAGCTCCGCCCGCCGGAGGTCTCGCCACGTCAGGCAATTACCGCAACTACCACTCGCTCACCGACGGCCGCAAATCATGGCACACCATATCGCCCGTGACCGGCTACCCCGCGCCGAGCTATATACTGTCGGCCACCGTCATCGCCCCATCCACCATGATAGCCGACGCACTTGCCACCTCATGTATGGCCATGCACCCCGATTCGGCAATGGCCATGATAGAGAGTTACGACGGTGCCGAGGCTTTCTTCGTGATGCCCGACATGAGTTTTGCCGCCTCGCCAGGCTTTCCCGAGCTGCAAAACTGATATGTTGTTAGGTTTTTTAACGAATCGACACTAATTGTTACTAAAATTGTTGCTAACTTTGCAACTTGAAAAAAATTGTAAACTCAGCTCATGTCTATAAGATTCCCGCTATATCTCATCGCATCAGTGCTGATAACATCGGCTGTGGCCGCTCTGTCATCATGCAATACCGACAGCTATTACTACACCGAAGCATCCTATACGGGCGCAGCAGTGACATCATTCAGCCTAAAGAAAAACGACAGTGTGCTGAAAAACATCGACTCTGTATTCTTCTCGATCGACCTTATCAACGGACGCATCTTCAATGCCGAGCCTCTACCCAAGGGCACTGAGCTTAACAAACTGCCTGTGACCGTAGGCACCCAGAATGTATCGAAGGTCAATCTCACCTACCGCATATACGGTACTGACCGTGACACTACCGTCAACTATCTTACTTCGCCCAACGACAGCATAAACTTTGCCAACGGCCCCGTAAAACTGTCGGTCACGTCGGGCGACGGACTTACCACACGTGACTATACGGTAAAAGTCAACGTGTATGCCGTAGAGCCGGATACCCTCTTCTGGGCACCACGACAGATGCACACCCTACCCTCTTCACTGGCAGCAATCGACGCAGTGAAGACCGTGGCCCGCGGCGACGAGACTCTCTGCCTCACCACTTCAGGCACCTCGGCATGTCTGGCCACTTCTACCGACCTTTACGACAACGTATGGACCACCGCCGACATCACACTCCCTGCCGGCGCAGTGGTGGAATCATTTGAAGCCTCGGCCGACGCGCTCTACATACTCGGAGGCGACGGCACGCTCTACAGCGCCACCTCCGCCACAACACCGCAATGGATATCTACAGGTGTGAAGATGAGCTATATATATGGTATATATGAATCAGACAGCCGCGTACTCGGCAATATCCGCAATGCCGACGGCTCTTACTCGCTCCTCACCTATCCGGCCACCACAGTGACCGACGTGCCCGCGGGAATGCCCGTAAGCGGCACGAGCAATATGCTTTCAGTCGACAGCCGATGGAGCTTCTCGCCCATATCGTTTATGCTCGGCGGCCGCCTGGCTTCGGGCGAATGTACGGGCGACACTTGGGGCTACGACGGCTCGTCGTGGGCACGCATATCATCGCGCGCCGTAATGCCCGGCGAAGCTATCGCTATCTGCCGCTATCCCACAGTGGACGTGAACACCAAGTCGTGGACATTTAAAGTGCGCGACGCCATCTTAGCCATCGGTGGACAAGATAAAGCCGGCAACGTCGACGATATAGTAAGCATATCCTATGATGAAGGTATATCTTGGGCCGACGCCGACACTTATATGAATCTACCCGCGACCATAAGCGAACGCGGAGGCGCACAGCTAATAGTCAACTCCCGCAAGCTCGACCTTGCCACCGCCACCGACTGGTCGGCAATACCGCTCGACAAGCTCACTCAGCTTCGTCCGGAAGATATGCAGTCGCGCGCCACTGCTCCCATCACCGAGTGGGAATGTCCTTACATATATATGTTTGGCGGACACGACAGCAACGGCCAACTCTACAATCAGGTATGGCGCGGAGTCATCAACCGCTTCACCTTCGTTCCCGTATACTGATTTTCACCCCATAACATCTACACGATATAGTGAAACACCTCAACCATATACTGATTCTGTTCATAACCATCGTCCTCGGTCTTGGCCGCGGAACGTCGGCTATGGCTCAGGCACAGGCTCAGGTGGAGGAATACAAGTTTGATATCGGTGTCGGCTTAGGCATGAGCGGTTATCTGGGCGATGCCAACGAGAGCAACCTCTTCAAGCATCCCGGCTTCACGGCCAACGGCTCGTTCCGCTATCTTTTCAATACCCGCTTCGCACTCCGAGGTATGCTGGGCATGAGCACACTCAGCGGCTCCACGGCCGACTGGGACAACTATCTGCCCGGTGGCGCGGTCTACGACTTCAAGTCGACTGTCTGCGACCTCAGCTGCCGCTTCGAGTTCAACTTCTTCAACTACGGTATAGGCGAAGGCTACAAGCAGCTCCGTCGTCTGTCGCCCTACATAGCCGTGGGCGTGGGAGGCACACTTTCGTCAACCGGAGGCGACACATTCGCCGCATTTAATATCCCGATGGCTTTCGGACTGAAATTCAAGCTGAAGCCCCGACTCAATCTCGGGCTGGAATTTTCGATGACAAAGGTATTCGGCGATAAAGTGGACTCTCGCGAGCTCACTGACCTGTATCTGATAAAAAGCTCTTTTCTCAAAAATACCGACTGGTATTCAGCCATCACGCTCTCCATCTCCTACGAGTTTGGCCGAAGGTGTGTGACCTGTCACCGCATCGACTGACACTCAACCCATTGAACCCAATCATTGAATCATGACCACCAACATTGACAATACCAATTCCACACAGGCCACAGTCCCGGCTCACGTCGCCATAATAATGGACGGCAACGGCCGCTGGGCACGCTCACGCGGACTTGACCGCAGCGAGGGACACGTGGAGGGTGTCAACACCGTGCGCCGCATCACTGAAGCCGCATCCCAGGCCGGAGTGAAATATCTGACCCTCTACACGTTCTCCACCGAAAACTGGAATCGTCCACAGGCCGAAGTAGATGCTCTTATGCACCTCATTGTCATAGCCATAGAGCGCGAGACGCCCGACCTGATAAAAAACAACGTAAGGCTCAACATGATAGGCGACTTCAATCGTCTGCCGGAAGAAGCGCTCCGGCGTCTGCGCCGCTGCATGGCCGACACCGCTCACTGCACGGGGCTGGTGCTCACTCTCGCACTCAGCTACTCAGCACGCTGGGAAATCACCGAAGCCGCACGCCGTCTGGCCGAAATGGCTGCGCGAGGCGAGCTTGACCCGGCCACAATCGACGACGACACCGTGGCCGCATCGCTCACCACAGCCGGAATGCCCGATCCCGACCTGCTCATCCGCACAGGTGGCGACTTCCGGGTATCTAACTTCCTGCTATGGCAGATAGCTTACTCCGAAATATTCGTAACACCTACATACTGGCCTGACTTCTCGTCGGAAGAATTTTACGACGCAATAGCATCGTTCAACTCCCGCGAACGCCGATTCGGTCTGACATCTGACCAGTTAAAAACCTCTGCATCACACCCATCACAGCAGCCCAATGCATAAATCAGTCACATCTCTGCTTGCTATTTTCGCCATGGCCGTCATGGCATTGCGTCCGGCTTCTGCCCAGGCGCAGACCCCGTCTGACACCATATACAATCCCACCATCGTCTACTCCGGCCTCCCCAAAAGCTACCGTATAGCCGGTATAGAGATAAATGGTGCCGACAACTATCTCGACTACGTAATCCTCAACTATACCGGCCTGAAAGTAGGCGATGTGATCGACATACCCGGCGACGCGCTTACCGATGCCGCCAAGGGCATATGGCGCCAGCAGCTTTTCTCGAACGTGAAAATAGCCGTCGACAAGATAGCCGGCGACAAGGTATGGCTCTCGATCAATCTGCGCCAGCAGCCACGCATATCGTCAGTGAAGTTCACCGGCGTGAAAGGCGGAGAGAAAAAAGACCTTGAGGAAATGCTCAACCTCATCAACGGCAATCAGATTACTCCCAATCAGCTCAACCGCATTGAGGCCATAGTAAAAAGCTATTATTCCAAGAAAGGTTTCGGCAACGCGGTGGTGAAGGTGAGTCTTGTCGACGACCTTTCAGAACCCAACCATGCCATAGTCGACATCAACGTGCGCAAAAACGACAAAGTGAAAGTGCACCGCATATATATCGACGGCAACGAGGTGCTGAGCGACAACACCGTGCAGGGCGCCATGAAAAAGACCCACGAACAGTCAAAATTCTCCGACATATTCTCGTCGCGCATCAAAAACATCTTCTCGTCAAAGAAGTTTGTGGAAGACGATTATGAAGACGACCTCGTGCGTATAATTCAGAAATATAATGAGAAAGGCTATCGCGACGCTATTATCGTATCGGATACCGTGGTGCCTTACGACGAAAACCATGTCGACATACATATCACTGTCGACGAGGGTAAGAAATACTATATCAACGATATCACCTGGGTTGGCAATACGGTGTATTCGTCTGACTGGCTCTCGCAGGTGCTCGGATTCGAGAAAGGCGAGGTCTACAACCAGTCGCGTCTCGAAAAGCGACTCTCGACCGACGAGGATGCCGTGTCAAACGCCTACCTCGACAACGGCTACCTCTTCTCCAACATCGTGCCAATCGAGAAAAACGTGCGCGGCGACTCGGTCGACATAGAGCTGCGTGTCATCGAAGGTCCGCAGGCCCGAATCAACAATGTGGTCATCAACGGCAACGACCGCCTGTATGAGAAAGTGATACGCCGCGAACTTTACGTGCGTCCCGGCGAACTCTTCTCCAAGAGCGACCTCATGCGCTCATACCGCGAAATCGCCCAGACCGGCCACTTCAATCCCGAAAACATGGATATCCACCCCGAGCCCAACGAGGACAACGGTACTGTCGACATCATATTTAACCTTGAGTCGAAGAGCAACGACCAGTTTGAATTCTCGCTCGGATGGGGACAGACCGGTATCATCGGTAAGGTGGCCATCAAGTTCACCAACTTCTCTATCAAGAATCTATTCTATCCGTCGAGCTACCGCGGCATCATTCCTCAGGGTGAAGGTCAGCAGCTCACCATATCAGCACAGACCAATGCACGATACTATCAGGCCTACTCGATATCATTCCTCGATCCGTGGTTTGGCGGCAAGCGTCCCAACGCCCTGTCGGTATCGGCATACTACAGCCGCCAGACGGGTGTGAACTCATCGTTCTACAACTCGCGCTACATGTACAACCCCTACATGTACTCCTACGGCGGCAGCTACGCCGGTGCCAACGACTACTATCAGTCATCGCTCGAAAACGCCTATGACCCCAACAAGCTCCTCCAGATGATAGGCGTATCGGTAGGATTCGGTAAGCGTCTGCGCTGGCCCGACGACTACTTCCAGTTCCAGGCCGAACTCGCCTACAACTGGTATTACCTCAAAAACTGGGAATATCTCTATTACATGAACAACGGTACGTCAAATGCCTTTGTTCTCGGTCTGACATTGGCGCGTAACTCTACCGACAATCCCATCTACACCCGTACGGGTTCGGACTTCGCCATATCGCTCCACCTCACTCCTCCGGCATCGCTCTTCGGCAAGAAAGACTGGAAGAAGCTCTCGGAAGAAAACACCACCGAGGCCAAGAAGGAGAAATACAAGTGGATCGAATACTGGAAACTCAAGTTCCGTTCGCGCACCTACACTCCGCTCACCAATCCGCAGGGTTCACACACACTCGTACTCATGACCCGCGCTGATGCCGGTATACTCGGTAGCTACAACAAGTATCTGAAGTCGCCCTTCGAGACATTCTACGTGGGTGGCGACGGTATGTCAGGCTCTTACACCTACGCTCAGGAGACCATAGCCCTGCGCGGATATGACAACGGAGCGCTCACACCCTACACCCGCGAAGGTTATGCCTACGCCCGTCTGGGTATGGAGCTCCACTTCCCCTTCCTGCTCCAGCCCACCACTACCATCTACGGATTGGCATTTGTCGAAGGCGGTAATGCCTGGACCGAAGTCAAGCAGTTCAATCCCTTCAACCTCAAGCGAAGCGCCGGTGTGGGTGTCCGCATCATGCTCCCCATGGTGGGTCTGATGGGTATCGACTGGGCCTACGGTTTCGACAAAGTGTTCGGCGAGCGCGGCGGAAGTCACTTCCACTTCATACTCGGTCAGGAGTTTTAAACCTTTTGGCTGTATGAGCGTCTAATATATAATCAAACTTTTATAATCAGACACGATATGAAAAAATACCTCATAGCCGCCATCATAGCAGTGGCATCGTTTGTGAGCGCATCGGCTCAGAAGTTTGCGCTCGTTGATCTCGACTACATACTCCGCAACGTCCCCGCCTACGAAATGGCCAACGAGCAGCTCAACCAGCTCTCGCTCCGCTGGCAGAAAGAGGTGGAAAATGTGGCCAAGGAAGCCGAGACCATGTTTAAGAACTATCAGACCGAGATGGTGTTTCTGACCGACGACCAGAAGAAGAAAAAGGAAGAAGAGATAGTAGCCAAAGAAAAAGAAGCCGCCACGCTCCGCCAGAAATATTTCGGTCCAGAAGGCGAACTCTACAAGAAACGCCAGTCGCTCATGAAGCCGATTCAGGACGACGTATACAACGCCATCAAGAAACTCAGCGAGGAGCGCGGATACCAGTGTATATTTGACCGCGCATCGTCGAGCGACATCATTTTTGCATCGCCTCGTATAGATGTTTCCAACGAGGTACTCGAAAAACTTGGATATTCAAAATAAAAGCGCTATTTTTGCGTTAATATTTTAACAACGTATAATTAACAAACTTAATACTTCAAAAATATCAACCCAACCACCATGTTCAAGAGATTACTTATAGCTATCCTTATAGCGCTCCCTATGACCGTGTTCGCACAGAAATACGGTGTGATCAACACTCAGACACTCCTTGAATCAATGCCTGAAATCAAGCAGATCAACGAGCAGCTTCAGGCTTCAAGCAATTCATATCAGGAAGAATTCAACAAACTCACCGGTGAGTTCCAGAAGAAGTTTGAAGAATTTCAGGCTCTCTCCAACGACCCCGCTACTCCCCAGACCATCAAGGATCGCCGCACTCAGGAAATGCAGGAGCTCGAAAACAAAATCCAGCAGTTCCGTCAGACTGCCGACCAGGATCTTCAGCGTCAGCAGCAGCAGCTCATGGCTCCCCTTCAGGAAAAGGTCATGAAGGCCATCCAGTCAGTAGGTGAAGACGGCGGCTACACTTTCATTTTCGAGAATGTGATTCCCGTCTACACCGGCAAGGACGTCACCGACGTCACCGAGACCGTAAAGGCTCTGCTGGTAAAATAATCAATCTCCGTCAGGAATTAACTTTATCATAATACAGATTCAGTCGGTGAACCATATCCCGGCTGAATTTGTTGGTTAATAAAGGGTGTAACCACACCCCACTTAAATCGGACAACATTTCCAACTAACTAAATACTACTGAGATGAACACTGAAACTATCGGCACTCTCGCCGGAAACGTATGGGTCGCTCTCAATGAAGCCGACGCTCTCGGCGTAAAGCAGCTCAAGAAAATCGCTAAAGCAAAGACCGAAAAGGATCTTTACGCAGCTCTCGGATGGCTCGCCCGCGAAGGCAAGCTCGTGTTCAGCGAAAGCGAAGACGGTAAGGAACTTATCGTATCGCTCGCGTAAAAGCATCTTACTCTCTATTATCAGCGACCCGTCGCGCCACCTGTATGTGACACGACGGGTCGCAGATGTCTGTCATTCTCCGGCAAGCGTGGAGTTATAGTAAGCCGGATCGCCGGTCACCTCCTGACCTGCAAAGGGTGGCAATTCCACCTCCTCAGCCTCATCGGCCAGCTCAACTTCGGCTATCACCAGCCCCTCGTGGCGCCCGTGAAACTCATCCACCTCCCACATGTGACCAGCGTAGGCAACCTTGTAGCGCGTCTTCTCTATGCTCCAGCCGCCGGCCAGTGAAGCAAGTTCGTGCGCATCGCGGAGCGGGATCTCATATTCCCACTCGCCTCGGGTTGCACCGCGGTTGCGGCTCTTCACGGTGAGAAATCCTCGGTTTCCGGCGCGGCGCACCCTCACCGTGGCATCAACCTGCCGCGATATATAGCATTGAGCTATCTCCACTTCGGCCTCGGCCATCAAGCGATAAATATTGTCAGTGACAAGAAATTTACGTTCTATCTCAGTTGCCATACTAATTTTTTGTACCTTTGCGCAAAGGTACGATTTTTTCGCAAACTATGAAGATTCGATTCCACCACATATTGCTCGTTACCATACTGCTTTCTTGGCTCGGAGCACACGCTGCCGTACGCCCGTTTGCATCATCGCGTATTCACGGGGTGGTGACCGACTCGGTAACAGGTGAACCCGTGGAATTTGCCACGGTATTTCTCATCGGCACCGGTCGCGGAGAGCTTACCGACGAAAAAGGTCGCTTCGACATACACACCAATCTGAGTTTCGACTCCGTGGAAGTATCAGCCATGGGCTACAACACCCGGCGTTGGGGAGTGATACCGCAGTCCGACGTGATGTTCAGCCCTATGATTTCGCCTATAGGTGTGTCGCTCGGCGAGGTTGTGGTCAAGCCCAAAAAGGAAAAATATTCAAAACGCAACAATCCGGCCGTCGATATGATGCGTCGCATCCGCCGCGACCGTGACCTGCACTCGCCGCTCGAAAAGGAAAATTACAACTACCGCAAACACGAAGCCATATCATGGGCCTACAATGAATTTCAGACCGGCGACTCGCTTCACCCATCGGCGCTCGTGAAGCAGTTTCCGTTTCTGCGAGGATATGTCGACACCTCCGAAGTCACCGGCAAACCGATAGTAAATCTCATAAAGCGCGACAAAATTTCTGACTTCTACCGCCGCACAGTCCCCTCCACTTCCGAAAAAGAAGTAGTGCTCGGACTGCGCAACGCCGGTATCGACGGATTTCTCGACGAGGAAAGCATGCAGCGATTCTATGAGGACGTGATGCGCGAGATCGACATTTATGCCAACGACGTCACCGTGCTCCAGAATAGATTTGTCAGCCCGCTTTCGGCTATCGCACCCGACTTCTACAAGTTTTATCTCACTGACACTATCACCATCGACTCACTGCGTTGTGCCGAACTTACGTTCGTGCCACGCAATCCTCTCAACAAGGGTTTCACAGGCCGACTATACGTGGATATCAACGACTCGACTCGCTTCATCAACCGTGTGCTTCTCCACGTGCCGCGCGATATTAACCTAAACTTCATCGACGCCATCTACGTGACGCAGGATTTCGCCCGCGCTCCCGACTCCACCCGCATCAAGACCCGCGATGATATGGTGGTGGAGGCACGGTTGGTGCCGGGTACGCCCTCAATCTATGTGAGGCGCACCACCGACTATTCCGACCACAATTTCGAGCCTGCCACCGACCCCTCGATATTCGAGCGCCTCGGCCGCGACATCACCGTGACCGACGTGTACAACCGTGAAGACGCTTTCTGGACCGACTTCTCCAGCGACACGTCTGACGCCACCGCGCGTGTCGACTCCATGGTCATGCAGATGAAGCGAGTGCCGCTATACTACTGGAGCGAAAAGATACTCAAGATACTGATAGGCGGATATATATCCACCGGCAGCAAGTCGAAATTCGATTACGGCCCCGTACTCTCCACCGTGAGCTACAACGACCTCGAAGGTCTGCGTCTGCGCGCCGGCGGTATGACTACTGCCAACCTCCTGCGTCGGCTCTTCCTTCAGGGCTATGGCGCCTACGGATTTAAAGACCGCAAGTGGAAATACAACGGTGTGCTCGAATATTCATTCAACGACAAGAAATACCACCGCAGCGAGTTTCCGATACATTCGCTCCGTCTGTCGCATCTCTACGATGTAGACAAACTCGGTCAGCACTATCTCTTTACCAGCCCCGACAACGGTATACTCTCGATAAGCCGAATATCCGACAAACTTATTACCTATCACCGTGTGAGCGCGCTCGAATATACACTCGAACTGCGCAACAACTTCTCGACCAAACTCAAGCTACAGCACGAACGTCAGGAGGCATCGCGTTACATCGGGTTTACCGACGGCTACGGCAACCGCCACTCTCACTACAACATGTCGTCGGCCACTGTGGAATTGCGATTCGCCCCGGGCGAGAAATTCTATCAGCAGCCCGGCGGCGCACGAAAGTGCATCAATTTCGACGCACCCGTGTTCACACTCAGCCACACCGTGGCTCCGCGCGGCATACTCGGCAACCGCTACACCTACAATGTTACCGAGGCGAGTTTCCAGAAGCGCTTCTGGCTCTCGGCCTTCGGCGCTATCGACGCTAAAATCAAGGGAGGACACGTGTGGAGCAGCGTGCCGTTTCCAAATCTGCTGATCCCCAATGCCAATCTTTCATACACACTTCAACCCGAGAGCTTTACCTGCCTTAATCCTATGGAATTTATCAATGACTCCTATGTGCAGTGGGGCATGACCTACTGGGCCAACGGTGTGATATTCAACTACATTCCTCTGCTCAAAAAGCTCAAGCTGAGAGAGTCGATAATGTTCAACGGCATATTCGGCCACCTGAGCCGCCGCAACGACCCGTCGCTACACCCTGAGCTGTTCGGATTTCCGGCCGAAGCCAACGTGCAGCGCATGCGCTCCAACTTGCCTTACATGGAGGCAGCCTTTGGCGTTGACAATATACTCAACCTTTTCAGAGTTGACTACGTGTGGCGACTCACCTACCGCAACAATCCCGGCGCATGCAAGGGTGGCATACGATTCGCCCTCCACATCAGCCTCTGACGAGCGATCGCAGCGTGATGCCTTCCTTTCTGAACACTATAAACACGTAGAGCAGCAGCAGCGGCGTGCGCATGGCCATCGTCAGAAACTCGTGGCCCGGTATGGCAGTCACGACCGCTATGCCGTAAAATGCCATGGCAAGCAGGAAGTAAAAGCCTAAACGCCCCACGTGATAGTCGATCGGATAGCACCGCTGACCCACCATGTAGCTGGCCACCATCATCACACCGTAGCAGCACACTGCCGCTATGGCGCAACCCATATAGCCCATCACCGGCACAAGGGCAAAGTTGAGTGCTATGGTCACAGCCAGTCCGGTGAGCGAAAACCACGTGCCCCACTGCGTGCGGTCGGTCACCTTGTACCAAACCGAAAGATTATAGAACACGCCGAAGAAAAACTCGGCTATCATCACCACCGGTACCACTTTCAGTCCCGAGAAATAGGCCGACGAGATGAAATGGCGCAAAATGTCGAGGTAAAACATCACCCCGAGAAATATCACCATGGCGAATATCACGAAATACTTCATGGCGTCGCTGTAGCTCTGACTCTTATCCTCGCCTCGCTCGCGCGAGCGTGCGAAGATGAATGGCTCGTAGGCGAAGCGGAATGCCTGGATAAACATCACCATCACTATCGCTATCTTATAGTTGGCTCCATATATACCCAGCTCGGCCATGGCCTGATCGCGCGTGGGATACAGGTATGGAAACAATATCTTGTCGATGGTCTGATTCATTATGCCGGCCACACCCAGCACCAGCAGCGGGAAGCTGTAGACTATCATCTCTTTCCACAGACGGCCGTTGAAGCGGTAGCGAAATCCTCGCAACTCCGGTATGAGCAGCAGCAGATTGAGCACCGATGTAGCTAAGTTGCTAAGAAATATGTATCCGATACCGAAGTCCGGGTCATAAAACCACGCTATCCATCCCGGCGCATGCTCCCAAAGCCACGGGCACAACAATATGAAAAACAGGTTAAGACCGATGTTGAGCCCTATGTTGACGAGCCTGAGAGTGGCAAACCGTACAGGTCGCTTGCGAAACCGCAGGTATGAAAACGGCAGCGATGTGAAGGCGTCGAGCCCCACCGTCACGGCCATCATGGCCACATATATCTCATGACCGCCGCAGTCAAGAGCGTCGCTCACGGGGCGCAGCCATCCGAGCACGCAGGCTATGAATGCCGTAGAGCTCACGGCAAGAGATACCAGCGCCGTGCTGTAGACTTCCATCGGATCAGTGTAGCGCTCATGGTTGGCGAATCGGAAAAAACCCGTCTCCATGCCATAGGTCAGTATGATGAGCGCCAAGCCCACTATGGAGTATATATATGTGACTATACCGTATTCCTCAGCCGGAAACATGATGGTATAGAGCGGCACCAGACACCAGTTGAGAAAGCGTCCAAGAATACTGCTCACACCATAGATTGCCGTGTCCTTAAACAGACCTCGTATACCTGCCATAAATAGTAATATTTGTTATACAAGCATGGCCCGGTCAGGCCATGCTCATGATCATCAGTCGTCAAACAGCGACCCTGTCACCACCGACGGCTTCAGGCCGAGGTGAGTGTAGGCCAGCGATGTCACTTCTCGTCCGCGGGGGGTGCGGTTGATAAATCCTTCCTTTATAAGATACGGCTCATACACATCCTCTATCGTACCCGGGTCCTCGCCGAGAGCGGTAGCTATGGTATTGAGTCCCACCGGGCCGCCGCCAAACTTGCGTATGATCGTAGTAAGAATCTTATTGTCGATCTCGTCGAGTCCGTAGCGGTCAATATTGAGAGCCTCAAGCGAGAATCGGGCTATCTCGATGTCGATACTGCCCGACCCCTTCACCTGCGCGAAGTCGCGCACTCGGCGCAGCAGGGCGTTGGCTATACGGGGGGTACCTCGGCTGCGCATGGCTATCTCGTGAGCCGCCTCGCCGGAGCACTTCACTCCGAGCAGACTGGCCGAGCGGAGTATGATGCGCTCAAGCACCTCATGGTCATAATACTCAAGATGGCAGTTGATACCGAAGCGGGCGCGCAGAGGCGACGTAAGCAGTCCGCTGCGTGTGGTAGCGCCCACGAGCGTAAACGGCGACAGAGTGAGCTGCACCGTGCGGGCGCCCGGTCCTTTGTCTATCATTATGTCGATGCGATAGTCCTCCATGGCCGAATACAGATACTCCTCCACCACAGGACTGAGGCGGTGAATCTCGTCGATAAAAAGCACGTCGTTCTGCTCAAGCGAAGTGAGTATGCCCGCCAGATCGCCGGGCTTGTCAAGCACCGGGCCTGACGTGATCTTGAAATTCACCCCAAGCTCCGTGGCTATGATCTGAGCCAAAGTGGTCTTGCCCAGACCGGGAGGGCCGTGGAGCAGCAGGTGATCGAGAGCCTCGCCACGCATTCGGGCCGCGGCCACAAACACTTTCAGGTTTTCCACGATCTTTTCCTGACCGCTGAAAGCCGTGAAGTTCGACGGGCGCAGGGCGCGCTCTATATCGCCCTCACGTCCTGACTCATACATGGCTGCATCGCGTATGTCGAAATTTTCTGTCATAAGTAACTACAAAGTTAGTAAAAAATCTCAGTCCGCATCACAATATTTATTATGGAGACATATTTTAATTATTATGCAGAGATGTATTCAGTCGCCACCCTTCTGTTAAAATTTTATAAATTCAGCAATTTTTCCGGCACTTTCATATCACGTATTCGGTGAAATTGATTAAATTTGCAGCAGTTTTTCATGGTATTAGATTTAAGGTAAGAAGATTATTCGTCGTGATGACGGATAATTTTTTTGTTTTTAGGCATGTCCCCGGTCTATGACCCCTCTACCCGAGCACCCTGCGGCCCGAGCCGCAGGGCGCTCCAGGAAAGCCACAGAAAAACTGCCCCAATGTTAACATTATTTAATATCCGTGGTATTTCGGCATTTTTAATTAATTTTGATGCGGTTGTTAACGCAACAATCGCGCCATGAAAATTGTTACCTTAATAACTAATCCAACGATTTCAACTAAAAAACTCTACAATTATGGCATCAGATCCCAAATCCACCGGTACACCCCGTACATGGAACTACATCTTCGGTATTATCATGATAGTTGTCTACCTCGCCATGGGTATCCTTTTCTTCTGTGGCTTCTTCGATCCTCTCTACGGCACGTGGACCTGGATGCGCTGGGCCGGCGGAGCATTGTTTGTAGCCTATGGTCTGTGGAGAGGCTACCGCCAGTTCTCGGGCATGGACGTTAAGACAGGTGATGACGAATATTGATATATCATGAGACATCTCCTTACCTCAGCACTATCCGTGGCGGCTGTAGCTTTAGCACTTCTCGCCACCGGCTGCGCCAAATATGGCGAGAAGAAGCAGCAGCCTATCGCCAAGATAGCTTGCGACGCTTCGTTTGAGAATATCCTTCAGCAGGAGATAGATGTGTATGAATACATCTACCCTAAGGAAGACGTGATAGCTTACTACGTCGACGAAAATTCAGCCGTTGACTCACTTATGGCCATGTCGGGCATACGCACAGCCGTGATCACCCGCATGCTCACCCAGCAGGAGCTCGACTATCTGCGCAGCCACCGCAACACCGTGTATCAGAAAAAGATAGCCGTCGACGCAGTGGCAGTGATAGTCAACCCCGAAAATCCTGTGGAGATTCTGTCGAAGGAGGAACTCGCCGAAATCCTCTCGGGCAAATACACCCGCTGGGATCAGATCGAGCCTTCGAAACTCGGCGATATCAACGTGATATTCGACCATCAAGGCTCGTCGGTAGTCAATTATATGCGCGACTCGGTGATGAACGGACAGCCTTTCGGACCGAACGTTTTCGCACAGAAGTCGAATACCGAGGTATTCAACACCGTGGCTAAGAATAAAAATGCCATCGGCGTGATAGGCGTAAGCTGGATCACGAGCGACATGAATGCCCGCAATGCTTCGATCGAGGAACTCGTGCAGGCATCGCAGGCATCAGACACCACACGCCTCGACTTCAGCTCTGACGTAAAGGTGCTCAAGATACGCGGCAACGGCGAAGTGACAGCCTACCGACCGTATCAAGCCAATATATTTGACGGCTCATATCCCCTGCACCGTTCGGTATACATGATCACCACCGGTACCGGAGCCACCACATCTCACCGGTTCTTCAGTTTCGTCACCGGATTTCAAGGACAGAAGATAATTCAGATGACCGGTATCCTCCCGGCCACTGTGCGACCGAGGATGGTGGAAGTGGAGTGACATGACGACCGTTATAAAAAATACCTCATACTACCCGGGGTGGCAATAAATACCGCCCCGGGCACGTTTGCCTAAAAAATATACTATCTCGACATAATCTAAAAAACCATTCAATAGAAAAAACATTCTTACAAATGAAACTGAAACATTTCCTTTCCTTCGTGCTGGGTGGCATCGCCCTCTCGGCCGCAGCGCAGGGTGGCTATCAGGACGGCGTGGACTACTACAACGCTGACCGCTTCGAGCAGGCCAAGATCATCCTTGACAACACGATCAATGATCCCGCCACCAACAAGGCTGTTTCCTACTACTACCTCGGTTGCATCGAAGTGCAGAACAACAACTTTGCCGCCGCTTCCGATAATTTCAACAAAGGTATTGAAGCCGATGCCGCATATCCGATGAACTATATCGGTCTGGGCGAACTCGCTCTCCGCAACGGCAACAAGCGCGGCGCTGAAGACCTCTTCAAGGACGCCCTTAAATATGGTAAGAAAGACGCCCGAGTGGCCACAGCCATTGCCCGCGCATACTTCAACGCCGACCCCGTGGCCTACGACAAGGAAATCTCCAAGAACGTCAACGACGCTCTCAAGTTCTCGAAAAACAAAGAGGCCGCCACTTACGTGCTCATGGGTGATATGGCCAAGGCCAACAACATCGGCCAGGCAGCCGGATACTACGAGCAGGCTATGGTATACGATGAAGAAGCCGGACGCATCAACCCCGAGGCTTACGTGAAATACGCCAACCTCTACAATAAGGTCAACCCCGACTTCGCCATCAATAAGCTCATCGAGCTCAACCAGAAGCTCCCCACCTCGGCTCTTGCACAGCGCGAGCTCGCCGAGAAATACTACGACGGCGGTAAGTTCACCCCCGCAGCCGAGCAGTACGGTAAGTATATGGCCAACCCAAACCACTTCCAGCAGGACGAACAGCGCTACTCGGGTCTCCTCTTCTACGGCAAGAAGTATCCCGAATCGCTCGAAATCGCCAACAAAGTGCTTGCCAAAGACCCCGACAACGTATACATGCAGCGCATGGTGATGCTCAACAAGGCCGCTCTCGAAGACTACAACGGTGCTTATGATGCCGCTCAGAAGCTCTTCGCTCACAAGGGAGCCACCTTCACCACCAACGACTACGGCACTTATGGCGACGTGCTCGCAGCCCTCGGTCGCCCCGACGACGCTATCGTGGCTTACACCAGCGCTTTCGAGATCAACCCCGAGAAAAACAAAGATTATCTCGCCAAGATCTCTTCGATGTATACCGACGCTCAGAACTACGAGAAGGCAGCCGAATTCATGCAGCGCTTCGTTGACCTCGGCGACGCTTCGCTCAACGACTACTTCATTCTCTCAAACCGCTACCGCAACCTCGCCCTCTCACAGGAAGAAGGCTCGGAAGAGCGCAAGCAGAGCGCCATCAACGGTATTAAATACGTTGACCTCGCTCTCGAAAACGCCGCAAACAAAGGCCCGCTCTACCGCAACCGCGCTACTCTGCTCATGGTGCGCGACGGCGCTGCCGAGATTTCGCCCGAACTCGTAGAGACCTACAATGCCATGCTCGAATCTTACAACGAAGATCCCGAAGCCAAGACCAAGTATGCCGACGCCTACAAGTCAGCCTACAACGCCATAGCTTCATACTATCTCCAGCAGAACGACAAGGCTAAGGCCGTGGAATACTATCAGCTCTTCCTTGAGCTCGACCCCGAAAACCAGGGTCTCCGCGACTACATCGAAAAGCTCAGCAAGTAAAAAAATCAATTTTCACCTCTATATTGCAGACCCGTATCTCCAAGGTGCGGGTCTGACTATTTTTTGGTGGAATGGCATGTCAGACGCCAGGCATAAAAATCCGGTTAAGCATCAGCCCCGGCGTCTAATCACTTTATTATCATAGCCGGAAGTGCACCAAAACAGCCGGATCATGACATTTTGCCGTTAAATTGCGTTAAATTCATTAAAATATTACCTCACTTTGGCAAATTTACTATAACTTTGCCCGAAATTCATCAAGAATAACACGAAAACATTAATCACTTACAATTTATAATCCAATCAGGTATGAAGAAATTTTACACTCTTCTTTCAGCAGCCCTTCTGGGCACCATGATGGTATCAGCCGCTGTGCGCGTTACTGAAGCCAAACCCTCTGCTACACTCGAAGCAAAGCAGTTCAACACCACTCAGACTTTCTCTACCGAAAAGGTTGCAGTCAACAAGAAAGCCACTTCTTACAAAGCTCCCGCTAAGGCTGCAGCTGCTGATGCAGCCGCTGTTACAGGCGAATATCTGTTCAAGGCTTATGCTCGTAACTTTGATTCCGCTACAAATGGTTTACCTTCTGCATATTGGATGAACGAGTCAGTACCTTATATCGAAGTTGCCGAAGATAACTCTGTGACCATCGAAGGATTCTGGGATGCTACTTTCAACCTCACCGGTACCTATGATCCCGAAGCTGGCACCATCACTATTCCTTATACCCAGAAGGTAACTGTACCTACTTCTACCGGATCTATTGATCTCTGCGTATATGTGATCAACTTTGATACAAAGGTGGCTTCAGACCTCGTACTTAACGTTGACGCTTCCAACCGTCTTCTGACTTGGACTCCCGCCGACAACGGACAGCAGTATCTTGAGACCCTTATCATCGGTACTTATGGTCAGTACAGCGGATCACAGATCTACGACCAGCTGTATGACTGTGCTTTCAACAGAGTCAATGCTATCATGAGCTGGAATTACGTGGATGAAAATGGTGATTTCGTTATCGGCGAGGATGGTAACTATGAGACTGAAAGCACCTATGTATACGCTGAAAAATCCACCGATGGCTACACCGTATACAACTTCTGCGACTTTTCACCCTATCAGGGCTACGAAGGTTGCTTCGACCTTCCCGTAAACCTCTCTATCGACAAAGAAGCCCATACTCTCACCGCTACAAATCAGGCTCTTCCCTTCAGCGGTGTTGATTTCTACCTGTGTGGTGTTGATAATACCGGCTATTTCCAGCTTGAAAATCCCGAAGTTATCTTCGTTGGTGACGAGATCGAAATTGCCGAAAACTACACAGTAACGGATTTCTACACCGAAGTTCTTGGCATTCTCGGCGTAGTGGGTCAAAATATGTATGGTGCAGACTTCTATGATGTTGAGCTCCTCCTTCTTGAGCCCGCATTCTCCGGTTCTGATGATGCAGGAATTGCTTCTGTAGTAGTTGACAACAACCAGAATGCCCCCGTTGAATACTTCAACCTCCAGGGCGTACGCGTTGAGAATCCCTCTGCCGGTCTCTACATCCGTCGTCAGGGCAACCAGACTATCAAAGTCCTCGTGAAGTAATCAAATCCCCACTTCATATTTACCCGAGGGGCGCGACATCTGATCGCGCCCCTCGCTGTATGTATATATCCCGTCCATGGCCTCAGTTCCAGGCCTATTATGGTTTATGCACGCAACATTCGGATAGTTTTAATTGTTTTAGAGTTAGATTTTTATTTACTTTGCAGTCGTATATTCATTCTGACTGTGCTATCATCAATTCCAATTAGCTCTATGCACAACTCTATCCTACCCGAAAATCTCCTTCAGATATACAGCGATTCGTTCAGAAATAACTGGGAACAGCCCGCCATCTCCGAATATACCACCGGCGACACTATGACCTACTCCGACATGGCGCGACGCATCGCCGCAACTCACCTTGTGTTTAAGGAGTCAGGCATCAAGCCCGGCGACAAGATAGCCCTAATGGGCAAAAACAGCATATCGTGGATCGTGGTCTATATGGCCACCATCACCTACGGTGCTGTGATAGTGCCCGTCCTTGCTGAATTTAACGTGCAGGACGCCCAGCACATCATCAACCACTCCGGCTCAAAACTGCTTTTCATATCCGAAAGCATATTTGAGAATATGTATTTCGATGCCATCCCGAAAGTCAGAGCGGTAATGTCGCTCGAAAAGCGCACGGTGCTCGCCGAGCATCCGGCCAACAATCACCGATTCGAGAACATCCTCAAACGCCTGCCCGAGTTTATGCAGAAGAAGTATCCCGGCGGATTCACGGCCGCCGACGTGAAATATCCATTACTACCCCCCGATTCACTGGCAGAGATCAACTACACGTCGGGCACCACCGGATTCTCAAAAGGCGTTATGCTGACACTCGATAACCTGTGCGGCAACGTGGTGTTCGGCATCAACTCCCACCTCCACTACCGCGGATCGCGATGCCTGAGCTTCCTGCCGCTGGCTCATGCCTACGGATGCGCGTTTGATATGCTCGTGCCCCTCGCAGTGGGCACCCACATCACTGTGCTCGGCAAACTACCCACACCAAAACTGCTTCTCAAAGCGTTTGCCGACGTTCGTCCAAGCCTCATCATCACCGTGCCGCTCATACTTGAAAAGATCTACCGCAGCCGCATTCTGCCTGCCATCAAGAAGCCATCCGTACGTCGCATGATGGCTGTACCGGGCCTCAATCGTCTGGTCTACCGTAAGATTTGCAAGCAGCTCACGGAGGCGTTTGGCGGTGAATTTGAAGAAGTGATAGTGGGTGGTGCTCCCCTCAACCACGAAGTGGAAGCATTTCTCCATAAGATAAAATTCCCATTCACGGTAGGATACGGCATGACCGAATGCGGCCCGCTCATCAGCTACACACCTTGGCGTGAGTTTAAAGTAGGCTCGTCAGGACGCACTCTCCCCTGTATGGAAAGCAAGATCGACAGCGTGAATCCGGAAAAAGTGCCGGGAGAGATATGCGTGCGCGGACAGAACGTGATGAAAGGATACTACCGGAATACCGAAGCCACGGAAGCCGTGCTCGACGCCGACGGCTGGCTCCACACCGGCGACATGGGTACACGCACGCCTGACGGTACTATATTCATCCGCGGACGATACAAGACTATGATACTTTCGTCGACAGGCCAGAACATATATCCCGAGGAAATCGAAGCGAAGCTCAACAATATGCCCTTCGTTGCCGAGAGCCTCGTGGTGGAGCGCGGCAATAATCTTGTAGCGCTCGTATATCCCGACTATGAGGAAGTTGACCGAAACGGACTCACAAATGCCCAACTCCCCAAACTGATGGAGGGTGTGCTTGCCGAACTCAACAAACTTGTGGCTCCATACGAAAAAATCGACCACATACAGCTCATCGCCAACGAATTTGAAAAGACTCCCAAGCGCTCTATAAAGCGCTACCTGTATAATGCGTAAGCCCTCTTCGGGGCTTGCGCACCCGCCATTCACCGCATACACTCACAGCTTATGACTGAAAAATACATCCATACATCGCGTATAAAGGTGCGCGATTATGAAATCGACGCCCAGGGAATAGTCAACAACGCCAACTATCTCCACTATCTCGAACTCACACGCCATGACTTCTGCGAGGAACATGGCTACTCGTTTGCCGCCATGCACGCCGACGGTCTTGACCCGGTGGTGCGTCGCGTGGAGATGGATTATCTGACATCGCTCCGCATGGGCGACGAGATGGTATCGTGTCTCAACTTCCGCCGTCGCGGCGCCCGGTTTTATTTCGACCAGGATATATACCGCTCATCTGATATGGCTCCGGTGCTCCGCGCGGTCATCACCATAGTATGTCTGGAAGACGGACGCATGTCGCGCGGTGAGCGCCTTGCAGCTGCGTTTGCCGACTGCATTACCGAAGAATAAACCGTATCGAATACATGGACCGCGAAACTCTCGTAAGCCGCATAGCCTTTGCCTCGCAGCGCAGCCTCTCGCTGCCCGCGGCGCGTGAACTTCTCGCCCGAACCGGCAGCGAGCAACGGTATTTTTCACTGTCGACTGACGAACTGCGCTCGCTCACCGGGAGCAAAAACCGCCTTTGGGACGCTGACCGACGCGCCCGTCTCATCGACGAGGCCCGACGCGAGATTGAATTCATCGAGCGCAACTCGGTACGTTGCATTTACTTCACCGACCCCGAATATCCCCAGCGACTTCTCAACTGCGACGACGCACCTCTGATGCTCTACGCTCTGGGCGACTGCGACCTCAATGCCCAGGGAGTAATGTCAGTGGTGGGCACACGCCACGCCACTGCCTACGGCAACGACATCACGTCACGCATCATATCCGATCTGGCCGAACAGGCTGTAGATCCGCCCCTTATAGTGAGCGGTCTGGCGCTGGGTGTAGACATTGCAGCTCATCGCGCGGCGATAAAGGCGTCACTGCCCACGGTAGCCGTGTTGGCTCACGGACTCAACACCATCTACCCCGCCGTGCATCGCTCTGACGCTGTAGAGATTATCAAGAAAGGCGGAATGTTGCTGACCGACTACAGGTCGATCGACGTCATCCACCGAGGCAACTTCCTTGCCCGCAACCGTATAGTGGCCGGCCTGAGCGACTGTCTGCTCGTGACCGAGAGTGCCGACAAGGGTGGAGCGCTCGTCACCGCCCGTCTGGCCGCAGGTTACGACCGCGAAGTCATGGCTGTACCCGGCCGTGTAGGCGACCTCTACAGCGAGGGGTGCAACCGGCTTATACATAATCATTCGGCCCGACTTGTCACATCGGCCTCCGACATCATCGGTGCCATGCGCTGGCCCGAACGACAAGCCGAAGGCCAGCAAGGAAGCCTGTTTGAAGAACTCACCGTGGAAGAGGAAGTCGTAATGTCAACCATCCGCGAGCAAGGCGAAGTCTCGTTTGCCACACTTCTGCAGCGGCTCGACATGGCCACAGCCCGACTGACGGGACTGCTCGTGGATATGGAATTCAAGGGCTATATCCGCTCACTTCCGGGCGGAAAATATCGCATCAGCGTATGACGGTGAATTTCAGCGGTTTCGTCGAGCTGTAACGCGGGTGACTGCTCACCACCGCATACACGCGATATGATCCGTCGGACACCGCGCGGCCTTCGTCATCGCGAAGATCCCACTCATACACATCACCCTTTATGGTACGCGACATCACGTGGCGTCCGCGCATATCCTCCACTACTATGCGGACGTCGGGAGCACCGATGAGAGGATGCACGAGCGTGAATACGGCATTGCCGTCGGTCACCACATCGCCGTCCATCGCAAGCGAACATGCAAACGCCTCTTCCACCACGTAGAAATCCACTTCTTCCGATACGGTATTTCCGGCGTTGTCCGCCGCCTTTACCGTAATAGTGTGGCGTCCATCGTTGAGCGTGGGGGGAGTGAACGAAACCGTGTAGCCGCCGTAGCCATCCGGACGGAGCAGTCGGTCGATATTAGCTATATTGGTATAATTATCCAGAAGTACGCTCATGGTAGAGCCTATCACGGCACGGTTCATGCTTATGCCCGAACCGCTATCTGAGATTCTGACGGTGATGCGCGGTGTGCGCGAGGTCTCCACCCTTACGCCGTCGGCCAAAGTATCGTCTATGCTGATTTCTATGCGGGGAGCGTCGGTGTCGGGTGTCACGAGGGCGGCATCATATGAAGCCACGGTGACGTCGGTGGTATATCCGGCAGCCATCGAGAAGCCCGAGCGGCGGCGTGCCGACATGGTCATTCGGTTTCGTCCATTCTCGTTGGCCACGGCGGGCATGGTGACATAAACCTCCCATTTTCCGGCCTTCACTTCGCAGTCAGCCTCGGCAAGTATGGTCTCGTCGAGCGTAAGCATGAAGCGATCCTCGTTGTCGGAGGTCACGTTGGCGTGTGACATAAATGTCTGAGGCACATCAAATATCTTCAGGTTGAGCCATCCGTCGAAGTCAGTGCACAGCGCTCCGTCCTCGTCGCGTATTTCTCCAGAGATAAGTGTGCGACGGCACGGTATCAGTGTCAGCAGGCCGTCAGTATCGAGCGTCACCTCAGCGTCAACGCGCGGCAGCGGTAGTGCCGGGTCGCCACCCAGATTGTAGCTCAGCGCATTGGTGCGCACCGACTGCCCTTCTCCCTGCATGGCCGACATGGTAGAGCGATACACGTCACCCACCGTACGGTTGGTGTTATCGAAATATCTGCGGGCAAATTCCTTGCAAAACTCCTGATTGTTTTTCAGATACACCTCCCGGGCCGGCCCTATCACGAAAGTCGAGCCACCCTCGCTGCGCAGCAACAGGTCGGAAATCAGTCCGCGATACTCATAGTCGAGCATGTAAGGGTGACAGCTCGCCGAGAGAAAGAGCGACGCCGACCCGTAATTCATGGCATCAAACAGCGATCGGGTGATAAACGCCTCCGAGAAGAGCGAACCGCGCGAACTGTGACCTGCATAGGTTATGAGCGAGGGATTGGATGCGAATCCGGCCTTGATATGCTTGAGCAGAGCGGAATTGTAGTCCTGCCCGGTGCTCACATACGAGGCGTCGTAGCAGCGCGATATGGTGAGTCCGCTCCGGAGAGCGAGCATCTCGGCCGCCATGTCTTCAGTACCGAGGGCATGCTGATTCTCATTGCCCTGATCGGCCATCATCATCACGAAGCCGGGATCACCCCCGAGCGCGGGATTGTCAAGATATGCTATAGCCTTGTCGACGAGCAGTTCGGCCTCGGCTACGCTGAACGCGGGGAAACGTCCCACAGCCACATCTATCACACGTGGCGTCACATTGTCGACTCGCGTACTCATATCAGGGGCTATCTCATCTTCCAGCAGTCCGAAAAACGAATCGCTCGTATAAGCCTTGGCTACATTATAAGCATTACTCTGTAATTCAGCCTGATACGTAGGCAGGTAGATATTATCGGGCGAAGCCACCGAGCTATTGTCGTAGAAGCCGGCACCTATGAGCAGCACGTATTTCAGACGGCTGTCGCGGTCGTGGAGCATCTTTATGAAGAGTCGCACGGCATTGGGTGTGAAACTACCCGACCCAAACTCATTGAGCACTTCCTCCTTGCCGGCCACGAGCACGTTGAGTCCCTGATGCGTGGCATGGGCTTCGGCCAGACGGCGCGCCGCGGGCAGGAAATCAGGCGCAGCCACGATAGCCATATCGTAACCTCCACTCACTGAATGGAGAGCGCTGTTGGTCACCTCGCCGGCAAAATGCGGTTCAGGGAGTGCCGACGATGTGTAGAAGGCCTCGATGCGGCGAGTGGAGCCGGCAGCGGGGAGCGTAAACATCACACCGCCGTCAGCCGGAGTGGTGGCGATTACCCTCACCTGATGCACATCGGTCACATCCCACACTACAGGAGAGCCCTCGCACACTATCTTCACGCCTCCGCTTACGGAGGGCAGGAAGTTCATCGAGAGCGACGACGAGGCATCGGCCAGCTCATTGCGTCGTCGGTAAGTCACCCACATGTTGTCAAGACACATCAGAGTGACGTCGGTCGCCGGATCAGGACGGAGTGTGAATGTCACTTCATCCTTACCGGCAGCGGGGGTGAAAGCAGCCACGTTGTATTTGCTCATATACCGGTACACCTCTTTTTCGTTAGTGGCGCGGTATATGCGGTTGGTCTTGTCGGGAGTGAATTTCACACCTTCCGAGGCTGTCACCTCGGGGGCCATATAGTTGACCTCCGTATGCTTGCCTATAGCCTTGTAGCCCATATATCCGTCGGCGGCGTAGCCCGGCAGACTGAATGCGACTTCATAGGGGGACGCATCGGTGATATTGCGTCCATACCACCACGCTCCGCCGTCGGCGGGATTAAATTCGCGCGGATAGCACACGGCTATCGACGTGTGCGTATCTATGGTCGCGTCCGTGGCATCACTCGCTATCTGCTCCATTGCGGCAACATCGGATGCGTCAGACAGGAAGTAATACGAACCGCGCGAATAGCGGTTGGTCTTCACGCTTACCGACTTGGCCGACTCTACTTCAAAACGGGTCTCGCCTTCGCCGTAGAAATAGAGCGCTCCGTCGCGATGCATCACCCGCACCTCGGGGAGAGTGGCGGGGTGAGAGGAGAACTCAAGCGACATCTCTACGCTGCCGAAACCGCGCACACCCACCTTCTCGGGATGAGCGAAACCCCACGAGCGCAACACGTCGTGCGATATGCGCTGCACACCGGTGGAGTCAACCTTCACTTTCACCCATCGGCCGGACGCGAGCGGAGTGTCCGACGGAAAATCCAAGGCAGCTCGGCATGTGAGAGAATATAAGCTTAGTAATAAGGTAATAAGGAGAGGATATTTCATTTTCAGAGTATTTTTATGGAAAGTACCTCGCGCCCTGCCATCGAGGCTTCGACGCGTATACCGGGCTTAAGGTCAAGCGGCTGCCCGGCAAAGGCGGTGAGAATCACATCGCCCATCTTCAGAGTCATGTAGCGCGACACGGCTGTCACAGCAGCCGCTATCTCGCTTGCGTAATCTACCGTAAGATCCGCCACCGGGGTAGTGACCTTAACCGGTTCAGAGCCCAGCTCTACGGTAGGAATCCAAGCACCCAGAGCCAGTGAAGAGTCCATGCCGGCAAGCAGTCCGGCCGACAGGCTCTCGTCGGTATCGGGAAGCCGCAGCCACAGAGACACCGTGGCAGCATCGACATATCGCTGCGCAAATCCGGGGGCAATATCGCGCCCAAGCCGGCCTATACGCAACGCCACTACGGGTTGCCCCTGCCAGCCCGTGCCGAGATCGGGCACGAATACGGGACGTCCCTGAAGCACCACGGCCGAATCAGGCACGATGCACGCGGGTGTTGAAGATGTGACGGGTTGTGATAATGACTGACGTAGTAGTGCTATTATTTTCATCGTTTTGCCGAAAGACGGTTATACATCACTGCGAGATGCGCATAGATCGACGTATTTGTAACCACTATTTCGGGCGATGTCCTGATGCGGAAAGGAGTGAAGTTCCATAGCGCCTTGAATCCGGCTGCCACACACTTCTCAGCCACATCGGCGGCTATGTCTACAGGCACAGCTATGATAGCTATCTCGGCTCCAAGCTCTGAGCGGCGTGCGGCCAGCTCGTCGGTATGAAATATCGGCACCTCACCTATGTCGGTGCCCACAAGAGCGGGATTGACATCAAAACCGGCTACGATATTAAGGCCGAAGCGCCTCAGACCGGAGTCGGCGATAAGTGCGGCGCCGAGCGATCCGGCACCCATTATCACCGCATTATGGCTGCGGGCGAAGCCAAGAAAATCGACAAGTACCTGCTCAAGCTCCACTACATCGTAGCCTATACGGGTCTTGCCGCGGATATTAAGATATGAAAGATCCTTCGCTATCTGCGACGAATCCACATTCAGTTCACGCGAAATAGTGGTGGACGACACACGCTCCACCCCGTGGGCACGCAGGCGGCTCACGCAGGCCAGATACCACGGCAGGCGCCGCAGTGTTGGCTCGGGAATGTATGGAATAGTGCTGTCCATCTTACAAATTGCTGATTGAGTGTGCAAAGTTACGAAAAATATTCCTTTTTTCCATCACTCTGCTACTTTTCACAAAAATTTAACTCACTCCAAAATCCGGATATTCTCCTGCACAGCCGGGGTCAGCGCTTGGTGACACCCCACAGCATCTTGGTGCGGAGCGTGTCGAAAAAGTTTCGTCCGGGGAAATGGATGAGTCTCACTTGAACCTGGGCGCGCTTCACGGTGAGGTGTGCCGTGAGCGGGAGTACCATCGTGCGTCCGTCGAGCGACACCCGATAGCTGTTGCTACGCGAACTTACGGCCAGATCGATAGTGCGGTAATGGCTCACCACAAGCGGACGCATGGTAAGGGCGTGGGGTGCTATGGGTGAGATTACGAAAGCCGGAGCGTCAGGCTCGATCACCGGTCCGCCCACCGACAGATTGTAGGCCGTGCTACCGGTGGGGGTGGATATGATTATACCGTCGCCCTGATAGTCGGCCACCTGCATGCCATCGAGGCGGGTATCCACCGAAATCATCGAGGCTGTGTCCTGGCGCGAGATAGCCACTTCGTTGAGCGCAAATGGATTGAAAGACCGGTTAAACGGTGTCACGTCGTCGTGCACGCTCACTTCGAGCATCGAACGCGACTCTATGGCGTAATCGCCCGTAAAGAGTCGGGCGGTGACTTCAGAAGCATTTTCGAGCGATTCGTCGGCAAGGAAGCCGAGATGTCCGGTATTGAATCCGATGATAGGTATATCTTTACATGCGGCGGTGGACGCGCAACGCAGCAGAGTGCCGTCACCGCCGATACCGGCTATTATGTCGGCGTCGAAATCCTCGCCTGTAAACTCTTTATAGCGGTCGGCTCCCACCGCTCCGGCTTCGCGCAGGGTGGAGAGCAGACGGCTCTCGATTAAAATTTCAGCGCCACCTTTCTCCAGATGACTCATGAAGCGGTTGATACGCTCTATGTCGTGGGGCGACTGGCGGCGCTTGCCTATAAATGCTATTTTCATAGGTCAGTCATACATTTAGTAATCTGATAAGTTCGTTAACGCGTCGGCGAGCCACGGCGTCGGGACCCGAATCATCGTCGGGGTCAGAACCGGGGGCCGATGACATGACGGAAGTCACCGTATATCCGTAGCGTTCCAGCGAGCGAGCCACAAGTTCCGGATTACGGTGATTGACACGCAGCTCCACCACCGACGGCTCTCCGAGCGCCAGACCCGAAACTACGTTGAGATTCAGCACATGGGCATCGCAGTCCTCCACGGCGCGGCTGAGCAGCGAAGCGCTGTATTGTCCGGCGGCACACTCCACGGTGAGCACGCTCCAGTCCATCACGCGTGGAAAAAGGCGCTCGGCTTGGGCCGGATATGCGGCTGGCTGATTATATGCAGGGGGAATATTAGTCAAAATTTTTCGGCTTTCGGTTTTAATTTCGTAAATTTGCAGTTACAAATTTACAAAACAATTTTGATATACACGCTATAATGACTACACTGAGTGTAAACATCAACAAAATAGCCACCCTGCGCAACGCGCGCGGTGAAAACGTGCCAGACCTGGTAGCTACGGCTCTCGACATAGAGCGTTTCGGAGCCCAGGGCATCACGGTACATCCGCGTCCCGATGAGCGACACATACGCCGCAGCGACGTCTACGATCTGCGCCGCCACATATCCACCGAGTTCAACATCGAGGGCTATCCCTCGCCGGAATTCATCGACCTGGTGCTTACCGTGAAGCCCACGCAGGTAACTCTGGTGCCCGACGCTCCCGATGCCATCACTTCGAGCGCAGGTTGGGACGTGGAGCCCAACATGGATTTTCTCACCCACACTGTGGAGCGTTTACGCCAGGCCCACATACGCACATCCATATTCGTGGGCACCGATACCGCCAACATCCGCAGGGCCGCTGAAACCGGTACTGACCGTGTGGAACTCTACACCAAGCCCTATGCTGACCTGTATGCTAAAAATCCCGAGCAGGCTGTGGAGCCTTTCGTAGCCGCTGCCCGCGCCGCCCACAGCGCCGGACTGGGAGTAAACGCTGGCCATGACCTCAGCCTCACCAATCTGGAATTTTTCCATAAGTGTGTGCCTTATCTCAGCGAGGTGTCGATAGGTCACGCGCTGATATGTGATGCGCTCTACCTCGGTCTGCAAGAGACGGTGAAGCGCTATCTGGCTTGCCTCAAGTCTTGATTCACGATTTATGATTCATGATTCACGATTTTTGATTTTTGATATACTTATAATTTTTACTTTTTTGATTTTTCCGGCAATCTAAATAAAACTCAGCAAAATGCTCCAACTCGACACCACAATAATATCAGAGACCGTGGCCACGGTGGCCGCGCCCGTAGCCGATGCTCCCACTTCTCTGTCGGTATGGGACCTCACCCTCCGCGGCGGCTTTATCATGATACCGCTGGCCATCCTCTCTTTAATCTCGATCTACATACTGGTTGAGCGCATGATAGTGCTCCACCGCGCTGCCAAGGAAGACGATACTTTCATGCAGCAGATCCGTCACTATATACTCGATGGTGAAATCGAAAGCGCCCGCAATCTGTGCCGGCGCTCAGGCACTCCCTACGCACGCTTGATCGATAAGGGCATTTCGCGCATGGGACGTCCGATGAACGATGTGCTCGTGGCTATCGAAAACACCGGCAATCTCGAAGTGTCGAAACTCGAAAAGGGTCTGGCCTGGCTCGCCACCACAGCCTCGGGGGCTCCTATGATAGGATTTCTCGGCACGGTGATGGGTATGGTGCAGGCATTTTACAGCATAGCATCGGCAAGCAACACGGCCAATATCGCAGTGCTGGCCGACGGTATCTACGCCGCACTCGTCACCACGGTGGCCGGTCTGGTGGTGGGTATCATAGCTCTCTTCGCCTACAATTATCTGACGGCCCGCATCAACGGCGTCATGAACAAACTTGAGGCCAAGACAATGGAATTCATGGACCTGCTCAACGAGCCCGCACTCTGACATGGCACTGAAACGACAGAACAATCTGATGGCAGTGTTTTCAATGGCGTCGATGACCGACGTCATATTCCTGCTGCTTATCTTTTTTATGGTGACGTCGACTTTCGTGTTTCCGACGGCACTGGAGGTGAATCTGCCGGAAAGCTCTAAGCAGACGGCACTCAAACCATCGACCCGTGTATATATCGACGCCTCGGGACAGATCTACGCCTCGTGGGACAACGACGAACCTGCCATAATGACTCTCGACAGCCTGCTGGCTTTTCTGCAACTTTCGGCCGGACGATCGCCCGAGGAGTTCATAGCCGTATATGCTGACGAGTCTGTGACTTATGGCCGACTGATAGAAGTGCTTGACCTTGGAGCACGCAATAATCTTAAAATGGTGCTTGCCACCAAGCCGGCTCCGGCATCGGCCAAGCCCGCTGAATAAATACTGACTACATGAGCAGCCAAAGCGACAACAGAAAATCGCACATGTGGGCGCTACTGGCCACGATATTGTTTCATGCCGTGGTACTGGTGGTGCTTCTGTCGGTGTTTCTACGCTATTCGCCCTCTTCGCCGAGCGAACGCGAGTGGCCTCCGGTGGATTCGGCCGAGGTGCTGTTTGCCGGCGAATACGTAATGATAGGCGATGACCCCACGGCAGCCGACAATGACTCGTCAGATCCCGCAGCCGAGGCCGACGCCACAACCACCGAGACCGAAACTGCCGACAATATCGACGCCGGCACTCACGCCGAACCGTCGCCTCTTATATCCACCGAAACCCCGTCGACCGCCAAGACAAAAACCAAGCCACAACCCGAGGTCTCAGGCCCCACAAAGGCTGAGATCGAGGCAGCTGAAAAGGCGCGCCGCGAGGAGGAAAAGCGACGTGAGATAGCCGACCGAATGAAAAATACCCACTTCGGCTCCACTGCCGGAAGCGGGTCAGGCAACCCCGGTCAGGCCGACGGCAACTCCACTTCGGGTGCCACCTCAGGAATGCCCGGATATAATCTGAAAGGACGCTCGATAGCCGTGTATGAGCAGCCGCCGCGCGGCCCGCTCGGCTCTGTCACCATACGTGTCACCGTCAATCGCAAAGGTATCGTGACCTCGGCTCGCTACGAATCGGGCACAGGCTCGGCCGCAGCAAGTGCATCCACCCGTAAAAACTGCGAACAGGCGGCTATGAAATCACAATTTTCGGTCGACGAAGACGCCCCCTCATCACAATCGGGCACTATCACATATAATTTCCGATAACACCATCATGGCAATCACTATATTAGGAATCGAGTCGTCGTGTGACGACACTTCAGCAGCCGTAATCACCGACGGGCTGCTGCTCAGCAATGTAATAGCATCGCAGAAAGTCCACGAAGAGTATGGCGGCGTGGTACCCGAACTGGCATCACGCGCTCATCAGCTCAACATCGTGCCTGTGGTCGATACGGCTCTGGCGCGTGCCGGCATATCGAAATCCGACCTTTCGGCCATAGCCTTCACCCGCGGACCCGGCCTGATGGGTTCGCTGCTCGTGGGCACATCGTTTGCCAAAGGTCTGTCGCTGGGTCTGCGCATACCGATGGTCGACGTGAATCATCTCCACGGCCACGTGCTGGCTCACTTCATACGCCGCAATCCAGACGACCGTGTGCCTGAATATCCATTTCTGTGTCTGCTCATTTCCGGCGGCAACAGCCAGCTGATACTTGTGCGCAGCTACAACGACATGGAAATTCTCGGCCATACCATCGACGATGCCGCCGGCGAGGCTTTCGATAAATGCGCCAAAGTAATGGGACTGCCCTACCCCGGCGGACCACACATTGACCGACTCGCTGCCGAGGGCGACCCTAAGGCATTCCGCTTTGCCAAGCCTCACCTGCCCGGACTCGACTACAGCTTCAGCGGACTGAAGACATCGTTTCTATACACGCTGCGCGACAATCTGAAGACCGACCCCGACTTCATAGAGCATCACCGCGCCGACCTTGCCGCTTCGCTGCAACACACCATCATCTCCATACTGATGGATAAACTCGACAAGGCCGTGAAGCTCACCGGAGTCCGCACCGTGGCTATAGGCGGTGGCGTGTCGGCCAACTCAGGCGTGCGCGATGCCGTGGCCCAATACTGCGCCGAACATGATCTGAACGCATTTATTCCGGAGCGTACATTTACCACCGACAATGCCGCCATGGTGGCCATAGCGGGCTACTATAAATATCTCGACAAGGACTTCTGCGCCTACTCTTCAGTACCCTACGCACGCGTCACCATATGAAAATATCATTCATAGCCATCGGAACCGAGCTGCTCATAGGTCAGGTGACCGATACCAATTCAGGTGCCATCGCACGCCACATTGCTCCCTACGGCTGGGAAATCAACGACATACAGGTTATCGACGACAACGAGCCTGACATAATCCGCGCCGTGGAGCGCGCCCTTGCCACATCTGACGTGGTGGTGACCACAGGCGGTCTCGGCCCTACGAGCGACGACATCACCAAGCATGTGCTCACCCGCTTCTTCGGCGGAAACCTTGTGGAGTCGTCCGAGGTGCTTGAAAATATCCGCCGTATTTTCCACAAAAGGGGCTTCGACCTCAACCGCCTTACTGCCGCTCAGGCTATGGTGCCCGACAACTGCACCGTGATACAAAACCGCGTGGGTACGGCACCGATCATGTGGTGGGAACGCAACGGCAAAGTGCTTGTGTCGATGCCGGGTGTACCGTTTGAGACAGAGACCATGTGGAAAGAAGAGGTATTTCCCCGACTGCTCGATCGCTTCCCGAGCGATGTGGCCATAGCTCATGCCACTCTGCTGGTGACCGACTATACCGAAAGTGCGCTTGCCGAATATATTGCCGGCTTCGAGCGCAATCTGCCCGACTATCTTCATCTGGCCTATCTGCCAAAGCAGGGCACGATACGTCTGCGGCTCGACGGCAAGCATCCCGACGGCGACTTCATCCGCGCCGAGGTGGCCCGCTATGCCGCCAACCTCGCGTCGCAGCTGGGCGATGCCGTGATAGCCGACCGCGATGCTTCGCCGGCTGAAATCCTGATAGACGTCGCCCGCGAAAAGGGGCTGAAAATAGCCACAGCCGAGAGCTGCACGGGCGGCAATATCGCACACGCCATCACAGCCGTGGCAGGTGCTTCAGACGTGTTCACGGGCGCTGTAGTTTCATATTCCAACGAAGTGAAAATATCGCTCCTCCACGTGGATGCCGCCACGATAGCCCGACTCGGAGCTGTGAGTGAGCCGGTAGCCGCCATGATGGCCGCCGGCGTTATCGACGCTTGCGGAGCCGATGTGGCAGTAGCTACTTCAGGTATCGCAGGTCCGGGCGGAGGCACACCGGAAAAACCGGTCGGCACCGTGTGTATGGGCGTAGCTGTAAAAGGTCATGAGCCCAAGGCTTACACCTTCACGTTTGGCGGCGACCGCAGCCGGGTGATCGAATCAGCCACCCGCCGCGCGCTTATCCTCGCCATCAAGGCTATACGCTGACGGCGCGGCCATCATCGGGCACGATTCAGAGATATTAAAGCGAACCGGATATTATATTGATCACCGCATCGAGTCCGTCGGTGGCTATCACATTATCGATAGGGCTGTCGATAACCTCGGTCTGCGGCCATGCGGCTACCTCGCTCCACGACTCATGAGCCGGAGCAAAAAGCAGCAGACGGCGCGACGACGGTGAAAGAGCATCCCATCGGGCACGCAGCGCGCCAATATCGCCGGCCACTCCTGCGGGATAGTTGGCCTCGGCGGCACGAAGCCCCAGCGGATGAGTCTCTGAATCAGTGATAAGCACCACCACATGACGCTGCACATTGCCACTTGTGGTCCACGGTGTATCGAGCGCCACCGACAGTGCCTCCAGACTATTCTCGGGGTCATCGCCGCCGTGCGTAAGCGTCAGTCCGTCAATAAATGCAGCCATTTCCCTGCGACGGGCCGGAAGATCATACAGCTCAGACTCCACGATACGGCTGTCGACGAAATCGCCATACGATATTACTTTCATCCTCACCTTGCGCAGCGGTTTGCCGATAGCCCGACAGCGATCCATCAGGGCGTCATACACAGTCAGAGCACGTCGCTTCACAGCTTCATGCACCACGTCCATCGACCCGGTATTGTCGATCACCATCACTATATCCACATCGCGCGCTGTAGTGTCGGCTCGCAACGTCAGAGTAATCTCGCGGGTGAAGTGAAACAGAGCCGAAGCCGACTCGGTGGAATACGGATAAAGTTCGCCCGTGGCCGCAACCTCGGTGAGCGGAGCGAAGATATATGAGAATACACTGCATGGCAAGGACTTATAAAGCGCCCTGCCCACGCTGTCGGTACGGGCTTCGCCATACTGCGGGAGCACGGGGAGAAAACCGTCGCGCCACAGATAGCGGGCATCGTAGGCCAAAGTGGTGTTGACGCCCTCCAGCGGATCGCCGTGCTCATCCACACACACCACGGTGATGTCTCTCTCGCATCGGATGAGCAGCAGGAGAGGCAGGAGCAACAACAGAAGCCACCACCGGCGACTCCGCGGACGCAGACGCACTTCATACAGATCACAGTCGGAACTGAACGTGATCTTTTCCTCAAACTTTACCTGTCGGGGCTTACTTGCCATACTTAGCTGTTTTTTCGGCCTTTTCTGCGGTCGGCCCGCGCTTTCTGATATTCGGCCGTGAGTACGAATCTCACATTCGATTTCTTTCTGTCGACAAATGTGTCGCGCGGAAACAGGGCTACTCCGTCGGCATCGCTGATGGCTGACAGCGTCACTCCTCCGGGCTGATCTACAAAAACTTCCACCCCGTCGAGCGGCAAACCGTCCTCATCGAGTATTCTCACTCTCACTTTGCGCGGCTCAGGTTCAGGCTTTATCTCCTCGGGCAGATTCGCGGTATAGACAAACTCATTTGGCGAGTCGGGCGAAAGCATATATTCCGCATCATCGCCCTTGTCCGAGGTGACTTTCACACGGTCAGCCGACTTGTAGCTCAAGCCGGTTACGCTTACCTTACCGGTATCGTCGGTAGTGAATTGAAGTCCGTTGACATTCAGTTCGTATCCTGCCACCGGCTGCGAATTGCGATCCACAACCGCAATAGTACAGTCCACGGTCTTTACGAGTTCGATGCGGTAAAGCTCCCTGCCTGTCTCGGCTGTAAACGCGCCCAATAATCCGCCCTCGTTGTCCCTCACTTCAAAATTAATACCTGTCTTCACCTTTCCCACATGATAGCGCCCGGCCTGATCGGTGAGAAATTTTGTCACGTTATTAAATATCACCAGTTGCATGGGGGTGTCGGCAAGCGGTGCACCGTAGTCATAAGCCACCTCCACCGTCACATCGGCAGTGGAAAGCGGCCGGGGCTGCGCGAGCAGAAATTCTATCACATCCACATCGCCCGGATCGGTAGTGCGCTTGAATCCCCACTGCGCGAGCACCACCCTCACCTCACCGTTATCGGAGCGATACCAGAAGATATTGTTTTCGTCGGGCACTCTGAACAAATATGGCGCGCCGGTGATATGTCCGGCTATCGCGGGAAGAAGACGCGCCTTGGCATTCTCGATATAGGCAGCTATCATTTCCTTTTCCACCGGCGAGGCGGCCTGATAGCGGCTCAGTGCCACGGGAGAGTCAGACAGCCACTTGCCGCGGTTGGGGAGCACGTCGACCGCGGAGAATATCTCACAGTCGGCCTGATTGAGCAGCAGAGCCAGACGGCTGCGCACACGTTTGTAATCATCGGTCAGCAGAGGCTCGATTATTGAGAAAGATTCTTCAGAGAGGAGTTGCATGACGGGGATATTTTGTGAATGGTGATTATGAACTTTAGAATTGGCTGCGGATAGAGTCGACTATGCGAGTGAGTTCTTCGCCGCGCACCACGAGCTTGCCGGAGTCGCGCAACTGTCTTACGATATCGGCCTTTGCTTTTATCATGAGCGGATATGACTCGGGTATGTCGCTCACGGTGGCCATGATGGTGTTAAACTCTGGCACATCGGTACCGTTCTTAAACATCCAGCCCATACTATGATCCTTGATACGGGCAAGCGCGCCGGTGAGCTGACGGTAATAAAGCGCTCCGCTTTCGAGCTGACCTATCACGGTCTTCACCGTCGATACATGCTCTTTATTGTCGAGTCCGTGGGCATAAAAATAGTTTTTCAGCTCGTCGGCCACGGCATTTACAGCCTTCGCATCATAGCGTGAGGCCATGACCTTGCGGGCGCGGGCTAAAAGGGCGGAATATTCGGCCAGCACGGCAATATGATTCACGGCCAGTTCGGCTTCGGCCATCTGCTGAGGATGTCCGTAGTTTGCGAGAATACTGCGGTTATCGTCGAGCAGTCCGGTTGCCTGACGGAGCAGAGGGGTGAAGTCGGCGTCGATATCCATACGCAGCGCCTCGGTCTCCATTGTATTGAGCTGATCCACCACCGTGGCGGCATGAGAGCGTCGGGCCGAGGCCGCGTCCATGATACGGGTGGCATGCTCGTTGCGCCGGGTCAGTCCGGCCGCTTCGGCACGCATATCTTCCATACCGCTGCTCAGCGCCTCGCGCTCGGAAGCATATGCTGATATAAGCGAGTCGGTCAGCGCTTTCTTCTTGTTGATGGCTATCAGCACAGCCTGAAGCGAATCGCGGGTTACAGCCAGACGATTCTCCTCAGCTTCGCCACGCGAAGCTGTGCCTTCTATGCGGCTGTCGAGTGCGGTAAGCGTATTGCGCGTGGTGCGCAGCAGTGCCTTGAGCGTACGCACCGAGTCGGCAGCCTCGGTCGCTGTGGCCGATGTATAGGCAGTGGCCACGGCGGGCGATTCAAGATACTCGTTGATGCAGTTTTTGATAAGAATCATGCGCACCTCGGCATCGTCCTTTTTCTTTGTGACTTTTGCGGCCACGCTGTTAATATCTTTGACCGACGGAGAGATAAGTTGCACCGATGTCTGCGCGACGATCTCAGGCGCACCCGTAAGGAGTATGAGCGCTGCGGCCATGGTATGCTTTAACGTTTTCATTTCTTGATTTGGGCGTTTATGCTGTCAAAAAATTCGGCGGCTTCATCGTCGGTCATGCCTGCATGGAAATTACGCGATATGAAGTCGAGCGCCCGGTTGAAGTTCACATAATAGTCGGAATACCGAGTAGCACCGGGCGAATACACACCCACTACGGTGGCGATAAACTCATCGGTTCTGAAACCGGCCGGCGCTTCCTTGACCATGCCGTTTAACTGGCCGATCATGAAGTTAAGATTGCGCCATGCGCGCTCATAATCGGCAGCGGCGGCAGCCACCTCATCTATCTCAGCCAAGTGGGGCTTAAGCATCCTGCTCTTGGCGGCAGACGCCTTTACACTCGCCATTTCGGCTGCTATGCGCTTTGCACCGCCGTCGTCATACTTAGCGGCCATGCACGCCTCGGCATCCTTCACAGCAGCGGAGGCAGGAACCACGTCGCGCTCATAGAGGGCTACGCTGTCAGCTACCGACTTTACCTCGGCCGGACGGGTGGCGGCTATTCGTGTGGCGGCGCGGGCAAATTTCCCAGCCGCGGCGGTAAATACACCCTCGTCCCATGCAGCCAGACCGTCAGTCACAGCCATAGCCGAACGTATCTCTTCAAGCACAATCTCATCTTCGACCGTCTTACGCACATCATCATTCTGCTCGCGGCGCTGATTTTCGGCTTGCAGGACACTTACATGAGCTCGCATACTGTCTGTAAGCGCGCGAGCGGTGACAAGCGACGCACTGTCGGCGCGGGCCGTGGCGAGGGCTATATCGAGTTCGGCACGAGCCTTCTCGATACGTGATTTCAGGTGAGCTATATCATTGTGCATCTGAGTAGTCGCGGGGTCAGCGGCAGCAGTATCGGTCAATGCTCCGAGAGCCGCCTCCCTCTCCTCCAGGACCTTGCGCATACGGCTGAGCGAGTCGGCAAGCATGTCGCGCTCCGACAGAGCTGAAAGTATCTTCTTCACATCGCCATCCTTCACGCGGGCAGTGCGAAACAGTTCGGTAAACGCCTCTATCACAGAGTGCTCGCGCACGATACGGGTGTCGGCATCGGCTATCGAAGCCGTCTTCTCGCGGGCTATATCGCGTGCAAGTTTTTCGTCGACGCGGTAATATCCCGTAGGATCTGCACTCAATACGGATAGCGGCGTCAGAGCAGCTATTGCTATCAGTAGTCTCTTCATAATCAATGCTGATGAGTCTCTTTATATTTTGAAATCAATGCGCCGGCTTCGGCGGGTACATCGTCAACAGCCGAGAGGATGAGAATGTTTACCGCACGCTCGTCGGCCTGCGTCCAGGGTTCGGAGCGACGGCTGTAGAGACGCGCCACATTGAGCGCGTATTCCAGACGTCGCTTTCTGAAGGCCGCCTTCACGCCCTCCCGGCTGAAAGCACGTTGCAGATAAGTGCACGCGGGATGAGCCGCGCGGTGAGCATCGATGGCCGAATTGATATTCTTCTCGTGACGTACATCGTATTCATCGCGCCACGACGTGACTTTCTGGCGCGCGCCTATGCTTGCAGCGAAATTCATCTCGGCCTGATGACGGTCATATCGGCTCAGCACCTCTGCGGCATCCTCAGCCATATTAAACGACCGCAACTCGCGTGCAGCCGACTCAAGCCGTGAGTGCGAGCGCTCGCAGTTGTCGCTGAGCGCAGCCTTCATATCGGCGGCTATGGCGCGGGAATAATACATGGCCAACTTTGACCGCAGCCCTTCACGCTGAGCCTTGGTGAGCACCTTCGAGCCAAGTATCTGCTCGTTGAGTATCTCATCGTAGGCAGCGCGGCTCCACGGTTTCGACGGAAGTTCGTCGATATTGGCGCTTATCGAGGCCTGCGTCTCCGACACCACCGGTCCTTTCATGCCATCTTTCTCGCCGGGCCGACGGTGGGAACAGGCCGTCAACAGCAGCCCCGCGATTATCAGACTATATATCGGCTTCATTTTCACTATTTTTTAATACCCATCTCCTTCAGCTTGCCGGCTGCATAGTTGAAGTCTCGTTTGGGATCATTTTTCTTATGAATTTGCCAGTAATTGTCATAATATGCGGCGGCAGCTTTCTGTTCGGGGGTGAACAAATTCTTATGTAAGCAAGGCGATTCCTTCGGGTCAAAAAACTTCTTATAAGCACTCACCTTTGCAGCATAGACGGCGATTTCCTTGTCTATCACATTTTTATGTTCAGCCTGATAGTCTTCGATCTTATTCACATCGGCCATCGAGCAGTCCATGCGCTTGAGGCGGTCTATCAGTTTACGGTAAGGGGCGGCCACAGCTTCATATGTAGAATCGGCCTCGGCTTTACGCCTGGCCTCATCGAGCTTGGCTTGCTCCGCACGGTCCAAGATAAGCTGCAACGAATCGACGTAGCGTGAATCGGCATAGCGGCTCACAAATTCCGCTTTGGTCTCGTCAGTCACAGGTGAGCGGCGGCCGGTGAGTTCGGCATAAAAGCGTGCGGCCGGTGTAGCCGGAAGAGTGACTGCGCGATCAAGATCCATAGGCTTTTCGGAAACCAGGAAGTTCTTGAGATCCGACAGCGTGTCGGCTTTTATCACTTCGTCAAGACATAAGGTATCTATACCTTCATTACCGTAATTTACCACTATACGCTCCTTGCCTGTGACGGCAGCCACGGGTCCGGTGCGCAAGAAGAGCAGCGTGCGGCCCGACGAAGTCATTATCCTGTCGAGCGAGTCGAGAGCGGTCACCGAAGCCACTGTATCAGGTGCACCTGCGGTGAGATCTACGCTAAATGCATATTCCTTGCCGCCCTTGGTGAAAAGAAGCCACCCGGATACTCCGAATAAAATTGCCAGTAGCACGCCATATATCACCATACCTGTCTTGCTGAGCAGAGCCTCGAAGATACGGCTTACCAGCGACGGGATGTAGGTGATGACATAGCGGTTTCTACCCACGTGTTTCATAGTGAACTCTCCGCGGGTCTGAGCCTTATCGGCGGGCTTGAACTGCTCCACCGGATTGTCCTTGCTCGTCTTTATGACCACATTCTCGCCCTTCGAGAGGGTGTATTCCTTATCGTCGGCAATCTGCTTGCCGTTGATATAAAACTTGTCGCAGTTGACAAACTGCACCGTCACATCGTCGGGCGACTTCGTGCCGCCGGCCCGGCGGTCATCGACAGTGGCAGCGGCCGGCATAATCGTATAGAGGCGGAGTGCCGGAAGATTATCACACAGCAACTTATACACGTCGCCGTCAGGCTGATTGGCAAACACCACATCGGCCACACTACCCACAGCCACAAGAGCGCCCGGCATCACTTTCTTAAGATTTCCACCTATCTTCACCTGCACGGCATGCGGCGAACGATTGGAAACTACAGTGCCTGTCAACGTAAGGCATCCGTCGGGCATCAGCACCATAGGCACGAGCACATCGCCCGTGGCGGTCTTGCAGCATAGCTCTATCGAACCTTTCGATGCTCCGAAAGGCAATTTCACCACACCCGAACGTATCTCATAGTCCTTACCTTCATATCTCACCGCCACACGTGCATCGGTAGTCACACGGTTGAAAGCCGGCTGAATCATGACGCCGACCTGCTCAGAGAGCGGTGTGAATACATACACGCCGTCGACGGGCTTCACCTTGAAATCATCGGCACGCAGCGCCATCTTTGCCGTTGGAGGCACCATGAGCGGCTGACCTTCCACCACCCGCGTTTCGAGGGTCACGTTATCGGCATAGATCTCGGCCTCGATTTCGGGCGACGCACCTTTAGGCAGCTGAATGCGGGGAATGAGAGCAACCGCTTTGACTTCGAGCGGCCGCTGAGCCTCGATATATTCGATGGGGCGGCACTTTCCTACCGGGAATTTGGCATTGGAAAAGCGGTTGGGAAACAGTCCCACCACATACTCGGCCGTCACCTTCGGACCGTCGAGAGGAAAAACCCATCCGCCATCCATCTGCACGGCATCCACCACACCCTCGGTCTTACTTGAGAGGCGCAGGCAGGGCGCCACAAGCGAGGTATCGCAGTCTTTCCCCTGCACCCACATGTAATATCTCACGGGTTTCATGCGGGGTGTGACCATGCGGTAGTCTACGCCCTGACGATTGAGAAATCCGCTTTTCACGAGTTCATCCACCGTGCCCGAAATCTGTCCGTCGTGGAAGTAGCGCCGGCGGAGAGCTATGTCAAGGCGGTCGTCATGTCTGAGTCCTACATCGTCGATGCGGCCTGTATAATCTATGCCATTGACTTTGAGCGACAATATTTCCACTCCTTCGTCGGCAAATGGAAACAATCGGTTCATGGGCACAGACTCCGACACTTTCTCTATAATCTCCGGCTCGCGGTTAAATGTAATATCGAAGGCGGCGCGGTTATCCACCAGGTCGCGACGGAAAAACATCACCTCCTGACAGTCAAAAAATTCCTTGTGATAAGGATTGTCGAAATAGCGATCGACTATGGCCGGGTCGTCATATTTCACCACCTTGGGAATATTGTTCTGCACCGAGGGGCTGTAGCGGAGCATGCGGCGGTCAGGCACCACGCGGGCCAGAGTGTCGAGCATGTTCTGAAACGGGCGTATCTCGTCGAATTTACCGGGAAGCGGCGTGCCGTTGAGCGGATTGACGTACTCGCGGAAATATCGGTTGAGCATCTCGTCGAGCACCTCGCGCACATTAGTTATCATGAGCGAATGAGGCACAAACAGAGTGATGGCTATGAAAGCGCCTGCACCCGAGTCATTGCTGGAGCGATAGTGTGTATAGACCTTGTAGGCCGCGGTAAATTCCACGGCGTAATAGTCCACTCCGTGGCGGCGGACGGCTACAAACGAGCGTATATCCTTGAGCGTGTCGCTAATATCTTTCTCGTTGACGTCTACCACATTGGAGCAGAAAATACGGTAGCCGCCCTTGCAGCCCCATATCACGAGTCCTATATCTTTTATATACGATGTATCGTTGTTCATTCTTAATCAGAAAATACCGAAGCGCTTCACCGAGCGCGAGGGGGTGACGGTTTTGATGAAATTGATTATCTCGCGTGAGTCTGTGGGATTAAACTCAAATGTATTGCCTACATAGAAGTTGCCAAGCGAGAATGTAAGGAAATACAGGCGGTAATCATTGGCCTTGTTGCAGCCATACTGCTTGCATGTCATCTCCAGATCCTTGAGGAAAGCCCTGAAATTGGTGGTGAGATAGCGCTGAGCCTCGGCCATACGTTCGGCCACGGTGGCTTTACCCATAAGATCGCTCTTGGTGAGGATAATAGCCACGGTCTCCACGCGGCTCATGGTGCAGCCTTCCTGCGGACGTGAGGGATTGGGGCCGTCGTAGCAGAGGGTGCGGAGAGCACTTTCGAGGGTGAGGAGCTGATCTTGCTCGGTACACTGCTGATTGATACCCTTGATGGTGGAATAATCGAGCACGAAGAAGAGCATCTTGCGGTTGTCGTTGCGGAGTATCGTCTCAGCTCCGAGCTGCTCCCAGACTCCGCGCATGGATGTGTCGGAGATACGGTTGGCGGCCGACTGGAAAGCCTCGCCGGCCATCTCTACGATCGAGAGATCGTTCTGGCGGCGGCCGTCGTTGATCTCTATCTGCATGAACGATACGGTATCGGTAGCCGTTCCCACCGGCGGCTTCTTGGTGCCTACCGAACGTATGAGTCCATTGTAGTAGGCCATGCAGGGGTCAATACCATCTACCATGTGGGGCACGTAGCGTCCGTTGCCGTCGAGACGGAGTTGGTAAAGCATACCGGCCAGGACCGAAGACTTACCCGAACGCGGCACACCGAGAAAAAAGACGTCGGTGCGGTCGCGCGGATAGTCGCCGAGCAGGTCTATCTTGGTCTGCGGCATGGAAAACTCGGGCGACATCACATCGGTCTGCGTGAACGACTCGGGCACCACGCCGTTGTCTATCAGATCCTGATGGGTTATCGTCATACCCTTGAGCAGAAAACGCGCTCCGATACCGCCCTGCGACTGGAGATAGTTGCGCACGTTGTCGTCGCCGAGATCCACACCGTTGTAGAAATTGCGCATATCATCCGCACGGTATTTCCACGGCGACTCCTTCATGTCGGCAAACAGTTCGGCCTTCAGCTCCACGAGTTCGGCCTCAAGCATGTCGATATTCATCTTGGCGTCAAACGAATGTGCGCCCTGCGGATAGCGGTTGAGATACGTGCGGTAGCTCTGAGGCGTATTTCGGCTCTCGGCCCATCGCCACGTCTCGTCATCCTCAAGTTGGGCGCGGGCCATGTCGGCCTCGCCCACGAAAAATCCGTCGGGATACTTGGCAAGATAGTCGTCGATACCCTGACGCGACTGTCGGGCCATGGCCCATATGTCTTTTTCGGCAAGGAACTTGCGTATCTGATCCTGCACCAGATAGTTTACACCGATCTGGCGGAGCTCGTCAAAGGTGACTTCGCCGGAGTTGATAAATCCTATCAGGTCGGTGATGGAGTATAGTGATATATTATTGGGATCGAATGGCATGACTGTATTGATTCTATGATATTAGATTTGAGATATAGGCCATCACAGATTGAGCGTATTGACACTCTCGTTCTGATAGCGGCGTCCGCCCATAGTGGTATCGGGGCGGCAGAGGAAATACACCAGTAGCATCATGAGCTGGAGTACTATTATCACGAGCACCGACCAGAAGCTGAATCCTATGTGGCTCAGATTGTCGTAGACCTCGAAATCATTGTGCACCGAGCGCGGATGATAGAGTTCGCCGTCGGAGAGTGAGACTCCGAAAGCCGACAGGTCGCGTGACTTGCGGGTAAGATAGTCTTCCCACATCTCCTTGTTATCGGCCAGATAGCGGAGATTAAATGCAATGTCCCACCACACAGGGCCGGCAATATTATCGCGCACGATATTGAGATTCTCGCTTATCTGATTGGCGCGCTGAGCATACTCTGAATCAAGGAAATATTCAGGCACCTCGTTGACACGTGTCTCAAGCGTAGAGCCTGTCACGCCGCGGCCTTCGAGCACGGTGCGGTAATCGGCCTTGAAATTCAGCACCCATTCGCTGAAGCTGCCGGCATCGTCGCCGTAAGCGGTGAGCAATTCCGATGCCTGAGCGTCGGCCTCGGAGCGTATCTCGTCCTTCACCTTACTCTCCACATATATATATTGATTGACATACACACACGACGCCACACTGGCTATGGCATAGACGGCTATGGCAGCCTTGGCGGTGTTGCCCGACACATTGTCGCGCTTGCCGCTCTTGAGCAACATCAGCATGATACATCCGCCCAGCACCGCAAACAGCAGCACTCCAAGCACTATGCTTGCGGCTATATTGTCTATTACAAAGTTGAGGCCTACCATGAAGGCAAACGACCAGATTAGTGTTCCGATGCCACTGAGGGCGTAAAGAAAATATTTCATCTTGGTTTGTTATGGAGTTTCTGAGTGCAAAGTTACTCTGAAAGTTTAGACTAACGTATACGCACAAGGTTAAATCTTATTTTTCGATATTTTTCTTTCTGACTCATGGCCACGCCCACGGCCACACGGTTGCGGTCGGGCACGAGAGTGAAATCGTAGGGATAATACGCCCCACCCGGGCCGCTGCACCCCTCGGGCTGGTGCATATCTACCTTATCGTCGTGCACGGCCACGTCAAGCGCTCCGGTATATCGCTTGCCGTCGGGCTCCACGAGTTCGAGCACTCCACGTGGCGAGCCGTCGAATGTGAAGTAGAGCACCACATCCTCGCGGTCGTTGTTGACAAGCGGCGTAGTGCTTTTCCACGTGCCGCGCAGATCGGCCACAGTGGCGCCCTCGGGTATCTCAAGAGTGTCGACCGACTCTATACAGCCGGGATAATCGCGGCGCAGGCGCTCTATCTCGTCGCGGAGTTCGATATAGCGGCGGAGTATGGTCTCGCAGTCGGCCGACGGAGAGTCCTTTTCGCCCGGCGAGGTCACCGGCCCGCTCACCACGTCGGCTCCGGGCTGCGACGGTGCCGCATCAGGACCTTTCTCCTTTACAAGCTCTGCGGCGCGCCCGAAGTTGAGTATCGGGCCAATATCGTCGGTCACGGGTATACCTGTCGAGCGCATTATGTCGGCTACCTGAGGTGTGGAGAGCGAGGGCTGCATACTTTTAAGTAGCGCCACACCTCCGGCCACTATGGGCGAGGCCATCGAGGTGCCTTCGAGATATTCGTATTTTCCGCCGGGCACGGCATTGTATATGTCCACACCGGGAGCGGATATGGTGGAGCGGCGTCCGTAGTTGGAGAAGGATGCTTTGGATTTATCGGGCGTCACTGCCGACACATTGATTGTATACCCTGAGCGTTGCATGGGGTCAAGTCCTATTATGAGATTCTGATTACCGCCGGCAAGTACGAAGGTGACTCCTTCACGCTCGGCCATCTCAAATATTTTAGTCCACACATGCTCTTCTTCGAGAAACTGATTGCGCACTATCTCTTCCTGAAGCGCCGGGGGAGCAAACTGAAGCATGTTGCTGAATTCCATACCGAGCGACATGTTGACCACCTTGGCCCCGCTCTTTATGGCATAGAGCGCACCGTCGATCACCGCCGACGTGGGCATCAGACCGTTGCGGTCGCCTACCTGTATGAGCACCAGGTCACATCCCGGAGCAATACCCGACGAGCCTTCGCCGTTGTCGGCCGCCCCGGCAGCCGTGGCTGCCACGTGCATTCCGTGGCCTCCGGGTTGGGGAAATATATCGCGGTTATGATATACGGCATTGTATACATCGGCCACCTTACCCTTTATCTCGGGATGGTCGAGGTCAAACCCGTCGTCGATCACGGCGATCCTGATATTCTTGTCGCCTCGGGTCACATCCCACGCATCATACACCTCCGTCATATCGAAATACCAGCGCTTGCGCGGATCAGAAAAAGCCGGGTCGGAGGGTACGGCCGACGTGCCGAAAAGAGTCTCGGGTAGCACCAATAGCTCCCACGACGGAAACTCTGAGGGCAACCGGTCTATCATATCCTGACGCTCTTCGGCCGGGAGTATCAGCACCAGACGCGGTATCAGCGTGTCGGGATTGGCAAACTGATAGCGATTTTTGTCGGGATACCTGGAGCGGAACTCGCGCACGAATTCATTGACCGAGCCGCCTTCGGTGATCACGAGTATCAGACGGTTGGCCACCACGCGGGTCATGGAGTCGGGACTTTCCACCACATCGCGTGCCGGATCTATATCGGGCGGGAGCGCTACTATTTCATGGTCGAAAGGTTCGCCCCCCTCTTCGGAGCAACTATTGAGCAACTTGCACAGCAGCCATATGAGCAGAACTGCGGCCAGGGCAATCAATATCCATTTCAGCCAATTTCTGCGCTTGCGGTTTGCGCCTTGCGGAGCCGCCGGCGGAATTAAGGGAGGTACCGGAGGCGCAGGCGGAGTGACCGGAGGCTCTGCGGGCGGAGTTACGGGCGGTACTGCCGCAGAGTCTCGTGTATCTTTATGAGTCGCTGACTCAGGGGAAAGCGCCGGCTCTGCGGTCGACTCCGGATCATCATGCTTCACCGCATCAGCAGGACGGCCCACCACCTTCTCCGGCTCCACATCCACGCCTAAAGGCATGCGGCTGTAGTCGCTGACATTGCGCGGGTGCATACCCCACTCGGTGATAACCACCTTTCCGTCGCCGCAATATACGGTGTCGGGCGAGTGATAGGTCACTGCTTCGGCAAGCACTTCGCGGGTCTCGTCATCGGCACTGTCAACGGCATGTCCGAGCCTGGTCATCGTATCGGCAAGAATGCTTTCGTAGCGCTCACGCTCGTCGCCCACGAGCTGAGCGAGCGGTCGGGCCGGGCTGCTGAACTGATCCGTGCCCCATATTATCTGCTCTTTACCCGGCTGACCGGTGACCTGCGGCATGGCAAGCACGTGAGTGCAGGCCGCGTCGAGCCCCTTCAGGCGGTGAGCTATGAGCGAACTCACGCGGCTGTGCTGCATCACTACCGGCTGCTGGCCTGCATAGTGGTGCGTGAACGCGTTATAATCGCTTTGATTGAGATACTGCATGCTACATCAGATTTCAGGAGACAGAGTGGAGAGTGAGTCAAGACCGTGATCGGGTCGAAGCAGCGGCTTTATGTCGGGCTGGTCTACGATAAACTTCGTCAGCACCCGGCGCAACTCATTATTCATCGCCACGTCGTACTTAGGTATTCCGCATGTGGCAAGGAAAGCTATCTTCATCATATCGGTCCACTCGCGAAATGAATGGTAGGCGCTGAAATATGACAGTTTTTCAGTGTCGACGGGTACGTTGTTGAGCAGTGAGTCCACATTGTCAAACACATCGAACACATCGCCGAGTCCGGCACGCACTTTCTCGCCGTCAAATTCCACATCGTCCTTATATCCTGCCCCCACATTGACGTCAAAACCGTTGTGACTCACGGTGTCGCGCACGTCGGCCCAAAGCTCTTCCTCGAAGTAAGCCGTGCCTATGGTGTTGATAAATTTATTGAGCATCTCGGCGCATATATCGGCCAGCATCTCGGTCATATCGTCGAGATTTTCGCGAGCGGTGACGTATGGAGCCAGTCGCGCAGTGATGCGCTCGGTCATCTTCAGTTTGTCGGTATAGAGCACACGTATGTTAGCGAGCAACGTGTCAAGCGCCTTCTCGTTCATGCCGCGGTCTATAAATTCACGGAAATGATCGACCGTAAGATAGGTCTCCATCCAATATTTCTCAACGGCGTCGACTATAATGCGGGCCAGATTGCGCACCGCCGGAGGATTGATTATATCCTTCATGGTGAGCTTCATGTCGGTCAGATAGGCATCGAGTTCGTCGTCAGATGCGAAGTGGTATGTCTCACGCATGCGGCGGCGGTTTTCTGCCTCGTTAGCTGCCGCATCGACGGGCACTTTGTTGCCACGCTCATCGGTGATATACGGCGGTATGATACCGGCACGGTTGCGTATGGCGAAGAGTGTTGACAGGTCGGTATCCTCAAGCACCTTTACTGAATTTACGGTAGTGAGGATAGTATCGTTGATCTCGTCCTCGTGCACCAGGAGCGAGTTGATGAAATCGGAGAAGAAATATTTGTCTTTGCCGAACAGGGCGTCAAACACCAGTTCGATGCGTCCGGCACCTTCGAGAGCCCGGCGAAGTTCGTCGTCGGAGTTATCGTCGTGGAAATGCTTCTTGAGAGCAGCACACAGAGCACCGATGGCCTGGTCAGAGATCCGGGCGAAAGTGCGCTCACGCGATGCGCTCATCTTGCGACCCGAACGGGTGAGATTGTCAATGATCCACTTGGAGCCGTCCTTGCCGGGCGATACGGCCTCGTCCCACGAGTGACCGGGGTCAGCGAAGTGTGTGCGGATATAGTCGTTGGATACGAATGTATCGCGCAGACGGTCAAAAAACTCGCGGTAATCTTCGCTCACACATATCTCACCCTGGAGTTTTCCGTCGGGTGTGCGTGTCAGCAGCCAGTCGCCGTTGGCGTCTTTGGTCATATATCCGTCATACAGGCCGTCGAGACAGGAGTACTCAAACGAGCGCAGCATGTAGAAGTTTTTAAATGCCTGACCGGGAGTCCACTCGTTTTCCCACGGATTCTTTATCGATGCCGACATCACGTTTGACAGTATGCCGAATCGCTTGGTCCAGCGGTTGCGCTTCTCCTGCTCGCGCTGCTCCGCACTGCCCTTGGAGTCAACATCGCGACGCTTGAGTTCGATATTGAACTTGGTGCCGATGATGAAGAGCGGCGATACTTCGGCTGTGGCCAGAAAGTCAGCACGTTCGGCGGGTGTCTTGCCTACGGTCTTCTCCACCCAGCTGGTGAGCAACGTGGGGAGAGTGTTCACCTCATTCTGCGTATCGTCGTGGCAGAAAAGGAGGTTGGTGATCAGATACTGCTGCGAATATTTATTGAACAGATACGCCACCTTGCCGCGGATAAGCATGAGCGAGGCATCGCGGCGCGTAATGTCGGCCTCGGAGTTTTTCTGACGCGAGCGCGCCCCGGGAAAGTCGAGTATATCGAGGTCTTTCAGAAACGGTTTCTCGGCATATAGCCGTTCCGTCTGGGCCGGATTTGTGGGATCGGTGATAGTGAAGTCCACCTCCATAGCCAGAGCGCAGAACACGGCCTTCTCAATATCCGTCACTTCGCGGCCACCGTCGGTCATCACATCCATCAGAGGCTCGGTGGCCTTTTCTATCATCACTTTTCCGCCCTTTTCATCGTCGAGTTCGTCGATGCCGAACAGCTCGTAGATGCGGTCGACATGGAGTATCGTGCCGGTGAATTTATTCACCGCCGCGAGTTTGATATAGACGGTGCGACTGAAATCGAGGCGCTGCAGCGTGGCCACGAGCTTATTGAATACCTCGGTGATAATCGGATTGCGGTTCCAGAGATATGAGAACACATCGGCCCAGCAGTCTACCGGAACGGATTGTATCACCTCGGCCAACGTCTCAAAATAGTTCTGCCTGATAAGCGCATCCTGAAAGTCGGGGCGCTGCTCCATGAGTCCGAGAGTGAAATACTCGCGCAACTCATATATATCGTCCTCGGTCACAATGGTCTGCATCGTAGGGCGGTCACCGTAAGTGTGGAGCAGACGTCTGACCTCGGCGGCTATCTCCTCCTCGCGGGGCACGTTGTGGTCCTTCACGTCGTTGAAATACGTGTCGGCCAATACGAGCACCACGTCGACCGCCGACAGCATCACTGCCTTGACCGGATAGCGGGGATCTTTCCACACCTGCCGGGTGGTGAAGCGTGATATGAGCGATGTGGCTTCCTTACCGTTGCCCGTGGGATTGATATATTCGATAAATCCTGTGGGAGTGCCCTCAGCATCGTAGATGGTGAGGGGATTGGTATCCGACGTGAGCAGACAGTCCACCATGTACGACTTGCCCACCTGCGACTTGCCGAAGATGGCAGCGGCCGGATTGACCGACGCGGCGTAGCGTATGCGGCGCAGGTCTATTCGGTTGGTGATAAGATCGCTACGCAGCGAGCGCAGATCGCTGCCCTTAAGATATGCTTTACCCCAGTCAAGACCGGCGCTGTTGGCGCTGAGCTGGGCATCGATATATTTGTTTTCCATTATGTCAGTCATTTATCTGGGTGATGAATTTGCCCGAGTCGAGCCAGTTGTTTTCGTCCTCGGCCCAAGTCTGGAGTCGGAGCACAAACATCTTGTTGGAAATCTCGTCGCGCTGCGAGTTGGAGATACTGTCGATTATCACTTCCTCCTTGTCGGTATTATACTCGCGCTCGATGGCAAATGTGAGCGGAGTGTTGCGCTTGGTGCGGAACTTGATGGTGTCCATCTCGGAGTTGATATAGTCGGGCGATATGTCACTCTCGCCGGCCGTAGGAGGCAGTCCGAGCTGAGTGCGGAGATTTTCTATGGCCTTGGCGCGGATATACTTGTCGTTGAAGTCGAGTACGTAGAGCTGCTGCGACGGATATCCGCCGATATTTATCTGCTTGGCACCGATACGGATAGGGAAGCCGGATATTTCTATCGTGCCACGGCGCTCCGTGGGTGTGAGCAGCGGCGTCAGTGCGCCCGACATGGTGTTGAGTATCCCGATATAATCGGTGGTGGGCAGAATCTTCGTCTTGAGATTCTCGGTATTGAGGCGAAAGTCGTTGAGTTTGCCCGTCTCGGCCAGATATGATATCAGGGCGCCTACGGCCACCATAGATTTCTTGTCGCCGAAGTGACCTATGTCGGTCGAGCCGGGATACCATGAGCCTACACGGTAGTCGTTCATTGATATGAGTCGGTTGGGCTTCACGGCGTCGAGGCGGCGCAGCAGTCGGTGGACCTGATGGAGCGAACACGGACGTCCGGCCATGAGTACAATATCGCAGTTGTAGCGGTAGAATATCGCCGCCCACTTGCGCATGGATGGCTCAAATACCTTGCACACGATTTCATTCATGAAGTCGCGCGAATACTTTACGGGCATCTCCTCGAAGCGGAATCCCATCTGCGAGGCAAAGAAGTCGAGCAGCGCTTTCGAGGGACGGTTGACGGGAAAAATCTCGTCAAAGGTCAGTTGGCGGTCGGGGCTGTCGTGCTGAAGCAGATCGAGCAGATAATTGGCTACCGGTATGAGCACCTGTATGTTAAACTCCTTGCGCATGCGTTTTTCCTTGACACCCATAGCCTGAGTGTCGCCAAAGAAGTGGGCTTTCACATTGGGCACGTCGCGGCATCCTATGGCACGGAGGCGCGCGGTGATGAGACCCGACGCACCCGGATAGCGCTCCTGGGGATCATTGAGCAGCACGTCGATAATTACCCGTTTGGTCAGTTCGTCGCCTGCTATATGGAATGTCTCCCAGAAGAGCGGTGTGGGTATGATGGTCTCGCCGCTATTACGGTAATTGCATATCATGATGTCGGTAGTGCCTGCACCTATGTCGATCGAGCCTACGGTGAGCGAGCAGTCCTTCTCGCCGTTACGGCGCTTGCCGTAGAGGTCGAAAAACTCGCGCGAATTGCCCAGATAGCGACGCATCTCGCTGTAGAGATATACCATCTGGCAGCATGTGGCCTCGTCGTAGATCCAGTTGCGGCGCATGTCGTAGTTGTCGGCGCTCTTGGCCAGATCTTTTACCGAGGGGATGATTTCTATCTTGTCGCGGTCGGCCTCCGGATCGTATTTCTCGCTGTAAGTGCCGGCATAGTAGCGCGAGAGCACTATCGATGCCTCCTCCATGCAGCGGCGCAATACGAGCTGCTCCCGGCGGCTCATAGCCGTAGGACAGGTCAGTATCACGCGGCTTATGCGGCGCTTGCGCGACTCGTTGCCGTTGCGCTCGCGGAATTTCACACTGTTGATCTGCATTCTTACCTGAAGCAGTATTTCGAGGAAGCAGAATGTCATGAGCGACCGGCGCGAGTAGCTGCTGCGTACGCCGAAGTTCATCGGATCGTCCACAAACGAGCCATCGGTAGCGAACTGCTCGTCAAGCCCTTCGATGCTCACTTTCATGGCCGGGCCTATGTAGCGGTCGCGCTCCGACACGAATTTCCATTCGCCGGCAAACGGTTCGTCGTCCCACAGATAGCGCTTCGGACTGGAATAGTTGGTCTCGAATTCCTCGTTGCTGAGCAGGTCGCTGTCGCCGCCGTATATGTTGCGGAGCGCTTCCGAACCTAACCTCACGTAGCTGGGCCAGCGAAACTGACGGTCGCCGGTGGAAAGGCCGAAGAGTTCGCGACGGAAACACAGACGCATGTCAAACGGCTTGTCGTAGACCTCACCGGTCGACAGGTCACGAAGTTCAACAGGAGCGGCTTTTGAGAACGATGCGTTGATAGGATCCTCGGCTATGAGGCCGAATGTACGCGAATTGCCCACATCGAGCACCAGATTGGTATTGATCACAGCCTGACCGGCATCATTATAGAGCCGCACTTCGGGGAATATGTGCTTACGCTGAAGATAAGTGATGAGATATGCGTAATAAGCAAGATACTTCACACGGCTGCGCACATCTTCCTGCTTGCCGTAGGGGTCAGAGTGGAGCAGAGTGCGCAGATAGCCGTCGAGTTCGGGATTACGCTTCATGTCGACAAACTCATAGGCGCGCAGTGGCACTACCATACTGTCAAGGCGGTTGCGCTCGCTATCGGTCATAGTGTCATAGTCGGCCATCGAGATACCGCACAGAGCATAATCTTTGAATGGCTGACCGCTGCTGAAGTGGGGACTTACACGCTCGTTGCTGAGATTACGGTCAGTGTCAAACGCCATGACCAGACGGTAGACACGCTTGTGATGAGTGGACTTGCCGGCTACGGGCACGAGTTTCACTCTACACCAGTTGAGCGGATATGAGAGCGCCGCGTCGCGATCCTTTTCATAAAACGGTACGGGCAACCACTGATTCTCTATCTGATCAAGACCTGACAGGCGGAGATCGCCCACGGTGGTGTCAAGACTGCTGATCGAAAGGAGGTCATCGTTCTCAAGCCAGTTCACGTGATTGTTGATCACTTCCTCGGGCGCAAGCTCGTTGGTGCGCGCGTCAAGATAGCCTGACAGAAGCAGATCGTTGCGGCGGAGAAACTTATCTTTCATCGGAAAGTAATACACCGGATCCATGTACACGACGTCCTTAAACTGATATACGTAGTAGCGCAGTGCTTTCATCACGTTTTCGCTCAGGTCTATCGTCACCTCTTGCTCCGGCTCATAAAACTGTATTCCGGTATTGAGAATCAATGAAAAGTCACTCATTTTTCAGGGTTTAAAATATTAGGCGTGTTACTTATTTACTATATCTGCACAATCGGCTACCCGACTGAGAGAAGAATCACGTAGCCGCAGAGGCCGACTCAGACGGGAGGCCGATAGGCAAAGATACAAAAAAAATTCATAAATCGCCCCGTATCAGAGCAATTTATGAATCTATACGAAGATTTTTAGATATTGAACGTATAGTCTTTAGGCACGAAGAGGGTGACGCGGAATACGGGCACGTTCATTTCCGGCGAAGTGACTATACCGTCGGTCATCACCATACAGGCGCTGTTGTATTGGTCAAATGCGCTAATAATCTGATTGAGGATGCGTTGTCCGGTGCCGGTGCCTCGATGAGGATTATAATCTTCGGCAGGTATGGTGTTGTCGACCGTGAGTCTATCACCGCCCTCCACCTGGCGCAGATCCACGCGCAGACGTTTCCCCGGATAGTCATATCCGCTCAGTCCGTGCTTCACGGCATTTTCCACAATTATCTGTATCATCATGCCCGGCACTGACACTTTCTCGGGATTGATACGGGGATCGATGTATTCGTCGTAGGTGAAGTCATCGCCCAACGACGGCGCAACGACATCGATATACGTGCGTATAAAGTCCAATTCCTCACCGAGAGTGATGATCTGCCTGTTGCACAGCTCAAGATTCAGACGCATGAGACTGACAAGATTGCGTATGTTTACGTTATCGGCCGGAAGTTCGGCATTGAGCACATTGAATATGAAGTGCGGCGAGATACGGTTGCGGGCATTCTCGATGCGCAATTTCATCAGCGAGTTACGCAACTCTTCGAGCTGGCGCTGACTGCGACGGCGGCGCATATGCGAGTGCACGCCTAAAGCCACGGTGACGATCACGGCAAGCATCACCACTATAGCCACCCAGAAATACAGAGTGGATATTTCCTCCTCTTTCTCAGCCACACGCACACGGGTGCGGAGTATGGTGGTGTCCTGATGATAGCGGGTGTTGACCTCGGCAGTATAGTTGCTCGCTATGAAGTGTAGCACCGAGTCGTCGAGCTCCTCGGCCTTGATCAGATGATGAAGAGCCGATTTGTAGTCGCCCACGGCATCATAATATTTACGCAGGCGGTGGTGATGAAGCGCCAGGTAGCGCGGCGACAGATTTTCCGAATCGGGAGCGGCCGAGAGGAGCATACGGCGGGCTTTGTCGAGGTTGCCCGACCGCAATTCCAGCTCGCCGCGGAGAGAATTAAGATAAATCTTCTGATTGATATAATCCACCGCTATGTCATCAAACTCTTTGACCGAACGGTCGATATATATCCGGGCCGAGTCAAGCGAGTCGATATACATGTAGCACTCTCCGATATTGGAGTGAGTCACCGCATCGAGATACGGGTCACCGATGGTATCGAGATCTTCCTGAGCGCGGAGGAAGTCTTCAAGCGCTGCCCGGTAGTCCTGACGGTAATACATGCTGTTGCCGCGGGTAGAGTAGAAATAAAATCTATCCATGGGCGATACGCTGTCGACGCGCGGTTCGTTGAGCTTATAAAACCGGTCGGCCTCCTCAGTGTTTCCGAGGACATTGTATATGCCGGCGGCACGTGTCATTATCGAGAAGTCGAGGTCATGCTTGCCTGTGGAGTCGGCCAGCAGTATAGCCTCCCTCATCTTCACCACACCTTCGGCCGGGTTGCCTGCCATCTCCAGCAACTCGCCGCCGTTGGCAAGATTTTTCACGGCAAGAAGCCAGTTGCGGTTTTCGCGGGCGTAGCGGGCGGCGATCAGAAAGTCGTCGGCCGATTCGGCATTTTGCCCGTGGAGCGAGTATATCACTCCCTTGATGTAGATGAGTCGTTCGCGGGCCGAAGCCGCATGGTCAGGATGAGCGGCTACGTAGCGGCCTATCACCCGTAAGAGCGAATCGCAAGCAGCGTCGTCGCCACCGGCCAGATTGGCAAGGGCTATGTGAGATGTAAGTGCATAATATGAGTCGCTGTCGGGGGCCTGAGTGTCACGCAGCTGCGTCAACGAGCCTGCCACCTCTATAGGATTGATATAAATTTCCGCATAGCAATCGGCGGCCAGCGAGTCGAGCCTGGCCATGGCATACTTTTCGGAACGAGGATGTCGGGAGCAGCCTACCATTACTATAATCATTGATATGATTGCGGCCGCAAGAATCCGTGGAGTGTGTTTCACGACTGTAAAGGTTAAGACAGAATTGAATAATTATTTTGCGTAAGAACTCTGGTATGGTGTCTCAGTTCTGAAAAAAAGACGAGGCAAAGTTACAAAAAAATCATAATGCCGCAAAATGTAAAACGCCGCCACACATGTCAGCTGGCAAGTGTGGCGGCGGGATGGAAAAAAGCTTATCGAGTCATTATTCGGGTATGCGATAAGGAGTCACCTCACCCGTACCGGAATCGACGATGTATGCGAAGAGAGGGGTGGTGATACCGCCGTCGTAGCCGAACACATACACGATATACGGACCGAACGTCCAGCCGCCGTCATCGTAGGAGTATTCCGAACTGAACGCCATCTGCTTGCTGAAATCGCCGCTGTGGAGTTCGAGATTATCACCCGACAGGTCGACGTAGGTCTGCATAAACGTCTCGTCGCTCATGGTCTCGGGGAAATATGATTTGGTCATCTTGTGATAGTTGAACACATAGTTCGCATCGGGATCAGAGGGCTTGACAGTCACGGTATGATAACTGTAGAAGTCGCCAAGCTTACGGTAATCGGAAAACTCCAGCTCAAAAGTAAGCGACTTCTTCTCCGGGAGACGGTAGGGAGTCACCTCGCCGGTAGCGGTATCCACGAGGTAAGCGTAAAGCGGTGTGGTGATACCGCCGTCGTAGCCGAATACATATACTATGTATGGTTCGAACACATACTCATATGTGTTGATGTCAAATTCAGGCGAGAATGCCATCTGCTTGCCGAACTCACCGCTGTGAAGTTCGAGATATTCACCCGACACGTCGATGAAGTTCTGCATAAACTTCTCGTCGCTCATGGTCTCGGGGAAGTATGATGGGGTCATCTTGTGATAGTTGAGAACGTACTTGGCATCGGGATCAGAAGGCGTCACGGTGATATCAAGATAATGGGCATAGTTGTTATCGGCCTTGAAGTTGGCAAACTGAATGTCAAACGTAAGATCCTCATCTACCTTCTGCGAAGTGGTGAATCGGAGTTCCTTGATTTCGGTGGTACGTCCGCCTACCTCATCCAAGCCACACACGAAAAGCGAGTATTCTACACCGGCGCGGAAATACTTGCCGTCGATCACATCGTCGTGGGAGTTGAGTTCGGCAGCTCCGGTGTGGACATATTCAGTGGTAGGCCACTGGAAGGTATTCATATAGTTGATATTGTATACCTTGTTGGCAAGATAATACGAGGGCGTGATGGCACCTTCACCGTCGAAGCGCTCTGACTCGGTCACGAAGGCAGCGTAGCGGGTATCGGCCTTTGAGGGGGTGATAGTGAATGTACCTTCCGAACCTGACTTCTGAGTAAATTCCACTTCAAATGTACAGTCGTCGGTCACCTCGGCCTCGGGTATGGTCACCACTTCCACCGACGCATCGGTAGTAGCCACGCCATATTCACAGCCGAAAGCCACAGCCACCCACTGGTCGCTTTCGCGGCGGTTGGTGTAGGTCTTTTCGCCGTGATTGCGGAATGTCACGTCGTCCCATGTATAGCCGTAATTATACACCTGATTCTCATACTGCGCAAGCGTGTTGGCCACAAGCGATGAGAGTGAGTTTTCAGCCAGCTGCTCGGGCGAATAGAGCGCGATGGCAAAAGGTATATCGGCATCGCCACCTTCGGGGTGATAGGCGTCGGCCTTCACGGTAAGAGTGGTGGAAGTAACGTCGAAAGTAATGTTGAATTTCACGCCGAGGTCTTCTACTTTCTTGGTGGTGAAGCGTATAAGCTCGGGCTCGGAGGTGAGCACAATCTCGCCGTCGGTGATAGTACCGGTATACACCACCAGGGCTATTGGAGTGTTGTCGGAGATTATCTCGGAGGGAAACCAGTCACGCGACTTATCGCCCTGCTCGAATATTCGGGGGAGAAACGATGCGTCGAGCGTGTAGCCTGATGCAGCTGACACGTCATAGATCCAGTCGAGATCGTCCTGCACCAGATAGTCGGCCCACTCGTCTTCGGGCACACCGGCAAGACTCTTTTCGGGCATACCGCTGAAGCGGTACCAGGCGTTGGGATCGGAGGTGGTGACGTGAAGTGTGGCGCAAGCGTGGTGGGGTTCGACTTCTACCGATACGGGATTGTCGGGCAGACCGTTGACGTAGGCTACGTGGTCGATACCGTCGAGCGAATAGCTGGCCACGCTGCCATCCTGCCCTGTCACGTCAAGGTGAGTGAATCCATCCTCGTCGCCATGATAGCTGAGGTGGCTGATCGAACTGATACGGATGCTCTTGATGATAGCATCGTTTTTCACAAGATTGAGTTTGTCGGCAGCGGCAAATGATATACCGGCTGCGGCTGCGGCAAGGCCGCAAAGAATAAGCTGTTTCTTCATGACCTTATTTCACAGTAATTTTATATGATACATTGTTGACTGTCACTACATACACGCCTGCGGTGAGACCGTCGAGCTCCACATCGGCAGCTCCTTCGGCAGCTACCGAGCGCACGAGCGCACCGGCTACGGTGTATACGTTGACCACCGAACCGGCCGGCAGCGAGTCGAAGCTCAGGGTGTTGCCGCTGAACTTCATGCCATCCTGAGCCACCTCGGCTATGCCTGAACCTGCATCGAATGTATGAACGAATTTAGCGATCGATTCGCGGGGCACTTCCACTGATACGCCTGTACCTGTGGCCACCAGATGTGTCTCCGTAAACGTGAGCTTCAGATCCGAAGCCAGCTTGACATCTACGGTAGTACCGTCGGCCAGATGCACATTCAGCATATTGTAGCTTGTAGCGCCCGCTATGAAGGCAACACAAGCCGCAATTGCAAAAAGTAATAATTTTTTCATAAAAAGTGTGTTAATGATTGGAATTTTCAAATTTTCAGCGCAAAGTTAGCAATTTTCCCGGAATACACGTGCATTTTGTCATAAAAAATAATGCTGAACGCGAGATTTGACTCACCGTTCAGCATTATTGTTATGATTAATAGGGAGATAATGCTTCAGCAGACGTCACCTGCTGAATGCCCCGCTGCCGTAGCGCTCGCTGCCGGGATTGGTAAAGGGGTCGGAGTAATTGAATGTGTCTTCCTCCTCCTCATCATCGGTGGAGCTGAGGGCAGCCTTGCTGTCCTTAGGCTTGTTTTTCTTTATCTCAAGTGGCTTCTGAAGATCGAGGGCTTGCGCGTTTATGTCCCACGTCTGCTCGATATCCCAGTTTTTCTTCAGATTGATCTTGCGGGGGTAATAATATGTTTCCTCGGGCTGGCGGTCAAGTTCTACCGAACCGGCAGTGTAAGTGCCCGACGAATCGACATCTACATACAGTCGGGCGTAATATGTGCCTGAGTTCAGGTAGCTGAGCAGAGCCTCACCACCCTCTACCGCAGCGGTAGCCACGGGCTTGTCGGAACTGTTGAGCAGCTCCACCATGGCAGGCACACCCTCGGGCAAGCCGTGGATCACGAAGCGCACCGATGAGTAATCACTGAGTTTCTTAGTGGTGAATTCATGAATCAGCGGGCGGTTGACAAGGCCGTAAAGGTCGGTGACTGAAGCCGAGTCGATGGTAAGGCGATAGTGAGTATCCTCGTCCCAACGGTAGTCGGCCAGATAACTCATGGGATCACCGGGGCGTTCGAGCCTTACTGACGGGCGTGGCAGGTCGTACCACACGGAGTCGATCATCGCGGACAGATGCACTCCGGCTGTGTCAAACTCCACTATGGGAGTGGCTGAGAAAAATGAGAGCGGACGGTGAAGTTCCTGCAACGTACCCGACGACACTTTCAGCGCCACCGAAGGTGTCTCTTTGGGTAGCGTGTCGGCTTCCTCCACATCTTTTTTCTTGGGTTTCTTCATACGCGCCTTTCGCATGAAAAGGCGGAGCGTATCAGTGGTCCACGATAGATTTTCAAGTGAGTCGGTGCGTCGGTAGCGGGCCTCTACGAGCAGCGAGTCATTGGCTATCAGCGTGGTATCGGTGATCCAATAGGTGAGTGTGTCAAGTCCGGCCGAAGCCTCAAGCACACTCCACTTCGATATGTCGTCGCCGCGTCGGTGGGTATTGAGCAGCTTCAGTATCGGAAGAGAGTCGGCCGGCGCTCCGAAGCGCAGATTGATCTTATTGCGCTCAGGGCGCGCATTATCGGCCAGATATTGCGTCTTATACTCTTCGTTAAACCACGTCAGCGACACGTCGTCGGGCAGGAAATGAGTGGCGTCGCGTGTCACTATTGAGTCGGTAGCTTGGCTGCTTTCGAGCGTGTCGGTCACCTGCACGTTCATGGCAGTAGGGGTGATTACGGTGTCGTAGAATGCTATATCTTCCGAGCGATCCCAGTGATAGTCGCGATTCACGTCGTTGATAGCAAATATATGATATGACCCAGCCTTCAGATTACGTATCGTAAACTGGCCGAGCTGATTGGTCTTGGTGATTCGCTCGAACGGCACGGTGGTGAGCGTAGTATCCGTGAAGGCCGAATATACTCCCACCAGCATACCCTGAGCAGGTTCGAGAGTGCGGGCTTCGAGCACCATGCCGCTGATGCGCAGGGTGTCGATGCTGTCGCCGGTGGCGAAGTCGAGCGCAAACCCGTCGAGCACATTGCCTTCGTTGAGATCCTTGATTGCGTCGGCGAAGTCGATGGTGTAGGTCACCCCGGGCACAAGAGTGTCGCGGAGATCCACCGTGACGCGGCGTCCGTTGGCCGATATGGCCGGCGATGTGCGCTGGGCAGGTGATATGACTATTTTCGAGCCTGGATCGTCGAGCTGCACGTTTTCATCAAAGTCGATGGTGATTCTTGACCCTGCTACGCGCGTAGCCCCGGGTCGGGGATTGCTCTTCACATACACCGGCGGCGTGACGTCGCGCGGCCCGCCTTCGGGGCGGCCTATCGAGGCGCAGGCGGCTACTATGGCGCCCACTGCCACAGCTATCACTCCCACGGCAAGCAGCCTGAGTGACGTTGCTTTATTACGGTTGACTGACATTTTCCGGAAGATTGACTTCTACAAAAGATCTATTTTCATGCCTTCGCGGGCTATGATTACATTATCCATCACGGTGCGGGCCTCCTCAAGCAGCACATCTTCGCTCTCATAGCGTTTGGAAAAGTGCCCGAGGATAAGCTGACGGGCTCCTGCACGCCGGGCTATGCGGGCGGCCTGCAGGGCAGTGGAGTGACCGCGCTGCATGGCCAGAGCGCGGAGCGAGTCGTCGTAGGTGGCCTCGTGATACACGGTGTCGACTCCGGCTATGGCGTCGGCCACACGGTTGTCGGCAAGGGTGTCGCTGCAATATGCGTAGCTCACAGCCGGTTCGGGGGGAGTAGTGAGCATCTCGGGTGTATAGATACGGCCCGACTCATGTGTGATGGAGCGGCCGGCCTTGAGTGCGACGCGCTGGGTAGGCGTCAGATTGAGAAATGCTGCCATCTCGCCGTCGAGATGCCGCGACTTCTCCTTCTCCCGGAATATGAATCCGGTGCAGGGCACTCGGTGGTAAAGCGGAAAACACTCCACGGTGAGCGCTTTCTCGTCGAGAAGCACGCGGCTCTCCCCTGCTACTATCGGGTCGTAGATCACCTCCAGACCCGAGTCGCGCAGAAATGTATCGAGCCAGCTGCGGAGCAATGGCACTCCCTCCTCCAGTATGTGAATCGTGATGCGCGACACCGCATCGTGAAGTGCCATCGTGGAGAGCAGCCCCGGCAGTCCGAACAGATGATCGCCGTGGAGATGGGATATGAATATATGGCTCAGCCGCGAGAACTTGAGCGACATGCGGCGAAATTGCATCTGAGCGCCCTCGCCACAGTCTATCATCATCAGCCTGTCGCGGAAATCTATCACCTGACACGACGGCATGTGTCGCGCCGAAGGCGTGGCCGATCCGCAGCCGAGTATATTAATCTGAAATTTTGCCATGCACAAAAGTACTAATTTCCCGTCTCACAGCCAAAATTACGCAAATATTTACCATTACGACGCGTATTTTAATCTGATAAAAATATATAAAGTTGCGTCGGGAAACAGTGTCGGCTTGCATTTTCCCAAAGATTTACGTATCTTTGTAATTGGATTCGCTCAGGCGGGTCAGATATAATTATCATTGTTTTACCAACCACTCTTTTAAAATCACACACTATCATGGACAACAAGAAAAATGAAATAAAAATCGAACTCACTCCCGAAGTAGCTGCCGGCCACTATGCCAATCTCGCAGTAATCTCTCACTCCCCCAACGAGTTCTATATGGACTTCATAGCCATCGCCCCCAACATGCCTCAGGCCAAGGTGCAGTCACGCATCATCATGACTCCCGAAAACGCCAAAAACCTCATGGGCGCGCTGATCGAAAACGTGAAGAAATACGAGGCCACCTTCGGCGAAATCAAACCCAAGCATCCCATCAACGGCGGCGGTCAGGGCGAGATACCCAACCCCTTCATCATGGGCGGCAAGGCTTGATAGCTGAAAATTTCGTCTGAATAAAAAAATCTCCACACATTTCATTCATATTTGCTCTGATGATCCGCGAGAATAATTTTGCAATCTACAATACTCTCTCACGCACCAAGCAGCCTTTCGTTCCCCTCCACGAGGGGCGCGTGGGTATGTATGTGTGCGGCCCCACGGTGTATGGCGACGGCCATCTCGGCCACGCACGCCCGGCCATCACGTTTGATGTCCTGTTTCGTTATCTGCGCTATCTCGGCTACAAGGTGAGATATGTGCGCAATATCACCGACGTAGGCCATCTGGAGCATGATGCCGACGAGGGCGAGGACAAGATAGCCAAGAAAGCACGCCTCGAACAGCTTGAGCCAATGGAAGTAGTGCAGCACTATCTCACCCGCTACCATAAGGCTATGGAGGCGCTCAACGTGTTGCCACCCTCGATAGAGCCACACGCCTCGGGCCACATCATAGAGCAGATAGAATACGTAAAGAAGATTCTTGACTCCGGCTACGCCTACGTGTCTGACGGGTCGGTGTACTTCGATGTACCCAAATACAACCGCGACCATCCCTACGGCAAGCTCTCGGGTCGCAACGTGGAGGAACTTCTCTCCACCACCCGCGCCCTCGACGGCCAGCAGGAGAAGCGCAATCCCGCCGACTTCGCCCTGTGGAAAAAGGCTGCGCCCGAACACATCATGCACTGGCCCTCGCCCTGGAGCGAAGGTTTTCCCGGATGGCACCTCGAATGCTCTACCATGGGCGAGAAGTATCTGGGTGAGACTTTCGACATTCACGGCGGCGGCATGGACCTGATGTTTCCCCACCACGAATGCGAAATAGCGCAGTCAGTGGCCCACAACGGTCACGACGCCGTCAAATACTGGATGCACAATAACATGATCACCATCGACGGCAAGAAGATGGGCAAGTCGCTGGGCAATTTCATCACCCTCGATGAGTTTTTCAACGGCTCTCACCCCCTGCTCCGGCAGGCTTACTCGCCCATGACCATACGCTTCTTCATACTTCAGGCTCACTACCGCGGCACTGTCGACTTCAGCAACGACGCTCTAAAAGGTGCTGAAAAAGCGCTCGGACGCATGCTCGAAGGCTATCGTCGACTGCGCGACCTCAAGCCGTCGGCCACTTCCACGGTCGACGTAGCTCAGTTTGAGCGCCGCTGCCGCGAAGCGATGGACGATGATCTCAACACTCCCGTGGTGATAGCCACGCTCTTTGACGCGCTCCGTGTGATCAATCAGATCAAGGACGGACACGCTCAGGCCACCGAAGCCGACATCAATGCTCTTCAGGAACTCTTTGATACCTATCTGGTGGATATACTGGGCATACGCCCCGATATGACCGGCGACGCCTCGGCCGACAGCTCGGCCATGAAGCCGTTTGAAGACGCCGTGGATCTGCTGCTCGAAATGCGCGCCAAGGCCAAGTCTGACAAAGACTGGGCTACGAGCGACCTCATCCGCGACCGTATGGCTGCCGCCGGATTCGTGGTAAAAGATACTAAAGACGGGGCCGAGTGGTCGCTTGCGAAATGACATCGGAGATCGTCGACCCCTACTTCCTGCTTAATTACGCTATCGGGCTCCTTGACCGCATGGGGCTCGATGCGTCTTATTGTCACCTTACGGCCACGGCTGTAGTGACGGCAGTGACTCTGCTCCTGGCTTGGGGCTTCTATTCGTTTCTCACCCGTGTGGTGGTGAAATATGTGGTGAAACTCACCAAACTCACCTCGGCATCATGGGACGATATTCTGCTCGACGTCAAGGTGCTCAACGTGATATGCGAGGTACTGCTCACGCTTTTCCTACAGATTACCGTGCCGAGGGCACTGAGCCTTTACCCCGAATGGAGCGAAGCGTCTATGGTGATGTGTCAGCTGCTTACGATAGTGGCTGTGGTGCATCTCGTCAACCGCATCATTCTCGCCCTCTATTATCTGCTCGAAGAGAAGCGCGGAGCGCGCGTCACTGCCCTCAAAGGTATCAGGCAGATGCTCCAGGTGATCTCGATTTTCGTAGGTCTAATAATAGTGGTGAGTATTCTGGCTCACCGCGATCCTCTCATCATCATCTCCGGACTCGGTGCCGCTGCCACGGTGCTCATGCTGGTATTCAAAGACCCGATAATGGGTGTGGTAGCCGGAGTGCAGCTCACGCTCAACGATATGCTGCGTCCGGGCGACTGGATTTCCGTACCCTCGCGCAATATCAACGGTATAGTGCGCGAAGTGGGTCTCGCCACGGTGAAGGTGCAGAATTTCGACATGACCATAGTCACCGTGCCTCCTTACTCACTGCTCAGCGAGTCGTTTCAAAACTGGCGCGGCATGGTGGATTCGGGCGGACGCCGTGTGCAGCGGTCAGTGTGCATCGACCTCAACTCGGTGCGCTATCTCACAGCCGACGAGCGCGCAGCCATCGAGAGCGAGGAGTGGTTTGCCCCGCTGGCAGGTGGCGCCGAGGTAGCCAACGTGACAGCTTTCCGCCACTATCTCAAGCATGCCATAGCCACTACCCCTTCCGTGAAAAAAGACATGACATGGATGGTGCGCGAACTCGCCCCTACTCCGCAGGGACTGCCTATAGAGTTTTACTTCTTCACCGCCCACACCACATGGGTGGAATATGAAGAATTTCAGGCCGGAGTGTTTGACCGCGTGCTTGCCGACGTCAACCGCTTCGGGCTACGCATATATCAGGCTCCTTCAGGACTCGACATATTATCGCTCCGACAATGAACAAAGACGAAGTATACATGCGCATGGCCATCAACGAAGCCCGACGCGCCCTTGAAGCCGACGAGGTGCCTATCGGCGCCGTGATCGTCAGCCCGCGCGGCCTTGTTATAGGTCGCGGCCACAATCTCACCGAAGCTCTGGCCGACGTATCGGCCCACGCCGAGATGCTTGCCATCACGGCAGCGGCCCAGACTGCCGGCGGGAAGTATCTGCGCGACTGCTCGCTGTATGTCACCGTCGAGCCATGCCTGATGTGTGCCGGCGCAATAGGCTGGAGTCAGATAAGCCGTATAGTCTACGGTGCTTCCGACCCCAAGCGAGGATACTCCACTCAGGTATCGCGATCGCCTTTTCACCCCAAGGCTGAAGTGGTAGCCGGTGTATTGGCCGACGAATGTGCCGCCCTTATGACCGACTTTTTCAAATCCAAACGATAAACCCTCCTCATGCTCATGAAAAAACTCGTCATCTCCACCGGCGCGGGTATCAGCGCCGAAAGCGGTATATCTACCTTCCGCGATGCCGACGGACTATGGGAAAACTATCCGGTAATGGAAGTGTGCTCGGCCGACGGTTTCGCACGCAATCCGGCACTTGTACACAAGTTTTATTCCGACCGTCGCCGCCAGTTGCTCTCCGCGCAACCCAACGCCGCACACCGCGCCCTCGTTGATCTTGAAAAGAATTTCGACACATATATCATAACCCAAAACGTCGACGATCTACACGAGCGCGCCGGCAGCCACCGAATACTCCACCTCCACGGCGAACTGATGAAAGTTCGCGCGCTCGATAATCCCGACCTGCTTTTCACTCTCGACGAGGAGCATATCGAGACGACACCAGACACCGTAATCGAAGGTCATCACGTGCGTCCCCACATAGTGTTCTTTCAGGAATCAGTGCCCAACATCGAGCGTGCTATCGAGTGGGCGCAAATGGCCGACATATTCGTAGTGATAGGCACGTCGCTTGCCGTGTATCCCGCAGCCTCGCTGCTTCACTACGTGCGCCGAGGCGTCCCCGTCTACTACATCGATCCCCGTCCGGCAGCCGTGCCCGCGGGTGTCACCGTAATTCCCGAACCCGCCACCCGCGGCGTCGAAACCCTCAAGAAATACCTGCTGGGGTAACCTTTATTTATATCATCCTCATTTAGTTATCAATAAACAAGGATTGCACGAGCTGGCAGCCATGCAATCCTTGTTTTGATTATCCTGTTTTAGATCAATTTTGTGTAAAAGTCATATCTTCTACCACTAATGTCTGTTTTCCAAAAGTATAGAATCCGATTCCTGAAAAATCAAGCGGCATATATCTAACTTTAAGAATCTCCATTCCATCAACGAAAAAAGAAAGAACATCACCATCACACACGAGTTTCCACTCTTGATCAACTTTCTTTTTATTCTCCCACTTAACTCCTTGAGTAATATTTCCTACGACATGATTATCTACATATCGCGTAAAATTTACCATCTCGTCATTAAAAATGAAGCAATAAAAATTGCCACCATCTCTGTAATTGAATACGAAACCGCAAATTCTATCGCTGGACAGTTTATCGATTTTTACATTTGCAATTACTTCAAATGGCTTTTTCACATCAAGAGGGGCATAACAATGTGTTTCAAAGAAAGTATTCTCGCCTACCTTTGTTGCAACTCCACTTAACGCCGTGAGAATCGCACCCGCTGCCTTGTTCTCGCCTTTTGATTTAATAGTAAGAACGCCTTTATCGATTACGGCAGAGCCCTTATTGCTTTCAAACGCACTTTCAGTCCAGCCCAAAGAATTAGCATCAAACGTATCAACAAAACTTTGTGCGCTTGTAGCAATAGTTGTAAAAGCCAAGCTTAATAAAATAAGTACTTTTTTCATCGTGATAATTATTTATAATTGATATTTACATACTACTTACCTTACCGATTCTGGTTTGGAGTTCTTCTACCATTGGTTCCAGTTCTTTAGGCAGTCTGTCAACCTCATCAAATTCGCCATGACGGGCGGCCATAGCTCCGGCTACTTCTGATGAGATCTTAATTTGAAATGCTACTCTATCAGGTGTAGACACATCCCTTACTGTCACCCTGTTTCGAACTTGCTTTTCGGATAGGTTGAATGATTTGTACTTCCAAGGAGTCTGCATATAACCACCATGAATATCTGTTGTCTCTATTTCTGGGAAATAGTTCAAAATAATCTGATGTAGCAATTTCCATGCAGATTCACTATTGACATTTCCAGTAGAATCAATAGAATAATACTGCGGATCCAGCATTATAGTCATGAATTTATTCACAATACCAGAAGCAGCCGATCCTCTGAAAAAACCATCCTGCATGAGGTTAAACGACAGCGCATTCCGTTCATCGCCACCATAGAATTTAGAGTGTGCAGGCGTGTATTCCTCACATTCCACCCTTATAATAGCAACTTGATTCTTTTTCTTTGGACGCGAAAATTCACCATAACCATAGCCAATCAATGTATTATCTACATAGATGGCTGCTTCTTGAGGTTGAACACTGATTTTGATGACCTTTGCTTTCCCTCCTGCATAGACAGAAAAGCTCAATAACAATGCCATCAATAAAAAAATACTCTTTTTCATTGATTAAAACGGTTTACTTGAATATTTATAATTTTTAGGAATTTGTAGCTCTATAAGGTTTCCCTTGCGGTTTTTTATATTGATCCTACGGTGATATACCTCCACCCCGTTATCCCGACACGAAACTTCTATGTACTCCCTACCATTAGGAACTGTATAGTATACCAGATCACGTCCAAGATATTCATCGTCAACGTAAATTTCTATTTGTCGCTCTTGACAGGTTAAACCAATTGTCTTGGTCGACGAACATGAAACAAGTAAAAAAGAGGGCAAGCATAACCCTGCGATTAATCCGGCTGCTAATCTAAAGGGCCTCAAACTAAATTGAAGTTTTTCCATGTTAACAAAATATGCCACTATGCTCCCTTTGATGGCTATAAATAAAACACAATGCGTGAGAGCTATACCAGTTGCTCGTTCCACGTCCTGAGGCTCTGGTAATGCCCATCATGGTTGAACGAGCAAACCTGCAGAAGCCTCACGCAGAATATATGTACACTACCACGTGACTAACGCTCACGCGCCGGCCACAAGTAGAAAATACACATCCACAAGGCATCTACTGTTTGCTTCATCCTTGACCATGATTGAAATTTACCAGATTTCAGGACGTCAAGAAAGAGCGTCAAGTAAACGCATTTTCATTATGTCTGCATCCCGCCTCACAAACCCATTCGGACTTCTGCATAGCGGTACGCAATTGCAAAGATAATCTATATATTTTTCTTTACAAAACTATTTTTGAAATAAGAGTTATTTTCATATTAATATGAATATGAATTTGATTTAGAAATAATCTCCGAATTTATTTCGTGCCATACAGAATTAGTAGAGCTGATCCGTCTAAGGACAATCAGGACGGCTGAGGCATTGATTTCCATTCCCGATTGTTCAAACCATCCTGCTTGGGCTTTTTTCACTCTAGATGAGGAGCATATCGAGACGACACCAGACACCGTAATCGAAGGTCATCACGTGCGTCCCCACATAGTGTTCTTTCAGGAATCAGTGCCCAACATCGAGCGTGCTATCGAGTGGGCGCAGATGGCCGACATATTCGTAGTGATAGGCACGTCGCTTGCCGTGTATCCCGCAGCCTCGCTGCTTCACTACGTGCGTCGAGGCGTCCCCGTCTACTACATCGATCCCCGTCCGGCAGCCGTGCCCGCAGGTGTCACCGTAATCCCCGAACCCGCCACCCGCGGCGTCGAAACCCTCAAGAAATACCTGCTGGGATAATATTATTTTTACAGCAGCTTAAGCGCTATCGCCGCGCAGGCTTCGGCATCGCATAGGGCATGGTGATGATTCTCCATATCGTAGCCGCACGCGGCGGCTGAGATGTGGAGCTGATGACTCGGCAGGTCAAGGCATCGGCGTGACGCTGCCAGAGTGCAGTGAAATTCATAGCCGGGATAGTCCATGCCATACTCGGCAAATACGGCTTTCATGCAGCTCTCGTCAAACGGTCGGTTGTGGGCCACAAGCGGCAGACCTGCAATGCGATCCTTGATCTGCTCCCACACCTCTGGAAAAGTGGGCTGGCCGTCGGTATCGTCGCGGGTCAGGCCGTGGACTTCGGTAGTCCAGTAGGTATAATAATTAGGCTCTGGGCGGATGAGGCTGTAAAATCGGTCAACGATCTCGCCGCCTCTCACTACCACCACGCCCACGCTGCACACGCTGGAGCGTCGGCCGTTGGCCGTCTCAAAATCTATCGCTGCGAAGTCCTGCATAATCAGTCATTTTTATATAGTTCATACATATCCGAAATCCACCCTTTCATGGTTAGCCGCAGCGACGGCGGATATATCACTTCGAGCATCGCCCCCGAGTGGAGCAGTTTCATCACGAAGTCATACGTGGGCGACAGATACAACTCATAATCGGCATACTCGCCGCAGTCCTCCACGAGCCGCTGGCTGTGGTGGAGCGGAAGGGTAGCCAGATAATGCTTGTGGTTGCGGTCGGCGCGCACCACTATTCGCTCGGGTTTCACGTCGTAACCGCCTATCACCACACCGTAGCGCGTCGAGAAAAATTCTTCGGCCGAAAAATTCTTGGGCAGACTGAATGTATTGTCGGTCAGCTCCACATCCTCCAGTCGGTCAAGTCCGTATATCTTTATCTCATCGCGCTCGTTGTGGGCCAGCACATACCAGCGGTTGTCAAACAACCTTACGCAGTAAGGCTCGATGGAAAACGTATATCTGCGCTGACGATTGAAAGGATGGTATGTGATCCGCACCACGCGGTTGTCTTTCATAGCCTGAAGTATCGTGGTGAGATGGTCGCGTCCCGACGGGATTTCATCTACCATGATACGGTCTTTAAGCGACATATGCTCATTGATCAGATTACCGGCGGCCATAGTGTCGAGCATCCATTTCCGCAGCCTGTCCTCGTCGATATCCTCGGGATTCTCGATATAGTAGAGATAACCGCCGCTTTTCTGGCACGAGATAATTATGCCGAACTGCTCGAAGATTGCATCCTTCCAGCGGTTGAACGTAGCCCGGTGGAGCGGCTTGCAGTCGCTCAGATCCTTGCAGCGTTCCAACCGCTCCGACAGCTCCCTATGCGAGATCTTCCCCGCACGCCGTATCGTGTCGATCAGCCATGTATATTTCTGTAGTTGATTCATAGCACATGATGATTATTTATCCGCAAATATAGTGAAAAGGTGTCGCATTTCGTGCGACACCCTTTAAGTTTTTCGCGCCCGTTTTCGGGCAAAATAAAAAGGAGCGACTTCACGTAGCTCCTTTTTATGAGTTTCCAATAGGTACAATTTCTAAGGTAAAAAAGATTGTTTTAGGTTCGTGATGCAAAGGTAAGGCCGAATGTGCACGGCAGCAAATTAATTTATATGTTATCCAACATATTTTTTTAACACCCCACCTCAACTTCGGCATTTCCGCACCCCAAACACGTATAATTCAACAATTTACCGAAATCAATAAGGAACCGCACCGATTGTTAAACAAAGTTAACACGAGGTACTTTCGCCTGATTCGTCGAATTTTTTGAGAGAAAACGACGTACCGTCCCACACTCCGTAAGAAAACTTATCGATCCAATCGCCAAGTACAATAACCCTTCCGCCGGCCTGCAATTCGCGGTCGAGCAGTATGTGCTGATGGCCGAAAACGAAGTAGTCAACCTTGGCCTGCCTGTGGGTCATATTATACTCCTCGGCCCACTCCACAAGCGGATTGTCGGCCTGATCGGCGGGCAGTTTCATCTGTCCACCCTTGCGGCGGCTATGGCTCGACCATCCGTGGGCAAATCCTATGGTCAGCCGGGGCGGAAGGAAGCTGTAGAGCCATTGGGCGAATCGGTTGCGAAACAGGCGGCGCAATATTCTGAACGATGTCGGTAGTCGTCCCACGCCGTCGCCATGTTCGAGCAGGAAGCGTCGGCCGTCCCACTCGGCGGTCATTATACCATCGTGGAGAGTGAAGCCTATTTCATTCGGAAGATAATCGAATATCCATATATCATGATTACCCTTGAGCCAATGCAGCTCCACACCGCTGTCGGCCAGTTCGGCCAGCGCACCGAAAAAGCGCGTATAGCCGCGCGGCACCACCGTGGTGTATTCCCACCAGTAGTCAAGCACATCGCCGAGCAACACGAGCCGACGCGCCCGCGGAGCTATTGAGCGCAGAAAGTCCACCACCCGACGCTCATGCTCACGTGGCGACTCGATATACGATGCCCCCAGATGAAGGTCGGAAATGAAATATGTCAGGTCGCGGCTCATGGTCGGCGTGAAATCAGAGAAATCCGAGTTCGAGTTTAGCTTCCTCACTCATCATATCCTTGTTCCACTCAGGCTCAAATACTATACGGATGTCGACATTTTTCACACCCTCGATGCTTTCGAGCTTGATGCGGGCATCTTCCACAAGGAAATCGGCGGCCGGACACGACGGTGCGGTCAGCGTCATGTCGATTTTCAGCTCGCCGTCGTCGTGAAGATCGATATTGTAGATAAGACCCAAATTATATATATCGACGGGGATTTCGGGATCGTAAACGGTGCGCAGCATATCCACGATGCGCTCCTCAATAGCTGATTTTTCTTCAGGAGTCATTTTCAATAAAATTGTGAATACAAAAGTAATCGTAATTTTCCGAACTTACAATTCATAGATGATTTGATTGATCTTTTCCCTCCTACTTGCGTGACTTCAGCATCATTTCTATTACCAAAAAGTGTAGAATTCTACAGATTTTAGTAATAGATTGACTTATAAGAATACCATCCGAACAATATACGAAAGGGCACACACGTTCGTAAACCATTTTATACTACAATTTTGACATACCGAAAATATAAATTATCTTTGTATTACCAAAAAGTGTAGAATTCTACAGATTTTAGTAATATGATTATTCCACGACCAACTTACCTCAATCAACTGATCAAAGCGCAGGGCAACCGCATGATAAAGATTATCACCGGGATACGCCGTTGCGGGAAGTCTTTTCTTTTGTTTGATCTATTCCATAATTATCTCAGGTCAACAGGAGTTAACGAGGCTCACATCATAGAAATTGCACTTGACGACAGAGCGAATATCGAATACCGCGATCCTGACAGAATACTTGCCTATATAAAGGAGCGCATTACCGATACGGAGCGATATTTTGTACTCATTGATGAAGTTCATATGATAAGAGACTTTGTAGAGGTGCTTAATAGCTTACTTCATATCAGCGACCTGGATATATATGTCACGGGGAGCAATTCACGCTTTCTTTCCAAAGATATAGTCACTGAATTCAGAGGACGCGGTCAGGATATACATATGTACCCGCTCTCATTCTACGAGTATTATAATGCCGGAGGAGGTGATCGCTCGTTGCGCTGGAGGGAGTATTCAACCTACGGCGGATTACCTCAGATATTGTCATTGCCCGATGATAAGATGAAACGTGACTATCTTATTCACCTTGCCGATACGGTGTATTTACAGGATGTCGTGGAACGCAACCATATCAGAAACAAACCGGAACTCGATGAATTATTAAAGATTCTCGCTTCCTCCATCGGCTCTCCATGTAATCCCACCAAGTTATCAAATACTTTCAAGAGCGTAAAGAAAGTTACAATCAGCAACAAAACCGTATCGAAATATCTGGAATACCTTTGTGATGCGTTTTTAGTGGAAAAGTCGCTACGATATGACATCAAAGGAAAAAAGTACATAAACACCTTATCCAAATATTATTTTACCGATGTTGGTATTCGAAACGCGGTGCTCGGTTTCCGTCAACTTGAGCCTACACATCTGATGGAAAACCTTATCTATAATGAATTGCTTTACCGAGGGTTTTCGGTCGATGTCGGGGTTGTCAGCTCGATTGATAAAAATGAATCCGGGAAATCTGTAAGGAGGGAATTTGAAGTTGACTTCGTAGCCAATGATGCCTATACCAAATACTACATCCAGTCAGCATACTCAATTCCTGATCATGACAAGATGATTCAGGAAACAAACTCATTCCGCAGGATAGACGATTCTTTTCATCGTATAATTATTGTCAGGGATGATGTCATGCCTCACCGAAATGATGACGGCATATTGATCATAGGCCTTTTTGACTTTATGTTAAAACCCGAAATCCTCAAGGAGGTATGATGTCCTATTACCAAAAAGTGTAGAATTCTACAGATTTTGGTAATAGAAATCGCAGCTTATGTATTGTTAATCAGTGGGCTTCGAGCCAGTTGGTGGCTACGCCCATGGATACTTCGAGGGGTACGGCGCCGGAATAGGCTGACTCCATGCCGGTGCGCACTATTTCCTGAAGACGTGAGAGTTCGTCGGGGATGACGTTGAATATCAATTCGTCGTGTACCTGCATTATCATTGTAGAGCGCATGCCTTCGGCCGTCATTCGGGCTGCTATGGTGATCATCGCGGCCTTGATGATGTCGGCGGCAGTGCCTTGGATGGGGGCGTTGACAGCATTGCGCTCGGCGTAGCTGCGCACGGTGGCGTTGCGCGAATTGATGTCGGGCAGATAGCGGCGGCGACCCATGCGTGTGGTGACGTAGCCGTCGGTGCGAGCCGTGGCCACGGCCTCGTCAAGATAGCGGCGTATGCCGGGATAAGTGGCGAAATATCCGTCGATCAGGCGGCGCGCATCGGCGCGCGGTATGCCGAGGCGCTGCGAAAGGCCGAAAGCCGATATACCGTAGATTATGCCGAAATTAGCCGTCTTGGCATGGCGGCGCTGATCGTCGGTGACTTCTTCGAGAGGCACTTTATAGATTTTCGATGCCGTGACGCGGTGTATGTCGGCCCCCGAGTGGAAAGCCTCGATCATGTCGGTGTCACCGCTCAGGTCGGCTATGAGTCTGAGCTCGATCTGAGAGTAGTCGGCGCTCATGAGCAGGCAGCCTTCGTCGGGGATAAATGCGCGGCGGATCTCGCGTCCGTCATCGGTGCGGATAGGTATGTTCTGAAGGTTAGGGTTGGTCGACGATATTCGTCCGGTGGCGGTGACGGTCTGATTATACGAGGTGTGAATCTTGCCCGTCACGGGGTTGACCATGGCCGGAAGTGCTTCAAGATATGTGGTGAGCAGTTTTTTCAGACGGCGGTATTTGAGTATCAGACTCACTATAGGCACGGTGGCCTCATACTGCTCAAGAATCTGCTCGGTGGTGGAATATGAACCTCGGGCAGTGCGCTTGGCCTTGATACCGGCCTGCTCGTCGATCTTCATCTCCTCGAAAAGCACCGCTCCCACCTGCGAGGGCGAGCCGATGTTAAACGAATGTCCCGCCAGGGTGTATATCTCCTGCTCATACTGCGCCAGACGCAGACGCAGGCCTTCGGCCAGCTGGTCGAGGACGGAAGTGTCAATGCGCACTCCGGCCCACTCCATTGCGGCAAGGACGCCTATCAGTGGAAACTCCACATCGTTCATCAGTGCCGACATGTGGCGGTTTTCCACTTCGGAGGCAAGCGGATCCATGAGCCTGAGCGCGGTGGCCGCCCTCAGGGCTGCGGCTGCCGAGGGCTCGGCGTCGGCAGGGAGTTCTATGCCGAGATAGCGCGAGGCGACAGACTGGAGAGTGTGTTTCATCTCCGGATCGATCACATAGTGAGCCACCGAGGTGTCAAACACCTGAGCGGTCATCACTATGCCCATGCGCCGCAACAGGAGCATGTCGCGCTTCACATCGTGGCTCACCAGAGTGGTGAAGTCACATGTAAAAAGCGGGGCAAGTATCTCGGCCACCTCTGCACGGTTGGCCGCGGTGATCGACAGCGGTATCCACGAGGCTTCATCAGGGCCATAGGCTATGGCCAAACCGGATATCGAGGCAGTCATGGCGTCGTCGCCCGCAGCCTCTACAGCCACTCCCACCCTGCTCATGGCGCAGGCGCGCTCCACGGCGCGGGCTATATCTTTTTCGGTGTCGAGTGTGGCGGTGCTGACAGCGGCGGCAGTCACCGGCTCGGGCACAGGGGCATCAAACAGTGAGCCCATGCCCGACGAATCGGCGGCCGGAGCTTCGGCCTGCTGCACGGCGCTCTCGGCTGTAAGGCGCGCATTCAGACGGGCTATGAATGTCTTGAATTCGAGTTCACGATATATGTCAATCAGCGCGTCGACATTGATATCGCGACGCTCCAGACTGTCTATCGTCACATCCACAGGCACATCAGTGATGATGGTGGCCAGATGTTTCGACAGACGGATTTTATCTTCATTTTCCTCCACTTTTTTCTTAAGCGCGCCTTTGAGCGAGGCTGTGGAGGCAAGCAGATTTTCCACGCTACCAAACTCCGATATGAGTTTTACGGCAGTCTTCTCACCCACACCGGGGCAACCGGGAATATTGTCGGACGCATCACCTTCGAGAGCCAGCAGGTCAATCATCTGTCGGGGCGACGATATGCCGTAGCGCTCGCATATCTGCTCGGGGCCGCGAATCTCGAATCCCTGGCCGCGGAGCGAAGGCCGGTACATATACACACCGTCGGTCACCAGCTGTCCGTAATCCTTGTCAGGCGTCATCATATACACCTCATAACCCTCTGAACGGGCGCGGTGAGCCAGCGTGCCTATCACATCGTCGGCCTCATATCCGGGCATCTCCACCACCGGTATGCGATACGCGGCGAGGATGCGCTTGATATACGGCACTGAAAGAGTGATATCCTCGGGCTGCTTCTCGCGCTGCGCCTTATACTCGGGATATTCCTCGTGGCGGAATGTAGGGCCGGAGGGGTCGAAACACACGGCTATATGCGTGGGATTTTCCTTACGAAGCACCTCATCGAGCGTATTGACAAATCCGAAAACGGCCGAAGTGTTGAGCCCGCGGGTGGTGACGCGCGGATTGCCCAGCAGCGCATAGTAGGCGCGGTAGATCAGGGCATATGCGTCGAGAAGGAAAAGACGTCGTGGAGTCATGGACGGTAGTATATGGAAAGGAATATGTGACTAATCATCAAGAAGATCGGGACGCAGGCGGCGGGTGCGCTCCACGGCCTGCTCATGGCGCCAGGCGTCGATACGAGCCTTGTGACCCGACAGAAGTATCTCGGGCACCTCCCAGCCGTTGTAGACAGCCGGACGCGTATATACAGGCGGAGCGAGAAGATTGTCCTGAAACGAATCGCTCAGCGCGCTCTGTTCGTCGCCTATCACACCGGGAATGAGTCGCACCACGGCATCGGCTATCACCACGGCGGGTATCTCGCCACCGGTCAGCACGTAGTCGCCTATCGAAATCTCTCGGGTGATAAGATGCTCGCGTATGCGCCAGTCCACACCCTTGTAGTGACCGCAGAGTATTATAATATTGTCGAGCAGCGACATGGCGTTGGCCATAGGCTGATTAAACGTCTCGCCGTCGGGCGAAGTGAATATCACCTCATCATAGTGACGCTCGGCTTTGAGAGCGGCTATACAACGGTCCACCGGCTCAACCTGCATCACCATTCCGGCCTCTCCGCCGAATGGATAGTCGTCGACCTTGCGATGGCGGTTGGTGGTATATTCGCGCAGGTTGTGCACCACTATCTGCGCCAGCCCCTTGTCCTGGGCGCGCTTAAGTATCGAGCAGTTGAGCGGCGACTCAATCATCTCGGGTAGCACGGTAAGTATGTCGATTCTCATCCTACTGATCCTTCGAGTGTTATCTGTAAAAGTTTCTGAGCCTCAACGGCAAATTCCATCGGGAGCTTGCTCATCACCTCCTTAGCATAGCCATTGACTATCAGCGCTATGGCCTCCTCGGTAGGGATGCCGCGCTGATTACAGTAAAAGAGCTGGTCTTCAGAGATTTTCGATGTGGTGGCTTCGTGCTCCACTATGGCTGTATCGTTGAGTATGTCGATATAGGGGAATGTGTGAGCACCGCACTTGTCGCCCATAAGCAGCGAGTCACACTGCGTGTAGTTGCGGCATCCGGTAGCATTGGGGGCCACCTTCACCAGACCGCGGTAGGAATTCTGCGAGCGGCCGGCCGAGATACCTTTTGACACGATGGTCGACGATGTGTTGGGGGCAAGATGTATCATCTTGGTGCCGGTGTCGGCCTGCTGGTAATTATTGGTCACGGCCACCGAGTAAAACTCGCCGCGCGAACCTTCGCCGGCAAGCACACACGAAGGATACTTCCATGTGATAGCCGAGCCGGTCTCCACCTGGGTCCACGACAGTTTCGAGTGGTCGCCGCGGCAGAGTCCGCGCTTTGTCACGAAGTTGTAGATACCTCCGCGGCCTTCCTTGTCGCCGGCCCACCAGTTCTGCACGGTAGAGTATTTCACCTCGGCGCGCTCCTCCACTATTATCTCCACTATAGCGGCGTGGAGCTGGTTTTCATCGCGCATCGGGGCGGTGCAACCTTCGAGATAGCTCACGTAGGCATCATCGTCGGCCACTATGAGCGTGCGCTCAAACTGTCCGGTGCCCGAAGCGTTGATACGGAAGTAGGTGGAGAGTTCCATAGGGCAACGCACTCCTTTGGGGATATAGACAAACGATCCGTCGGAGAACACCGCCGAGTTGAGAGCCGCATAGAAATTATCTTTATACGACACCACTTTGCCCAGATATTTCTTCACAAGATCGGGATAGTCCTTCACAGCCTCGGATATGGAGCAGAATATTATGCCGAGCTCGGCCAGCTTCTCGCGGTGGGTGGTCTTGACGCTCACCGAGTCCATCACAGCGTCGACAGCCATGCCGGAGAGCACTTTCTGCTCGTCGAGCGGAATTCCCAGACGGTTGAATGTATCGAGCATCTGCGGATCCACCTCGTCAAGACTCTTCGGACCTTCCTTCTTCACAGGTTCGGCGTAGTAGCTTATATCCTGAAAGTCAATTTCGGGAATGTCGAGGTGGGCCCATGTGGGCGGCTCAAGAGTGAGCCAGTAGCGGAAAGCCTTCAGTCGGAACTCAAGCAGCCACTCGGGCTCCTGCTTGCGGGCCGAAATGTAGCGCACGGTATCCTCGTTGAGGCCGCGCTCAAGGATGTGGGTGTCGATGTCGCTCACGAATCCCCACTTATAATCGCTGCCGGTGACATCGCGGATTATGTCGCGCGACTCATCGGCTGCGTTATCGGGTGTAGTCTGATTTTTACTCATAGTAGGTCACATTATTGAGTCACAGTGTTGATACCCACGCCCAAAAGCCACATAGCTCCGTCGCGCACACAGGCGGCAAGCGTGTCATGCTGAATCGCTGCGGCAGCCGACGGCTGCACAAAAGCCCACAGACCCAGAAGCACTCCGCCCAGAAACCACCACTTGAACACACCGAACACCGCACCGGCCAGACTGTCGAGCGGGCCCATAAAAGTAATTTTCAAGATGGTGCGCAGCAGGTACGCGGCTATCATCACTATTATATATACAACGATAAAGAGCACAATGTTGCATCCGCTCACCACAAGCAGCGTGTCGGCCGTGTCGGGAGCTATTATCGGTCCGAGCCACGCGGCAAACTCATCGCCCTTGCAGCGACAGGCCACGACACCGGCTACCAATGCCGCCAACGAGGCTATCTGACCGATAAAGCCGCTCATCCAGCCCATAATGGCTCCGGCAGCTGCCATGACTATCAATACAATATCGAGTGTTTCCATATCGCTCTGCAAAGATAGTAATAAAATCTCGATTCAGGAAGCAGGATTATTTAGGGTCAGTAGATATTTATAGTGGTTGCTGATGAAAATTATCGGGTCGGCGGATTTTTCGGGTTGAGGAGTTAAAAATCATTACATAGGACTATTATTATCCATCGTCACTATTATGACCTGAGAAAACAGAAAGAGGCCGCTCAACCAATGAGCAGCCTCCCCCATGCGTCAGCTCTCTGCTGACTTCTTATTCAATTCACATTATTCAATCCTATCAAATTTTTACTTTAGTACCGGCTACGATGTAGATACCGTTGAGATCGAGGTGGAAATCATTGCGTCCGGCATTGAGAGCGAGAGCCTTCACGGCGCGGCCATCGGTGGAGTAGATGATTTCGGTGCGGGCCTCGGGCGAGTATACTACCAGAGTCTTGCCATAGATGGCTACGGTGAGCTCGGTGCCGTCCCATTCGATGTCGTCGATAGCAGTGGTCTGCTCGGCGTCGGGGAGGAGGGTGGGTATCTCGGCAACCTTCACGGGCGAGGTAGCGTAGACGGTGTTGGGAGCGATGGTCACGGTCTCATCGTCGGTGTCGACGGGGATGAAAGCCCAGGCGTCTTCGCTCAGCACGTATGTATCGGCGGCGGGCACTTCAGTGGCGGCGTAGGTGGCGTGCAGACCGTAGTCCTTGCCTTCGACTCCTACAGTGGCGGGGGTGGCGCTGACAGCCACACCGGTGGCAGAGAAGTGGTATACACCGCTTTCGGGAGCGTGGAAGAGGTAGGGAGTGTTGGCTTTTGCTGAAGCTACGCTTGAGAGGTTTTCAGCGCCTTCGGCCAGAGTGTAGAGGTAGAAACCTTCGGCATTGCGGGCTTTGGGATCGTAGACGGTAACTTCCATTTCGTTGCCGGCTTCGTCAGTGATCTTCTCAACATCGAAGGGAGCTACAAGTGAGTTCCACTTTTCGTTTTCAACGCTCAGAGTGATCGAGGCATCCTCGGCGAGAGTGAAGTTGTAAGGTATGGCCAGAGGATTGGCAGAGTTGAAGTTAACCGAAGCGGCTGCAGTGTAGATGCGGCCTTCGCGGCGGGTGGGGTTGCCATCGGCATCGATGTCGTCGATCATTCCGGTGGTGGTGTTGAGCACGTTGCGGCCGGCTACGGGGATGGTGACACCTTCGTCGAGTATTACGAAGCAGTTGGGGTTGAGACCGCTGAATGAATCTTCAGTGATACCGGCAGCGCGGCGGGGCTTGCGGGCGGGAGCGTTGTGAGAGGCCGAACCTGCTGCATCGGCAAGGAGGGTGATGGTGGTGAGGTTGTCGCAGCCGTTGAATGCGCCTTCGCCTATCTCGGTCACACCGGTGAGGCTTACGGATGAGAGCGACGAGCAGCCTTCGAATGCACCGGCACCGATAGAGTTGACCGAAGCGGGGATGTCAACATTCTGGAGCGAAGAGCAGCCGCTGAACATATTGTCGGTGATGGTCTCTACTTCGGGGAGGGTCACTGAGGTCAGAGCGGCCATGCCCTGGAATGCTCCGTCGGGGAGTTCGCCTTCGAGGTCGGAGAGGTCGAGGTTTTCGAGCGAGGGGAAGCATTCGATAGCCTGGGCGAGTGCTTCGGCCGACATTTCGCCGGTGAGTGCGATGTCAGTGATAGCTGCCGACTGTGCAGGGTCGAGCGATGCGATTTCCTCGGCATTGAGGGTAGCGCCGTTGGTGGGCACTGCAAAGATATCGATAGTCTTGCCTGCGGTGGCGATGTTGACAGTGTAGATTCCGTCGGCGTCGGCCATGATTTCCTGCTGGCCGTCCATCACGTGAGTCTCAAGAGCTGCATCGTGCTCGGAGTGGAAGTCGAGACGGAAGCGTGCGGTGGAGTTTTCTGCTACGCTTTTCAGCACGGGGGCGAGAGCGTCGGTGCGGTCAAAGGCGCCTGACTTGTATTCGCTGTCGTTGATCACTTCGGGTTCAGCTATGGTGAAGAGCGACGAGGTGGTTTTGAAAGCGAGGTCGCAGGTGTAGACTACGGTGATATTGTGGTTGCCTGCTGCGGCTGCATCCTTGGCGGGATTGAAGAACTCTACAGAGATCAGACCGTCTTCGGTGGGTTGGATGGGCTGGCCGTTGTCAAACACGAGGCAGGAAGCTTCGGGCTTAACGAGTTTCAGCACGTTCTCAGCCTTGATGCTGGTCAGGGGTACGTTTTCACCCAGGAAGGAAGCGAGCTTGGTGATGTCGGTGGAGGGATCTACGGGAGTCACACGCGAGGCGTCGAAGTTCACACCGTATACAGGGTCTTCCGAGAGGATATTGTAGTTATAAGCTACCCAGGGGTTGCCGTAATTGGCGTCGTTGTATTTAGTCTTGTAGACGCTGAGGTATTCGGCGGGAACTATGAGAGTGATGTCAGATGCATTGGGCTTGCCATCCTGCCAGAAGCCGAGGTCATAGAGCTGAGTGGAGCCGTCGAATACTGTGAGACCGGAGTTGACACCGTTGGCATAAGATCCGTAGGGATCGGCGAAGCATACTACCTGGCGACCGTTTACTACACCGGGGGCGCAGGGGAGATAGATCTTCTTGAGCGAGGTGCAGCCTGCGAATGCTTTGCGGTCGATGGCGAAGCCTTTTCTTTCGCTACCGCTGGCGAAGTAGCCTACCACGCGCTTTTCGGTAGTGAGCGACGAGGGAAGTCTGATCTCTTTCAGATTAGCGCAGTTGGTGAATGCACCTTCGGCTATGGTCTGCACACCGTCGGGAAGGAGGATTTCCTCTACCACGGGCATCACTGCATTGACGCTTGTGGGATTGTAGAGCATGTTGGAGGGAATGAAGTCGGAGAAGCTGTCGTACTTATCAGTGGGACTGATCACATTGGCTACGATCTTCACACCCGAGAGGTCGAGTTTCTTGATGGTCTTGGCTGCGAAGTCCTGGCTGAAAGCGCGGGAGAGGTCCCTGCCGTAAACTTCGCCGGTCACTACCACATTAGGCATCACGGTGGCGGCGGTAACGGCCTTATAGAGTTCGCCGGGGCTTACGTTGTAGGTCACAGTGCCTTCCTGCTTGGGGTCAAAGACCTTGAGGTCGATGTCAACGTCGGCCATCACTACGAAAGTGTGGTTGATCGATGCTGCACCCTGAGCCACGAGCTTGCCGTCGATAGTGAGATCCATGCGGTGGGCGGCAGAGGCGGGAGTAGCCTTTATGGTGATGTCGCGACCACGTACGGCGGTCTCGGGTACACCGGTTACCGATGCGTTGCCCTGAGTGTTGAGAGCGATATTGTAGACTTCGGTCTGATTGTTGAGAGCGGGGATGGCGTCGGTGATTTCAGACTTTGCACCGGTCACTACTGTCCAGTTGCGCTTGTTGACAGAGGTCACGAGGCGGATAGTGTTGCCTTCGCGAACTTTTGAATCTTTCACGCAGCATGTCACGTTCATCTTCATACCGTCGCCTGCACCGGCAGTCCAGAGGTTGACGGGAGAGATGAATTCCTTGATGTTGCCTTCAGCATCGGTAAGAGCGGCTGCCCAGTAGAGCTGATCGTAGTACTGAGGTATGTTGAGAGCGTTGACGCGGATGGTGAAGTCCTGACCGGGGAGCACATTGACTGCATCGGTGAGCAGACCTACAGAGCCGTTCTTATCGGTGAGAGTCCATGCTGACTTGTATGATTCCACCTTAGTGGGCGACACCATGTTGAAGTGGATGATGGTGTTGGTGTTGAGAGTGGTAGTGTAGATACCGTTGGCGTCAGGAGTGAGAAGAGTGGAGTTGGCATATACCTCCATGCGGTTATCGTTGTCGGGGATGAGGCTTGCGGCAAACGATACGGAAGCACCTTTCTCCATCTTGCCGGGGAGTATGTCTGATTCATATTTCACGTCGGCGTCGTCCATTACAGCGAAGAGCACGTCGGTAGAAGACTCCACGATGGGATCCACGATGATATTTGCGATAGTGCCCCAGTTTTCAGCATTGCGGTAGTTGGTCACGGCGCGTTCGGTAGGTACGTGGAGTGTGACGAGGTCCACTTTCACGCCTGAGAGCACACACCAATTGATAAACTCGGCGCTTTCACGGCCTACGTAGATGTCGCGGAGGTTGGTGTCGCCTACAAACACGTTGTATTCGTAAGTCTTGACGCCGGAGGGGATAGTGATCGAAGAGATGCCGCACTGGAAGAAGCAGCCGTTGTTGAAGCGGTTGACTGACTTGGGAATGATAACTTCGTTGATGGTGCGGGCGCCGCGGAAAGCGTTGCGGGGCATGGCGTTGGCCTGGTCGGTGCCGTAGGCTGCGATATACACGCCCGAGAGGTCTACACGATTGAGCTGCATGCTGGTACGCATGAATTCAAAGTCGCGTGCGTCGATAGAGCCGAAGAGTGTGAGGTCCTTGATGGTTCCGGTCTCTGACTCGGCTATGAGGGTGGAGAGTGTACCGGGATTTTCTACCCAGATACTGCGCTTGGCTATTACGTCGGCGGCATTCTGCACGAGCACTGTCACGTTCTGATCTTCACGCACATTGTTGATGACATAGGTGTAGTTGTTGCCGGGAGTGAGCACATAGCCGTTGGCCTTCACGGTTACTACGTTTTCAAGAGCGTTTTCGGGAGTTACCTGGAATGAGTAGTTCCAGCCGGGGATTACCGAAGGATCACCCGAGATGCTTACGCCGGTCACGCCGGTGGGAAGGGTGATGGCAAATGTCTTGGAGAATGAGCCGTTGGCTGCGAGTTCGTTGATGGTGGGGAGCTCTCCTGCTACGGGAAGCCATTCGGATGAACCGGCAGCCTGGGTGGCTATGCGTACTACATCGTCGTCAGCCACGGTAGCACCTGCGGGCAGCTTGCAGCCCGAGAGATCCATGTAGCCGTTGAGCAGCATGGCCATCGACTGCATGTTGAAGTTGGCGGGAGTGCTGAGGAGGGTCTTCATGGCGCCGTTGCTGCCATAGAGAGCCACAGCGATTTTGCCCGAGAAATCGTCGTAAGAAAGGTTCTTGAGGTTACCTACACGTACGGTGAAGGTCTTGCCGGAAGAGAGGTCGGTAAGATCGCTGCCCATACCTACCTGATTGCCGTCGGCTGTGATGTGGATAGGCGACCACGAAGTGATAGCGCCGGAGCCGGGCTTGATATTGTAGATGATGGTGTTGAGATTATTGTAGTTGTGCTGACGGCTTACGGTAGGATTGAGCGCGGTAGAGAGGAAGTAGCCGTTGGCGCTTCCGCCCCAGCCCCAGTTGAAGTGCAGATAGTTGCCCTGATAGCCGTCGCACACGAATGCGTGGCCGGCGGTAACATCCTGGCCACAGTAGATCACGGGGCGGCCGGCATCGATCTCATCCTTTACTATATCATCCCATTCCTGCTGGGTGGCCACTTCAGCGCGCTTCTTGTATGATACGCCGGGATCGTAGCCGAAATAAGTAGAGAGCGCTCCGGGCACGCGCACTTCATAAGCGCTTGAGCCGGACTTGGCATACTGGGTGTCGATGCTCTTCGAGGCGTGATACATCAGTGTGGCCACTGCTTCGCCTTCGGTCTGGGTGTAGCCCGAGCGATAGTTGTCGGCACGCATCGAATCCCAGTCGTAGTTTACATTGAAGTCAACTCCGCCGAACGAGCCGCTGCCGCTTTCGGGGAAGTTGTGATATTTCATCACGGTAGCCATGGCAGTGCCTACGCAACCTACCAGAGGCTGGCCGGGGATCATCGAGTTGAAGGGACCTTCCTGGCTCCAGGAGGGAGTGCTGAGAAGTTTTTCAGCCGCACGCTGGCCGGCGCTACGGGCCATACGGCGAAGTTCGGCTGTGGTATTGGCGGTCTGCATTGAGGGAGCGGCCTTGATCTCGCGCTCGATTCCGCTCATGACCCACTGCATGGGCTCGGGAAGCGATGCTGCGGCGGGATAGCTGCCGTCAAACGAATAGCCCAACACGGGAGTTGCGCTCGCCTCAGCTGCGATGATCACAAATCCTGCATTGTCGGCAGTATTAAACACATAATAAAGAGGAGCTGACGTCGATTCGGATGTCGGGACCTGATTCAATCGTATTGCTTCAGGGGCTTTACCTTTCTTCGAGCTCATGAATTCTGCAGCGAGAGCGCGAGCTTCATCTACAGTGAGTGTTCCTGAATAGGAAGTGATGGCGGTACCCATCATAAGCGTGGCAGTAGCCAGCAGACCAATGTGCTTAGACATGGAGTAAATAAGATTGATGTATAATGTGATTAAATAAGTTTATTGAGTAAGAATAACAAAGTTGTCAGAGGTTAATCGGGCAAAGATTGCTATTGTTTCTTTTCGTGTTACAAAGGTATGGCAGAAATTAATTTCAACTGCCGAAGTAATTGCATTTTTTATTACAAAATTTTAATATTTATTGATTTTCAACCGTTTAGATATATTACAATCAGAAAACATTGTTACAAATTGTTACAAATTGTTACAACCGTAAAGTCTACTACCGACTCACGTCGGCTCAGCGTCGGCCATTGAAAAAAGAACATGTATACTACATTATTATATATACGCTCCCCGCCACCGTAAAAGATTGCAGGCGAATATAGCGCTTGGCCTAAAATAAGAAAAACACTTCTGATGGACTTTTTTGGTTCATCTCAGCTGTTTTCGGGGAATTTTAGCCACCGTCCGGTGACGGGTAACGATAGTTTTTGTCATGTCGTTTTTTATAATTAACTTTGTGGCGGAAATACATATATAATAAAAATGGATCGCAAAGTAAGAGTAAGATTTGCCCCGTCGCCCACGGGCCCTTTACATATAGGTGGTGTGCGCACCGCTCTCTACAATTATCTTTTTGCCCGCCGCAACGGTGGTGACATGATACTCCGCATCGAGGACACTGATTCTCACCGTTTCGTGCCGGGTGCCGAGGATTATATCAACGAATCGCTGGCTTGGCTCGGCATTAAGATCGACGAAGGTGTAAGAGAGGGCGGAGCCTATGGCCCCTATAAGCAGAGCGAACGTCGCGACATTTACCGCGAGCACGTGAAGATGCTGCTCGATGCCGGCAAAGCCTATATAGCATTTGACACCCCCGAGGAACTTGAGGCCGCCCGCGCTGCCAAGCCTAATTTCCAATATGATGCGACGACACGCATGTCGATGCGCAACTCGCTTTCCATGCCTGCCGAAGAGGTCAAGCGCCTGATCGACGAGGGCACTCCCTACGTGGTGCGTTTTCTCATCGAGCCCGGTCGCGACGTGGAGGTCAATGACCTGCTGCGTGGCAAAGTGGTGATCAATTCGTCGATTCTCGATGACAAAGTGCTCTACAAGAGCGCCGACGACCTGCCTACTTATCACCTCGCCAATATAGTCGACGACCATCTGATGGAAGTGTCACACGTGATCCGCGGCGAGGAATGGCTTCCCTCTGCCCCGCTCCACTATCTGCTCTACGAGGCTTTCGGCTGGAGCGACACCCGTCCGGAGTTTGTCCACCTGCCGCTGCTGCTCAAGCCCGACGGTAAAGGCAAGCTTTCGAAGCGCGACGGCGACCGTCTCGGTTTCCCCGTATTTCCCCTTGAGTGGCACGATCCTGCAAGCGGCGCCATATCGGCCGGATACCGCGAGAGCGGCTATCTACCCGAAGCCGTAATCAACTTCCTCGCTCTGCTGGGCTGGAATCCCGGCGACGACAGCGAGATGATGTCGATGGATGAGCTTATCGAGAAATTCTCGTTTGACCACTGCTCGCGCTCGGGTGCGAAGTTTGCTTTCGACAAAGGTCGCTGGTTTAACCACGAGTATCTTCAGAAGATGGACGACGCCCAACTGGCCGAGCTGTTCATACCTGTGCTCGAAGCCCACGGAGTAGACACCTCGAAATTCAGCAAAGACTACATCACCCGCGCAGTGTCGCTGGTTAAAAACCGCATCAACTTCGTGGCCGACCTCTGGGACCAGGCCCGCTACTTCTTCGTAGCCCCTACCGAATACAGCGAGAAAGACATAAAGAAACGCTGGAAAGAAGACACCCCTGAGATACTGCGCGGTCTGATAGAGCAGCTCAAGGCTCTCCCCTCGTTCAAGGGCACAGAGGCCGAACCCATTATTCTGGCGTGGGTTGCCGACAAGGGCTATCACCTTGGCAATGTGATGAATGCATTCCGCCTCACACTCGTGGGCGAATGTAAAGGTCCCCACATATTTGACATCACCGAACTCCTTGGACGCGACGAGACCATAGCCCGCATAGAGCGTGGCATCGACACCATCAAGGCCTGAGCCACCGCTTTTTCCCATCCTATCCGAAAAGCGATGACTCCGCTATATAATCTTGCTATCAATCTCTACGGTCTGGCCGTGCGACTGGCCGGACGCACAGGTAATGTCAAGGCTGCCAAAATGGTGGCCGGGCATCACGATACATTCTCCATACTCGAAGGCCGCATTGAGAAAGGGCGGCGCTATGTGTGGATTCACGCCGCATCGCTCGGCGAATTCGAGCAGGGGCGTCCGCTGATAGAGCGCCTGCGTGCCGAGCGTCCCGAACTCGGCATCATACTATCGTTTTTCTCTCCCTCGGGCTACGAAGTGCGACGCAATTACGACAAGGTCGACGCCGTGGTGTATCTGCCGTTTGACACTCCTTCGGCAGCCCGACGATGGGTGGAGACCGTCGATCCGGTCATGGCAATATTCGTCAAATACGAATTCTGGGGCAACTATCTTTCGCAGCTCGCCTCGCGCCATATACCCACCTATCTCATATCAGCCATATTCCGCAAAGGGCAGATATTCTTCCGTCCCTGGGGCGCGGAGTTTCGCAAGATACTCGGCTGCTTCACCACCATATTCGTGCAGGACGAAAACTCGCGCCTGCTGCTTGAGTCAATCGGTATCGACAATGTGATAGTGGCCGGCGACACGCGCTTTGACCGCGTGACCGACATCATGAAGACCACCCGCACGGTAGACGCGATAGAGCGTCTGGCGTCATCACATCGCCCGCTCATGGTGTTCGGCAGCAGCTGGCCGGCCGATGAAGGAAAATACATCCCTTGGCTCAAATCACATCCCGAAGTAGTGGCCGTGATAGCACCTCATGAGTTTGACAGTCAACGGCTCGAAACCATGCGCCGCAACCTGTCGCTATCGCAGGGCGACACACTGCTGCTCTCGGAAATCACACCCGACACTGATCTCACTAATGTACGCGCAGTAATCGTCGACTCATTCGGTCTGCTCTCAAGCCTCTACCGCTACGGACAGATAGCTTACGTGGGTGGAGGATTCGGAGTCAGCATCCATAACATCAACGAAGCTGCCGTATACGGTATACCCGTCATCTTCGGCCCCCGACACCAGAAATTCCGCGAAGCCTACGGACTAATTGACTGCGGCGGAGGCCACACTGTAGCCTCAACTGAAGAGTTTGACCGCATAGCCACGTCGCTGCTTACCGATACCGCCCTGCGCGAGCGCTCAGGCAAAGCTGCCGGTAAATACATCCGCGACAATCTCGGCGCCACCGACACCGTCTATTCCCACATCTTTCCTCATAAATAATCCCTACCTCACTTCATCTGATCACCATGCTAAAGGCCGGTATAATTGGCGGCTCCGGATATGCCGCAGGAGAACTAATGAGAATACTCATCAATCACCCCGACGTGATTATCGCCTGGGTCAACTCGCGCACCGTAGCCGGAATGCGCGTAGCCGACGTGCATCCGGGTCTTATCGGAGAGACCGACATGGTGTTCACCTCCGATATCGACCTCGAAGACATCGACGTGCTCTTCTGCTGCCGTCCGGCAGGAAAGACCCGCGAATTTCTTGAGACTCACGACATTCCCGAAAATCTGCGCATCATCGATCTGGCCCGCGACTATCGCATAGAAAGTCCCGACCACGACTTCGTATACGGACTGCCCGAACTCAACCGCAAGCCTATGGTGCGCGGCGCCCGCCACGTGGCCAATCCAGGCTGCATAGCTATGGCGATAGAGCTATCGCTGGCGCCTCTGGCCAAAAACATGCTCCTCAACAGCGAGATACACTCCACCGTAATCACCGGAAGCACTTCAGCCGGGGCCGAACATCGCCCGTCGTCGCACTACTCGTGGCGCAACGACAATATGGTAGTATACCGACCCTTTTCCCACCAGCAGCTCCCCGAGATACGGCAGACTCTTCTGGCCATGCAGCCCAGCTTCAATGCCCGGCTCAACCTCATACCCATGCGAGGACCTTTCTCGCGCGGTATCATTGCCGTCACTTATCTCGACTGCCCCATAAGCCTCGAAGAAATCATCAGACTTTACGACGAATACTACGACGATCACAACTTCACATTCATATCGTCGAAAATACCTGACCTGAAAGACGTGGTCAACACCAACAAGTGTATCATCCACCTCGATCATATTGACGGCAAACTGATCATAACCACCGTAATCGACAATCTTCTTAAAGGAGGAGCCGGAACGGCCGTACACAACATGAACCTCCTTTTCGGACTTCAGGAGACCACCGGACTCACAATGAAAGCCTCGGCATACTAAACCATGAGCGCACACCTCGACAATAAAGACATCTACCAGTTTGCCCGCTACATAGTGGTGGGTGTGCTCAACACACTCGTCACCCTTCTGGTGATCTACCTCTGCAAATCATGGCTCGGTATCAACCTTTGGATTTCCAACGCACTGGGCTACATAGCCGGAGTAATCAACTCGTTTCTTTGGAATAAGATTTGGGTATTCCGCTCTCGCGACACCGGCTATCGCAGCGAAGCCCTCCGATTCGCTGTAGGGTTTGCCGTATGCTACGCCCTGCAATTCGGTGTCACATGGATGCTCAACGCCATGATAGGCCACATCGAATGGGATATCACACCCTCATTCACCATCAGCGGCTACGGCATCGCCACCATCATAGGCATGGGCGTCTACACCGTTGCCAACTTCATCTTCAACCGCCTCATCACCTTCCGCACCTCCTGACCCGACGGCTACGCGAAGACAATGCGCTTATTTTACGCAACTTTTTTCATCGAGATAGTAAGATAATCAGCAATTTTTATCTATCTTTGCAACCAGGCGTGGTGACATTGCGCCTTGAATTTTCATATCATACTTTTTACCTAATTTATTTTTTACATTTACTCCTGATGAAGTTTCCTTTTTTCCGACTGATGCTGATGGCCGCATTGTGGTGCGTGGCCCCGGCTTTGGCCGCACAGGTGGTGACTACCACTCCGCCCATCGTGCAGACCAACTCTACCGACATCGTGATCACATTTCACGCCGACCGTGGCAACAAGGGGCTGATGAATCAACCCTCCACTGCCAAAATCTATGCCCACACCGGTGTGATCACCTCCAAATCCTCTTCGACAAGCGACTGGAAATATGCCACGAGCTGGTCAACCAACCTGCCAAAATATGAGATGAAATATGTGGCTGCCAACACCTGGGAGCTTACCATACCGTCGATCGACTCTTTCTATGGCATCACCGATGCTTCGGAAGTGGTGCAGAAACTCGCATTCGTGTTCCGCAACGCCGACGGCTCAAAGGAGGGCAAGGGCGACGGCAACAGTGATATTTTTGTCGACGTGCTTCCGGCCGGATTCCAGCTTGAGATCGTATCGTCGGCCGCCAACGGCGTGGTCATGACCTCCGCCCCCGTCACTTTCACCGCCTCTACCACTGATAAAGCTGAGATCAATCTGTATCTCAACTCCACTTCGGGTACTCCTCTGAAAAGTGCTTCGGGTGTGACGTCGCTTGCCGTCGACCAGACATTCACCGCTCCCGGCACTTACCGCATCATAGCCACAGCCAAAAATTCGGCCGGCACTCTGCTCACCGAGGAAGCAGTGGTGACCCGTATCGAGGCCGCAGTTGAGTCGCCTTATCCCGGCGGCACTCCCAAACCAGGTCCCGTGGAAAATGCCGACGGATCAGTTACATTCTGCTTCCCCACTGTCAAAGACCGCACATCGTCGATGGTGATCGTACCCTCATGGACAGGCTACGCCGTGACTGAGGAGTGCGTGATGAAACGCCACACCGTAGGCAACAACGTGTATTTCTGGACCACTATGACAGGTATTGACAAGAATACCGACAATCTCTATTACTACCTGGCCGACGGTGTGACTAAAGTGGGCGACCCCTACGCGCGTCTGATTCTCGACCCCTACTACGACCAGTATATCTCGTCGGAAGTTTTCCCCGACCTGCCCGCATATCCCACCGCAAATGTGCAGAACGTGCCTTTAGGCATATACAATCCATCGCGCGAGGCTTACGACTGGAAAGTGAAATCATTTAAAGGCGTAGCGCAGGACGACCTGCTCGTCTACGAGCTGCTTATACGCGACTTTACCGGCACTGAAGGTCAGGCCAATGGCGAAGGTACCGTAGCAGGCGTGATTGAGAAGCTCGACTACATAAAAAGCCTCAACGTCAACGCTGTAGAGCTGCTTCCCATAATGGAATTCAACGGTAATCTCTCGTGGGGCTACAACACCAATTTCTATTTTGCACCCGACAAGGCCTACGGCACTCCCGCCGACTACCGCCGCCTTATCGACGAGTGCCACGCACGCGGTCTTGCCGTGATACTCGACATCGTATTCAACCAGAGCGACGGTCTGCATCCCTGGTATCAGCTCTATCCCATCGCTTCCAATCCCTTCTACAACGGCTCGGCTCCACATGCCTACAGTGTGCTCAACGACTGGAATCAAGACTGCGAACTTGTGCAGAAACAATGGGAAGACTGCCTCAAATATTGGCTTACCGAGTATAAGGTTGACGGCTTCCGCTTCGACCTCGTGAAAGGTCTGGGCGACAACTCAAGCTACGATAACACCTACAATGCCGCCACCAATACATTCGGCACTCCCAGCGACGCCAACACCAACCGCTACAACGCGTCGCGTATCGCCCGCATGAAGACTCTTCACGCCGCCATGCGTACCGTGAACCCTGACGCTTATTTCATCAACGAAAATCTCGCCGGGGCTGAAGAAGAAAACGCTATGGCCACCGACGGCGAGATCAACTGGGCCAATATCAACAACGAGTCATGCCAGTTTGCCATGGGATTTAACACCAACGCATCGCTCAACCGCTTCTATGCACCGCTCGACAACCGCACCTGGGGCTCGACCGTAAGTTACGCCGAGAGCCACGACGAGGAGCGCATGGCCTACAAGCAGCGCATCTACGGCACACAGGGTGTACGCGGAAACACTGCCATGATGATGCGCCGACTCGGCTCCGTAGCCGCACAGATGATTCTCACTCCCGGCGCCCACATGCTATGGCAGTTCCAGGAATTCGGCGCCGACCAGACCACTAAAAATTCTGATGGCGGCAACAATACCGACAACAAGCGCATTATCTGGTCATATCTTGACAATGCCGACCGCGCAGGGCTCAAGGAATCGTACACCGAACTGATGGGCATACGCGCCAATGCGCCCGAACTGTTTGACAACAGCGCCACCGTCACCAACGTCAACCTCTCGGGATGGGACAACGGCCGCTCAGTAGCCCTCAAGTCGGCCGACGGTAAGGAACTCTACCTCTTTGTCAATCCTAAGGTAAGCGACGCCGTGAGCATATCCACGCCCACTAATCTCAATACAGCCTCTTACCACCTCGTATCGGCCAGCTATGGCGTGACACCCACCCTCAACGCCACATCCGTCACTCTTCCTGCCGGAGCGTTTGCCGTCTACGCCACCACCAACGTTTCAGGTATCGAAGAAGCCACCGTCGACACCGAAGCCGCTCCTATGATTTACGTCGATGGCCACAGCATAAAGGTGGAAGGCTACGCACTAGGTGAATACCCGGTATATAATCTCGCCGGAATCAAGGTTAACCCCGATGCCGTGACACCCGGTATCTACATCGTCACCGCCGGCACCCACACCGCCAAGATAGCCGTGCGCTGATCTTTAAGGACAAATAGGACTATTGGGACAATTAGGACATTTTTAACTTGCCCTAATTGTCCCATTTGTCTTAATTGTCCCATTTGTCTTAATTGTCCTAATAATCCCTCACCTCAATTATTCTATCATGAAATCTTTCCTTCCGCCCTCCGGTGGGTATCGAAATCTTAAAGCCTATAAATACGCTGAGATTATACATGACTTAACAGTAATTTTCGTAGATAAATTCATTGAACGAGGCAGTCGCACACGTGACCAAATGGTGCAGGCGGCCAGAAGTGGCAAACAAAATATAGCAGAAGGTAGTATGGCTTCTATGACTTCCAAAGAGACCGAAATCAAACTAACTAACGTTGCAAAAGCTTCGCTCGAAGAGCTTAAGATTGATTACGAGGACTTTATAAGACAACATAATCTGCCCCTATGGGGAAATAATCATCAACGCACTGCCAAGCTGAAACATTATATTGAAAATAATGATTTTATCAATCAGCCGACAAAATACATTGCTCAGATGAATGGCGAAGAGTTTGCCAATATGTGCATCACACTGATATATAAAACTACATATATGCTTGCCCGTCTTTTAGTAAAGCAGCAGGAACAATTTCTTGCTACGGGAGGCATAAAAGAGCAAATGTATCGGGTCCGAATACAATACCGCAGCTCAAGTCATGCAACAGTTCAGGACAACTAAATGTAGAATTATTCAATCACCCTTTCACTTGCTCTTTTCCTCTACGAGTTCTTCCATCTTCATGATTTCGTCGCGCAGGCGGGCGGCTTCGATAAAGTCCATGCGCTTGGCCGCATCGACCATCTCTGTTCGCCGCTTGGTGATAAGCCTCTGCAACTCCTCAGCCCCCATATAACCTACCACCGGATCAGCGGCAAGGTCAACCTTCGTGCTGTATTCCTGCTCATAGGGTACGGGCTGACGCGCATCGCCTCGCTTGGCGGCAGCCGGCTTGGTGGCTCCGCCTCCCTTGCGTCGCGGAGCAGCATCGTCGGCATCATCGTCTATACCGATTATGCGGTTGCGTGCCTTGACGATGGCCTGTGGAGTGATACCGTGCTCTTCATTATAAGCAAGCTGGATGGAGCGGCGGCGTGCCGTCTCGTCGATGGTGAGCTGCATCGAGTCGGTAATCTTGTCGGCATACATGATTACGGTGCCGTTGAGGTTTCGGGCCGCACGTCCCACCGTCTGGGTCAGCGATCGGTGGCTGCGCAGAAATCCCTCCTTGTCAGCATCGAGAATAGCCACAAGCGACACTTCGGGCAAGTCAAGACCTTCGCGAAGCAGATTGACGCCTATGAGCACGTCAAACACTCCCGAGCGAAGATCGTCGAGAATACGTATGCGGTCGAGCGTCTCCACGTCAGAATGAATATACGCAGTCTTGATACGCAGCTTCGACAAGTACTCGTTGAGCTCCTCGGCCATACGCTTGGTGAGAGTGGTGACCAGCACACGCTCGTCGCGATCTATGCGCTCGTTGATTTCATGCAGCAGATCGTCGATCTGATTCAGCGACGGACGCACCTCTATCACCGGATCGAGCAGACCGGTAGGGCGGATCACCTGCTCCACCACCACTCCCTCGGAGCGCTCAAGCTCATAATCGGCAGGCGTGGCGCTGACATACATCACCTGAGGCGTCAGCCGCTCGAATTCCTCGAATTTCAGCGGGCGATTGTCAAGTGCGGCCGGGAGGCGAAATCCATACTCCACCAGATTGAGCTTACGCGATAGGTCGCCGCCATACATCGCTCTGACCTGCGGTATGGTGACATGGCTCTCGTCGATGATAGTGAGAAAATCCTTAGGAAAATAGTCGAGCAGACAGAACGGGCGCATACCCGGTTCGCGACCGTCGAAATACCGGCTGTAGTTCTCTATACCCGAGCAGTGACCCACCTCGCGAAGCATCTCCACATCGTAGGTCACACGTTCGAGCAAGCGCTTGGCCTCAAGCTCCTTGCCCTCGCGGGTGAGAAATTCCACCTGAGTACCCAGGTCAAGCTCGATCTGAGCGATAGCGTTGCCCAGACGAGCCGGCGACGTCACAAACAGATTGGCAGGATAGATCTTAAACGAGTCGTGTGACCCGAGCGAGGTATTATCCTCTGACCTAATGGTCTTTATCGACTCTATCTCGTCGCCCCAGAAAGTCACACGCACGGTGATTTCCTCGTAGGCCAGACGGATGTCGACCGTGTCGCCCTTCACGCGGAAATTCCCGCGGCGGAGTTCGATCTCGTTGCGCGAGTAGAGCGAATTGACAAGGTCGCGCAGAAACTTGTTCCGCGAGATTTTCTGCCCCTGATGAATGTCTATCACATTCACCTCGAAGTCCTCCGGATTGCCCATACCGTAGAGACATGACACTGACGACACCACTATCACATCCTTTCGGCCTGACATAAGAGCCGAGATGGTAGCCAGACGCAACTTCTCGATTTCATCATTGATCATCAGGTCTTTCTCGATATACTTGTCGACCGACGGAATGTAGGCTTCGGGCTGATAATAGTCGTAATACGACACGAAATACTGCACCGAATTGTCGGGAAAAAACTGCTTGAACTCGCTGTAGAGCTGCGCGGCAAGAGTCTTGTTGTGACTGAGTATAAGCGTGGGCTTGTTGACACGCTCTATCACGTTGGCCATCGTAAACGTCTTGCCCGAGCCCGTCACACCGAGCAGAGTCTGAGCAGGATTGCCCGCATTGACACCGGCCGCAAGCGCGTCTATAGCCTGCGGCTGGTCGCCCGTAGGGCTGTATGCTGAGGAAAGTTTAAATTTCATATTTCAAGCGATCTGTAACTTGCAAAGTTACGAAAATTCCCGGTCTGTCCCACCTCCCTCTAAGAAAATTTAACCATTGCATAGTCACCAAGCGCGATAGCCAATCAATATCAATCAATATCTCACTTATATATTTGCTTTCGCCGGGGAAATTTGTTAATTTTGCACTTTGATACATAACAGGTTCGACAAAAATATATTCACTTCATACATGGAAAAGAATTTCAAACGTACACTTATAACCACCGCTCTCCCCTACGCCAACGGCCCGGTCCACATAGGTCACCTGGCCGGTGTATATGTTCCCGCCGACATCTATGCCCGCTATCTGCGCCTGCGCGGCGAAGATGTGATAATGATAGGCGGCAGCGATGAGCATGGTGTGCCCATCACTCTGCGCGCCCGCAAGGAAGGCATCACCCCTCAGCAGGTGGTTGACCGCTATCATACCATCATCAAGGACTCGCTCGAAGAACTGGGCGTGTCGTTTGACATATATTCCCGCACCACATCGGCCATACATCACGACACCGCATCGGAATTTTTCCGCCATCTCTATGACAAGGGTGAGTTTACGGTGATGACCGAGGAGCAACCCTACGACGAGGCTACCGGCGAATTTCTGGCTGACCGCTATGTGGTGGGCACGTGTCCGCGCTGCGGCAACGAAAATGCCTATGGCGACCAGTGCGAGAAGTGCGGCTCGACCCTCTCGGTGAGCGAGCTTATCAATCCGCGCTCGGCCATGACCGGACTGCCCGTCAAGATGAAACCCACCACTCACTGGTATCTTCCCCTCGACAAGTGGGAGCCGGCTCTGCGCAGCTGGATTCTCGACGGTCACAAGGAGTGGAAGACCAACGTATATGGCCAGTGCAAATCATGGCTCGACGGCGGCTTGCAGCCGCGCGCCGTGAGCCGCGACCTGAAGTGGGGCGTGCCCGTGCCCGTAGAGGGTGCCGAGGGCAAGGTGCTCTACGTGTGGTTTGACGCTCCAATCGGCTATATCTCCAATACCAAGGAGCTGCTCCCCGACTCGTGGGAGAAGTACTGGAAAGATCCCGAGACCCGTATCATCAACTTTATCGGCAAGGATAATATCGTGTTTCACTGCATCGTGTTCCCCGCCATGCTGATGGCTTACGGCGACGGATTCCAGCTGCCCGAGAATGTGCCCGCCAATGAGTTTCTGAATCTCGAAGGCGACAAAATTTCCACCTCGCGCAACTGGGCCGTATGGCTCCACGAATATCTCAAGGAGTTTCCCGGCAAGCAGGACGTGCTCCGCTACGTGCTCACAGCCAACGCTCCCGAGACAAAAGACAATGACTTCACATGGGCCGACTTTCAGGCTCGCAATAATAATGAGCTCGTGGCCGTGCTCGGCAACTTCGTCAACCGCGCCGTGGTGCTCACCCACAAGTATTTCGGCGGCGTGATTCCGGCCCCCGGTGCCGACACTCAGGCCGAGACCGAGCTGTGGGCCGAGGTGGCCCGTCTGAAAGAAGCTGTCAGCGAAAGCCTTGACAACTTCCGCTTCCGCGAAGCTCTCAAGGAAGCTATGGACATGGCCCGCGCCGGCAATAAATATCTTCAGGACACCGAACCCTGGAAGGTGGCCAAGACCGACATGGCGCGCACTGCCACAATACTCTACAACGCGCTCAATCTCTGCGCCAATCTCGCTATCGTATTCGAGCCGTTCCTGCCCTTCTCAGCCGACCGTCTGGCCAAGATGGTAGGACTCAACGAAATGAGCTGGAACATACTCGGCGACCGCACACTGCTTCACCCCGAAGGCAAGGTGGCAGCAGCCGAACTACTTTTCGACAAAATAGAAGACGACGCCGTGGCCGCTCAGCTCAAGAAACTTTCCGACGCCCGCGAGGCCAACAAGATAGCCGCATGGCGTCCGGAGCCTCAGGCAGCCGATGTTGACATCGACACCTTCGGTCTGTGCGATCTTCGCGTAGGCACGGTGGTGGAATGTGAGAAAGTGCCCAAGGCCGACAAGCTGCTCCGCTTCCTCATCGACGACGGCATGGAAAAGCGCACCATCGTGTCGGGCATAGCCAAATACTATAACCCCGAGGAACTCGTGGGCCGTCAGGTATGCTTCATAGCCAACCTCCCGCCCCGCAAGCTGCGCGGCATCACGTCGCAGGGCATGATACTCTCGGTGGTCAATTCCGACGGCTCGCTCGTGCTCCTCCAGCCCTCAGCCGAAGTGGCTCCCGGCTCAAAAATAGGCTAATACGTAAGTTATCATCACCTCTCATCATCTCTCTGGTCATGACAGCCCAACCACGCATCCTCATCATCTACACCGGCGGCACTATCGGAATGATTGAAAATCCCGATACGAAAGCCCTGCAACCATTTGATTTCAGCCATCTTATCGACAATGTGCCTAAAATCAAGATGCTCGACTACCGTATCGACAATATCCAGTTTGTGCCTATCGACTCAAGCGATATGGATCAGAACGGCTGGGCGCAGATAGCCACCGCCATCCGCGATAATTACGACAATTACGATGGCTTCATGGTGCTCCACGGCACTGACACGATGGCCTATACGGCATCGGCGCTGTCGTTTATGCTCGGCAATCTGAGCAAGCCCGTAATCATCACCGGCTCACAGCTCCCCATAGGCGAAGTGCGCACCGACGGTGAGGAAAATCTCATCACCGCACTCCAGATAGCCGCCGCACGCAATAGCGATGGCAAACCCATGGTGCAGGAGGTGGCGATACTGTTTGAAAACTATCTGTGGCGTGGCAACCGCTCCACAAAGATGAGCGCTGATAACTTCAACGCATTCAAGAGCAACAATTACCCGCGCCTGGCCCGCATAGGTCTGGGCATAAACTACGAGGAAGACCATCTGCTCCGCCGGAAGGAGCACCTGCCCCTCGATGTGCGCACGGTGATGGATCAGGCCGTAATGTTTATCGAACTCAACCCCGGCATGACCCACGCCACACTCCGCCATCTGCTTGCCACCCCCGGCATAAAGGGCATAGTGCTGCGCACATTCGGCGCCGGCAACGGCCCCACGGCCGAATGGTTTCTCGACGAGATACGCTCAGCCGTGGAGCGCGGTATAGTGATAGTCAACGTGACACAGTGTGTCAACGGCGGCGTGCACTCGAAGCGCTACGTGTCAGGCGACCGTCTGCTGTCGGCCGGCGTAATATCAGGTCACGATATGACCTCCGAAGCGGCCATCACCAAACTGATGTATCTCTTCGGTCTCGGCCTGAGTCCCGCCGAAGTATCCTGCCGGATGGAAGAAAACATCTGTGGTGAGATCACCGTCTGACCCTCAAGATCTACACCCCTCCACATAAGAGGCTGTGTCGTAATTAAGGTTTATGAACTGCCCCCTAAAAGTTAGACAAATAACTTTTAGGGGGCAGTTCAATGGTATGAAACGCATCCTCACACTTTTGCTGATATCATCATCTCGGGGGTCGGCCGCCACCGGGTCCGCCGGGTCCTCCGAAACCGCGGCCGGGACCGCCGGGTCCCATATCGCCACCCTCTACCGAGGGAGTATTACTCTTGCCGAAGGTATTGAACTTCCACGTCAGGGTCACCATAAAGTAGCGCGTGAGCGAGTTATATTCAGTGTCGTCGATATAGTTGGCCGTCACGTTGCGGCGTATGTTGGATGTCTGGTTGAGGAGGTCGTGCACCTTGAGCGCGATGGTGAGCGACTTGTCGCGGAGCACCTGCTGCGAGATCTGCGCATTCCACATGAGGGTATTGGTGTTATATCCGGCCGCCATACCCGATGTGGCCGAGTAGCGGAGATCGGTCTGAAGGCTGAAGCCCCATGAGGTGTAATACGTTCCGTCGAATCGGCCGCCATAAGTGTGGACGGTCTGATTGCGCTGCTGCGGCAGCGAGTTGGTGGTAAGTTGCAGGCGGTACTCGGGGCGAAGCTCCAGCTCGAAGTGATCGGGGCGGAAAGTGATACCCGGGCTTTCCATCACGGAGAATGAGAGCGAATTGTTGCGGGCGCCGTTGTTGAAACCCACGTTGTGGTTAACGTTGGCGAAGATATGGTTAGATATATTCCACTTCTTGTTGCGCAGAGGCTGGTTAAACATATTCATGAGTCGGGCATTCCACACACCGTTGACATTGGTATATGTGGTGGTGCGCACAGCCGTGACAGGGTCTACCGTAGTGAGCGACACGATGGAATTCTGCGTGAACGAACCGTTGAGCATGAGCATTATCGAGCGCTGGCTGTCGGCATTATAGTCCTGGAAACGGATATTGAAGTTGTGGGTGAACGACGGATCAAGGTCGGGATTACCCTGCTTGATATTCATGGGGTCGGAAATATCGGCCACGGGCTGCAGCTGGGTCATGCTCGGCTGCGATGAGCGGCCACGGTAGAATACCTGAAACGACGACTGCTTATCCATCTTGTAGCGCAGACGCAGATAGGGAGCGTAGTTCCATACCCAGCGGGTAGGGATAGTCTTGGCATCGTCGATAAGATTCTCGCTCTTCGACATCTGAGGCACAAACTGAAGTCCGCCCTCGAAGTTGAGCTTTTTACCCGACTTTTTGTAACCTACCTGTATGCTCTGGTTTGATGATTCGTTGCGGAACGAATTGGAGTAGTCTGGATCGGGGTCCACACCGAGGGGCGGAAGCACACCTTCATAGCCTTCGGGCAGATTGTAGGTAAGTTTGTCGGCATTGTTCCAGCGGTAGTTCACACGATAGGCAAACACGAGCGCATGACCGTTTTCGGGGTTTCCCAGAGGCTCGGTATAGGTCAGGCGGGCGTTTACGCTGTTGCTCCACGTGTGGTTGTTGCCATATTGATCGAGGTTGATATCTTCATTCATCAGATCCTCGTCAGTAGGCATGTACTGCTGATTATATATCGTGTTGGAAATCGACTTCTCGGTCTCGCGCACATTTGACATCTGATACTGAGCGCTCACAGAGAATGAGCGGCCCTTACGCTCCTTAAACATATGAGAGTATATCAGTCGGCCTGCGGCTTCCCACGAATTACCGCGCGAACGGTCCACATTGTCGGCCGTATACACCTCCTGCATGTTGCGGTCAAGATACTGCGACCACTCGCTGTTGAATGAATTATTATGATTATACGAGAAGTTGGGGCGGAACTCAAGAGTGTTATAATCGTTGGGCTTCCAGAGCAGTCGGAACTGGCCGCTGACATTATTGCCGCGGTTGCGCGAATACTTCGTGGAGTTGGTATAGGTCGAATAGTCCTCGAAGAGTTCCTGACGATTCTGTCGGGTCTCGGAAATATTGTCGGTGTTGGTGAAGATGATATTACCGCCCACACGCAGTATCTCGCCATTGCCAACATTGAAATTCAATCCCGCCGCGCGCGACACAGTTATACCGTTGTCACCGCCGAATCTGCGGAATCTGCTTCCGTTTGAATCGGTAAATCCCATCTCGTTGATATTATTGAGATTGCCGAGAAATGTAATCTGATTGCCATTCCAGAAGCGGTTGACGTTGAACGATCCGGCATAACGGTCGTCGGTGCCGTAGCCACCGGTCACGGTGCCAAACCAACCCTGATTCATACCCTTCTTTACCGAAAGATTAATCACGGTCTCATCCTCGCCGTCGTCCACGCCGGTCAGACGGGCTTCGTCGCTCTTACGGTCAACCACCTGAAGCTTATCGATCATCGACGCGGGCAGGTTTTTTGACGCCACCTTGGGGTCGTCGGCAAAAAACTCCTTGCCGTCGACGAGTATTTTCGTGATGGTCTTGCCGTTGGCCGTAATCGATCCGTCAGAGCCTACCTCCACACCGGGCAGACGCTTGAGCAGGTCCTCTACCACGGCATTTGGCTGCGTGCGGTAGGAGTCGGCATTATATTCCACCGTGTCTTCCATCACCTTGATGGGAGTCTTCACGGCCACTACCTGCACTTCGCCGAGCAGCGTCGACGACTCTTTGAGCTTAATCTCGCCCAGACGCAGATTTTTCGTGCCCACAGTCACGGGCGCTTCATAGTCGGAGTAGCCTATGTAGGCTATGGAGATTATGTATTTTCCGGCTTCGAGATCGGTGATGCGGAAGCGTCCGCTGTCATCGGTGGTGACGCCTTTCACGAAAGCGCTGTCGCGCGCCGTGATCAATTTCACAGCCGCTTCGATCAGCGGTTCGGATGTATCGGCGTCTATCACCATACCGGTGATGTTGACTGCGCCGGCCAGCAACGGCATCAGCGCCATAAGCAGCGGTAGGAAGATGTATTTCCCTGCAAGTCTCATATCAGTATTGTTGGGGGGTTGAAAGTAATTAAGTGTGATAACTGATTATTCTGACTGCAAAGTTAAGCATAGGTTTAAAACATTTCCAAAATTAGACAACCATAATCGACATTCAGGCCGATTTATCCGACGAATCACGTCACTCGCCCTGGTCAAAGTTTCGTAAAGTCGAAGTTTTTCGTTACTTTTGTGGCACAAAAACATATCGACTATGGATCAGGAACTGAAAAAGCAGCTCACCGCCGATCCCGACGGCCTGCTTACTTATGAATATATCGCCAATCATATCGGCGCATGCGACGACATTATGGACGAACTCGTCGACAACATGATACTCGTCGACACCTCCGGCCAGTTTACCGTAAGTTCGGCTCGCTATCTCAGCGCCATCGATGCCGAAAAATACCGTGACCAGATCAGCCGCCTGATTGCAGGCGCTATCGAGAAAGACCGCGAGCGCCGCTATATAGCCGACCTCCTTCCCGCTATCTGGGGACCCGACTACGAGTCGCGTGCATGCGAACTCTCCGCTACCGACGACAACTTCCGTCGCATTTACAAGCGGCTCTTCCCCTCCTCAACCATCTGACAACCATCATACTGAAAATGCGCAGACTATATTTTATCTTTACCGCCATGCTCGCCGCTCTCTGCATGCATGCGGCCAATGACAATATCGGTATAAATATGACTAACCCCACCTCTACCACCGACGCCCGGGTGCTCATCCACACCTCTATGGGCGACATCACCGTGGCTCTCTACGGCGATACCCCGCTTCATCGCGCCAACTTCCTCCGTCTCGCACGCGAAGGATATTATGACGGCGTGCTCTTTCACCGCGTGATCAAAAACTTCATGATCCAGACCGGCGACCCCGACTCCAAGACAGCCGGCCCTGACGCCATGCTCGGTGCCGGAGGCCCCGACTACACCATCGAAGCCGAGATCGTATATCCCCGCCACTTCCACAAGCGCGGCGTCCTTGCAGCCGCCCGCACAGGCGACAACGTAAATCCCGAGCGCCGCTCGTCGGGCAGCCAGTTTTATATCGTGACTGGCAATGTATATTCCGAAGGTCAGATGAAGGGCCTCGAACACAATCTTGAGATGCAGAATCTTCAGAACATCTTCAACTCCCTGGCCGCTCAGCACAACGATACCATCATGGCCATGCGCCGCAGCCGCGACCGCGAGGGTCTCATGGCTCTTCAGGAGCAGCTTGCCGCCGAAGCCGAGAAGATCGCAGCCGAAAATCCCGTTAAGCTCACCCCCGAGCAGATCGACATTTACACTACTGTAGGCGGTGCGCCTCATCTCGACGGCACTTACACCGTGTTCGGTGAAGTCACCGAGGGTCTTGAAGTGGTGGAAAAAATCGAAAACGTAGCCACCGGCCGCGCCGACCGTCCTACCGAGGATGTGAAAATCATCTCAATGGAGATACTTGATGAATAATACCACTTTCACCCTCGGCAACGGCCTGAGGGTTATTCACAATTACGATCCGGCCACCGCTATGGTGGCCGTTGACGTGATGTATAATGTAGGCGCACGCGATGAAAACCCGAATCTGACCGGTATGGCTCACCTGTTTGAGCACCTGATGTTTGCCGGATCGGAAAATGTGAGCGATTTCGACGGTGCTCTCGAACGTGTGGGAGGTATCAGCAATGCATGGACTTCCAACGACTTCACCAATTTCTACGACGTAGCGCCTGCTGCCAATGCCGAAACTCTTTTCTGGCTTGAGAGCGACCGCATGCTATCGCTCTCATTTTCCGAGAAGTCACTTGAGGTGCAGCGCAGCGTGGTGATCGAGGAGTTTAAGCAAACCCACCTCAACCGTCCCTACGGCGACCTTTCACACCACCTCCGCGCCTTGCTCTACAGTGTGCATCCCTACCGCTACCCTACTATCGGTAAAGAGATTGACCACCTGCGCCGAGTCACGCTCGATGATCTGCGCAGCTTTTATTTCTCACACTACGCGCCCAACAATGCAGTGCTTGCCGTAAGCGGCAATATCACCTCCGACCGCGTCCGTGAGCTGGCCGAAAAATGGTTCGGGTCAATCCCCCGTCGCGACATTGCGCCACGCCTCTATGAGCAGGAGCCCCCCGTCACGTCTCCCCGTCAGGAGCGGCTGGTGCGCGACGTGCCCAGGGCCATGGTTACCATCGCGTATCCTATGCCCGGCTACGGCCAGCCCGGCTACATAGAGTGTGACCTCATAACCGACATTCTTGCCAACGGCCGCTCGTCGCGTTTCTATCGCCAACTTGTGATGCAGGGCGATCTGTTCAGCGACGCCGACGCATCTATATCCGGCTCTGACGAACCGGGCTTCCTGATGCTCAACGGGCGCCTCAACCGCAGCGATGACGCCTCTGTAGCCGAAGCCCGAAGCATACTTACCGAAGCCGCTTCCATGCTGGCAACGCCCGGCAACGTGAGCGAACACGAGCTCACTCGCGCCGTCAACCGCTATGAGAGTCAGGCCACATTCTCGTCCATGAACTATCTCAACAAGGCCCAGACTCTTGCCATGGCCGAGATGCACGGCGAGGACGTCAATTCCATTATCCCCGCCTACCGCAGCGTCACCACGTCGGACATCACAGCCACCGCAGCACGCATACTCAATCCCGACAGTTCGGTGACCATAGAATACTTACCCCGCTAAAGCATCCTCATTTACAAAAACTGCCAATATTGGCAGTTTTTGTAAATGGCGACGCCTGCGGCCGAAAAAAATCCGGCATGTCTTCGCGACCTGCCGGATTTTCACTACCTTAAAAAATATGTACCTTATCGTTTCTTCTATTAAAAGTGGCTTGAACCGTCGAAGCAGTGGGTGCAAACCTTGCACTTGGGCAAGCCGATGGCCTTGATAAGATCTTCGATGGTGTTGAACTTCAGCGAAGTCAGGCCGAAATGCTGACGCATACGCTCCACGAGAGCATTATATTCGGGCGAACCGGTGGTGGTGTATGCTTCAAGATTCTTATTGGGATCGCCTTCCATCTCTTCGATAAGTCGGCGGGTGAGGAGCTCCATATCACTCTTCGATGAGGTGAAGCCCACGTAGCGGCAACCATAGATAAGTGGCGGACAGGCTATGCGCATGTGCACTTCCTTGGCTCCACAATCATAGAGCACCTTTACATTATCGTTGAGCTGAGTGCCGCGTACTATCGAGTCGTCGCAAAACAGTGCGCGCTGGCCTTTGAGCAGAGCCTTGTTGGGTACGAGCTTCATCTTGGCCACGAGATCGCGCATTGACTGATCGGCGGGCATGAAGCTGCGCGGCCATGTAGGCGTATATTTTGAAATCAGTCGGCGGTAAGGCACGCCCTTACCGGCAGCATATCCGAGCGCCATGCCTACACCCGAGTCAGGTATACCGCAGGCACAGTCTACTTCGTTCTCATCGGTAATTGCCATCTCGTATCCCGACTTAAAGCGCACATCCTCCACGTTGGCACCTTCGTAGGTAGAGGTGGGAAATCCGTAATATACCCAGAGAAATGCGCATATCTGCATATCTTTTCCGGGAGGAGTGAGCTGACGGACCTCGTCGGCGGTCACTTCCACCACTTCACCGGGGCCGAGATCACGCACCACTTCATAACCGAGATTGGGCAGTGAGGTCGACTCGGAGCAAAGTGCATATGCACCGTCCTTATGGCCGAGTATGATAGGCGTACGGCCGAGGCGGTCGCGGGCGGCTATCACGGAGTGCTCAGTGAGAATAAGCATGGAGCATGAGCCTTTGATCTTGTCATAGACATGCTTTATGCCTTCTTCAAAAGTCTTTCCATGGGTAATGAGGAGTGCTATGAGTTCAGTCTGGTTGGTGTAGCCGGAGCTTAGCTCGGCAAAATGCTTTCCGTCTTCAAGGAGTTCCATTTCCAGCTCGTCAAGATTGCATATCTTGGCTATGGTCACTATGGCAAAGCGTCCGAGATGCGAATTAATGATGATAGGCTGTGGGTCTGTGTCGCTGATCACGCCTATTCCCATGTTGCCTTTGAACTTCGACAACTCCTTCTCAAACTTAGTGCGGAAATAAGTGCTCTCCAGACTGTGAATGGAGCGACAGAACTTTTTATCGACGTTGTCGTACGTGGCCATGCCACCGCGACGGGTACCGAGGTGTGAATTGTAGTCCACACCATAAAACAGGTCATTGCGGCAAGCATCCTTGGATGCTACTCCGAAAAATCCTCCCATAGTTTTATGTGTAAAAATTTAGAAATTTTAAGGCGCAAAGTTAGACAAAAAATCCGACAATTTCACCAATTCGGGCAGGATTTTTTCAACAAAATATCAGCACTCTGTAGTTCAATGCCTTAGCGTGACATCGTGGCCGGTATTTCGATCATCTCGCCGAGCTGACGGTAATAGTCGGCGGTGTAATATGTATCGAAACCGGGGGTAAACGTCAGTTCTCCGAATTTGGGCTGACCGTCGATGATATAGAAATCCACTCTGAGATATGGAAAGTCACGCGAAAACGTCGCGGCAAGTTCTTTAAGTCTGTCGAAACAGGCCGGACGCTCCATAGGCTTGGCAAGAGTAAGATTCTCACACGATGTGTCGAGCACCTCAGGCATGGGATTCCAGTCCATGTCATAGACCATATAGCTCTTGCGGTGAGTACCGGCCACGCGGTCAGAGTAGACCGTCACCGAGCGGGGCACACCGTTGAAGCAATTGAATTTATAATCGATAAGCGACGAGCCGGGATGCTCGTGGTCCACAAGCATCTCCTCGCAGATGAGCTTCGGCTGGATGAGCGAATAGTGTCTCTCGCCGGTGAGATTGCCGTATTTGAGCGTAAGCCACGAATTAAGCAGGCGGCGCGTGGCGGCAATGTCGAGCTTCGACTTGTCCGGCACTATCAGATTGGTGGTGCAGCCGTTGTTGGTCTTCAGCACAAATGACTGCGGGAGCGAATCGAAATCGATTTCGTCGGCGTTGTCATACACCCCGTAGAGTTGAGGCAGGAGATCTTCGCCACCCACGCGGGCCACATAGTCGCGCACGCGATACTTATCGGCTCTCCAGGCCCACTCCTTAAGATCGCTGTGAAGAAGCAGCCACAGCACCTTCTCGTGATATGTCACCGGATTCTTTTCAGGCAGAAAGCGATGATAGGCCTTAAGATAGCGCAGCTTTATGATCTGTCGCCAGCAAGGCCCGAGAAGATTCTGAAAGGGTCGGAGCAGATGAAATTTATATGTCAACGCCATAGCGGGAATAAATCTTGGAAAGAGTGTTATGAACTTGCCGGAGGGAATAACGCGACGCCATCTCGCGCGACCGGCGTCCCATCTCCCTGCCGAGATCCTTGCGGGTTACGATCGCAGCCATAGCGTCGGCGAGCGCCGCTATGTCACCCGGCTTGAAAAGAATACCGTTGACGCCGTCGGTCACCACCGACGGGATACCTCCCACTTCGGTAGCTATCACGGGCATCTCCCAAGCCATAGCCTCAAGTATCGATACCGGAAGCCCCTCGAAATACGACGGTAGCACATAGCAGTCGCAACTGCTCAGCAGCCTTGTCTTATCGGCACCGGTCACCCAACCTTCGAGCACGATGTTGCTTTCGAGATGACGGGAGGATATGAAATCCTTCAGAGCCTGCTCTTCGACGCCGGCACCACCTATGTGCACCACTGTAGCGGCACGCACCTCGGCGGGAAGCGAGGCCACAGCCTCAGCCAGATCCATCACTCCCTTAGCCCGGTCAAGTACGCCAAGAAACAAAAAGTGAGTCTTACCGTCACCTGCCTGACGGGTCACCTCGGCGGGATAGTCCACAGGATTAGGCACTACATTGACGTGCTTCACTCCCTGCGAAGTGAAATAGTCGCCCCACTGATCGGAAAGGCATATCACTTCGTCGCAACTGTTGAGTGCGGCTATGATACCATCATGATCCGTGGCAAGAAAATCGCGGAAGCCTCCGCCGTGTATGTGCATCACCACCTTGCGGCCCATACGGCGCGCCATGCGGGCAAAGTACATCTTGCGGCGAAAACTTGCATTGGAAGCCGTGTGAATATGTACGATCTTAATAGACGGATGCGTGAGCAGCAGCCATGCAGCGCGGGCATAACCGGCTGCGAAGTCGGCCACCTTGCGCCCAACCGAGCCTCCACGGTAGCTGGTGACAAAGCGTGCCCCCGGCATCATCGAGCCATAGGCTTCGAGCACGGCATCCATACCCCCACGCGAGCGAGGACCTATTACGAGTATTTCTTCTTTTTCGGTCATAGCGGACTGCAAAGATAATAATAAAAACCGATAAATCACCTCATTTTAACACTCATTTCCGCTTCCGTCAAGCCTCTGCTCGACTCCGCCCGACAACTATAAATCGAGTGAAATGATATAATTTTGGCGCATCATTAACTTTTTTTTGGGTAATTGCGTAAAAATAACTATATTCGTGGAATTAAATCCAGACCATGACAAAAGTGCCATACCAAGATCTGATTACCGGAATTAATTAACATCTACATATACCTTACTTCAACTATTTGACATGAGCTATCTCAAGTTTGATAAAAACCTCATGATTAATCTGGAGCAGTCTCTACCCAAGGAGATACTCCGCACTAATCAGTCGGGCGCCTATCACTGCACCACGATAGTGGACTGCAACACCCGCAAGCAGCATGGCCTGCTTGTGGTGCCGGTTCCCGAGATGGGTAATTCATGGCATGTGCTGTTGTCGTCGCTCGATGTGACGGTGTATCAGCACGGCGCACCCTTCAATCTTGCCCTTCACCGCTACAGCGGAGGCGTGATGAATCCCAACGGACACAAATATATCCGTGAGTTTGACTGCGATAATGTGCCTCGCACCACCTACCGCGTCGGAGGTGTGATCCTCACTAAAGAGAAAATCTTCATATCCAACGAAAACCGCATTCTCATCCGCTATACCCTCGTCGACGCCCACTCAGCCACCACACTCCGATTCCGCCCCATACTGGCGTTTCGCGATGCCAACGAGCTATGCGTGGCCAACGATGCTCTCAACACCGAGACCCCTGAGGTGTCAAACGGCATAAGCGCATGTCTCTACAACGGCTACCCCTCGCTTTTCATGCAGTTCTCCCGCAAGCCGCAATGGACCTACGATCCCCACTGGTACAACGGATTTGAATACGTGAAAGACCTTGAGCGCGGTGTGCCCTACACCGAAGACCTCTGGGTGCCCGGATATTTCGATGTGCCCATCAAGAAAGGTGAGTCTATCATCTTCTCGGCAGGTCTGTCGGAAGTGTCGCCCCGATCACTGGCGTCGATGTATGAGAAAGAGATAGCCCAGCGCACATGTCGCTCGTCATTTTTCAACTGCCTGAAAAACGCCGTAAAGCAGTGCTACCTCAACGAACCCGACGGCATGTACCTCCTGTCAGGTTATCCCTGGGGTAAAGTACTGGCGCGCAATACATTCATGGCCCTTCCCGGCGCCACCATCGCCATCAATCACAAAGAAGATTTCGAGCGCATAGCCGAGTCAGGCCTCAAAGCCCTGCGCGACTATTTCGAGACCGGCAATATGCACGACCGTCTGCTCGGCATTGACCTCCCCGACGTGCCCCTGTGGGCTGTATGGGCCATCCAGCAGTACTCCAAGGCCTACGGCAAAGATGCTGCCCGTGAGCGCTACATGGCTGTAGTGAAGGAAATTATCGATTTCATATCCGACAACCGCCATCCACGCATGAAAGTCGATGGCGACGGCATGGTGTGGATCGACGGCACCGACCGTCCGCTCTCGTGGATGAACGCCGCTCTGGGCGGCAATCCCATAGTGCCCCGCACCGGCTATCTGGTAGAGTTCAACGCACTGTGGTACAACGCTCTGATGTTTGCCTCCAAACTGGCCGAAGACGATCCCAAACACGCCTCGGAAGTGGAGCGCTGGAAAGCTACCGCCGAAAAGATGGCGCCTAAATACATCAGCACATTCCTCAACGACTACGGCTATCTCTACGACTATGTGACCGGCAACTACTCCGATCCCTCCGTGCGCCCCAACATGGCAGTGGCCATAGGACTCGACTACTCGCCGCTTGACCGCCGCCAGCGCAAGGGTGTGCTCGACGTAGTGACCCGCGAACTGCTCACACCCAAGGGCCTGCGCACACTTTCGCCCAAAAGCTACGGCTACCGTCCGTTCTACCTCGGTTCGCCCGAAGAGCGCGAGATGGCGCTTCACAACGGCCCCGCCCGTCCGTGGCTCATGGGATTCTATGCCGATGCCTATCTGAAAGTGTTCGGAGCAAGCGGCGTAGGCTACATCGACCGAATGCTCATAGGCTTCGAGGAGGAGATGGGCCAAGGCTGCATAGGCTCGCTGTCGCAACTCTACGACGGTAATCCGCCATTCAACGGCCGAGGTGCCATCAGCCACGTGACCAATGTGGCCGAAGTGCTCCGCACGCTCACTACGCTCAAGAAATTCAACATGGATTAATCACTCTCTCATTTCCTGATACATGAAAGCTTTAATGTTCGGATGGGAATTCCCACCTCATATCCTCGGCGGTCTCGGCACCGCCAGCTACGGTCTCACTAAGGGAATGTGGGAGTGTGGCGACATGGACATTACATTTGTCATCCCCAAGCCTTTCGGCGACGAAGAAAAGCACTTCGCCAATATAATCGGCATGTCGCAAGTGCCCATCGCCTGGCGCGATGTGGACCGTGACTATGTGGAGCAGCGCATAGGCAAGCTCATGAACCCCGATCTATACTACCGTCTGCGCGACCATATCTACGCCGACTTCAACTATATGCGCACCAACGATCTGGGCTGTCTGGAATTTTCAGGCCGCTACCCTGATAATCTGGTGGAGGAAATCAACAATTACTCCATCTGCGCAGGCGTGATAGCCCGCACACTCGACTTCGACGTGATCCACTCACACGACTGGCTCACCTACCCCGCCGGCATCCATGCCAAGCAGGTCACAGGCAAGCCGCTGGTAATACATGTTCACGCCACCGAGTTTGACCGCTCTCGCGGCAAACCCAACCCAACGGTGTTCGGCATAGAAAAAGACGGCATGAACAATGCCGACCACATCATCACCGTGTCAAATCTCACGCGCGACACCGTGATCAACAATTACGGTATCGACCCCGCCAAGGTCACCACGGTACACAATGCCGTCACTCCGCTCACTCCCGAGCAGATGGACGTGCATCCCACAAAGCCAAAAGAAAAGGTGGTGACGTTCCTGGGACGAATCACCATGCAGAAAGGTCCGGAATACTTCGTGGAAGCTGCCGCCAAGGTGCTTAAAAACAATCACAACGTTCGCTTCGTGATGGCAGGCAGCGGCGACATGATGGACAAGATGATCAATCTCGCCGCCGAGCGTGGCATAGCCGACCGATTCCACTTCCCCGGATTCCAGAAAGGCAAGCAGGTATACGAGATGCTCAAAGCATCGGATGTGTATGTGATGCCCTCGGTATCGGAGCCATTCGGCATTTCGCCCCTCGAAGCCATGCAGATGGGAGTGCCATCTATCATCTCCAAGCAGAGCGGCTGCGCCGAGATCCTCAACAACGTAATCAAGACCGACTACTGGGACATCGACGCCATGGCCGACGCCATCAACTCGATAGTCACCTACCCCGCCATGTATAATCAGCTGCGCGAGGACGGTCTGGCCGAAGTCAATCAGATCACATGGGACAAGGCCGGCAAAAAGGTCATCGACATCTACAATAAAGTAATCAACAAGTAATCCATACAACAAAAAAAACATCCACCCGGTGGCCCGGTCACCACATTAATATATATCAGAAATCATGAAAGCAATTTGTTTCTATTTTCAGATTCATCAGCCATTCCGCCTGAAAAGATACCGCTTCTTCGATATAGGCAATGATCATTACTACTATGATGATTTTGCCAACGACGACATCATAACCCGCATAGCCCACCGCAGCTACATCCCCGCAGCCGAAACTCTGTTGCAGATGATCGAGGAGAGTCAGGGCAAATTCAAGTGCGCCATCTCGGTGACCGGTACTGCCCTCGAACAGTTCGAGCAGTTTGTACCCGAATTTATCGACCTGCTCAAGAAGCTCGCCGATACCGGATGCGTGGAATTTCTCGCCGAGACCAACAGCCACTCGCTGGCTTCGCTCGTCGACCCCGAGGAATTTGCCATTCAGGTTAAGGCTCACGACATGAAGATCATGCGCCTCTTCGGCCAGAAGACTAAAGTGCTCCGCAACACAGAGCTTATCTACTGTGACGAGATGGCACCGCAGATTCTCAATCTCGGCTACAAAGGCGTGATCACCGAAGGAGCCAAGCATATCCTCGGATGGAAGTCACCCAACTATGTATATAATGCCGCGTCAGCTCCCAAGCTGAAGATTCTGCTGAAAAACGACAAGTTCAGCGACGACATCTCGCTCCGCTTCAGCAACCCCCAGTGGGATCAGTATCCTCTCAACGCCGATACATATATCAACTGGATAGCCGACACCCCCGCCGAAGAGCAGATCATCAACCTCTTCATGAACATGGAGGTATTCGGTGACTTCCAGCCCCGCGAGACAGGTATATTCCAGTTCCTCGCCGCTCTACCCCGCTTCGCCCAGGAACGCGGCGTAGAGTTCTGGACTCCCTCCACCGCCATAGCCAAACTCAAACCCGTGGCCGAACTCTCGGTGATGCACCCCATCTCGTGGGCCGACGAAGCTCGCGACACCTCGGCATGGCTCGGCAATAAGCTCCAGAACGAGGCCTTCAACAAGCTCTACTCCGTGGCCGAACGCGTGCATCTGTGCGACGACCGCCGACTGAAACTCGACTACGAGCGTCTCCAGTCGTCTGACCACTTCTTCTATATGTCGACCAAACACATGGCCGACGGCTCGGCCCACGCATCGTTCTCGCCCTACGAGTCGCCTTTCCAGGCATTTACCAACTATATGAACGTGCTTGCCGACTTCATAGTCCGCGTCGAGGAGCAGTATCCTCTTTCTATCGAAAACGAAGAGCTCAACGCCCTGCTCACCACCATACGCAATCAGGCCACCGAAATCGAGGCTCTCACCAAGGAGACCGAGTCGATGCGCAAGAATATCGAGCACTTCAACGACGAGCATAAAGCCCCTGCTGCCGAGCTGCCTGCCGAAAAGACTGAAAAAGCAGAAAAGAAAGCTGCCAAAAAGCCTGCCTCCAAGAAAGCTAAGGCCAATAAAGCCGATAAAAAGCCGGCTGTGAAGAAGACCGAAGCCAAGAAAGCCGAGAAGACCGAAGCTCCCGCTGCCGACGTCAAGGAAGCCAAAGCCGAGGAGACTAAATAAGTATAATCCCGTAATCATACGTGAGGGCCTGCCGCGCACCGACAGGCTCTCATTTTTACACATATGGACTCTAAGAAAGTTATCTTCATCACCGGAGGCGCCACCGGCATAGGCGCGGCCACGGTCAGACTGTTTATAGAGCGCGGATGGAATGTGGCGTTTATGGATATAGACCGTGAAGAAGCCACCGGGCTCACCAATGACATAGCCCGGCCGGAAAGCATACTGTTCGTAGGCGGCAACACCCGGTCGCGAGCCGACATCGACGCCGCCGTCGACGCCACCATATCGCGCTGGGGACATCTCGACAGCGTGTTTGCCAACGCCGGCATACACCGCCGCAATACCTTGCTCGACATCACCGACGAAGAGCTCGACCTGATGATCGACACCAACATCCGCGGCACGGTCAATACACTCCGCTCGGCCGTGCCTCACATCATTGCCTCGGGCGGAGGCTCGGTGGTGATCAATGTCAGCGACCAGTGGTATATAGGCAAGCCCCACAGCTTCGGCTACGGACTCACCAAAGGCGCTCTCGGACAGATCACCCGCTCGCTTGCTCTCGACCTCGGGGAGCAGGGCGTGAGGGTCAACGCTGTGTGCGCCGGCACTGTGCGCACGCCCCTCGTTGACAACCTTTTCCGCAAATACGAAGCCGAAGGCCGCGGCACCGCAGCCCGATACTGGGAGGAGGAGAATGCACTGTATATGCGCGGCCGCGTAGGCGAACCCGACGAGATAGCTCGTCTGGTATATTTCCTGGCATCCGACGAGTCATCATTCTGTACCGGCGGTCACTTCCTTGCCGACGGCGGTCTGGTGGCCGGCTGATAAAATATTATTAATTCTTTCCATGCAATCTTCAATTATGAAAAAAATTTCGCTTCTCTCAATCCTCACCCTGCTTCTCATCACTATCGCATCGTGCAGCCACTCGGAGCGCTACGACGCCCGCCTCTTTTCGGTGGAGGTGCCCGATGGTCTTGAACCGGACGAGGATTCAGAAAACAATTACACCCTCATCAACTACGTTCAGCTCACCGATACGGCCGACAACAATACGTATGTCATCATGGCATTTCCCTTCGAGGGCAATCCCGAGGCCGTGCTCCACAATCAGACCGTAGGGGGCGGCAACCCGGCTCTGGCAGCTATGCATTACCCTGCAAGCCGTCCCGAACCGTTCAAATTCGGCCGCCGCGAGGGCTATGAGATAGCCATGAGCGGAGTGATCGAAGGCATCGATGTAGTCGGCACCGGATACTGCTTCAACACCGACGGCTGCACGTTTTTCGTATACAACCTCACCAAAGAGGCGACTCCTGACGCCAAGATGAGCCGCAAAATTATCGAGAGCATCAGCGTCAACACCGATGAAATCGAATCCTACGACGCAGAAAGGCTTGTGGAAGGCGTGGCCGATATGGCCCGACTTAACATCCCGCTCCGTATCGACGAACTCACCACATGGTCAGGTATCACCACCGATCACAATAAGCGCGAGGTGGTGATGGTGATGACTCTCGACGGGGAGGCATCAGACTACGCCGGTATCGACGAGCACCTCGCAAGTCTGCGCGGCGCCATGGTGGAAAATCTGCGCGAAGGCCGCGACACCGACTGGCTCATACTCGTAGCCACCGACCAGGGCTACAGCCTCGGCTACGACTACGTGCTCACCGACGGTACTCCTCTGGCCTCGCTACGCGTTTCGCCCGATGAAGTGAAATAATCATCCCAGAGTCTCTCCTCATATTTTTCTTCTATTCGTAATTTATTGCTATCTTTGTAGCGTAGCTCCGCATATATTACGACCAATCAGCATGACCTATTCACAAGCCGACTTTCAAGCCGCCCTGTCAGCGCTAAGACGCGGGGGTGTCATACTCTACCCCACCGATACGGTCTGGGGCATAGGGTGTGACGCTACTTCACAGGAGGCCGTAGAGCGCATATTCCGCATCAAGCGCAGGGCCGACAGCAAAGCCATGCTGTCGCTGATCGACAGCGCCGAATCGCTGATGCGCTATGTGGACACAGCCGCCGTAGAGGCAGCTGCCGCCGTGATCGACCCCGTGCGTCCCACCACGGTAATCTATCCCGGGGTGACAGGCATATCGCCGGGACTTATAGCTCCCGACGGCACGGCCGGATTTCGCATAAGCCGGGCTGATTTCTCGCGCGACCTATGCCGCGAACTCGGCCACCCGCTGGTATCAACGTCGGCCAACATAAGCGGCCACCCGGCACCCGCATCATTTTCTGATATCGACTCCCAAATCCGGGAGGCCGTAGATTATGTGGTGATCCACGATCGTGACGCCGACGTGGAAGCAGCCCCTTCGCGAATAGTGACCCTTAACCCTGACGGCACGTCGACCGTGATACGCCCATGAACGCTGCAACACTACGACTGCGGAAGTGTGGCCGCGCATTCCACACTCTCTTTCTGAGCTTCCTGCTCTGGCGTCAGCGCCACGTGAAGGAGCGCACTCTCGTGATGATACTCGCCCTCTTCGTGGGTATAGCCTGCGGATTTGCCGCACTTATACTCAAATGGCTCATCCACTTGATAGCCACATTTCTCACCAGCCATCTGGCTGTAGCCACGGGCAACTGGCTGCTGCTCGTGTACCCGCTCGCCGGTATCACCATCACGAGCATGTATGTCAGATATGTGGTGCGCGACAATATTTCCCACGGTGTAACACGCGTGCTCTATGCCATTTCTCAGAACAAAAGCCGGCTCAAGCCACATAATATCTACACCTCGGTCATAGCCTCGTCCATCACCATAGGATTCGGCGGATCGGTGGGAGCGGAAGGTCCAATCGTATACACCGGCGCGGCCATAGGCTCCAATATCGGACGTGTGTTCCGACTGTCGCCCCGCATCCTGATGATACTCGTAGGCTGTGGAGCCGCCGCCGGTATAGCCGGAATCTTCAAGGCACCCATCGCCGGCATGCTTTTCACGCTTGAGGTGCTGATGATCGACCTCACCACTGTATCGGTGATGCCTCTGCTCATATCATCTATAAGCGCCGCCACGGTGGCCTACGTATTTACAGGCTACACACCCGAATTCTCCTTTATGCAGAGCGAAATATTCCTCACCCAGCGCATCCCGTTCGTGATACTGCTCGGCATCTTCCTCGGATTCGTGTCGCTCTACTTCACCCGAGTGACAGGCTACATGGAAGGAATGTTCAAGCGCATCACATCGGTGTGGGGTAAGATACTCGCCGGCGGCAGCATAATAGCGTTGCTCGTATTTCTCTTCCCGCCGCTCTACGGTGAAGGCTACTCGTCGATTACGGCCCTTATCAATGGCCATACGGCCGACATAGTCGACCGCTCGATATTCTACAGCGACCGCAATGACGTGTGGTTCATCATCTTCTTCGTAAGTGCCATAGTTCTCCTAAAGGCCTTCGCCACATCGGCCACCAACGGGGCCGGCGGTGTGGGAGGTACGTTTGCACCGTCGCTCTACGTGGGAGCCATGGCGGGATTCCTCTTCGCCTACACCATCAACGCCATTTTCGACCTCGACCTGTCGACCAAAAACTACGCGCTGATGGGCATGGCCGGAGTGATGAGCGGTGTGATGCACGCTCCGCTCATGGGCATCTTCCTCACTGCGGAAATGACGGGCGGCTATCAGTTGTTTCTACCGCTGCTCATCGTATCGACTATCTCCTACGGCACCATACGCATCTTCGAGCCATACAGCATCTACACCCGCCGCCTCGCCCGTCAAGGCAAGCTCCTCACCCACCATAAAGACCGCGCCGTGCTCACTCTGCTGAAGATGGACAATGTGATTGAGACCGACTTCGTGCCTGTGCATCCCAAAATGAACCTCAAGCAGATGGTCGACGCCATATCGCGAAGCTCGCGCAACCTCTTTCCGGTACTTAATTCCGACGGCACTCTCTTAGGAGTGGTGATTCTCGACGAGATACGCAATATCATGTTCCGTCCCGACCTATACAAGCGCATGTATGTCAATCAGTTCATGTCAATGCCCCCTGCCAAAATCGAGGTCGGACAGAGCATGGAGAGCGTAATGAAAGCATTTGACGATACCGGAGCTTGGAATCTGCCTGTGGTTGAAAACGGCCGCTACGTAGGATTCGTATCCAAATCAAAGATTTTCAATTCCTACCGCCGCGTACTCCGCCACTACTGCGAGGATTAAAGCACCGCGATACACCATTTCTCCGGTGTTCTTAACGAACAACTGGGAGTCATCATCCCAGTCCCAATATAATTATTATTTGTAAAAAGGCTTGACAATTAAAATATTTTACTAAATTTGCAATACGTTCAGGAGTGAACGTACATAAATTAGAAAGAGCATTTGAAAATTATCCCTGTTATGGAATCTGGACAATTCTGAAACGACACAAGGATAATAGCAAGTCGCTCATGCTTTTGTAGTGTATATATTGAAATATTTACATTATTGAAGCATGGGCTATTGTCTATTACTTGTGTCAAGCAGTCCAGAGCTTCATAACGGTAATAGTCAATAGCTTCATGCTTTTTCTATTTTGTGTAAAGCTTATTCCATTAAAATGCTTCATTGGGGCTATGAAGCAATAATTCATAATCTTATGAATCAAATAGATTTTATAAAATTAGTTTCCGAAATTCGTAATAATTGCGGATTAGATTGTTTCGGTCCAACCTATTATGTATTTATACATAAAGGATTAAAAATGGCAACTGTAAATAAGACGGGATATTGTTGTATGGATAATATCGAATATGTAATCGTAGTATGTGCATACAGATGGGAAAATTTGGGTTATACTAATGCTTCATTAACTCAACTTCTAATGGTTGATCACGATTTTAATCCTGTCGAATATATTCCTTTTGGTAATTGGGCTTTCAAAGAATTAGGATTTACCACCCGTCCTAACGATTGGTACAATAAATACATGCCTTACCCTCATCTAGAATTAATATCTGATCCTTCCGTAAATAATTATAAGCCAAAGACTATGGAAGAGCATGAAAAGGCACCTAAATGGAACTCTAAATGTCAAGACATCGAGGATTTTAATACATTTTTGAATGATATTCACGAGTTTTCTCGCTTAAATCCATTATAATCAGTTTTCGTTATTCATTCTCTCTTAGTGTTAAATAAATTATTCCATAATTTTTCTTCAAAGGAGTAATAAAACAAAAAAACGTATGAAGATAGGCAGATTTTTGTTTATGATATGTATAGTTTGCTCTCTTACATCATGTGATGAGATTGCAAAGAAATTCGGGTATGTGTCGGCGGATGCAATTCCAGAAACGCCCACAGAAACAGATGCCCAAAAAGCCCAAAAAGAAAAGGCAAAAATTAAAGAGAATATCGCGAATTATGTGAAAATAATTTGGCAGAATGGCTCATATTGCATTGAAAACAATACTGATTATACATTAGAAAAAGTATCAGTAATGACTGCATGGACGCAATATGTAGATTATGAAAAAAGGGGCTTTCAAGAGCCTCGGCAATTTACATATATTCCAGCACACTCTAAGAGTACTTCTATAGAGTACGACAATATCAGAATGCATGATATGAAAGGGCAGATATATGAAATAAAGTGCTCGGCATTAGGGCTATATTAAAAGACAATTCTAATAAGTATTAAATACGGAGGTTGTATCAAAATAGACTCTTTCAAAAACAGCATATCGTTCCCGGGTCGCCGAAGCTCTGCGTAGGCGTCTCGGGTAAAATAAGAATGGCCAAAAGGTATCCGAGATTGGTGAATAAAAAAACAATCAATAAGTTATATAGTCGGGGGCTTTACGGATTCCAAAGTTAATTTAGCATATAGCATCAATTTTTAATTAGAATAATTCCATTACCACTCACCTATAAATATCAGGGAAAAAGATAGCAAAATTCATTGGACTTATAGTAATGGGTTAGTGTACTTTCATGGATGTCCGGTAACTAACTAAAACGGTGAATTATTAACTTATGAAGAATTTATGCAACTAAAGTCTAGTGATATTATAAAGATGGAAGAACGTATAAAGTTAAAGCAAAATAATGCATCCGAAACTCAGTCCGATCGTGCTCAAGTCATTACTCAGGATTAACTCTATTTAAAACGCATTATTGTTGCAACGATAAAATCTTTATTGTAAATTTGCCGTTATAATTACGAACCCTTATTTATAGTCAATATGAAAGTATCGAAAAAACAACCGCCGATAACCTCCATGACTACTGATGGAGGTCGTAAGCAAACTATAAAGCTTCAAGCTGTAAAAGCTGAAGATCGCGTGAAACTTCGCATAAGTTCATATCAGTATCTTCTTCCGTAACTTTGTCACCGGAATTTTATACTCCATCATTCGTAATGCGAAGCAGAGACATATACTCGCTTCGCATTACAGATATATGGACCTTCAGGTCTTTAAAAAGCAACAAACGCTATATTATAGAAGTAGAAGGATTTGAAAATGAATTCTTCGGGCTCAAGTTTTATTGGAAGGGTGTTGAAAAAAGCAAAAACCGATATTCACTGCTTACTGACGATTATGAACCGCGAAGAATAATTCGTTCGTGTATCGAAATCATGCTGGAATATTATCGAAAGAATCCCTTTATATCATTTGGATTCGTAGCAGCTCCTGATCTTGAAAAAGACTTAGTGGGAAAAAGTTTCGATCAAAAAAATGGCAGCCGCAGATTCCGATTCTATCAACGCATGATGATAACATTATTCGGTCCTGAGACATTTCTTCAGGTTTCTGACACCACTCATACTATATATCTAATGGTGAACAGACAACAACTTATCCAAAATAACTTTACGATTAAAAATATCGAAGATAAACTAAATCAGATATATTCCGGTGGATATGTATTGGATAACTAATATGCACCATTCGTGAAAACTGGCAATCGTTTCCGATACACGTTTTTCTTGTCGGAAAATTTGGAAAATTGAACCATTAGGATTAACTTTGTGTTATAAAATCAAACGCAAGGCGAGAGAGCCACATCGCGATAAAGACATTAAGCCGCATCAAAGCAGATTGGGAAACTCTACAAGTTTTATCGAAATACCGAGACAAGCTTAGCCGACCAATGGCGGGCCTCATCCCCGAAAGGGGAGGCCACCGTGCCCGGAGGATTACAAAGGCCGGCGAGCACTCAAATCCTGTCATTCGGAGTTTCACCACATTCTTTGGTGCGGTGATTTTTGTGACATGATGAACACTTCTGCCGCAGGAATTGTTAAAAAAGTATATTTACCCATATAAATATACATCATTATGCTCTGCGACATTATCCCTACCCATACAGTTGCCGTCTGGCTGCTTGAGTCGATCTATAAAATACTCGACTGGTTTGGCCTGCGTCACGACAAGACCACTGAAGAAATAATCTATGTAGCCGTGATTGTGCTACTGGCGCTTGCCATCGGCTGGCTACTCAAGCTCGCCATAGTGTGGCTCGTGAGAAAAATCATAGCCGTGAAGCGACCCAATACGGCAGCGTTACTTACTCAGTATCACGTCTTTACCCGCACGTCAAGAGTGATACCCCCGCTCGTGATTCTCACTCTCCTGCCATTCGCCTTCACCAAGACCTCAACACTGCTTGACATAGCCGAACGACTCGTGTGGTGCTATACCATCATAGTGTTCACCATAGCCCTCACGTCGATAGTCACCATGGTATGGGTGGGATACAACAACAAACGCAATACCCGCAATCTACCGCTCAACGGTGTGCTCAACACCATCGTGGGCCTGATATGGATCATCACAGCCATCGTAGTGGTATCGGTGCTCATCAACAAATCTCCGGCCATGCTGCTCACCGGCCTGGGTGCCTTTGCGGCGGCTCTGATGCTGGTGTTTAAAGACAGTATTCTCGGATTTGTGGCCGGCATACAGCTCTCGCAAAACGACATGCTGCGCGTGGGCGACTGGATTGTGGTGCCATCCACCATTGCCAACGGTATAGTAATCGACGTGTCGCTCTCGGCCGTTAAGGTTCAGAACTGGGACAACACTATAGTTACCCTCCCGCCCTACACGCTTATCTCCACTTCTTTTCAAAACTGGCGAGGCATGACTCAGAGCGGATGCCGACAGATAGCCCGCTCTATACTTGTCGACACCAACTCCATCACTCCCGTGAGCGATGAGACGACCGACCAACTCGCGACACGCTACCCCCTCCTCAAACCGTGGGTCGACAAGACCCGCGCCGCCGGTCACAATACGTTTGACCCCGGACTGGCCACCGTCAACGGCTCACTTGAGACCAACCTCGGACTGCTCCGCGCTTACCTCTGCGCCTATCTGCTCGACAGCGCGGCGATCGACCACAACCAGCAGATTCTCGTCCGCACCATGGCACCTACGGCTCAGGGTATACCCTTGCAGATATGGGCGTTTACCGCCACCACGGCATGGACAGCTTACGAAGCTATACAGAGCGCCCTGTTTGAGCACATCGTAGCCATCGCTCCCGACTTCGGCCTCGAAATCTACAACGAGGAGAGCGGCAAGGACGCCGTATCGCCCGTATCGGTAAGCATGCTCAATGCCGGTTCCGACACTTCATCAACTACCTCAACTCCCTCAGCCAAACAATGAAACGAATCACCCGCCTCTTAGCCTTGTGTGCTCTCGCGATGGCAGCCGTCGTTCAGGCACACGCCCAATATTATCAGCTCGCTAATCAAGTGCGCGACCTCATCACCCCCGCGCTTACGGGCGGATCGTCCTACAAAGGGTCTATCGAAGCATCCGTGCTCCCCGGCATAGGCACTAACCGAGCCACGATCTACGGCATCTCCACGTCGCAGGGTTATCAATACACCTCATGATTTTACATGGGCGCCGGCATAGGTGTCGATGTAGCTACCTCTGTGCTCCCCACAGCTCCCGACGGCGACATGGTCCGCCCCTCATACTTCGGCCACTCTACGGCGTCGACCAAAGCCATGATACCAATCTTCACCGACTTCCGCTTTAATTTAGGCAAACCGTCGGGCACGTCGGTCTACATCGACCTCAAGCTCGGAGCCACGTGGCTTATAGGCGGCAGCTACCTCGAACTTGCTGAAAAATGCCTCGGCTCGTCGGCTCAGTTCTACCTGAAGCCTTCGTTGGGAGTACGCATACCTGTCAGTGCCACTTCGTCGAAACAGGCCATAGACATAGGTTTGACCTATCAGCTCATCACCTCCGACCGCAACTATGCACCGTTTTCGTCTACCGTGTCGCTCAACAACATAGGCGTGACTCTCGCTTATGAATGGTAGGAAATTATCCATCTCTTATCCCCACTCCTTCTCATCATGTTTATCATCAGCTTCTTGCGTAAGATTCTCAACCTGCTTACAGGAGGTCCGGCTATCTCAGGAGATACCGCCGGCAACAATAATAGTAGTATCGATTCAACCAAAATTGATCACGGCTCATCTATTGCCATGACACGCTTTGAACAAATTGAACGTGAAGAAAGAGAAGAAAGATTGCGGGCTATAGAAGAAAGGATGAAAAATACTCGCCACATCTATCGCAGATGCGACGATGACGACTATTTTCACGACTCTTACGACGACTTTGCCCACACTTCCGACGACTTTGACGACGATTATTGATTATCATAGCAGAAAATAATACGGTCAGAACTCCGGCTCGCTGCCATGCCATTTTTATCTCGTCAATGATTTTGTGAGACGTTGTGCCTGAATACCGCAAATATTTTCGTAAATTTGCGGTCAATAACATTTCAGCCGTATTCTCACGTAATGACCCGTCAATATGATTTTCTGGTGATCGGTTCCGGAATAGCCGGAATGAGTTTCGCCCTGAAAGTGGCACGCCACGGCCGCGTAGCCCTTATATGCAAGACCACCCTCGACGAAGCCAACACGGCTCTCGCTCAGGGAGGTGTGGCCTCGGTGACCAACCTTGAAGTAGACGATTTCGACAAGCACATCCATGACACTATGGTGGCCGGCGACTGGCTCTCAGATCCCGCCGCCGTGGAGCTCGTAGTCAAGAATGCCCCCGAGCAGATACGCGAGCTCATAGGTTGGGGTGTGGATTTCGACCGCAACGACAAGGGCGATTTCGACCTTCACCGCGAAGGCGGACACTCGGAATTCCGCATACTCCACCATGCCGACAATACCGGCTTCGAGATCCAGCAGTCGCTCATCGAGGCCGTAAGGAAGTGTGACAACATCGATATTTTCGAGCATCACTTCGCCATCGAAATCATCACCCAGCACCACCTGGGCAAAATCGTCACCCGACGCACCCCCGACATCACATGCTACGGCGCCTATGTGCTCGACACCGAGACCGGACATGTCGACACATTCCTCTCGCGTATCACTCTCATGGCCACCGGAGGAGCCGGAGCGGTATATCTCACCACCACCAATCCTCTCGTAGCCACGGGCGACGGCATAGCAATGGTATATCGCGCCAAAGGCACGGTGAAAGACATGGAGTTTATCCAGTTTCACCCCACCGCACTGTTTCATCCAGGCGACCGCCCATCATTTCTCATCACCGAGGCCATGCGCGGCTACGGAGGTGTGCTCCGCAACCTCAAAGGCGAGGAGTTCATGCATAAATATGACCCGCGCCTGTCGCTCGCTCCGCGCGACATAGTGGCCCGCGCCATCGACTCTGAAATGAAACTCAACGGCGACGACCACGTATATCTCGACGTCACTCACAAAGATCCCGAGGAGACGCGCCGCCATTTCCCCAACATCTACGCCAAATGCCTCTCGCTGGGCATCGACATCACCCGCGATTACATACCCGTGGCACCCGCAGCCCACTATCTGTGCGGCGGCATAAAGGTCGACACCAACGCCGAGTCGTCGATCAAGCGGCTCTATGCCGTGGGCGAATGCTCTTGCACCGGACTCCACGGCGGCAACCGTCTGGCATCCAACTCACTGATCGAGGCCGTGGTATATGCCGACGCCGCCGCCCGCCACGTGATAGAGCATGCGCCCGGCTACCAGTTCCGCACCGATGTGCCCGAATGGAACGACGAAGGCACGAGCATGCCCGAAGAGATGGTGCTTATCACTCAGAGCCTAAAGGAAGTGAACCAGATCATGGGCACATACGTTGGTATAGTAAGAAGCAATCTGCGTCTTGACCGCGCCTGGAACCGCCTCGATATTCTCTACGAGGAGACGGAGCGGCTTTTCAAGCGCTCTAAAGCCTCACGCGAGATATGCGAGTTGCGCAATCTCATCAACGTGGCATATCTTATCATGCGTCAAGCCAAGGAACGTAAGGAATCGCGCGGACTGCACTTCTCAATCGACTATCCACGTGATCCATCTCTCCCCGTAACCTGATGAAGCATCTTTTCCTCGTCATACTTGCCGCTCTGATGACTGTATCCGCCCTCCATGCGGCGAAGCCGATAGTGGTCGGCATAGAGTCAACATTTCCCTCGGCCGAACAGGTCGAGGCGCAGGGTGGTCGCATCAAGCCTATTCAGGGATATTACTTCATCACCGACGAGATCGACAACGAGCCGTCGTTTATGCTCGTGCTCAGCGAAGTGGTGGTGTATCCCGAACTGAAGTTCAAGAATAAAAAAGACGAGGAATTTTACTGGAAGACCGTGCGCGACGTTAAGAAGACTCTCCCCTACGCCAAGCTCATCTGCGAAACTCTGATAGAGACCTACGAATATATCGAGACGTTTCCCACTCAGGAGGAGCGCGAGGCTCACCTCAAGGCTATGGAGAGCGCAGTGTTTGACCAATACAAACCTGTGCTGAAAAAATTCACCAAGTCGCAGGCTCAGATGCTCATTAAGCTCATCAACCGCGAGACCAACCAGTCAAGCTACTCTATACTCAAGGCTTTTCTCGGATCATTCCGTGCCGGATTCTGGCAGACGTTCGGACGCTTTTTCGGCGTTAATCTCAAGACGTCGTACAAGCCTGATTCCGATAAGAAAGATGCCGTAATAGAGCGCGTGGCCAGTCTGGTGGAGCGGGGGATGCTCTGAATTCGGGATCATGATTCAGGATTCAGGATTCATGATTTATGATTCAGGATTCATGATTTATGATTCATGATTTTTGATCGATAATTTTACAATAACTAATTTTTTTTAACCATAAATCTTTGACCATTTATGATTCATCGTTTTATTCTCAATGAAGTATCTTACTTCGGCCCGGGATCACGCAAGGAACTCCCCGAAGTGCTCGGCCGTCTCGGCAAATCTAAAGCTCTTATCGTGACCGATAAAGACCTGGTGCGTTTCGGCGTGGCTGCTAAAGTGACCGAAGTTCTTGATAATGCCGGTTTCCCCTACGAGATTTTCTCGGATGTTAAGCCCAATCCCACCGTCACCAACGTGCTCGACGGTATAGAAGCTTTCAAAAAGGCTCAGGCCGACGTGCTCATTGCCATAGGCGGTGGCTCGTCGATGGATACGGCCAAGGCCGTGGGCATCGTGATAGCCAACCCCGAGTTTTCTGACATCGTATCACTCGAAGGCTGCGCTCCTACCCGCAACAAGAGCGTGCCCATGATAGCCCTGCCCACTACCGCCGGCACTGCCGCCGAGACCACTATCAACTATGTGATCATCGACGAGGAGAAACATAAGAAGATGGTGTGTGTTGACCCCAACGACATCCCTGCCGTGGCTATCATCGACGCCGAACTCATGTATACCCTCCCCCGCAGCCTCACCGCAGCTACCGGTATGGATGCGCTCACTCACGCTATCGAAGGCTACATCACCCGCGGAGCTTGGGCTATGAGCGATATGATGGAGATCGAGGCCATCCGCATGATAGCCCGTCATCTCCCCGTAGCCGTAGAGCATCCTGACAACGTGGAGGCCCGCGAAGGCATGGCTCTGGCTCAGTATATAGCAGGTATGGCTTTCTCAAATGTAGGTCTCGGTCTCGTACACGGTATGGCTCACCCGATGGGCTCGCTCCACGATGTGCCTCACGGTGTAGCCAACGCTCTGCTGCTCCCCACCATCATGGAATTTAACCGCGAGTCGAGCCTCGACAAATACCGCTCGATAGCCGAAGCTATGGGTGTGGACACCTCCCGCATGAGCCGTGAGGAAGCAGCTATGGCTGCCGTAAAGGCTGTGCGCGACCTCGCTATAAAGGTTGGCATACCCCAGCACCTCACCGACCTCGGCATAACGGCTGACGACATACCCGCTCTCGCCGCTCAGGCTTTCGAGGACGTATGTACTCCGGGCAATCCCCGCGACGTGACACTCGAAGAAATTGTAGAACTCTACAATAAGGTTCTCTAAAATCACCGTATCAACTTCATTTCGCAGGCCGGGACCGATTCCCTCGTTCCCGGCCTTGATATATGCGATACTTTGCCGCAACACTCATCTTATTGCTGTCGACTCTGATTTCAAGAGCCGACTCTATTACCGTGCAGCTCCTCACTATAGGACAAGGAGAGGTGTTTTTCCAGCTTCACGGTCATGCTGCCCTACGCCTGATATGTCAGGACAGCGACAGTGTCTACTCCTTCGAGACCGATCCGGAGCGGTCGGCGGTAATGCAATATCTGGCCGGCAACTCCGGCTCGATCATAGCGCTCCCGAGCCGGCAGCTTATCGACAGCATCGGCGCGTCGGGTCGCGGACTCAAAGCCTACACTCTCGGGCTGACATCGGCCGAAGCATACCGGCTGCTCAGCCTGCTGCGTAATAGCTCCGGGCAAATGCATGACCGCTTCAACATGAGGTCGGCCAACTGCACCACTCAACTTTTCGATCTGATAGACTCGGCAGTAGCTCCGTCGAAGATTTCGCCGGGACTATCACCGGTTTTCGCGCTACCGGCCGCGCGGTTCTACACCGACACTCTCCGTCAAGACGCTCCGTGGGTTTCGGCACTCATCACACTTGCCCTCGGATCGGCGTCAGACGAGCCTGTAGCGGGAGCGCGCTCGGTGTCGCCGCTAATATTTGATGACCAGTACCGATACTTTACCATCATGCCCGAAGGGCGCCCGCTTGTGACACACGCCGTCGAGATCCATCGACGCACCTCTTCCGTATCGCCGCCGGCAGTCACACCCGTCGACCTCTCCATTGCCCTTGCCGCGATACTTCTTATTGCGACAGTATTGTCAGTCAGCGGCATCAAACCTGATATCACCACCGCCCTCGACCGACTCTCATTCGGTTTCATATTTCTCCTCGGCTCACTGATAGCCTTCGCCACATTCACCCCCTACAGCGTAGGCAGCGGCTTCTCATGGTCGCTCACGGTGCTTAATCCGCTCATCATCTTCCTTCCGACGCTGCGGCGTCACGCCACGGCACTGCGAATCATCACTGCCGCGTGGAGCGCCTGGCTGCTGACGTTCGCTATCTTCAGCCCCGCATTCACCGCCGAATCCCTCGCGGCCGTGCGCATACTTGCAGCGGCCCTCGCCCTGCGGCTGCTGACGCTTAGACACACAAATTCAGCACTAAATTTGGCTGGTTGAGGCTAAATGCGTAACTTTGTGTCCTAATTTAACTTTGACTCACCATACCTGATCAAAAATGGTTGTACTATTTCAAAAAGGAGCCGACAAGTTTTTCGCCGTCGAGACAGATCACCGTTTCGCTGCCGATGAAGTGGAAAAACTCACGTGGCTCTTCGACGGCGCTGTTCCCGTCAATCAAGCTTCAGTCAAGGGCACTTTTATAGGCCCCCGCAAGGAAATGATAACCCCCTGGAGCACCAATGCAGTGGAAATCACCCAAAACATGGGACTGAAGGGCATAACCCGCATCGAGGAGTTCACACTCAGCTCCGACGCCGAGCCTAAATTTGACAAGATGCTCAACCGTGTCTACGACTCTCTCGACGACACCGTGTTCACCACTTCGATGACAGCTGCTCCGATAGTGTATATCGACGACATCAGCGAATATAACCGAGCCGAAGGTCTGGCTCTGAGCAAAGAGGAGGAGGATTACCTCCGCGAACTCTCAGCCCGCCTGGGGCGCAAGCTCACTGACAGCGAGGTATTCGGATTCTCGCAGGTCAACAGCGAACACTGCCGTCATAAGATATTCAACGGCTCATTTGTGATCGATGGCGAAGAGAAACCTCTATCGCTCTTCAAGCTCATCAAGAAGACATCGCAGGAAAACCCCAACGGCCTCGTATCGGCCTATAAAGACAACGTGGCTTTCGTAAAAGGCCCCGTGATAGAGCAATTCTATCCCGTCAATCCCGACCGCCCCGACTACTTCGAGGTGCGCGACCTGCCCACAGTGCTGTCGCTCAAGGCCGAGACCCACAACTTCCCCACCACCGTAGAACCCTTCAACGGCGCCGCCACCGGTACCGGCGGTGAAATCCGCGACCGTCTGGGTGGCGGACGCGCATCGCTCCCCCTGGCCGGTACGGCAGTATACATGACGTCTTATCCCCGCATGAGCGAGCGTCATCGCTGGGAGCTGATGATGGATCCCCGCGTATGGCTCTATCAGACTCCGTGCGAGATACTTATCAAGGCATCAAATGGCGCATCAGACTTCGGCAACAAGTTCGGCCAGCCGCTCATCTGCGGTTCGCTGCTCACCTTCGAGCACGATGAAAACGGCCGCATGTATGCCTACGACAAGGTCATCATGCTTGCCGGAGGTGTAGGCTACGCCGCATCAAAAGATGCTATCAAAGCTGTGCCCGAGGAGCATCAGGCCGTAGTGGTGATGGGCGGCGACAACTACCGCATCGGCATGGGCGGCGGTGCAGTATCGTCGGTCGAGACCGGACAATACGCATCGGGTATCGAGCTCAACGCCGTGCAGCGCGCCAACCCCGAGATGCAGAAGCGTGTATCGAACGTGATACGTGCCCTTGCTGAAAACGACAACAATCCCATCGTGTCAATTCACGACCACGGCGCCGGAGGCCATCTCAACGCCTTGTCGGAACTCGTGGAAGAGACCGGAGGTATAATCCATATCGACAAGCTCCCCGTAGGCGACAAGACCCTTTCGTCGCGCGAGATCATAGGCAACGAGTCGCAGGAGCGCATGGGTATGGTGATGGATAAAAAAGATGTGGACTACGTAGGCCGCATAGCCGAGCGCGAACGCGCTCCCATGTATGTGGTGGGCGAGACCACGGGCGACGACCGCTTTGTGTTTGAGCAGGCCGACGGTGTGCGCCCCATCGATCTGGCTATGAGCGATATGTTCGGCTCATCGCCCAAGACCACTCTTACCGACAATACCGTAATCACCCGATATGCCGACGTAGACTACGACCTGTCGGAGCTTGAGCAGTCGATAGCCGACGTGCTCGCGCTTGAAGCCGTGGCTTGCAAAGACTGGCTCACCAACAAGGTCGACCGCTCGGTTACCGGCAAGATCGCCCGTCAGCAGTGCCAGGGCGAAATACAGCTCCCGCTGTCAGACTGCGGCGTGGTGGCTCTCGACTACACCGGCACGCGAGGCATAGCCACCTCAATAGGCCACGCTCCGCAGGTAGCGCTCATCGATGCTGCACGTGGCAGCCGCCTGGCTATAGCCGAATCGCTCACCAATATCGTGGGCACTCCCCTTGCCGAAGGCCTCAAATCGGTATCGCTCAGCGCCAACTGGATGTGGCCCTGCAAAAATCCCGGCGAAGATGCAGCCCTCTACTCAGCCGTGCAGGCCTGCAGCGACTACGCTTGCGCCCTCGGCATCAACATCCCTACCGGTAAAGACTCTCTGTCGATGACCCAGAAATACGGCGACCGCAAGGTATATGCTCCCGGCACCGTAATCATATCGGCCGCCGGTGAAGTGAGCGACGTGAAAAAGACTCTCTCTCCCGTGCTCGCCTACAAGGATTCACGACTTTACTACATATCATTCGCCGACGGCAGCCTGGTGCTCGGAGGTTCGGCCTTCGCCCAGACCCGCAACCGCCTCGGCGCTGAAGCACCCGAAGCAGCCTCGCCCGAGAAATTCGCGGCTACATTCAATGCCGTGCAGCAGCTCGTGGCCGACGGCAAACTCCTTGCCGCTCACGACGTATCGGCCGGAGGTCTGGTGACCACTCTTCTCGAAATGGCGTTTGCCGACACCACCGTCGGTATCGACTTCGACGCCGACGCATTCAAGGCTATCGGCGAGACTGACCTCATGAAGATACTCTTCGCCGAAAATCCCGCTCTCGTGGTGCAGCTCTATGAAGATGACGTCAAAGCTCTTGACCAAGTGCTCAAAGCTGCCGGTGCCACATACTTCGAGATAGGCTCTGTAACCACCGAACGCACCATGATAATCAACCACGGAGGCACCCAGCGCTGGATATCTATCGACGCCATGCGCGACGTGTGGTTCCACACCTCATATCTCATGGATGCCGTACAGAGCGGCGAAGACTGCGCCCGCAAGCGCTTTGAAAACTACAAGCACCAGCCCATCGAATACTGTCTGCCAGAAAACTTCGACGGCTCGCTGGCCTCGCGAGGCATAGCGCTCCGTCATAGCGGCGAGGCTCCCCGCGTCAAGGCCGCCATTATCCGCGAGAAGGGCGTCAACGGCGACCGCGAGATGGCCTATTCGCTCTATCTCGCCGGATTTGACGTGAAAGACGTGCACATGACCGACCTCATGAGCGGCCGCGAGACACTCGACGATGTGAACATGATAGTATTCTGCGGCGGATTCTCCAACTCCGACGTACTCGGATCGGCCAAAGGCTGGGCCGGAGGATTCCTCTGGAACGAGACCGCACAGGCCACCATCAAGCGCTTCTACAGCCGTCCCGACACACTCTCGCTGGGTATATGCAACGGTTGCCAGCTCATGATCGAGCTTAATCTCATCAACCCCGAGCACCCCGAGCGCACCCGCATGCTCCACAACGACAGCCACAAATTCGAGTCGCAGTTCCTTGGCGTCACCATCCCGGCCAACAATTCGGTGATGTTCTCGTCGCTCGCCGGCTCTACCCTCGGCATATGGGTAGCCCACGGCGAAGGCAAGTTCTCGATGCCTATGGATGAAGACAAATACTGCGTAGTGGCCAAGTATGCCTACGACAGTTATCCGGCCAACCCCAACGGCTCTGACTACAACGTGGCAGGTATCTGCTCGGCCGACGGCCGTCATCTCGCCATGATGCCCCACATTGAGCGCGCCATATTCCCCTGGCAGTGCGGTTACTGGCCTTCGGAAGTCAGCGCCGAAGTCACTCCCTGGATTGACGCATTCATCAATGCCCGCCGCTGGATAGAAAATTGCGCCGGAAAGTGAGCTATATTGCAGAATTTTTGTTAACTTTGTCGCATAAACACCCCTATAGTAACTAATTTAACATTTATCGTATATGAGTCTTAACATCATTGTGCTCGCCAAGCAGGTACCCGATACCCGCAACGTGGGCAAAGATGCAATGAAAGAAGATGGCACCATCAACCGTGCAGCTCTGCCCGCCATCTTCAATCCCGAGGACCTCAACGCCCTCGAGCAGGCACTCCGCCTCAAGGACGCCAATCCCGGCTCCACCGTCACACTGCTCACCATGGGTCTTCCCCGTGCAGCCGAGATTATCCGCGAAGCCATGTATCGCGGTGCAGATACCGGTATCGTTCTCACTGACCGCACATTAGGTGGTGCCGACACTCTGGCCACTTCCTACTCGCTGGCTCAGGCCGTGAAGAAATTCGGTAATTTCGACATCATCCTCGGCGGCCGTCAGGCTATCGACGGTGACACCGCTCAGGTAGGTCCTCAGATTGCCGAGAAGCTCGGTATACCTCAGGTGACTTACGCCGAAGAAATCCTCGATCTCAGCAATGGCCACGTGACCGTGAAGCGCCGCCTCGAAAACGGCGTGGAGACTGTCAAGGCTCCTCTGCCCTGCGTAGTTACAGTCAACGGCTCTGCCGCCGACTGCCGTCCGCGCAACGCCATGCTCGTACAGAAATACAAATATGCAGCATCGCCCTCTGAAGTAGCCAAGCTCGACGATGCCCGCAAGGCTCTCCTTGAGAAGCGTCCCTATCTCAACCTCCAGGAGTGGAGCGCTGCTTTTGTTGAGGCCGATCCCGAACAGATAGGTCTTCCCGGCTCTCCCACTAAGGTGAAAAATGTAGAAAACGTAGTGTTCACCGCCAAGGAAAGCCTCCGCCTCGACGACAACGACCAGCAGATCGAAGACCTCGTCAAGGAACTCATCGCCAACCACACTATCGGCTAACCCCTCATCCCCACACTCACACAATGGACAAGAACAATCTTATAGTATATCTCGAAATCGAAGACGGAAAGGTTGCCGACGTCAGCCTTGAACTCCTCACCAAAGGCCGCGTGCTCGCTTCACGCTTAGGCGTGAAACTCGAAGCTGTGGTGCTCGGCGACAAGCTCGACAATGTAGAGGAGCAGGTATTCCCCTACGGTGTCGACACCCTCTATAAAGTGCAGGACAACCGCCTCTCGCCCTATACCTCCAACCCCCACTCGGCAGTGCTGATCAACCTCTTCAAGGAAATCAAGCCCCAGATCTGCCTCATGGGTGCCACCTGCATAGGCCGCGACCTCGGTCCCCGCGTAAGCTCATGCCTCCACAGCGGTCTTACAGCTGACTGTACCGCTCTGGAAATCGGCGACCACACCGATCCCAAGACCGGCAAGGAATACAAGGATCTTCTCTTTCAGATCCGCCCCGCATTCGGCGGCAACATCGTGGCTACGATCGTCAATCCCGAGTGCCGTCCGCAGATGGCCACCGTGCGCGAAGGCGTGATGAAGAAAGAAGTGTTCGATCCCGCCCACAAGGGTGAGGTTATCAACCTCGACGCCAAAAACTACGTATCCGACGAAGACTTCGTAGTGGAAATCCTCGACCGTCACATCGAAAAGTCGAAGATCAACATCAAGAACTCGCCCATCATCGTGGCCGGCGGCTACGGCGTAGGTTCTAAAGAAAACTTCCAGCTTCTCCACGAGCTTGCCGAAACTCTGGGCGCTGAAGTAGGTGCTTCGCGTGCGGCTGTCGATGCCGGATTCACCGAACATGCCCGCCAGATCGGCCAGACCGGTGTCACCGTCCGTCCGAAACTCTACATCGCCTGCGGTATATCAGGTCAGATCCAGCACATCGCCGGTATGCAGGACAGCTCTATCATCATCTCCATCAACAACGACCCCAACGCTCCCATCAACACCATAGCTGACTATGTGATCACTGGCAACGTGGAGGATGTAGTGCCCAAACTCATCAAATATTACAAGAAGAACTCTAAATAATAGAGAAACAAAATGGCAAATTTTTATACTGACAATCCCGATCTCAAGCACCATCTCACCCATCCTATGATGGAGAAGATCGTTGCTATGAAAGAGCGCAACTATACTGACGCCGAGAAATACGACTACGCTCCCCTCGACTACGCCGATGCCATGGACAGCTATGACAAGGTGCTCGAAATCGTGGGCGAAATATGCGGCGACATCATCGCCCCCAACGCCGAAGCTGTTGACCACCAAGGTCCTCACGTTGAAAACGGTCGCGTGGTTTATGCCGACGCTACCGTAGAAAACCTCGAAGCATGCCGCAAGGCCGGCCTCATGGGTATGGCTATGCCCCGCCGTCTGGGTGGTCTTAACTTCCCCATCACCCCCTACATCATGGCCGCTGACATCGTGAGCCGCGCCGACACCGGTTTTGAAAACCTCTGGGGTCTTCAGGACTGTGCCGAGACCATCTACGAGTTTGCCGACGAGGACCAGAAGAAGAAATTCATTCCCCGCGTGTGCAAAGGCGAGACCATGTCGATGGACCTCACCGAGCCCGATGCCGGTTCTGACCTCCAGTCAGTCATGCTCAAGGCTACCGAACAGCCCGACGGCACCTGGCGCCTCAACGGTGTGAAGCGATTCATCACCAACGGCGACAGCGACATCCACCTCGTACTCGCCCGTAGCGAGGACGGCACCAAGGACGGACGCGGTCTGTCGATGTTCATCTATGACAAGAACGACGGCGGTGTGACCGTGCGCCGTATCGAGAACAAGATGGGTATCAAAGGCTCGCCTACTTGCGAACTCGTATTTAAGAACGCCAAGGCCGAACTCTGCGGCAGCCGTCGCCTGGGTCTCATCAAGTATGTGATGGCCCTCATGAACGGTGCCCGCCTCGGCATCGCCGCTCAGTCGGTAGGTGTGAGCGAACTCGCTTACCGCGAAGCACTCGCCTACGCACGTGATCGCAAGCAGTTCGGCAAAGCCATCATCGAGTTCCCCGCCGTATACGAGATGCTCGCTGTGATGAAGGCCAAGCTCGACGCTTCGCGCGCCCTTCTCTACGAGACCTCACGCTTCGTGGACATCTACAAGATCTACGACGATATGGCTAAGGAAGCTCCCCTCTCACCCGAGGATCGCAAGGAAGCCAAGGCTTATGCCAAGCTGGCCGACTCGCTCACTCCTCTTGCCAAGGGTATGGGCAGCGAATACTGCAACCAGAACGCCTATGACTGTATCCAGATCCACGGTGGCTCGGGCTTCATGAAAGACTATGCCTGCGAACGCCTCTACCGCGACGCACGCATCACCTCTATCTATGAAGGTACTACCCAGCTCCAGGTCGTAGCCGCTATCCGCTACGTGACCACCGGCGCTTACCTCAACCTTATCAACGATTACGCATCGCGTGAGATCGCTCCCGCTCTCCAGCCCCTCAAGGATCGTCTGGTGAAGATGACCGAGCTCTACGCCGCTGCTGTTGAAAAGGTCACTTCGTCGGACGACAAGGACTACAACGACTTCATGGCCCGCCGCATGGTGGAAATGGCTGCCGACATCATCATGAGCTACCTGCTCCTCTTCGACGCCACCCGCAATGACTCGTTCACCCGTTCGGCCAACGTTTACCTCAACCTCGCTGAGGCTGAAGTGGTAAAACATAGCGAATTTATCAATCGTTTCAACCCCGAGGAACTCGCCGCCTACAAGGCCGAATAATCCTGCGGAAACATATCAACAATCAGGCCGACGGAACCGACGAAAGTCCCGTCGGCCTTTATTATCATCATGGATTTCAATGCTCTGAGGCTTAAATATCACGGCGACCCGCTCAAGATGGACGAGATACTCCAGGCCGAGTGCCGACACAAATGTGCGCGCAAGCTGCCGCGCACGCTGAGCCACGACGGATTCCGTTTTCCGTCGACCGCACTGGCCGAAATGGCTACCGCCGAACCTGTGGCCGATTTCCACGCCCGAATGATCGATGGTGCTTCCACGGTGCTCGATATGACGCTTGGACTCGCCATCGACGCTTTTGCGATGTCACGCCGTGGCGCTCGCCTGACCGGTATCGAGCTCGACTCGCATGCTGCCGAAGTGGCTTGTGGCAATGCCGAAGCTCTCGGCATAGATATGGAGATTATCAATGCCGACAGCGTGGAATGGCTCAGAAACACCGACCGGCATTTCGACCTGATATTCATAGACCCGGCACGTCGCGACGGAGCAGGACGCCATTTTGCCCTGGCCGACTGCCGTCCTGACGTCACCGCAATACTTCCGCTCATGATGGAGCATGCCTCAAGAGTGATGATAAAATGCTCACCGATGATCGACATAAGTCGTCTGCGCGCCGACACGTCAGCCGATGCTGACATTGTAGCCGTGGGTACGCGTCGCGAGTGTAAGGAACTGCTTCTGACACTTCCCGGCACAGGCTCTACCTCGGCCGTGACTGTTGACGACAGTGGCGAAATCGCCGGTACAAATGGACACAACCAACCCGAGCCCGTATTTCCTACACCCGGAGCATATCTGCTCGAACCATTTCCGGCCGTGATGAAAGCCGGCCCCTCACAGCTGCTCGACGACAGGTTCGGCACTTGCCGCATCGCTCCGTCGACCCACCTCTACTGCTCTGCATCAGTGCCCGGCGGCTTCCCGGGACAGGCATTCAGAATTATAGAAGTACATGACTTCAACAAGCGCTCGGCTTCCGACATAGCGCGCCGCTACGGTATGCTCAATGTAGCCACACGCAACTTTCCGCTTTCGGCTCCCCAGCTCGTGAAGAAACTCGGAGTAAAGGAAGGTGGCGACTACCGCTTGTTTGGTGTCACCGTAGCCCAAAACCGTAAAATCCTTATAATCACTACCAATGATCCGACTGACAACACTCCTGACTCTGCTGCTGACAGCTCTCGCCACCAAGGCCTACATACCTCTTGACCCGAACGATCCGGTAATAGCTGAGGGCGACAGCGTGGTATGGAACGACATTCGCTTCAGCCCGTCGACCAAGTCGATATTCGTGGATATGAATCTCAGCGTCGAATATCTCGCATCTCATCCCTACGCATTCCGTTCGTTTACGGAGGCTATGGCCCACCTTACCGACGGCACTCCCGAAAGTCCAATGAATGTCTACATAGCTCCCGGGGTGTATTGGGTAGATGATCCGGATGAAGACGTGATGCGCACGGGTATGAATGGCCGCGAACCGTTCGGCCTCGTGATAAAGTGCGACGCACTTCACATCACCGGTCTCACCAGCGATCCGCACAACGTAGTGATTTGTGCCGCACGAGGTCACACTCAGGGCGCATGGGGCAACTTCACCATGCTCGACATAACAGGCGATGACTTCATAGCCCGGAATCTTACTTTAGGCAACTTCTGCAACGTAGATCTGGAATTTCCACTCGACCCGAAGCTCAACCGCCCGAAACGCAACAAAGCCATCACGCAAGCTCACGTGGCTTATCTCCACGGCGACCGTGCCGTAGCGCGCAACGTCCGCTTCATATCACGCCTCAACATGAATCCGCTCAACGGCGCACGACGTATCCTCTTTGACGGCTGCCACATGGAGTCGACCGACGATGCGCTTACAGGGACTGGCGTATATCTTGGATGCACACTCGATTTCTACGCGCCGCGCCCGTTCTGGAACAGCCATGAAAACGGCGCCGTGTTTCTCGACTGCGACTTTACAGTAGCCCACTCCTCTGGCCGACAGTATTTCTGCAAATCAGTAGGTCCGCTGAGCATCATCGACTGCCGCTATCACACCTCCACACCTACATATGTGGGATGGACTCACTACCCTACGGCGTGGCTTCGTGGCTATCAGAGCAATGTATCACTCGACGGTAAACCCGTGGCCATAGGATCCGAACGGTCTGAGAATACGGTAGATATAACCGACATGCCGCAACTCGAAGCATTCCGCGTAGTCACAGCCGAGGGCGATACCATATACAATACTTACTCACTTCTGCGCGGCGACGACGGCTGGGATCCGATGGGTGTGGCGCCGCTTATAGAACGCGAAAGCCAGCGCAGGCAGCACGATATTACAGCCATGCCGACTTTTCTGGGCGTAGCGCCGCGCGAGTGCGGTATAGAGACGGGCGACTCGGCTGTCACGCTCACCGCCTACGCCCGACGACATGCCGGATACGATACTCCTACGCCCCAAATCACGTGGAGTGTGAGCGAAGGCGGCGAGCGGTTTGTATCCATCACACCCGACGGCGAAAAGTGCGTGGTAAGGTCAGTCAATCACACCGATACCGCCGCCACAGTGGAGATCACAGCCACCACGCCCGAAGGACTTCAGGGTGTGGCCGTGGTCACTGCCTCCCCCTCACTTCTTCCTGCACCTGCGATACTCAAACGGCCTGAAATCACAGTCGGGTCAGGCAAGGCTATGCTGACATACACGCTTGACCTCGGCCATCGCGACGACCGCTCTGAAATCACATGGTACAAAGCCACATCAGCCGATCTATCCGACGCACGCCCGATAGCCGTGAGCCGTTACGGCGATCCGCTGACAGAAATACCGCTCACGTCGGCTGAGGCCGGACGATACATATTCGCCACTCTCGCTCCGGCTCACATTCGCTCACTGGCGGCTGAAAGCGTGGCTGCCGCTCCGGTGCTTATAAAACCTGAAGATGTGGATGCGGGAGCGGTATTCACCACCGATTTCGCCAACTTCCCCACCACCGAAACCGATATGATCACCCCCGGATTCTGGACCGTAGGCGGATTCAAGCCTGCCGATACAGCCGATTTTGCATGGGCGGAAGAGAAAGGTGAATACTGGTATTACGGCACCGGCATCAATGGCGCCACAGGCCGCGGACTGTCGCAACGCCGCAAAGGCGCGAGACTGATGTATACTCCAATGCCGGATGAATACGGCGATATGACTCTCACTCTGCTCGTTGACCCGGCCAAGACAGCCGGACAGGGATTCGGCAGTGCCACGGGGCAATATCTCGACGTATGCATTAAATTCGATCCCGCCACTCTCACCGGCTATGCACTGCGCATCATCCGCACCACGCGCCACAGTAACGCAGTCGACTTCCAACTGATGCGATATGACAACGGTGTCACCACTCCTGTAGGCGAGGCCGTCACGGGTTCATGCTACCGCACGGGATGCACCATAATCCTTGCATACCGCGACGGACTGCTCACCGCCGACGTCAGCACGTCCACACCTCTACGTCAGCCCGACGATGCTGATGTGCATACGGAGATACATCTGTCATCGTCCGTCGAAGCAAATTCCTTCGGAGGTATAGCAGTGCAACACACCGGCTCAACCGGCGAAAGCGCCACAATGCTCCATCATCTTACTGCCGAGTGGGAGTAAACACTACTCCACTGTCCAGATTTTATCGAGTACAGAGGCATATGGAGTGATCAGACGGCCTATCTTCAGGCCGTAGAAGCGTGTGCCCAAATGCTGCTCGGCGCGCATGGCCGATAGTGTGGCCGGCAGCGGCGTGGCAAAGGCAAAGTCGGATATTATCAATACGTCGGCCATGCTGTAGTTTTCAGTATGCAACTGACGGATAGCATCGCGGAGCATCTGCTCGCCGTTGGTGCCTCCGGTATAAGAGTTTGATAGAAATGACTCCAGACGCCGCCACTCTCCGGGCTGACTCAGATCTATGGCCTGACTGCGCACGGAAAATGTGATGAGATAACACTGCCGCTTCTCGCTCCGGGCTATCTCAAGGAGCTGATAAAGCATGGCAAGCGCCAGCTCCGATGCCCGGCCATCCATAGAGCTGCTCGTGTCGACGCTCACTATTATAGGGCCTTGTGCCGGACGCGGATTGACTTCTGCGCGCGGAGCTTTGACGGAGCTGTCGCGCCCGGGTGATGAAAATTGCTGCAACTGCCTCAGCGAGTAGCGCATCATGAATATCAGTTCGGTCTCCGGATGGGCAAGATATGAAAATTCCGTGGGTATGGTACATTCAAGATCATTGCCCGTGGTGATTCGGTCGATTTCCTGCGATGTGACCGCAGTGGAGATGGATGTAGGACTATAGCGTCGGGCAAGCGACGTATGGTCCCGGCTGACGGTATTCTCCCTCCTCCCTATTATCCCGGCTATAGCCGCAAGTTGGGGGTATCGGTTCATCGACTTGCGGAGCTGCTTTCTGACTCGATAGTCCTGCCGGCATCTGCGTTCGCACGATTTTTCCCACTCGGCCGAGGCTGATGAGAGCAGATTGTGCTTGGTGCGCGAGGTACGCCGCGCCAATGCGTCGCCCCACTCGCGGGCAAACATATCGAAGATCACCTGCTCATTGGCAGCGGTGAGCTGAGAGTCATATCCGGCGGTGTCGAGATCAGCCTGAGTGTATTTCATACCCGTGAGCTGACTGACCTGGCGCCACATGGCCCGGCGCTCGCCCGGCGAACCGTTGACAAAGCGGTTGTGAAGCAACTGCTCGGGTTCACCGTCGCGGTCTATCTTCTCGAAGCCGTCGATCATCTCGCCGAGAAATGCCTGCATATTATCTTTAAATGCCTCACGATAGTCAGGATCGGCGCCGCCGAGATTGGGATTCCGGTCTACGACACCGCGCACATATTGCGCCAGCACATCATCGCCCTCCACACCGGCAGGCATGCGTCCGTCGGCGAGATAAGTGTCAAATCCGTCGGCAAAATAATTCAGCAATATCTGTTTACGGCTGTCGGTCATCGCACTATGCGCTCCACATTATTAAGACGTATCTCTGTCTCGGTGGCAAGACGGTCGACATTGCTAATGGCCGAAGAGAGCATTTCCACATCGAGCGCCGACACAAATATGTTGGCTGCGGTAAGAGCTGACAGTTGCTTCTTGCGTGCGGTCCACGCTTTAAGTATCGAGTTAAAATTTCGGCGCAGAGTGCCCGCTTCCTTACGGCACGACAATCCCGGCGTGGCATCGGACGGGTTGCCGCCCGACTGACCTTTGCGTATCAGGGCGTAGGGTATGGAATTGACCACCACACCACCGTTGCACTTGAGAAGTTTCACCCTGCGCGGACGTCCCGTATTAGAGGGCAGACTGAACACCGTGTTGCTCTTTTCGATCTGAATCACCTGCATGCGGAGCGAATGGTCATTGAACACTATGCCATCGGTCTCATCTATCAGGCTGAGTTTATTATAGTCCCAGCGGGGTATCAGCGCAGTGCCGTCGGTAAACCCGTCGACGGCGAAATATGAGTTATAAAACTCCTTGAAATCAGACTCGGAAATGAATTGCGCAGTCTGTTTTCTCGCTCCGTCGGCAGGTGTCACCAACTCCCGCAACCGCTCACCAATGGATTGGAGAGAATCCATCGTGTCATGCCACAGCGACGACGTCACACAGCGATTGATCTCTTCGCGTGCGTCAGGCGAATTCCACAGGCAATGGATCAGGAGCAGCAGGTCGGAAAGATCCATCTCCTTTCGGCCATTGAGAAATGCGGAAGCCTGCATGAGCCTGAAAATTTTCTTCCATCGGCGGTCAGAGACATAGTAGTCAGCGCCGTCGTGTTGCTCGTCGTCTCTTCGGCTACGATCCATGAGCGAGCGCCGCAACCATTTCAGCGCGGCAATTATATCAGGGGGTGACGTCACCTCCCGAGCGCCCCGACACCAAGACTCATACAGCGGAGCGGTGATGGCTATGTCATCATCTATTTCAGTATCGGGCAGTTCGGGAGCGAGAAGCATCTTCTCAAAATTGTCGTCGCTCTCTATGCAATTTGACACCATCCGCACCAGAAAGCGGTCCCACAGCGCCTCAAGTCCCTCATTCTTCGCCGGGAGTTCGTTGCTGGCCGCTATGAGCACTTTCATGGGCAGGCGCATGGTGACGGTGCCGTTGTGATACAGATGCTCGTTGATAGCAGTAAGAAGAGTGTTCTGTATCGAAGGACCGGCTTTCCATATCTCGTCGAGAAACACTACATCGGCAGTAGGCAGATAGCCGTCGGTCAGACGCTCGTAACTGTCGCTTTCTTTCAGGCGCATGATCGATACCGGACCGAAAATTTCGTCGGGTGTGCTGAAGCGCGACATCAGATACTCAAACGATCGAGCGCCTTTGAGCACACCTTTCAGCCGCCGGGCCACCAGGCTTTTCGCCGTTCCGGGAGGACCGAGAAGGAAAATATTCTCCCCGGCTACGGCACACAACAGCGCCATGGCTGCAAGCTGGTCTTTTTCATAGACCGACTCGGTCATCCACGCCACTATACGGCGCACATGACCGGACACAGGTAGAAACTTATCGGGAGATGCGGAGGTGGTAGTCATAGCGGTTTATGCAATTTTATTCTTTACCGCAAAAGTACCACTGCGTGCAGCCAATGGCGCGCACGCCACTGTTAATTATTCTTAACGGCAGAAACTACTATTTCTGAAACAGTCGGGCCATATCGCGCTTGTCTTCACGCTCGCGTATGCTCTGACGTTTGTCATATTCCTTTTTACCTCTGGCCAGACCTATCACCACCTTGGCCAGACCTCGATCGTTGATAAAAAGTCGGAGTGGTACGATGGTGTAACCTGCTTCCTTGCCGTTCTTTTCAAGTCGGGAAATTTCCTTACGGGTAAGCAACAGCTTACGGTCGCGACGCGCAGCGTGATTGTTGTAAGTACCGTAGGAATATTCGGCTACGTACATGTTTTTGAGCCACACTTCTCCACGATCCATGTAGCAGAAGGTGTCGACGAGCGATGCCTTGCCCAGACGGATAGATTTTATCTCCGTACCCGTCAGCACTATTCCGGCCGTAAAGGTCTCGGAAATGGCAAAGTCAAATGTAGCTCTTTTATTCTTTATATTTACTTCCTTGAAATTCATTTTATTATCAGAGAGAATAGAAAATAGATAAGATAAGGCGGCAGGAGCACCCCGAGCACGGCAAGAAGCATGAAGTGTCCGGTACGCTCGGCCTTTACATTAAGATACAACGCTCCCTTCCACTGTATGATAGCTACATATATGGGCATGAACATGCCGAAGGTCTCAAGAAAAGGAAAGCAGTTGAGTATCAAAGCTATCAGCGTGAGCAATCCTATAGTATAGAGAGCGAATGTGCGGCAACGGTTTTCGTCAAGCGGCTCGTTGAGCGAAGGTCCGAGAAACATCACCAGCACAAATGTGCCGATAAAATACGAGGGGAAAAACATACTGAATGTGGCAATGCTCTCTATCACGAGCTTGATCATCGATACATCAGAGTGATATACCGGAGCCATAAACACACTCAGTGCTGTAAGCACTATCAGAGGAAACAGGCCGCGCATGGCCGGAATGCGCGCCGGCACATTCTCTTTAGCCACATCCTCCCAGCCATGGGCAGGATGGAGTATAAGCTGAAACAGATTCTTAAAGAAAATTTTCATATATCGCTAAAACACAGCTATCAGTCTCGCTACAAAATTAATAATTATTTCCGCCACAGCCAAAAAAACTTGAATGCACCACTAAATCATACCCGGGATAAAAAAATTACGTAAGGATTTGTGTTAAAATTTTAAAGATTTGTAACGTGTTTTGCAATTTTTATATATCTTTGCAAAAGTTTTCGGGAAATATCGCATCTTCCTGCGAACCGACTGTTTTTAATACGGTACATTCATATTCTGAATTATCACATAAGAAAGTTCTCCTGTCAATAAACAAATAATTATAACTCCAAATTTTCATCTAACAATGAAGAAACTTCAATTACGAGTATTTCAGGCATTTATCATGGTAATGCTTGCCGTAGGTTCGCTTGCATTGACCTCTTGCAGCGATGATGATGACGATGCACCCGAAACTGTGACTGTAGACGGTATATCTTACATCCTCAATTCCGACAACACCTGCACCGTGACCACCGGTAACTATATCGGTGCCGTAAACATTCCCGGTGCCATCGAATCAGGCGACCGCCGCTATCAGGTCACCAAGATCGGCGCAAAAGCATTCATGTCTTGCACCGAGCTGACTGCCGTCAACATACCTAACACCGTGCTCCGCATCGACGTTCACGCATTCGACGGTTGCTCTAACCTCACTTCGGTTACTCTCCCCGCCAACCTTCTTCACGTAGGCAACTATGCATTCAACGGATGCTCGCTCTCTGAAATTGTAATTCCCAACGCTGTAACCGTAATCGGCGCATATGCTTATCAGGGCAATCCAGCCACTACTCTTCAGATCGGCGAAAGCGTAAATCTCATCAACTGGTGCGCATTCAGAGGCTGCCCCATCACTTCCATCAAGTGCTACGCTACTGATGCGCCCAAACTTGATTACTACCCCGCTACTGATGAATGGCCTTTCACTGCAACCACACTATCTGAGGGAATCTTAGATATCGTTCCCCGCCTTACTGATCGTGAGGCTGCCAATTATGCCTCCGGCGACGGATGGTCATTCTTCTATGAAAACGGTAATATGATTTTTGTAATGTAAGGATTTCATCCATAACCATCATACTATCGCCGCACCTTTCGAGGTTGCGGCGATATTTTTTGTCAATACACGGATTTTTATTAATTTTGCACCGATAATGCCCCGCCGCTCGGGGTGATTGTTTTACTAATATCCACTGACTTTGGACCCGGATCCTTTACCGACTGCCGCGCCATGCGGCTTGATACTCAACCTCATAAACCTTTCAGTCACCTCCTTTGGCGGAAGCGAGATCACAGCGCTCCTGCTTGCAGGTATATGTTTGCTCATATCGGGATTTATCTCCGGCAGCGAGATTGCATTTTTCTCTCTGTCAACGGAGCAATGCGAAGAACTTGAAGAGTCTGACAGCGGACGCAAAACCCTCGGACTCATAGGCAATCCCGAGCGACTGCTCGCTACCATACTCATAGCCAACAATCTGGTAAATGTCACGATTGTAGTGCTGTGTAATTTTGCTCTCGGTCCGATATTCGACGGCATGTCGGAGGTGTTGAGTTTCATATTGCAGACTGTACTTCTTACGTTTCTCATCCTTCTTTTCGGTGAGATACTCCCAAAACTTTACGCCAACTCCAATAATCTGTCGTGGGCGCGCATGGCCACCCCGGCACTGAGGTTGCTGAGCAAACTGTTCTACCCGCTGTCGTCGATACTCGTGGGCAGCTCCGTGATAGTCAATAAAGTAGTACAGAAGCAAGCGTCTACAGTCACAGCCGACGACCTTTCGCAGGCATTGGAAATAGCGCAGGTATCGTCTGGCGACAATAAAGAGATGCTCGAAGGTATCCTGAAGTTCGGCGACACCACCGCATCGGAAGTAATGACTCCGCGCGTAGACGTGACAGGTCTCGAAATCGACCTGACGTTTGAGCAGGTAATGAAAGTGGTCATCGACACCGGATTTGCCCGTCTGCCGGTATTTGACACTTCGATGGACGATATTCGCGGTGTGCTTTATGCCCGCGACCTGCTACCATATATCGAGAAACGTCCGGCCGACTTCAAGTGGCAGTCGCTCATGCGTGAGCCCTATTACGTACCGGAATCAAGAATGATCGACGACCTTCTTGAAGATTTCCGTAAGCGCCGCGTGCACCTTGCCATAGTGATTGACGAATATGGAGGCACTCAAGGTATAGTGTCGCTCGAAGACGTGCTTGAAGAAATCGTGGGCGACATCAACGACGAGTATGACGATGAAGAACAGAATTACCGCCGTCTGCCCGACAACACATTCATATTCGACGGCAAAACACTTCTGAATGACTTCCTGCGTATCACCGAGCAGGATGAAGAGGAGTATGCAGCCGTGACTGAAGACTGCGAGACTCTTGCCGGCATGCTGCTCGCTATCAAGGGCGACTTCCCCAAGGAAAAAGAGTCAATCGTATATGGTCGCTGCCGCTTCCTGGTACTGTCGATCGAAAATCACCGCATAGCCAATGTGCGCGTAAAGGTTATGCCCGAAGTGCAGACAGATCAGTCTCGCCCTGCTCATGAAGATAAGTAAATTAATCATTTTTGCCGCTCTGGCTGCAACAGGCTGCTCTGGTGGAAGCAAGCACGACTCCACACCCAGGCCACGTGCATACCACCGCATCGAAATCCCCGCGGCTCACTACGATACTCTCCGCCTGAGCAGTGGCGTCAATATCGTGACCAACTCTGCGGCCTTAACACGCGAGAAGCGACCCGACGGTCCGTCGGAATGGATCGACATTGTGTATCCTACCCTCGGCGACGCCACCATATATTGCAGCGTGACGCCCGTCACTCCGGCCACTGTAGCCTCGATAATCGACAACCGCCTCGAACGCATGGCTCTCAATTCTGGCGGATATACGAGCGACCTGATGGAATTTTCCACACCTGCGGGCTACGACTGCCGCATATTGGTCACCGGCGCGGGTACAGCCACACCTGTTCAGTTCATAGGCGTGTCGGAGAAAAATGTGGTATCGGGCGCACTGATGGTACATGTGGCCGACAGTTTTCAGCCTGACTCTCTCGCGCCCGTAGTTGACTGTGTGGCACGCGACGTGGAAACCCTCCTGCGCTCTCTCTGATGAAATTCTTCCGTCGAACTCTACCGACACTCCGGTCGGGTCAATCGCGCGCTGAGCGCGACCGTGAAGCCACGCTGTATCTTCTCAATGAGATATTCGGCGACGACATCACTTACACGCATCGTCCGTCGGGGGCGCCGCTACTTTATTGTCACTCCCGAAATCATCTTATATCAGTGTCACATTCAGCCACCACTATAGCCATAGCCGTGGCCGAAGACGAAAAAACTTTAGGCATTGACGTGGAGACTTATCGCCCGCAGCTTGAGCGAGTGAAAAGCAAATTCATGTCAGAAGACGAATCTGCCATATTCACCACCCAGCTTGATCTGCTGAAAGTATGGACCGTAAAGGAAGCCGTATATAAAGCCGCTCTCACTCAGGGACTGCCGCTCAATGAAATCGACTGCACACATATGAGCGAAGGATATGCCACGGCTCTCGGCAAGCGATACACCTTAACATTTCCCTTGGTCACTCAGGAAGAAACTATAGCTATAGCCTATATCGCTTAGCCCGGCCTACGCTTCCGGCTCCTCTATATCCGTATAGTTCTGATAGAGGAAATCATTGTAGGGGAAACGGGTTAGATGCACCTCCCGGGCTCGCTCGTAAAGCAACTGCTTCAGTTTATCCACACCAGCCCCTGTGCGGGCAGAAATAAACACACAGTCACCGGGCATACGCGACATCCATGACCGCTCAAGTTCTTCAAGCGATACATTCTCACGCTTCACCGGTGTAAGGTCGTCCTCATCTTTCGGTGTATACGTAAATGCATCGATCTTATTGAACACCATTATCATGGGCTTCTGCTGATCACCACATATATCGCGCAGAGTTTTGTCGACCACCTCTATCTGTTCCTCGAAATTGGGATGGGAAATATCCACCACATGCACAAGTATATCAGCCTCACGCACCTCGTCGAGCGTAGATTTAAACGAGTTGACAAGATGGTGAGGAAGTTTGCGTATAAATCCCACGGTATCGGTGAGCAAAAACGGGAGATTGTCTATTATCACCTTGCGCACCGTGGTGTCGAGCGTGGCGAAAAGTTTGTTTTCTGCAAACACCTCGCTCTTGCTGAGCACATTCATGAGAGTCGACTTACCGGCATTGGTATATCCCACGAGCGCCACGCGGGTGAGCTTGCCTCGGTTTTTGCGCTGCACGCTTTTCTGCTTGTCAATATCCTGAAGCTCTTTTTTCAGACGTGAGATCTTATCGAGGATTATTCGGCGGTCAGTCTCGATCTGAGTTTCACCGGGACCACGCATACCGATACCGCCTCGCTGACGTTCGAGGTGAGTCCACATTCGGGTCAGTCGGGGCAACAGATACTGATATTGGGCCAGTTCCACCTGAGTTTTAGCATTGGCCGTTCGGGCTCGCCGGGCGAAAATATCCAGAATCAGGCTCGTGCGATCAAGAATCTTTACTTTCAGTTCGCGCTCTATGTTGACCACCTGCTTTGAAGACAGATCATCGTCGAATATCGCCATACCTATATCATTGTCTTCGATAAAGGCACGTATTTCTTCCAGTTTGCCTTTTCCCACATACGTGCGCGGGTTGGGATAGTCGGCTTTCTGCAGGAAAGTCTTTACGGTTTCCGCGCCGGCGGTATCGGCCAGAAAAGCGAGTTCGTCAAGATACTCGGTAGCCTTGGCCTCATTCTGTGTAGGAGTGATGAGGCCCACGAGCACTGCACGCTCCACCTCGACTTCATTCAATATATGGTCAATCATGATTATAATTTTTATAGTTAAAACGCTATGGCCGGGTGTGAATGTTCACCACTGTGCACCCGGCCCTGCAAAATTACAACAAAAATCCGAACTAACAGCAAGGGCGGCCCTGCTTACGCTGACCGCCCTTGCATATATATAAGGTAATCGGGAAATATCTGACTGATTACTTGAAGAAAGTAGTCATGTTGTTTTTCACCTTCTTGTTGCCGAGCATGATGGCTTCCATATTGCCCATCATGCGCTGAGCGCCACGCTGCTGATTGTAGCGGGCCTGATCCTGAGTAGCGTCATACGGACGAACCGCGGGAGCCACTTCGGTAACCTGCATGATTACGATGGCATTGTTGCCCTTCACCGGGCCGAGGAACTGACCGGCCTTGGCATTTGCTACATTACCGAGAATCTCAGCCTCATAGATACCGATACCGGGCACCTGAACCTGACCGAAGTTAACCTCGGTGGTATCGGGAGTTGCGCCTAACAGCTTGGCATATCCAGCGAGATCGTTGGCCTTACCCTTATACTGTTCGAGAAGAGCGGCAGCCTTCTTGTCGTTGCGTGCGCGGGTAGTATAGGTGGCGTTGAGCTGGGGATCACGTACGGGTACGTATTCATCGTCATACACATCGTTGAGAGCTACGGCGAAGAATTTACCGGTCTGCTCGTCGCCAAACACCTGCGATACCTGACCTTTCTTGGCGTCGACTACCCAAGCCACAGCAGCATGAGAGTCTTCGAGGTTGCCTATCGAGGGAGTAGAGGGTGTCACCTGAGCGGGGAATGTGGTATAGCCGGCTGCCTGAGCGCTATCGGCAAAAGCCTTGGCATTGTTGTGGGCAGCCACATAGTCCATCAGCGCGCTCTGAAGCTTGTTGACGGTAGTAGCCGAAGGAAGTACTTCGTAAGTATATGTGGCGAGGTCAACCACTTCCACGGGGGCGGGCTTCTCGGTCACATTGAAGATGCGGGCATACTGAGCGGCAGCAGCGGTATCGGGAGTAAAATAGCGTCCTACAGTAGCGCCGGCAAGCACGTCGCGAAGTTCGCCTACCTGATTGTCGAGGAGCGAAACCTTATAAGCCTTCTGCGACTGAACTGCCTGAGCGGCGATAGAGTCAAACGAAGCGCCCGAGTTAAGGGCAGCGATGAGTGAGTCAGCCTTAGCAGCACCGTCAACCACCATGAAGTCCACTGTCACCTCGGCGAGTTCGTTGGAGCGGCCGAAGAGTTTGGCGATAGTATAGTTGTTGCCGATGTTCGACACCAGACGAGCCTGACCGGCTTCCATTTCTGCGATAGCCTCGGCAGTCTGAGAGTTGAGCGATGATTTGGTCTGCTTGGAGCGGTCCATATCAAATTCAGTGTCACCGTTACCTACCGAAGTAGCGTCGGCATTGAGGGCTTCAAGGAAGTTTTCCACCTTGGCCTGTCCCTTCACCTTATCGTCGGTAGAAGGAGCGATGTCGACTGCGATATAGTTTACGGTGCTTACGGGCTCGCTGATGGCGTAAAGAGCTTTCTCTTTATTGTAGAGAGCTTTCACCTCAGCATCCGAGGGAGTATATTCGTCATCGTTAAGAGCATTGTAGTCGCTCTTGACGTAAGCGATCTTAGCGGTGGTGGCGTTGTCTTCATAGAGAGCCTTGGCGTCAAGATCATTGCCTACGAAAGTGCCGGCAAAGAGAGTCTGGAACTTCTGGCGGAGAAGATTCTGCTCCATCTGCTTTTCGAGGTCAATCCAGTACTGCTGATACTGCTGAGCCTCGGCAGCGGGAATGCCGTATTTCGAAGGATTGAAAGCCATGTCATAGAAAGTCTTGGCGTCGGGAGCGCCGGTCTGCTGCTGCACCATGCGGTTGACGTAAGCAGCGTTGTCACCGAGCATTACAGAAGTGAGCTCGTCGGAAGTGACGGCCAGACCGAGATCCTCGGCTTCCTGGTCGAAGAGCTTTTCCGAAATCATGGTATTGAGCACCTGCTGATTGAGCACCGAGCTGTCGATCTTGCGGCCCTGCATCTGCTGCGAGGCAGCCTGAACGCGCTGCTGGAATTCCTGAACGTCGATTTTCTTGTTGCCCACCTTAGCAAGTGTGGTGCCGGTGCCGAAGAGTGTGCGGCCCGAGGTGAAGAAGTCACCGATGATAAATGCGAGCAGAGCCGCGCCTACTATGATAAGCAGGAGGCCTGATCTGCTGCGGATTTTTTCAAGTGTTGCCATTATATGCTTTTAAGGATTTTGATTATAATCGGTTTATATAGTTAATGTGGTATTTTCACGGGTAGTCTCGACGACACCCCGCGGATTTTAACGCACAAAGTTACAATTATTTCCTTTCCTATCAAAATAGTTTTAAGAATTTTCGTAATATTAATTAAATATTAGCGTATCCGCCGAGTCCGTCGCAAGCCGGCCGGACATCTGACACGGGGAAATCCGGACAGAAATAGGTTAACTTAGTTAAAATGGGTTAAATATTAGGTGATGCGACTAAAAATTCATACCTTTATCGCTGATTAACAATAAGATACGCGTCTTATACACCATAACATTAAGCCATAGAATACAATAAGTAGCACCTTGAAAATACAATAACCCTTCAATATCACCTTATCATTTATCCATATCATGAACTTCAAAACTTTACTCATCGGAGTAGCAGCAGCGACTCTCGCTGCCGGCGGAGCGGTCTATGCCACAGGCTTTACCGCTTCTGAAACGTCAGCCCCGCACCGAGCGGTGTCTTCCGACCACATCCCCGGCGCTCTGCCTCTCGCCAACTGGACCTACGGCGGGGGCTGCAAGACTGAAAACAACAATGCCAATGTAGGTTACATCAAGTCAGGTGCCACAGCTTCCATCGACTTCACTTGCGATGAAGCGGGCGCATACGAAATGAGCCTCGCCACCAAGGTGTATGATGGCGGCAAGATGAATATCACCGTCACTGACCTCGACACCGGCGCCAAGGAAATAAATCAGAACTGGACCGTGACCGACGGCGACTGCACCGTGCCCCTTCAAGGTCTCATCACGGAAGGTAAGAAAAACATCACATTTACAATAAGCAGTGAGGCTTCCGGTTATCTGTTCAACTATTACGAGCCTACATTCACCAAAGTAGGCGACACTTACGACAGCGATGCCATACCCGAAGACTGGGACGTAATCCCCGGCGAAATACCTCTGACCCACTGGACATACGGCACGGCCAGACTCGAAAACAATGACACCAACGTGGGATGGGTCACCAGCGGCTCTTATGCCACAAGCCAGTTCTTCGCCACCGAAAAGGGCGTATACGGACTTGACATTGATTTCTACTGGTTCAACGCCGCCTGCGACTTCACAATCACCATCACCGACGACGCCACCGCACGCAAGGAAATTGAATATACCTATACGGTAGATAAAGAGCAGCACCCCGAGATATTGCTCCCCGGTGTTATCACCAAGGGCCGCAAGTCAGTGCGCTTTGACGTCAATTCATCCAACGGCGGCTTCCTCATCAACTGGAAAGTACCTACATTCAACAAGATAGGCGAATCGTTTGCCCAGCTCAGCAACCTCACCGTGGCCGATAAGACGATCACTTCGGGCGAAGTAGAGGGATATGACTACGCATTCACCATACCGATGAACTACACCGGTTCGGCCGTCACCTTCACCCCCGAAGTAGAAGGCGCCACCGCCGTAATCACAGCTTCAGGCGACGTGACCGTGACCGACAATGGCGACGGCACGTACTCCATACCCACGCCCGCCCTCAATGCTGAGACCATCGTCACCATATCGCTCGACGCCGAAGACGGTGCTTACAAGGGCAAAGAGCAATACACCGCCCGCTTCTTCCGCCTGGGCGGCGTGATGCTGTCGAGTCTCGACATTGATTCGTTCAGCCTTGACACCAACACAATCGAGGCGCTCAACAATGACGAGGATGTGACCGTGACCGACTATATATTCACCGCCCTCCCCACAGTCACAGCCACATTTGCCGATGGCTCGCAGGCCGAGGCTTCGTCGAAACTCGAAGGCACGAAAGCCACATACACATTCACCGGAAATGCCGGCGATATAGTGAAGACATTTACCTTCGCCGTCGACGGCATTCATATCTACACCCGTCAGACCGGCGATCTCGATGCCGATCTGAGATACGACTCTCAATACAAGCAGGACAACGACGTATGGTCCAACGGCCTTTACACCCTCTACCCCTGCGGCGATGGCTGGGGAGGCACACAATTCAAGCTCAACAAGAAGAGTGGCAACACATTCACCCTCACATGCCCCTCCGACATGAAGATAAAGCAGCTCGTGTTTGCCCAGCTCTTTGACAACTATGCCGAAGGCAAGATTACATCCGTGACCTCCGAAGGCGCCACAATATGGCTGCCCTCGGCAAGCTCGTTCGCCCTCAAAGATCGTGTGTATGACCTGGTGATGAACGTGGAGAACCACGTGGCCGGTACACCCATCGAGTTCGTTATCGAAGGCGGATCTCAACCGGTGATGTGGTTTGAGTTCGTATATGAAATCTACGTGCCCTCCGATGCTCCCAAGATGCTCAAAAGCAGCACCACTGACCTCACAGGCAAGAACCACACAGTGGTAAGCTTTAATTTCAATCGCGAAATCGAAGCTGCCGAAGTAGAGTTTAACGGCTCTAAAGCCGCATCCCACATCATCGGCACAACACTCAACTTCCCCCTCTGGGATCTCGAATACGACACCGAATACACATTCACTCTCCCCGCCGGCTCGGTAAAAGACACTTACGGCAACGTCACCGCCGAAGACTACTCCATCACCTTCACCACCGGTAGCGAGAATTATGTGGAGGCTCACGACGCCGACCGCTTCATCCGCGTGTCGAATGTAGATGAGCTCCGCGCCGCCGTCGACGGGCTTGCCGCCACCAACGGTGCGTCTGATTCGCCCGCCACTATAATATTCATGGCCAACGGCGACTACGACCTCGGCACAGACGACGCCACCGCTCACCTCGACATCAATAAGGTATACAACGTAAGCCTCATCGGCCAAAGTCAGGAAGGCGTGCTCATCCACGGCACCCGCACCGGCATCTCCAACCCCGTGCTCTCCACCCGCCACTCCAACAACATCTATATGGAGAACTTCACCCTGCGCAACGACCTTGATTTCGGCAAGCCGGAGCGTGTAGGCGTGGGTGTGGCTCACTACGGCGGTAATCTCGATCTGATGAAAAACGTCACGCTCCAGAGTATTCAGGACACTCAGGTGACCGGCGAACGCGGCTATTACTACAATGTCACCATCCACGGCAACGTTGACTATATATGCGGTGGCGGCGATCACTTCTACGACAACTGTACGTTAGTGCAGGAAGGCGAAGGCGGCTACATCACTGCGCCCGCTACTTCCGCCGCCAACAAACACGGCTACGTATTCTACAACTGCACCATCAAGGGAGACGACAACTACTATCTCGGCCGCCCCTGGCAGAACGAACCCCGCTGCTACTGGATCAACACCACCATGCTTGCCACTCCCAAGAGCGAAGGCTGGGGTCCGATGAGCAACCTCCCCACCCACTTCTATGAATACAACTCCATGGACGCCTCAGGCAAAACTCTCGATCTGAGCGCACGCAAAAACTCGACTTCAAGCACCAACACCTACACTCCGGTGCTCACCGCCGACGAGGCAGCATATTTCACTCACCGCAACGTATTAGGCTACACCGACAGCTGGGATCCCACCGAGCTCACCGCCGAGTGCGAAGCCCCCACGGTGACCTACAGCGAGACAGGCCTCAACTGGAACGCCGTGAAAAATGCCGCCGGCTACCTCATCTACATCGACGGCACCGCCAGCCACTTCACCTCCGAAACCAGCTTCGCGTTCCCCACAGTTCCGGCAGCAGTGGTGGCCCGCGCGGCATCCACTTCCGAGTATAAGGTAGCAGCCATCAGCGCCAGCGGAAGCCACGGCACACTCTCGGCCGCCGCCACACCCGACGGAAGCACCACCGGAATCGATATCATCACCTCCACCGACGCCGAAGCTGAATACTTCAACTTGCAGGGACAGCCCATAGCAAATCCCTCGGCAGGAGTTTACATCATGCGTACCGCCGACTCTGTGAAGAAAGTCATTATCAGATAATCACGCAACACGCAATTTTACCTGCCGTCTGCCCGGACACGTCCGAACAGACGGCAGATATTTTTTCATAAAAATTCTTGTAAATCAGCCGTAAAAGTATTAACTTTGCATCCGATTTATGCCGCAACGGGCTTGTAAAAGCGCCGGGGTATGCCCGACCGCCCGCCGGAATTAACTGTAAACCAATATAATAAATGTACGCAATCGTAGAAATTCAGGGACAGCAGTTCAAGGCTGAGGCCGGAAAGTTCCTGTACGTTCACTATCTCGGCGAAGCAGCCAAAGAAGGCGACACTGTAGAATTTGACCGTGTTCTCCTCGCTCAGGCCGACGACGAAACAGTTAAAGTTGGTGCTCCCGTTATCGAAGGCGCCAAAGTAGTTTGCGAGGTACTCAAGAACCTCGAAAAAGGTGACAAAGTGATCGTTTTCAAGAAAAAACGTCGCAAAGGCTATCGCCGCAAAAACGGCCATCGCCAGTATTTCACCAAAGTGTTAATTAAAGAAGTAGTTGCTTAACCCCTTAAAATTCACAACAACATGGCACACAAAAAAGGTGTAGGTAGTTCGAAGAACGGTCGCGAATCAGAAAGCAAACGACTCGGAGTGAAGATTTTCGGTGGTCAGAGCTGCAAAGCCGGCAACATCATCAAGCGTCAGCGCGGTACTCAGCACCATCCCGGTCTTAACGTAGGTATGGGCAAGGACCACACCATCTACGCTCTCATCGATGGCGTAGTAGTGTTCACTGAAGGCAAGGAAGGACGTAAGTTTATCAACGTTACTCCCGCTCAGGCTTAAGCACTGACTCCTCCACATTACCACACATTCAGGCTGTCACACACCTCAGAGTGCGACAGCCTGAATCGTTTTTTTTTACACATCATAATCATTGTATCTCAAACAAAAAGTGTAAATTTGCACAAAATCAACTTAACCCTCACCATATCATGGCATATCCCTATGACGAAAACGGCGGTCAGACCCCTCCGCCCTACGGCAATGAAAACCGCTTTGAAAACGAATATCTCAATCGCAACAACGCATTTGACAGCGATCCCGCATCAGGCAAAAGCCGAGGCGTAGCCGCCCTGCTGGCAATATTTCTCGGCGGATTCGGAGTGCAGTATTTCTATCTCGGCAAGACTACGGCCGGGCTACTCACCATCCTAATCACCATCTGCACCTGCGGAGCTTGGGAAATACTGACTTTCATCCAGGGCATACTCATGCTCTGCATGGACAATCGCTCATTTCTTCAGAAATACGTCTACACACAGTCGTCGTTCCCTCTATTCTGACAGCAAAATTTTTTTGTTGCCGAAACGAGCTCGGTTACATAATTTTTCACTATTTTTGCACTGCCGTCGGGGCTCACCTTGCCACGGCGGCAGCAAATCATGAATAAACTACTCATTATAACGTTATTATGAATATTTCTCACATCGAACACGTAGGCATCGCTGTGCCCAATCTTCAGGAAGCGATCGCATTCTATGAAAACGTATTAGGTCTTAAGTGCTTCGCTATCGAAGAAGTAGCTGACCAGAAAGTCCGCACCGCCTTCTTTCAGGTAGGTCAGACCAAGATAGAGCTTCTCGAAGGCACAGCTCCCGAGAGCGCCATCAGCAAGTTTATCGAGAAAAACGGTGGCCGCGGTGGTATACAGCACGTGGCATTCGCCGTAGCCGACGGTGTGGCCAACGCTCTGGCCGAGGCTTCCGAAAAGGGCTGTCAGCTCATCGACAAGGCTCCCCGCAAGGGCGCCGAAGGCCTCAACATCGCATTCCTCCACCCCAAGAGCACCTGCGGTGCGCTCCTTGAGCTCTGCGAGGATCCCAACAAGTAATTATCAGCATCATGGCATGAGAATCGGCCCGCTGCGGACCGATTCTCAAGTCATTTAACCAATCACCATACTATCTCACCCATGAGCAATCAGCTTGAAAAAGTAAAAGAACTCATCGCTCTGCGCGAGGAAGCACGCCTCGGCGGCGGCGAGAAGGCTATCCAGAAACAGCACGAAAAAGGAAAATATACCGCCCGCGAGCGTATAGCCCAGCTCCTCGACGAGGGCTCGTTTGAAGAAATCGACATGTTTGTGCGCCACCGCTGCCACAACTTCGGTCAGGAAAAGAAATCTTATCTCGGCGACGGAGTGGTCACAGGCTTCGGCACCATTTTCGGCCGTCCCGTATACGTGTTCGCACAGGACTTCACCGTATTCGGCGGCTCGCTCAGCGAGACCATGGCTCAGAAGATCTGCAAGGTTATGGACATGGCCATGAAGATGGGTGCTCCCATCATCGGACTCAACGACTCGGGAGGCGCGCGCATCCAGGAGGGTATCAACGCTCTGGCCGGATACTCTGAAATCTTCCAGCGCAACATCCTCGCATCGGGCGTGATCCCCCAGATATCGGGTATTCTCGGCCCCTGCGCCGGCGGCGCAGTATACTCTCCCGCTCTCACTGACTTCACCATCATGACCAAGGGCATTTCCTACATGTTCCTCACCGGTCCGAAGGTAGTGAAGACCGTGACCGGCGAAGATGTGACCCAGGAAGCTCTGGGCGGTGCATCGGTCCACGCCTCCAAGAGCGGTGTGGCTCACTTCGCTGCCGAAGATGGCGAAGAGACCCTCAGCATCATCCGCAAGCTCTTCAGCTACATACCTCAGAACAACCTCGAAGAGCCGCCGCTGGTAGAGTGTACCGACCCCATCGACCGCCTCGAAGACTCGCTCAACGAGATCATCCCCGACTCGGCCAACCGCCCCTACGACATGTACGAGGTGATCGGTGCCATCATTGACAACGGCGAATTCCTTGAAATCCAGCGCGACTACGCCAAAAATATCATCATCGGCTTCGCCCGCTTCAACGGTCAGGCCGTGGGTGTGGTAGCCAACCAGCCCAAATTCCTCGCCGGCGTGCTCGACAGCAACGCTTCGCGCAAGGCAGCCCGCTTCGTACGCTTCTGCGACGCATTCAACATTCCTCTTGTGACGCTCGTCGACGTGCCCGGATTCCTCCCCGGTACCGGTCAGGAATATAACGGTGTGATACTCCACGGCGCAAAACTGCTCTACGCCTACGGCGAAGCCACTGTGCCCAAAGTCACCGTGACACTGCGCAAGAGCTACGGCGGAAGCCACATCGTGATGTCGTGCAAGCAGCTCCGCGGCGACATGAACTACGCATGGCCCACGGCTGAAATCGCAGTAATGGGTGGCGCCGGTGCAGTAGAAGTGCTCTACGCCAAGGAAGCCAAAGCAAGCGACGATCCCGCAAAGGTGCTCAAGGAGAAGGAAGAAGAATACAACAAGCTCTTCTGCAACCCCTACAATGCAGCCCGCTACGGCTACATCGACGACGTGATCGAGCCCCGCAACACCCGCTTCCGCATCATCCGCGCCCTTCAGCAGCTTGCTACCAAGAAAGTGGTCAATCCTGCCAAGAAGCACGGCAACATACCCCTGTGATGCCATTCACGCTACTCAAGTAAAGTTAATACATCAACCCTACCACAACTTTCTACAACGTAATGAAAAAACGTCTTTTCATGCTGTTGGCGGCCATCGTGGGCCTCTCGGTCAGCGTAATGGCACAGGGTCGACGCGGACTGCGCATCAACGAAGTGATGGTGGTCAACGACTCAAGCGTGGTCGACGATTTCGGTAACCGCTCCGCTTGGATCGAGCTTTTCAACTCGACCTTCGGCCCGCTGGAGATATCGAGCGTCTACCTGACCAACGACAGCACCAACCCCAAGAAATATCCCGTGCCCTTAGGCGACGTCAACACCGAGATTCCCTCGCGCCAGCACGTCCTCTTCTGGGCCGACGGCCAGCCTAACCGCGGCACGTTTCACACCAACTTTGTGCTCACGCCCGGCGTGGACAACTACATCGCCATCTACGATGCCAACGGCATATCGCTCATCGACGAAGTGGTGATTCCAGCGTCGCTCCTCCCCGGCCAGTCCTACGCCCGCAGCGAGGACGGACAGGGTGAGTGGGAAGTGCGCGACGGATCGGACAGCCACTACATCACTCCTTCGAGCAACAATATCATCAAGTCGACCAACGGCAAGGTGGAAATGTTTGCCGAGCAGGATGAAAACGGTATAGGTATGGCCATCATGGCCATGGCCATCGTGTTCAGCGCCCTGCTCATACTCAGCATCTGCTTCTACGCTCTCAGCAAGATCGGCGAGAGCATGTCGCGCCGCCGCAAGAGCAAGACTCTCGCATCGGTGACCGACGATCCCGCCCACCACGCCGAGGGTGACTCGGGCGAAGCTATCGCAGCTATCGTTATGGCTCTCCACGATCATCTCGACGCTCACGACAGCGAAAACACCGTGCTCACCATCAAGAAGCTCCGCCGCGCTTACTCGCCGTGGAACTCCAAGATCTACGGTCTCCGCGAGATTCCCAACCGCCATTAATCCCCACAAATCCAATCAGTCATGAAAGAATATAAATATAAGATCAACGGTAACAGCTACACCGTATCTATCGGCGACATCGACAACGGCCTGGCCACCGTGCAGGTCAACGGTGTCCCCTACAAAGTGGAATTTGAAAAGAACGAAAAGCCCGTAACCATCGTCAACACTCCCCGCCCCACAGCTGCCCCCCGCACCGAGACCGGCGCCAAGGTCATTGCATCGCCCAAGGCCGCTGCCGGAGCCGGAAATCAGGTGAAAGCACCCCTGCCCGGCGTGGTGATGAACATCAACGTCAAGGTTGGCGACACTGTCAAGGCATCGGATACCGTACTCGTGCTCGAAGCCATGAAGATGGAAAACGCCATCCATGCAGGTTATGACGGCCGCGTGGCATCGATCAGCGTCAACCCCGGCGACTCGGTGCTCGAAGGCGCAGTGCTGGTGACTATCGCTTGACACCGGTGACAGTCAGTCTTTTATCACATTTTTAATGTAAAATCTTTCAGTAACACTATCTGTCACTATGTCATTCGGTGATTTCTTACTACAAAATCTCTCGGAATTCTGGCACCTCACCGGTTTCTACAACGCTACGTGGGAACATCTGGTGATGCTGCTCGTGGGCCTCTTCTTCATCTGGCTCGCCATCAAGAAGAATTTCGAGCCCATGCTCCTTGTGCCCATCGGCTTCGGTATACTTATCGGCAACATCCCCTTCAACACCACCGCCGGCCTCGAAATAGGTATCTATGAAGAAGGCTCGGTGCTCAATATCCTCTACAACGGTGTATCGGCCGGATGGTATCCCCCGCTCATCTTCCTCGGTATCGGCGCTATGACCGACTTCTCGGCCCTGATAGCCAACCCCAAGCTGATGCTCATAGGCGCAGCTGCCCAGTTTGGTATCTTCGGTGCCTATATCGTGGCTCTGTTTCTCGGCTTTGCCCCTGACCAGGCCGGTGCCATCGCCATCATCGGCGGTGCCGACGGTCCTACGGCTATCTTCCTTTCGTCGAAACTCGCCCCCAACCTTATGGGAGCCATCGCCGTATCGGCTTACTCCTACATGGCCCTCGTGCCGGTGATCCAGCCCCCTATCATGCGACTCTTCACCACCAAGAAGGAGCGACTGATAAAGATGAAACCCGCCCGCGCCGTGTCGCAGAACGAGAAGATTCTCTTCCCCATCGTGGGTCTGATCCTCACCTGCTTTGTGGTACCCTCGGGTATACCTCTGCTCGGTATGCTCTTCTTCGGCAACCTGCTGCGTGAGTGTGGCGTCACCAACCGTCTGGCCAAGACCGCGTCCAACGCGCTGACCGACATCGTCACCATCCTTCTGGGTATGACCGTAGGTGCATCCACTCAGGCCACTGAGTTCCTTACCGCCGAGACCATCTTCATATTCCTGCTCGGCTTCATGGCATTTATCATTGCCTCGTCGAGCGGTGTGCTCTTCGTGAAGCTCTTCAATCTCGTGCTTCCCAAAGACAAGAAGATCAACCCGCTTATCGGTAACGCAGGTGTATCGGCCGTGCCCATGTCGGCCCGTATCTCCAACAACCTCGGTCTGGAATACGATCCGTCAAACTATCTGCTCATGCACGCCATGGGTCCCAACGTAGCCGGTGTGATCGGCTCGGCTGTGGCTGCCGGTGTGCTCCTGGGCTTCCTCGCCTGATGAATAGTCCGGGACGCCCGGCGCCCCGGATAAACTGATTTTAACATGTCACTCTCCCGGAGAGACAGTTCCGCAGAGTGACATGTTTTTATTTTAACATTAGCTAAACTCCGTCCTAACATAAATCGTATCAACGCATTGTATCAAGCCTAACGTTAAAATTTCACTTACCTGAACATAAAAACAATAATTAGCTTAAACCATAGCCGCCCGTAAAATGTTGTTAATACAGCTAACAAAAATATCTTTATTCAATTCCTTTTATTTTACGGCAAGTCACTAATTCGCCTCACCTACAACATCTGACATCCCATTATGGTAACAAAAGCTGTCATAGACTCTATCTACCGCCAGTATGACAAGGCTCCCCGCCGTCCCGAGGATCTCAACCTTGCCCTGCTCTTCGACTATGCCTTTGACAATCACGGCATAATCATCGACGACAACGATCTTTACATCACCTCGATCGATCCCGCGTCGCCCTTCGCATGCATTCCCCTTGACCGCATACATCAGATACTTGAGTTTTCCGAAGTGATAGCTATTGTGCTTCCCTCGGCCATAATATTCCTCAACAAAAAGAATTCCGACGTCAACATCCACCTCAAGATGGAGCGTCGCTCGCTCTGGGACAAGATCAGCTCCGTATTCTCACGCGTGGCCGACGATCTCAATCCCGCCGACATGATCGAAGAAGATATTCCCGTATTCAAGCATGATCCCGTCGTCTGATCCGCTCAGCCGCGTGGCTCTTCTCACCGGCGAGGCAGGACTCGACAGCCTGCGCTCTTGCCGCGTAATACTCTTCGGCACCGGCGGTGTAGGCGCCTGGGCCGCCGAAGCCCTCATGAGGTCCGGTATCGGACATCTCACCATAGTCGACGCCGACAGTGTGGCACCGTCAAATATCAACCGTCAGCTTCCCGCGCTCCACTCTACCATAGGGCAGGAAAAGACCGCCGTACTGCGCAGCAGGCTGCTCGACATAGCCCCTGAAGCCGAAATTGTAGCCGTCCAGGGGTTTTACAATGCCTCAACGGCAGCAGATTTTCATCTCGAAGAATATGACTATGTGATCGACGCCATAGACTCGCTCGCCGATAAGGCGCTCCTTATACTCAACGCCACCGCGGCCGGAGTCACCCTCTTCAGCTCGATGGGGGCGGCTCTGAAGATGGACCCGCTGAAAATCTCTGTAGCCGAGTTCTGGAAAGTCACCGGTTGCCCGCTTGCCGCCGCACTGCGCCGCCGCTTCAAGAAGTCGGGACAGATGCCCCGGCGTAAATTCAAGTGCGTATATTCACCCGAGCTGCTGACAAATCATCCCGAGGCCGTAGACTTATCCGGCGAGACAGCACTCAGCTACGGTAAAGTAGCCGTCAACGGTGCCCTGATGCACATCACCGCCACCTTCGGCCTCATCCTCGCCTCGCTCGTAATCCGCCACCGCCTCGGAGAGAAATAGGCTGAAAGGATCTTTGGGATATGGTATTTGCGCATCCTACATGTAACGAATTAGCCGGCCGATAACATGCAAAAATATTTGTCCGTTTGAATTCTTCATTGTACTTTTGCAATAGAAAGGACTTACCATTTATGAATGAAATAAGAAATTTATCGGGATATAGGATTTATTCTCCAGAACAATCACGAAGGACAATGCGCAACCTTCTTCCTGAATTTTATCCCGATTTACCAGATAAAAAATATCAGATTATCTATGCTGATCCACCGTGGGATTACGGTGGTAAAATGCAGTTTGACAAAAGCTCGATGAGATCCCACAACGTCGGCTGGGAAAAAGAAATATTTATAAGTGCTGCAAATTTTAAATATCCCACCGTCAAAACATGTGACTTAAAAAAAATTCCTATACAGCAAATATGCGATAATGACTGTCTTTTGTTTATGTGGGTGACTAATCCCCATCTTGCACAAGGAATAGATCTGGCTGCTGCATGGGGATTTGAATATAAAACAGTAGCATTTATATGGGATAAGATGAATCATAATCCCGGACAATACACATTGTCTAATTGCGAGCTTTGTCTTGTATTCAAGCGAGGACGTATTCCTCAACCTCGTGGAGCAAGAAACATCCAGCAACTTGTAAGATCTCCAAGAGGTGCTCACAGTGTTAAGCCTAAGGAGATTCGAGATAATATCACAAAAATGTTTCCAACGCAGGCTAAAATAGAGTTGTTTGCACGACAAGTTTGCGATGGATGGGATGCATGGGGTTTGGATATAAGGGAAGAGAAAAATTATGCTTGTAATGACATCCCTAAAAAAGATACTCTTGAAATTCCCAATCTTTTTGAAAACATAGACGAGGAGTGATTCAAAATCGTTCCTCGTCTATGTTTACTATTCCAATAGCGGCAAAATTTTAGAAATAAAGTGATCTATCAATGGCTTAGGGTCATGAGTATTTCGCCAGAAAGTAACATTTTCTCTATTTCCATCAAACCAGAATCGGATTTCTCTTACATGGCATATATCTCGTGTTATATCCCCTTGAAACACAATCCAAAATGGCAGATTGGGCTCATCGATATTACCTTCTTTACGCATAAGTTTAAGTAGTCCGGGCGTGAAATATTTACAGAATCGCTCATGAGCATTACCACGACCCGCACTTCTTTTCTTGCCTTCCACCCAGCCATCTTGCCGTTTTATCTCAACATATATTTCTTTGCCAGTGTCATTATTACGTATAATGCAATCAGGTTGAATTCCATGCCGCGATATCTTTTGCGCCGGAATATAAATCTCATTCATCTCGTCGGCATCCAGCTTTTGGTTGACGTAGATTTTACTGAATTTACCGGGCTTCCTGATAAGCATCAAAGAAGTGCCTTCAAATAATGCATCAAACACTTCATAAAAAGAATGTTCAGCAACTGTGGCAAGTTTCCCACCATAATCTTGCCATTTCTTCCTTAATCTGTTATCAAGGCTTCCCATAACGATTTCATTGATATATTTAAACCCTTTGTAATCTTCTCGATAGTAACTAAAGTAGGGGATTTTTCTCCTCGCTCCAGTGCGCCGACATAAGTTCGATGCAAGCCACATCGATCTGCAAGTTCTTCTTGCGAAATATTAAGTTCCTTGCGTTTTAATGCTACAGTCTTACCAAACTGAATATTAATATTAGTCATATTTGCAAATATAGTGTGAGTACAACCTTTATGCAACACTCTAAAGATAGCATGAAGTATAATCTTCAGAGTTACGACATATATTTGTAAAAAATTACGGCTGAAGATTTTTGCCTGGGATTTTTCCATTTTCACACCCGATTGTGGGAAAATTTCGCTACCTTTGCAGCGAAATCCATTCATTACGCCATGAGCAAGACACCCGTAAAAGCCCATCGCCCCGAAGTGAAGCCTAAAAAGGCTCTCGGACAGCACTTCCTAACCGACGAGGATGTGGCGCGCCGCATAGCGTCGACTCTCGACACAGCTCCCGACATGCCGGTGCTTGAAGTGGGTCCCGGTATGGGTGTTCTCACAAAATACCTCATAGCCGACGGTCGCGACCTGAGAGTGGCCGAAATCGATACCGAGAGTATCGACTATCTGAAACGCCACTTTCCTCAGCTCGACAGCCGTATCCTCGGCACGGACTTTCTGAAACTCGACCTCGACCGGGTGTTTCACGACGCTCCGGAGATAGCCGTGATAGGCAATTACCCCTACAACATATCTTCGCAGATATTCTTTCACGTGCTCGACTATAAAGACCGCGTGACGCTTTGCTCCGGAATGCTTCAGAAAGAAGTGGCTGAGCGCATCGCCGCCCCAGCCGGCAGCAAGGCACGCGGCATATTGAGCGTGCTGCTTCAGATGTGGTATGACGTGGAATATCTTTTCACGGTCGGACCCGAGGTATTTTGCCCGCCGCCAAAAGTGCAGAGCGGCGTGATAAGAATGACACGCAACAGCGTGACCGATCCGGGCTGCGACCCGCAGCGCTTCAAGACTGTGGTAAAGACGGCATTCAACCAGCGACGAAAGACGTTGCGCAATTCCTTGCGCGGACTATTCCCGGCGGGAGTACCGTTGCCCGACGACGCTTTGCTCAACCTGCGTCCCGAGCAGCTGACCGTAGAGCAGTTCGTAGCTCTCACCCTGATGATTTACCCAAAGGAATAAGCCGCCTCACGGCGAAATCCAGACCTCTCCCTCAGCTACAAAGATGAAAGAATTTTCGCCCGAATACATCACCGATCTCCGCAAGATAATATCCGACCGACGCGACGACGAGGCGCGCCGCGAACTCGCCGACCTCCACCCCGCCGATATTGCCGAACTGTATCAGGATCTCGACCTTGAAGAAGCCGAATATCTCTTCAAGCTGCTCGACGAGGAGAAAGCAGCCGACGTGCTGATGGAACTCGACGAGGACGATCGCCGCAAGCTCCTCTCAAGCATGAACGCCGAGGACATCGCCAAGCAGATCGACCACCTCGACACCGACGATGCCGTAGACATAATCCAGGAACTCGACGAGGACGAACGCGAGAAAATCCTATCGCACATCGACGACGTGGAACAGGCCGGCGACATTATCGACCTTCTGAAATATGACGAGGACACCGCAGGCGGATTGATGGGTACGGAGATGATCGTGGTCAACGAAAACTGGTCGATGCCCGAGTGCATCCGCCAGATGCGTCTGCAAGCCGAAGACCTCAATGAAGTATATCAGGTATATGTGATAGACAACGACGAGCGTCTGCGCGGCATTCTTCCGCTCAAGACACTCATCACCCACCCTTCGGTGTCGAAGATCAAGCACGTCATGGAGCAGGATTTCCCGGCCGTGAAAGCCGATGCGCCCATCGACGAAGTAGCACTCGACTTCGAGAAATATGACCTTGTAGCCATGCCCGTAATCGACTCCATAGGCCGACTGGTAGGCCGTATCACCGTCGACGACGTCATGGACCAGGTGCGCGAATCGCAGGAGCGTGACTATCAGCTCGCCAGCGGTCTTTCGAGCGACGTCAGCGCCGACGACTCCATACTCTCGCAGACCAAAGCGCGCATCCCCTGGCTGCTGATAGGAGTTTGCTCGGGTATAGCCGCTTCGATGATATTAGGTGTATTCGAGAGTCAGATAGCCGCCGTGACAGCCCTCGCGCTCTTCATCCCCATCATCGGTGGCACGGGTGGTAACGTGGGTGTACAAGCTTCGGCCATCGTGGTGCAGTCGCTTGCCAACGGCTCACTCGACGTCAAGGAATTTTCCAAGCAGCTCGGCAAGGAACTGCTCGTAGGTCTGCTCAATGCCACCATAATTTCAGGCGTGATGCTGATCTACAACCTCATCATGCTCCCGGGCCAGCTGAGCGTGACGCTATCAGTGGCCTGCTCACTCTTTATAGTGGTTATGTTTGCCACCATACTCGGCACAGTAGTGCCTCTGACGCTTGAGAAACTAAAGATCAACCCCGCACTCGCCACCGGACCCTTCATACAGATATCCAACGATATAGTGGGTCTGGTAATCTACGTGATGATCTCCAAGTGGTTTCTACAGATATTCGGCAGCTGACCTATCCGCGTCTGAACGGGCGTATCACGTGCATACCCTCGCGGTTGTGAAACGTAAATGCCACTACCCCGTCGACACTCTCGGCCGTATAGTTGATGAAATAGCGCTCCTGACCCATGAAGTCGAGCACTACTTCGGCCGTATCCACAGGTTCACCGCCACCGTTCACCAGCCTCTCCTTTATCTTCACATCAAATCCCTTCACCTCCACAGCGAGACTTACAGCTCCGCCGGAAGCCAAGCCGTCAAGACCGTGGCGGCGCAGAAGCACATTACCGTCGTCGAGTGAGGCCAGCTCCAGGGCAGGTTCGCGACTTTCGCCCGAATATCGCAGCCGGGTAGCCAGAAGCAGCTGACGCACCGCGCCGCCGCCATCTCTGCGTGCCGACAGCGCCACAACCGCGGCAGCCACCACCACGGCTATAACATAAAATTCTACGTTATTATATATAGCAAGAAGCATATACCACATGATTAACATTCACGCAAAGATAGTAAATACATTCGCGATTAAGATATTTCTTAAGGTCTTCCATTAATCTTATCCATAATCTTAGGGTGACCTCATAGCCATCCGTCGGAGAATTAACGTAAGTAATAACGTGTATTCGCCCGAAATTATTATTGCACCCGTGTGATTCCATAGATTTCACCACCTGAAGTGTATTCCACCCATTGAGCATCAAATAATGAATGCCTCGGAAATTCCATCACGTCAGCAAAACTGTTAGAGAATCTAAATAAGATGCAAAATAATTTAAAAATATTTGTGTAGGTAAATAATTTTGCGTTACTTTGCACTTGCTTTTGTGGCACATCCTTGAAAGCGTCTAAATAAGATGCAGTTAGACGCGATATGAGACGTGAGATGGCGGCCACAATCAAGCACCCACAGCAATATTAAGAAACAAAAGAGATAAAAAACCAACAGCCATGTCAAGAGTTTGTCAAATCACGGGCAAGAAAGCCATTGTGGGCAACAACGTGTCGCACTCTAAGCGTCGCACCAAGCGCAAATTCAATGTGAATCTCTTCAACAAGAAATTCTATTGGGTAGAAGAAGGCGCATGGATTGTGTTGACCATCTCGGCCGCCGGTCTCCGCACCATCAACAAGAAAGGCCTTGATGCCGCTATCAAAGAAGCAGCCAACAAGGGTTATTTAACTGAAATCAAATATTTAGACATTTAATAGAAGATGGCAAAGAAAGCTAAAGGTAATCGCGTTCAGGTCATCCTCGAATGCACCGAACACAAGGCAAGCGGTATGCCCGGTACATCGCGTTACATCACCACCAAAAACCGCAAGAACACTACCGAGCGTCTGGAGTTAAAGAAATACAACCCCATCCTCAAACGAGTAACCGTACACAAAGAAATTAAATAATACCTTCCCATGGCAAAGAAAACAGTCGCAACTCTGCAAAAAGGTGAAGGCCGCACCTACAGCAAGGTCATCAAAGTGGTTAAGTCACCCAAGACCGGCGCTTACACCTTCCAGGAACAGATGGTTCCCAACGACGCTGTGAAAGATATCCTCAAATAATCTTATACACGTCACCATTTTCTCAGATCACTGATTCACTCAGTATATCAACCCACCTCATTCGTTCACCCCTGCATGCCAACTCGCCCGCGCGAGGCAGCTACAGGGGTGAACGGTTTTACTACGCACCACTCACCTCTGAGCGCTCATGACTTCACTCTGCCATAAAGTCAAACCGCTGATACACCACTGGTTGCTCATATTCGCTGCGACCGCACTGGCTGTCACGGCGGCTGCGGCCGAACCTGCCGATGACGAGCCGCTGAAGCGCGGCTCGCACACCCGACTGGGCGCACGCTACATATCCACCGACGGCACTCTGGAAATCACCGTAGCCGGAAAGAAGCAGTATTACAATCCGTCTGACACCTCGACGCGCGACCGCGACATTCTCTCGCCTAAAAGCGTCAACATACATCCGTCGGGGCGGAAATTCTACGTAAACTCGCTCGAAGGCGGCCGCACGGTGGTTTACGACATGGCCACTATGCGCAAGACGGCCACCATCAGTCATCGCATCTGTCAGACTCACCGCAAGCTGTGGACCGACGACGGCGGACTGTTTAAGTTCACTCACTACACTGACCGGGCCGACGTCAACACCTTCATGGGACGCCCCGTGGAGAGTGCTTTCTCCCACCACGGCCGCTATCTATGGATACCATATTATCGCCGAAGTTTCGACATCAACGCGCAGGATCCGTCGGCCATAGCCGTAGTCGATACCCGCTGCGACTCCATAATACGACTCTTTCCCACCGGCGCACTTCCCAAGATGATAGCCGCGTCGCCCGACGGTCGCTACATAGCCGTGGCTCATTGGGGCGAAAACACAGTGGGTATCATTGAAATATCTTCGCCCGACCCAACGCTGTGGCGCTACCGCACCTGCATCACCATCGACCACAAGCTGAAGCTCGACTTCAGTCTGACCGACCCCGTCGACCGCGACAACGGCTCCGGGCTGGCACTCCGCGGTACAGTGTTCACCCCAGACAACCGCTATGTGCTGATCGGCTGCATGGGAGGCGGAGGTATCGCCGTAATAGACCTTGCATCAATGAAATATCTCGGGAAGATTTACGGCATGATGCCCAACATACGCCACCTCACCATATCGGGCGACTATCTCTATCTGAGCGCCAACCGCTCCGGCCACATACAGCGCATGCCACTGAGCAGCATCTACGAAGCCATCGGAAATATCAGCAACCGCGCTGTGACTCTCGATGGCTGGCAGACGGCAAAGGTGGACAAAGGCGCACGCACCATCACCGTCACGCCCGACGGGCGATATGTGATAGCAGCCTGCAACTCAGCCTCGACTGTGGTGATCGTCGACACGCGCACCATGAAACGTATAGCGACCCTTCCTGCCGACTCGTTTCCCGTAGGAATGGATCTGTCGGCCGACGGATCGCTGCTGTTTGTCACCTCGCAAGGCCGCAAGGACTATACCTTTGCGGGCAACTGCGTGACTATCTATCGATTGAAATATCTCAGTCAGGATTAATCCACCATGTCAGTAGCATCGTCTTCCTCCTCTTCAGAGGAGTTGTAGCGCACATGGTTGAGAGCGCGGAGCACATTGCAGAGCGGGCGGCTCCAGTAAGCGCCGAAATCGTCCTTTACGGCAGCGAGCGGCGCAGCCATCTCCTCGGGAGCAAGCTCGCGCACGGTGGAGATGAAATTATAAAGCACCTGAAATATGTCACACAGTCCCTCGGCTATGCTGGCAGCTATGGGAGTGTCGGAATACTTCATATCTTCCTCAAACACCTCAAGATACACATCGTCCGGGCCGAGGAGCGTCTCTACGTTGCGCCTTACGCTCTCGTAATATTCCTCTTCGAGAAACGACGGTATGTAGCTATCGTCATCATCTATCACCGTGGCGTCGAGATCAGTAGCCGCCATGTAGATGCGCGGGAGCAACTTGAGCATGGTTCTGACAAATTCTTCGCGCGAAGTTTCGCGGGTACGCTCCATCACCTGACAATACTCATTGGTGAGGGCGATGAATGAAAGGGCGTTGGGCGTAAGATTCATTTTTGATTCATATATAATCCGTTTGACTCTATATAATCATATACCCCCGGGGGCAGGAAAATGTTCATTTTCCGACCGCGCGCTATCGCATTTCTCACCCAAGTGCTCGACAGGTCGCACACCGGAGCATTGACCGTGTCCACATTATCCTCATAGATAGGCGGGAGTGGATAGCCGGGACGGGGATATATTATCACGCCGTATTCGTCGATGATCTTCTGATAATCCTTCCAGTGACTGAAATTTTTCCAGTTGTCGCTGCCTATGATCAGCTTGAAGCGGCGGCGGGGATAGCGGCGCGAAAGCAGCCGAAGCGTATCGATGGTATAGCTCGGCTTGGGCATCGACAGCTCTATGTCGCACACGTCCACACCCTTAAGCGGTTTGACAGCTATTTCGAGCATCTTGAGCCGCTTCACGTCGGGCAGAAGTGCCGACGGATTTTCTTTGAGAGGATTGAGGGGCGACAGCACCATCCACACCTCATCGAGGTCGGTAAACTGCTGCATGTAGCTGGCCACCATAGCGTGGCCTATATGGACGGGGTTGAATGATCCGCCAAGCAGACCTATCACCGGATTTTCACGAGACATCTTTTTTTTAATTAATGATTAACGATTTATGATTAATGATTTATGATTAACGATTAATGATTAGAGGTTTAAACAACGTAACTTGACAAAAAAATAATCATTAATCATTAATTTTTAATCATTAATCTTTAATGAGTGCGGCCACTTCGGCAACGGCGCTGTCAAGATCGTCGTTGACCACGCGGTGGTCAAACTGCGGGGCGAAGTCTATCTCCCACTGCGCTTTGGAAAGACGCTTTTCGATCCACTCGCTGTCCTCGGTGCCACGGCCTTCCAGACGGCGGCGCAGTTCGTCAAGGCTCGGAGGGAGAATGAATATCGACAAAGCTCTGCCGCCATACAGGCGCTTCACATTGAGCGCACCCTTGACATCTATGTCGAGCACACAGTTATGACCCGAGTCGAGTATGCGGTCAATCTCGCTGCGGAGCGTGCCGTAAAATCGGCCGGGATACACTTCCTCATACTCCACAAACTCGCCTGCGGCTATGCGCGCCCGGAAGTCAGCCGTCGACAGGAAGTGATAATGCACCCCGTCGGTCTCACCCTCGCGGGGCGGACGATTGGTGGCCGACACTGAAAATCGCATGTCGATGTCGCCGCGGTCACGGAGCGCACTGATTATGGTAGACTTTCCGCAGCCCGATGGAGCCGAAAATATTATGATACGTCCCGCTGCCATGATCACATCGCGTTAAGCACCTGCTCCTTGATTTGCTCAAGCTCGTCTTTCATATCCACCACGATTTTCTGCATCATGGCATGATTGCTCTTAGAGCCGAGTGTGTTGATCTCGCGCCCCATCTCCTGAGCAATAAATCCGAGCTTCTTGCCCTGACCGGCAGGACCTTCGAGGGTTTCCAGGAAATATTGCAGATGCTGCGCCAGGCGCTGCTTCTCCTCGTTGACGTCGAGTTTCTCTATATAATATATCAGTTCCTGCTCCAGACGCGAGCGGTCGTAGTCGACGCTCACCACCTTTTCGAGAGCGTCGGTGATGCGGGCGCGCACCTTGGCCACCCGCTCCTCCTCGTAAGGAGTGATGCGTTCGAGCAGATCGGCTATGCGGGCCACGCGCACCCTGAAAAACTCCTCAAGTTTCTCACCCTCGGCACGGCGATGGTGCATCAGCCCCTCCACAGCGCTGCCCACGGCTGCTATCACGGCAGCTTTCTCGTCTTCGTCGGCCTCGGTGGCCGAGTCGGCCTTCATTGAGTCGGGAAAGCGTAGCAGTGTGGCATACCAGTCGGCCGGGGCGCCTATGCCAAGCATCTCGCCCATGCGGTCTATCTGCTGCTTATAAGCCTCAATGACAGGCATATTGAGCTTCATCACAGCCTCGGCCGACACACTTTCTATCGTCACTGTCAGGTCTACCTTGCCGCGCTCCAGACGTCGCGCCACAAGATTGCGCACGTCGAGATCTATCTCGCGCAGCGACGACGGGATACGTGTGGCCACGTCCATCTGCTTGCTGTTGAGCGACTTTATTTCTACGGTTATCTTCTTGTTCGGGATTTCTACAATGGCTCTCCCGAAGCCTGTCATTGAATATAGCATCGTGTGAGAATTTATTTCTTTATTGCAAAGTTAGCTAAAACGCGCTTAAATGCGTAACTTTGCACAATATTTTTTTACCGCTATGCCTGTAATACTTAATATAGAGACCTCCACCTCCGTGTGTTCGGCCGCGCTCACTGCCGAGGGAATGGTGCTCGCCCACCGCGAGAATACCGATGGCCGCAACCATGCCGCCCTGCTGAGCGACTTCATCAAATATTGTCTTGACTTTGCCCGCGATAAGGAGATGAGCCTCGAAGCCGTGGCCGTCAGCATGGGTCCGGGCAGCTACACCGGCCTGCGCATAGGGCTGTCAGAGGCCAAAGGGCTGGCCTATGCCCTGGGCATACCTCTCATAGGTATCAACACACTCGAACTGCTGGCCACGCAGACCATGTGGGACTACGCTGACCTGCAGGGCGACGAGCTCTTCGCCCCGATGATCGACGCCCGCCGCATGGAAGTCTACACCGCAGTCTACGATATGGCTCTTAGTCCCGTAATGCCCCAGCAGCCGCTGATACTCGACGCCGACTCATACGCCGATCTGCTTGCCGACCACCGCATACTCTTCTGCGGCGACGGATCTGCCAAAGCCCGTGACGTGATCACATCGCCCAACGCCATATTCGTCCCCGACATAGTGCCCCTCGCCTCAGGCATGACAGCCCTGGCCGAACGAGCATATCTGCATCGCGATTTTATCGATGTGGCATACTCCACGCCCAACTATATCAAGGACTTTCAGGCCACACGCCCGCGCAATCCGCTCACGCAGTGCTGACACCGATATATTTTTATAGAAATTACACCGCTTAATGTTTGATTATTCGACAATATTCCACTAAATTTGCGGTGTAATTGCATAACATACGAAAACAATCAATTTTTCAACATTAACCATAAATCCTTTTTATGAAAAAACTTTTACTCTCGCTTGCGATGGTGCTCGGCTTCGTAGCCGTCAACGCTGCCACCGTAACAATCGACCCTGCTGCATGGTCAGGTAAATGGACCGGTGACGGAAATGGTTTTACCGCAACCGTTGAAGGTTACACGCTGACACTCGACAAAGCCGGTTCCGGACAGGATCTCGTTGTGCCCAACGATTACTCAATCCGCGTATATCAGGGTGCAACATTGACCATCACCGCCCCCTCAGGAGTTGCCATGAAGGAAATCACCTTCACAGTTGACCAAAACTCTAAGCTCGCTGCAGCGGATCAGGTCACATACTCTGCCGGATGGACTCTCACCGGCACACCTTCCACTACTCAAGGATCTACTTTCGGAGCTGCTTCTGAAGGTCTCGGCTCATTTATGATGACCGCCGGCAAGCAGGCCCGTATCGCTAAGATCGTGATCTCTGACGAAGAAGGCGGTTCGACCGTTGACCCCGTCGATCCCGATCCAGTTGATCCCGACCCCGTTGATCCCGACCCCGTGACCCCCGGCGTTGAAGGCGAGATCACCGTTGAGACTCCCTTCACTCAGTTCACCAACTTCGCAGGTGGCGACAACACCGTAGGCGGCTACACCTTCGTATTCGACAAGACCACCGGTACTACCGCTCCTCAGGTATATAACGAGTATCTTCGTCTCTACGCCAAAAATACCATTACTATCTCCGGCGTAAAAGTAAGCAAGGTAGTCTTCACCTTCGCTGAGGACAACGTATACCGCTACACCACTTTCACTCCCTCAACCGGTGCATACACCGCCGCCCAGGCTGCCGGCGATACCGAACTCACCTGGACAGGCGACGCTACTTCAGTGACTTTCACCGTAGGCGACAAGGCTGTATATGGTGAAGATGGCGACACCAAAGCCGGTCAGATCCGCATTGCCAAGATCACCGTTTACGGCGAAGCCGGCGAAACTCCCGTTGATCCCGATCCCGTTGATCCTGATCCCGTTGATCCTGATCCCGTTGATCCCGCCGATGGCGTAGTTCTCGCAAATCCGTTCGCTAACCTCACCGTTCCCGGTGTAAGCAACGTAAGCGGTTACACCGTAGATATCGAGAAATTATCTAACGGTACCACCAATCCCACAGTCAACACCAAGGGTGAGCTTCGCCTCTACTCCAACAATACTTTCACCGTATCAGGCACAAAGGTTACTAAGGTAGTGTTCACTTTCACTGCCGATAATAAATACCGCTACACTGAGTTTACTCCCTCAACCGGTGCATGGACCAAGGCTCAGGCTGCCGGCGACACCGAACTCACATGGACAGGCGACGCTACTACCGTAACATTCACCGTAGGCGAAAAGGCTACTATGGGTGATGATGGTGCAGACAAGGCAGGTCAGATCCGCATTGAAAAGATAACTATCTACGGCGAACCCGGTGAAGGCGGCGACGTGACTCCCACTCCCCAGGGCGACAAGTACATCAAGACCACCACTCTCACTTCCGGCTCTTATGTATTCGTATGCGAAGGCTTACTCGCTACTCCCGCTGCTGAAAGCAACACCTACGGCCGCATGACCCTCGTTGATGCTACTATGGACGGTGCTGACGTAGTGACTGTGGAAAAGAACGCATTCACTCTCGATGTAGCCGACGGTAAGGTTACCATCAAGGATTCTTATGGACGCTACTATGGTATGGACAACGAACACCTCACCTCGTTCCAGTTCTACACCGAACTCAACGAAGGCTGCTACTACACTTACGAATTCGTAGGCGAAACCATCAAGCTCTACAACGAGCTCAACCCCGCTTGCATCGTATCGCAGACCAAGGGCACAAACGGCACCTGGTACACCAACCTCGCTCCCGCCGATGCTCCCGAGGAATTCAACCTCCCCGTTCTCTACAAGAAGGCTGATCCCTCGGCTATCTTCGAGGTAATCGCCAACGAAGACGCTCCCGTGGTTTACTACAACCTCCAGGGCGTACAGGTAGAAAATCCCTCTAACGGCGTATTCATCCGTCGTCAGGGCAACAAGACTACCAAAGTCCTCGTGAAGTAATCATCCCGATTCCCACGATATTTCTCAGCAGGAGATAAGCCGCACGGTTTATCTCCTGCTTCTTTTTCGTCAAGCAGAATGATTCACCGCCTCTTATATGGGCAAAAGGTAATTTCCAGGCCACGGAGCGGTTGAACATCAGCAGCTCATTTGTTCAACCACTCCGTGGTTGTATGCATAAGATTGATGTCACCCCGGGTGGCAAGCACCCGGGGTTAACTTTGTCAGAGCCACTCCGTGGCTTACATTCCTCACCCTCCTGCAAGAGCGCCCGGCAGGGCAAAAGGTAATTTCCAGGCCGCGGAGCGGCCCACACCTCGTTAACCCCGGGTGCTTGCCACCCGGGGCCAACATGCCCCAAACGTCACAACCGCGGAGCGGTTGAACATCAGCATCTCATTTGTTCAACCACTCCGTGGTTGTATGCATCAGATTGATGTCACCCCGGGTGGCAAGCACCCGGAGTTAACTTTGTCAGAGCCACTCCGTGGCTTACATTCCTCACCCTCATGCAGGAGCGTGCATTATTTGGGGATTTACCTGACGTAGAGTTTCGGTAAATACCTCAACCCTACGCTATTATGCTTTCACCTGCTGCGCAGGTGATGTCTACTTCTGTGGTTAAAGTATAGTCCCCAGTATGTGTTTCCCTACAAAACTGAATATTTTTAAGTTACGGCTGCGGAGTGAACTTTCGCCGATGCGGCGACGTTAGGATTATATCTTACGTTTCACTCATTTTCATTTCATTACATCATGACCACCTCTGCCCTTACCCCGATAAAGCATAAGAATGAATTTGCACGCTACGTACTCAATTTCATGCACCTGCTCGTGCTCGTGCTGTCGGTAGGACTGATTGTCTACATATCCATCGACACATTCAATGATGTGCAGTTTCTCGAAAACAAGTCATACATGACATTTCAACTCTGGGTATGCATAGTGTTTATACTCGACTTCTTTATAGAGATGATATTCGCGCCCGACAAATGGCGCTACATCCGTCACCGACTGGCGTTTCTGATACTCTCCATACCCTACTTGAATCTGCTTCCGGTGATGACAATGTTTCACATCACGCCTGATGTGCTGTTCTTCCTTCGCTTCATTCCGCTTTGTCGCGGCGCGCTTGCGCTGTCGATAGTGATGGGCTACGTGTCGAGCAATGCCGTGTCGTCGCTTTTCGCCTCCTACATGGTGATAATGCTCATGGTCACTTACTTCGGCTCTCTCATATTCTTTCAACGCGAGCACGGCATAAATCCGCAGGTCGACACTTACTGGACGGCCCTGTGGTGGGCATTTATGAACATGGCCACCGTAGGCTGCGACGTCAATCCAATGACCGTGGCGGGTAAGATAGTGGCCGTGATACTCCCCATAGCCGGCATGATAATCTTCCCTCTCTTCACCGTATATCTGACCAACTACGTTCAGCGCCACACACGCATTGCCGACCATAAGACATCCGACGATGCCAAGCAGACCTCCGATAGCTCAGATACCTGATAATAAGCGCATTATATAGCCAATCCCGTAGGGACGCTCCCCAGGGAGCGTCCGGCGGAGCAAAAAGGAAATTTCCAGGCCGCGGAGCGGCCCACACCTCGTTAACCCCGGGTGCTCGCCACCCGAGGCCAATATGACCCAAACGTCACAACCGCGGAGCGGTTGAACATCAGCAACTCATTTGTTCAACCACTCCGTGGTTGTATGCATCAGATTGATGTCACCCCGGGTGGCAAGCACCCGGGGTTAACTATGTCAGAGCCACTCCGTGGCTTACATTCCTCACCCTCCTGCAGGAGCGCCCGGCAAAGTAAAAGGGTGAGTTCGTAGTGGCTAACCGCCTCAAATTAAGGGCTGGAAGCCCGTCGTTGTACATAACCGCGGGTGCAAGCCCGCGGATTGGCACTCCTGAGCACTTGAGCTGCGGAGCTGCGATGTCGTATAGGCGGCTCAAACAACATCGCAGCTCTGCAGCTCACGATGAGGTAGCCATTCGTAGATATATAACAAAATCGCCCGCTGCGGAGTGCGCAGCGGGCGATGGTATTGAAGGGAAGAATGTGTATTAGAGAACTACCTTCTTAACTTCGTTGCCCTGACGGCGGATGAATACTCCGTTTTCAGGATTAACGACGCGGATACCCTGGAGATTGAAGTATTCAACCTCGGCAGCAGCTGCGTCAACGGCAACGTTTTCGATACCGGTAGTTGCACCATCGCCGGTTACAGAGAGGGTCTTGATCTCGCTCTTGATATCCTTGATGGGGTCGTGAGAGAAGTAAGAGAGTGTTCCGGCCTTAGAGAGTACCACGCCTTCGGCGGGAACGAGTGAGAACTCCTTGCCGTTGACAGTGAACTTGGCAACGGGAGCATCAGCTTCTTCAGCGCGAGCCACTACGGCTGCGGGAGCGGGTGCGGCTACAGCCTCAGCGAAGTGATAATATACATTGTGGTGATCCTCAGCAGGAGTGATGACGATGGTCTTGTTGCTACCGGCGAGTTCGATTTCTTCTGCAACATCCTCATTTTCTACAGATGCCGAGGGAGCGGCGGGAGCGTGGAGAGCGTCGGTAGTCACGACCTCGACTACCATGCTGATATCATCGGAGCTCTCGAGTCCTGAGTGAAGCTCTACGTCAAATGAGTTGAGCATGATGTGGTCGATAGCGACAGCGGTAGGATTCTTGCCGTCGTTTGACTCGATGAGAGTAGCTGTTTCCTCGGTGTATGTGTTATTGGCAACCTTAGAGAAGTAGAGCTTATCGCTGGGGGTAGCGCTGTTGGCGATAGCGTAGATAGTAGCCGAAGTCACTACCTTGCCCTCGGGAGCTGCTACGGTGTAGACGATCTGCTCGTTGCCTGTGATGATACCTTTCACTTTGATAGAGTTGTAATCAGTACCTCCAACGGTGATGGTTGAGTTACCCTTGCCGATGTTGTTGCTGCCGGTGCGGGTCACTACATAGCCTGCAGCGTCGGTTGATGACTTGCCGTCGATAGTACCGAGAGCCACCACGTGGTTCTTGTAGCTTACTTCGTTGGGATCTTTGGGCACGATGTAACCGATACCGTTGACCTGATATGTAGTACCTATAGCATACATATTGTATTCCTGACCGGCTTCGAGTTCGATCTCAGAGATACCGAACACGTAGTCAGTACCTACCCAATCGCCGAGATATACGTTCTTTTCGAGAACAACGGTAGGCTCGTCGGTGTCGTCAAATTTGAGCGATTTGCCGTCGTTGGCCTTGAAGCTGTAGTAGTGGTTGCAGGTGATCACGTTGTTTTCCACATCGTCGATTTCTTCATAGAGGCTTTCGTCTTCAATAGTCTGACGGCGGCCGTAGACGTAGAGTGTAAGATTAACGTTGGGCTTCACCACGAGCGAAGTAGTCTTGCGGGCTTCAGTCTCATTGTCACCATATTCATCGCCATAGGGATCTTCGTCGCTGGGTTCGCTGTTAACGCGCACCTGGATTGATTTTGAGAATGAATGACCTGCATATTCGCCTGATACCTTACCATCGATAGTCTCGCTATGAGCAATGATAGTAAGATTTTCGTCTTCGTATAATGGGCCTACGGGATAGCTGTCCTTGTCGGCTTTATAGATGGCATCAAGCTCGGGAACGAGAGTCTCGATATTGGGATCAACGAGCTTCTTAACTACTCTATTAGTATTAACATTTATGGTAAGAGTCGAAGCTCCTGGACGGTAGCTGTCGTTACCTTCAAAGGCTGCAGTAATTACCGCTTTACCTTCTTTGGTGTTCTTAAGAACTATTTCACCGGCTTCATTAACCTCTGCTACGTCAGCATTTGTAGAAGTGTAGGTAACATCAAGATTGTTGGGGTTAAGCAACTCGGGAAGAGCAGGCACATTATCACGTACCTTGTAAGAGATTTCGCTTTCGCTCCACTCTATACCGGCTGCCTCGCGGCTCTCACCGGTTGCTTCGGCTTCACCCATGATTACCACATTGGCAAAGTTGAATTCGCGGGTAGTTCCGGTATCACCGCTGTTTGACGAATAAATATAGAGGCGGATTATACTGGGTTCTTCTGAGGCAATGCCTGAGATTGAATAAGAATGATGAAAGTTCACTGAGGCATCAGCGGTACTTTGATTTCCTTTTTGTCCTACCGCACCGGTCTTGATATTTTTCGATTCATCACCTACGTAGAGGACAATATCTGCACGGGCATTACCCCACTTTGCACCGGCAAAGTCAAAATCGATTTTAGTAGCCTTGAAATTATAGCCGGTGGAAGGTATAACCTTGAATTCCACGTAACCATCGGTATTATTAATAGCACCTACGTGTTTCCAGGTAGTCATATCAATATTGCCTGACGAAGGCTGAATGGTGCGGGTACCACCATCTGCTACAGTAGCTCCTTTAGATTGAACACCGGTGATGGCATTAGAAGAAGTAACAGCTTCAATACCATCGAAATCCTTTGTTCCTAAGGTCCATGTGGCCGTAACACTTTCCTGTGCCCAAGCCCCGATAGACATCAAGGACGCCGCAAAGAGAGTAAAGATTTTTTTCATGTAATTGGTTTTAGATTGTGTTATTTGGTTAAAGATATTTTCATGGTTGGTGCGTAGATCGTTGAAAAAGTACCTGAAAAATAATGGCTTAGAATAAAGTTTCTTTCTATACCTTAATTTTATCCTTCGCTATTTGTCAAACTAATATATAATATGTAGTATCCGACAAAGTAATCAGTTTTTCAGGCGCACTAAGATAGCAAAATGCGGCGCATAAAGGGTCGTTACCTCCCTTATACACCTTTTGCTCAGCAAATATACAACCGAAATTACCCCTCCCCAAATTTTTAACGTAGTTTAACACTTAAACAGGATTACATCTTTGCGCCTCCCTGAACCGGTGGCTATCCCTCCGTGGTGAAATTGCTGCGCAATATTACGGTTGCTCATGTAGGGGCGCTTCACAGGAGCGCCCGGCCGGGCAAAAATGTAATTTCCACCCCGTGGTGGCGCGGCGAAGTCTGTCAACGGCGGGGGAATTTCGGAGATGTGATGTATTTTCGCTGAATTTTTTTGCTTGTGAGCGGAAGTGTTTATAACTTTGCGTATGTGTTAAATCAACTTCTAATTTTTAATAATCCGCTTTAAATAATTACGTACAATGGAAAAGAAATTTTTGTGTGTAAAGTGCGGCTACATCCACGAAGGTGCTGAGGCCCCCGATGTATGCCCCGTGTGTGGTGCTCCCAAAAGCGCTTTTAAGGAAATCACCGATGAGGAAGCCGGAGCTCTGGAATTTGTCACCGAACATATTATAGGCGTTGCCGCCGATACCGACGAAGAAATGAAGGCCGATCTCCGCGCTCACTACAATGGCGAATGCTCGGAGGTAGGCCAGTATCTCGCTATGGCCCGTCAGGCCGATCGCGAGGGCTATCCTGAAATCGCCGAAGCTTTCCGCCGCTATGCATGGGAAGAGGCTGAGCACGCTGCCAAGTTTGCCGAACTCCTCGGTGACAATGTATGGTCGACCCGCGAGAATCTTGAAAAGCGCATGCAGGCTGAAGCCGGTGCCAATGCCGACAAGATGCGCATAGCCAAGCGCGCCAAGGAGCTCAATCTCGACGCTATCCACGATACCGTTCACGAAATGGCTAAGGATGAAGCCCGCCACGGCAAAGGCTTCGAGGGTCTCTACAACCGCTTCTTCAAGAAAGCTTGATGATTCATGATTCCGAGTTGATTCATGATTCACGATTTATGATTCATGATTCATTACGAAATAGGATTCACGATTCAGAATCTAAAATAGGTTCATGAATCGTGAATCCTAAATTTTTATGAATTCATCATGAATTATGAATCATGAATCCTTAATCATGAATCAAAAAAATGGTAATTTCCAGGCCGCGGAGCGGCCCAAACCTCGTTAACGCCGGGTGCTCGCCACCCGGGGCCAACATGACAAAACGTCACAACCGCGGAGCGGTTGAACATCAGCAGCTCATTTGTTCAACCACTCCGTGGTTGTATGCATTAGATTGATGTAACCCCGGGTGCAAGCACCCGGGGTTAACTTTGTCAGAGCCACTCCGTGGCTTACATTCCTCAGCCTCCTGCAAGAGCGTCCGGCAGAGCAAAAAGGTAATTTCACCGCCGTAGTCGCGCCCCATTCTTCGTGCAGCGAAGCGGCAAGCCGATTACGCCGCCGGACGCTCCCCAGTGAGCGTCCCTACAGATCCATCAAAAAATCATGAATCATGAATCCTTAATCATGAATTAACTCGGAATCATAAATCATGAATCAAAAAAGAATCATGAATCAGCTCGGCGGAGTGTGATGCGGGTGATTTCGGGCCATGCACCAAGGCGGAGGGGGAAGAGATGGCCCAGACCGATGTTGACAAACAGCTTGCGGCCGTCATCAGCTGTATAGAGGCCGTTATGCTCGGGATAGATGCGCGACGCGGGTGAGTAGCCCATGAATGAGAACTGCATGTCGTGGGTGTGGCCTGCGAGCATGAGCTGCACATTGCTCTGCGGGAGCACTTCGCGGCGCCAGTGAGTGGGGTCGTGAGAGAGGAGCACGGTATAGCGGCCGTCGACTCCGGCAAGCGCCTGCTTCAGATCGCCACGGCAAGGGAAAGGAGGACTGCCCGAATTTTCCACTCCGGCTATGGCTATCGAAGCGTTGCCGCGGGTGATGATGGCATTTTCATTGTTGAGCAGACGCCAGCCCATATCGCGCTGACGCATAGCGAGCGAGGAGAGGTGACCGAAAGTACCTACCGTGGTGGCGAGGCGTGAATATGTGCCGTAGTCGTGATTGCCGAGCACCGAGAATACGCCGTCGGCAGCGGTGATCTGCGAGAGGTAGGGCATGAACTCGTCTACCTCGTCGGCATCGCTATTGATAAGGTCGCCGGTGAATGCCACGGCATCAGCTCCGAGCGAATTGACTATTTCGACGGCCTTGCGGACACCGGCGGCATTGCCATGCCAGCTGCCTGCGTGGAAGTCGCTGAGCTGCACGATGGTATATCCGTCAAACTCAGCGGGAAGCGTGTCAGACTCAATCTCGATCTCGCGCACACGGAAGCGGCGTTTACCGGCCGTAGCGCCATATACGAGGGTGAAGAGTGCGGCCACCGCCACGGCTATTCCGCTCCATGTGGCGGCATAGCTGTCGGCGCCGAGAGCTTCGAGCGAGGTCAGGGTAGCTACAAATCCTATCTTGGGGAGCACTATGGCGAGAGCTGCTATGATGATGACGCCTACATTATGATACACGGCGCTGCATCGGCTGCGACGAAACATCATTCCGGCCGTGGCCAGCGAGGCTATGATAAGGAGTGAGGGTATCCAGTAGGCGGTGCCGAGCCACTCGGGCCACCAGTTGATGGCGAAGCGCGAATAGATGTAGAAATCGGGCACCAGAATGGCACTCGTAACCACTACGGCAATGAGGAGATTGCGGAGAATTGATGACTTCATTAAGGGGGAGTTAATAATTTGCAGTGTCAAGTATATATGAATGTGGATGCAAAATTAATCAACCTTATGGTTAAAATCAATACGTGAAAAGTTAACAATATTAAAATCAGAGATTGTCGGGTGTCACGGTGACCTCCATACCCTTGAAAACGTAGGGGCGCAGGCGGAGCAGATCGTCGTTGAGCAGACGGATGCAGCCCTCGCTGTCGCGGGTGGACATACGCTCGGGGAAGCATGTGCCGTGGATGCCTATGCCCTTATGCGGAGGAGTGAGCAGGCGGAAGAAGTAGGGGCCGTAGGCGCCTTTGCGCTCGCCGCCGCCGTCGTTGAAGTCATGAGTCCACGACGAAGCATCCTGTATCTGAGTGATGGTAAATGTGCCTTCGGGGGTGCGCATGTCGCCCTTGCGCTGCTTGTCACCGAGATTTTTGCCTACACACACCGGGGCGCGGAAGAGCGTATCGGCTTTCTCGCTGATGACGTAGAGCATGAGTGCCGGCTTGTCGATTACTATGCGGTCGGCTGCCATGCCGGCTGAGGCCGACAGGAGTAAGAGGGAGATGGCGGTGATGATTGTTTTCATAATAGTGCAAAGGTCGGCAGTTTTTCCGAGAATTGCAATAGGGGATTTGGCTTGTAGCGGGATTTTTAGTATTTTCGCGTGTTAAATCTCAACAATCCCGCTCACCGGGACGTAATAGATGTAAATGTCACCCAACGAATAAATATCAGCAGATATGCAACATCTCATCGAAATAAAAGACCTCCGCGCAGGAGTGGAGGGTAAGGAAATACTCAAAGGTCTGAGCCTGACTATCAATCCGGGCGAAGTGCATGCCATCATGGGTCCCAACGGCAGCGGCAAGAGCACGCTTAGCGAAGTGCTGGCCGGTAATCCGGCTTTCACGGTCACAGGTGGCTCGGTCGACTTCCACGGAGTGGATCTGCTCAGTCTCTCGCCCGAGGACAGATCGCACGAGGGTCTGTTTCTGTCGTTTCAATATCCGGTGGAGATACCGGGAGTGTCGATGGTCAATTTCATGCGCGCTGCTGTCAACGCCAAGCGCAAATATTTCAATCAGGAGCCTCTATCGGCAGGTGAGTTTCTGAAACTCATGCGCCAGAAGCGAGCCATAGTGGAACTTGACAACAAACTGGCCTCACGCTCGGTCAACGAGGGATTCTCGGGCGGCGAGAAGAAGCGCAACGAGATATTCCAGATGGCCGTGCTCGAACCCCGCCTGTCGATACTCGACGAGACTGACTCGGGACTCGACATCGACGCTCTCCGCATAGTGGCCGGAGGTGTCAATCAACTCAAGACCGACCAAAACGCCACAATAGTCATCACCCACTACCAGCGTCTGCTCGACTATATCAAGCCCGACTTCGTGCATGTGCTCTACAAGGGACGCATAGTGAAAAGCGGTGGCCCCGAGCTGGCGCTTGAACTGGAGGAAAAGGGTTACGACTGGATCAAGGAGGAAAATTGACCATGGGCGCTCTACGACAGTATCTCGACATATATATAGGTGCAGCCCCGGCGCTCGACGATGCGTCGGCTCCGGTGATGAATGCCCTGCGCCCCGCGGCGCTCGACACTCTTCGCGGCTCTCGCTTCCCCGACAAGGGCGACGAGGGATATGAAAAGACCTCGATAGAAGACATGATGGCGCCCGACTACGGCATCAACATGATAGGTCTCAACATCCCGGTCGACGTGGCCCGGTCGTTCAAGTGCGACGTGCCCGCCGTGTCGACCCTCATGGGATTCATACTCAACGATTCATTCATGCCTGTCAAGCATCTGCGCGACCGTCTGCCCGAGGGGGTGATATTCACCTCGCTCCGCGACGCCGCCATCACGCGCCCGCAGCTGGTGGAGAAATATTACGGACATCTGGCTCCGATAGACAATACGGCCGTGGCTCTCAACACTCTGCTGGCACGCGACGGAGCGTTTATCTACATACCGCGCGGTGTGAAGGTGGAGCGTCCGCTGCAGCTCGTCGACATTTTCTCGGCACCCTACGATGTGATGGGCGTGCGCCGCGTGCTGATAGTGCTCGAAGAGGGTGCCGAAGCCTCGCTGCTGGTGTGTGACCACACGCAGGATGCCGAGCGCAACTATCTGGCCTCGCAGGTGACGGAGATATTTCTCGCCCCGCGCGCCAATCTGAAGATGTGTATGATCGAGGAATCGGGAGCCACTACCTCACGCCACGCCATGACGTGGGTGGATCAGCAGGAAGGATCGACTCTCACTCTCACCTCGGCCACTCTGACGGCCGGCACGGTGCGCAACGAGTGGAACGTAGCTCTGACCGGCGAGGGCGCCGAATGCCGCATGGCCGGTATGGCCATCGGGTCGCGACACATGCATATCGACAACAGTTCAAACGTGACCCATATAGCACGCCGCTGCCACAGCAATCAGATATTCAAATATGTGCTCGACGATGAAGCCTCAGGCGCGTTCGAGGGTCGGATAGTGGTATCGCCCGGCTCGCAGTATACCGAGGCCTACCAGACCAACCGCAACCTGCTCGCAAGCACCGGAGCGCGGATGCACACCCGCCCGCAGCTGGAGATATACAACGACGACGTAAAGTGCTCGCACGGAGCGGCTACCGGTCAGCTCGACAACGAAGCACTCTTCTACATGCGTTCGCGCGGTATACCCGAAACCGAGGCGCGCACCATGCTCATGCAGGCTTTCATGCTCGACGTGGTCGACACGGTAGCAGTGCCCGGCGTGGCCGACCGTCTGCGCCACCTCGTGGAGCGCCGCTTTGCCGGCGACGGCATGTGTGAGGGCTGCGCTATAGGCGACGGCGGAAAGGAGAACAAAGAAAATGTATGACATAGCCAAAATACGCAGCGAATTTCCGGTACTTGACCGCGAGGTCAACGGCCGCCCGCTTGTGTATCTCGACAATACGGCCACCTCGCAGACCCCGCGCTGCGTGGTCGACGCCATCACGGCCGGCTACTATCACTCGAAAGCCAACGTGCACCGCGGTGTGCACACCCTCTCGGTGGAAGCCACTCAGCTGCTCGAAGCCTCGCGCCGCAGCGTGAAGGATTTTATCAATGCCGCCGAGCCGGAGGAGATAATATTCACCCGGGGCACCACCGAGGCGCTCAACCTTGTGGCCTCATCGCTGGGCGGCATGTTGCTCGGCGAAGGCGACGAACTGATACTGACCGATATGGAGCATCACAGCAACATTGTGCCGTGGCAGCTCCTTCAGCAGCACAAGGGATTTACGATAAAGGTAGTGCCTGTGACGGCCGACGGATCGCTCGACATGGAGGCTCTCCGCAGCCTTATATCGCCACGTACGCGACTCATATCGGTGTGCCATGCCTCCAACGTGCTCGGCACTGTCAATCCGATAGCCGAAATCACAGCTCTGGCCCACAGCCACGGCATACCGGTGGTAGTCGACGGCGCGCAGGCTGTGCCCCATCTCACTATCGATGTGCACGCTCTCGGAGCTGACTTCTACGCATTCTCGGCTCACAAGATGTATGGTCCGACAGGTGTGGGAGTGCTCTACGGTCGCCGCGAACTGCTCGAAAAAATGCCTCCTTATCAGGGCGGCGGAGAGATGATAGAGAGTGTGTCGTGGCAGAAGACCACCTTTGCCGCCCTACCCTACAAATTTGAGGCCGGCACGCCCGACTTTGTAGGCATAGCGGCTTTCGCCCGCGCCATCGACTACATGCGGTCGCTCGGCATAGCCGACATAGCCGCTCATGAGCACGAGCTTATGGAATATACCACCCGACGCATGATGGAGATACCCGGCATGAGGATATTCGGAACCGCGCCCGGCAAATGCGCCATAATATCATTTCTCGTTGGCCACATACACCACTACGACATGGGCATGCTGCTCGATCAGCTCGGGGTGGCCGTGCGCACGGGTCATCATTGCGCCCAGCCCCTCATGCACGCTCTGGGTGTGGAAGGTGTGGTGCGCGCCAGTTTCGCCGCCTACAATACCATAGAGGAGTGTGACCGCTTCCTGGCTGCGCTTCACCGTGTGATACCCATGTTGGAATAATCGCCTCCCGGCCACATATTAACGATATACGCGGCGCCCGATAGTCAAATCCGACTACCGGGCGCCGCAGCTATGGTGACATGTCCCCCACTTATTGACAAAAACGAGGCTGTCTAACAAGTTTAGGCAGTCTCTTTTTTCGTTCAGTCAGGCTAAAAAATAAGGCTTTCATGCTGAAATTCAGCGCGAAAGCCTTTGCTATGTCATAGATTTTTAGTAAAT
>JAAVCK010000006.1 GCA_014802325.1 Bacteroides sp.
AAAGGTAAAAAAACTGATTTAGCTTTTATAAGAACTCGGTCTAAATTTATCCGCCTCTCTTGGCCTTTTTAAGATAAATTTTCCACTCTCTTATTTTGCTGCTGCAAACTTAGAGTTTACTCGACGCTCATTCTTGACATTGCGAAATCTGGTAAATTTCTATCTCAGTCAAGAATGCAGCAAACAGTAGATGCCTGTTGGATATATTAATATTATCCCGAATTGTTGCGCGAGTACCGGTTCGGGCAGATATAGTATATTCTGCGTGAGGCTTCTGCGCGTTTGCTCGTTCAACTGAGATGGGCATTACCAGAGCCTCGCAATGTGGAACGAGCAAAAGGTATGGCTCTCACGCTTTTATTATTTTTTCTAACTAAAGGGGGCGGGTTAGATATTTTTAGTAACTATTATGAAAAAATTTGATTTGACAACTCAGGCCGGAGTTGCACTTGCTCAAAATTTCTTAGGCACATCATTAATAGGAAACGGCGGGCCGTTATTTATTGTAGGTAAGTACCTTCTTGATAAATTGTTTACCACTCCTGAAGAGCAGGGTAAGGTAGTTCAGAATTTAATTGAGAAAGGAAAAAAAGAAGGGGTTGATGAAATGGAAATTGAATTGAAAGATAGAGGCGGCCTCGCTTTTAACGCCCCTATAGAGGGCTGCAATATAGATGTCCATGTTGGTAAAGATCAAAAGATGAGGATTAAGGTTAAGTATAAATAGTGTGAGGTAAATTGTAGAGATTATGGCCTTTAAAAAATTAGGTAGATAGTAGTAATTGGCGGATTTATCGGTGCCGGAGGCACATTGTTGTCAGAAACCTCGTACTTCAGTGCGAGGTTTCTGACCGACAATAATTGCGTCCCGGCCGGACGCTTCGTGTGCAGATGTATAAGGTGTAAGTCTGCTAAAATAGGAGTGAATTTTTGCTTTCATCACGATGCGTCCCGCCGGGACGCGGGGCGAGAGTTGATACTTCCCCGCACAAATGTACGGGGTTTATGATAATACCGTGACTCCGGCACGCATAAGGTGCGCTGTACTTCCCTCTCACTGAAGTAACGAGCTTAATGCCAATAAAGTCCATTCGGCATGGGTAACGAGTCGGTATAGTACCGGGGTATGACTATTGCGTGCCTCCGGTACGGGTAACGAACAGGGGATTTTACTGAAATGATTGGCGGGTAGCGGGGACGGATATTATGCACGATTTGGAGTTACGGGGCGAAAGTAGTAAATTTGCGGAGTGAATCAAGCGAAATATCACTGAAAGATGTACTACGTAGCCAAACGCATGGAAATTGCCGGGTCGCACCGGCTTAATCTCTCGTATGAGAGCCGCTGTGAAAATCTTCACGGCCACAACTGGATAGTGACCGTATATTGCCGCGCCAGCGAGTTGAATCAAGATGGAATGGTGGTGGATTTCAAGCATCTTAAAGATAAGGTGCACGGCTATCTTGATCATGGTAATTTCAATGATCTGTTGCCGTTTAACCCCACGGCCGAGAATATAGCGCGCTGGATTGCCGACCAGATTCCGGAGTGCTACAAGGTGTCGGTGCAGGAGTCGGAGGGCAACGTGGCCGTTTATTGCAAAGACGATGACAGTGCCATGGACGGCTGCGTGTTATGAAAGTCAACGAGATCTTTTACTCGCTTCAGGGCGAGGGGCGGTTTACGGGTACTCCCGCGGTGTTCATAAGGCTGAGCGGTTGCAATCTGAGGTGTGATTTCTGCGACACTTATCACGACGAGGGCGTGGAGATGACGGAGGAAGAGATCGCGGGTGAGGTGTCGGGCTACGCGTCGCGCCATGTGGTGATAACAGGTGGTGAGCCGACATTGCAACTCAACTCACGACTCGTGAATATGCTTCACGATGCAGGGAAATTTGTGCAGATAGAAACCAACGGCACTCGCCGGCTGAGCGAAGATCTGGCTCTGACACTCGACTGGGTCACAGTGTCGCCCAAATTCGGCAAGCGGCCCGTGATAGATCGCATAGACGAGCTGAAAGTGGTGTATGATATGGACTGTTTAGCCGATGTGGAGGCTCTTGAAGGAGTGATGACCACGCACGACGACTCATATTTTCTCCAGCCGTGTGACCGCGGGGCACAGTTCAATGCGCGAAACGTACCTTCGTGTATCAGCTACATCCTTGCGCACCCCAAGTGGCGGCTGTCTCTTCAAACCCACAAATTGCTTGATATACGGTGATCACCGATTGCCTTTCCAGTCCGGGAACAATGCAGTGGAACCTACGCCGTAAACTATCATCAGTACTCCAAACAGATTGTCGAGGTTGCTTTCAGGCGACACGAGCTTAAATACACCGAAGACTATAAAAAAGATTCCGGATATTACTGCGAATAAATTAGTGAGATATCTTTTGGTTTTTGTATTCATGATGCAAAGATAAAAAAAATTGAAATATGAATATACTCGATGCTATGAAAAAGCGTCGGTCAGTGCGCAGTTTTAACGGCGAAGGTCTTACGACGACTCAGGTGGAGCTACTTGACAAGGCGATAGCCGAATCCTACAGCCCTTTTGGCGGCAAACTGACTATATTGTTAAGGAAATTTGACCTCCAGGCCGGATATAAGCCGAGCACCTACGGTATGATAAAAGGTGCGGTGGATTTCTTCCTGCTTGGCATCGGCGACGATGAAGCCTCGGCTCTCACGGCAGGATTTCAGTTTGAGCAGGTGGTATTGAAAGCATGGCAAGCCGGACTGGGCACGTGCTGGATAGCGGCTACATTCAAGGGCTCGGATTTCGATAAAGGCGTGGAGTGGCCCGAAGGAGAAGAGCTGAAGATAATCAGCCCGGTGGGAGTGGCGGCAGGCAAGTCGCTGCGCGAGAAGATAGTGAGATTTGCCGTGGGCAGCCGAAACCGTATGGCATTTAACTCGATGTTTTTTTATGATGATTTCCATCACAGCCTTCCGGCCGACAATCGATTCCGGGAGGCTCTTGAGATGCTTCGGCTGGCTCCGTCGTCGACCAATTCGCAGCCGTGGCGTGCTCTTGTGACGGGCGATTCAGTACATTTTTATTACAAACTCAAGAGTCCGGCGTCGGTACTTGACACCGGCATAGGCATATGTCATTTCTACGAGACTGAGAGATATTACGGTCGCGGCGGAGAGTTTGCAAAACTTGCAGACGCACCCTCCGCTCCCGACAACTGGAAGTATCTCGTGACATATACTTCACGGTGACTTCCGCTGAAAATTACTGAATATTTTTTCGGTTAAATAAAATTTTATAACTTTGCTGCCGAAAACTATTGATCTCAATTACTTTTTTTAACATTAATCATTAACTTCTAATTATCCGATTATGAAAAAGTTTTTAGTAATGGCAGTCATGGCCATCATGGCGGTAGCCGCATCGGCGCAGGTCTATGTAGGAGGTTCGCTCGGCTATACTCATCAGAAATTAGATGAGGGTAACACCGACGTGTTTACTTTCGCTCCCGAAGTAGGTTATAACCTCAATTCTACCTGGGCTGTGGGTGGTTCGCTCAATTATACCTGGACCAAGGATGTAAGCAATCAGTTCTACATCAACCCCTACGCACGCTACACCTTCTTCCACAGCGAACTCGTCAATCTCTTCGTTGACGGTAGTGTAGATCTCGGTATCTCTGCTCCCAAAGAAGGCGACAGCTCTACTATCTGGGGTATCGGTCTGAAGCCCGGTCTTTCGCTCAACCTCAACAAGAAGTTCAGCCTCGTGGCTCACGTAGGTTTCCTCGGTTATCGTGACCTCGCTGATGCCGGAAAGGTATATGGTATCAATATCGATAATAACATCACCTTCGGTTTCTACTACAACTTCTGATCAGGTTTACCTTCCTGAACATACCAAGCGCGATGCAGCCCATATGTGGTGCGGCATCGCGCTAATATTTTGCCGGATGGCTGACTTACTATTCCGATGGCTCCATGTGGATATTGACTATAGTGTCGTGGCCAAACTCACGTTTCAGCAACCGCTCGGCCGATGTGGCTTTATCGTGGGCTGAGCGTAGCGACTGGCTGCCGTCCATCTGAGCGTGGAGGTCTACGGCGATGTTGTTGCCAATACGGCGGGTGCGCAGTTTGTGAACTGATCTTATGCCGTCAACAGACTTGACCAAGTCGAGAATGCGCTTCTGCTGGCTCTCGGGGAGCGATGCTTCGAGTAATTCGTCGATACAAGGTTTGATAATATCATAGCCGCTCTTGATGATGAAGATACTTACCACTATAGCCGCGATCGGGTCGAGGATGCGCATCTTGTCGCCTAAAAACATGGCTCCGGCGATACCCGCCAGCGTGCCGACAGATGATATTGCATCGCTGCGATGATGCCATGCGTTGGCCGACACTGCTTTGGAGTTGAGTGTGCGTCCCCATCGGATGGTGTAGCGGTAGAGCCACTCCTTCACCACTATAGATATCAGGGCTATTACGAGAGCTATCATGGCCGGACGCGGTGGCAGGTCGCCGCGGAGCGAGGCCATGACCTTTATCACACCTTCAACTCCCAGCCCCACACCTGCACCGAAAAGTATCACGCCGATGATAAGTGTGGCCAGTGTCTCGAATTTTCCGTGGCCGTATTCGTGACTCCGGTCGGTGGGCTTTCCGGAAATTTTTACAAACACGAGCACTATCACGTCGGATACGAAATCGCTAAGCGAGTGCACGGCATCGGCCACCATAGCCGAACTCCTGCCGAGAAATCCGGCTAAGAATTTCAGCACTATCAGCACGGCATTTGTCACCGTGCCTGTGAGAGTGACCTTAAATATCTGTTTCTCCCGAGGCTGCATGACGGAGGTAGATGTAATTACTGATTATTCTTGCGGTCAAAGCGTATGTAGCTCGGTTCGCTCGACTTGTAGGTAGGATCGCCGAGAAGCGGGCTCGATATCATGAGGTCAGCGCTGATGCGGTTGCAGGCTATGGGCACATTGTGGATACGACATTGGCGGAGCAGCATCTGAATGTCGGCTTCGTGGGGCTGCGGATTGAGGTCGTCGATAAGGAATATGGCCAGATCTATCTCCTTTCTCACCACCATGGCCGCTATTTCAGCGTCGCCACCCATCGGCCCTGAGTTCATGCACTCCACGTCGGCCTTCACGCCGAGCTCGTCGAAAGCCTTCTTGACAAGGCCGCCCGTAGTGCCGGTGCAGACCAGATGATGGTGTGAGAGAAATTCGGCATTGTATTTCACCCAGTCGATCATGTCGGCTTTGCGGCGGTCGTGAGCCACAAGGGCGATGGTAAGTCTTTTTTTCATAGCGAAACTGTTGATAATCCGTTAAGATGTATAAATAATACAACGATAATAAGCCGCAAATAGTTTTGACGTCTTGCGCTATTACGCCGGAAAAAATCGCGCCGGCTCGGGTGGGATAATTTGAGGCAGGTGGAGCGATGTATGAAATATTTTTGCTAACTTTGCAGCGCAATTCACAAAGAGTTGCCCGTATATGACGCATAGATACATTCGACTACCCCGCTGCGTGGCTTACGTAAGAAACTGGGGCTTTCTTGAAAATTGGAAGAGCACTGCCTCGGTGTGAGGCATCTTCCCGGAGGCCGTGCCCCCGGAGCGAATCACCGTGCAGGTGACAGGCTGAAAATCACATAATCAATTATCACATAACATTATTTCACGATGAACAATCTTCGATTGCTCACAGGGCTGCTCGCCGCAGTCCTGTCGGGCGGTGGAGTGTGTGCCTACGGCCAGCGTGTCATCACGCTTGAGGAAGTGTATGATTCGGCCGAACGCAACAGCGCCCAGCTACGCCCGTATTTTACCGCCGACGAAGTCGCTGCCAGGGAGGTGGCCGAAGCAAGGAGTGCCATGCTCCCTGACATCAATGCTACACTGTCGGTAAGTTACATAGGCGACGGATTTACCACCAAGAGGGACTTCAGTGACTATGAGCGCGCTCCCATCCCTCATTTCGGCAACGGACTATCGCTTTCGGTCAATCAACCCGTATACACCGGCGGCGCCATCACGGCCGGAGTGGATATGGCTCGCGAGAAATCTGCCGCTTCACGTCTGGCCACAGAGCTTAAGCGCGACAACCTTCGGCTGCAACTCACCGGTTTTTATCTCGACCTCTACAAGTACAGTAACCTGCGCGCGGTAGTGGAGCAGAATCTGGCGCAGGCACGTAAGGTGCTCGACGAGATGAATGCCCGATATGAGCAGGGAACGGCACTGCGCAACGATATCACGCGCTACGAACTTCTTGTTTCGAACCTTGATCTGCAACTCATCAAGATAGCCAACACACTTGAAATCCTCAATCGTAATCTGGTCACCATGGCCGGTCTGCCCGAAGGCACGATAGTGGTGCCTGATACTACGATACTTAACCGTTCGCTACCGGTGAGCAGCGAGAGCGGATGGGCGGCCGACGCCCGGTCACTGTCGCCCGTAATCGGACTGGCCCGGCAGGAAGTCAGCATAAGCCGCACAGCCGAGAAACTTGTGGGCAGCGACCGCTTGCCTAAAGTGGGCCTGCAGGCCGGATGGTCCATCGACGGCCCTATACTTGTGGAAGTGCCCCCGATCGACCGCAATCTCAGTTACTGGTATGTAGGGGTAGGGGTGAGCTATAATATCTCGTCGCTGTTCAAGACCAATAAGTCGGTGGCTCGCAGCCGTGTGGCCACACTCCGAGCCGAGCAGCAGCTCGAAGCCGCCCGCGAAAACATTGACATAGCTCTCCATGCTGACTACGTGCGCTATATGGAAGCCTATGAAGAGGTGCGCACGCAGGAGAAAAGTGTGGAACTCGCACGCAGCAATTACTCCACCGTAGCTACCCGCTATGCCGAGGATATGGCGCTGATAACAGATATGCTCGACGCTGCCAATTCGCAGCTCGACTCGGAGCAGCGCCTTGTCAACGCCCGTATTGACGTCATTTATTATTATTACAAACTGTTATTTACATCCGGAAAAATATGAATCACCGCACTAAAAAGATAATTTCTTACATACTCACACTCATAGTAATAGTAGCTGTCGCTATATGGATAGCCGGAAAATTTTATCATCCCGGCAATGTAGAGTTTACCGATAACGCTCAGGTATGCCGCCAGATAGTGCCTGTCAACAGCCGAGTGCAGGGCTATATCAGCGAGATACGTTTCAATGAATTTCAGCCGGTGAAGAAGGGCGACACCCTCGTGGTGATCGACGATGCCGACATGCGCTTGCGCGTGGCTCAGGCCAGAGCTGACTATCAGCGCGCGCTTGCCGGGCGCGATGTGGCTGACCACAGTGTAGGCGTGGCCTCGGCCAATGCCGCCGTGAGCGAGGCCTCGGTGGCGGAGGCGAAAGTGCTGATGGAGATGGCACGCACTGATTTCGACCGCTATACAAAACTCCTTGAAAAAGAGGCCGTGACCCGTCAGCAATACGATGCCGCCAAGACCGACTATGAAGCTAAGAAGGCTCGCTTCGAGATGCTTTCGCGCCAGCGCTCGGCCTCGACTTCGGTTGTGGCCGAGACCCGTCAGCGTATATCGCAGACCGATGCCGGAGTGGAACTTGCAAAGGCTATGCTCGAAACAGCCGAACTCAATCTTTCTTACTGTGTGATTCTCGCTCCCTGCGACGGATACACATCACGCAAGGATATTCAGGTAGGACAGCTCGTGCAGCCGAGTCAGACTCTACTCGATATCGTAGATACTGCCGAGACATGGGTAGCAGCCAACTACAAGGAGACCCAGCTCCGCCACATCCATCCCGGAAGTGAAGTAATCATCAAGGTTGATGCAGTGCCCGGCGTGGAGTATAAAGGCACCGTGGAGTCGCTCTCACATGCCACCGGAGCATCGCTGTCGATACTCCCGCAGGACAATTCGGCCGGAAACTTCGTCAAGGTGCGCCAGCGTGTGCCTGTGCGCATAGCCTTTAGCGCCGACAACTCTCCCGAGAATATGGAGCTTCTGCGCGCGGGCATGAATGTGGAATGTGAGGTGAAATACTGAAATGGCCGGACATCATTTTCAGCAGGGGCCGTTTGACATCCCCGAGGTATCCGACTTCGTGCCGAGGCGGCTGAAGCCGTGGCTGTTTATTTTCCTGGTGCTGATCATACAGTTCTCGGGAGGAGTGTATCTTGCTGCCGCGACTGATATGGTAGGCTCCACAGCGCTGATGCAGCAGGATATTCTCATGGCCGGCTATGCTTCCATCATCGGTCTTGCCATCAATTTCGCAGTGATGTTTCGCATCAAGTTCCGCTTCTCCACCCGCACTCAGCTGGTGGTCAGCGGTATGGTGCTTATAGCCGCGAATATCATCTGTGCTCACACTACGAGTGTGCCGGTACTGGTAGGTACATGTTTCGTGGCAGGATGGTTCAGAATGCAGGCTACACTTGCGTGCAACTCCACCATTCAGTTGTGGCTTACACCGGTGCGCGACATGGCGATATTTTTCTGCTACGTATATCTGGTGGTCGACAGCGCTATACAGCTCAGCGGTATCGCCACGGTCTACACCGCCTTTTTCTCTCAGTGGGAATATATGCACTGGATCATGATCGGGCTTCTGGTGCTCATGATTGTGGTGGTGCTTGTGCTTGTTCGTCCGGCCCGTCCGCCTATGTATATACCCCTGTTAGGTATCGACTGGATCGGTGGCGGCTTGTGGGCCGGATTTATGCTCAGCTTCACTTTTGTGTGTGTCTACGGCAATTATTTCGACTGGTGGGAGTCGCGCGAGATCTGTCTTGCCACTCTGATATGCGTGGCTTGTCTGGCGCTGAATCTGTGGCGAGCCACATTCCTCCACCATCCGTATATATCGCTTCGCGCGCTCACTAACCGAAATGTAGTCAGAGCCACTGCTGTATACATTGTGTTTTTTACCTGTATGGCTACCGAGCACGTGTTTGAGCACAGTTATGCCGCTGCCATACTCGGGTTTGACGAGACTAATCTTATCGACCTCAACTGGTATGTATTTGCCGGGATAGTGGTAGGATGCTGGTTTACCTACGTCACGTTTGCCTTGCGCAAGTGGCGCTACAAGACTATGACTGCCATAGCGTTTGCACTCGCCGCGGTGTATCTCGCTTATTTCTACTTCATGATTGACTACGGAGTGGAAAAGGAGATGCTTTTTGTGCCGCTGTTTGTGCGCGGTGCAGCGTCGGTGATTATCTCCATAGTGTTTCTGACATCGGTGGTGCAGAGCGGTCTGTCATTTCAGGAATTCCCGAAAGCACTTACCGTCAATGGCTTCACCGGTGCCGTTATGGGCGCGGTGTTCGGACCTGCACTTGTGGGTGAATGGCTCAGCCATACCGTAGCGAAAAATGCTTCACTGCTTGGCTCGGCCATGACCGACTTCAATACGGCCATATGTCACATACCGCTCGGTAACCTTTATGGTATGGTACAACTCCAGGCGCTCGTGGTATCGATGAAGGAAATTTACGGATGGCTTCTGATCGTGGCGCTTGTATCGTTTACGGTGATATGCCTCAGTTATAGCCCGGTGCGCCCGTGGGCTATATTTCCGAAGTGGCGTACTATCCGCCGCACACTGCGCCGAATGGTGATGAGAGAAGAAACGAAGACGAAAGTTGTAAGTATGAAAAAATAGATATATCTTTGCATTGCAGACCTCTCGCGGAGCCGTAGAAAGGGTGAAGCGGGAGGGACTGCAAAATACGGTCGGCTATCGCACGACCGGTGACATTTTGTATATGCGTTTACTCAACGCTCAGTCTTGACTCATCGAAATCTGGTAAATTTCTAAATCTTCGTCAGGATTGCAGCATTCGGTAGATGCCTTTGGTTATGCTGTTTATATCCGTCTTGGGTACTTGTTGTGCCTTAGTCGGTATTGCTGGCATATTCTGCGTGAGGCTTCTGCGTGTCTGCTCGTTCTATGAAGATAGGCTTACCAGAGCCTCGATGAGTTGGACGGGCTGCAAGTACGGCTCTCACGCATTGTCGTTTTATATCCCTATTAAAAATCCGTCTACGAGGGGAGTCCGGCGGTATATGAACAAATGAAGAAATATCTGCTCCCGCTCTTGATACTGTTTGCAGCAGCCATAATTACAGGAGTTTCGTCCTGTTCACATCGTGACACCACCGAGGTAATTTCGCAACCACCGGTAATAGAGAGTGATAACAGCGATGCCGATGCCACGACGGCGTCGCACGTATTTATCACCGCCGCACTCGTTACGATGTGTATGCTTATTTGACTTTATAGAAATAAAGTAGGTGTTGCATAACTGCTGCAACACCTACTGTTAGTGGCTATTTACATTTGTATAGGAATGTTGTTACTTCGCGGCATCGAGGGCGGTGCGGGCGATTTGCTCGGGGGTGAGGCCGCATCGTTCTTGCAATGCGGTGTAGTTGTAGTGGTTGAGGAATTCTTTCGGAAGACCGAGATTGACAACTTTTACGGGCGATTCGCCTAAATATGAAGCTACTTTCTGGCCGAATCCTCCGTCTACAATTCCGTCTTCGGCCGTGATGACGACGCGATAGTCCTTGAGAGTATCGAGTGTGGCGGTGTCGAGTTCGGAAAGGTTGCGGGGGTTGATCAGAGTGACGTTAACACCTTTCTTGGCAAGGATGTCGGCAGCCTGAGCCATGAATCCATACATGAGACCGGCGCCGATAAGCGCCACGTCGCTGCCCTGACGCACTATTTCGTATTCGGGGCGTGAATAGTCATCAAGAAGTTTTATATCGGGATTGGATACGGCCACCGCACCGGGAGTGCGTAACACTACGGGTAGCGTAGTCTGCTTGACCGACCAATCGAGCATGGCTTCAAATTCTTCCTCACATGTAGGAGCAAGATAGAGCAGCCCGGGAATATTGGATAGCAGTGCTATATCGAAGAAGCCGAGGTGAGTTTCGTCGTTCATGCCGAACATCGAACCGTAGAACACTACAAATGTAGCAGGCTGGCGGTTGAGGGCGATGTCCTGACTGAACTGGTCATATGCACGCTGAAGGAAGCTGCTGACGAATCCGGCCACCGGTCGCATGCCACCTTTGGCAAGACCGCTTGCGAGGTCAACGGCCGACTGCTCTGCTATGGCCACGTCGATGAACTGACGTCCGGCTTCGCGACGACGATCCTTGTCAAAACCGAGCACTCCGGGTGTGCCGGCAGTGATGGTCACCACCTTTTCATTTTCCTTCATGCGTCGCATCATGCCGCGGGCAAATACTTCGTCGTAAGTTTCGGGTTGAGTTGCGGGTGCGTCTTCATGAAGAGGTGCACCGGTCTTCAGGTCAAACGGACCGGAGAAGTGATATGTCTCCTTATCAGTCTCGGCCACAGGCAGACCCATACCTTTCATGGTGTTGATATGCACTACTACGGGGTGGTCTATATCCTTTACCGAACGAAACATCTCGATGAGGCTTGCCAGGTCGTTACCATAATGAACATAGCGGTAGCCGTAGCCCATAGCGCGAAACAGATTTGGCTCGGCAGTGCCGTTGGAGTTACGTAGCAGACGCAGATCAGCGTAAATGCCGCCATGATTTTCGGCGATGCTCATCTGATTGTCGTTGACAACCACAATGAAATTAGTGCCGAGGGTGGCTCCGTAGTCGAGACCTTCGAATGCCACACCGCCGCTTAGTGATCCGTCGCCTATCACAGCAACTACATTTTCCTTCCCCCCCTGCAGGTCACGGGCTTTGGCAAGTCCGGCGGCAAGAGCTACGGCCGACGAGGTATGTCCGAGCGAGTAGAGATCATATTCGCTTTCGGCCGGATTGGTATAGCCCGTCACGTCGTCATAGTGAGCAGGGTCGGTGAAAGCCTTCATTCGGCCGGTAATCATCTTGTGGGGATATGTCTGGTGCGATACGTCGAATACTATCTTGTCGGCAGGAGTGTCAAAAACGTAGTGCATGGCTATGACAGCCTCTACCATGCCGAGATTGGGTCCTACGTGGCCGCCATGTACTGAAAGTTTTTCGAGAAGGGCGGCGCGCATTTCAGCCGCAAGTTGCTTAAGCTCCGGCAGCGACATATTTCTTATGTCGGCCGGTGACTTGATTTCATTGAGATCTATATCATTCATAATAATTATGTGTAATTTCAAATTGTAATTAAAACGCTTTATGTTGCGCTGAGGTTCACATATATATTATATATATTATAGTATGTTATAGTATTGAAGCCATAATTAAGCGTTGAGAATATTTTCGGGGAGAATGGGCATAGCGCCTTTCTTGGTGCAAACGTAGGCTGAGGTCTCCACGGCGATGCGATGGGCGTCTGCTACGCTCTTGCCTTTGAGTATGCTTGCTATGAAGGCGGCGGTGAAAGAGTCGCCGGCTCCTACGGTATCGGCCACTTCCACTGTGGGGGTAGGCTGGAATGATACGTGGCCGGGGGTGAATACGTAACTGCCGTTGATGCCGCACGTGAGGATGAGCATCTTTAGATTGTATTTACCCAGCAGAATCCAGCACTTGTCCTGAAGGTCGATACCGGGGTATCCGAACATGCGGCTCACTATTACGAGTTCCTCATCGTTGATCTTAAGAATATTGCAGCGGTTCATCGAATCGCAGAGTATCTCTTTGGTGTAGAAACCCTGTCGGAGGTTGACATCGAATACCACGAGCGAGTCTGGCGTCTGCGGCATAGCGTCGAGAAACTGATTGATCGTATTGCGCGACACCACATTGCGCTGAGCCAGTGAGCCGAAGCAAACAGCCTTAGTGTTACGGGCTATTTTTTCCAGATCAGGGGTGAACGGGATATTGTCCCAGGCCACATTTTCTTTAATATCATACTGCGGTATACCGGCGGCGTCGATTTCCACCTGTACCGTACCGGTGGGGTAGGGCACAACGGCTATATGTTGAGTAAGACCTTTTGATGTGAAATTTTCCACGATTTCTTTGCCGAGAGCATCGTCGCCCACAGCGCTGACCACACATCCGGGTAGTCCGAACTGCGATACGTGATATGCGAAGTTGGCAGGTGCACCACCTATTTTCTTACCTTCGGGAAGAACGTCCCACAGGGCTTCTCCCATACCGATTACTAAGTCTTTCATATATTGATGATTTTAAGTGTTTTACTCGTTGACTGATTTGATGCGGGTAGTGTAGTAGAGTAGATAGATTACTCCTATGGTCATCACGGCCACTGCGCCTGCCACACCTGCGGCATCTTGGGCGAAACCCATGCAGAGCGGGAAGACCGTGCCACCGAAGAGCCCCATGATCATGAGTCCGGATACTTCGTTCTTTTCATTGGGCTGACGGTTGAGAGCCTGCGCGAATATCACGCTGAAAATATTGGAGTTGCCGAAACCTATGCAGGCGATCGAGGCCAGCACGAGACTCTGCGACGGAGCGAGGAATAGTCCTGCCATGCCTATCAACATACAAAACACACTGAAGGCAAAGAATGTTTTAGCCGGAATCTTGGCAAGGATGTAGGAGCCGAGGAGACAGCCGCCTGTGCGGAAATAGAAATATATCTGCGTGCCTATCACGGCTTCCTCAACAGTGAGACCGAATTTCTCGCTGAGAATCTGCGGGGCGAATGTGTTGGTACCCACGTCGATACCCACATGACACATGATGCCTAAGAAGCAGAGCAGCACGAATGGAATCCGGAGTAATACGATGCACTCCTTGAAACCGGTCACCTTATCGGGGCGTTCCTCCTCGATAGGTGTAGCTCCCAGAGCTCCTATAGAGATAAGACATACTGCCGCAAAGATGGGGAACAGAACTCTCCAGCCGAGGCCCAGCGTCGGCATCATCGCTGCCGCTCCCCATGCCATCAGATATGGGGCGAGGAGTGAGGCGAGAGCCTTTACAAACTGGCCGAAAGTGAGTGTCGAGGCAAGGCGTGAAGGATTGATGAGTCCTGACACGAGGGGATTGAGCGAGGTCTGCATCACTGCGTTGCCTATACCGAGCAGCGAGAAGGCGATGAGCATGGTATAGTATCCGGTGTGAAACATAGGGATTATCAGTGACACTAGAGTGAGAAGCAGCGACAGAAGCACTGTCATCTTGCGGCCGATCTTGTTCATTAATATTCCGGTGGGAACCGAGAATATCAGAAACCAGAAGAATACGAGCGAAGGAATGAATCCGGCCTGAGCCCCCGAGAGGTTGAGGTCAGCTTTCACGAAGTTGGTAGCCGAGCCCACGAGATCGACGAATCCCATCGAGAAGAAGCAGAACATCACCGGAATGATCTGCGCTACAAATGATTTGCGGTCGGCGATGATAGATTGAGCCATGATTATAGCTGATTATGTGGATTAATATAATTTGATGGAATAGATACGTAGGTTGCTCATGCGGGCTTTACCACCGAGACTCTTGATCTCAAGAGTTGTATAGGGATGGGTGGGGAATACGAGGTTGGTCATTGAGAAGCGGCCTTCGTTGCCGAAAAGCTCGATGCTCGAGCGGTCGATGAATACGCGCAGAGATACCTTGCCGTCGGTCTCATGAGTGGGAGCCACGGTCACTACGGGGAAAGCGTCACTGAAACCTACATTTCCGCTATTCCGTCGGTCGAAACTCAAGGTGTGGGTAGCAGGATTGTAGACCATGTCGACATGCTCGCCTGCCTTGTTGGAGAGCGTCATCATGATCGAGTCGGCAGTCTCAGCGTTGAAATCCACTGTAAACTCGCATACTCCGTCGTTGACAGCGGGGAGATTATATACCTTGTCCTTGGAATTTAATGATGAGTTCTTCACCGAGGTTACGAGGCGGTCGCGGAGTGAGATAACTTCAGGAGAGGGTACATTAGCCATATAGATCTGTCCATCGGATGCGGTAAACAGGCTAAGCTCACGGGGAAGAGTGTTGGCACTGCGGTATTGGGAGGTGGGAACCTCGGCAGCGTAGTCCCAATTGCTCATCCATCCGATAGCAGTGCGTCGTCCGTCGGGTGTATCGCTCCACGATACAAGAGCATAATTGTCTTTACCATGGTCAAGCCATTTGGTGGGGACTTTGCCGTCAGCATCAGTATCGACAGTAAATTTCTTGCCGTCCCAGTCACCTACGAAATACTGCACTCCCGAGCCACCGAATGGACCACCGGGATTGATGTTGCATATCAGCACCCATTTTTCTTTATCGGTGCCGTCGACGGGAAGACGGAATAAATCAGGACATTCCCATACACCATCTTGAGCACCGAGTCCTTTACCGAATGAACTTTGCAGTGTCCAGTTCTTAAGATCGGGTGAAGTGAAAAAAAGCATTTCGTGGTCGAGCGCGTGGGCAAGCGCAAGATTCCATTCACCGGTCTGCTCGTTCCAGAAGAAATTCGGGTCACGTGCTTCTGATTCGAGAGTTATGATAGGGTTGGAAGTAAGCACCGTGAAGTCAGCGCCATCGTTGTTGCTGTAGGCAAGACTCTGCATCTGGTTAGTACCGGCTGAAGTATAGATAGCCACTACAGCATCCTCGCCGAAGCCGGCTGTGTTATTGTGGTCGATAGCACTGCTGCCGCTGAAGATGTAGCCGAGCCCGTCGGGTGTGAGAGCCACCGGCTGATGCTCCCAGTTGATGAGGTCGGTGGACGTAGAGTGGCCCCAGCTGAGATTCTGCCACTTTGAGCCGTAAGGATTCCATTGATAGTAGAGATGCCACACGCCGTCTTTGTAGAACATGCCGTTGGGGTCGTTCATCCAACCATATTGAGGAGTGTGGTGGAAGAGGGGACGATACTGGAGCTCGCGGTCGGTAAGGTCGAGAGTGTCGGTGAGCGAGATGTTTTTCCAGCACACGTCGCCTTTGGCTTCCCTTACGGAGCTGCGGCTCTGAGGAGTGACAACGTCGAGAATCACATTCTTGCCTTTATAGGGCGAGAGATCGTAGGGAACCGTGAAGTCAGTACGCGAGGTAGCCATTCTCACATAGATGGTCTCGACTATTTTGCCGTCGACAATCACGTTGATTCTTGCATCCTCATTGCTTTCCTGCACGGGAAGAAGCACGTAGCGGCTATCACCTTTGATGCGCACGAGAGTATTGTTGACACCGAGATTATTGATCTCGATATCTCCGGCAGCGTTGAGTGAGAGTGCTGAAAGTGTAGCGGCTGCACTCATTATTAGTTTTCTTAACTGGTATTTCATTGTCAATGTATATATATATTTAGTCAGTAGTAAAAATTCGTATTAAAGTAAACCTAAAACAATCTTGCCTAACCTTAAGAAATTGCATCTTACCTAATCAAATGTACCTAAAATCTATTTTGTTTCACGAAGTGGTATTCAGTGGCGATTTAAGGATGTGCTCCGTGAAATTTTGATATTGCAAATCTACTTTAACAATTCAATATCGCATATTAAATTTCTTGCAGATGGTATGAAAAATGTTGCATTTCCGAAAAAGTCCTACTATATGCACGCTTTTTCATAGTTTATTATTACATTTGCACCAGCCAATCTCTAATACCTTAAAACGGATGAAATCCTTATGCCGAATATTTTCAGTGCTGATGGTAGCTGCTGTAATAGCAGCGGGTCTGTCGGGCTGCAAGAAAACTCTGACATATCGTATAGGAGTGTCGCAGTGCAGTCGTGACGACTGGAGAATGAAACTCAACGAGGAAATCAACCGTGAGATTATGCTTCATGACAACGCTGTGGTGGAGATACGCTCGGCCGACGACAGCAACGAGAAGCAGATAGAGGACATAAAATATTTTGTCGACAATGATTTCGACATCATTATCGTGTCGCCCAACGAGGCTGAGGCTCTTACACCTATAATTAAAGAGGTGTATCAAAGCGGCACCCCCGTGATAATTTTTGACCGTAATATAATAGGTGACAGCTATACTGCCCGACTTGGAGCCGATGACAGAGCGATAGGCCGGTCGGCCGCTCACTATGCTTTCTCGATTGTGAAGAGCGCACCTAAGGCACTTGAGCTTTATGGCCGACGTGGTTCTACTCCGGCCGAGGATCGTCACAGCGGTTTTATCAATGAATTTACCTCACGCGGGGGAGAAGTTGTAGCGTGTGGAATCGCCAACTGGAATATGGAGAAGGCATCAGTGCTTACCGATTCACTGCTTAAACTGCATCCTGAGGTAAATCTGATATTCGCCCACAACGACCGCATGGCTATCGGCGCCTCGATGGCTGCGCGCAGCATGGGCAGGGATGATATAAAGATTATAGGCGTGGATGCCGCTCCTACGATAGGTATCCAGGCCGTGGCCGACAGCGTGATTGATGCAACCTTTCTGTACCCTACCGAGGGACATAGAATTATACGCACGGCTTTTGCAATACTCAATGGCGAGCCATATCAGAAGGAGACGATATTTCCCTCAGCTTCGGCTGTAGATCTGAGCAATGCCGATATTATCATGGTGCAGAATGAGGCTCTGCGCGATGAGACCGAGAAGATGAGCCTGCTGAAAGAGAAAGTCGACACCTACTGGAGCCGATATTCCACGCAGACCAATCTCGTGTATGCCTTCATAGTTATAATCGTATTGCTTTGCGGACTCGTATTCCTCGTGCTACGCGCGTTCTGGGATAATAAGAAGCACCGCTCGGTGCTCCAGCAGCAGAATCGCGAACTTGAGGAGCAGCGCGACCGTCAGCGCGATCTCAATGAACGTCTTGAAGAAGCAACGCAGTCAAAGCTGATGTTTTTCACCAACGTATCACACGATCTTCGCACGCCTCTCACTCTCATCTCAGAGCCTGTGGCGCAGCTCGCCAAGGCCGATAACCTCACTGCTGAGCAGCATGCCATGATCAGTATAGCCGACAAGAATGTACGCATACTCCGCCGACTGATTAATCAGATACTCGATTTCAGAAAATATGAGAACGGGAAGAGCTCACTGTCATTACAGGAGGTGGATCTCGGCAAGGCTATATGTGACTGGATGGAATCGTTTCAGTCTCTCGCCCGCAAGCGTAATCTTAAGCTGACATCCGACGTAAAGTCATCGGATGTAGCCGGAACTTTGGCTGTAGATGTGGAAAAAATGGAGCGTGTGTTCTTTAACCTGCTCTCCAATGCTTTCAAATATACTCCCGACAATGGCTCGATACATGTAAGTTACGGTATATCTGATGGTAAAGCTACGATTTCGGTAGCTGATACCGGCACAGGTATCAGCGAGCGTGATCTCGGAAATATATTCGACCGATTCTTTCAGGTAGAGCATATACACCCGAATGGTTCGGGTATAGGTCTGTCGCTCACCAAGGCATTCGTCGAGTTGCACGGAGGTAAGATAGAGGTGGAGAGTATGCTCAGTAAAGGGTCGGTATTTACTGTCACATTGCCTGTAACTCATGTGGATAAGGAGGTCGACGAAGTAATTCCATCGGTCACTCAAGCCGACGTTGAGGCTGAAATGGGTGTGGTAGAAGATGAAAAAGTTTTTGGAGACGATAAGCCTCTTCTGCTTGTTATAGATGATAATAAAGATATTCAGCATCTTATATCGGGATTACTGTCAGATAGCTACAATGTAATTACCGCTTCCGATGGCAGTGAAGGACTCAGGCGTGCAATTAAATATGTGCCCGATCTGATTATATGCGATGTGATGATGCCCGTAATGGATGGCTTGGAGTGCTGCCGCCGACTGAAGGCTGAGCTGACGACTTCCCATATTCCCGTGCTGATGCTTACTGCATGCTCTATGGATGAGCAGAGGGTACAGGGATATGAGAGTGGTACCGACGGATATATGTCCAAGCCGTTCAGTGGTGACGTGCTTGCAGCCCGATGCGTATCTCTTGTTGAGAATCGCAAGCGTATACGCGACTTGTGGAAAGGTAAGCATGATGCTGAGATTCGGCCGGCTCCATCAGCTAAAGAGTCAAAGAAACTCCCCGTCGCCGACATAGATAATGATTTCTACCGTCGTTTCCTCGACATATTCAATGCCGAGATGGGCAATTCAGATCTCTCTGTCGACTCGCTCGCTTCACGCATGGGTCTTGAGCGAACACAATTCTATCGCAAGATAAAGTCGCTGACCAATTACTCGCCTGTAGAATTGATTAAGAATTTACGTCTCAAGCATGGGCGGCATTTGCTAAAGACTACCGACAGGTCGATAAGTGAGATCGCTTACGATATCGGATTCTCAACTCCGGCATATTTCACCAGATGTTACCGCGAGTGTTATGGAGAGACTCCGTCGGAAACCCGCTCTAAACTTTCAGTATGATATATTGCGCATCATCCATATAATAGGGTGGTGCGTATTTATTTGGTGAAAATTGACAAAATTGTTGCAAACTATATTAAAAAACGTTCATCGCACAAAATTAATACCACATTCAACATAACTGATATACTGCTAAATATACATATTGTAATTTTGACGGCAGAAAAACTTACTAATAATCTTAAATTTCATGAAAAGATCAATTCTCAGTGCAATGTTGCTGTTGGTAATGGCAATCTTAGCGCAGGCACAGAACATCTCTGTGCAAGGAACGGTGTTTTCCAAATCTGACGATGAGCCGCTGATAGGCGCGTCGGTAGTGTGTGAATCCACCGGAGCCGCAGCGGCTACCGACCTCGACGGTAATTTTATCATCTCAGTGCCCGAGGGCGAGTCGCTCACATTCTCTTATGTAGGTTATCAGACCGTCTACCTCGCCGCCCTTCCCACTATGACGGTGTATATGGAAGAGGACAATGAGCTCCTTGACGAAGTGGTGGTAGTAGGTTATCAGACCGTGCGTAAGGCCGACCTTACCGGTGCGGTATCGGTAGTATCTACCAAGTCACTTGAAACATCAGCCGATACAGACCCCATGCGTGCGTTGCAGGGCAAAGTACCGGGCATGACGATTACCGCCAACGGTTCGCCCAGCGGTACAGGTTCAGTCAGAATCCGTGGTATCGGTTCATTTAATGCTTCTCAGGATCCTCTGTTTGTGATCGACGGAGTGCCTACTACCGCTTCGCTCAACTCTCTTAACATGAATGATATCGAGAGCATGCAGGTGCTTAAGGATGCAGCCTCAGCATCTATATATGGCTCGCGCGCAGCTAACGGCGTGGTTATCATCACCACTAAAAACGGTAAACTCGGTGATAAAAAGAAAGTGGACGTGAGCTTCTCGGCCAATCTTACCGCGCAGTTCTATTCATCGCAAGCAAAAATGAAGCTTCTCGATACCCAGGGCTACGCCACCGCGATGGCTCAGGCTGCTATGAACGACGGTATCGATCCCGTGAGCTATGCTGCCGGATATGGACTCTCGCTCAACGCTCCTATGGGTTATCCGATCAAGGTATATGATGCTGTCAACAACCGCTACGTCGACTACACTGTAAATGGCAGATATGACGGATATATCAATGCCAAGCAGACTATGCTCATGGGTAATACTGACTGGCTCGACGAGATCTCACGCACCGGTTTCGCACAGAACTACGATGTGGCCGTGTCTACCGCATCAGATCTCGGTACGGCTTTCTTCTCACTCGGCTATCGTAATAATGAAGGTATCCTCAAATACACCAATTTCGAGAATATCGCTGCGCGTATGAATACTTCGTTCAATATCTGTCCGGTAGTATCGGTAGGAGAGAACTTCACTCTTACCTATACCAAGCAAGTAGACTGCCAGCCTCTCGAAAATGCACTTAAGATGCCTTCGTCAGTACCCGTGTTTGAGACCGACGGAGTGACTTATGCAGGTCCTGTCGGCAGCATGGCTGACCGCCAGAATCCACTCCGCGAGCTCGCTTTCAACCGCGACAATGCTCTCAACGTATGGCGCCTGTTCGGTAATGCTTATATCGACATCAAGCCTGTAAAGGGTCTTGTGCTCCGCTCCAACTTCGGCCTTGACTACGATGCAGCATTCATCCACTCCTACAACTATACCTATCACAGTGATATCGTAAACAACGATACTAATTCTACCACACTCTCGCAGGCAAATGATACTAAGTGGACCTGGACCAATACGGCCAACTATAACTTCACTTTCTGCAAGGATCACACGATGACTATTCTGGCCGGTATTGAACTTTTCCGCCAGAGCCGCATAGATTTCTCAGGCTATAATGAGAATTATGACATCGAGACTCCTGATTATATGTATCCTGATGCGTCATCGGGTATCGAACGTTCTACCGGTAACAAGTCGGCCTACGCTTTGGTATCATTCTTTGGTAAGATCGACTATAACTGGCGCAATCTTCTCCTTGCATCGTTCACTATCCGCCGCGACGGTTCTTCACGTTTCGGCAGCAACAACCGCTACGGTACATTCCCCGCTGCCACTCTCGGCTACCGTATATCCGAAAATATCCGCAAGTCATGGCTCGACGAGCTTAAGCTCCGCCTTTCGTGGGGTAAGACTGGTAACCAAGCAATCTCCAACACTGCCCGGTATGCTCTTTATGTAGCTGACTACGGAAGCGATCGTGTGACATCCACCGCCTATGACCTTCTCCTACAGCAGAGCGGTATTTTCCCATCAGGATATTATGCCAGCCAGACAGCTAATCCCAACCTGAAATGGGAGACAACAATCCAGTATAATGCCGGTCTTGATTTCGCGTTTCTCAACAACCGACTATTCGGTACTTACGACGCATATATTAAAGATGTGAAAGATATGCTCATCGCGCCTGCTTATCTCGGCTCTGTGGGTGAGGGAGGTGCCTCATGGCTCAATGGTCCTTCTCTCCGCAACTGGGGTATGGAATTCCAGATAGGATGGCGCGACGATCTACGCTGCGGTCTCAGCTACAAGGCCTCGCTTAACCTTGATTTCTTCCGCAACCGCGTGACTTATCTTCCGTCTACAACCACCGGCTCTTACGCACATACTACCACTGAAAATCTCGTGCAGGCACGCCGTCCCTACGGCTCAATCGTAGGTTATGTATATGATGGTCTTTTCCAGACTCAGGAAGAGGTATATGCTTACGGCCAGGATAATGCCCGCCTCGGCGGTATGAAGTATGCCGACCTTAATGGCGACGGCAAGATCACTTCGGCTGACCAGACCTGGATATTTAATCCCGTGCCCGATCTTTCGTTCGGTCTTAACGTAGAGCTCAGCTATAAGAATTTTGACCTCCAGATGTTCTGGCAGGGCGTGCTCGGACAGGATGTCTACAACAATCAGAAATTCCAGAACGACTTCTGGAGCGTGACCGATGCCGGCAGCAACAAGGGTGTGAGAGTGCTTGACGCATGGCTGCCCAATGTCAATACAGGTTCTTCAATCCCCATGCTGACCACCAATAATACCGGTGATGAGGGCCGCACTTCATCTTACTTCGTTGAAAATGGTTCTTACGCCAAGCTCCGCACTCTTCAGGTCGGCTATACACTTCCCTCGAAGGTAATGTCAAAACTCCGCATGTCAAAGGCTCGTGTATACGTATCAGGCCAGAATCTCTGCACTATCAAGAGCAGCAGTCTCACTTGCACTGACCCCGAGAACGCCAACTGGGCTTATCCTATTCCCACATCGCTTTCCTTCGGTCTCCAGCTTAATTTCTAATCAGCCTAAATCCTAAGATCACAATGAAATCGCTTAATATATTATCAATAGCTCTTGCTTCCGTTGCATTTACTTCCTGCAACGATTTTATCGATGTGCCTCCCACAGGAGTTGTCAATGGAGAGCTGGCTTATACTCAGCCCGATAAAATGGTCAACTCGGCCTATGCCTCACTCGGCGACTGCTGGTATAACTACCCGTTTAATCTCTGGCCTTATGGCGATCTCGGTTCCGACGACTGTCTGAAAGGCGGGGGCGGCACTACCGATACCGGTTACCATCCGATGGAGATATGGTCAACCCTTACTTCCACTGCCGGTGAACTCGACGAATTATGGTATCGTCTCTACTGCAACATCTCGCGTTGTAACCGTGCCCTCGTGTCGCTTGAAGAAAGTGGTGTGGAAGCGCTTGGCGAAAAGGTTGCCGCCCAGCGTGTGGCAGAAATACACTTCCTCCGCGGCCACAGCTACTTCAAGCTTCTCACTATGTTCCGCCAGATTCCCTGGATCGATGAGGTGGTATTCAAAAAGAATTCTCAGGAGTCGGTCAGAAATGATCAGTATACCTATGAGCAGCTTTTTGAAAAGGTAATCAATGAGTTTGAGCAGGCCTACGAGGGGCTGCCCATGGAGGTGACCGACGGCGGAGGACGTTGCAACAAGGTGGCAGCTGCGGCTTACCTCGCCAAGTGTTATCTTACGCTTGCCTGGGGTGACGGTTATGAATCGACCGACGGTGTCGACTTCATCAATCAGAAGTATATGCAGAAAGTTATAGAGTACACTGATGTGGTGAAGAATTCTCGTTACGGCTATCTCGAGGATTTCGGTGATATTTTCCTTCCCGAGTATAAGAATAGTAAAGAATCTATCTTTGCCGTGCAGACTTCTCAGTATACCGAGGATAATACCCGGTTCGGCCGTGCCAACTGGTCAAATACTCTCAACGGATGCTGGGGCATCTGGTCATGCGGCTGGGATTTCCACAAGCCATCTCAGAATCTTGTGAATGCCTACAAGACTAAGGACGGTCTGCCTATGTTTGACAACTATGCTGATGAAGACGCTTATCCCGTGAGCGGAAACGTCACCGCCCAGAAGTGGGATCCACGCTTGTTCCACACCGTAGGTATGCCTACTTTCCCTTATAAGTATGAGGCTGAATATACTATGACCACCGAAAATTCCCGTACTCCCAATACCTACGGTTACTATACCTCTCTCAAGGATGTGCCTCAGCGTAGCGGCGGTGAGACATTCGAAGGTTCATGGCAGGCCTTTGCAATGAACGATTATGTATTCCGTTACACCGACGTGATGCTCATGCGTGCCGAAGCTCTCATCGAATGTGACGCTGCCGGCTCACTCGAAGAAGCACGTACGATTATCAATGATATCCGTCAACGTGCGGCCAATTCGATCGAAAAGCATATCGATTATGCCAAGGATTTATGCGAAATCTCACTTTATCCCGCAAGCTACTTCGCCGATAAGGCTACTGCACGTAAGTGCCTCCGCTGGGAGCGCCGCCTTGAGATGGCTATGGAGAGCAGCCGCTACTTCGACCTCCGTCGCTGGGGTATAGCATCGGAAGTACTCAACAAGTATTTCGCTCTCGAAGAGGCTTCTTCCTACGATGGCGTTCAGTATGGCCAGTATTACAAGGATGCACATTATACTGCCGATAAAAACGAGTTCTATCCCGTGCCCTACAATCAGCTCTACTACGTGCCCGGACTTTATGTGCAGAATAAACATTATAACTAATTCTCTTCTTAATTCTGAAAACGATGAAAAAAATATATAATCTGGCATTATTTCTCTTTGCCGCCCTGCTCGCGGTTTCTTGCCAGGATAAAGATTATGATATTGCTGCTCCAGTCATCGCTCCGATTGCAGCTGACGATATTACCGGTTCTCTCGATGGTGACAACTACGTATGGACCTGGACTAAACAGTCCGGTCTGGATATGCAGGTAAATGTATATAATGGTAATGTGCTTCTTTTGTCGGAGACCGTTTCTGGCGATAGCTTTACCCAACGCGACATAGACACTAATATCCGCTATACATACGTATTTAAGCTCACCGATGGCGAAAACGTTTCGCTTGGTGTGGTTAAGCAATATATGCGTCCCGGAGCCGCTCGTATCTCTGGATTGTCGATGTCGCAGGTTGAGAAGAATGGCGGATATGATGCAGTGATAGTATGGAATGAGAGCGAGACAGCTGAGTCGATTGATCTCGTTGCCACCAATGGTGCGACGCGCACTGTCACCGAGTTTCTTCCTGCCGGTGTAACTACTTATACTATTCCTGATGTGGTGTTTGGCGAAGAATGGAATGTTACGCTCACCGCCGTTAATGCTGACGGCCGCTCGCTTCCCGCCGGCACTATGCTCAAAATCGGTAAGACTGCAATCGGTTTTCTCAGTGTATACGCCACTCCCGAGGAACTCGTGGCGAATGGTGACGACGATGAAGCTTCGGCATGGCTTTGGATCCATGAGGAATATCCCACTGCTCAGTTCATATATTTCGGTGACATCACCTCTGCATCCGTGCTCGAACCCTACCGCGTTCTTTTCTGGATGCGTGACCTCGAAGGAGTGGACGAAGCCGCTGTGTTTACGATGCCCGAGGTAGTGAATAATGCTACCGGCTATATCAAGCAGTGGTATGCAGCAGGCGGAAATCTCCTCCTATGGAGCCACGCCACAGTATATATAGGTGAACTCGGACGCATTGACTCCGACCTTCTCAAAACTAACGACCGCACGATTGGTACTGGATTTGGTGGAAACAATGGTGATGTATGGTCATTGGCCGTGTCGCTCAACCCTGCTGGATCGTTCACAAAAGATCATTCATCGCATCCTATATACCGTGGCCTCGAAACCGTGTCAAATGACCGTTGCAAACTCATCCCATTCAAAGGCCCCGGTTGGACTGAAGATCACAACTGTCTCTTCTTCAACATACCCTCTGCACTTACCTCACTCGGAAATCAGGATGAAGCATGCTACAATATGCTTACTCAGAAGTATGGAATCTATCCCCTCGGTACGTGGGACTCTCAGATCGACTGCATCTCACAGCTTAATGTATGGGAAGCACAGCAGGGCGATACCGAATATAAAGGAACAGTGCTTTGCTTTGGAAACGGTGGATGCGAATTCTCTATGCGCAATCCCGACGGTACGCCCGATGTCAGTGCCCATCCGTCCAACAACTGTTATCAGGACAATGTATTGAAACTTGCCAAAAACTCACTTGAGTATCTCAAGACAAGATAGTCCGTCAATAACCCAACAACATAATTATTTCAGAAGCGAGAGTGTCTCACCACCCTCGCTTCTGTCGTGATAGTGGGGTAGGGGAGAGTAACAAAGTAATCCGCCCTCGTGTAGTGGCGATTCCTCAGGATCGCCTGGCGGCGCAAAAATAATGTAAAGGGGTGGGGAAAAATCCGGCGAAAGGCTATTTTAAAGAAGCAATATTAAGGTATGTCAATAAAAATACTTGACGAATTGACAAAAGACGCCCCGGAGGTGTGCAGTTTGACTCGTAGCAGTTGCTCCTGAGGATTCCTGTACCGGGATAATATAGGACAGACCAGAGAAATGAACCGGACGGTGAAGCCTGTAAAAACGCTAAAATCTCAACTGTCACTATAACAAGTTATTATCAAATCACGTCGAAAATAAAGTGTTAAATAAATGTTAAAACACCTCGAAAAATTTGGAGGGTAAAGAAAAAGTGTCTACCTTTGCACTCGCTTTTCGGAGGAAGGGCGGTTGCAAAATGGGGCAACAATGATTGAAACGCATGGAAGTTCGGTGAGGTCCACCGTGAGAGTGTTAAACAAATGTTAAATATTCTCGAAAATTTGCATGATTCAAAAATTCGCAGTAATTTTGCATCACTTTCGCTTTTGAAGCGAGCAAATAGAACATTGAAAGAATTACAATAGACAAAGGAAGTA
>JAAVCK010000007.1 GCA_014802325.1 Bacteroides sp.
TCTGGGATGACGAGAACAACTGCTGGTGGTTCTCGGCTACTGACGTGGTGCGAGCTATCAATGATGAACCTGACTATACGAAAGCCGGTAACTATTGGCGTTGGCTCAAGCGAAAGTTGGCACATGACGGCATTCAACTCGTGAGTACCACTCACGGGTTCAAATTCGAGGCCCCGGATGGAAAGCAGCGCAAGGCAGATATTTTGAATAGCGATGGCGTTATCCTTCTCGCCAAGCATTATCCCAACAATCGTGCGAGCAAGTTTCTTGACTGGTTCACTTACAGCGACAATACTATTGACGGGCAGAGCCGAAAGAAAGCATACACTTTATTTGAAACCGGGCTGCTCAACTCTCTGGAACCTGGCAGCATGAAATGTCTGCAACAGATACATGCCTATCTGTTTGGAGGCTTATATGAATTTGCCGGACAGATAAGGAATAAGAATATTTCGAAGGGTGGATTCACATTTGCCAACTGTCTTCATTTCCCCACGATCATACCGACCATTGAGCGAATGCCTGAAACCACACTTGACGAGATAGCAGACAAGTATGTTGAGATGAACGTGGTACATCCATTTATGGAAGGAAACGGGCGTAGCACCCGAATCTGGCTTGACCTTATGCTTCGTCGCTCATTGAAACGTTGCGTCGACTGGAGCCAAATTGATAAGAATGAATATCTGACTGCAATGCGAGAAAGCGTTGTGGATTCAACTCATATCAAGTATCTGCTGAAAGGTGCACTTACCGACAAGATCAACGACCGTGAGATGTTCATGAAAGGCATCGACTACTCCTACTACTACGAGGAAGAGTAGCATTACTCACTAATACTGTCTATGCATATCGACAGGCAAAAATTGAAACAAATGAGCGAGGAGTTAATATGATACTCCTTAACTTTTGTTCTCACTTTGACTCATAAAACAGAAATGAAACATCTATATATTATCGGCAACGGTTTTGATTTATTTACAGGCCTACATACCAGTTATGGGCACTTTAGACGTTGGCTCGAAACTAATTATGTCTTCGTGTATGAGAATATGGTAGCAGCATACAATATGGAGGGTGAATGGTGGAATGATTTTGAGACCCAACTTGGACAATTAGATGTAGAAAATTACGTCAGAAGATTTACCAAACCAAAGAAGCCAATAACTGAGATTATAGCATATTTAGAAGCTCGTGGACAGAAGAAAAGAAAGACACCTGTGATCCCAAATCTATGTTCAGAAAATCCATGTGCAAATAGATTGCGGGGACTACTGGAAATATTACAATTTTGCTTTGAGAGGTGGGTTGATGATTGTCAGCGCATGATCACCGACCCTAAATACACACATATTGAGAAGGATGAATCCTTCTTTATAAACTTCAACTATACCGATGTTTTGGAATGGCTATATGAAATCCCGGAAGAAAGAGTATTACACATACATGGTAGAGCATCTAAACATGAACGTCTGATATTTGGGCACAACAAGCATCCTCATGGAGGTATATTTTCTAGTGTAGATGTTGACCATGCATGTTCGGAACTATGTAGATATCAAAAGAATCCATACGAACATATTTTTAAATATGACAAGCTACCAGAAATAATATCAGACGTAAAGGAGATACATGTATATGGACTCTCTATATCACCTGTAGATGAGGACTACCTCGATTGGATAGAACAACATACGCCACAAGATTGTATGTGGGAATTCAGTTGGCACACTGACAAAGATAAGGAAAGGATTGATAAATTTGTTCTTGAACATTGGAGTATCGGAGATAGATGCACTCTTATCCAGCTTCAAGAAGTTGTTAATAAATAAACGACCTTTCCTTTATGGAGGTGATGACTATGCGCCCCTACTCTCTAATGCCGTCTATGCGTATCTACTGGCAAAAGGCGAGCTGGAAATCGAGCATTTGCCAGTAATTTGCCAGTTGAATAAAAGAAAGGCGAGATAACTATTGTATTTTCAATGAGTTATCTCGCTTTATCTGTGCCCAGAACAGAACTACCGATATTGCATTCTAATATTTTCAAGTATATTTTAATTATGCTGATTATATGCGTGTTATGATGAGGTATATTTCATTTGAATTTCTTTCAGGGTAAGAAAAAGTAAGATTTTTGCACGTAAAATTGCACGTAAATTTTATTCTTCGTAACTTTGCGGTATAAACCTTTACACTCTCCCAAAGATGGCAACCTTTAGATTTGAACTCGACCATAAGCCGACACGAAATAAGACCTACAATCTTTATTTGATGGTGACGGCGGCTGGAAAGCGAACAAAGAAGAAAACCGGGATTCAGTTGAAGCGTATTGATGATTTCAATCCTCAATGTAAGGGCAATAACTGGATTCGCGCTAATGTGCCTGACGCGAAAGTTCTGAATGAGCAATTGCGTATTATGCTCGTGCAGGCTAACGAAACCTATCAGGAGCTGGGAATCGAGGGCAACGTTTCATCGGCACATGTCATCAAAGCGATGGATGTGGAATATGTATCGCCGTCATTTATGGCGTTTGCCCGTGAGCGAGCTCAGATGATTTACGATAATGGAGGTTGGCGCAACTGGCGAAAATATTGCGGACTCATCAACAAACTTGATGCGTTCCGCAAGAAACGTCGTATGCCGGATATTACGATTGACGATTTAACGGTTGATTTGCTCACTCGCTTCGATAACTTCCTTCATAAATGGGAGAATGAACGTGAGCCGGGGAAGCTGCTCCATCCTAACACAATCGAGGTACAGTTTAATATTTTCCGCACACTCGTTCATCGTGCTATTGAGGTCGGCATTATGGAGGCCTCTAAAGATCCATTTCTTGTTTTTAAGTACAAAGGAGTTAAAACAACGAAAGAAAAACTGAGTGACACAGAGATGGAGCGTATCATCGCGCTCGAATTGGAAGAGGGCTCCTTGATTTGGCACTGCAAGAATTATTTCTTGTTTAGCTACTATTGTGCCGGTATCCGTGCTGCCGACTTGATACAACTCCGTTGGCGTAATGTAACGGAGAATGGTCGTTTGCACTATCAAATGGGCAAGAACCACAAAGACCGCGACCTCCTGCTCGTTGACCAAGCGTTAGACATACTCCGTTACTACCACAACGATGATGTTAAGCCTGATGATTACATATTCCCTTTGCTTGACAACAATGAACCGTTTGCGAAATTTGTATCGCAGGCAGACAAGGACAGAATGAAGCCGGAACTGCGTCATCAACTCTATCAGCAAATATCGGCCAAAAATGCCCTTATCAATAAATATCTGAAGAAGATTGCAGAAAAGGCGGAGATTACCACCAATCTTACTATGCATATCAGTCGGCACGCCTTCGCGCACATCGCGCAAGAGGCCGGGGCAGAAAGTTCCGCTATCAAGAATATTCTTGGCCATAGCAACCTCGCTACAACTGAGCGATATATGGGCAGTTTCGACACATCCAAGACTGATAACACCCTGCGAACTCTTTTCAAAAAGAAACCTATACCAAAACCACAAGCCGAGGACATCCCCAATGGACTATCGAAAGAGGAGCAAGCCATCGCACTGCTAAAAGGTATGTCGCCAGAACAAATCATGGCTGTTATATCCGCAATCAACAAATAAGATAAATGTAGCCCATTGATAAACAAACTCCTTGATGAATATATAGGAGTCCATTCTTGTTTTCGCTACGATATTTCGCCCTTTGCAAATTTATTCGTAAATTTGCAGAAATTTTTAACTCCTATGCCAGAACTATCTAAACTCGCCCTTCTTCGAGAACGCGAAGATCATATTGAATTCAAAGAGGCAAAACATAATTATCCTTTCGCGGGTGGTAGCCATAGCGATGTAAAAGAGCGCAGGAAATGTGTGCTCGGATACATTGTGGCATTTGCGAATGAAAGAGGTGGGCGATTAGTACTGGGAATGGCTGATAAAATGCCACATGAAGTGGTGGGTACTGACTTTGCGAAAGACAAAGTAGGTCAGCTTGAAGATGAAATATACCGTCGATTGTACATACGAGTGCATTGTGAGGAATTATATAGTGACAATGGGAATAGAGTGCTTGTAATTAACATTCCTTCTCGGCCAATTGGCAAGGCACTTAGGTTTGAAGGCGTTCCATTAATGAGAGTGGGAGAAAGTCTACGTGAGATGGATGATCAGGAATATTTTTCAATCCTTCAAGAACAAGATCCTGATTTTTCAGCACGCATCTGTAATGGACTTACAATCGAGGATTTGTCAAAAGAAGCTATTGAGAATATGCGTAATCTTATTTATGCCAAGAGACACAATGCAGAAGTGTTGACGATTCCAGTCCCCCAACTTTTATCGGACTTGGAACTTAGTACTGAGAATGGTCTTACTTATGCTGCGCTAATCTTATTAGGCAAATCCGATATTATTAAGAAACATCTTCCACAAAACAATGTTATTGTAGAATATCGAATTTCCGAAAATCAACCTCGTTATTCAGCAAGACAAGAGTTTTGCGAACCTCTTTTTACTGGTATATCCAAGATTTGGAACTATATAAATCAAGATGCGATTAATCCTCTCATCCATATTGATGCATTCCCTCAAATATTAGATATCCCCTCATATACCGAGGAAACTATTCGTGAGGCAATTCTTAATAGTATTCAGCATCGTAGTTTTCAAATGGGCGCAGATATTATGATAAAGGTATCTCCGGAATCATTTGAGGTTTCTAATTCTGGCGGTTTCCCATATGGTGTTAACTTAGGCAATGTACTAACAGTTAATAGCTCTCCTCGCAGTCGCAAATTAGCTGAAGTAATAGAGAAGGCAGGTCTTATTGAACGTTCTGGTCAGGGGGTTGATATTATGTATTCCAATTGTATTACTGAAGGACGTCCTATGCCGGATTACAGTGGCTCAGATGATTTTCAAGTAAAATTGCGTATTGAGTCTAAAATAGAAAATCCACAATTACGAAAGTTCCTGACCAATCTCCGAGAGAGTCGAAAGCCGGAAGATCAGCTTAACGCTTTTGACTTAATCACAATTTACTCAATCATCAATAGAAATAGCAGTGGTATATACGAGCGTTCCATAAAGCGTTTGCTTGGCGAGGGAATAATTCTTCGCCATCCGAAATATGAATATGTAATGGGGAACTCTTATTTCGAGCAAAATCTATTTGTTCAAAAAAGATTGACTGATGCCGACACTTTAAGAAGGTTATATTATATATTAGAGGATGGACCCAAATCAATGTCAGCATTTATTACAGAATGGGAGAATGAGTTAACAATAAAACAAGTACGTACGAAAATTGAAAAGCTTGTTGGTTCAGTTCTATCAAAGAGTGGAAAAGGTAGAGGAACAATCTATAAATTTGTTAACAATGGTTAATTTGTAAAATATAGCCCTCTGATACTATGGGAGTTATATTAGTTGTGATATAAATTTGCATAATACAGCCCTATACAGTTTATGCGAGAGCATAACAATATTTCCTATGAATTATATTGACTTCAAGTAGTGAATGGTCGGCTTCGAGCATTATTGGCTCAACATGGTAATCTTGCAAGGAAGCCAAAGCTCGTGGTCTGAATGCTTATTCTTTTATTGGAGTAGAAGGTGGGATTGTTTCGTAGTTTGCTCGTGGGGTACAAGAACCATAAAACAATCTCAGAGCGACTTCGCAAGGAATTGCCGGGACTCAAGGGTTTTTCGGAGAGTAGCTTAAAAAATATGAGAATGTTTTATGAAGAGTGGTCTCCCGTTCTGGAATCATCAGATACTATTTCATCTATTTCGCCAATCATGATTGGCGAAATAGAAACGACATCACTACTCTCCGCTAAATCGACAATCACGATTGACGATTTAGAATTGTTTTGCAATCTTAGCTTTACCCACCATATCAGAATCCTTAACGGGGAAAAAGATATAGTCAAAAGGTGGAAATACATCAAACTGTCTCTTGATAATAAATGGGACTCTCGTTATCTCCAACAACAGATAAAGGACAATGTCGCTGATAAATATGGGGCAATGCCATCAAACTTCAGTGTAACCATCAGGGATAGTCGCGATGCGATTAAGACCCTAAATATGTTCAAAGATGAGTATATACTTGACTTTATCAATACTGAGGAGATCGGTATTCGCGATATGGCAGACATTGATGAGCGTGTTGTTGAGAAAGAGATAATCCATAATATCAAAAAGTTCATAATGACTTTCGGACGAGATTTTGCTTTCGTTGGAAACCAATATCATTTGGAAGCATATTCAGAAGATTTCTTTCCCGATCTATTGTTCTTCAATCGAGAATTAAATTGCCTTGTCGTTGTGGAACTTAAAACTGGAAATTTCAAACCCGGTTATCTTGCCCAACTTATGACCTATCTTCGTATTCTGGATGACA
>JAAVCK010000008.1 GCA_014802325.1 Bacteroides sp.
CAAGGCGTTCAGAACCCAGTTCCGAGGAGTTGGCGACATCAAATTCTTCATGTTCAGACTGGCAACACTATACTCTTGACATTACCTCCCGCCCACCGGAAAATTCCGCTGACCCCTAATTAGTCTAATTAGACCAATTAGACTAATTAGAACTGCTCCCTACAATAATAGCAGTCGCCGGCTCTGCAGATGCAGGGTCGGCGGCGATAGTGTAGTGCAAGTTGCTGCTCAGAGCATGGCGAGAACTGCGTCGGTGGTGGGGTTGACTGCACGGATCTTACCGCTGGGATCGATCAGATAAGAGTTGCAGCCGCGGTCGAGGTAATACTCGCCGGCCACGCGGGCGGCATCTTCGGGATTGAGATGGATCTGAGTACCTTCGCTGAGACCGTCGGCGGCTATGACGGCATTGTAGAGAGCCTCGCTGCGGTCAACATTTATGGAGAGCAACTGAAATTCGGAATTTGAACGAATATCACGCGCGAGATCGTCGTAATTACCGGCGGCAATTCTCGAAACGGGATCACTGCTGGTCCAGAAATTGACCAAAGTCCACTTTCCGTTGAATGAAATCGGCGTAGCCACAGTAGAGTCAGAAATTTCGATCGAGGGAGCTTTGCAGCCCTGGGCTGCACGTACTACTCCACCTGTGTGCGCTGAAACCGAAATAAGAATTAATGCGAAGAGTGCAAAAAGTGTCGCTGTCTTCTTCATTGTGTCTTCTGTGATGATTTTCGTTAAACTTAGGCCGTCGGCTTATACCTTGGATTCGCATCGCTGGAACACCCCGGCGGTCGCGCCGATTTTCGACGCTTCGTTAACATAGACGCTGCAAAGGTAATAATTGTTTAACGGCAGAGCAAAAATCTTTCAAAAAGTGGAATTTATTTTGCTCGTATTATGGCGAAAATTCACGGACACACGATAATGAGTCAAGGATAAGTTAAAGAGAGTTAAAAATATGTTGTATAACATTATTTTCCAACATATCCGGCTTTTTCGAGCAATTTCGGGTCATTGTAAAAAGCAGGCGAAAGTATGGCCGAAAGCGTCTCCGACGGGTGGGCCGAGAGGTAGCTCCGCACTATGCGGTGACCTATATACCGACCCGCTCTGCCGGGGGCTTCGGGGTGAAGAAAAGAGGTCACGGAATTGGGGCGGACAAGCGTCTCGGTGACGGAGGGATCAGTAGAGAAAACGAGATTGCGGGCAAGAAGTGACTCCCAGGCCGGCTGCTCGTTCTGCTCCAGCCAGCTGTATTCTTCGTCGGAATATCCGAGCGCCTCCTGCTCGGTAGCGCCTGTAAGCTGCATCACAGCCTCGACCACCGCGCCCTCGGCGGCCATACGCGAAAGTGCCGTAGGATATTTTGACTGAGGATCGTAGGGAAAGCGCTCTGCCACAACAGCTTCAGCCACGTCGATACCTATGCGCGAAGCGTCTTTGAGTCGGCGCTGATAATACGGGAAATAGGAATAGAAATCGTGGTGAGGTCCGAGGTAATGGTTGAGCGCTACAAACACTACTGAGTCGGCCGTAACCACCGACTGATTGTAGGGCGAAACCACTGTGACAAGCATGGCCGGAGGAGTAGCGCCGGTGAGCTTCGCCACATTATTAAATATAGAGCCGGTGACGGCAGCTAAAGAATCTGTGGAAGCAAACTGTTCGGCCACAAACTGATTGTAGGGCTTACCCTGAAGAGAGGCGAAATAATCCGACACCCGTGAGGAATCGGCCCCCACTACATTTAGCCATATGGCAGCCGGTGCGCCGGCGGCAAGAAACCTGACCGAATCACCGGCCAGAGCGGCCGAATCGAGGCGGACAACACGAGCCGGGGCGGCAGGTTCGGGAGCGCCGGGCACCCATGCGCATCCTGCCGCGAACGAGGCTGCAAGAAGCGATATAATATATGTGGCGATATGTTTCATTGTTCAAAATTAACTATTCTTTGGCAATAATTGCCACGTCGGCATAAAAAAAGGTCATGATAGCTACCAACTACAACAAATAAATCACTAATTTTGTGGGTTGAACGCTCAAAATAATTTACATTCCGAATAAAAATCATCACATAGCCCATGCACATGCGACTCACCACATATATTAATATACGCCTCGCGGCCGCGTGTATGGCGCTCGTCATGGCGATGGTGTGCCCCACCCCGGCCGAAGCCAAAAGCACAGCCGCCGGCAAGGAATACGTGGTGATGATCGACCCCGGCCACGGCGCTCACGATGCCGGCGCACTCGGAGCTACGACCACCGAGAAAGCCATAAACCTGGCAGTAGGTCTGAAGCTGGCCAAGCTCGTGAAAGAAGGGATGCCCGACGCCAAGGTGATAATGACGCGCGACGACGATACATTTGTCACCCTCAACGACCGCGCCAAGATGGCCAACCGCCTGCATGCCGACGTGTTCATATCCATTCACGCCAACTCGGTAGACAAGAAGTCGCCATCGCGATCCACCATACGCGGCGCGGCGGTGTATACGTTCGGTCTCGACCGCAGCAACGCCAATCTATCGGTGGCGATGCGCGAGAATGAGGTGATGAAACTCGAAGACAATTACTCGGCCACATATCAGGGCTTCGACCCGTCGTCGACCGAGAGCTACATAATGTTTGACATCGTGCAGCATGCCGCCCACGAGCGATCGGTCACTCTGGCACATGAGGTGCAGAAAGAACTCGTGTCGACAGCCGGACGTAAAAACAACGGTGTGAAGCAAGCACCATTCTACGTACTGGTCTACACCACCATGCCGTCAATACTCGTGGAGCTCGACTTCATCTGCAACCCCGAGATGGAGAAATTCATGGCTTCGGAAGACGGACAAAACCGCCTGGCCCGCGCTATCTACAACGGCCTGCGCAACTACCGCGGCACGGGCAAAGCCCCTCAAGCTCCCGCATCGAGCGCATCGACCCCGGTGACCACCGCGACAGCCAAGACCGAGACCTCCCCCACCCCCACGGTCAAAACCACCGGAGAGGTGCACTACCGCATACAATTCGCCACCTCGTCGCGCGAGCTGCCGTCATCAAGCCCCAAACTCAACGGCATAAGCAAGCCGGAGTATTACGTGGACGGCGGAGTGTATAAATACACCTCCGGCCGCTACGCCTCGCCGTCGGAGGCGCAGACCGACCTGCGGCGCATACGCGAGACGTATCCGGAAGCATTCGTGGTGAAAATGCAGGGCGACACAAGATTAAAATAAAAAATTTCATATACCGAATCATAACCACAACACGCAGATATGAAGAAAATATTCACACGCGAAGTAATCATAGGCATCACGGTCATAATAGCGCTGCTGGTGCTCTTCTTCGGCATCAACTATCTGAAAGGAATCAATATCTTCAAGGCCTCTAACTATTATTACAGCACGTACACCAACGTGGCAGGTCTCTCGCAGTCGGCCCCCGTGACACTCAACGGCTTCAAGGTGGGTCTGGTAAGAGAGATCGAATATCAGTATGACAATCCCGGCCACATCATGGTGGAGATGAGCCTCAACCGTGACCTGAAAGTACCCCGCGGCACCAAGGCGGTGCTCACCACCGACTTCTTAGGTACGTCGACCATCGAGCTGAAATTTCCTTCGGGCACACTCGACTATCACGACGTGGGCGACCACCTCGAAGGTGAAATCTCGGCAGGACTGATGGAAAAACTCACCGGCGAGATGCTTCCGGCCGTGACAGGAATACTGCCCAAAGTAGACACACTGCTGGCTACGGCCAACACCGTCATATCCAACCCGGCCCTTACCAAAGCCATAGACCGACTCGATGTAGTAATGGCCAACCTTGAGACCTCGACCGCCCTGCTCCAGCGCTCGCTCGGCCCGATACTCAACAATGCCTCATCGACCATGAGCAACGTCAGCGAGATATCCGAAAACCTCACTCAGGTGAGCGCCGCCCTCGCAGCTGTGGCCGACGACCTGAAGAAAATGCCGCTCGACTCTACGATGAACCACGTCAACGCCATTGTGGCCAACCTCGAAAAGGCATCGGCTCAGCTCAACTCCACCAACTCCAGCCTCGGACTGCTGCTCAACGACGCCCAACTCTATGAGAACCTCAACAACTCCGTGGCACACGTCGACAGCATACTCATCGACCTCAAGCGACAGCCTAAGAAATACATACCAAGCATAAAGGTGTTCTGACGACAAAAGAGTCACCGACATGGATAAGCAGCAAGCTATACGCTACCGCGGCCATACGGCTCTGTGTGAGATAGACCTTCCCGGGCAGCAGGCAATATCGTCGGGCCGGGTGCTGATAGTGGGAGCCGGCGGATTAGGTTCGCCCGTGGCTCTGTATCTGGCGGCGGCGGGAGTGGGACACATCACCATAATGGACGCCGACACCGTGTCGCTCTCCAATCTTCAGCGGCAGATAATCCACACCACGCCCGACGTGGGCAGGCTGAAAGTGGAATCGGCCCACGAGAAAATGACGGCCATCAACCCCCATATCGAGGTAGAGACCATAGCCGAATTTCTTACGCCCGAAAATGCCCGCGACATCATAGGGCGGCATGATCTGGTGGTGGACTGCTGCGACAATCTCACATCGCGGCTGCTGGTCAACGATACCTGCATGGCTCTGGAAAAGCCCTACGTCTACGGCGCCGTGCAGAGGTTTTCGGGTCACGTGTACACCTACACTCCCGGGGCGGCATCGTATCGCGACTATTTCGACACCTCAGCGGCGGTCGACGAACCACCCTGCGCACTCAACGGCATACTCAACACCGTGGTGGGAGTGATAGGCTCGCTCCAGGCCACCGAAGCGGTGAAAATCCTGGCCCGCACAGGTGATCTGCTCACCAACCGCCTGCTCATATTCGACGCCATCACCATGACATTCACCGTGTTTCCTATCGGGCGATAATCACCCGGAATAATATCGGGCCGTAAGGCGACCGCAAGCAGCTGTCGGGCTAAGGCTATTCGGGCGAAGCGCATCAAAGTTGACTGTCATACATAATTTTACGGGCATTATCGCGTTATAAGTAAGTATGCGATTACTAATTATAACGATATTATCACTTCTTGCCACAGCCGCAGGCATGGCTGCTCCGAGCATCAGGATTCATGGAAAAATCACCGATGCCGACAATAAACCTGTGGAGTTTGCCACAGTGCGCATAGGCGGCACGGCACTCGGCACCACATCGGGTCTTGAGGGCGAATACACCGTGAGCTGCCCGGCCAACGATACGATAGTGGTCCACTTCTCATGTATAGGCTACCGCGACGCCAAGTCGACACTCATAGACCCTCAGGCCGACGTCACACTCAACATGCGCATGCAGATGGATACCGAAATGCTGGCCGAAGTGGAGGTGACCGAGCTGCGCAAGCAGACCGGCTCGGTGGCCATGATAGATAAGGAGCAGCTGAAACTGTCGCCCGACGTGACGGGAGGGTCGGTGGAATCACTTCTGACCACGATGGCCGGCGTGACATCGAGCAACGAGATGTCGTCGCAATACTCGGTGCGCGGCGGCTCGTATGACGAGAACTCGGTGTATATCAACGGTATCGAAGTCTACCGTCCGCAGCTCATATCGTCGGGGCAGCAGGAAGGCCTCTCGATAATCAATCCCGACCTGGTGGGAGCCATAGGCTTCTCCACCGGAGGATTCACGGCGCAGTATGGCGACAAGATGTCGAGTGTGCTTGACATTACCTACCGTCAGCCCGAAGCATTTGAAGGCTCGGCGGCTGTAAGCCTCATGGGCGCGTCGCTCGCCATAGGTCAGAACTCGGGACGGTTTTCGCAGCTCCACGGCATACGCTACAAGCAAAACTCGTCGCTGCTCTCGTCAATGGACACCAAGGGGGAGTATGACCCAACGTTTTTCGACTACCAGACGTCGCTCAACCTTAAGGTGAGCAAGAAATTCAGCGTTTCGTTCTTAGGCAATATAGCCATCAACAACTATAAGTTTACTCCGGTAAACCGCACCACGACATTCGGCACGTCGACCGACGCCAAGAAATTCACCGTGTATTTCGACGGCCATGAAAAAGACAGGTTCGAGACATTTTTCGGCGCCCTGTCGCTCGACTACCGTCCGTCGCGCTCCACAGAGCTAAAGCTGCTCGGCTCGGGCTATCTCACCAACGAGCTTGTGGCCTACGACATATCGGGCGAATACTGGCTCGATCAGGCCGGCACGTCAGACGTGGGCGGAGAGCTGGGCGTGGGCCGCTACCACGAGCATGCGCGCAACCGACTCAAAGCCTCGGTGCTCGCTCTCTCGCTCCAAGGCTCCACCGCCATCAACAACCAGCACACACTGACCTACGGCGCCACCCTCCAGCACGAGAAAATACTCGACCGCTCGCGTGAATGGGAGCTGCGCGACTCGGCGGGATTCTCGCTGCCGTCGACCGGCGAAGCCGTGAAGGTGATATACAACCTCGCCTCGGACCACGACGTAAGCTCTACGCGCATGAGCTTCTTCGCCCAGGACGCATGGCGCATATCCACCGCTGCCGGCTACCTGACCCTCAACGCCGGACTCAGGGCAAGCTACTGGTCGTTCAACAAGGAATTTCTGCTCAGCCCCCGCATCAATGTGGGATTCGTGCCCGAAAAGCTCCACAACTGGGCCTTCCGCTTCGCCACCGGACTCTACTATCAGTCGCCATTCTATAAGGAATACCGCATGCCTGTGGAGGATGCCGAGGGTAACCGCACCATAGTGCTCAACAGCGATATCAAGTCGCAGCGCAGCTTCCACCTGATAGGAGGCGCCGACTATACGTTCCGCGCCATGAACCGCCCCTTCAAGCTTTCGGCCGAGATATATTACAAAGCGCTTTCTGACCTCGTGCCCTACGAGATAGACAATCTCAAGATAGTATACTCGGGACTCAACGAGTCAAACGGCTTCACGGCAGGTATCGACATGAAACTGTTCGGACAGTTTGTGCCCGGGTCAGACTCGTGGATCAGCTTCTCGCTCATGAAGACGAGCGAAAATATCCACGGTGTGAAAGTGCCCCGCCCTACTGACCGCCGCTACAGTCTTGGAATATTCTTCACCGACTATTTTCCGAAATTTCCCAAGCTGAAATTCTCGCTTCGCGGCATACTGTCAGACGGACTGCCCACCACATCACCCCGCTCCACCCGCGACAAAGGCTACTTCCGCACACCGGCCTACCGACGAGTCGACGCCGGCCTGTCATACGCCCTGCTTTCGCCGCTTAAGGACGGCGAGACACGCTCGGGCGTCATGCGCCACATCAAGAGCATATGGCTGGGACTCGACGTGTTCAACCTGCTCGACATAGCCAACGTGAGCTCATATTACTGGGTGACCGACGTGAACGACATCCAGTATGCCGTGCCGAATTATCTGACGCGGCGACAGTTTAACGTAAGACTTTCGATAGATTTCTGAGCCGAAAAGCCGCAATAAGGTGGAAAATCACTACCTTTGCGTAAACGAAACCTATTAATACCCCAAGCCACGCCAATGCCCAAAGTATCAGAACGCGGCACACTCATGCCCGCATCGCCTATCCGCCGGCTTGCCCCGCTGGCAGCCAAGGCACGTGAAGAAGGCGTAAAAGTATATCACCTCAACATAGGTCAGCCCGACGTACCCACCCCTCAGTGCGGTCTCGACGCGCTGAAGCATATCGACCGCAAGGTGCTCGAATACAGCCCGTCGGCCGGACTTGACTCACTACGCCGCAAGCTTCAGGAATATTACAGCAAGTATCGCATAGAAGTGGATGTGGACGACATCATAGTCACCTGCGGCGGCTCGGAGGCAGTGCTTTTTGCCTTCATGGCCTGCCTGGATCCGGGCGATGAAATCATAGTGCCCGAGCCGGCTTACGCCAACTACATGGCTTTCGCCATATCGGCCGGAGCGAAGATAGTGACAATACCGTCGAGCATCGACGAAGGCTTCGCGCTGCCCCACGTGGAGGAGTTTGAGAAGCTGATCACCCCGCGCACCAAAGGCATACTGATCTGCAATCCCAACAATCCCACGGGCTATCTCTACACCATGAAGGAGATGCTGCGCATTCGCGACCTGGTGAAGAAACACGACCTCTTCCTATTCAGCGACGAGGTATACCGCGAATTTTGCTACACGGGCGCACCATATATCTCGGCTTTCCATCTGCCCGATATAGAGGAGCAGGTGGTGCTGATCGACTCGGTGTCGAAGCGCTACAACGAGTGCGGCATACGCGTGGGCGCTCTCATCACCAAGCATCCCGAGCTTAAGAAGAATATCATGAAATTCTGTCAGGCGCGCCTCAGCCCGCCCCTGCTGGGCCAGATAGTGGCGGAAGCCTCGATAGATACCCCGGCCGAATACATGCTCGAAACCTACAACGAGTATGTGGAGCGCCGCAAATTTCTCATCGACCGCCTCAACAAGATACCCGGATGCTATTCGCCTATCCCGATGGGAGCGTTCTACACTGTGGTACGTCTACCGGTAGACGATGCCGATAAATTCTGCCGCTGGTGTCTGGAGGAATTCCGCTACGAGGGTCAGACCATTTTCATGGCTCCGGCCACGGGATTCTACACCACACCCGGTATGGGTAAAGACGAGGTGCGACTGGCCTATGTGCTCAACACCGAAGAGCTTGCCAGGGCCATAGAGGTGCTCGAACATGCGCTGCGCGAATATCCCGGACGCACCACCAACGTTTAAAAAAAGCAACATCGCACCGAAAAAAAATGGAAGAACCGAAATTCAATGATATCAGCAAGATGTCGTTCAGCGAATGCCTGAGCGAACTCGAAGGTATAGTCAGAATGATGGAGAGCGACAAATGCGACATAGATCAGCTGGCCGCATACACAACGCGAGCCACTGTGCTGCTCGACACGTGCCGCTCGAAACTGACCGCCACCGACCGCGAACTACAGAAAATACTGTCGGGCACCGGGGAAAATTCTTAAAATCCGCCCCTCCATTAACAACACTGTAACCGACACCCGTGTTGCGGACGCTGTAACAATCGCAGCGTCCGCTATTTTATTATATATCACCACCTTATGAAAATATCAACCGGGAAATTTATCGTTACAAAATTGTAACAGCAGGCTTATTGTAACAATTTTGCAACAAAATCATTAAACCGTTAAAGTATTGTTTAACAATGTTTTATCATGCAGCCGTGAACAATCTTGAAATGTTAACGGGAATTTAACATTAAATAATTTCATTTCGCAGCGAGAGGTAGTAATTTTGAAATGTTCAAACGAACAAACATTCTAACAACGATCACCTAAAAACTTACGATTATGGCAACGACACTGTTTAAAAACAATCTCATGAATCTCCAGAGCAACATGCTTAACTTCGCAATGATGCTCACTCAGAACCGTGACAATGCCTATGATCTCCTTCAGGACACCACACTCAAGGCACTCGACAATGAAGACAAGTATGCCGAAAACACCAACTTCAAGGGCTGGGTTTTCACCATCATGCGCAACATCTTCATCAACAACTACCGCAAGGCATCGCGTGCTGCTACAATCGTGGACCAGACCGAAGACCTCTACCACCTCAACCTCTCGCAGGACTCAGGTTTCGAGACACCCGAAGGCTCGTTTGGCGCAGGTGAAATCACCTCAGCCATCAACGCTATGAGCGACGAATACCGCATCCCGTTCTCAATGCACGTGGCAGGCTACAAGTACAACGAAATCGCAGAAAAGATGAATCTTCCCCTCGGCACCATCAAGAGCCGCATCTTCTTCGCCCGCAAGCGTCTGCAGGAGCGTTTCGCTGACTACGCACAGTAATCGAAAGATCACTCACACACAAGTTATTAATAAAAAAAATCAGCACCCGGGCCGGAAGCTTAATCGCCTCCGGCCCGGGTGTGTTATAAGCCACAGACTGTGACATCACTCGTAGCGTATGGCTTCGATGGGGTCGAGATTGGATGCTTTCTTGGCGGGATACCAGCCGAAAAATACACCCGTCACGGTGCAGACGGCAAACGAAAGGCCTACCGAATAGATCTGTATGGCAACTGGCCAGTTGGCTATGAGGTGTACGAGCCATGTTGCGACAAAGCCGAGTAATATGCCTATGATACCGCCGGTGACACTGATTATGACGGCTTCGATGAGAAACTGCGAGAGAATGTCGATGCCTCGGGCACCAATGGACATACGCAGACCGATCTCACGCGTGCGCTCGGTGACGGATACATACATGATATTCATGATACCGATACCGCCCACGAGGAGCGATATACCTGCTATGCAGGCAAGGAGCACCGTCATCATGTCGCTCGTGGAGTTCATCATCTCGCTCAGCTCCTGCTGCGAGCGGATGGTGAAGTCGTCGGGCACACCGTCGGCAAGTTTGTGGCGCAGACGGAGCAGTCCGGTGATCTCGTCGATCACATCTTCAGTCTCGTTTTCGTCCACGGCACTTGCAAATATGCCCTGGATATAGTCGATGGCGAGTATTCGCTTCATCACGGTGGTGTAGGGAGCGAGCACCACATCGTCCTGGTCCTGACCCATGGAGTTGGCACCTTTGGATTCGAGCACGCCTACTACGGTGAAGGGTATGGTGCCGAAGCGCACCACCCGTCCCAGCGGGTCCTCGCCGTTAGGAAACAGATTGTCGACTACTGTCTGACCGAGCACACAGACCTTGGCGGCCGACTTGATATCCTGCTCGGAAAATATACTGCCCTCCCGCACCTTGAGTTTGCGAATATCGAGGTAATCGGGAGTGATACCGTAGATGGTGGAGGGATAGTTATTGTTGCCGTTGATAAACTGACCGCCGCTGTTGACCGAAGGCGAGATGGCTGCAATGCCTGGTATGTTCATCATCGCCTCGTAGTCAGACACCTCCAGCGTCTGGTTATCGTCGGCGCTCTGTCTCACGCCGCCGCGCTGCATGTTGCCGGGATGGATCATGATCATGTTTGATCCCATCTCGGAAATCTGCTCGCGGATGCTGTTTTTGGAGCCCTGACCTATGGCAAGCATGGTGATCACCGAACCCACACCTATAATGATGCCGAGCATGGTGAGGAAACACCGGAGCTTATTGTTGTTGAGCGCCTTAAGAGCGATTTTCAGAAGATTGACTATATTCATGGTGCTGATGTCAGTCGTTATCGGTGGGTAATTCCTCGTAAGCGCGGCGGGCCGAGCGTGGCGAGGGATTGTAGGTATCTGAAATAATCTTGCCGTCGCGGAGCACGATGTTGCGCGATGAGTATTCAGCCAGCTCGGGATTGTGGGTCACGAAGATGATAGTGCGCCCGCGCTGATGAAACTCCTGAAAGAGCGTCAGAATGCTGAACGAGGTGCGCGTGTCGAGGTTACCTGTAGCCTCGTCGGCAAGTATGATGACAGGATCGTTGACAAGCGCGCGGGCAATGGCCACACGTTGCTGCTGACCGCCCGACATCTGATTGCTCTTGTGATAGAGCCTCTCCTTCAGCCCTACTGCCTCAAGAGCCTTAATGGCTCTCTCTCGGCGCTCGGTGGCGTTGACCGACGAGTTGTATAGCAGCGGCAGCTCTACGTTTTCTATTGCCGTGGTCTTGGGCAGAAGGTTATAGTTCTGAAACACAAATCCGATCTTACGGTTGCGCGTGACGGCACGCTGATTCTTGCTCATCTTCTGCACCGACACCCCGTCGAGCACATACTCGCCCGAGGTGGGGGTGTCAAGACAACCGAGCAGATTGAGGAGAGTGGACTTGCCGGAACCGGACGTACCCATAATGGTGACAAATTCGCCTTCATGGATAGTGAACGATACTCCGCGCAGAGCCTTGACCCTCTCGCCGCCCACGACGAACTCGCGCCGCAGGCGGTCAACTACTATAATCTTTTTCTTTTCTTCCATCACAGGTCACTTTTTCTTGCTGCCGGGGGGCTGAGGGGCAAAGGGGCTACGCGCGGCAGAAGCCGACTCGGCCGATGAAGTTACGGAATAACCGGTGGCCACCTTGTCGCCATCTTTCAGTCCGGAAGTCACTACGGAGTAGATGCCATTGGAAGTGCCGGTAGTCACTGCCTTGTTGACAAGGCGGTCGCCCTCCACTACCCATATAGTGCGCTCACCGTCGGCAGGAGCGGCAATAGCTTCGCCCGGCTCGGGGAGATTCTTGGCACCCGTGTGGGTCTCGGGCTTGAAATTGAATGCCGACACGGGCAGGAGGAGCACGTCGTTTTCCTCCATTACGTATATCGTGAGGGTGGCTGTGAGGCCCGGTATGAGTTTGTGGTCGGGATTGGAAGTTGACACGATTACCTCATAGGTCACCACATTGCTCTCGGTGGTGGGATTGAGGCGCACCTGGGTCACCGAGCCTTCAAAAAGTTGGTCGGGGTAAGCGTCGACAGAGAAAGTGACATGCTGGCCCACTTTCACCTGTCCAATATCGGCCTCGTCGACATTGCCTACCACCTGCATATTGTCGAGGTCGGCGATGGTGTAGAGGTTGGCCACGTTCATGTTTGATACCACGGTCTGTCCTACCTCAACCTCACGCGAGATTACGATGCCGTCGATAGGCGAATAGATTTCGGCGTAATTAAGATTTTTGGCGGCGCGCACTCGGTCAGCCTGAGCTTTCTCGTAGGCGGCTTTCGACACCTTGAGGTCTTTCATCGAGGTCTGATACTCATACTCGCTTATGAGTTGCTTCTCGTAGAGCGCCTTGTCGCGGTTGAAATTAGTGAGATTATAATCGTAGGTCAGCTTGGCGGACTCAACATTGGCCTCGGCACTGCGCAGGTCGGCGTCGAGAATGGTCTTCTCAATCTCAGCAATGAGCTCGCCCTTCTTGACAATGGAATTGTAGTCGGCATAGAGCACGGAGATGATACCGGTAACCTGCGTACCCACGTCGACCGAAGTGACGGATTCGAGAGTACCCGTAGCGGTGACGGTCTCTGACAGATTGCCTTTCTGTACGGTGACGGTGTCGAGCGTCACCGATTCCTTTGAGCCGCAGCCTGCGAGGAGGGGCAGCATCAAGGCAAGATAAAAGATATACTTAGCTTTCATAAATATGAGAGGTGGATTAATTCAGTGTAATATCAGCGGTGCGGTAATACTCTATCATCTTCATGCCGAGCACCGCCATGTATTTGGCCTGAAGCACGGTGTGGCGCGCCTCGGTCAGGGCGTTGTGGGCCGACATGAGTTCGATGGGGTCTACATAGCCGAGCTCAAACTTCTCGGCGGTGAGTGCATCGGTGGCCTCGGCTGCGCTGAGCTGCTCTAATGCAGCGGTGTAGCGCGACTGGGCCGTGCGGGTGTCGACATACCAGTTCTCCACCTGCTGCGCCAGACTGACACGGCGCTGATCAATGTCGAGTTCGGCGCCTACGGTCTGCACGCGGGCTTTGCCCACGGCTGCCAAAGTCTTCTTGTTGTCGAATATAGGCACGGATAGCGACAGGCCTATCTGCTCGCCGAAATTCTGCTTCATCGACGTGCCAAACGAGTTGCCCGGGGCTACATAGCCCGTGCCCACACCGGCAGTAAGGGCTATCTTGGGCATACGGCCCGCGCGCGCTATCTTCTCGTCGATCTCGCTGCTCTCGCGCGCCAGATCGAGACTGCGCAGTTCGAGGTCAGTATCAAGAGCGAGTTGATAGCTCTCGTCGATGGGTGGCAGCGCGGCCATAATCTGGTCGGTAGTCCAGTCCACATCGGCGGGGGTGACATCCTGCTCTATGCCGAGCGAAAGGAGCTGCTTCAGCTCTATGCAGCGGGTACTGAGAGTACCGCGTGCATTGACGAGAGCATAATTATCCTGCTCGGCCTGGGAGCGAAGCTGGGCATAGTCGACGCGCGATGCCTTGCCAGCTTCCATGAGCGCCTTGGCGCGCTCGGCCTGGGCGTTGCTCAGCTGAGCCATCTCCTCATACACGGCTATCGACTCGCGGGCATAGAGAATATTGAGATACACCTGAAGAATATCGGTGCGGAGCGAACGCACAGCGGCGTCTGTGTTGATGCGGCTCATCTGAGAGCCGAGCTTGTCGCGGCGAATATTGTTTTCTCGCGAACCGCCGTCCCATACCGTCCATGCGGCATTGAAGCCATAATTGCTCGTATATGAATTACGCGCTCCCGTACCCCAGGGATAATTGGAATATCCGTGGGAGGTGGAGAAGTCGAGCGACGGCTGCCACTGCGCCTCGGCCTCGGAGAGAGAAATGTCGGCGGTCTGCTCGGCAAGCCTTGTCTTCATCAGGGGTATATTGTGGGTCTCGGCATAGTTCACGCAGTCAGCGTAGGTCCACACCTCGGCATGAGCACCGGTCCATGCCGCCGCAAGCCCCGATAATAAAATTAAAAAACGATTCATGTAATACAGTTTCTTCAATTATCCACCGCGAAAATAGCCACTATTATAATAATATGAAAGTGAAATAGACCAACCGGGTATTTTTATCGACAAAAAAATAAGCCGTCCCGCCGATCCTTCAGTGAGGACAGGCGGGACGGATATGTGGCGATGTCGGCGATGGGTGGGGTGACTATTCGTCTACCAGATCATCATCGATTGGATAGTAGGCATCATCGTCGGCGTCGTCATATATCATATCGTCGTCGAAATCCTCTTCAAATTCCTCGACGTCGGCATCGGTGACAGGTGCGTTCTCAAACACAAACTCGTCCTCCTCGCGCACTCGGTGGTGACCGTCGAGCGGGCGGTGGGTGATAGGATTGACCTCGATACGGTTACGCTCGTCGGTGATCTCACCCCAGAGTATATCCTTGAGGCGGTCGATACCCATGCCGGTGACAGCCGAGATAAACACGGTAGGAATGTCGGTGGGGAGATGCTGCTTCATCTCCTCCATCAGCTCGTCGTCGAGCATATCGCTCTTCGATATGGCCAGCACACGCGGCTTGTCGGCAAGCTGGGGATTGAATTTCTCAAGCTCCGACACCAGTATATCATACTGCTCGCGCACGTCGTCGGCATCAGCCGGAACCATAAAGAGCAGCACGGCATTGCGCTCGATGTGGCGGAGGAAGCGGAGTCCGAGACCTTTGCCCTCGCTGGCACCTTCGATGATACCGGGAATGTCGGCCATCACAAAGGAGCGGTTGTCGCGATACGACACTATGCCGAGCTGCGGCTCCATAGTGGTGAAGGGATAGTCGGCTATCTTGGGACGTGCGGCCGATATAGCCGACAGAAGTGTGGATTTACCGGCGTTGGGAAATCCAACCAGACCTACGTCGGCAAGCAACTTAAGCTCAAGGATGATGCTTTTCTCTATAGCAGGTTCACCGGGCTGGGCGTAGCGGGGAGTGCGGTTGGTGGCACTCTTGAAGTGCCAGTTGCCCAGACCTCCGCGTCCACCGCGGAGCAGCTTTATCTCCTGACCATCGTCGGTGACCTCAGTGAGATACTCACCAGTCTCGGCGTCAAACACCACTGTGCCGCAGGGCACCTCAACCACAACGTCGTCGCCGTCCTTGCCAAACGAACGTCCGGCCGAACCGCTCTGACCGTTACCGGCAAAAATGTGCCGGCGGTATTTCAGAGGCAGCAGAGTCCACATGTGGCTGTTGCCGCGAAGTATAATGTGACCGCCACGACCGCCGTCACCGCCGTCGGGTCCGCCTTTGGGTACATATTTGGCGCGATGGAAGTGTCGCGATCCGGCACCGCCCTTGCCCGAGCGGCATAGTATCTTAACGTAGTCTATGAAATTGCTGTCAGCCATAGTGAAAAAAATGGTATTTGGTTATTGTCTTGATTATAAAACCGCGCCGAGGGTGGTTTCGTTCACTGCGCGGCAAATATTCACTCTGAAAGGTCGCGGTGATGGTCCATCAGCTCGCATGCGTGGGCATAGTCAGTGTGCGACCCTATATCGATCCATGTGCCTGATATGGGGAAATAGCTCACCTTTCGTCCGGCGGCTATGGCATCGGTGATGAAGTCGGTGGCATCGGTGCGGGAGTCGCGGCTGAGGGTGGCGAGCAGACTGTCGGAAATCAGATATATGCCGGCGTTGGCATAGTAGGCATACGCGGGCTTCTCCTCCAGCGCCGTGACCCGGCCGCGGTCGGTGGCGAGTATGGCGTAGGGCACTGACACATTGTAGGGTATGGCGGCTATGGTGATGTCAGCCCCCGAAGCAGTGTGGTGGAGATAGAGATCTTCGTAGGATATGGTGGTGAGCAGGTCGGAGTTCATCACCAGCGTAGTGCCGAGTGTGCCCGGCTCAACGAGCGAGGCCGAGCCGAGTGTACCCATCGGGAAGGTCTCGCGCACGCATTTCACATCCACACCACCCACCGGAGTGGCGAAATGCTCTTCGAGCTGCTCGGCCAGATAGTTGACCGTCACGGTAATATCTTTTACACCCACCGAAGCAAGCGCCTCGACATTGTAGTCGATAATAGCCTTTCCGGCCACCTTGACAAGCGGCTTGGGGGTAGTGAGGGTAAGCGGACGCAAGCGCTCGCCCTTGCCACCTGCCATGATGATGGCCCGCATGGGCAGGATGGTGCGCGTCTGAGTAGTGTCAAGTATCGAAGTGACACGGCAGTCGGCATCGAGCACGGGGATGAGGTGTTTGCCCGAACGGCGCATTTCCTTCAGGGCGCGCACATCTATGGCGCCGTCGCGCAGGAAGCTGAATCCTCGGTGCATGGCCTCGGTGACTGAAGCCGTGAGCGGAATGCCGCGGAGAAGTGCGCGGCGTATGTCGCCGTCGGTAAGAGTGCCGGTCATAACACCGTCGGGCGAGGTCACGAGAAGGGTCATCTCACTACCCGACAGACGGTTGATGGCTTCGAGTGCCTGGAGAAGCGTGGCGGAACTGTGGATTATATGATTTTTCATGTCAACGCGGATGAGGAGGCAAGAATATTTTCGGCCATCAGCCAGTCAAAAAGCGTGTCGAGGTCAACGCTGCGGTCAGAGGGCATGGGGCAGGCCACGCGACGGGGCATGGCGCCGAGCGGCATGGCACGGAGCGACTGCGGATTGATCACATAGACAGCGCCGTTGTATTGCCACGCTTTAGGAGCGTCCTGACGGCGCGTGATGAGTCCGTCGCCTTTCGATACATGCAGGTAGCCGGTAGCAGGGTCGGTCTCGAAACAGTCATAATAAGGATTGCATGAGGCTTCGCGGACTGTGACCACCATGTCGATCTCAGAGGTATAGAGAGCCAAGCAGGCGGCTACGTCGGCAGCGGTGCGCAGAGGCGACGTGGGTTGCAGGAGCACCACGCAGTCATATTCCACACCGGCTGCGTCGGCCTGATCCATAGCGTGGAGTATCACTTCTCGGCTTCCGGATGTGTCAGTGGCGAGATGGGCGGGTCGCAGCCATGGCACGTCGGCACCGGCGCCCCGAGCCACTGCGGCGATAGCCTCGGAGTCAGTCGACACCACTACGTGGGCAACCGACGGCGCCAGCTGAAGCGCCACATCTATAGAATACGTTATCAACGGCCGACCGGCAAGGAGCCGGACGTTTTTGTGAGGTATTCCCTTGCTGCCTCCACGGGCGGGGATGACGAAAAGCGGTGTCATGAGAGGGGTATGATGTCGTAAAATTTCTTCATTCGCAGTCGTGCAGGGTCGGCCGCTGCTATGGCATCGACTATGCGCGTAAGTGTGTCGGGGCCACAGTAGGGATTGGTGGCTGTGGCAGCGCGGGCGCGCATTTCGGGCGTGAGAGCCTGAGCGATGGCAGCGGCGATGGAGTCGGCTGTATCGTCGGCATGTATCACGGAGTCGCTCCGCAGACGTCCCTGCTGGCGTATGCCTATGTCGACGGTGGGTATACCGGCCGACGGCACTTCGACTATGCCGCTCGACGAGTTGCCCACTACGGCAGCTACAGTCTTGAGCGCCGAGAGATAGCGCAGTCGTCCGAGCGACGGGATGGCAAATGCGCGATCCGGGTGGCGGCTCACATATGATTGTATCATCGAGATGATTATGCGGCCTCCGGCGTCGTTGTTGGGGTACGTGAAGAGCACCCGGGTGTGGGGAAAGCGGTCGAGCGCTTCGAGAAGGTTGGCGAATAGCTCTGATGTGGCATTATCGTCGAGCGTGGCCGGATGATATGTGACCAGCAGAGTGGATGAATCGACATCAAACCCGACAGACTCGCTCAGTTCGGCCGGAGTAAGCGACGGACCGTTGAGCAGATTATACACCCCGATAGCACCGGTATTTATCACCCTGTCAGGCGACTCACCCATAGCTATCACACGGCGGCGGTAGGATTCGCACGCGGTGAGATGGAGCGACGACATTTTGGTGATGGCATGGCGGATGGAATCATCGATGGCACCTTCGGATATTTCGCCTCCGGCTATGTGTATGACCGGGATGCGCATCATCAGGGCGGCAGTGGCGGCGGCAAGCATCTCGAAGCGGTCGCCCAGTATCACCACCAGGTCTATGGCAAGCCGCTCAAACTCGCTCGCTACTCCCTCCTGACACTGAGCCATGGCGTGGAGCTTGCCGCGGGGGGTGTCGTCGTCGGTATCCACAGGCACTTCCACCGGCGTGAATCCGTCGGCACGTATCTCGTCGACCGTATGGCCGTAACGATCAGACAGGTGCATATTGGTGGCTATAATGTGAACGGTCACGTCCGTGCGGGCGGAAAGAGCGGTGGCTATCGGACTGAGTAGTCCCCAGTCGGCCCGCGTTCCGGTCATTATTGCTATCCGCTTTGCGTGCATGACTTTCGATGAACTAATATTCGCGATACCCGAAAATGTCAGTTCCCACCCTTACCATCGTGGAGCCGCATGCTATGGCGATGTCGCGGTCGTCGCTCATGCCCATGGACAGTATGTCGAATTCGGGCGAGGTGGAGAATACGCCTGAGCGCAGACTGTCAAACAGTCCACGGAGCGCTTCAAAGTCGCGGCGCACCACGGCAGTATCGTCGGTAAACGTAGCCATTCCCATAAGTCCGCGCACTCTAACGCCGGGAAATTCGGCCGCGCTGAATCCGGCCGCAAGTCCGTCGAATTCATCGGGCGCCATACCGGTCTTAGATCCGTCGGCCGATACATTGACCTCAAGGAGCACATCCACTACCCTACCCTGCCTTACGGCTTCATCGCTCACCGCACGGAGAAGCCGGCGGGAGTCGATGCTCTGTATGAGCGACACGTGGGGAAGCACGGCGCGCACCTTGTTGGTCTGCAAGTGGCCTATAAAGTGCCACTCTATGTCGGGCGGGAGCGCCGGCGCCTTGACGGCGAGTTCCTGAGCGCGACTTTCGGCAAATACGCGCTGACCGGCGTCGTAGGCGCAGCGGAGCGCTTCGACGGGGTGGAACTTCGACACGGCCACCAGAGTCACACCTGCGGGTATGGTGGCGGCTACGCGACTGAGATTGGCGGCTACGTCGGTCATGCCGTATTACTCCTCGCTTTTCGAGCCACCGAGGTTGGCGGCATATACATCCATGATGGGAGTCTCGGAGATGGATACGATCTCAAAATCGGCCATTGTGCCCTTCATACCTTCCATGAAGCGGTCATATGCGCCTTTGAAACCGGTGGCAGCAACGAGTATCTGCGACACAGCGCGCTTCTCGGCGGCTGTCTTTTCGTCGATGGTGATGAAAGCTACCTTGACAAGATACCAGCGGTCGGCGGAGTCGTCGCGGAATATCTCGGCAATCTTGGTGCGCTTCACGGCCGATACGGAGTACTCGCCGGAGATAAACGGGGTCATCTCTTCGATGATACGGGCCTCAGACTCTGTAAACGACAGTGCATCTACAAGATAGGGCTCAGTCACCTTCTTGATCGAGCCGTTTTCCATCGTTTTATCGTAACGTACTTTACATTCAAACCAGTTTGCCATAACTATAATTACAGTTTATGATGTTTAAAAATATTCTCCCACAAAATTAACAAAAAATTGTGGCATATCCTTGCGTTGCCGGAAATTTATGGGTCGGCGGCAGAAATGTGATGCGGTAGTGCAACCGCCGCGCAGTTAGTGGTGGCGTGGGCGTGTACCCCGGGTGACAAGCACACGGGGTTAACCATATTGCAGCCACTCCGCGGCTTGAAGATTACAATTTTGCACTACCGAGGCTGTGTCGAAATAACAAAAGAATGCCCGCAGGGCATTGAGTTATTCGTAACCGGCGCCTCCGTAGCTATGCGGAGGCGTCGCCGGCCATTGGCCTGTAAACTTTGGCGTCCGTCAGGCCGCCGATTATATAACTTATTGAGTTTTATTCGGCGGCCTATCGGACGCCTTTTTGGTTTCTGCATCTAACCCCGGGGCGCCTCCGCAGAGCTACGGCGACCCGGGTTACGCGTACATCAGCGTCCTGCGGACGCTTGTACCTTTTTGAAAAAAGTCTATTTTGACACAGCATTACGAGATTCAAAATCAGGAAAAATACTTATCACCTCCTGGCGCGGGCGGAGAGGAGGCGGTGACCGAGGCGGCAGTAAAGACACTTGCGCGGCTCGCAGTAAGCGCGCCGGAGCTGAATGAGTGCCTGCGACATGGAGGCGTCGCTGCATTTCATGCCGGCCGATGCAAAGAGGGTGATGATGGAATTGCTCTCAGGCGGGAGCTCGGTGAGCAACTGAAAGCCGTGATGCCACATATCATCGTTGCCGTGGCGGCGACCATAGGCCATGATGAGCGGCACAACGGCATTGATAATCAATCCTATGGCCGATGAGCGACTGAGGGTTGACGGCACATGAGCGTCGGCCTCGGGGCCAAACGTAAAGTGCCGGCTCCAGTAGCCGGTGAGCGGCACTCGAAACATTTCTATAGCCGCCTCAGCGCTCTCGGCGTGGATTATATCGTCGAGGAGGCGGTAGCCGCCGGTGACGAGCGCTGCCAACAGGGCTATGCGGCGGTGAGGGAAGTTGGGTGGACGCATGCGCGCCATCTTCCACCCCATTGGCTGGGGCTGCGTGAGGGAAAACTTACGCACATAAAATGCGTGCTCACGGCGTAGCATGGCGGCATAATCGTCGTCGGCCGGGGCGCGGTCAAGCAGTCCGCTCTGCCCGAAAAGGAGAGCCTCGACGGCCTCGGGCGAGTCGGCATGTTTGTGAAGGATGCGCAGGGGCACGGCGCGTGCTAGGCGCTCCATCGGTTCGCCATTGATACCGAATCCGAGGGCGCGCGCCACGGTGATATAGCATACCGACTGCCAGTCGTCGGCCATCGACGAAAGCAGGTGTAGTATGCGGTCAGATTTCTCATGGAAGCGCTCGAAAGCGAGGGCTGTGAACCAGTCGGATACGTAGATCGACGGTATGGCGGCGAGTTCGGCCGCGCATGGGAGCTCGGTGGCAGCACGTCCCACGAGGTCATTGTAGCGCTGATTAAATTCCGGAGCACATGCCATCACCATCTGCGGGATAACCTCGCCGTTGCGGCGGGTGATGAGTGTGTCGTCGCGATCCACTACATGAAGTACTACCGAGTCGTAGGCGGGATCGCCGTCGTGGCCGTGGCGGTGCCAGTCGGATGCACGGACGTGAATCTCCACGTCGCCCACCCACAAGTGACCGTCGATTCTCACTTTGGCGTTGAAGAAATCGGGACCGGCGTCGGTATTGAGTCGACCCGGGTCTATGACCGACACGCGCCGCCCGTCGACCGTATTGAGATCGACAGGAAGCAGCAGGCGATGCTGCCACACGTATTGCATCAGTCGTTCCATGCCGTGAGGGAGTGTGAGGGGAGAGCGGATGTGACAGCGCTAATCAGAGCATGCGGTTGAAGGCTATCATGTGGAGGGCAGTCTCAAGTGCTTCGGCACCTTTATTGCCAACTTTTCCTCCGGCACGGTCGAGTGCTTGCTGCTCGTCGTTGACAGTGATGACGCCGAACACCACGGGTATGTCGCACTCCGAGTTGAGATGGGTCATGCCCTGAGTGACGCTCTGACATACGTAGTCGAAATGAGGGGTATCTCCGCGAATCACACAGCCGAGTATCACTACTGCGTCGTAGCTGCCGGTCTCGATGAGTTTAGAGGCTGCAAATGTGAGTTCTACGGTGCCGGGCACATAAAACACATCGGCTTCGAGTGTGCACTCGGGCACGGCTTTACGGTAATATTCCACTACTTCCATAGCTCCTGAGGTGAGGGCGTCGGTGATATGGGAGTTCCAGCGGGCCTGTACTATTGCGATATTGGCGTCTTCGAGCGCCGGAAGAGTATCGGTAGGACGGTAGGTTGACATCTTTATAAGTATTTGGATTTATGATTCTTTTTGATTCATGATTAAGGATTCATGATTCATGATTGGGATTAGGGTTTGGGGATTTTGAATCATCGTGAATTATGAATCATGAATCGTGAATCGAGGTAGGTTATTTCGGAAAGATTTTGTGCCAGAAGCCGAGGATGTCGAGGTCGCGCGAACGGGATGAGGCGAGTATGTCGACTATGCGGCGATGTTCGGTCTCGGCTTTGAGACGGGTGGCTTTGTGGAGGAGGGTATTGAGCAGGTGGATAGCCTTTTCGCGCATGGGTTCGAGGTGAAGCATCACGTCGCCGAGAGCTATCGACAGATTGAGCTGCCGGAGCGACATGGATTCGTCGATACGGGTGAGATATTTAAGAGCACGCACATAATATTGCACGGCCTCACGGTAGCGTCCCATACGGGCGAGGGTCTCCCCTTCGGTGGCTATGGAGTCGACCAGGCGCACGGTGGCGTCGCCCACTCCGGCGTTGACCATCTGAAGGTATGTATTGGTGGATGCCTGATATTGCTCAAGAAGGCGTGTCTGCTGCTCGCGACTGCGATAGACCACCGTGGCTGCGTTGAGAGCCATGATATGCGCCGAGCCGTAGCGTGCGGGCGATGTGCGGGCAAGGCGTTCGAGCAGACGCATGGATTTCTCAAGATTTCGCTCCGCCTGTCGAAACTCCTTGCGCTCGTTGTGGATAAAAGCCAGATCGTAGAGCTGCGCGGCCAGCATGGCCATGAAAGGCTCGTCCTTACGGCGGGGCGTGGCTGCTAAAAGCGAGAGTGTGGATGCGGCCGTGGTCATGGCCGTATCGAAGTCGTCGGCCTCGATATAGAGGGCGGTCAATACATGTTTGACGGCCGTATGCAGGTCAAATAATTGCTGAGAGTCGTCGGCTCGGGGCGTCAGTAGCTCATCGAGCGCCGTCAGCTTTGCTATGGCGTTCAAGGTCTGAGCGGAGGCTATAGCGGCGGCAGCTTCGGTGCGCAGAGCGTCGAGAGCTTCATTGAATGGCAGGCCGGTCAGTGTATCGGCCATCGCCTCGGGTGCTCCCGGAAGTGTGACCGACGTGGCCGATGGCGATGCAAATACGGCTTCAAGACTCGTTGACTTCATAGGGCTATGACTATTGAAGCTATTATGGCAGACTGAGGCATGGCGGCGTCGCGCGCCACCTCGCCCTCGGCGGAATATTCGGTGAGAGTGCCGGCGGACTCATCTATGGCAAAGAAGCGGCGGGCATAGAAACTGATGTTGTGGGTATACACGGCAGCCATGTCGCTATTCTCAAAGATTGCGGCGATGATGTCGGCCGATGCTATGACAATGTCGGCCAGTTCGAGATTATCGAATATGCGCGGCATGACTCGGGTGACGCGCGGCACCTGGAGCGATGTGAAGTAAGGTACATATATCATGGTGACCTTACGCGCGGAGGCATAGCGCAGCAGATCGAGCATCATGGCGTGTACGCCGGGATCGATAGAGAAATATCCGCCCCACACCATGATGTCGCCGGCCTCGAAGCGGGGCCAGACAGGATTGAACGGTTCGGCCGACGGGATGGTATAGATGGTGCGTGCGCCGCGGGATTCGAGCGTAAGCGGTAGCGGTACGTCGGAATAGCGGTCGAGGCCGGCAATGTCGATTCCGGCTTTGACGAGCATGTCGACAGCCATGTCGCCCGACACGTCGGCGGCCGCACGACCTATGAATGCCGTGTCGCGGGCCCGTGCGGCAGCTATGGCGGCATTGGCTATCAGATCGTCGAGCTCCCACGAGGCGTCGGCATCACTGTCGAGCATCACCTTGAGCGAGAGTCCGCTCATAAAATACACTCGTCTACTCATGGCCTGTGCGTGACTTGTGACCCAGATAGCCGCCGTGGTGGCGCTTGGCATATTCCTCGCGCGAGAATCCGGTGGCATGCATCACGTTTACCACCAGTATGTCGCCTATCACGGTCATTACGGTGGTGGAAGTGGTGGGCGTCAGGCCGAGCGGACACACCTCGGGAGCGCCCCCGGTAGGGAGCGTGAGATCGGTTATGCGCGAGAGTTCGCTGTCGGGGTTACCCGTGATGACTATCATGGGGATGTCGGGATAGAGATTACGAGTCAGCCCGACAAGATCTATAATCTCGCGTGTCTTGCCCGAATTGGATATGAGCAGCATCACGTCGTTGGGCTGCAACACACCAAGGTCGCCGTGCTGCGCCTCCGAGGGATGCAGATTGACTGCCGGGATGCCGGTGGATGAAAAAGTAGTGGCGATGTTCATGGCTATCTGTCCGGCCTTGCCCATGCCCGAAGTGACGAGTTTGCCACCGCGGCGGTGCACATGCTCCACTATCAGCTCCACGGCCTTATCATAGTTTTCAGTGTAGGGAATAGAGAGCAGCGCGCGGCTTTCGGCACTGACTATCTGCTCCATCGACTCTTTGATATTCATAGACATAATTATTATAAATACAAAATTATACAATTTTCGCGCATCGCACAATGTTTTGTCACCGAAAATACAATAACGTTTCACCCTTCAACCTACCACCTGCAGACCGAAGGCTTTAACAAAATCGTAACAATTACAGCACTGCAACAATTTTGCAACAATTATTTTCAACTATTAAAGTGTTATTTATCAATCTTTTACAAACACCGACCAAACTTTTTTGATTGTATACCGAGATTTTCTTCATGAAATAATTCGGCATGTGAATCGGAGACAGTAATTTTGAATCGTCAAAACAAAATAAACACAGGCAAATAACACTAAAACCCAACCCCCATCAAAATGGCAACCTCTCAATTCCAAACCAACCTCATGAGCCTCCAGAGCAATCTCCTCAACTTTGCAATGATGCTCACACAGGATCGCGACAACGCTTACGATCTCCTTCAGGACACCACTCTCAAGGCTCTCGACAATGAGGATAAGTATGCCGAGCATACCAACTTCAAGGGATGGGTTTTCACAATCATGCGTAATATCTTCATCAACAACTACCGCAAGGCCTCTCGCGCCGCTACAGTAGTTGACCAGACTGAAGATCTTTACCACCTCAACCTCTGCCAGGACTCAGGCTTCGAGACTCCCGAAGGTTCGTTCGGCGCCAACGAGATCACGGCAGCTATCAATGAGATGACCGACGAATTTCGCGTTCCGTTCTCAATGCACGTAGCTGGCTACAAGTACCACGAGATCGCCGACAAGATGAATCTTCCCCTCGGCACCGTAAAGAGCCGCATATTCTTCGCTCGCAAGCGCCTCCAGGAGCGTTTCGCCGACTACGTTTAATTTCCCCCGACAATAAAGGTATTAAGTGTTATACACGCTGCCGCCCGGTTCTCCCGGTGCGGCAGCGCTTGTATATAGTAATATATATGTTCTTGAAGTTATCTCCAATATGGTGCAGAGGGCGGCATCCAACGCCGCAATGGCATTATGGTAATTTCTTCGCATTATCCACAACATCGTGCCTCCGGCACTCACAGGTCGCGCACCATCATCGGTCGGGAGCTCCTGAGGAGCGCCCCTACAGGGCAATATATTGAATCATACCGGATTAATCAACTCCGTGGTATGCTCTCCTACCGTGAGTGTGACCGGGGCGGAGACCATGAGGGGATAGTTGCAGCTGACGTGGCCGACGGGAAAGTCGAAGGCCACGGGTATGCCGAGGTCGCCTACGAGCGGGGCAATCATCTGCTCTACGGTCGGGTAAAGGTCGGTCGGGCGATAGTTGGTGAATTGGCCGAAAATAAGTCCGCGCAGACGGCGGAGTGTGCCGTTGAGGCGCAAGGTGTGGAGCATGCGTTCCACTTTATATATCGGCTCGGATATGTCTTCAAGAAAGAGTATGGTATCGGTGGTGGCGGTAATGGTGTCGAAGGGGGTGGAGATGAGTGAAGAGAGCACTGCGAAGTTGCCTCCGCGGAGTACTCCGGTGGCGCTCCCGGCTATGGCAAGCGGATGGGTAGCCGACTCGACGGGTGAGACGGGCGCGCCGTTGAGAATCGCACGCAGACGCTGCGAGCACGGGTCAGTCCCTCCGGTCTCGGCGATATGGCGGCAGTTTGGGGCATGGAGCGAGGCGATGCCTTCAGAGCTCATCAGGCAATGAAGCGCGGTGATGTCGCTGTAGCCTATGAGCCATTTGGGAAATTCGCGGAGTGGCAGCTTCGACAGGGATTCGAGTAGGTGGACTGCGCCAAATCCGCCCCGGGAGCATAGCACGGCATCGTAGCGGGGCGACGTGAGAGCCTCGGTCATGTCGGAGAGTCGGTCTTGGGGAGTAGCGGCAAACGAACCATAGCGGTCAAGGGCATGCGGCATGATTTCGGGAATGAATCCCCACGATGTGAGCACCCTGGCAGCGCCATGGACCACGTCGGTATCCACCGCACCCGCCGGCGACGCGATGGCTATGCGGCTACCCTGATGCAGCGGCGGAGGTATGAGGAGCTGACGGGTCATGCCACGCTGACGTCTATACCGGTCTCGCGGCGGATACGCGCGGCTATCTGCTCAAGCTCTTCGCGGGGCACTTTGACAAGTTCGCGCGCGGGGGTACGTCGGTCTATGGAATATATCATCACCTGCCTCGGGCCGATGGTGCGATATGCTTCGATCAGTGCGTCGATCTCGGCCGGGGTGGTATTGTCGACGGGCTCACCATTCCACGAGCCGCGAAGCAACATGGTCTGCACTACACAGTCGCGCCCGAAGGGTCGGATCATTTCGACAGCCCTCTCCGACGTGAACGCAGGCGACACGGGCCTGTCGATCAGCCTCATAGTGGAGGTGACTGCCGAGTCGAGCTTCACGATATTATTGTCGACTTTACGCAGCGCAGCAGCCACATCGGGATGGTCGAGCCGGGTTGAATTGGTGAGCACGCTGATTTTCACGTCGGGAAACCAGCGGTCACGGAGAGCTATGGTGTCGTCGATAATTCCGGCAAACTCGGGGTGCATGGTAGGCTCACCGTTGCCTGAAAAAGTAATCACGTCGAGATGCTCTCCGGCCTCGCTCATGGCACGGAGTTTGTCGCCGAGCATGCGGCTGACGTGCTCGCGCGGAGGAAGTCCGGTGGTGCCTGTGCCTTGCGCGTTGAAGCCGGCCTCGCAGTACAGGCAGTCAAACGAGCATACTTTACCGTCGTCGGGATCAAGATTAATTCCCAGCGACACACCAAGTCGCCGGGAATGTATAGGTCCGAATACGGTAGAATGAAACAGTACGGTCTGCATCACTTAGCTGCTCCTTCAGCGTCGGCCTGCTTCTTGAGAAGGTCGCGGATCTCGGTGAGGAGCACTTCTTCCTGCGTGGGTTCGGCAGGAGCGGCAGCGGCCTCTTCTTCCTGCTTGCGGAAACGGTTCATAACTTTGATAGCAAGGAAGATACAGAATGCTACGATCAGGAAGTTGACTATGGTCTGAATCCATGTGCCCCAGTTGAGGGTAACTTCGGGCTTGATTATTTCCGTTCCGTCCATCACGGCCTTCTGAATCACCCACTTATAGTCAGTGAAGTTCATACCGCCGGTGGCTACACCTACGAGAGGCATGATCAGGTCGTCGACAAGCGATGAAACGATTTTGCCGAAAGCGGCACCTATTACTACACCGACAGCCATGTCGATCACATTGCCACGCATGGCAAAATCCTTGAATTCTTTTAAGAGGGACATAATGTATAAATGAGTAAAGTGATTATTCTTATAACAATATAATGTCTTAGCCCTGGCGAGGGTTTAACAAAAATAACACTTTTCTCTGTCAACAGTTAATTTTTAACATTCTTTTAAGGTAGTGTGCAGCCCGAATACGTAGCTTGATTTGGCTGCAATGCCGGTATCAATCAGAATTCCTGGGGTCGAGAGTGCGGGCGGTGATGAAGTCATTGAACATCTGACGATAGCTGTCGGATATTGGCACATAGCTCTCGCCGAATACTATGCGATTTCGCTCGATAGTGGTGATACGCGACGTGTTGACTATAAAGCTGCGGTGGACGCGCATAAACTGCGGTTCGGGGAGCTTGCTTTCAATAGACTTCATGCTCAGCAGGGTCATGACGGGGCGTTCGCGCGAGGCGGTGTAGATACGCACATAGTCTTTCAGTCCTTCGATATAGAGTATATCGTCGATGGCAATCTGAATCAGCTTATACTCGCTCTTGACTATGATGAAGCGGTCGTCGACAGTGGCCGATACAGCTGTCTGACGGACATCGACCGATTCCTTCCACTTCAGAGCACGGTTGGCTGCCTCAAGAAATTCCGGATAACTTACCGGTTTGAGCAGATAGTCGAGAGCGTTGAGGCGGAATCCCTCCACGGCATAACTGTCGTAGGCCGTGGTGAACACCACGCGGGTAGAAGGGGGAATGATTCGGGCAAATTCCACACCGCTTATCTGGGGCATGTTGATGTCGAGAAACACAATATCGATGTCGCCCGACAGGATGGCAGACGTGGCATCGTTGGGCGAGGAATATTCGCCTGCGAGTTCGAGGAATGGTGTCTTGAGTATATATGACGCGATGAGACCGGAGGCCAAAGGCTCGTCGTCGATCACGCAGCAGCGCAGTTTATTCATCTGTTTCGGTATTAAGGTCAATAGAAAGTGTGGCCACGAAGCGTCCGTCGGTCACAGAGGTCTTAAGCGAAGCACGGTCGCCGTAGAGGAGCGACAGGCGGCGGTTGAGGTTGGTCAGGCCGATACCACCCGACTCGGTGGCCGCGCGGGGTGCCACCGCATTGGAGGTGACGCAATGCACCACTCCGCTACCGGCCGTAAGCGAGATGGTGACAGGTTTATAGGGGGCGGCGGTGTCGCCATGCTTGAAGACATTTTCAATCAACGTAATGAAAATCAGCGGCGCAACCGGGGTATCGGCGCAGTCGCCCGCGTCAAGTGTCACTTCGAGCGGCAGCGACGGGCTGAGGCGGAGTTTCATAAGCTCTATATAGTTGCGGATGAAATCGATCTCTTTTTCCAGAGGCACGGTGGCGTGACTCTCATAAAGCATGTAGCGCAGCATGCGGCTGAGCTCGTGCACAGCCGACTGGGCTTTATCGGGCGCGATGGCGATAAGGGCGTAGATGCTGTTGAGGGTATTGAACAGGAAGTGAGGATTGAGCTGACTTTTCAGATTGGCGAGCTCATCGGCTCGCTGAGCGTCGGCCAACTCTCGGCGACGTGTTTCGAGAAACCTCCACTGCTCGCCGAGTTTCATGGCCACGGCGAGTCCGATGGTGAGGATTATCATCACGGCGTCGCGGGTAAGCATCAGTGCCGTGCGTGATATGAACGAGACGTGATCGGGATTTTTGGGTGGACGCGACGGTGCAAATCCCGAGATATAGAAGAGAGTTAGCACCACAGCAATCAGTACTATGTTCGTAGCTGCAAACCGACCCCACTGGCTGCTGCGCGAAGGCAGGCGGCGGAGTATAAGATAATACTCCACATAAAATACAGCTATGAATGTAAAGGCCTTGATGAAAAACTCGGGATGGACCTTTTTCCACGGGAATGCAAGGCTCCACAGCACCTCGGGGAGCACGAACAGCATCGAGATGACGAGCAGATGGGTTAAGAATGTCAGCACCCTGTTGCGATTGAACTGAGATTTCATGGGTATACTACAAGTTATGGACTCAAAGTTGGCAAAAAAAGTCGAAACCGGCAAAAAACTTCGACAATCGCCGCATAAATGTCGACAAAGGGGGAGCGCCCGAGGGTCAATGTAATGACCACACGGGCGCTCCCGGCATGAGTTATGGTGATAATTCAGAAAGTCAGACTGATTACTTTGCGGCAGCCTTCTTGTTGCGGCGAGCGTCGGCAAGATAAGCCACGGGAGCTGCAAGGTAGATGGTGGCAAGAGTACCGATGACGACACCGAAGATCATAGCGAAAGTAAACGAGCGGATAGCGTCGCCACCAAGCACAAAGATCGAGAGGAGCACGAGCAGTGTCGAGCTTGAGGTCATCACCGTACGGCTCAGAGTGGAGTTGAGCGACGAGTTGATGGTGGTGTAGAAATCCTGCTTGGGATAGAGAGCTACATTCTCACGCACGCGGTCGAATACCACCACGGTATCGTTGATCTGATAACCGATCACCGTAAGGATAGCGGCGATGAAGGTCTGGTCGATCTCCATAGCGAAGGGGAAGAGACCCCAGAAGAGCGAGTAGAAACCTACGATGGTGAACGCTGTGAACGACACGGCAGCAAGTGCGCCGAGCGAGAAGGCAACATTGTGGAAGCGGATGAGGATGTAGAAGAACATGGCCACAAGCGCGATGATCACGGCGATGATAGCGTCGGTGCGCATATCGTTGGCCACGGTAGGACCTACCTTAGCCGATGACATGATACCGATATTCTCGTTGGTAGTGGAGAAGTCTTCGATCGACATACCGTTGAGTTCGTCAGACAGACCGTTGTAGAGGATACCGGTGATTTCTTCATCGATACCTTCGTCGTCAGAATCGATCTTGTAGTTAGTGGAGATACGCACCTTGGTGTCGTCGTCGATAGTGATGACGCTTACCTGCGCACCCTCGAAGAGGGGAGCGAGTTTCTCCTGAAGCTCGTGAGTCTTCACTGAGTGATCAAACTGCACCACGTAGTTGCGACCACCCGAGAAGTCGATACCCTGATTGAGACCGCGCATAAAGAACGAACAGATAACTACGATCACAGCCACGCCTACCACGGTGAAGCTGATCTTGCGGGCACCGAGGAAGTTGAAGTGGGTGTTGCTGAACATCTTGCTCGAAAGAGCGGTGGTGAAGGTAAGGTTCTCGAATGCTTTGGTCTTACCGAATGCGATGTAGACGAGACGGGTAAGATATACGGCAGTGAAGAACGAGCAGATGATACCGATGATGAGTGTGGTGGCGAAGCCCTTGATAGGACCGGTACCGAAGATGAGGAGGATCACACCGGTGATGATAGAAGTGAGGTTAGAGTCAAAGATGGCCGAGAATGCGTTGGAATAACCATCGGAGATGGCGTTGCGCACATTCTTGCCGGCGCGGAGCTCTTCCTTGGCACGCTCATAGATAAGCACGTTGGCGTCGACTGCCATACCGAGCGCGAGCACGATACCGGCGATACCCGAGAGGGTGAGCACTGCCTGGAACGAGGCAAGGATACCGAACGTGAAGAAGATGTTGAATATAAGAGCGAGGTTGGCAATGAGTCCGGGGATGAATCCGTAGAAGAGACACATGAAGATCATGAGGAGCACGAGAGCCACTACGAACGACCAGAGACCGTCGTTGATAGCCTGCTGACCGAGCGACGGACCGATCACGGTGTCGGAGATGATGTCGACCTTAGCAGCCATCTTACCGCTCTTGAGCACGTTGGCAAGGTCTTTTGCCTCGTCGGTAGAGAAGTTACCGGTGATCTGCGAGCGACCGCCTTCGATCACACTGTTGACGTTGGGAGCAGAATAAACCTGATCGTCGAGCACGATAGCCACCTGCTTGTTGAGGTTGGCGGCGGTGATGCGGGCCCAAGTGCGGGCGGCATCGGGCTTCATGTTCATAGATACGTAGTTACCGCCCTGCATCTGGTCAAACTCGCTGGTAGCCGAGGTAATCACGTCGCCTGAAAGGGCGGGCTTACCGTTGGTGGTCTTGAGAGCCACGAGCTGATAGATGGCGAGATTGCGCTTGCCGCGGATAGAGTCGTCCACAGTCACGATCTCGGGCTTGAACTCCCAAGCGAGCTTGATATTGCCGGGGAGGATGCGCTTGGCGGCATCGGAGGCGAGAAGGGTGTTGATAGTGTCGCGGGCAGTCTCGGCTGCGATACCTACGCCGATGGGATTGTTTGTAGCGCCGAGCTGGAGGAAGTATTCGGCAAGACCGCGACCATCGTTAAGAGAGTCAGCGCGGAGAGCGGCGTCGAGCTGCTGGATGTAGGGGAGCACCTCGGTATACTGTGCGGTCTCATAGAATTCGAGATTGGCGCTTGACTTAAGAAGGTCGCGAACACGGTCATGCTCCTTCACACCGGGAAGTTCGAGGAGGATCTGACCGTCCTTTTCAAGTTCCTGGATATTGGGGGCAACCACACCGAACTGGTCGATACGGGTACGGAGCACGTTGGTAGAGCTGCTGACGCGATCCTTTACCTCCTGCTTGAGGGCATTGCGTACAGACTCGGGGCTCTGACCGCGCTTAACCTGATCCTTGAATACGACAGAAAGGTCGCCGGCGGGATCGAGAGCGGTGTATTGCTGATAGAAGATGTCTACATAATCATTGCTCTTGGTGGCGCGCACTACCGAGTCAGTAGCAGCGAGAGCCTTTTCAAAGTAGGGATTGCCCTCGGCGTTGGCCATTGAGCGGAGAATATCGGGAACCGATACCTGAAGGGTGACGTTCATACCGCCCTTGAGGTCGAGGCCGAGACCTACACCAAGTTTCTGTACTTCATTGAAAGTGTAACCAAGATAGACTTTTTCGTTAGCGATGTTTTTGATGTAATCGCTGTAAGCCTTGCGGTAAGTTTCGGGGTCGTCGTTGAACTTAGCAGCCTCGATCTTAGCCGCTGCATCGGCCTTGTCCTCGTAGTGGTTTGTCACCACTGTGAAAGAAAGGTAGAAGAGACAGATGAGCACGAGGAATACTGCTATTACTCCTGCAACAACGCTTCCCAATGATCCTTTTTGCATTGTGTTAGTAAAATGTATTAAAAGATTGATTAATTGATTTAGTTCAAGGTAGTTAACCGTCCGGCAATGACACCGGGCGGCATTTCAGCTTGCAAATATAGCAATTTTTATTTCAATTTCCGCCATAATGGGCTAATAATTATGAAATTTTATAAAATTGAAACTGTACCTACTCTCAACCGGCTAATTAAAAATAGCGTATTATCCGAAATCTCGTTCATGGGTAGGGTCGAGCCAATTCTTGAAAGGATAAAAATTTTCTGATTGCGGCAGCTCTAATTTTCAATTAGTTAGATATAAGACACTTTCATACATGGAGAGCCATCGGTTTATATGTTGCTCTCTATTTCTTCCACAGTCGGCAGAGTCCCTTTAAAATCCGCAGGAAAGAGTTTCGCCAATTCATATTCAGATATGCCGATAGGTTCGTTGATAGCTTCTAAAGCGTATTTTGCTAACACATTATCTTTGGTTTTGCATATCAGCAAGCCTATAGTGGGATTATCCGTTTCCTCTCGCAACTCATGATTGACAGCTGCAACGTATGTGCCAAGTTGCCCCAGGCTACTGGCCTCAAATTTCCTCGTTTTAATTTCAACTACAACATAACAATGAAGTTTGGTATTATAGAACAACATGTCGATAAATTGCTCAGTACTTCCAATCTTTATCCTATATTCTCGCCCCATGTAAGCAAAGCCGCTACCTAATTCAAGCAAAAATTTTGCGATATTTTTCTCCAAAGCATCCTTCAGCTCTTTCTCTCTATAATTCTCCGCAATGCTTACAAAGTCAAACGTATAAGGGTCTTTTGATAATTCCTGGGCCAAGTCACCGTGAGGTTGAGGTAATGTGTTTTGAAAATTCGTGATCGCACGTCCCTGTCGTTCATAGAGGTCAGTATCTACAAAGTTCTCAAGCATTCCGCGAGACCAGTTATTTACTATAGTTTTGCGGACAAAGAAAATAGCCTTCTTTATATTATTTTGATATTTATCCATAATGACTTTATGATGTCCCCAAGGTATCATAAAGATTTCCTCCCCGACTTGGGGGAAGTATATTGGATTCTTGTTCTACAATTTCTTCCTCAGCTTGGGGAAGAATTATATCAGCCTCTGGATAAAGTAGATAGAAGCGCTGCATATATCGCAGATTTGTAGGAGAAAAACTCTTTACTCCGGGTAGTAAGGTCTTTAAATCTTGACTGAGATTCTCAAAGAATTTATCACCCCACTGATACTGTGATTTTTTCTCTGTTATTTCTCGTCCTAAATTCCAATAAAATTTTAGCATTTCAGAATTAACAGATGTAGCGGCTTTTAATTGGCTCCGACGGAAATCCTCACTGATTCCAGTGATCCATTCGTTATATTTCTTGTCTGTGTTGAGAAGTGTGCTCATATAAATACTTTTTACTGAGTAAAGGTAAGAAAAAAAATCTGATATGTCATATCTTTTAATCATAAGGTATTAACCTACGCGTCTAACTTTCTACAAATGTTAAATTCATGAAAAGATTTGGTGGGGTAGATAATTGGTTGTAATTTTGCAGTCCATAAAAACATAGTGGACAAATTTGGCTGCTTGCAACCACTTCAAAAAAATGCTAAACCGCAACCTCATCGACCCGCCCGGGTCAGCCGCGCCACCGCCGACTGCGGTGAGCACGAACGATAAAAGGTTTTTTGAAGTTACATAAGGGTCAGTGCCGAGAGCACTGCCGCGAAAATGTTGAAAAACAGGCACCGAATTTTCCATGGCCTATTTTTCGACATTTTAATTTTATATATACATATATGAAGACTTATCTTTTTACATCGGAAAGTGTATCGGAAGGACATCCCGACAAGGTGGCCGACCAGATATCCGACGCCATACTCGACGAATTTCTCGCCCATGACCCCGAATCGAAGGTGGCATGTGAGACCCTCGTCACCACCGGCCAGGTGGTGATAGCCGGTGAGGTGCGCTCGGAGGCATATATCGACCTCCAGGACGTGACCCGCCGCGTGATAAAGCAGATAGGATATGACCGCTCCGAGCTTAAGTTTGACGGTGAGGCCTGCGGCATACTCTCGGCACTCCACGAGCAGAGCGCCGACATCAACCGCGGCGTCGACCGCGAAAGCAAAGAAAAACAGGGTGCCGGCGACCAGGGCATGATGTTTGGCTACGCTTGCAATGAGACCCCTGACTATATGCCTCTCACTCTTGACCTCTCTCACCGACTGCTCCGCGAGCTCGCCGACATACGCCGCGAAGCCAAGGAGATGACATGGGAGAAGCGCGGCCGCGTGTTCACCTATCTCCGCCCCGACTCAAAGAGCCAGGTTACTGTGGAATATGACGAGAATAACCGACCGCTACGTGTGGACACCATCGTGATCTCTACGCAGCACGACGAGTTTATCAAGCCGACAGATGATACCCCCGAGGCTCAGGCCGAGGCTGACCGCGCCATGCAGCAGCGCATTACCGACGACATGCGCAACATACTGCTGCCGCGTGTGAAGGCTCAGCTCCCTGCTGATGTGGCAGCTCTCATAGGCGACGACGTGAAGCTGCTCGTCAATCCTACCGGAAAATTCGTGATAGGCGGCCCTCACGGCGACACCGGACTTACCGGACGCAAGATAATAGTGGATACCTACGGCGGACACGGCGCTCACGGCGGAGGTGCATTCTCGGGCAAAGATCCCTCTAAGGTCGACCGTTCGGCAGCTTATGCCGCCCGGCACATAGCCAAAAACCTCGTGGCTGCAGGCGTGGCCGACCGCGCGCTCGTGCAGGTGGCCTACGCTATTGGCTGCGCCGAACCCGTCAGCCTGTGCATCGACACCGCCGGCACGTCGCATGTGGATCTCTCCGACGGCGAAATCGCCGAAATAGTTAAGAAGATGGAATGTTTCGACATGCGCCCTTACGCCATAGAAAAGCGCTTCGACCTCCGCAAGCCCATCTACGCCGAGACCGCATCCTACGGCCACGTAGGCCGTCAGCCCCGCCGCGTGGTCAAGCACTTCGAGTCGAAATACGAAGCTCCCAAGGACATCGAGGTAGAACTCTTCGGCTGGGAACGCCTTGACGCCGTCGACGAGGTGAAGAAAGCATTCGACATCTAATCCCGTACCCTCAACCCATCAATGGCCGCCCCACCCGGAGCGGCCATTGTCGTACGTAATTGAACGACAATGCTGTAGGGGCGCTTCACAGGATTGATTATTAAATTGTTGCGGTGAAAAAGGAAAAGGTGTGGTCAGAGCTGGTCGATAAGCGGGAGGCATCTGTTGAAATACTCACGGGCTGTCTTCCACGGCACGTAGAGCGAACTGCGTCCCGGGATGATGGGCACGGGCACTTCGTTGAGATCAAGGCGCACAAAATATTCGCCCTTGGCGTCCTTGAACAGGATGAGCTGGATATTCGACGCCATAGGCACTACGTAGAAGTCGCGCCAGTGGAGGCCGACGGTATCGAAATAGTTGGTCATATAGTAGCACCCGGGCACGTGCATGAGCGCCAGCAGCGGCATGAGGGTCTCGGCATGGCCGAAGCGCAGTTCGATGGGGGTTGATGATTCACCGGCTATGAAAGCGTCGGTGGTTTTGATAATATCGAGCAGGAGGGCCGAATCCATGTCGGGGGCAGCGCTCGACAGCGTGGAGGCCGAATAGGTGAGGTAGTGGTGAAGATTTTCCACACTCCACATGGCATTATACTCTTCAAGCGTGAGAAAGCGTTCCCAACCGGCATCGACCGACATGGCCGAGCATCCGGCTATGATCTTGTACATAACTTTAGCCAAGTCCTGAGCCTCACCTTCTTCATAGGGGTAAGCGACGCCGAGCAGACGGCTCACGGGGGCGAGGGGGAGCGCCGCATCGGCGAAATCAGAGTATACTTTGCGCCAACCGTCGCTCGCTATGTAGTCGCGATAGTCGTCGTTGAGATCAAAGGCGCGCAGGAGCGGCGAATTCTGACGGCCGGAGGAGGTGTAGATCTCCACATGATTGTCGAGTCGCGAGAGCTGATGAGTAAACTCATCCATCGATGCTATGGCACGCGGCGAGTATGAGGCTATGGCATGAATGCGGGCATTTTTCACCACTTCCGGAAATGCCTGAAAGAGCCTCGACGCTATGGCGCGCTGCTCAGCCATACCCAAAGAATCGAGTGCTCCCCAGCGCGATGCAGTCTTGGCCACGATAAGATCCACGAGTTTACGGAACTCGCGGCCGCGCGGGGTGATGGTACCCAGCGAATCAGCCTTGGCAAGGGCTCGCGACATGGCACGGGTGTATCGGCTCGACGAGAGGAAGCGCGCTCCGTGGCGACCGACATGATTTATCATCACCGCCTGCAAGCCGAGCGAATCGGGCACAGCTACCCGGGTTACTACCGGATAGGGCATCGACGAGCCCTGACACTGCCAAGCGTCGTAGGTGGTGGCTGTAGGGTCGGCAGCATTAGAGAGCAAGATGCCGGCCAGGGCGGCTACGGCGGTAAGTAATATTCGTAATCTTTTCATCTTCGGGTAATATTGCTTATATTTGTAACGCATAAACATTGCCCAAAGTTAAGAAATAATGTCACAAATTCAAAATATTGACAAACTTATAGCCGGGCTGCCGCCGGAGGATGCTCTGGCAAAGCTCGACGGACTGATGGCAGACAACGAAGCAGATGCCGCCCTCCTCTTTGCCCGCGGCAAACTCCACTGGCGGCTGGGACATCGCGCAAAAGCCACAAGCGACTATGCGGCGGCCGCAGAGATTGATCCGGACTCGCCGGCGGTGCGTGCGCTCGAACTTGCCCGCGACGTAGAGGCGTTTTTCAACCCCGATCTTTACAATCCCTGAGCAGCAAAGAGGCTCGGGTAAGAGTCGGCAGAGGGAGATACTACGGCAGGCCGGGGACGGAGCATGACATTATGCGATGTGGTCCAGCCCTCGGTAGCGTTGCGGAGCCGGATAGTGATAAGTCCGGCAAGATCGCTCATACGTGAGCGGAGATATTCCATGACTTCACCGATGGACTTCATGCCGGTCAGACGAGTGGAGATGCAAGTGGTGCCACGGCGAACTACGGTGGCGAAGATGGTGTCGGTTGCGGTTATTCTGTTCATGACTTTGAGGAGTTAAGTATTCTTTTCACGATGCAAAAATACTTCTCCACATGAGCCACTAACCTTGACACCTATGTTAAGGTATGCTAAAATCAAATACCAGTCGCGGATCGAGCGGCAATCCTCGATAACGCACTTCAAGGTGCAGATGCGGGCCGGTGGAATTACCAGTGTTGCCGCTGAGGGCTATCGCTTCGCCTTCGCATACGCGCTGACCTTTGTCGACAAGCGGTTTGCTCAGGTGGGCGTAACGGGTTTCAAGTCCATTGTCGTGTACCACAATGAGATAGTGACCGTAGCCACGTGAATCATATCCTATCTGACTTACAGTGCCGATCATCGGAAGCGAGATAGTGTCGCCCACACACATGTGTATGTCGATACCGTAGTGCATGCGGTCAAATTTCTCACGATAGCCATAGGGCGACGTGACAATAAGTTTGCGAGGCAGCTGAAAGAGTACGCCCGTGACGGGCGGCGCGGCAGCTGACGGATAGAGGATATACTCGTCGCGCGCCCAAGTGCCCGACGCATAGAAGTCGTGGGTGGAAAACGCGTCGGTAATAACATTGAGGGCATCAATGCCGCATGTAGGCGACGGAGGCAATGTCGGCGGGGACGCGATAGTGTCAGACTCCGCGACCGATACCAAAAATGACAGAACGTCGCCCACGGTGGTCTGCGGGGCCGACTCGCGGACATTCACACTGTCAGCGGCAAGGATAAGCGATAAAACGTCAACTTCCCGGCTTTGTGAAAAAGCTCGGGAAGCGGACAATATAGTTAGCAATAGCAGAATTGCTGCGCGGAGTGTCATTGTTCAGCAGTCTCGACGGGCTTGGAGTCAGAGGGCTTGGACGACGAACCGAGGCGCTCGCGGAACATCTTCACCGACGATTTTCCAAAGAGAATCCAGGCCGAGCAAGCTACGAAAGCGAGGAATATGAAACCGATAAGTATGAACATCTTGCGCGGGGCGGAAGCTCTGACCGGAACTGTGGCAGGAGTGATGATGGCGTAGACCGGAGTGGTCTCCTGCACTTTAGCCTGCGCAAGCTGTACCTGCTGGGCTGTCTGATTGTAGAGATTAAACGCAAGTGTAGCCTCATTTTGCAGACGCTCGCGTGTAGTCTGGGCCGTGTGGAGCGACAGACTCTGGTTGCGGTCAAGATAATCGGCATAGCGCTGCTGGGCCTCGAAGTAATTTACACGCGCCTCTTCATTGAGCTTCTGCGCATATTCGAGGTCTTGACGGGCTTTGTTGGTACGGTAGGCAGTGATATATTCCTGAAGACGTGCCACCACCGTATCGGCCAGCATAGCAGACACGAGAGGGTCCTGAGCTACGACCTTGATGGAAACTACCGAGGTTTTGGCATCAACCGAAGTCTCTATGCTGCCGCGGAGAGCGTCGAGAAGCCGCGTCTCGGATTGGGTGAGCTGAAACTGATCAAGTTTGTGGTCGCCGGCAACTTCCTCTTTCGACTTAAACAGTGAGAAGAGCATGCCGGGGAGTCTCGTGATATAACCCCACCAGGGACCGCGGGTCTCGGTGGTCATGTATTTTTCTACGGTCATCTCCTTAGGGTCGCTGCCCGAGGTGCGAACCTCTACATCAAAAAGGCCCGTAATAAACGGCACGGAACTAACCACATCGGGGTAAAGCACAGGATACACTGCATCGGAGCCGCTACTCGAACCGATAGAAATACCCGCCATGGATGCCAAAGCACCAAGACCGCCGGCGCGGCTGCCGCTGTCGCTTGATTCAGGCGCGAGTTTTACCTCGGTGGTGTATTCTTTAGGGATACTGAAAGCTACCACAATGCCTATCACGGCACCACAGATACACCACTTGACGATCTTGCGGCGCTGGTCCCACAGATTTGACAGTAGCTGGAGCAGATCTATTTCATACTCGTCTTTTCCCTGCTCGGAATTGGTGATATTTTCTTCAGCCATGATAATTATTTCTTGAAGATGTTTGTAATAGTGGCAGCCATCGTAGCTACAGACGAGAAGCTGGTGGCGAGTGTAAGAATCTTAGTCCAGTCCGTGCCGGATGTGGCCGACTTGGTGGGCACTATGATCTGACAGCCGGGTTCGATAGGCGTATTTTTCTTGGCTCGTGACACCTTACCGTTGAGATACACCACGAAAGCCTTACCCTTACGGGCGGTCTGACCGTAACCACCGGCCTGGTCGATATAGTAATCAAGTTTCTTACCGGGCTCATAGATCACGGCGTTGGGATACATCACGTCGCCGGAAATCTTGACAGTACTCTGCTGCTCGGGGATAAACAATTGGTCGCCGGGCTGGAGCACCAGGTCGTAATGCGAACCGGGATTATTGAGAGCCATCTCAAGGTCAATACCTACGTTATAGCGGTCAGACACCTCTATCTGGCTCAGAGCGATAGAGTCGCCCTGATTTTCCTTACTATTGGCGATAGCCATACGCATGGCCTCTTTGCGGGCTTCATACTCATCTTCGGTGAGCTTGCGAGTCAGATGCGCACCTTTAAGATATGCATCCTGAAGCACACCACCTGCACGGCGCACAACTTCCGACAGACGCTCGTTGCGCTTCTGAAGGATATACTGGCCATCGAAGAGCACCTCACCGTTGAGCACCACAAACTGCTGAGCGGAGTAACCGGGACTCTTGCGGACCTCAACGTGGTCGTTAGGCTTGAGAATAAAGCCTTTGCCATCGCCTACAGCCAATCCGTTTTCCAGCGATATGGTGAATATCTGGGCAAGCTGCTGAGTCTGCTCCACCGATGTGGGGTCAACGATACGGCGAGATATATCAACTCGGGCAGTGGAAGCACCTTCAAGGAGACCTCCGGCCTGGAATATCAGGTCCTCTACCGTAGTGTTGGCAGCGTAGGGATAGCCACCCGGACGGGCCACATGGCCTGCGATGAAAAGGCCTCCGCGCTCTTCCACTTCGTGGATACTTGAGATTACAATCACGTCGTTGCGTTTCAGCGTGATATCTGGTGCTGTGCCGTCAAGAACCCTCTTGATGTCAAACGACTGAAGCTGAAGGTCAAGATCAGGACCTTCGCGATACAGAATCACACGGTCGGTATATGCGTCGTCGGTAAGGCCTTCGGCCTTGCGGATAAGGTCGCTGACGGTCTGAATATCTTTTCCGATAGCAAACAGACCGGGACGATAGACCGAACCCTTGATTTCCACACGGTTGGCATAGCGGTCAAGGATAGTCCCGACGGTTACGACGTCACCGTCCTGCAGTCGGTAAGTTCCGAAATCACCGGTATCGATATTATATAATTCATTTTCAGTACCAGCCTGACGCGAAAGTTTCACCATCGACTCGTAGGCATCGCCGGTAAAACCGCCTGAGTATTCGAGGAGATTCTGCACGGTCTCACCAGGCTTGATTTCATAATACATCGGACGCTTTACATTACCGTCGATGTTGACGAGCTGCGAATAGGGAGGCACAATGATAACGTCGCCTTCCTGGAGGCGGATGTTGCCGGCCGTCTTGCCGTTGAATAGATATTCATATATGTCCACTCCGGCAATTTTCTTGCCGTTGCGGAGTACCTGGATGTTACGCATCGAACCGATATCGTTGATACCGCCGGCGCGATACAGGGCATGGAATACCGACGAGAACGGCGACATGCGATACGTGCCCGGGGTGGAAACCTCACCGAGTATGTCAACCTGAATACTGCGCACCTGGCCGAGAGTAACCTGGACATCGGTCTCCGAATCACTCACGCCGGCATATTTGCGTGCAAATGTACTTTTAAGATGCTTGTTGGCATCGCTGACAGTCATACCGTTGAGATAGACCGGGCCAATCGATTCTATCATAATGCTGCCCTCGGGTGAGATAGTCTGCCGGAGATGATCTTCCGAAGCGCCCCATATATCAATGAGCACTTCGTCGCCGGGGCCGAGGCGATAGTTCTGAGGAGTAGCCAGATTGTCGCTGGGCTCAAATGTCAGTTCACGGGAATTAAATACTTTATGGCCGTAGATCTGACGATATGACTCTTCACCATCGTAACCTTCATCAAGCTCTCGCGACACTTGAATAATAGCTTCGGAGGAAATATCGGAAGACACATCGTGGCGGCGTTCGCGCTTGGCGGCAGCAGTACTTTGCGATGCAACTACGGCTTCGCTCTGCTGCTCGCTTTCGAGCAACGACTTGATGCGCTGCGCTTGTTCGGGTGTTACGCCTTTAGCAAGCAGTTCCCTACCTATCTGCTGTTCGGTCTTGCCGAGAGATGTCTGCTTCTTGATATAATCTATCACCTGCTGGTCAGTCATATCAGCCGAGGCCATGAGAGCCGCAGCCATGAAGATCGACAGAAAGACACGTCTGAAATTCATATAATTACTAATATTTTGCCTTGTACACCAAGGACTTTAAGGTTAACGATTGGTTTACGGGAGGATAGACCGGAGCATGCCAATCCATCCAAAAGACAAAATTAATAACTTTATACTAAGACAGCAACCTAATTAACAGTCATTAACAAATTAGAGAGCGGTAGATATTTAGTCTATACGGGATGTATAGATGCAAAAAAAGCGCTGCTTTCACAAGCAACGCTTTCTTTGCGCTTCAGGATGGGCTTGAACCAACGACCCCCTGATTAACAGTCAGGTGCTCTAACCAACTGAGCTACTGAAGCAAGAACAAAAATGAAAACAAACAAATTATTAACGCGCTTCAGGATGGGCTTGAACCAACGACCCCCTGATTAACAGTCAGGTGCTCTAACCAACTGAGCTACTGAAGCAGTGATACATTTTCTCTCAAATGCGTTGCAAAATTAATCTCTTTTTTTGAACTATGCAAGTGTTTTTATAAAAATCACGAAATTTTTTATTTTTTTGACCGTTATCCATCTTGAAGTATTATAATTATTGAGTAACTTTGACGCTCAATTAACCACATTAATATACAGATGAAAAAAATACTCCTTATAGCGCTATGCTTTGCGGCCGCCGCAGCAGCGGTCACAGGCGCCACACGCAGCCGCAAAAATGAGATTTCGCGCAATCTCGACATATTCAATTCCGTATATAAGGAACTCCAGACTTTCTACGTAGACTCTATCGACGCCGAACGCAGCATCAACGTGGCCATCGCCGCCATGCTCAACGACATCGACCCCTACACCGAATACATCTCGGCCAAAGATCAGGAAGACTTCCGCTCCATGACCACAGGTGAATATGCCGGTATCGGCTCGTACATTCAGGAGCGGCCGGGCGGTAAAGTGATAATATCAGAGCCTCACGAAGGCTCACCCGCCGCTCTGGCCGGGCTGCGCCCGGGCGACCTCATAGTGGCAATCGACGGCGACAGCACTGCCGGATGGCGCTCGTCGCAGGTGAGCGAGCGGCTTAAAGGTCAGGCCGGCACTAAGGTCACAGTGACCGTGAATCGGCCTTATGTACAGGACTCTATAATCACCGTCGACATCATCCGCCGCAAGATACAGATACCCTCAGTGCCCTACTACGGCATGGCAGCCGACGGCGTGGGCTACATAGCGCTCAACTCGTTTACCGACAAGAGCTACGACGAGGTGCGCGATGCCCTGCTCGACCTCCGCAACAACCATGAAGCCAAAAGTCTGATACTCGACCTGCGCGGCAATGGTGGCGGACTGCTCGAAAGCGCCGTGAAAATCCTCGGCCTTTTTCTGCCCAAGAACACCGAAGTCCTGACCACCCGAGGTAAAGGTCTGCTCAACGAGCGCACCTACAAGACATCGGGCAAACCTGTCGACACGAAGATGCCTATCGTGGTGCTAATCGACGGCGCCACAGCATCGTCGAGCGAGATTGTGACCGGTGCACTCCAGGATCTTGACCGCGCCGTAGTGGTGGGCAACCGCTCGTTTGGCAAAGGACTGGTTCAGGGCACACGTCAGCTCCCCTACGAGGGACTGCTCAAAGTCACCACCGCCAAATACTACATTCCGTCAGGTCGCCTCATTCAGGCCATCGACTACTCGCGCCGCAATCCCGACGGCTCGGTAGCGCGTATCCCCGACTCGCTGACCACAGTGTTTCACACCGCCGGCGGACGCGAGGTGCGCGACGGTGGTGGTATCACTCCCGACGTGAAGATAGACTATCCCGATGTAAACCGCATTACTTATAATGTGGTGCGCGACAACTGGAGCTTTGACTTCGCTACTAAATATGCAGCCGAGCATCCATCCATTCCGGCGCCGGCCGACTTCGAGCTTACCGACACGATCTACGAGCAGTTCAAGCAGTCGATCGATCCTTCGCGCTTTGAATACGATAAGGTGCTTGAGACTGCCATGAAGCAGATGCGCGAACTCGCCCGCTCGGAAGGCTATATGAACGACTCCACCGCAGCCGAATTTGACCGTCTCGAAGGCATGCTGCGCCACGACCTCTACCGCGACCTCGACACCCATCGCGCCGATATAACCAACTATCTCGCACCCCAAATCATATCACGCTACTACTTCGGCCGCGGCGAACTCGAATATGACGTGAAACACAGCCCCGATGTGAAGCGCGCCATAGAGATACTCGGCAGCGACGAATACGATAAAATACTTCACCCCGGCGCATCGCGATGACGCTTGAAGATATAAGCCGGCGGTTTATCACCGCCCCGCGCCGCCGATCGCTGACGGCGGCTATGACTTCGGGCAGCGGCCTCGTGTCGCTCTACGGACTCGCAGGCTCATCGGCGGCAATGGCTCTGTCGGCTATCGACGGCGGAGGGCAACCCGTGATAGTGGTGGGAGATTCGGCCGACGATGCCGGATACCTCTACCACGACCTGTCGCGACTCGTGGGCGAAGACAATGTGGTGATGTTTCCATCGGCCTACAAGCGCGACATAAAGTACGGCCAGATCGATCCGCCCTCGCAGATACTTCGCACCGAGGCCCTCAACCGCTGGTATGCCCCCGACAGCGCTCCGCTTTTCGTGGTGACATATCCGGAGGCGATGGCCGAGAAAGTGGCATCGAGAAATCTCATCGAGAATACCACCATGCGGCTTGTAAAGGGTCAGACCACCGACCCGCAGGAGCTGGTGAAGTGGCTGATGGACAACGGATTTGTGAAGCGCGACTACGTATACGAACCCGGGCAGTGGGCCATGCGCGGCTCTATAGTCGACATCTACGGCTACAGCAACGAGCTGCCGCTCCGCATAGACTTTTTCGGCGACGAGATAGATTCGATACGACTCTTCAACATCGAGACACAACTTTCGGAACGCAATCTTGATGAGATAGCCATCACCTCAGGCGTGGCCTCACAGTCGGCCGGAGAGTCACTGCTCGACTTTATCGACAGATCAACCGTAATATGCTCCCGCGATCCGCACTACACCGTGAGCCGTGTGGTAGCCGTATCGCAGGAGACCATGTCGGAAAACGCGCTTCTTGCAGGCACGCCCGACAATCTAATCGACGAAAAAGCCACCCGCCAGCTCGTCGACGGCGAGGCTTTCGCGCGCTCATTCGTTACATTCCGCCGCATTGCGTTCACCGCCGCAGCCCAGCCCGAGAAAGGAGCCGATAAAAGCATCGACTTCAAGTGCACGCCACAGGCCATATATCACAAAAATTTCGACCTGATAAGCGAATCGTTCACCTCGTTTCTCTCACGCGGCTACCGCATCTGCATCCTCTCAGACAGCGAGAAGCAGATCGAGCGCCTGAAAGTGATATTTGCCGACCGAGGTGACAAAATCGACTTCACCCCGGTCAACGCCACTCTCCACGAGGGATTTGTGGACGACGCCACCAAGACCTGCGTATTTACCGACCACCAGATATTTGACCGCTTCCACAAATACACTCTGCGAAGCGAGCGCGCCCGTTCGGGCAAACTCGCCCTCTCGCTCAAGGAACTCAGCTCCATCGAACCGGGCGACTATATAGTACACGTGGACCACGGCGTAGGCAAATTTGCCGGACTGCTGCGCACCAACGTCAACGGCCACACGCAGGAGATGATAAAACTCGTGTATGCCAACGACGATATTATCTTCGTATCGATCCACGCCCTCCACAAACTCGCCAAATACCGCGGTAAAGAGGGCGAACCACCGAAAATCAACAAACTCGGCACCGGTGCGTGGAACCGCATCAAGGAGCGCACCAAGAGCAAGCTCAAAGATATAGCCCGCGACCTCATCAAGCTCTACGCCGCGCGCAAAAGCGAAAAAGGATTCTCATTTTCGCCCGACAGCTATCTCCAGCAGGAACTTGAGGCATCGTTTATCTACGAGGATACCCCCGACCAGCTCACCGTGACCAAAGCCGTGAAAGCCGATATGGAGAGCGACCGCCCGATGGACCGCCTGGTGTGTGGCGACGTAGGCTTCGGCAAGACCGAGATAGCGGTGCGCGCCGCGTTCAAGGCCGCCACCGACGGCAAGCAGGTGGCTGTACTCGTGCCCACCACCGTACTCGCATTCCAGCACTTCACCACGTTTTCAAAACGTCTGGCCGACTTCCCAGTCAGAGTGGAATATCTGTCGCGCGCCCGCACCGCCAAGCAGGTGCGTCAGATACTTGCCGATCTGGCCGACGGTAAGATCGACATACTCATAGGCACCCACCGCATAGTGGGCAAAGATGTAAAATTCAAGGACCTCGGGCTGCTTATCATCGACGAGGAGCAGAAATTCGGCGTGGCCGTGAAGGAAAAGCTGAAGCAGATGAAGACCAACGTCGACACCCTCACGCTTACCGCCACCCCCATACCGCGCACACTCCAGTTCTCGCTCATGGGAGCGCGTGACCTTTCGTCGCTCAACACCCCGCCCGCCAACCGTTACCCCATCATCACATCAGTGACCGGCGATGACGACGACGTGATAGCCGAGGCTGTCAACTTCGAGCTGTCGCGCAACGGGCAGGTGTTCATGATCAACAACCGCATCGAAGGCCTCTACGAACTCGAATCGCGGGTGCGCCGCCTCGTGCCCGATGCCCGCGTGGTGACAGCCCACGGCCAGATGGCACCCGAGGCGCTCGAAAAGACCATAATCGACTTCGCCAACCACGACTATGACGTGCTCATAGCCACCACCATACTCGAAAGCGGCATAGACATGCCCAATGTCAACACCATCATAGTCAACAACGCCCAGAACTTCGGCCTGAGCGAGCTCCACCAGCTGCGCGGCCGCGTGGGGCGAAGCGCACGCAAGGCATTCTGCTATCTGCTCGTGCCGCCACATATACCGCTCTCGCCCGTGGCACGACGCCGCCTGCAAGCCATAGAAAGTTTCTCCGAGCTGGGCAGCGGCATCCACATAGCCATGCAGGACCTCGACATACGCGGCGCCGGCAATCTGCTCGGAGCCGAACAGAGCGGATTTATAGCCGATCTCGGCTACGAGACCTATCAGAAGATACTGCGTGAGGCGGTGACCGAACTGCGCACCGAAGAGTTTGCCGACGTGGAGACCGACTCGCAGCAGGAGACAGAATACGTGGCCGACTGTGTGATCGAAAGCGACATGGAGCTGCTACTGCCGGCCGACTACGTGCCCACCGAGAGCGAGCGCATAGCGCTCTATCAGGAGCTTGACGGCATAGAGCGCGAGCTTGACCTGCGCGCATTCGCCTCGAAGCTCGTCGACCGTTTCGGCGAGATACCTGCCGTGACGCTCGAACTGATGCGCATACCGCGCTTACGCGGCATGGCCCGGAGGCTCGGTATCGAAAAAGTGTCGCTCAAGCAGGGCATGATGTACCTGTATTTTGTCGACAAGACCAATGTGGCCTACTATCAGTCGCCCGCATTCGGACGCTTGCTCAACTATCTGCAACTCAACGCGCGCCGCTGCAAGATACGCGAGCGCAACGGCCGTAACTCGTTTGTAGTGGACGACGTGGCCGACGTGGAGACCGCCGTGGCCATACTCGAACAGGTGCTTTCACTCCCGGCTCTATGACCCCTGTTGAAATCAATCGGGCGGTGTCTTCTCAGATACCGCCCGCACATATAATTCTCTTGTCCAATTCAATTAGATATTTCTACTATATTTGACGCGCGGCAAAGCCAATCGTTACAGCACCGCACGAATATTTAACTATTTTTAGCACATATCCTGTCATGAACAATATCACCGACTATCTGCCCACATCGGTAAAAGAAATGAAAGCACTCGGATGGGACCACGTGGATGTGGTACTTTTCACGGGCGACGCCTACGTGGATCATCCCTCGTTTGGCGCAGCCGTGGTAGGCCGCACGCTTCAGGCCGCCGGCTACAATGTGGCTATCGTGCCTCAGCCCAACTGGCAGGATGATCTGCGTGACTTCAAGAAATTCGGAGCGCCGAGACTGTTTTTCGGTGTGTCGGCCGGAGCTATGGACTCGATGGTCAACCACTACACCGCCGCCCGACGCCTTCGCAGCGATGACGCATATACACCCAACGGCCGCCACGGCGCCCGCCCCGACTATCCCACCATAGTATACTCCGACATACTCCGATCCATCTACCCCGATACTCCTATCATAGCCGGAGGCATCGAAGCCTCGATGCGCCGCAACAGCCACTATGACTACTGGCAGGACCGCCTGCGCCCCTCCATACTCATGGACTGCAAGGCCGATCTGATAGTCTACGGCATGGGCGAAAGCATAGATGTGGAGATAGCGCGCCGACTCGAAGCCGGCGAAAAAATCACCGACATCACCGACTTGCCTCAGACCGTGGTGCGACGCCCGGCCGCTGAGATACCCCGTGCCGACGACGACCGAAATGTAATCCTCGCCTCATATGACGAGTGCCGGCGCGACAAGCGATGCCAGGCATCAAACTTCAAAATCATCGAGACCGAGAGCAACGCCATGGAAGGCCGTGTGATATGGCAGCTCCACGGCGACACGGCCATAAAAGTCAATCCCATGCTTCCGCCACTCACCACCGAGCAGCTCGATGCGTCATACGATCTGCCCTACACCCGTCTGCCCCACCCCCGCTACAAAGGCAAGCGCATACCGGCCTACGAGATGATACGCCACTCCATCACTATGCACCGCGGATGTTTCGGCGGGTGCGCGTTCTGCACCATATCGGCCCACCAGGGTAAATTCATATCCTCGCGCTCGGCCGACTCCATACTGCGCGAAGCACACGCCATAACCCGTATGCCCGACTTCAAGGGCTACATATCCGACCTCGGAGGCCCGTCGGCCAACATGTACGGTATGCACGGCAAGAATCTCGAAGCATGCCGCCGCTGCCGGCGCCCGTCGTGTCTGCACCCGGCCGTGTGTCCCAATCTCAATACTGACCACGGCCCGCTCACCGACCTCTACCGACGTGTCGACGAAATGCCCGAAATCAAGAAATCGTTTGTAGGCTCGGGCGTACGCTATGATCTGTCAACACATCCCACCGGCAACCCCGACGTAGACCGCCGCAACCGCATTTACAACGAGCAGCTCATCACACGCCACGTGTCGGGACGGCTGAAAGTGGCGCCCGAACACACGTCTGACCGCGTGCTTGAGCTTATGCGCAAGCCGTCGTTTGACCTCTACCACAGGTTTGCCTCACTGTTTGCCGATGTGAACCGTCGCGCCGGGCTGCGCCAGCAACTCATCCCCTATTTCATCTCCTCACATCCCGGCTGCCGCGAGACAGACATGGCCGAACTGGCCGTAGAGACCAAAGATATGGGTCTGCAGCTCGAACAGGTGCAGGACTTCACGCCCACCCCAATGACCCTTTCGACCGAGATATATTACTCGGGCTTCAACCCCTACACGGGCGAGAAAGTGTTCACCGCCACCACTCCGGCCGAAAAACTCGCCCAGCGCAAGTACTTCTTCTGGTGGGACCGCACTTACCGCATGGATATCACCCGGTCGCTCGAACGCCTCCACCGTCCCGACCTGCTCCGCCGCCTCTACCCGCCTAAAGGCCGCAGATAAAAAAAGCGGTCAGGACCACTCTGACCGTGTGCGGTCTGAGTGGTCCTGACTAAATATCTTATATATCTGCTGATCAGAATCCGAGGAATTCGGCAAACTCAGCCTCATCCATAGCGCCTACGCGCGAGCGGGTGGTGCCGTCGGGCATGAGCACCACCACCATAGGTATGGTGCGAACGCCGAACTGGTCAGCGGCTTTGGGATTATCGTCAACATCTACCGAAAGATATATAGCTTCGGGATGAGCCTTAGCCGACGCCTCAAACACAGGCTCGAAGCGCTTGCAGGGACCGCACCAGGTGGCATTGAAGTCGATCACCACGGGCAGTTCGGGGTCGGGTTGCACCTGAGTGGGGAACTGTGCGGGAGTGTAGACTATCACACCTGTGCCGCGCTCATAGTTGGCCTCGGTGATTTCGGGAGTCTCCACGATATTTTCCACACCTTCCTCCACGGTTTCCGCCGCAGTCTCGGTATTAGCCTTGTTGCCACATGCGGTCATCATCATGGCCGCAGCAGCCATACATAAGTAAATAGCTTTCATTTTGATTTTTGATGATTTTATGTTGTGGGGCAAAGATAGGCTAAATTTTCGGGTTAAACAATATTCGGGCGGATAATTACGTTAAAAAGATAATGAAAAAGCGCCTGTCAGTAACATTATTTCTGCTTCTTGCGGCGGTGGCATCGGTTTTTGCTCAGAATCTGAACGACAAGCTGATGAACCGCCCCTACACCGATATGCGCAAGTGGCATCTGGGATTTTCGATAGGAGCACACACCCAGGATATATCATTTACCCACAACGGTTTCGTGACCGACGGCGGCGAGCAGTGGTTTATGGAGCAGCCGGCATTTTCGCCGGGATTCTGCGTCAACGGCCTGATCGACTACCGCCTGAGCACATATCTCAACCTGCGCTTCACGCCCGGTATGTATTTCGGCAACCGCGACATAAAGATGCGCGAGTACAACACCGGAGCCACGCTGTCGCAGAATCTCAAGTCGACCTATGTGGTGCTCCCGCTCGACCTGAAATTTTCGGGTATGCGCCTGCGCAACGCGCGTCCCTACGTGACGGGAGGCTTCATGGCCGCCCTCGACGTAGCCAAAAAGACGAGCGACTATCTCAAGACCAACACTTTCGACGCATTTCTCACCGTAGGCTTCGGATGCGACTTCTATCTGCCGTTTTTCAAGTTTATCCCCGAGATAAAGTTCTGCTTCGGCCTGCGCGACATATTGATCCACGACCGCCCCGATCTGGTGGACGATCCTGAAAAATTCAAGATTACACAATCGCTCGCCAAGGCGCGCTCCAACATGGTGGTATTCACCTTCTATTTCGAATGACACGCTATCGTCTGACACTACTGCTACTGCCGCTCGTGCTGGCCGCGCTGTGCTTTACCGACGCACAGGCGCAGACCGACGCGCGCCTCACCCAGTACTGGGCCGTGCCCACCTACTACAATCCCGGAGCCGTGGGCGAGACTGATTTCGTCAGGATACGCGGCGGCTCGCGTCTGCAATGGATAGGTATCGACAATGCTCCCACTACCTTTATAGTCACCGGCGACATGCCTCTGAAGATAGGCAAGAAGCGCGTGGGACTCGGAGTGATGTTTCAGCAGGAGTCGGCCGGTCTATACACCAACATCACCGCCGACATACAACTCGGTTATAAACTCAACCTCTTCAAGGGAGTGCTCACCGGCGCCGTCAACATAGGTCTGCTCAACGAGAAATTCAAAGGCTCGGAAGTGTTCATACCCGATGACGACGACTATCACCAGTCGACCGACGAAGCCATACCTACCACCGACGTAGGCGGCAATGCGCTCGACATAGGCGTGGGAGCCTACTACTATCACCCCAAGTTCTGGGCCGGAATATCGCTTCTTCACGCCAATAATCCCACGGTGACATTCACTTCAGATTCGCAGACCGCCACCGGCGGTACCTCGGCAGAAGGCACAAGTGCTAAAAATTTTGAATTTACCGCCCCGCGCACCTTATATTTTATGGCGGGCAGCAATATTCCAATTAAAAATACGTTATTTGAAGTGATACCCTCCATGCTCGTGCGCAGCGACTTCACGTTTACCACGTTTGACGTCACCGCCCGAGTCAGATACAACAAATTCATATCGGCCGGCGTGGCCTACCGCTACAACGATGCCATATCGGCCATGATAGGAGTTGATTTCAAAGGGTTCTTTCTGGGCTACAGCTTCGACTATCCCACCACGGCCATCGCCAAGGCATCGTCAGGCAGCCACGAGATTTTCGCCGGGTACAGTCTGAAACTCGACTTCTCGGAAAAAAATAAAAACAAACACAAGAGCATACGCCTCATGTGACGGCGTGACTCCACATAACGCGACTTATGAAAAAAATATTTCATTTTCTCCTTACATCAATCGTGCTCGGCTCGGTAGTGTCGTGCGCCTCCGGCTCCCGCGGCTCGGCAGGCGGCGAGGTTACAGGCGTGTCAGGCACATCCTGGGCCGAACCCACCCCCTACGGCATGGTGCTCGTTTCGCGCGGCTCCGTGAAGATGGGTCCCTCCAAAGCCGACAGCCTGTGGAATCTTCGTGCCGATGCACGCGGCGTGTCGGTCGACGCTTTCTGGATGGACGAGACCGAAATCACCAACTCGAAATACAAGCAGTTTGTACACTGGGTGCGCGACTCCATCATCCGCGAACGCCTCGCTGATCCCGCCTACGGAGGCAACGAGGAATTTAAGATCGAGGAAGACCGCGACGGTAATCCCGTGACTCCCCACCTCAACTGGAACAAGCCCATCCCCTGGCGCAACGCCAACGAGGATGAGCGGCGCGCCATTGAGAGCGTGTATCGCATCAACCCCATCACCGGAGTGCACGAGCTCGACCACGAGCAGCTCAATTACCGCTACGAGGTGTATAACCACACCGAGGCCGCCCGACGCAAGAACCGCACCAACGCCGAGCGCCGCGAGTATAACACTGACCGTCCGACTCCCACCACCAACCCGATGATCTCGAAGGATACCGCTTTTGTCAACGACGAGGGCGAGATTATCCGCCAGACCATCACCCGCTCGCTCACCGGTCCCTACGACTTCCTCAACACCTATATAGTCAACGTGTATCCCGACACTACAGCCTGGATCAACGACTTCGACAATGCCTACAACGAGCCTTATACCCGCCTCTACTTCTCACATGGCGGATACAATGACTATCCTGTAGTGGGTGTGAGCTGGGAGCAGGCCAATGCGTTTGCCAACTGGCGCACCGACTTCCTCCGCCGCTCGCTCGGCCGCGAGGGTGTATACATCGAACCTTACCGCCTCCCCACCGAGGCCGAATGGGAATACGCTGCCCGCGCCGGCAACAGCGACAATATCTATCCCTGGGAGGGCGACCTGCCTCTGACCGAGGACAAGGGGTGCTTCTATGCCAACTTCAAGCCGCAGGAAGGCAACTACGTGCAGGACGGCCAGCTCATCACCTCGAAAGTGGGCACCTATTCGCCCAACGATTTCGGCCTCTACGATATGGCCGGCAACGTGAGCGAGTGGACATCGACCGCCTACACCGAAAGCGTGTCGAAGCTCACCTCCGACCTCAACCCCGAGTATCGCTACGACGCGGCTAAGGAAGACCCCTACCGCATGAAGCGCAAGATAGTGCGTGGCGGCTCGTGGAAAGACGTAGCCCACAACATACGCTCCGACATACGCATGTGGGAATACCAGAACGAGCAGCGCTCCTATATAGGCTTCCGCTGCGTGCGCTCACAGATAGGCTTTGCCAAGGGCACAAAAGCCAAGTAATCACTGATTTTTTATACCACTACCACACTCGATCCCCGCAATGGATAAAGAAATAATCAAGTCAAAGCTCAACCGGCTCCTCTCGTGGGAGGGCGGTCAGCGTCTATTCAACTTCGCCTACAGTATCGGCGCCGCCATCGTGATTTGGGGTGCGCTGTTCAAGATACTCCACCTCCCCGGCGGTAATGCCCTGCTCTGTATAGGTATGGGCACCGAGGTTGTGATGTTCCTTATCACAGCCTTTGACCGTCCGCCCAAGGAATACCACTGGGAAGACGTGTTTCCCGAACTCGACAATCGCCGGCCTATGCTCGACGAGGACGGAAATCCCATAGCTCCCGCACCTCTGGCCCGCGGCAATGTGCAGGGCGGAGTGGTAGTCAACGGCGGAGCCGGACAGGTTGCCGGCGGGCAGGCAGTAGTGGTGAAGGATTCATCGCCCCTCAACCTCTCTGACGAGGACTCGAAAGCCATCTCCGACAGCATCGCGTCGATGACCGAGGCCGCAGGTCAGCTCTCGAAAATGGCCGAACTCTCCAACGCCACCACCGCTTATCTGGAGCAGATGCAGGCCATAGCGACCCAGATGCAGAATCTGCATGCCACCACCGAGGCGCTCAACGCCGTAAGCTCCACTCTGCTGGCAAGCTACACGGCTATCACTGAGCACTCGGCCGACATTGCGGCCAACTCCACCGGCTATATCAACCAGATGAACGACCTCAACCGCAATATCGGCGGACTCAACACCATCTATGAGATACAGCTCAAGAGCGTGGCTTCGCAGCTCGACGCCATAGACCGCGTAAACCGCGGCATCAAAGATATACGCGACATGTATGAGAAGAGCGCTGCCCAGAGCGCGCGCTACTGCGAGGAAACTGACAAGATGGCCCGCAACATGCAGCAGCTCAATCAGGTGTACGAGAAAATGATCTCGGCCATGACCGTCAACATGTATCGCCCCGGCGCCATGCCCCCGGCTGCCGAATAACCCACACACATCTCCCTCTCTATTAAAGTAACTATCTCCACATGGCAGAATCAATAGTAAGGCTCTCACCCAGGCAGAAGATGATAAACCTCATGTATATCGTCCTCACCGCCATGCTCGCCCTCAACGTGTCGAGCGACGTGCTCGACGGCTTCGTGCAGGTCGAGGACGGACTGGCGCGCTCAAATGCCAGTGTGGGTCGCCGCAACGACGCCATCTACTCGCAGCTCTCGGCTTTCACCGACCAGAATCCGGAGAAAGGCCGTCCGTGGCTCGACCGCGCCGATCATCTGCGCTCGCGTGCCGCATCGCTGTTTTCGATGGTCGACTCGCTAAAATATGAGATCGTGCGTGAGGCCGACGGTCCCGACGGCGATCCCGCCGACATACAGCGCCGCGACGACCTGGAAAGCGCCGCCGTGGTAATGCTCGCTCCCGGAGCCGACGGTGGCCGGATGCTTCGCGAGGCTATCGACGACTACCGTGCGTTTGTGATCTCGCTCGTAGCCGACTCCACCAAGCGCGCGTCTATCGAAGAGGCTCTTTCCACCGCTCCTTTCCGCCGTCCCGGCACGGTGGTGGCGCAGGAATGGGAAGAAGCCAAGTTTGAGAACCAGCCCGTAGTGGCGGCTGTGACGCTGCTCACCAAGTTGCAGAATGACATACGCTTCGCCGAGGGCGAGGCGCTGTCAAACCTCCTCTCGGCTGTCGATGCCGGCGATGTACGTGTCAACGAGCTCAACGCATTCGTGATACCTCAGTCGCGCATGGTGATGAAAGGCAGCAAATATTCGGCCAACATAGTGCTCGCGGCAGTCGACACCACTGCGCGCCCCGAGATATTCATCAACGGCAACAAGCTCAACAATGAGCACGGACTCTATGAGCTGGGCACTTCGTCGACCGGTACGTTTGACTACTCGGGTTATCTTGAAGTGACCCACGGCGACGGATCGTCGACCCGCCATCCGTTTCAGTCGAGCTACGTGGTGATGGAACCCACCGCCACCGTGTCGGCCACCATGATGAATGTGCTCTACGCCGGTATCGACAACCCAATGTCGATCTCCGTGCCCGGTGTCCCTATGGCCAGTGTCAACGCCACCATGACCAACGGCACGCTGACGCGCAAGGGCGATCAGTGGATAGCACGCCCCAACAAAGTGGGCGACAACGCGGTAATCACCGTGACAGCTTCGATCGATGGCTCCAATATACCGGTGAGCACCTCCACATTCCGCGTGCGCAAGCTGCCTGATCCCGTGGCGTTCATCACCTTTACCGGCGCCAACGGTCAGCCCGAACGCTACAAGGGCGGTCGACCCCTGTCGAAGACCACACTTCTGGCAGCCCCGGGTATCGACGCCGCCATCGACGACGATATGCTCAATATCGACTTCAAGGTGCTCGGATTCGAGACCGTGACATTCGACCAGATGGGCAATGCGATACCCGAAGTATCGGCCGGCGCACAGTTCTCACAGCGACAGAAAGACGCTTTCAAACGCCTCTCGCGAGGAAAGCGATTCTACATCTCGCGCATACGTGCCATAGGACCTGACGGCGTGGAGCGTCTGCTCAACCCCGTGGAAGTAATAGTAAACTAAGCAATATCACTCATCCCCATCCATAAAGAAATGAAACTTATCATCCGATACACTCTCATAGTAGCTGCCCTGCTGGCTATGGCGGCTCCCGCCGCTTCGGCACAGGACGCAAGCTCCTCGTCGGTAGTGAAACGCAACTCTCCGCGCGACCGCGACGCCGCCGCCGACAAGACGGGCGTGACTCAGCGCATGCAGGCTTTCTATGAAGAAGAGCCCGTAAGCGACTCCGAGCTCCAGTGGATGCGCGTGATGTATCGCCAGCTCGACCTTACAAAGGATGCCAACGGGGCTCTCTACTTCCCCGACGAGCATATCGAGGGGCAGGACAATCTGTTTCGCATAATACTCACCCTCGTGGCTGCCGGCCAGCTCGACGGCTATGAGTATCTCGACGGCCGCGAGATGTTTACCGAGCCGTTTAAAGTCAACGTGGCCGACATGTTTGACCGCTTTCACATCCTCTACACCCAGGCTAAGGGCTCCACGGAGAAGCGTCCGAAATACGAGATAGATCCTTCCGACGTGCCTTCGACCGAGGTGCTGTCATATTACATCATCGAGAAGTGGGAATTTGACAAGCGCTCCAACCGCATGCGCACCCGCATCGAGGCTATCTGTCCGGTGCTCCACCGTTCGGGCGATTTCGGCGGCGAGGCTGTGAAATATCCCATGTTTTGGGTGAAATACGATGATCTCCGCCCGTATCTCTCCACTCAGAATATCTTTGTGGACGACGACAACAATCTTACCACCTGCACCTACGACGACTTTTTCCAGCTCGGACTCTACGACGGCGAAATCTACAAGACGCGCAATCTTAAGAACAAGTCGCTCATGCAGATGCACCAGACTCCCGAGGAGCTGAAGCACGCTCAGGACAGCATACAGAACCGCCTCGACACTTTTGAGGAAAAACTCTGGGTGCCCTCGCTCGCCGAACTCCGTGCGCGCCGCGAAGCCCGCGAGGAAGCCGAGGCTCTCGCCGCTGCCGCAGCCGACTCCACGTCGGTCGACACTCCAGCTCCCCGCTCCACCCGCTCGTCGCGCGCCGTGAAGTCGAAGCGAGGCTCGAAAGACTCGTCGGCGTCGAAGCCCGTCAAGGCGTCGAAGCCTAAGACCAAGACGTCAAAACCCAAGTCAACATCCTCGTCGGCTGCGCGAAGCGTGCGCAACCGCAAGCGCTGATCAGTCATGGCCGGTAGCATCACCGCCATAGCCGATACGATATGTGGCTATCCGCTCTTCTTCTTACTGATAGGGGGCGGATTGTTCCTTTTCTTCTACACCGGCATGGTGCCCCTGCGCTATTTCCGACACGCGCTGGCCGAACTGCGCCGCAAGCAGCAGGCCGGGAGCAGCAATGAGATTTCATCGGTGCAGGCGCTGGCCTCAGTAGTTGCAGCCACGGTGGGCATGGGCAACATTGCCGGAGTGGCTATCGCAATAGTCATGGGCGGTCCGGGCGCGATATTCTGGATGTGGGTGAGCGCCATAGTGGGTATGTCGACCAAATACTACGAAGGCGTGCTCACCACGCGCTACCGCTCCACCGCTACTGACGGCCGCCCCGTAGGAGGCACCATGCACATCATTGACAACGCTCTCGGCCCGCGCTGGCACTGGATGGCAGTGACATTTGCGGTGGCCGGCCTGTTTGGCACACTCTGTATCATGAATGCCAATCAGCTTACAGAGGCCCTCACGGCCACATTCACCACCCCCGAAGGCCTTGCATCGTCGCGCGCCATCATCTCGGTGGCCGCTCTGTCAGGGCTCAGCCATGTGGCTGTGTTCAGACTCATGTGCGGCATAGCGATAGCGGCTGTGGTAGCCGCCGTGGTGCTCGGCGGAATACGCCGCATAGCCTCAGTGGCCACTTGGCTCGTACCCACTATGGTGACCATATATTTCCTGATGGTGCTCTACATCATCTTCACCCATCTTGAGCAAGTGCCCGCCGCGATAGGCTCGATATTCACCGAGGCATTCAATTTCCGGGCCGGTATAGGCGCGTTGGCCGGCATAGCCGTCATAGGCGCGCGCCGCGCCGCTCTGGTCAACGACGCCGGCGTAGGCACAGCTACCATCATGCACGGTTCGTCGGCCGGAAAAGAGCCGGTGCGCGAAGGACTCATCGCCATGCTCGGACCGAGCATCGACTCCGGACTGGTATGCACGCTCACAGCCATCGCCCTGCTGCTCTGCGGCGACTTCACGGGCGAAGGCGTAAAAGGACTCGAAATCGCCTCACGTGCCTTCGGTCAGGCCATACCGATGGGGCAGTATCTGCTTATGGCGGTAGTGTTGTGCTTCGCGATGTCGTCGATGTTCAGCTATTCATTCTACGGCACCCGATGCGCGGCCTATCTCGTGGGAGAGCGACGGGCGCGCCACTACACCATAGTGTTTATCCTCACCCTCGTGGTCTTTGCCGTGATGCCTCTCGGCATAGCCGTGAGCCTCTGCGACCTGTTCTACGCCCTGATGGCCTTTCCCACCATGATCACCCTCATCCTCCTCCGCCGCCACGTACGGGCTGCCACCCGCACCCACTTCAGCAACGTAGACCGACAGACAGCCGACGAGGCCTGACGCTGACTGAAAACGGATTTTTCGGCTCGCAGACGCGGTATTTCAAAAAAATATCGTAAATTTAAGCCTTGAAAATTACTTAAATCTACCATATAATTATGTCAACATCCCATCGCTATTGTGTGATAATGTGCGGCGGAGTAGGCAGCCGCTTCTGGCCCTACAGCCGTGAAGACCGCCCCAAGCAGTTTATTGACTTTTTCGGCACAGGCCGGTCACTGCTTCAGATGTCTTATGACCGCATACTGCCTATAGTGCCTAAGGAAAATATCATCATTGTAACTAATGCCCGCTACGCTCCCCTGGTGGCTGAGCAGCTTCCCGAGATATGCCCGCAGAATATTCTCCTCGAACCTGCCCGACGCAACACCGCTCCCTGCATAGCCTGGGCCGCACGCCATATCGCCGCCATCGACCCGCAGGCGTCGATGATAGTGACTCCGAGCGATCATCTCATCACCCGCGAGAGCATTTTCGAGCAGTGCGTGCTGACGGGATTTGAATTTGTCGAGGCTACCGACTCCCTGCTCACGTTCGGCATTCAGCCCGTCCGCCCGGAGACCGGCTACGGATACATACAGATAGGCGAACCCGTCACCGAAACCATATCGCGCGTAAAGACCTTTACCGAAAAGCCCGATCTCGAACTGGCCAAGGTGTTTCTCGAATCAGGCGAATTCGTGTGGAACTCGGGCATATTCCTCTGGAGTGCCGGCGCCATACTTTCGGCCCTGGAGCAGCACGCCCCCGACCTTCACGCATCGTTTGAGCAGGGCGCAGCCACATTCGGCACTGACGCCGAAATGGCCTGGATAGAACAGAATTTCCCATCGTGCCCGGCCATATCCATCGACTATGCCGTGATGGAAAAAGCATCTAACGTCTACGTGCAGCGCGTGTCGTTCGGCTGGAACGACCTCGGTACATGGAGCGCGCTCTACGACAATTCGCCCAAAAATTCAGCCGCAAACGTGACTCAAAACTGCCGCGTGCTCGCCTACGAATCGAAAGGCAACATATTTGCCGTGAGCGGCGACAAACTCGTGGCCGTCAAAGGCCTCGACGACTACATCATCGCCGACTCGGGCGACGTGCTTCTCATCTGCCCCAAGAGCGATGAGCAGCGCATCAAGCTGATAGTCAACGATGCCAAGATTGCCTACGGCGACAAATACCTCTGACAACTAATCACTTTCAACCCCCGCGGCGGGAGCGCTCTCCGCTCCCGCCGCTATAAATTACTACCATTCATGACACTCCGCCACTCATTCGCAATGCTGGCTTTTGCGGCAGCATCGGCTCTAAGCGCTCAGTATACCACCTTTCCCGACGGCTCGGCTGTAGATCCCTGGTTTAACGACACCTCCGCACCCTCACTCGAATCGCTCGGCAAGCAATACGTCATCACCGACCACGGCGTGACCGCCTCCGACTCTACCATCTTGCAGACCGCAGCCATACAGAGCGTGATAGACCTCGCCGCTACCAATGGCGGCGGCGTCATAGTAGTTCCCGAAGGCACATTCCTCACAGGCTCGCTCTTCTTCCGCCCCGGAACTCATCTCCACCTTCAGCCCGGCAGTAAAATCAAAGGCTCGGACGCCATAACCCACTACGAAATTGTCAAGACCCGCCTCGAAGGCCAGACGCTCGACTACTTCGCAGCCCTTATCAATGCCGACGGCGTGGACGGATTCACCATCACGGGCGAAGGTACCATCGACGGCAACGGCCACAGATTTTACGACGAATTCTGGCTCCGCCGACGTGTCAACCGCAAGTGTACCAACCTCGAAGCCCTGCGCCCGCGAATGCTCTACGTGTCCAACTCGTCGGGTGTCACCGTGCAAGGTATCCACATGGTCAACTCAGGCTTCTGGACCAACCACCTCTACCGCTGCGACCACGTGAAATACCTCGGTGTGACCATACTCGCTCCCACCGACGGCTACCCCAAAGGCCCAAGCACCGATGCCATTGACCTGGACGCCTGCTCCGACATCCTTGTGAGCCGCTGCTACATGAATGTCAACGACGACGGCGTATGCCTCAAAGGCGGTAAAGGCACATATGTCGACACCATTCCCGCCAACGGCCCGGTAGAGCGTGTGATAGTTGACCGCTGCCACTTCGGCAAGACCAACGCCGGCATCACATTCGGAAGCGAGGCGTGGAACTGCTCCAACGTCATAATGCGTGACTGCACTTTCGACGGCACATACCACGTGCTCCTCTTCAAGATGCGCCCCGACACTCCGCAGCAATATCGCAACGTGCTCGTCGACGGCGCCACCGGCACCGTGCGCAACGCCGTGGAAGTTCAGACCTGGACTCAATTCTTCGACAAAGTCGACCGTGACCCGATGCCCCCGTCGGGTGTGATCAACGTCACCTTCCGCAACGGCCGCCTCCACTGCACCCGCAATTTCTATAAAGACAAAGCCGGCGACTTCTACACCCTGCGCGACTTCACCTTCACCGACATCATCGCCACCACCCCCGACACCACATTCGACACATCCCACATCACCGACTGCACCATCACCAACTGCTCAGTCACCTACCTCGAAAACCCGGAGTAACAATTAGCGGTTATGAGATTGATTTTGTGGACGTTCAATCAAATAACAAAATCCATCATACTCACTATCCGCAATGAGTTCTTTAAATTGGTTCAGTCGTGGGACGAAGCTTTGTCGAAATAGACTTTTTCAAAGGAGCTATAAGCGTCCGTCGGACGCTGACTTACTCGTAACCCGGGTCGCCGAAGCTCAGCGCAGGCGCCCCGGGGTTAAATGCAGAAACCAAAAAAGGCGTCCGATAGGCCGCCGAATAAAACTCAATAAGTTATATAATCGGCGGCCTGACGGACGCCAAAGTTAACAAACCGATAACCCATATTTTTCCATCAGCATCCACCATAAATATCTACTGACCCAAGAATAAGTGGCTATAGATGGTGTGATTGTGAGTAATGGAATAGTATATTTTTTAATCCCACACATTTTGCCGCCTAAGCACTAATACGTATATTTGCAAAAACCATAGACACATGCCCCTTACTCTCTCCACCCGATACGCCGACGGACTGCCGATGAACACCTCGACCGGCACCACCGCCAACGCCTTCAAATACACCGCCAAAGAGCTATCACTCTTCCGCGGCCTCCCCGTCTACGACTTCACCGCCCGTCACACCCTCCCCGCCGGCGGCAACATGTTCCGAACGATGGATCGTGAATGTGAGTCTTTCTTCCACCTGTCACCTTACTCTTTCTGCGGAGGTGATCCTATCAACTTCATTGATCCGACTGGAAATATGATGTTGGCATATGATGGTGAAAGAAGATGGCAATTTATGAAAATTGACGGTGAATATGGCTTTTACAATACTGATGGCGAACGGTTTTCGGGAGAAGGCTTTATCAAAAATCTTGAAAATGATCTTAATACTCTTTTATCTAAACCAATGGGAGAAACATTAGTCACTGGTATAATAGACAGTGATCAAATAGTTACCATACATGAGGCTAACACCTCCGAGGAAAACGGATTTGTTCAAGGGAAAAGCATAAATCATAAAATCAATTGGTGTTCTAATAATACTGTCCAAGAAAATAATCAGAATAATTCTATACCTACGTTTATAACCTTAGGTCACGAAGTTGCTCATGCGTACGACCAAATGGAATTAGGAGGCCTGGATACTGATATATGGACTGTCTGCGAGGGAAAAAATACTACAAGGCAGAAATCTTTGCCGGTAATATGGAAAATTTTATCCGTGCCGAACATGGTATAGCTCCACGAGTCACATATTTGAATGATTTAAATACGAATCCATCTACAATCTATGCACCGCCGTCTTCATTTAGGATCAAACCATCAAAACAAAATCTTCATCTATGGAAATCTTTAAGTCTGCCACAATACTAATTCTATTATTACTTTATTCTTTAGAAATCTCAGCTATCAATCTTAAAGATTTGATTAAAAGCGTCGAGAATCAAGATCCAGCCATTGCACGATTATATCGAGTAAAAGATATAAACTTAAAATCATCTAAAATCTTTAAAATAAATCCAAATGATACTGTTGTTTTCATGATTACAAAAGGACAGCATCCTTCTATCAGCATAGCCAACCCTAGGATTTATATATGGTCCAGGAATGATTCTATTAATTTTAAATACAGTAAGCAAGGGTACGATATAGTTGCCAATTCATACCGTCAACAATTATGGGAAGAACATAAAAAATTTAGTGAGGCCAGTGGCTTTAAAGAATATGAATATGGCTTGATAAGACCCGAATTTTATGAAAAAGAACTCCTTTTATCAGGGAATATTGACAGTATTCGTACTCTTAAGAAATTTGATAGGATTTGTTACTATAGCCCTGTATCAAATTTAATTTATAGGTTCGTAATCCACAGAAACAAAATTGTCAAAATTGATCATTACTCATATTCTGGCTTTCTGCCACCTCCTAATCAATATGTAGATTCACTAGAGCTCAAATTAAGAGAAAAGATGCTAACAATGTAAGATAAACATCAAAAGACTTTCACTATTAAATTTCAGCTCATAATTTCATTTATACCTTATGTCCCGCCTAATCGCCATACTGCTCACGTTATTCCCGGTGCTTTTTGCGTCGGGAGAGGCGGCGTGGGGTAATGTAAGGACGGTGCTTCGCACTGTTTCCCAGGCGCAAGTCGACCGTGTGCTCGGGGCGGCCGTGAGATCAAGGGTTTATACCGTCAATTTCTACGACAAATATGAGCGGGTGGTGTTCTCGCAGTCTACTGCTGCCGACAATTCTCTGATCAAGACTTCGACCGCCTACGATTTCGCCGGTAATCCTACGTCGGTGTCATCCACCACTTACATCGGGTTCAACACTTTCACCGATACTTACACCTACGGCTTCGATCATCTGAACCGGCCGACCACCGTGACTCTCCGCCACTCCGTCGGAACTAACTCTCAAACCTATCAGCTCGTCAGCAATGTCTACGACAATCTCGGCCGTCTGCGCTCCAACGGTGCTCCGGGCAGGGCAGCGGCGACATTCTCCTACGACATGCGCTCAGCGCTGACCTCCATATCATCTAACGATTTCATTCAGACGCTATACCGCGGCGAGGGCACTTTCCCGAGCAAGTCGGGCAGAATCACAAAAAATGATATCAGACTGACAGGCCGACACTTGACTTCAAACTATCAGTATGATCAGGCCGGACGTCTTATCAAGGCTGCCTCAGCGCTCGAAAATACAGGCGTGGACTA
>JAAVCK010000009.1 GCA_014802325.1 Bacteroides sp.
CCAAAGATGTTATCAATTAAATAATACTCCTGAATTTTTCAAGGAAGAATTATTAATACATATATTTACGACACGGAATGTAGCCGAATTGCCTGTTATTGGGAATATTGATCCATCAAATATTTATCAAAATGAATTGTCGTGGCAACCAAAATCGGACAGATTCTTCTTTTATGGAGATACTCAAAAATATTTAGGTAGGGAAGCATATCTTAATTGGCTTAATATGTCCTCAACTACAAATAAACGATGAAATCCCAATGCTCACGCATTTGGTTTCCGGATAACTAAGATATTATCCTATTATTCGGTTGCTAACGCAAGATGTGTTCTTGTCGGACATTCTCATGGCATCATGCTGCCCTAAAAACACCCTTGCAAGGGGAAACCCCTCGACCCGATTTATTCTGGGTTTAAGCGCACTTTACACCGTTATTTTTCGTTATAGTTATATAACTACAACATTGACAATGAAAGAAATCTCCCAATTCATACCAGAACTTAGTTCCATTTGCAAGATATATTCCGGTGTAATCTCCGGAAGTGGGATCACTTGTGAAGATACATTGACCTTGGCTGCTTTTATCAATTCTTTCCCTTCTGTCCACGATGTCGAATCTGGAATAATGGACTTGGTTCTGAAAGCACCAACTGAGCGCATGGAGATTGTTCTAAAAAGTCTGCATTCTGATTTAGACAGAATTGTATCGCTGTATAAGGATAACAGTATGTACTATGACCGCATGGATCTAAGATTACTTTGGCATACGCCATTGTCGTATGTGAGGGAAGATATTGAGACCCAGCATAAGAAAACACAGGAGGCAAGCGATGAACTCAAAGAAGCCTCCAATTCGTATGAGATGACGCCTTTCAATGGCATGTCGAAAGATGAAGCAGCCGTATTGGAGCGAAGGGTAGACAAGCTGACAGCAGAATACCAAAAGGAGAAAGCGAAGCTTCAAAATCTTTACGCGAAGCGGAAAAGCCTCGAAGAGGAAAGATGGAGTGTGCCGACTGATATTTTCAAACTCATATACCAGAAATGTCATGGTCTACTACCTGTAGTGGAGAAATATTACACTAAACCTGTAGAAAAGAACAAAGAGCAGTCCGAACGGACTGATTTATATCTATCAATGTTGCTTTTAGCGTCCGTCCATGAGCTCTGCAATGGACGGCAGTTTGAAGATATGGCAGCCATTGATTTTTTCCATGCACTTAACCTGCATCTAGCCTCCAAGCCTTTGGAGGTATGCAAGAATGAGAAAGTAAGGGTTTGCTACCTTATCAATCAGCTAAGCGAAAAGATTGATAAGGATAAGCGCAGCGAATGGATTGGAGTCATGCTTCGGAATACAGGTATTGAACCGGATTATTACCGTTCAAAATATCGAGAACCCATAAACGACCTACCGAGCAAAAAGAACAAGGAGTTTGCAGACGCCTTAAAAGAAATCCTCGGCTGACGCTTTACTTTATCATCGTACCTCATATATACGGCTCAAAACTAAAGTGGGTGTAGAGCCGTATTCCTTCTTTTTGGAAGGAACAAAAGGGAGAATAAAAATTTTTATTCCCTTCTTTTCTCCCTTTAAGCCTACAACCAAAATACCCAATCTCACGCCCAAAACTGGGTGTAAAATTGGGTGTAAATACAACAAAAGCCTGATAATCAGGCTTTATTGCGGAGAGAGAGGGATTCGAACCCCCGGAGGTGTGACCCTCAACGGTTTTCAAGACCGCCGCAATCGACCACTCTGCCATCTCTCCTGACATTGCACCGCATTTAAGAGTTGCGGTTTCTTGTGGAATGCGGTGCAAAGTTAGGGGTATTTTTTGAATTGTGCAAATATTTTTACAACTTTTTTATCGAAAATTTTACAACTATCTGCAAATCAATTTAGAATATCATCTTCTCAAGGACGTAGGTACCAACACCGGCAAGGTAACCGAGGAGGGCAAGCCAGCTAAAGTTTTTAAGATACCAGCCAAAGGAGATTTTCTCAAGTCCCATGGCAATCACGCCGGCAGCCGATCCGATAATAAGAATGCTGCCACCTACTCCGGCGCAATACGAGAGGAGTTCCCAGAATGTACCGTCAACCACAAAGTTGGCTGCATAGCCTGTAACGGTAGGATCGGTAACTACATCGTACATTCCCATCACACCGGCTACCAGGGGCACATTGTCGACAACCGACGAAAGCACGCCAAGCACGGAGTCAATGATATATACATTGTGAATGGAGTCGTCGAGATATACGGCCATCATGCGGAGCACGCCTGTGGACTGAAGTACTGCCACGGCCATGAGGATACCGAGGAAGAAGAGTATAGAAGGCATGTCGATGCGTGAAATCACACGGGGAATACGATGTTCCTCAGCTTTCTCAAGCATACGATGGTTGTAGAATATTTCAGTAAATACCCAGAGTACGCCAAGCACGAAGAGCATTCCGATAAACGGAGGAAGATGGGTGATCGACTTGAAGATGGGCACGAATATCAGACCTCCTACGCCGAGGTAGAACATACGGTTACGGTCGCGTGCCGAGAACTGTGATTCTGATTCGGGAGTGATGGCAATGGGTGCAAGCTGGCCGTTGAGTTTGAGCGATACCACAAATATGGGGAGAACCATCGATACGATACTGGGCAGAAGTACATACTTGATAAGAGCCACAGCGGTGACATTGCCTTTAACCCAAAGCATGATGGTAGTAACATCGCCGATAGGTGACCAGGCGCCGCCGCTGTTGGCTGCGATCACGATAGAAGCGGCGTAGAGCCAGCGCTCTTGCTGATCATCGATAAGCTTGCGGAGGAGCATTATCATCACGATAGTGGTGGTAAGGTTGTCGAGGATAGCCGACATGAAGAATGTGCAGAATGCAATGATCCAAAGGAGCGAACGCTTGTTGCGGGTGGTGATACGGTCAGTGATGATACGGAAACCTCCGTGAACATCCACAAGCTCCACGATAGTCATGGCTCCGATAAGGAAGAGCAGAGTCTGCGTAATGTCGCCGAGATGCTCTATGACATCTACATTAAGGATGTACTGAAGAGCCTGATGGCCTACCGATTCGCCCGCAAGTTCGGGGTTCTCGGCAAGGAATTTCTGAAAATGCTCTCCGGCCGCGGCAGGGACAAGCGACTCTGCGCCGAATGCATAAAGAATCCAAAGGAGCATGCCAAGCAGAAGAGCTGACGCTGTCTTGTCAATCTTCAACGGATGCTCAAGGGCTATACAGAGATAGCCGATTACGAAAATAACGATTATTGTCGTAAGCATTGCTTGATAGGGTTAGGTGATTGAATTAAGGTTAATTAAAAATTTATGCAAATTTAGCAAAAATTCACCAACCTATCCCCTATTATGCAATTCTTTTTATATTTAACGTCCTAAAATCTCGAAATTCTCCACATAAATTTCGGTCACGGTACGTTTGATAGTATTTCTGTCTTCCCAAGTGCGGTAGCGGATTTTCCCTTCCACAAACAGTCTGGTTCCCTTTCTGATGTATTTTTCGGCAAATTCCGCCTGCGCGTCCCACATTATTATATTATGCCATTCCGTACGCTCAGGCACCGTAGTTCCGTCAGGGCGAGTGTAAGCTCTGTCAGACGTAGCAAGTGAGAACGATGCAATAGGGCGTGTCTCTACATAGCGTATCTCAGGATCACGACCAGCATTGCCTATTAATATGACTTTATTATAACTCATACCACAAATTTATAAAAATTTTCATCAAACGCAAAACTTTTTTACACTTACCGGTGTTAGTAGATTAGAATAACTATAAATGGAATAATATGAAGATAAGACCGATTCTTGCCGGAGCCGCAGTGGTACTGGGCCTGACGATGGTAAGCTGTGACACAGCAACGAGTCTTGCCAAAGACGTAAACGGAACATGGGCAGGCGGAGTTGACCGTATACTCGGCGATGCTCTTAATTCCGACGTGTTTTCAACATATACATTCACCTATGATGCCGCGAGCGCCAAGGCCGGTGGCGACATAGTCATCAATGCCACACTGGCAGGCAACTACAACGACAATGTGGTTGTGGGCGAGACTCCCTCAAATGTTTCGGTCACCGTAGCCGGCACATCTTCAATCAGCGGCACGTGGACTGCCATAGATGACGATGAAATCGTCATCACACTCAACCCCTCCACCCTGAAGGTCAGCCTCGATCCTGCCGCTCAGACCCTTACCTCATCAGCGGTATTGACGGCTGAAACCATCGATACTCTTAAGCCCAGCCTCCTCTCCATGATCAAAGACCGAATGGCTTATGACCTGAGAATCAAGTACTCCTCTCCTATCCATATGGACGACGTGAAGGTGAAAGGTGGAAAGACTCTCGAATATGAGGTGAACGATATAGACTATACCCTTACAAGTGAATGACAACAAAATATTAACAAACAACGCAGAGCGCCCCGCATTAAGATGCGGGGCGCTCTGAGTATCGTACATATCTGTCCGGAAGATTCTTTCACCTCAGGGCTTAATGCCATCAATATCAGCAAGCCTGACGGCTTCATTGTGATCTGTCACATAAAGCTGTTCGCGGGGAGTGTATGACGGCGACAGCCACGATGCGGCCGGCTCGTAGACCGGAGTTGCTATACCTCCGAGATCCAATGCCGTGTGGAAATATGAGCGGCTGCTCGACACAGGCTTGTCGACATTTTCACGCAGAGCCTCTATTTTATCACCGAACGCTTCATTAAATCCTGCGGAGGTCCACACTATAAACGGCACTCTGACCTGATTGAGCGTAGGCAGCGGCGATGAGTGCAGAAAAAATCTTGATCCGTCGTCAAAAAGATCTTCACCATGGTCACTCGTGTATAACAGCGAGGCAAGAGGGGCTGCACTGTCGATCAGTTCTATAGCTCCGGCAAGAAAGCGGTCGGTCGATATAATACTGTTGTCGTAGGCATTGACCAGCTTATCTCTGCAATAAGCCGAAGCTTCAATATAGTCGGTAGGAGTAAAATATTCGTCTTCCTTACCATAACGATCGCGATAGTTGAAGTGCGATCCATAGCCATGGAGAACTACAAGCTGACGAGGATTATTCCGGGCAAGAATATCTTTCAGAGGCTCAAGCAACCGAGAGTCAGGCGACACCTTACCTAATGAATCATGCTCTCTGATAAAGGACGCCGTATCTGCTTCAAGACCGAAAAAGTCGATAAACGAATGGTTACGGGCCTGATTGGAGAAAAATGCCGTAGAATACCCGGCTTCCTTGAACGCTGTGATGATGCCCTTTACATAGTAGAGCGAATCATAGTCGGGCGCCGATATCTGCGACATAAGCATAGGCACACTCTTGTGAGTGGTATTGGATTCGCTGAGTGCATGTCTTGAAACGAACAGTCCGTCTTTAGCCATCAACCCGGGATTAGTGGGGCGGTCGTAACCGCATATTTGCCAATGGGTGGAACGTGAGGTCTCCCCTATCACCAGCACCACAATCTTGCGGGCGTCTATCGAGTCAGCCGGCTCGGCATGGAAAGTGTATCCTGCCGACGTATGATGATAATCGTTAATTTTCACACTTCTGTCGACAGCCAGATATACATTATATAATACATTTACCGGATATAGATCGCAATTAACCCTGTAGCCTTTCACCGAGATCATCGAGATTATCATGGCCATCACACCTATTACGGTAGAGCAGTATGCATACGGGCGGTTACGTCTGAGAAATTTCACGTTTAAACGCTTTTTCTTCACTATAGCAACCGTGGCACATACGAGCAGCGGAATGTAGAGCACTGCCACCACAATCAAAATGGGCCACATGTTTGAGAGCAACTCCGTGGCCTCGCCAGAATTTGTAGTGACAAGATTAAGGAACATATCTACCGCAATGACACTTCGGCCATACAGGTAAAGAAGCACTACCTGAAACGCCGCAAAAAATATCAGCGGAAACATCAGCCATACCGTGCGACCGATCTTTTGCGACACGGAGGCGAGCACCCACACCACGCCAAGTATAACAAACGAGTTGGCTACGGCGGCAAAAAAGGCGTAATGCTCTGTGAACGACAGTATGAATGCCGGCAGGCAGCATCCGAATATCAGTAGGTAATATAATCCTTTTAAGGTAAATATCTTTGAAAACAGACTTTTTATCATTGACTAAACATGTTGGTTCCGACTTCTAAAACACTTCATTGAGCTGAAACGCCACACCCATCTCACCACGGCCGAAACCGAGATCGAGACATATATTGGTGCGCTGCCTGAGTTCAAACCGAAGGCCTAAGCCAAGTGTAGGAAGAAGATTTTTATATTGTACCTGTGAAAAATCATGGAAAACCGTACCGGCACCAACCCATGTGACAAATCCGAATCTGCGCCAAACATGCTGCCTTAGTTCGGCCATAACGTTCATCTCGTTGCGGTCACGGTAGCGACCCTCATAATAACCGCGGAACCCCATGTGGCCACCAAGCTGAGGCATCATGGTCCACAAGGCCGTGCCGAGGGTAAAAGCGCCATGGAAGTGTGTGGCTATCACACCGCCGCGCCACAGCGTATGGTAATAGTTGGTCTCAACCTCTGTAATATTAAAGTTGGCACTTCTATGTCCGAATATATCAGGATAGAACCGGTTGACCACCTCTACGAATATACCTTTATAGGGTGAATTAAGATTATCGCGCGTATCGTAAGAGATCACGAAGCCGGCTCCGAGGCTCATGGTTGTCATCGGCTGACCGTGCCAGAGAGATATATCACGTATCCTCATGGCATGAGTGTAGTTGAAATGCAGCGATGGCCCGACGTATATGCTATGCACAGTGTGAAACTGATAGTCGGAGTTGAGTGAGTACGTGATGCGCTGATACTTGGTACGGATATCATCATTGCGTTCTTCCTGAAAACCGAGACCCCAGAACGATGGTGAGAAAAAAGATATCCTTGAAGCATAGTTAAGTCGACGAGTATCATGCGGACTGACATGTGTACCCTCTATACCTATCATATAATAACCGCCTGTCGACACCTGTCCCGGAAATGAGATAAATGAATTCATCAGAGTGGTATCAGACGGATCGGTGGTATATGCTCCCGTAAGAAGCAGACCGAGATTAAATTTTGTATCTACCGAATAACTCGGTCCGGCAAAGAAATTATATTTGGGTTTTCCGGTAATTTTAGTCGTATCAGGGCTCATCACGAAGTCATATAGCCTGACAAAGATATTTCGGCTCTCTGCTACAGAGTCACCGGGCAGCTTTGTCGTGGCTTCATCGTCACCATCAGGCATTGCATAACCGGTTGCCGCAATAAAAAAGAGCGTGCAACAGATAATGCTGCGGAGGATCAATACAGGCGAGTATGACTTCAACAGTTGATTCATTCTGCAAAGGTACACCAATTTTGCGATTAAAAATTGTACGAAAAGCCTTATTTTTTCCGCCAATTATCCAATAAGGCAAAATTTCGCTTATTATTACTATGAAAGTTCACATTTTTTGCCGAATTTTGCGGTGTAAAAATAGATTGTGAAGTACGTATGAAACTTAAGGCAATATTTCTGCTCACCATACTGAGCGCTCAGACACTTACCGCACGCAGTCAGACGGTGGATCCCATAAAGTATGGCAATATGGATTCATGGGTGACGCGTAATCTCCACGAAAGTGCAGTGATAGGGGGAAATGACAAGACAGTATATGAGATAGGCCCTTCCACTACCATCGAAGGCAACAAAGCTTATAACAATCTTGACGGATCGCCCTGGGCCACAAGTAATGTATATGCCAAAGTATCGGGAGTCACCAAGACTTCAAATGCTATCTATCCCTTCGACAGAGCTAAAGGCAACAAAGCTGCCCGACTTACCACACAGATAGAACGTGTAAAAGTGCTCGGACTCATCAATATGGATGTGATGGTAGCAGGATCGATGTTTCTTGGCAAGATGCTCGAACCCGTATCCTCCACAAAAAAGCCATATTCGAAGATGGAGATGGGTGTTCCATATACCAAGCGTCCGTCGGCCGTAGTATTTGACTATAAGGTAGATATGCCCTCCGTAAATACGCGCGTGAAGTCGACAGGCTTCGGTAGCAAAAAAACTCTTCCCGGCCACGACAATGCAGTGGTGTTCATGTTTCTCCAGCGCAGATGGGAAGATGCCGACGGCAATATCCACGCTAAGCGTGTGGGCACAGCCGGCCGACTGTTTACCTCAGGAAGCGATTGGGTCAACGGATATAAACTACCGGTGATGTATGGCGACATCAGCCACTCGTCCACTTATGCGCCTTTCCTTGCACTCCGCAGCGGCGAAAATGCCTATTATGCGAAAAACTCCAAGGGCAAGATGGTACCGGTAATTGAAGAAGGCTGGGACGATGCCTCGGCTACACCCACACATATGGTGCTGATGTTTTCGGCAGGCAGCGGCGAGCCGTATGTGGGCACGGAAGGACTTACGCTCTATATCGACAACGTAGGTCTGGCTCAATAATCCATGTTTAAATTCAAGCAATTCACTATCGACGATACCCGCTGCGAAATGAAAGTGGGGACAGACAGTGTATTGCTCGGATCGTGGGTCGACGTCACTGGCGTCAGAAAAATTCTCGATGCCGGTTGCGGCTCGGGACTGCTGGCAATAATGGCAGCCCAACGGACTACCGACGCTAAGATTGATGCCATAGAATTTGACAGTAACGCTTTCAGCGACGCTTTAAATAATGTGGCTGATAGCGCTTTCTCCAACCGCATTAACGTAATATGCAGCGACATCGTTAACTACGATTTCGCATCGGCAAAGTATGATATGATAATTTCTAATCCGCCATTCTTCACCGAAAGCCTTCGCTCTCCATCATCAGGAAGAGCTGCATCACGCCACGAAGGAGAATTTGGCGTGGAGTGGCTGCTAAAGCATGCGTCACGTCTGCTTGACTCAGAAGGTTCGCTTGCATTCATAGCACCTGCATCGCGCGACGAGGAAATCACGTTTAAGATCGAGCTGTCCCGACTTCACATTCAGCGACACTGTGAAGTGATACCGGTAGCCGGACGACCGTCAAAACGCACCCTATGGCAGGTCTCTCCTACTCAAGGCGGTACACCGGCTTTCTCCACTCTGACGATACGTAATTCCGACGGCAGCTTGACTGACGAATATATTTCTTTAACCTCCGAATTCTACTTATGAACCATAATTTCCGGCCAGCCACTTCCCTGCTGCGTTTCAGCGCTGTAAAAGCAATATTTATCCTGCTGTGCTTAGCATTTTTCTTCATGTGCGTGCTTGGCATAGTATCTAATCTCCTACCTTCGCCACACTCCACACGTATCATGAGAGTGCTTTCTGTAGTTCAGGACGTGATGGTATTTGTTTTGCCGGCAGCCATAATGGCTGTCATAGCTTCTCCGGTGCCGGGCAGGATACTTGAAATTGACCGCCGGCCTCCAATCATGTGGGTGCTTACCGGTATAATCGCGCTGCTGACATCAATGCCTGCATTGAATTTTATAGTGGAGTGGAACGAGAGCCTCACGCTTCCGGCATCGTTGCACTGGATGAAAGAGGCCGAGATGGTTGCGCAGAAATCCGTAGAGATACTTATGGGTGGCACGTCAGTAGCCGATCTCATCATGAATATACTCATCATAGGAGTACTTGCAGGAGTGAGCGAAGAAATATTCTTTCGAGGAGCTATCATGGGATGTCTGATGCAGACCCGTCTCAATAAGCACATAGCCATATGGCTGACAGGAATAATATTCAGTCTGTTTCACATGCAGATATTCGGCTTTGTTCCCCGCATGATATTAGGTGCATATTTCGGTTATCTTACGTGGTGGACAGGTTCGATTTGGGTGGCCGCATCTGTTCACGTGTTCAACAACTCACTCATAGTCATAGCCGAGTGGCTGACTAAATCAGGCATCATAACCTATGATATAAATCATGCAGGTTCGTCAAACTTCATGTTGATTGTCGGTTCTGTCATCCTCACCGGCGGGATAATCCGTGCATCGCTTAAACATCTCGGTAAAACTACGGATGCCGACAACGCTGACTGATGGCAGCGTTGCCGGCATCCGGCAATAATCAGATTCAAATCGTTCACACGATAACTCAGCGGGCAGCTTCAGCCTCCGGGGCTATGAGCTTGTAGCCCTTACCGTGGATATTGATGATTTCAATTGAAGGATCGTCTTTCAAATGCTTGCGCAGCTTGGTGATATAGACGTCCATCGAGCGGGCGTTAAAGTAATTGTCGTCAATCCAGATGGTCTTAAGAGCGAAGTTACGCTCAAGTATCTCATTGACGTGCGCGCAAAGCAGATTGAGAAGTTCGCTTTCCTTGGTAGTAAGCTTAGTCACCTTATCGTCAATCATCAACACCTGCTTCTGAGTGTCGAAAGTAAACTTGCCAATCTTATAGATAGTGATTTCCTTACCCTTCTTGCCTTTCACGCGGCGAAGAATCGCCTCGATACGAAACACGAGTTCCTCCATCGAGAAAGGCTTGGTGATATAGTCGTCGGCACCAATTTTGAAACCTTCGAGAATATCTTCCTTTAAGGATTTGGCGGTAAGGAAGATGATAGGTATCTCGGAGTTGACAGTGCGGATTTCCTGTGCGAGAGCGAATCCATCCTTCTTAGGCATCATCACATCGAGCACACACAGATCATATTTGCCTTTAAGCAGGGCTTTATAGCCGCTGTCACCGTCGGCGAAGAGGTCGGCGTTGAAACCTTTGGCCTGCAGATACTCACGGAGAAGCATGCCCAGGTTCTCGTCATCCTCACATAATAATATGCGCAAACGTTCTTCCATAATTTTCTAATTTTTAGTTATTGGTAATATTATTGTAAATTTCGTTCCTATGTTATATTCACTCTCTACCGAAATCTCTCCACCGAGCTCGGTTACCATCTTCTTGACGTATGCAAGTCCGAGTCCGAAACCTTTCACATCGTGAAGATTGCCTGTCGACACCCGATAGAATTTTTCAAAGATACGCTTCTGATCTTCGCGTTTTATACCGATACCGTTGTCAGTGACCGATATGGAGATACCCTCCTTGCCGCGGTAGGTGACATTTTTAGTCAATATATCGAGCCGCAGTGACACATCTTCTCTTCGATATTTCACGGCGTTGTCAAGGAGGTTGAATATAACGTTCGTAAAGTGCATTTCGTCCACTCTGATGTCGGCATCCTCAGCATCGAGGGCTGCTTCGATCTTACCGCCATACTTCTCAACTTTAAGTTTGAACGTATTGGCAATATTGGCGATTACGATATTGGCATCGACATCTGTGAGCTTAAGAGTAGCCTTCTGTCTGTCGAACATCGACATCTGGAGCACTTTTTCTACCTGAAATCTCAATCGCTTGGTCTCGTCGTTGATCACAGTGGAAATGTGGCCGAGCATTGACGGTGATTTCAGCACAGCATTGTCGTTAAGCATCTGCGCCGCAAGCGATATGGTGGAAATAGGAGTCTTGAATTCGTGGGTCATGTTGTTGATGAAGTCATTTTTCATCTCTGTCAACTTCTTCTGACGGAATGCAAGTATAATAGTGCAAAGGAATGTCACCAGAAGGATAAAAGTGAATATAAACGACGGTATCATGAACCTCACCGAATCAAAAATATAATCAGCCTTGGTAGGAAAGAATACCTTAAGGTAGTGCATCTTGTTTTTCGGATCGTTCGGAAAAAGGGTCTGCGTGAACATATTGTCATAACCCTTCTGATCGTGAGCGAATCCGGCTGTCTTATACACCTCGGCCCCGGCACGGTTGACCACCGCAAATTCAAACGGACGATCAAGGCCGTTGTTTTCCAGTTCGGACTTCATGTAGCTCGAAACGAGAGCCGAGTCGGCACGCTCGTATATCGGACGATTGCTCGACTGATTAAGTATATTAAGTATCACCTCATCAAGCAGCCCTTTCTGATACAGATACTGGCCGCGGATAAGGTCACGATACGAGAGATACTGGTCGCTACCCTGCTTCTTGACATCGCTTTTGAGCGTCAGGTCGAAGTTTATGCCCTCCGGAGTGGTGAAGTTGGAACTAATGCTCACCGTGCCGTCGAGATTGGTGCGGGGATAGAAACGACTTTCGATACGTGCGGCATCTTCTTCAAGATAATATTTCGTTTCGTTTTGTTCGAGTCGGGTGACTACGGCATAAAGGCTGCGCTTCACGCCCTCCGAGAACTGATCGTCGCGCATCTGGATCATGTTTCTTAAATACATGATCTGAACGTAGAGGAGCCCAGAGAACGTCAAAGCCATTATTATAGTCAGAAACCAGATAGTAGACTTTTTCATCTTATGCCGATTATATTAGCAGAGTTATTTATTGCCGTAAGTTTAATTAATATTATCTTAATTTGTTAACAATTAAAATCGCTAAATGTTGCAAAAATATTCAAAAATCAATTTTCGTTTTAACATATAACGTCAAAATTAACATAAAATTGTGAATACCACAAATCGAATAACAAAATTTGCACACGCGGGGGAAATTTGTTAAATTCGCGAAAAGATTCAACTCTATATGTTTACTCCGTTTTCATTAAATCTTCGCGGACGATTGATGCAATTCGAGCGTCCGGCGGTGATGGGTATACTGAACATTACCCCCGACTCTTTCTATGCCTCAAGTCGCGCCACGGCTGATCTCGATATAGCTCGGCGCGTAGAGTCAATGATTCAGGATGGAGCGGATATATTAGATGTGGGAGCCTGCTCTACCCGACCGGGTGCCGATGTTGTTACTGCCGATGAAGAGTTGGCACGCCTACGCCACGGTCTGGAGATTCTCCGCAGGGTCAGCCCGGATATACCCGTTTCTGTAGACACATTCCGCAGCCGAGTGGCTGCCATAGCGGTGGAAGAATGTGGTGCGGACATTATCAACGATATATCGGGTGGTGAAGCTGACGGTGAGATGTTTGACACCGTGTCACTCCTACATGTGCCATACATCATGATGCATATGCGTGGGACGCCCGAAACCATGCAGCGACTTACGGATTACACAGATGTGGTGGCGGAAGTGGCAGAATGGCTTCAGCGGCGTGTGCGCGAATTGTCGCTGCGTGGAGTGAGCGACGTGATAGTAGACCCCGGACTCGGATTTGCCAAGACTGTCGGCCAAAACTATTCGCTGCTCGGCTGCACCGAGATTATCGGCGACATCACGGGCAAACCCGTTCTTATAGGCCTGTCAAGAAAATCCATGATAACCAAGCCGCTCGGCATCACGGCCGATGAAGCCCTCGCTCCCACTACAGCTCTCAACCTTTATGCTCTCCGTCAGGGCGCATCCATTATCCGTGTGCACGATGTGAAAGAAGGTCGCATGGCCGTGGAGTTAAACGAATTGTTAAACGGTAATTCTATTTTCAATGATTAATATTGGCATACGCGATATTTTCGACATCGCTATTGTTGCGTTGCTGCTGTTTTATCTCTACAAGATAATGAAAGAGAGCGGCACCCTGAATATTTTTTTCGGTGTGCTGTCATTTATTGTGGTATGGGTGATAACGTCGCAGATACTTGAGTTAAAACTAATCGGTTCGATTCTCGATCAGTTCATGGGTATCGGGCTGCTTGTGCTGGTGATTCTTTTCCAGGATCAGATCAAGCGCTTTCTCGTGGCCCTCGGCGACCACAAGCGATGGCACTTCATGAAAAAACTCTTTCACCACAACATTCATTCCGGTCAGGACCGCACACGCAAGGAAGTACTCCCTATAGTGTATGCCTGTATGAGCATGTCGAAGTCACGTACCGGCGCTCTAATTGTAATTGCCCGAGAAATGCCGCTCGAACACTATGAAAAGTCAGGCGACATAATTGACGCCGACATCAATACCCGACTGATTGAGAACATATTTTTTAAAAATTCTCCGCTCCACGACGGCGCTATGATCGTCGACAAAGGCCGCATCATGGCCGCCGGATGTATTCTTCCGGTGAGCCACGACCGTAACGTGCCCCGATCGCTCGGTCTCCGCCACCGATCCGCACTCGGTATTGCTCAGGCCACCGATGCTTTTGCCATAGTGGTATCGGAAGAGACGGGTAATATTTCAGTAGCATATCGCGGCGCACTATCCACACGTCTTTCTTCTGCCGACCTCGAACAGCGACTTTGCCAGGCCATGAACGTGGAAGAAACCAAGTAATACCATAACTCAAAAAATAATACCCGCGCACCGGATATCCGATACGCGGGTATTTATTTTGACATACAGTATCTCTTTATCAGAGACCCTTTCCGTGGCAATTCTTGTATTTCTTACCCGAACCGCAAGGACAGGGATCATTACGGTTGATACGGGGACCGACCTTTACAGGCTGTGTACGCTGCTGAGTCTGCGGACGCGAGGCTGCTTCACGCTGAGCGGCCTCTCCGGGAAGATTTTCACGCGATGCCTGATATTTTGAATAGTCATTAGGACGTTCGGGCATGGCTCGCTTCACTTCGGGAGCAGCGGGGGCAGCCTGCTCCTCTTCGCTCACGCGGGGCTGCGGGATGTAGATATGTCCGCGCATCAGTGTGGCCATAGTCTTTTCGTTGAGCGTGTTGAGCATCTGCTCAAACAAGTGGAACGATTCAACCTTGTAGATCACAAGCGGGTCTTTCTGTTCGTACGATGCATTCTGCACACTCTGACGCAGCTGATCGAGTTCACGCAGGTGCTCTTTCCAGAGTTCGTCGATAGTAACGAGGAGCACGGCTTTGTGCCATTCCTTTACTATAGTCTTGCATCCTGAATCGTATGCCTCCTTGAGATCAACCACAAGATTGTAAAAACGCTTTCCGTCGGTCATAGGCACGGCTATGCGCCCATCCATTCCGCGATTTTCCACACAGTCGTTGATGACCGGAAGAGCAATCTCAATAATATTGGCCGACTTGCGGTCAAATGCCTCGATAGCGGCAGTATGGATTTTCTCTATGGCATCTTCCTTATCAAGCGAGCGGTATTCTTCGGCAGTAAACGGCACTTCTATAGTCAGAGTCTTGAAGAGTTCGAGTGCAAGGTCATCGTATTCGGCAGGACCGTAGAGATTCACAAGATTCTCTATCAGATCCCACATCATGTTAGCGATGTCAATGCCTATACGTTCACCGTTGAGTGCATGGTTTCGACGGTTGTAGATATACGTACGCTGCTTGTTCATTACATCGTCATACTCCAGCAGACGCTTACGGATACCGAAGTTATTTTCCTCGACACGCACCTGTGCATTTCCGATAGCTTTTCTCATAAGTCCGCTATCAATCTGTTCACCTTCTTCAAGACCCATGCTGTCGAGCATCTTCTTGATACGGTCAGAGGCAAAGAGGCGCATGAGCTGATCTTCAAACGACACAAAGAATACCGATGAACCCGGGTCACCCTGACGACCCGCACGACCACGCAACTGATTGTCGACGCGGCGTGACTCATGGCGTTCCGTACCGATGATGGCAAGACCGCCGGCCTCTTTAACTTCCGGGGTCAGCTTAATGTCGGTACCACGTCCGGCCATATTGGTGGCTATGGTCACCATACCTTTCTTACCGGCTTGGGCCACAACTTCGGCTTCCTTCTGGTGGAGTTTGGCATTAAGCACGTTGTGGGGTATGTGACGCAGGTCAAGCATACGGCTGAGGAGCTGAGAGATTTCCACCGAAGTCGTACCCACCAGTACCGGACGGCCAGCCTTGACCATTTCCTCGATTTCCTCGATTACAGCAGCATACTTTTCTTTTTTCGTCTTATAGATACGATCGCCGAGATCGTTACGTGCTATAGGCTTGTTGGTGGGGATGGTCACCACATCAAGTTTATAGATGTCCCAAAACTCGCCGGCTTCCGTCTCAGCCGTACCGGTCATACCGGCCAGCTTATGATACATTCTGAAGTAATTCTGGAGAGTGATGGTGGCGAATGTCTGCGTGGCAGCTTCCACTTTCACACCCTCCTTGGCCTCGATAGCCTGATGGAGTCCGTCGCTGTAGCGTCGACCTTCCATGATACGGCCGGTCTGCTCGTCGACAATCTTGATTTTGCCATCGTCTATCACATACTCCACATCTTTCTCAAACAATGTATATGCCTTAAGAAGCTGAGTCACCGTGTGAACACGCTCTGCCTTAATAGCATAATCCTGCATCAGGCGATCTTTCTCAGCCTGACGGGCAGCGGGGTCAGTGATATTTTCTGTTGCCGAGAGAAGCGAAGCTATGTCGGGAAGCACGAAGAAATCGGGGTCGTCGCTCTTACCGGTGAGTTCATCTATACCTTTATCTGTCAGATCCACGCTACGGTTTTTCTCGTCGATTACGAAATAGAGCGGATCTGTTACGGTAGGCATCTCGCGGTTATTGTCCTGCATATAATATGCTTCCGTCTCAAGGAGTACACTCTTCATACCCTCTTGCGAAAGCATCTTGATAAGAGCGCCGTATTTCGGGAAACCTTTATATGCACGGTAGAGCAGCAGTGCGCCCTCTTTCTTGACCTCCTTGTCCTCACTGGCGAGCTTTGTACGGGCTTCTGACAGAATACGGGTCACAAGGCGGCGCTGAGCCTCCACGACTTTCTCCACGTTAGGCTTGAACTGATCGAAGAGCTGATCATCGCCCTTAGCCACAGGTCCGGAAATAATGAGAGGTGTACGGGCATCGTCGATAAGCACGGAGTCAACCTCGTCGACAATCGCATAGTAGTGCTTGCGCTGCACTTTGTCGGCAGGAGTCATAGCCATATTGTCGCGCAGATAGTCAAAGCCAAACTCATTGTTTGTACCGAATGTAATGTCACAATCGTAGGCTTTGCGACGGGCCGGCGTGTTGGGCTGATGTTTGTCGATACAGTCGACTGTAGAGCCGTGGAACATATAAAGCGGACCCATCCATTCGGAGTCACGCTTTGACAGATAGTCGTTCACGGTGACCACATGCACACCGCGACCCGAGAGCGAACGCAGGAATACTGGAAGTGTAGCCACGAGTGTCTTACCTTCACCGGTCATCATCTCGGCAATCTTACCCTGTTCGAGCACCACGCCGCCTATCAGCTGCACGCGGTAGTGCACCATATCCCACTTTATTTCATTACCGCCGGCCATCCAGTGATTGGTATAGATGGCCTTGTCACCTTCGATTCTCACGAAGTCCTTACCCTGAGCGGCAAGCTCACGGTCAAGAGCCGAAGCCGTGACTTCCACGGTCTCGTTGGCGGCAAATCGGGCTGCGGTTTCGCGCACGGCTGCAAACACTACGGGAAGATGCTCTTCAAGTTTATGCTCGATGATGTCAAGCATTTCCTTGTCATTCTTGTCGATCTTATCCCAAAGGGGCTGACGCTGATCGAAAGGTAGTTCTTCCACATCCACACGAATCTGGGCATTCTCCTCTTCGAGGGGTGCTACAGCGGAGCGGATATCTTCTCTTACTGCGGTAATGCGGGCGCGGAGTTCGTCGTTGGAGAGCTGCTTCATTTCGTCAGCAAGAGTCTCGATTTTTTTGATTACCGGCTCTATTTCCTTGAGGTCGCGCTGCGACTTATTACCGAAAATTTTAGTTATAAATGATAAAAATGACATATATGGATTATTCTTTTTTCAAAAAATGATTTAACAGGATTCGTTCACTTTATTCTCAGAGGAGGGAGCGAAGTGGCATTCGGCGAACGGATGCGAAGAATCCTGCTCACGGTAGGTGCTATAGATCGTGCATCGACGACCTCTCCAATCGTGGTGGCCTCGACTTGAGGCGCAAGTATCCATGCAGGAGACATGGTGGATGCAAAACTTACGGCCGTGACATCGGGAGCCAACACCTCGTCTTCGGGTGAATCCGTGATAACCCAACCGGGGTTAACGGCCACCAGCAGATCACCGGCCTGAGGGAAATATGTATTGCGTCGGAGTGCCACCGGATCATCGCCGGCATCACGGGCTACAATATCGTCGATAGTAAACACGCGGCTGACTCCGCTCATTCGCAGCAAAAAGTCGGCCGACTGCTTGCGGAGCGAGGCAGCATCAAGCCCTCTCTCCTTAATCAGGTTATGATTGAGATAAAAATATCCGTTATGAAATCCGCTCACGTATTCGCCATTTCCATGAATGGCCATAAGATACATGTTGAGCAGCGAAGTAGCCATACGCGGAGAAAATCTTCCGGTAGGTATGCGCCATTTCTCATCGTCGCGTTTGCGGGCAGCCGGAGCCGGCGTGCCGGCAATAAATACCACTGCATGGTCCATACCGGTAGTGGAGTCGACTGCTTTCATTATGCGAGCAATGTCAGAGTCGAGTCTGAGATACGCATCCATGGTCTCGATGCGGTTATCCGTCTGACTTCCGTATTTATAAGGTGCCACGGTCAGACCGATATTCACCATATCGGTCACATTTCGGGTACCAAGTCCTAATTCGGTGATGTAATCCACAGCCACATCCGTCACCTCGCGGTTGCCTACAGCCGACGCGCCGAAAGCCTTGAATGACTGAGGATCGCGCTTGGGGAAAGTATAGCGAAAGGGATATAATTTCTTATGCTCGGGAAGGTCGGGATAACGCGAAAGATCCATTGATGGCGCCCACGCCACGGTGTCGATGCGCAGCGACAGAGGCTTGGCAAAATTATGGCGTGATATTACCGTAGGAGTGTCACGGTAATACGACGAAGTGGTCCACTTGCCGGTCACATCGTCAATCCAAAAAGCACTCGAAGCCGCATGACCGCCCAATACTATAGCCATCTGCGGATCGGCAGCTATGGAATGTACCTGATTGAGTCCGTCTTCGGTGATTCTGACCTCGTCGGCAAGAGTCGATACCAGCAGCAGAGCCGGTGTGTAACCCTTTGACATTGACGTAGTGGTGGTCGATGTATTAAGCACAGGATGCTCCGTACGTGTCACCACATCATACACAGTCGATGCCGGGACACCATTCACACTCGGCGAAGCTCCCGTCATCACGAGAGCAGCCGCAGCTGTAGCATCAAGTCCGGGACCGTAATCAATATTTTCGATTGTGACGCCGTCGCGCATCAGGCGGTTGAAACCACCATCTCCGAAATGATCGCGCAACAGCTTCACATATTCTTCATCGAGGCCTTCCACCACAATACCCACTACGAGCGATGGCCGCTGCCCTACGGCCTGTGACTGTAGGGTGGCAGCGCCGGCACTTATCATGGCCATAGAGGCCACAAGTACCGATGCAATGCGTATCACGATATGGTTTTTCGACTGCATATACATATATAAATATAGGCCGACGATGCTATCATATCTGCGAGGATGAGCGGATAAAACGCAGCGTCAGGCTGTTGGACTCCGGCCATGAATATGACCAAAAGTATAATCAAGAGTACAAAATTAACAATTTGGTAGCAAAAAACCAACTTTTTAGCTTTTTTTACCCATACACCTGCAGCTGCTATGAGGCAAAGCGGATTAATCCACAGATAAAGCCAGTTGGGCGAGGTGGCTTCATGTACGGAGATGAAGATAAGAAATGTCAGAATCAATCCGAGTATGCCGTATATACCGTAGAGTAGAGAATAGAATAATCGGGTAGGCCGTTTCCTTCTCACATCACGATATGCTACGATCAGAGTTACAGCAAGCACGGCAAGTGACACAGCCATAGGTGTAAGATACGGCGGCGTGGCGGGAAGTACGGCTGATTCAGACGGTGAATTGACCAATAATACGGACGGAGTTGTCACATCTCCCCCATCCTTAAATTCAGCACCCATGAGCATCCGGTGAAGAGCCTCGGGCGAAAACATCATCTTACGGTCGTCGATTTTATTATCGAGCGGAGCACCGAGCGCCAGATTAATGCCAAACTGATACCAAGGATAATTCGCGTGATAATATGTCATAGCTTCGCGAAATGTTTGGGCGGGAAGTTGCGAATCCGTGAGTGCGATGGAGTCATTGGCTGCCTTTTCTATCACCTCCACTATGCGTGTGGCACAATTATCCTTCACATAGTTGTAGCGGTATATCCGATTTTCGGGCTGAAAGTTTTCATTTAATATCGCCATCAGTCTGAGTTTCTGAGTGTCGGTAAGACTCAATGGCTGCTCATACACTTTCCTGCCCTGCGAGGCATAGACGCTCATAAAATATGGAGTCGGGCGGGCACCGATGGAATAGTCGGTCTCTCCCTTTACGAACCGATACACAAAATTCGGGGCGGTAAAGTCAAAATTACCCCAGTCGACCACAACATCCGACATAACGGCACCGGTCACCGTATCGATCTGCTGCACACGAATACCGGCATGCCCTTCCAGCTCGTAAATCTCACTGCCAGGCATACAAGTTATTACTGAAAAACGCAGTGCTTCACCGGCAGCCACCGATGTGATGAGGCATATCAGGAGTGATGTGATTACCGCAAGACGTTTCAAAACAATGAATTTATATTTTCAATATCAATTACACTAAACACTTGCTTACCCTCGGGAGTGCGAGCCGGTGCCGAACTTTTAAACAGGTCGCTCACCAATGTTTCCATTTCGGCTGACGTAAGAGCCCTGCCGCGGTGGATGGCATTGCTACGGGCCATTGATAGTGACACCTGACGATAAAACGACGATGCTATATCCTCGCCCGTCTCCTCAACCACACTAATTATCCCGGTGATAATCTCTGCACCGCTCTTGCCTGAAACGACAGTCGGCATCGACAGTATGCTCCATGAGTTGTCGCCGAGAGGCGACAGTGTAAATCCAAGTTTTTCGAGATAAGGCATGATGGTTTCAAGTGTGACATTCTGTGCTGCGGAAAGCTGAATCATCTCCGGAAACATGACCTGCTGCGCTACAAACGACTTTTCATCGATCATCGACATATATCTGTCATAGAGTATTCTCACATGAGCACGATACTGATCGATAACCATGAGTCCTTTACGCGAAGGGGTCAGTATATAAGTGTTTTTTAGCTGCATGGTCGATGCGGCAGGAAGCGCCTCGCCGCTGTCATCAGCCATATTGGCGAATGAGGGCACCGGACCGTGCTGCACCGCTATTTCATCATTGATGCGGCTGCCTACCACTTCGTCGATTGCTTCATCGCGCTTGCGGGAGAAATCATCATACAATTTTTCCCAATCCGTGGGAGCACCGCTGTTGATGCGACTGCTGCGGAATACGGCCGGAGAGTCGTCACTGCGACGCGGCTTATCGGCGGTGGCAAACGGATTATAGCTTGGATCAAGTTCTTCGTTGAGCTTAATACCCTCAGTGGGATTGAACACCGGAATTTCAGGAGCATCCTCAACATCAAAGTCAATGGCCGGGGCTGCATTGAACCGGCCGAGAGAGTCTTTCACGGCTGCAGTTAGTATCTGCCATATAGCCTGCTCGTTCTCAAACTTTATCTCGTTTTTCGTAGGATGGATGTTCACGTCGATCGTCTCGGGATCTACCTGAAGATTTATGAAGAAATTGGGTTGCTCCTCAGGGGTTATTAGCCGGTCATAGCACTGAAGTATAGCCTTTCGGAAATACGGGTGGAGCATGTTACGACCGTTAACCATAAGATATTGCAAGGCATTGCGTTTGCGGGCATTTTCGGGCAGCGACACAAATCCGCTGATACGCACTATCGAAGTATCAGTCTCTACCGGAATCAGCTGCTTCTCAACACTTTTGCCGAAAAGATCACCAATGCGCTGCTTGAACGACGCACGGCGCAGAGCGTGGAGCGTGGTGTCATTATGGATCAGCGTCAGGTCCGTATTGATATTGACAAGAGCAAGACGCTCAAACTCACGCAGGATATTACTTAATTCCACCGAATCCTTCTTCAGAAACTTTCGGCGCGCCGGTACATTATAGAAAATGTTTTTCACCATAATATTGGTGCCGGGGGCAGCTGCCTCAGGATTCTGACTTTCGACCTTCGATCCGTTGATAATCAACCTTGTGCCTATGGATGCGCCGTGAAGCATGGTACGGACATCGAGCTGGGCTATCGCCGCAATCGAAGCCAGCGCCTCGCCGCGAAAGCCCATGGTGCGGAGAGTAAACAGGTCATCCGCGCTCTTTATCTTAGAAGTGGCATGTCGTTCAAAAGCGAGTCGTGCATCAGTATCACTCATGCCTGAGCCGTTGTCGATAACCTGTATTAGCGTTCGGCCGGCATCTTTGAGCACGATGGTCACATTATCAGCACCGGCGTCGATGGAATTTTCCACCAGTTCCTTTATCACCGATGCAGGACGCTGTATCACCTCACCGGCAGCTATCTGATTGGCTACCGAGTCGGGCAAAAGACGGATTATATCACTCATTTTCGTTCACCTCCTCTTCTGTGGATTCAACGGGTAGAGCCGACTCTACGTCAATATCTGTATCAGGCACCGGCTCGGTTACCGGAGCTGACTCTATTAAATCGTCATCCGGTTTACGCACCGGAGTGTCAGCGGGAATATTCTGTGGTTTTGGCCGTCCGGTTACTGTGCCACGCACGGTCTTGTAATCAGGGCGCGGACGAGCTATGATAGGATTTGCAAGCAGATTATCCATCTCCGGCGGATAGTCAAATATCTCAGCCGGGCTCATCGGACGAAGTGCTCCATACCAACGGAAGCGATCGAGAAAATAACTCGATTTTCCGGCGAGATATAGCGGTGTTGTCGAACCTGACGTCTCCGACCACATCTTGACTCTCTTCACCTTGCCTTGATCAAACGTGGCAAGGAGCGCCGATCCTTCGGTAAAAGAAAATTTATTGTAGGTAGAGTCCTTCTCCATCGGAAACATTATGATCTGCACATTTCCTTCGGCATATAATTTCGAGAGGGTCGAGTCGGCAAACCAAGCTGTCATGTCCGAGCTGGTCATCTGGTCATAGCAGTCTTCAGCTATATGCCTGGCCATGATACCGGTCTCGGGCAGGCGAGCCCAGTCGAGAGTGGAATCATTGAAATGTACATAGATCACATTACCAACTATCTGCTTGTCATCATTCCAAATAATCGGCAAGGTATACATATACATTATCGAATCACGCTCTACAAGACTGATGGAGTCACAAAGGCCCTGCACGTCGGAACGGAAAAATCTTACTCGATGAAATATATTGGTAACTTTAGTGCTGTCCCGGAGCATATATGCCACGATAGTGTCGCCATGAAGATACAGCGTATCGGCCGACGAGTAGTCCATCACCAGCGCATCGCCGGTAGTGAACGAACTGTCGGTAAGCTCATTAAAAAAGCCATAATTACCTGACACGGACGACTTTCTCACCGAATCGGTAAGCACCATGTTTCCAAACGCCTCTCCATAGCCGGCTTCGCGGTCATAAAACAGTGTGTCGCCCGTAAGTGTATTTCCTCTGCGGGTTCTGACAGTGGAGCGATGATACAGGTCGGCAATCTGAGTGCGTGTATTAAAGAATCCCGATCGCGACTCGATCTCTCCATCCTTATTTACGATTCTGGTTTTGGCTATGAGACGCGCCACACCTGATTCGGTATTATAGGTCAGCGAGTCAGTATATATTCTTAGCGTATCGCCGTTGGGACGTGGGCCGGTCAATTCCACATCGAAATAAAAAAAAGCGTCTTTACTGTCGGGGTAGTAATATCCCTGTCGCGATTCAAGGCGATTTTGCGTATCGCGGAGGACTCCTCCGGTGAGATAGTAGCCGACATTATCGTAAAGATCATAAAAAAACTGATCCGTTTCAAGCTCAACATCGCGGTTGATAAGTCTGACAGTCTTTCCGGGATATGATGTCAGTTCAGCAAGCTCACCCTGTCCGTCATAGTATAAAGCATCGCCATACACAAACAGTGTATCACCCTGCTCCATTCTCACATTGTCAAATGCGTCCATCGACCCGGTAGCCTCATTGAATCGCGCACTGTCGCAGTACATGAACATATCACCCCGACGAAACACAACATTTCCTTGAAGCACCTGCACGTCGGTATCGCGATACTGGTCATAGCTCAGACGATCAGCATGCTCAAGAAACACTTTCGAGGGGTCAGTGCGGTCGGCCAAAGGCACAACAGGTCTTATAGCCGGAGGGAGCGATGATGCGGGTGATTGTGCAAGCAATATGGGCAGTGCCATAGCCGCCACTGCTGACACTACTGCCAAACGACCATGCAACTTACTCATATGCTGTTACTTTGAGGCAGTATTATCTTTAATCCAGCCGCTGTTGATGAATTCACAGTCACGCCATCCGTCTTCTATTCTGACGTAGGTTTCGGCTATCTTTTTGCGCAACCAGTTGGTCAGAATCTCACTGCGGCGCGAATTTTCATACATATCCTTTATCTGCTGAAAATCATCGCCGAGATTGGCTCTGTGAGCGTCGATGCGGTCAGTAAGTTTTACTATCGCCACCACTTCCTGATTTGTCTTCTGATCTTTCATTATGAAAGATTTCGACACCTCACCGGGTTGAAGCGTGGCCACCACACGGGCAATCTCCTGCGGGAGCTCGCTCATCTGAAATCTGGTGGTACCGGTATCCTGATTAACCATCACACCCTTGCTGTTGCGCGTGTCCTTATCCTGCGACACGTAAGCTACTGCCTCCTCAAAGGTGAATTTTTTATTATCCACCATATCCGTGCGCAGACTGTCGAGTCTGGTCATGGCATCAATCAGGTCAGCCTCGGCCACTTTGGGCTTGAGCAGTATGTGACGGCAATTTATTCTGTCGCCACGTTTTTCTATAAGCTGTATGATGTGATAGCCGAATTCGGTCTCTACGATTTTGGATACCTTCTTGGGATCATTGAGGTTGAACGCTACCGATGCAAATTCGGGCACAAGCTGCGAGCGACCCATAAAACCGAGCTCTCCGCCGCGCGAAGCACTTCCCGGGTCATCGGAATAAAGCACGGCAAGCGTGAAGAAGTCTGATTCACCGCGGTTCACTCGATCAGAGAAGTCACGCAGACGGGCTTTAATATCTTCTATTTCCTGGCGAGGTATAGCCGGAGCAAGTGTAAGGATCTGCACCTCCACCTGAGCAGGCACGAAGGGCACTGAATCCTTGGGTAATTTGTCGAAATAGCGGCGCACTTCAGCCGGAGTGGAGGTTATTTTTGATGTAAGATTACGCTGCACCTGCGAGATTCGAGTGCGGTTTTTCACCATTTCCATAAGCGTCTCGCGCATTGCATTGATGGGTTTGTGAAACACCTGCTCCACTTTCTCGGCCGAGCCGAGGTTGTTGATATAGTAATTTATCTGAGCGTCGACCTGCGAGATAACCATATTGTCAGCTACTTCTACAGTGTCGAGCTCAGCCTGATGCAGATACAGCTTCTCGATAGCGAGCTGTTCGGGTATCACACAATAAGGGTCACCCTTGATATCTGTCTTCTCGTAAAGTGCATTCTGATATGCCTCTTCAATTTCGGATTTCCATATCGGTTGGTCACCGACAACCCATGCCACTTCTTCAACCACATTGTCAGTGGCTGCTGTCATGTAGGCCATACCGAGTGTGATGAATGAGGCGGCCATAAATATATTTTTAATTTTCATATTCATAAATCGCGAAAAATTGCATTCAAAGTTACGAAAATATTCCGAACTGACCTTTGAATTAAGATTTTATAACGCATCGGCTTGTGATTTCATAAAAAGGCAAGCATCTCCGTAGCTCAGAAAACGATAGTCGGCCTCAAGTGCACGCGCATATGCCTCACGCCAGCTCTCCCCTATCAGCGCACTCACAAGTAGAAGGAGCGTAGATCGGGGCTGGTGGAAATTTGTTATCATGCCGTCGATCATCCGATAGGTATAGCCCGGCGCGATGATGAGTCTTGTTGTGGCAACGAATGTGTCGCTGCCCGTAGTTTCAAGGTATTTCATGATCACTGCCATAGCCTCGCGTCTCGTAAGATGTGGATGTGAGTCAGAATAGCTGTACCATTGAGGAAGCTCCGGAATTTCTTTTCCGCCGTCGTGTTGGCTCAGGTAACATCCGAGCTGATACAGGCTCTCAAGGGTTCGCACAGAGGTGGTGCCTACTGCTATGACCGGTCGGTCAGTATCGGCAAGCTCTGCTATCAAATCACGATACACGGATATAAATTCGGAGTGCATCTCATGTTCGCCTATAGTATCGGTTTTCACCGGCTGGAAAGTTCCTGCGCCTACATGCAGAGTTACCTCACGCGTATCTATGCCGCGCGATCGACATTCATCAAGCAACCCGGGAGTGAAATGAAGCCCGGCGGTCGGCGCAGCCACCGATCCTTCGATATGGCTGAAAACCGTCTGGTAATCATCCGAGTCGCTATCCTCGGTAGATCTGTTGAGATACGGTGGGATAGGGATTTCACCGGCGGCATCTATTATCTCGGAAAACGATACGGAATCTTCATTCCAGAAAAATTCTATCACTGAAGCATTGCCTTCACGCCCTACGCGGGCAGCTGAAAGAACTACAGACTTCCCGCCGACAGTGACCGCCATTGATAGATCACCTTCTTTCCATTTCTTTGAATTACCTACAAAACACTTCCATCTCACGGGATGGGTTGATGCGAAATTCAGTGCATAGTCGGCAGGAGCTACCGGCTCAAGACAGAATATCTCTATCAAAGCACCATCGTGAGCAGCCCCTTTACGGAAACGAAGCCGCGCATTAATAACGCGCGTATTATTATAGACCAATATACTGCCGGAAGGCAGTAGGTCAGTTATATCCCTGAATATATGATCGCTCATCCGGCCGGAAGCATCGCGATAAAGAAGTTTACAGCTATCACGCTCAGCCAGCGGATGAAGTGCGATACGCTCCTGGGGTAAAGCGTAGTCATATTCCTCTATTGAAATATCGGCAGGTTTGTTCATGATATCATGATATATGTGCGAGCGTGGATATGGCTTTAACAGGATCAGCGGCATTAAACACGAAGCTGCCGGCAACGAGCACGTCGGCTCCGGCATGAGCAAGAAGCGGAGCGGTGGCAAGATTGACGCCTCCGTCAACCTCGATTTTGGTTTTGAGTCCTCTACGGTCAATCATTTCACGCAGGCGGGCCACTTTATCGAGCGTAGCTTCAATGAATTTCTGACCTCCAAACCCGGGATTTACTCCCATGAGCAACACCATGTCAAGCTCTGGAAGAATCTCGTCGAGCATCACGAGCGGCGTGGCCGGATTGAGAGTGACCGCCGGTTTCATTCCTGCTTCCTTAATGCGATGAATCACACGGTTGAGATGGATACATGCTTCCTGATGCACATTCATGATAGTAGCCCCGGCATCACGCACTTGCGATATAAACCTGATGGGATCCATCACCATCATATGGACGTCGAGCGGCTTCTCAGCTATATCGGCTATAGCCTTTATCATTGGAAAACCAATCGAGATATTCGGCACAAACATACCATCCATGACATCGACGTGGATCATCGACGCCTCACTACGGTTAATTATCTCCACCGCATCACCGAGACGGGTAAAATCAGCGGCCAACAACGAGGGCGATACTTCCATTATTCTGCTTTTTGGGTTGATTCCTTACGGGGTTTAAACGCATTCCAGAGGATGAAACATACGGCTATCACTCCGATAGCGATACCGATATAAGTAAGATACGCATTGTATTTCTCCACGGCCTCATAGAGCTGAGAGCGCGGAACGAGAGTACCCAGCCAGTATCCGAGCGATGCCAGCACGATATTCCACACCATAGCTCCCAAGCCGGTGAATATCACAAACTTGCCTATATTCATCTGCGCAAGTCCGGCAGGGATGGAGATCAACTGACGCACGGCTGGGATAAGTCGGCCCACAAATGTAGATATAGAGCCGTGCTTATCGAAATATGCCTCGGCATGCTCCACTTTAGCCTGATCAATAAGACAGGCGTGGCCGAAACGGCTGTTGGCAAAGGCATATACTATAGGGCGGCCAATCCACATAGAGAGGAAATAATTGATGAGTGCTCCGATTATGGCTCCTACTGTAGCCACAATCACTATAAGATATATGTCCACCTCATGGCTTGTGCATGCGAGATAGGCTGCAGGGGGTACAATAACTTCTGAGGGGAACGGTATGAACGAACTCTCGATAATCATCAGCCCCAACACGAGTAAATAGACCGTGGTGGCATCAGCTTTGAAAAACTCTGCCATTATGCCTGCCGGGTCAAAAATTGCAAGTGTTATGAAATCAAGCATATATATAAAATGTTTTGATTAATCTGCCAAATCCGTGTGATTTCGGCAGTGCAAAGGTAATCAGAATTGGTGAATATTCCTATATTTCACTTCAAAACACCCGCATGGCGAAACATCGCAGCATAATACTCGGCCTTGCGCTCAAGTTTAAGTGGATAGGCTCGACTTGTCGACGGCATGCGCCAAATTTCAAGGCCACCGGGCGAAGTAACGTACTCCCCCATCTTTGGCGGAACGGTGGAGGTCAGTTCTGCCACCACTCCTGCTGCCTTCTCACCGGTAGTGGCTACGGTGTGACACTCAGGCATGAGTTTTAGCAGTCCGTCAAGATCTACCGGTTCGATGATTTCAAGAAATTTATCAGACGCATTGCCCATCAGCCTGCGTATCTTGTGGCCGGTATCGTTCATAGCTATCCCGTGCTCCACAAGGAGAGCCTTTATGGCATCGAGGTCAAACATCTTGCTGCCGGGCAAATTAAGCGCCCGGCGGTCGCCAAGAAATATCAGCGCCATCATGGGCCAGAAATCATTAGTGGGATTAGGGTAATAGAAATTCATGCTCCACCGCTTGGGCTGTGGAGGGAAAGTTCCCATTATCAGTATCTTCGAGTCGGGACTATAGAATGGAGGCCACGGATGTATCTCGACATCCGGTTCTGCTGTATTGAGTTTTTCTATTGCATTCATAATACCAAAACAACTTTCACCGCAGGAAAGTTAAAAAGCCGGAGTCACTTGCAATGTATGACCCCGGCCTTTTTTATATTTTCTTACGGAATATTATTCCTTGATGCGCTCTACGTAGCTACCGTCGCGGGTATCTACCTTGATCTTGTCGCCGATGTTGACGAACAGTGGCACGCGTACCTCAGCACCGGTCTCTACAGTAGCGGGCTTGAGGGTATTGGTGGCAGTATCTCCCTTGATACCGGGCTCTGTGTAGGTTACTTCGAGCACTACGCTGGTAGGCATCTCGCAAGTGAGAACGGTGTCAGAAGCAGCATGAACCATTGCCTCGCAAATATCGCCGTCCTTGAGGAACTGCACGCCTTCGATGCTTTCGCCGGGGAGGATGATTTCTTCCCAGGTCTCGGTGTGAAGGAAGTGATAGCCCATATCATCCTTATATGAATACTGGTAGGGACGACGCTCGATGCGTACTTCGTTGACCTTAACGCCGGAGTTCCAGGTCTTGTCGAGAATACGACCGGTCTTTACATTTTTAAGTTTGGTGCGTACGAAAGCCGGCCCTTTACCGGGCTTAACGTGGAGAAATTCTACGATAAAGAAATAGTTGCCGTCGATGTCGAGGCACATTCCGTTTTTAAAATCAGCAGTAGTTGCCATGTAATATTATTTTAAATCTTTGTAATTAAGCGAAATATACTGTGCGCTGAAACGCGGTGCAAATTTACTAATAATTTTTCTCTTTTACAAATCGAAATTCAGTTGTAAAACGGTATTTCATCGGGCTTGAACTCTATGGATTTTTCTACGGTAGATGTGGCCATGAAATAACCGAGGCATTGATCGCCTTCATACATGGCCGGACCGTTACTGTTATTGCCGAGCGCTTCAAGATATTCATACATCAGTCGGGAAATTCTTGACACGGAGCAGGTCACGACGTCGCCGTCGTAGAGCACGTCATCGTCATCTTCTTCGCCGGTATCTTTTCGTGTAGTCATGAATGTGACAGAGCACAATCCGTCGACCTTACTGCGATCATCGGTCTGAATCCAACGGTAAATTTCACCGTTACGGTATATTTTCACCCAATAGCAGTCACCCTCCGTGTCAGCATCATCGGTAAATTTACACTGTAGAACCGCCACATGGTCATAGGGCATCTTGATCCAGTTGAACTCAACGCTCACTATCTCGACCGGACCATACATAGCGGCTACAGCTTGATACTTCGAGCCGCTTCTTTCCACCGTCAATCTGTAATTGTGACCCACCGATCCACCGGTCGACGTACTGTAATATCCTTCTGAATCTACGGAAAGTATCTCTACAATACCGTCATTCAAGTCTTCGATACTGACAGTGGCATCAGTCAGCCGACTCAGATCCATCGGTTCATCCATAGGCGTGGTGAGCGTAAGCCCTACCCTGACTTCATCGGGCGACATAATGCCTTCGATTACGGTCAGCGGCGCTATGTCATGATATTTAAAATCAAGTTCCTTCTCGCATGAGGCAGTCGATAACAGGATAACCGTTACAGGTATGAGATGCCGTAGTTTCATTATCAGAATTTTAGTGTATAAGATACCGAAGGTATTAATCCGTAGAGCGAACGCTGAACAGCCCGTGTTCCCGAAGGTTTCGACGGATCGTCTTCAAAATATACTATAAACGGATTGTAGCGACAGTAAGTATTAAAGATTCCGAAAGCCCACTCATATGTCAGCTTCTTGCCTGCATGCGTATAGGTAGCGGAAAGGTCGAGCCGGTGCGTGGCAGGTGTGGAATATGAGTTGCGGCGCGAATAGTAGTAACAGGTTTCTCCTGAGATTTCATATTTCACATCCGGAGCAGTTAGCGGTTTGCCTGACAGGTAAATCCACGAGGCCGACATCTTCCATTTACTCGAAAAACTATAGATACCCGAGATCGAAAAATCGTGCCGGCAATCATTGGTGGCATTATACCATTTCCCGTCATTGATGCCGTCGATACGAGTCTGAGTCTTGGAAAGAGTATAAGAGATCCACCCTGAAAGCCGACCGTAGTTTTTTCTGACCATACACTCCAGGCCATAACTGCGCCCTTGTCCGCCGAGGATTATCTGCTCCAGCACTATATCAGAAAACGAGCTACGCCCATCCTTATAGTCATATACGTTGTCAATCTTCTTATAGTATCCTTCCACCGACCAGTCATAAGCGCCGTCGGTAGTCATGCCGTTATACCCTGCGCCAAATTGCATGGCTTTTTCAGGTCGCACGTGCGCCGAAGTAAGCGCGTAGCGGTCAAACGGAAATGACGTGGCGCTCGAACGTATGGCATGAAGGTCCTGCGATACTACTGCATAGCCGGCTTTTATATTATGATGCTGCGAAATATTGTATTTCAAGCTCAATCTTGGCTGTAGATCACAATAAGTCCTGTCGTCAAACTGATTATCACTCTGCCTGAGTGATATAAAGTCATGAAACCGACCGGACGTCAATACTGAAGATACACACAACCTCAATCCGGCCGAAAGATCAAATCTGTCGCCGAAACTACCCGTATAGTCAACCCACGCCGAATTGGCCCACAGTGATCTGATCTCGCGTTCACGCGCATCGCTCATAGCCCACTCCGCCTACTTTACCCTATATAATTCTGATCTTACGCCGAGGTCAAGTCCGTGATCGTCAGTGAGTCTTAATCTGATACGCTCGTTGATGGAATAGGTGCGGATATACGTGTCCATCTTTCTGTCCATATTCATCATATCCATCGACATCCGCGGGCTGAAATGCGTGAGTGAAGCCGTAGTGGTAAAGTTGACCTTAGAGGAAGGTCGGGCCACCCAGTTGACCGACGCACCCGTATTGCCCCAATACATTCCCATAATGTCAGTAATAGCCATATTGTCGCGGGCCGTGAAATATGATACGTCTACAAGATGATGGGCAGCTGCCAGCCAGCGCACTTTAGCCGACACGTCATAGAAATTCATGATTGTCCCCCTGTATTGCGGGACCATCTTCAAAAACATATCCACATACGATCTACGGGCAGCGACGGCAAACGACAATCGATCTTTCACTATCGGTCCTTCCGCCTTGACTTTAGCGGCCAGAATGCCGACGGTAAACGATCCATGATACGCATTCATATCACCCGGCGCAAGAGTGGTTTCAAGTACTGATGAAGTAGCCTGTCCATACATAGCCGGTAACGGGCCTTTAAATAATGTGGCACCGCCGAGAGCATCATCGTTGAACGTGGAAAAGATGCCCATCACGTGAGCCGGGTTATAAAGCGAAATGCCGTCGAGTGTAACGAGATTCTGTGATGCATTACCTCCGCGCACTTCAAATCCGCCACCTCCCTCTCCTTCGCTTCTCACTCCCGGCAGGAATGAAAGAGACTTGATAATATCATTTTCTCCCGCAAACGAAGGTAGGTCGTTGAGTTTTGACAGTTCGAGCCGTTCGGCACCGAGACGCACATTTCTTATACGGTCACGAGCGGAATTTCCCTGCACCACAACTTCGTGCAGTTCCACCGATGCCAGCGAATCAGGTTCGACCTGCGGAAACGCAATCACTGACGTCAAAAAAAGTATGGCTACAAAAAAGCTGTTGTGCATTATGATCAATAAATAAGTGATTCGGCCTCTGCAAGATTTTCACTCTCAGAGACCGAATCAGATATTATACTTATTTCATTAAAGAAATATCGGGCTTAGTTTCCGCAGCCACAGCCTTCGCCGCAGCCATCACCACAACCTTCACCGCAGTTACCGCCGCAACCGCCACAGGTAGGATGAACGTCTTCCTGAGTGGCGTCGCGCACGAGTTCAATCTTGCCTTTGAATACAAGATCTTTACCTACGAGCGGATGATTGAAGTCCATCTTGACTTTATCGTCGGTCACCTCGATCACCTTACCGTTGATACGAAAACCGTCGCCGGTCATCATAGGAACATATGCTCCGGGGAAAATCATTGAATCATCAAATTTTCCGTCGACCACGAAGATATTCTTATCAAGTTCCACCACATCATCGGGATTATAGGGGAAACCCTCCGCTGCGGGAACTTTCACGGTAAATTCTTCACCCTGCTCAAGACCTTCGAGTGCGACCTCAAGAGGTTTGATAACTCCGGGAGTCACACCATAAACTATACGCTCGGGGGCATCGGCTTCAACGCGATGAACGAGAGCCTCGGTGCCATCCTCGCCTACTTCATAGAGGTCATAAGTAAGTTCTACAAATTTACCGGGAACAATTTTTTCCATAATAAATTCACATTAAAAAGTTAGCCGCTGCTTACTCGGCATCAGCGGTTACGCCGGCGAGTTCCGGATCTATCATTATACGGCCGCAATACTCACAGACGATAATCTTCTTGTGCATCTTGATTTCCATCTGTTTCTGCGGGGGAATGCGGTTGAAGCAACCTCCGCAAGCATTACGCTGCACGTAAACTACTCCAAGACCGTTGCGGGCATTCTTGCGGATGCGTTTGAACGCTGAAAGCGTACGCTCGTCGATTTTGGGTTCGAGCGCTTTGGCCTGTTCGCGCAGACGCTCTTCGTCCTGCTTGGTTTCAGAAACAATTTCCTCAAGTTCGGCTCGCTTCTCATTGAGCACGTGCATGTGGTCGTCGAGAGCCTCCTGAGTGGAAGCGATCTCGCGCTGCTTGTTTTCAGACGCGCGGCCATATTCGAGGATATGCTTCTCGGATAGTTCGATTTCGAGAGTCTGGAACTCTATCTCCTTTGATAACAAATCAAACTCGCGATTGTTGCGAACGTTATCGAGCTGCTGCTTGTAAGTCTCGATCTTGGCTTGCGAATCCTGTATTTTGTTTTTCTCCTCAGCGGTTTTTCTGCGGAGGTCTTCGATTTCGCGGCTATAGTTATCGATACGGGTGCGGAGTCCCTCGATATTATCCTCAAGGTCACGCACTTCGAGAGGTAACTCGCCGCGGATAGTCTTGATGCGGTCGATCTGCGAGAGGATAGTCTGGAGCTCATAGAGTGCTTTAAGGCGTGACTCTACGCTCATAGTCTGATCAGCTTTGGTTTGCTCAGTGGCCATATTATGTTATCTTTTTGTTTTGTTGGCTTATTTATAAGTGATTGAGTTAGTCTCGGTAGCCGAGATTCTTACTGCAAAGTTAGGAATTTTTTTTGAAATAATCCTTGATAATAACAATGTGGTGCATTTTTCGCTCTCATAGTGTCCGGTATCGACAAGCAGTATATTGTGGCGATAATCCACAAAATCATGATAGCGGATGTCGCTCGTGATGTATGCGTCAGCTCCGTCTGAGATAGCCCGGGCGATAAATTCACCACCTGAACCGCCGCAAAGGGCTACCCTACGTATAGTTCGCGGCGTATCGGAGGGAGTGGTGCGCACTACCGGAGAGCCATATACTTTTTTCACCCGGTCTATAAGCTGCGTCTCGCTGATCGGTTCGGCAAGATTGCCTATTGCGCCAAGTCCGGTGGAAACATCTTCACCCTCTATGCGATACACATCTATAGCAGGTTCTTCATAAGGATGAGCGCGACGAACAGCCTTTTCGACTGAACGCTTAAGGTGTGAAGGCATAATTGCCTCAATCTTCACCTCACTGACACGCGACATCTCACCATGGCGCCCGATAAAGGGCTCACTCCCCTCAAGAGCTCGGAAAGACCCCTCACCCTTAACGGTAAAACCACATAGGTCGTAATTGCCGATGTGGCCTGCCCCTGCCGCAAACATAGCTTCGGCTACTGCTTCGGCATGGGTTTCGGGTACATACACAGCTATTTTATACAGTACATCCTTACGTGGCGCAAGAGGCTCAATATCATTAAGCCCGAGAGCCTCGGCAAGATAATGTGACACACCTGCGGCAGCATTGTCAAGCGAAGTATGAGCCGAGTATACCGATATACCGTTTTGAATAAGTCTTATAGCCATCCGTTCGGCCGGAGTGACGCCGGTCAGACGCTTCAGAGGGCGGAATATCAAAGGATGATGGGATATGATAAGGTTACACTTGGTTTCGATAGCCTCGGTGATAACATCATCAGTCACATCCACACACACCATCACACCCGTACAGGGCGCAGACGTTCCGAGAGGACACACTTGCCACCCGGTATTATCCCACGATTCCTGAAGGCCGGGATGAATCTCGGCCTCCAGTATGGTGATTATTTCTTCCAGTGAATGAATCACTTCTCGGTTACAGGGTTTAGCGCTATCTGCAGTTCATCGAGCTGCACCTGATCGATAGTAGAAGGTGCGTCGATCATCATATCGCGACCGGAGTTATTCTTGGGGAATGCGATCACATCGCGGATCGAATCAAGTCCGGCGAGAATTGATACAAATCGATCGAAGCCGAATGCCAGACCGCCGTGAGGGGGTGCACCGTATTTAAAGGCATTCATGAGGAAGCCGAACTTATACTGAGCATCTTCCTCCGAAAGGCCGAGCAGACGGAACATCTTGTCCTGAAGGCCGGCTTCGTGAATACGGATCGAACCGCCACCAAGCTCATTGCCGTTGACAACCATATCGTAGGCAGTGGCGCGCACATCGCCTGTAGCAGTGTCGAGCTTGTCGATATCATCGGGATTAGGAGCAGTGAAAGGATGGTGCATAGCGTAGTATCGCTGAGTCTCATCATCCCATTCAAACAAGGGGAAGTCAACTACCCACAGGCAGGAGAATTTCTGAGGATCGCGAAGGCCGAGACGGTTACCCATTTCAAGGCGGAGCTCGTTGAGCTGCTTGCGGGTCTTCATAGTCTGACCGGCGAGGATGAGTATCAGATCACCGGGCTTGGCTTCGCAACGCTCTGCCCATGCACGGAGTTCATCGTCAGTGTAGAATTTGGATACCGAGCTCTTGATTTCACCGTTTTCCTCAATCTTAACCCACATCATGCCTTTTGCTCCAACCTGCGGACGCTTCACGAAGTCAGTAAGCTGATCGAGCTGCTTGCGGGTATAACCGGCACATCCGGGGGCACAGATAGCACCGACATACTCAGCGTCGTCCATCACGGAGAATCCGTTGCCTTCGGTAAGGTCTTTAAGCTCCACAAATCTCATGCCGAAGCGGGTATCGGGTTTGTCTGAGCCGTAATACTTCATGGCATCGGCCCAGGTCATGCGCGGGAAAGGCTCTGTGAAATCTATATCTTTCACATATTTGAAGATATGCTTCACGAGTCCTTCAAACATATTGAGCACGTCTTCCTGCTCTACAAACGACATTTCACAGTCGATCTGAGTAAACTCAGGCTGACGGTCGGCGCGAAGGTCTTCGTCGCGGAAACACTTTACGATCTGGAAATAGCGGTCAAATCCGCTCACCATCAGAAGTTGCTTGAAAGTCTGGGGCGACTGCGGAAGAGCATAAAACTGACCTGGATTCATACGTGAGGGCACCACGAAGTCACGTGCGCCTTCAGGAGTAGACTTGATGAGCACGGGAGTCTCCACTTCGAGAAATCCCTTTGAGTCGAGATAGCGGCGTATCTCAAACGCCATGCGGTGACGGAGTTCAAGGTTTGATCTCACACAGCCGCGGCGCAGATCGAGATAGCGATACTTCATTCTGAGGTCGTCGCCGCCATCGGTGTCGTCTTCTATGGTAAACGGAGGCACCTCACTACGGTTGAGCACATTAAGACCGGTGGCAATAATTTCAATATCGCCGGTAGGGAGATTAGCATTCTTGCTGCTGCGCTCGCTTACCTTACCGGTAATCTGCACCACAAACTCACGGCCGAGTTTATTGGCCTTGTCGCAAAGTTCGGCGTCAACCTCGTTGTTAAACACTACTTGAGTCAGTCCGTAACGGTCACGGATATCGACAAATGTCATGCCACCCATTTTGCGGGCACGCTGCACCCAGCCGGCAATAGTCACTTCCTTGCCGACATCGCTCAGGCGGAGTTCTCCGCATGTATTTGTTCTAAACATATATAATTGACTGTATAGAAATATTCTTTTTCCTAACGAGATGCAAATTTACAAAGAAAAAACCAAATTAACACAAAAAAATTAAGGCTGTTTGCAGGATTTTTGTTACTTTCGCTTGTTAAAATAATCCACACCGTATAATTCAGCAGAAATGGACCACGTAAAAGTCAAAATCATAAATAAATCGCACCATCCCCTGCCCTCATATGCCACTCCGTCGTCGGCCGGCATGGATGTTCGCGCATTCCTGTCCGAACCGGTCACCCTCGCCCCCATGCAGCGTGCGCTCATTCCCACGGGTCTGTATCTTCAGTTGCCCCACGGCTATGAATGCCAGCTTCGCCCACGCAGCGGATTGTCGCTGAAAAAAGGCATCACACTTGTCAATACTCCCGGCACCGTCGATGCCGACTATCGCGGCGAAATCGGTATAATAGTCATAAATGTATCTGACGAGACTTTTGTGATCAACGATGGCGAACGTATCTGCCAGATGGTGATAAAGCAATATTCCCACGTGACGTGGGACGAAGTCAAGCGCATCGACACCACCGAACGTGGCGACGGTGGCTTCGGTCATACCGGTGTAGACTAATTCTGAATGTATGAAAAGACTCCCCTACGCAATTTTACTGTTTCTTCTTGTATTTGCTTCAGCTGCATCAGGCTGGTCCAAGAGCAAAAACAAGAACCAGATAGAGGCCGACACACGCAAGGCTGACTATTTCTATCTCGAAGCTCTCCGCTCGAAGGCTTTAGGCAATGACGACGCATCGTTTGACCTGCTCACACGTGCGCTGAGCCTCAACCCCGACGACGAGAATATAAAGCTCGAATATGCCAACTATAAGCTCGCGCTGTCAAACGGAGACCTTCGCGAAGCCAAAGCTGCCATATCGGCCATAGGCGATTATTATAGTCTTCACCCCGACGATTACTACACGGCCATATCCTACGCATTCCTTCTCGAAAAAATAGGACAATACGGCACGGCAGGCGACGTGCTGACCAATCTGCACCACCGCTATCCCGATAAGATTGATCTTGCTTTCCGACTGGCTGATTTCCTCACTACCTACGGCGACTCCGTGGCTCGCGGGAATGCCTTGAAAATGTTTGACACTATCGAAGAGGCTAACGGTCTTGACTTCGCTGTGACAACCAAAAAGATGCAGCTCCACAGGATTAATAATGACACCACAGCCGTAATCAGTGAGGCCTTACGACTGTATCATACCAATCCGGCCGAACCGGAGTATAACATTTTCATGGGACAGGTCTACTCGATATTTCAGGAAAATGATTCGGCGCTCGCTTTCCTCAACCGCTCAATCGAGCTTGACCCATCCAACGGTCTTTCATACTACTCGCTTGCAAATTTTTATCTTGCGCAAGGCGACACGATTTCATATAACCGTGAGATACGCAAAGCGCTGTCTCACGACAATCTTGACTTCGCCAACAAGATGTCGATACTCCAGTCGTTTGTTCACGACGCTTATAACCCCGCGCAACTCGATACGCTGCTCTCAACTATGGTAGAACTTCATCCACATGAAAGTGCCATACATGAAGCATATGCCTCGGCACTCGTAAGCGAGAAAGATTATGTAAAAGCGGCCGAAGAAATGCAGCTTGCACTGGATCTCGACCCCGACAACGAAAACGGTTGGCGTCTGCTGGCATCGCTCTACTTCCAGAATCAAGATCTTCCCAAAGCGCAGGCCGCCCTCGAAAAGGCACGCCACTTTTTCCCTGAAAACGCTCAGTTTCCCATCCAACTCGGAGCTCTGTTTTCAGAGAAAAAAGATTATGACACCGCCGAGCGCTATCTTGACGAAGCCGAGCAACTGACCGAAGATAACGCCGAAAACCTCAGCGATATTTATTCCATGAGAGCTAATATTCTCATTGCCAAGGGTGATACAATAGCAGCCACAGAGCAATACAGCCGCGCTATAAAACTCAACCCCGACAATATTTCGGCTATGAACAATTATGCTTATCATCTGGCATGTATTGATCGAGATCTACCTACGGCTCTTTCAATGATTGAGCAGGTTATCGAGGCTGAGCCCGACAATGCGTCATGGCTCGACACTTACGCATGGGTACTTTTCAAAATGAAAAATTACGAACGTGCGCTCGAACTAATCGACAAGGCGCTCGAACTTAACGGCGACGCTGAGTCGGCCGAAATATTCGAGCATGCGGGCGACATATACTTCATGAATGCCCGCCCGGACGAAGCTCTCGGTTTCTGGAAGAAAGCACTTGAAATATCTCCCGACAGCGAGTTGCTTCAGCGAAAGGTGAAACAGAAAACATTCTTCTTCAAGTAACCATGAAGGTCAAAGCGTTACGTATTCTGACATATATCACACTCACATTGTCGGCATTGACCGGTTGCCGCTCGTCGCACCCGTCGGTCAGCGACCGCGGACAGACCACCGGCAGTCCGAAAGAGCGCATGGAAGCTCTTGCCGCAACCTACGCATCGTCACCCCTTCGCCCCTACTCCGTACCTGTGACTCTGAATCTTCTTGCACCTTCAAACGCCAAAGTGTCGGGCACAATGTATGTAGCTCCTGATAAATACATATATTTCTCCGCAAGATTTCTCGGAATTGAAGTAGGTAATGTGATGATTACACCAGACTCCGTATTTGCAAGAATCAAGCCGGGCAAAATGTATCTTGCCGAATCGTCGGAGGCCGTCACAAAGATACTTCCGGTTACACTCGGACAGCTACAGGATCTGCTGCTCGGGCGCGTGGTCATTCCCGGACATCCCGTGATCGACCGTAACGCGATAGCCGATTGCAAGCTGAAAAGTGGTGACGAGCAGTGGACCATTAGCCCCAACCACCTGCCTAAAGGTATCGCCATGACATATATCATGGATTCTTCTACTGACCATATAGCCATGCTCGTAGCGGAAGCCGACGGCAATAAAGCCACTATGTCGCAGGACAACTTCCGCTCTACTACCTTCGGCGAACTACCGCAGGAAATAACCTTACGAGCCGCAGCCGGCAAAAAGGATTTATCAGCATCCATGACATTCAATTACTCAAAGCTCAACACAGATGCCAAGGTCGATAAATCATGGACTACACCAAAAGGATATACACGTGTCACCGCGGCGCAGGTAATGAAAGCTCTGTCAAATCTGTAACAACTACTTATGCGCTATAAATTTCGCCTTCTTTTCATAGCTCTCGCTGCCATAATGTGTATGGCCGGCACTGACATCGCATGGTCACAGAAAAAGAAAAAATCTTCTAAGAAGGCGCCCGGCATTGAATCGGTTTCGGCTGAGAAAAAGAAAAACGAACAGAGTATGCGCAACACGTCTGCTCAAATCGAAGCAAAAAAGGCTGAAATCAACCGCCAGCTTTCGAGGCTCAATAATCTTAATGCCGAGATTGAGGAAAACCGACGCACTCTCGATCGCCTGTCGGTGGTGAGCGACTCTATTACTCAGCTTGCTGAAGCCACAGCCGACTCCGTAACTGTCATGTCTCAGCAGGTAGAAGATCTGCGAAAGTCATATGTAGAGTCACTGCGCCGTCTCCAGCCCTATGACCGCAGCCGTACCACCATGTCGTTTATCTTCTCGTCAAAGGACTTTGTGACGCTTCAGCGACGTCTGCGCTATCTTAAGCAATTCTCTCTATGGCGTCAGAAACGTGCCGACGCCATGACGGCCTCACTTGATTCGCTCGAATCGAAGCGCCGACACCTGACACTGCTTGAGCAAAAGTCCACAGCCTTAATCCAACGTACTGCCGAAGCGCAGGAACGACTCGACAGTAACCGCAAGGGAGCTGAGGAAATTGTAGAATCGCTCCGCAAAGATGAGAAATCACTCCGCGCCGTGCTGGAGCAGCAGAAGCAACAGGCGCGAATACTTGATCAGCGTCTTGACAAACTCATAGCTGAAGAGCAAGCCCGAATAGCACGCGAGCAGGAAGCCGAACGCAAGCGTAAAGCCGAATCAGCGCGGACAAAAAGCGATAAGGGCAAGACAAAAGAATCGTCAAAACCCGCCACTACGCCTGCCGCCAAGACTCCCGTCCCTGCCGCTACTCCCGTCCGCCCCTCTATGACCGAAGCATCGGATGTAGAAAATCTTGGCGGCACATTCGCACAAAACAAAGGCAAACTGCCTTTCCCCATATCAGGTAAATATCGTATAATCGGTAAGTTCGGACGGCAGCCCCACCCCTCTATGCCGAAAGTAGAGATAGAAAACTCAGGTATCGATATCGAGACGGCTGCCGGAGCATCGGCAAGAGCCGTATTTGAGGGTAAAGTATCGGCTATATTCAAAGAAGACGGATACAACTCCATAGTAATGATACGCCACGGAAGCTACATCACTATCTACGCCGGCATAGACAATGTCAGCGTGAAAAACGGCGAAAAGATAAAAGCCGGACAGACTATCGGCAAAGTTAACACTGATGCCACACGCGGTATCCCCGTACTACACTTCGAGATACGCAACGAGCGCACAAAACTTAATCCTCTCCAGTGGCTCGGCCATTGATTATGTCAATTGACTTGGAAAGCGCCTCAAGAGTAAATCCGCCCTCAGCCAGTTTGGCTGAAACTTTATAAGCGTTTGCTCTCATCCGGGCATAACGCTCAGGAGAGATTCCTGCAAGAACCTCCTGAATATTGCGTAGCGAAGAAACGCAGATACCTACGTCGAGCCGTTTCACTATATCAGCGAGGGCAGCTTTATCCCATATTATCACCGGGATACCGGCCCGGAGATACATCGAAGTCTTATGCGGAGCATTGTATTGCAGATATTCACCAAGCGGACCTGCACCTTCATCTAACGAATCGCCATACCACACCATGCCGTAATCGCCGGCGGCTTCCCCTATCAACGTATCAGAATCCACCTGTCCCATAGCTTTGATATTACCGGGTGCAGGAGTCTCCACGCCATTGCCATACAATATGATATCAACACCCGGTGCCACTTCGGCAAGCGAATAAATCCATCCGTTGGCCTTACGTGAACAGTTGCCTGCAAACATTAGCGAAGTTCGGCCGCGTGACAGGCCTTCCACCTCGCGGGCAGCGTGTGCCGACAGGTAGTCGAACAGACCGAGCACTACCATCGGAACAGTAACACCACGATCCTTAAGCCACTGCAACATGGCACGTGAATGCACTATTACCACACTTGACTTATTGAGCCTGCCCACTTCTTCAGCCTCAGTAAGTTTCTTGCGCCTAAAACTGCCCAAATCATGTATGAGGGTCACTACTTTTGCTCCGCGCTCAGCAGCTTTCCTCACCACATAGTCATAATACTTTTTAAGCGGATACTGCACTACAACTATATCGCCCCGGCGCATCCTGTTAACACCACGCATCACACTGGCAAGCGTCTTGAAATACGCCACAAGCGAGTTAGAACTCCGACCCTGCGTCAACCCGAGGTTGACAAATTCAGCGCCCGACATTATGGCCTCAATATCAGTCTTGGCCTTATCGCCTGCCGTATTGGTGTGCCGATAGTTTTTTGATATATAGCATTTCATAGACTCAGTATCCGTAATTTTTTAAAAAAGTGGCGCCGGTATATCACCCGACGCCGACTATTACATCAGAATTGAATATTTTTATTGAAAACTATTTTTCGGAATCACTTCACGAAATCAGCCCAGTTGACATTGCGCATATCGCCACTTGAGAGGAACTCGGTGTGGAATGCAAGCGATGCCTGAAGGGTGTGGGGAGTCTGACCTGAAGAGCCGAGCTTGAGGTAATCGTTGAGCAGTTCGCGATACATCGGGTGAGCGCAGTTATTGATGATCTCATGAGCGCGCTGCACGGGGTCTTTGCCACGGAGATCGGCGATACCCTGATCAGTGACAAGGATGTCGACCGAATGTTCTGAATGGTCCACATGCGATACCATAGGCACGATGTTGCTGATCTTACCCTCCTTAGTGATCGACGGACAAGAGAAGATAGATATGTAAGCGTTGCGGGTGAAGTCGCCCGAACCGCCGATACCATTCATCATCTTTGTGCCGGTGACATGTGTTGAGTTGATATTACCGAATATATCAGCTTCGAGAGCGGTATTCATAGCTATAACACCGAGTCGGCGAATAACCTCGGGGCTGTTGGAGATTTCGGCAGGACGAATCACCACGTGCTCCTTGAAAAATTCGATATTGTCGATCACTTCATCCTCTACGTCGTTTGACACTGTAAGAGCGCAGGTGCTACCGAATTTGCAGCGACCCTTCTTCATGAGGTCTATCACGGCATCCTGGATCACCTCGGTGTACATGGCAAACGGAGGTATTTCTTTGGCATCGGCCAGACCGTAGAGCACAGCGTTGGCCACATTGCCTACACCTGACTGTATGGGCAGGAACGATGAGGGTATGCGACCCGCCTTCATTTCTCCGATGAGGAATGAGCATACATTTGCACCGATCTTCATGGTAGTCTCGTCGAGAGTGGTAAAGGGCTTTACTCCTTCATAATTATCACTCATCACCACACCTACTATTTTCTCGGGATCAAGTTTCAGCACGGGCGAACCAATACGGTCGCTGGGCTTGAAGATGGGAATTTCGCCACGGTTGGGAGGATCGAGAGGAAGATATATATCATGCAGTCCGTAAAGAGAGTGACGGTATTTCTCATTAAGCTCGATTATGATTTTCTTGGCGCGCGAAGCATAAGTTGGCACGTTACCGACACCTGTTCCTACCACGCAAGTTCCGTCGTCCTGAATATCCGAAACCTCGATCACTGCGATATCAAGATCGCCATAGAAACCATAGCGCATCTTCTGCGCAAGTTCGGAAAGGTGGAGATCGAAATAATGAGCATCGTGAGAGTTGATGCGCTTGCGCAGATCCGGAAGGTTCTGATAAGGCGTACGGATGCCTATGGCGTTGGCACGGGCCAGCACACCGTCACAGCGGTCAGAAGTAGACGCACCTGAGAATATATTGATTTTGAAGGGGTGACCTTCTTCATGAAGCTTTTCGGCTCTCTCGGCAAGAGCTACTGTAACAACCTTGGGAGCACCGGGAGCGGTAAAACCGGAGAAGCCTACATTGTCGCCGTTCTTGAATATTTCAGCGGCTTCCTGCGGGGTCAAGATAGGAAATCTCATGAGTATTTTAAATGGTATTTTTTATATGATTGGATTAATCTTTAAATTTCGGAGTGATAATCTGTGCGTCAATTATAGCCTGACGCCAGCGGGCAAAGTGTGCTGCCACGGCCTCATCGTCAGCTTGACTGAGTGCTACGGGCGCATCCTCTACAGGTTCATGCGGCACAGCACACTGTCCTTCTTCAAACAGCGGTTTTGCTGTGGGCTTGGGTGTGGTATATTTTACTGCCGGAGCAGGAGCTGGCGGCACGTTGATTGTTTTATAGCCATGGTCAACCTCCTGACGGCGTGTGACAGTGCGACTGCCTTTTTCCGGCTCTCGCTGACCACTGCTTTTATGTCGGTTTTCAAGCCATTTGGCACCAATACCGATAAGCACCGTGAGGATTATGGCTATTACATCTTCCATTTAGAATTATTTTTCGTAATTTTGCAGCAAAATTAATTATTATCACGCTCAAAAACAAACTTCCGGGGGTAAAAATACCATACCGTCGGGTGTGAATCATTTTATATATGACAATGAACGATAACAAACACCTCTATATCGAGACCTACGGTTGCCAGATGAATGTGGCCGACAGTGAGGTCGTAGCAGCAATCATGCAAACCATAGGCTACGACATAGCCGACAATATCGACGAAGCCGATGCGGTACTTCTCAACACATGTTCGATACGCGACAATGCCGAACAGAAAATTATTTCGCGCCTGGCATTTCTCAATTCTCTGCGCCGCAAGCGCGGTAAGAGCCAAGGCCTGACAATAGGTGTGATCGGTTGCATGGCCGAGCGAGTGAAAGATGACCTCATATCCAACCACGGAGTAGACCTTGTTGCCGGACCTGACTCTTATCTCGACCTTCCCAACCTGTTCTCGGCCGTAGAAGCAGGCAACAAAGCTGTAAATGTTGATCTCTCCACCACCGAAACTTACCGCGATGTAATTCCGGTGAGGATAGGTGGCGCTCTTGTATCGGGGTTCGTCAGCATCATGCGTGGCTGCAATAACTTCTGCTCCTACTGCATAGTACCTTATACACGCGGACGGGAGCGCTCGCGCAGCATCGACAGCATACTCAACGAAGTGGCCGACCTGCGCGCCCGCGGCTATCGCGAGGTGACGCTGCTGGGTCAGAATGTCAACTCGTATCGCTTCACCACTGCGGATGGCGAGGTGATAGACTTCGCCACGCTGCTTGCACGTGTAGCCGAAGCGGCTCCGGATATGCGTGTCCGCTTTACCACATCGCATCCCAAGGATATGAGCGACGATACCATCGACACCATTGCCCGCTATCCGAATATCTGCAATCATATACACCTGCCGGTGCAGTCAGGCAGCAATAAGGTGCTTAAGGCCATGAACCGCAAGTATACCCGCGAGTGGTATCTTGACCGCATAAAGGCTATAAGAGAGCGTATACCCGACTGCGGTATTTCATCCGACCTTTTTACCGGATTTCACGACGAAACCGAAGAGGATTTTCAGCTCACTCTTGATCTGATGAAGGAGGTGGGGTTTGATTCTTCATTTATGTTTAAATACTCCGAACGACCCGGCACCCTGGCTTCACGCGAGATGCCCGACAATGTGCCGGAAGATGTGAAAATCGAACGTCTCAACCGAATGATAGCACTCCAGAACGAACTCTCGCGCGAGAGCAATAGCCGTGATGAGGGCAAGATATTCGATGTACTTGTAGAGGGCGTGGCCAAGCGTAGTAAAGAGCAGATGGTCGGCCGCACGCAGCAAAACAAATCCGTGGTATTTCCTCGTGGTGATGTGAAAGTAGGTCAGACAGTCAAAGTCAAAATCATCGATTCTTCGTCTGCCACATTGATCGGAGAATTAGTCTGACTGCCCTATGGAAAGCTATAATATAGTAATTAACGAGTCATACGAGCATCTGCGTCCGCTGATTGCCGCTATCGTCAAAGGGCAAAGACCTGCCGACGCCGCAGACATATACCGCGGCAGAAACACGCTCTACCGCACTCAGCTCGATGGTGTGGATGCCGTGGTGAAGGATTTCAAGACACCCAACCTGTTAAACCGATGGGTATACACTAACCTTCGTCAGAGCAAAGCCCGACGCAGCTATGAAAATGCCATGAAAATGATGGCGGCCGGATTTCTCTCTCCCGAGCCGATAGCCTTCGGCGAACATAAGGTCAACGGCCAACTGCGTCACAGCTATTACATATCACGCAATCTAGTAGGAGCGACCGAAATGCGCCACTGGAAAAATTTTGGCTGCATCGACACTCTCCTCCCCGCTTTTGCGGCAGAAATGCTCCGTCTGCATCAGGCCGGAATCTACCATCGCGATTTCTCACCCGGCAATATTCTTTTCACGGGCGACGCCGAGCACGGATATCGATTCCACTATGTCGATCTCAACCGTATTAATTTCGACGTCCATAATCCCCGCATACTCAACCGTATGTTCCGCGCTATCCAGTGGCCTGACCTTGATGAGACCCGCCATTTGGCACGATTATATGCCGACGCCGCAGGCAAAGATCCGCAGGCTATGGAAGCGATAGCTACCGACGAATACAATGGCTATAAGCGCAGTCTGGAATTCCGCACAGCTCTAAAAAATATTTTCAGAAAGAAAAAGTGACGTTGCCCCGAATGTAACTTCGGGCGCACCGGCTTGTCAATACCAATCGATGCCGCGGCTGATTGACGAACGTTTGTCATACTTCACGTCGGAAAGCATCGACGACTTCACTGCTATGTGGAAATTATAGCTTTTATAAGGGCCGACCGGTACGAAGCTCGCTGTCATGGTAAAGCAGTGCAGGTCACGTGAGATATTGCAGTTCATGTAAGCGAGTTTATGCGTATCGAAATTGTAGCTCGCCGAGAAACCGAGATTCCAGTTTTTGGTGGGTCGGATATTACCCGAGAAACTCAGATTCTGCGTGAACCTTCCGTTATACTCCATCTTTCTGGGATTGAACGTACCGTAGCCGTAACTTACTGAATAATTGACCGAGAGACTCCATGGGAATTCCCACTTCATGTATCCGTCGGGACCAAGTTCTGATGATTCTTCAGTATTTTCGGGCGTAGTGCGCTCAGGATTAAGATAATCTGAAGTCTCCGACGCAAATTCCTGATCTTCCGACTGCTGATTTTTTTTCTTACCGGTATCTTTTTTCTTTCGGAACGTATCGTTGTTGAAAGTATAACTGAACGATGTACCGGTGCTTGACAGACGTCCGAGTCCCTTGCCGGCCTCAAGACGAGTGCGATTGACCCTCACAGGATTACCCGACGAATTGAGAGCGTAAGTATATACGTCCCAAGTGGCGTTAAGGTTGAGATTGAAATTCTTAGTCAGACGCAGCAGAAGGGATGTATTGATATTACTCCAGTTTAGCGAGTCGGCCGCAAAGTTGTAGCTCTGCGACACGGTGAAATTCTCGATAAGCGAGATTTTCTTCTCGCCGATAGAGTCATTGTCTGACCGCACTTTCATCTCCACATTATTTGAAAGCGATATGGAAACAGAGCCGTTCTTACCTTGTCCGGGCACGCCGAAAAGCGAATTGGGGAAGTAGGAATAAGTGCGGGTCTGCATCTGGCCGTTGGCGTCGGGATACTGATAGTTGCCGTAATATCCGAAAAACGACGATCCGAAGTCGGGCGCTCCGTTAAACGATATCGTAGGCGTGAACACGTGGCGTATCATTTTCACCTTGTCGCCGAGAAACGGTAGCGGCTGATAGAATCCATACAGCTTGGTGTCAAGCGACACTGAAGCCGAGAAGTCCCACACGTTATAAAATCCGTATGTCGTATCCATCACCTCGGCCGATGCGTTGGGATCCCACTGTCGGCGCACCTTGTTGGTATACATTCGGTCGGTGAGCGAAACGGAGGGGGTGATATTAATGTATTTCAGCACATTGAATGTAGCCGATATGGGGAGCGAATGCTTCATACCGTTGCGCCAGTCTTTTATCAGGCTCTTTTTGAAAAATTCGTCTTGCTTCGACGTAAGCGAGTTGTTAAACTGACCTGAATAACTTATCTTGATCTTCTCATACCACTTCTCATCGCCCACACGATGCTTGCGCTTGAACGGGTAGAGTTGCGACATGGTAAGCGTGAAGTTAGGAAACGCCACCGATACCGTGGAGTCCTGCGTACGCTGTGAAATGTTTGCGGTGGCCGACACTGACCATTTCGACGACGGGAAGCGGTAGGTCATGTTGACCGTACTGCTCTTGGTATTTTCGGTAAAAGCGTTGGAGTAATACGAGTTAAGGTCATTGCGAGTGTAACCGCTCGTAGTGAAGTTTACACTTGCCGAGAGAGTCATGTTAGGATTGGCCTTAGCGTCCTGCGTATGGCTCCACAATACCTGAAAGTTGGTCATCTTGCTATAGTCAGGCATTCCCTTTTCGCCATCGATAGTGGTAAGATAAGAGAAATTAAAGTTACCTGAATACTTGTAGCGCTTATTGTAGTTGGAGATAGCCGAAAGTCCCCACGAACCTTTTGTGTAGATTTCGCCCGTAAGGGCCACATCGACATTATCGTTGATAGCGAAATAGTAGCCTCCGTTTCGCAGATAAAAGCCGCGGTTGTAGTCATCACCCACCGTGGGGATTATTATACCCGATGAATATTTGGATGAAAACGGGAAATATCCGAATGGCAGTGCGATGGGTAACGGAAGTCCGGCAAGCACCATATACAGAGGTCCGGCCACTACGTCACGACCGGGTCTCACCTTGGCTTTGGTGAGCTGAAACCAGAAGTGAGGATTTTCGTGGTCGTCACAAGTGGTATATTTGGCGCTTTCGGTAAAGAATGTATTCTCATCTATCTTCTTTGTGCGTCCGCCGGTCACATATCCCTCTCCCTGCTGTGTAATCACGTCGGTGATATATCCGTAGCCGGTTCCGAAGTTATAGCTCATGGTTTTGGCCTCGTAACTCGTACCGTCTTCTTCAAACACAGGGGTACCAACCACTTCTCCTAAAGAATCGACGGCGCCGACGGCATTTACGGTATTATTGCGCAGGTCTATGCTCACCACTGCCGCATCAAGCTTGATATTTCCGTAGGTGACGCTGCTTTCGCCATACATGTAGGCAGAATCGGTTCCAACCAATACAAGTGAATCTTTTGACGTAAATTCCACCTTATTGTCAAGGTCCACTTTTGACCGTACGATTCTCACACCCGACGGCGGCGGGGTGATACGCCGACGCGACAGCCCGATATATGAATGCTTCTCCCTACCGGTCGTATCCTGCGTCAAAGAATCGTCAGCTACATGATCGGGAGCGGCAGCGACTATCGTGTCATACACCACCGTATCAGCCGACAACTCGGGCACGACAGGTAAGCCGGTATCCACACCGGTATCCGTCGCACGTCCAAACCCTGCCATCGAGACAGCACTGAGAATCAGCAGTGATATTATATATATGTGAGAATTTCTCAAAACCAAAAATTTTACAGGCATGCGCGCATGCCCACAAAAACAGCCACAAAGGTAGCTATTTCCCTTCAATTCTCAAAACCGGAGCATAAAAGCGATATTTAAATAATGTAAATTCAGAGGAAATTTCTTACCTTTGCGTTGCCGGCAGCGATTTCTGCCCCCATACACCGAACAATCATTATCCAGCAATCCTGATATGGAAACAAAAGACCTCGAACTCATCCTTGTCACACTCGCCGGACAGGACCACCCCGGCATGACGGCAGCGTTTACCGAAATACTCGCACGCTACGATGCGGGCATACTTGACATAGGTCAGGCCGACATCCACCACACTCTATCGCTCGGCTTCCTGATCAAAACCCACTCCGGAGTATCAGGCGACATTATGAAAGAGCTTCTGTTCAAGGCCTCTGAGCTGAATATAAATATCCGTTTCGCGCCGGTCAGCCTTGAGGAATACGAGCAGTGGGTGGGACGTCAGGGCAAACACCGATGGATAATCACCCTTCTCGGCCGACGACTCAAGGCAAGCCAGTTTGCCGACGTATCGCAGGAAATATTCAAGCAGGGACTCAATATCGACGCTATACAACGACTCACCGGCCGCATGCCGTTAGGCGACGAAGAGCAGCCGTTGGCCAAGTCGTGCGTGGAGTTTTCTGTTCGCGGCACCCCGCTCAATTATGCCGAGATGCAAAAGAAATTTATGCAGCTTTCGCAGGAAGAAGATTTCGACATCTCAGTGCAGGAAGACACCATGTATCGTCGGTGTCGTCGACTGATATGCTTCGATATGGACTCCACACTCATCGAGACAGAGGTCATCGACGAACTTGCCATCCGAGCCGGTGTAGGCGATCAGGTCAAAGCCATAACCGAGCGGGCCATGCGCGGCGAAATAGACTTCTGCGAGAGTTTCAAGGAGCGGGTGGCATTGCTTAAAGGGCTCGATGAAAGCGTAATGCGCGATATAGCCGAAAATCTGCCCATCACCGAGGGACTGAGCCGACTGATGGAAGTATTGAAGCGCGCAGGATTCAAGAGCGCCATCCTGTCAGGCGGATTCACATATTTCGGCAATTATCTGAAGCAGAAATTCGGATTCGACTATGTGTATGCCAACGAACTTGAGATAGTCGACGGCAAACTCACCGGAAATTATTTAGGCGACATCGTCGACGGAAAACGCAAGGCCGAACTTCTGCGCCTGCTCGCACAGGTCGAGAACGTCAACATCGCGCAGACGATAGCCGTGGGCGACGGAGCCAACGATCTCCCTATGCTCTCCACAGCCGGTCTCGGCATAGCATTCCACGCCAAACCAAAAGTAAGAAAGACCGCCAACCAGTCGATTTCCACTATCGGACTCGACGGCATTCTCTACTTCCTGGGATTCAAAGATTCGTTTATCAGCTAAGCAAAAGCCTCGATAACATTTTTTTACACAAAAAGCACTTATTAGCTAATAAAATTTAAAAGAAAATAGCTAAATTTGCAGCGAATTTTAATTGACACGCTTCAATCCATAGAGAAGGAACATAAAAATTATGAAACTACTACAGCAGAAACTCGCAAAATACACTGCTCCGCAGGAAGCTAAGGCCGCCGGAGTGTATCCCTACTTTCGTGCCATTTCTTCCGAGCAGGACCCCGAGGTTATCATCGACGGACGCAAGGTGCTGATGTTCGGCTCCAACTGCTACACCGGTCTGGTCAACGATCCCCGCATCAAGGAGGCAGCTATCGAAGCTACCCGCAAATATGGTACGGGATGCGCCGGTTCACCGTTTCTCAACGGTACGCTTGACCTGCATAAAAAACTTGAAGCCCGTCTTGCCGAATACACCGGAAAAGAAGACGTAATGATCTACTCTACCGGATTTGGAGTTAACCTTGGAGTAGTATCCACCCTTACCAGCCGCGAGGATTACATACTGTGGGACGAGCAAGATCACGCATCCATTATCGAAGGTCGTCGCCTGTCGTTCAGCCAGCAGCTCAAATACAAACACAACGATATGGAGTCGCTCGAACGCCAGCTTCAGCGTTGTGACCCTGATAAGGTAAAACTGATTGTGACCGACAGTGTGTTCTCAATGGAAGGAGACGTGGCCGACGTCAAGAAAATCACCGAACTTGCCAAGAAATACAATGCATCTGTGATGGTTGACGAAGCCCATGGTATAGGAGTATTCGGTCCCGGCGGCCGCGGTGTATGCCACCACTATGGTGTTGCCGACGATGTTGACCTCCTCATGGGTACTTTCTCAAAATCGTTTGCATCTCTGGGAGGCTTCATTGCCACTGACAAGGAAATCACCAACTTCCTGCGTCACCACTCGCGCTCATATATCTTCACCGCATCAATCACTCCCGCATCCACGGCAGCCGCTCTTGCCGCTCTCGATATTATGGAGAAGGAGCCCGAGCGTCTGGAAAATCTCTGGAAGCTCACTAATTATGCGCTCGACAGCTTCCGCAACGCAGGTTTCGAGATCGGACATACTTCCACCCCCATCATACCTCTTTTCATCCGCGACGATTTCAAGACTTTTGCCATCACACGCGATCTTCTCGACGAGGGTATATTCGTAAATCCTGTAGTTTCACCCGCTGTGGCTCCCAGCGACACCCTAATCCGATTCAGCCTCATGGCCACCCACACTATGGATCAGGTCACCACTGCTATCGAAAAGATAACAAAAGTATTCCGCAAACACGGCATTATAGCTTAGCAGACTCTGCATCGTCAACTGATGCCGGCCACTGCGTTTCAACAATTTTAGCATAAATGAACTGTTAAAGACCCGGCTTTCCTATCCGGGCCTTTATTTATAATCGGTATTATAATATGGCCAACAACTTAACTTATGATGTAATAGGCAGCTATCTTGCTCCTGATTATCTCGCTCAGGCTCGTGAAGAGTTTGAAAACGGACAGATCTCAGCCGATACCCTGGCTCTGTATCAGGATAAAGCATTCAATGAGATTGTGGAAAAGCAGATAGAGGAAGGACTGGAATACGTGACCTCCGGCGAACTCCGCCGCAATCACTGGGGCAAGGATTTCTATCTCGGCCTTTCCGGTATAGAGCGCGTAAATATTTCAGAAGGCAGTGTGCTCCAGAGCGAACCTGTAATGACCGACCTCCTTCGCTTCGACGGACGTATTGCATATAATCCCGAGCATCCTTTCTTTCACACGCTCACACTCCTCTCACGAGCGGTAGGCGGCCGCGCCCGTATGAAGCAGACCATTCCCTCACCTACTGATCTATACCGCACCATTCTTAAGATGACGATGAGTAAACCCGAGGCTGTATATGAGTCGCCCGATACTCTTATCGACGATATTGCCACGGCCTATAATAAGACCATCCGTCAGTTCTATCACCTCGGTTGTCGCCAGATACAGCTTGACGACACCGTGGCCGGACGTCTGTGCAATCCCGACTATCTGAGCCGAATCATTGCTTCGGGCGTGGATCCGATGGTGATGTTTGACAGTATTATTGACCTCATCAACCGCTCACTGGCCAATCTGCCCGACGATCTCGTAAAATCCATCTACATATCGGGTGGCAATCCTATTGTCCCCGAGTGGAGTTCGGAACTTTCAGTCGATAATGTCATGATACAGATGCTTCAGCGTCTCGATGTCGATAAGTTCTATCTGCCCTTTGATATCGACAACCTCAAAGCGCTCGAAATACTCAAATACGTAGCCCCGCGCAAGCAAGTGGTACTCGGTCTGGTGTCGGCACACAATCCCATGATGGAATCACCCGAAAAGGTATGGGAAGCCGTGGATTATGCCTCACGATTTATTCCCCGTGAGCGTCTGTCCATCAGTCCCATGAGCGGATTCAAACTCCGCTCGTATATCTCACGCGGACTGAGCTTCAACGACCAGTGGAATAAAATCCATCTGCTCCGCACTATATGCGAACAGGCTTGAGTCCCGAGTTGTTATAATACATAATTGTATAATCATCTTAATTCCATATAAAAGAAATGGCAAAGAAAGCATTGTTAATGATTCTCGATGGATGGGGAATCGGCGACCACTCAAAAAGTGACGTAATATATTCTACTCCCACTCCCTACTGGGATTATCTTTTAGCCAACTACCCTCACTCCGAGCTTCAGGCTTCGGGCGAGAACGTAGGTCTGCCCGACGGACAGATGGGCAACTCTGAAGTCGGCCACCTGAATATCGGCGCAGGCCGTGTGCTGTATCAGGATCTCGTGAAGATCAACAAGGCTTGCAAAGAAGGCACTATATATGAAAATCCCGAAATCAAAAGCGCCTTCTCTTACGCTCGCGATCATGGCAAAGCCATCCACTTCATGGGTCTTACCTCCAATGGTGGAGTTCACTCTTCACTCGACCATCTCTTCACCCTCTGCGACATAGCCAAGAGCTACGGTCTTGAGAAAGTCTACATCCACTGCTTCATGGACGGCCGTGATACTGACCCCCGCAGCGGTAAGGGCTTCATAGAGCAAGTGACCGAACACTGCAAGAACTCGGCCGGAACTGTGGCTTCGATCATCGGCCGCTACTACGCAATGGACCGCGACAAACGCTGGGAGCGAGTTAAAGTAGCCTACGATCTTCTCGCAGATGGTGAAGGAAAGCAGGCCACCGACATGGTGAAAGCCATGCAGGAGTCGTATGACGAAGGTATCACCGACGAGTTTATCAAACCCATCAACAACTCCACCGTCGACGGCACTATCAAGGAAGGCGACGCCGTGATATTCTTCAATTACCGTAATGACCGAGCAAAGGAACTCACCGTCGCCCTCACACAGCACGATATTCCCGAGGCCGACATGAAAGTAATACCCGGCCTGCAATATTACTGCATGACTCCCTACGACGCTTCTTTCACCGGTGTCCACATTCTCTTCCCTAAAGAAAACGTTGAGAACACTCTTGGCGAATATCTGTCAGGTCTCAATAAAAAGCAGCTCCATATAGCCGAGACTGAAAAGTATGCTCATGTTACCTTCTTCTTCAACGGTGGTCGTGAAGAGCCCTACGAAGGTGAAGAGCGCATCCTTGTTGCCTCACCCAAAGTAGCCACTTATGACCTCCAGCCCGAGATGAGTGCCTATGAAGTTAAGGACAAACTCGTTGAAGCCATTCGTGAGCAGAAATATGACTTTATAGTGGTTAACTATGCCAACGGCGACATGGTAGGCCATACCGGTGTGTATGAGGCTATCGAAAAGGCTGTTAAAGCAGTGGACGAGTGCGTTAAAGACACCGTTGAAGCCGCTAAGGAAGCTGACTACGAGGTTATCATAATAGCTGACCACGGCAATGCAGACAATGCTGTCAACGCCGACGGCACACCCAATACAGCCCACTCACTTAACCCTGTGCCCTGTATCTACGTCACCGCACGCAAGGACGCTCATGTTGAAAACGGCCGTCTCGCCGACGTGGCTCCCACCCTGCTTACTATCATGGGTCTGCCCCAGCCCAAAGAAATGACCGGTAAATCTCTCATTGACTAATTGGAATCAATAAAATCAATCTATAAAATAGGTTACGGTCCGTCAAGTAGCCATACGATGGGACCGCTCAAAGCAGCGCAACTCTTCGGTGATAAAGCCCGGGGAGTTGCGCGGTTTGAAGTTACGCTCTACGGCTCGCTTGCGAGTACCGGACGAGGTCACCGCACCGACGTTGCTATACTCGGACAGTTGCAACCTATTGCTCCTGTCGAAATCGTATGGAAACCTGAAATCTTTCTTCCCGCTCATCCCAACGGCATGACCTTCCGAGCTTTTGACGCCGAAGGTAAGGAAATAACCGCCGAGACATATTACTCCATAGGCGGTGGTGATATAGTTCGCGAGGGCGAAAAGCGTCCGGAAGCCGAACAGGTCTACGATATGTCCACCATCGGTGAGATTCAGAAATGGGCCGAGAATACCGGACAAAGTTACTGGGAATATGTGGCTCAATGTGAGGATGCTTCCATATGGGATTATCTCGCAGAGGTATGGCAGACCATGCGTGAGGCAGTAGAGCGTGGCATTGAGGCTGAAGGTGTGCTTCCCGGCGGGCTCGGCGTGCGACGCAAGGCAGTGTCATATCTCATGCACGCCTCTGGCCACAACTCCAGCCTGCGCAGCCGCGGTCTGCTATACGCCTATGCACTGGCCGTAAGTGAGGAAAATGCAGCCGGCGGCAAAATTGTTACCGCGCCCACTTGCGGTTCGTGCGGTGTGCTTCCTGCCGTACTGTATCATCTTCAGACGTCAAAGGGATTTTCCGAGCAGCGTATTCTGCGTGCGCTCGCCACGGCAGGACTTTTCGGAGCTGTGGTGAAGCACAACGCCTCTGTATCGGGCGCCGAAGTTGGTTGTCAGGGCGAAGTAGGCGTGGCCTGCGCCATGGCCTCGGCTGCAGCATCGCAACTCTTTGGCGGCACTCCGGCTCAGATAGAGTACTCGGCAGAAATGGGTCTTGAACACCATCTCGGACTGACGTGCGACCCCGTATGCGGACTGGTGCAGATACCGTGTATCGAACGAAATGCCTATGCAGCTGCCCGCGCACTCGACAGTAATCTCTACGCTGCATTCTCCGACGGCACTCATCGTGTCAGTTTCGACCGTATTGTCGAAGTCATGAAACAGACCGGTCACGATATACCTCCCATTTATAAAGAAACAGCACTCGGCGGACTTGCCGCCATAAAATAATTATGTCAGAAAATTCATTATTACAGCGCCTCGACGGTATCGAATCAAGATTTGAGGAAGTATCTACTCTCATCACCGACCCGTCGGTGATAGCCGATATGAAGCGCTATGTTAAGCTGTCGAAAGAATACAAGGATCTTGAAAAGCTCACTGCCGCCACGCGACGCTACCGCGATCTTCTCGGCAATGTCGACGAAGCTAAGGAGATACTTGACTCGGAGTCAGATCCTGAGATGAGAGCCATGGCCCGCGAGCAGCTTGATCAGGCCGGCGAAGCTATCCCGGCTCTTGAGGAAGAGATAAAACTCCTTCTCATCCCCGCTGATCCCGAAGACAGTAAGAATGCTATTCTGGAGATTCGTGGTGGTACCGGAGGCGATGAAGCAGCCATATTTGCCGGCGACCTCTACAAAATGTACGTAAAATATTGCGAATCGCGTGGATGGAACGTAGCCGTAACGAGTTTCAGCGAGGGAGCGGCCGGTGGCTTCAAGGAAATTATCATGGCCGTGTCGGGCGACAATGTTTATGGCACGCTGAAATATGAAAGCGGTGTGCACCGCGTGCAGCGTGTGCCTGCCACTGAGACCCAGGGACGCGTGCACACGTCGGCCGCTACGGTAGCGGTGCTCCCCGAGGCGGAGGCTTTCGACGTGGAAATCAACGAAGGAGAAATCAAATGGGATACTTTCCGCTCGGGTGGTGCCGGTGGTCAGAATGTCAATAAGGTTGAATCGGGCGTGCGCCTGCGCTACATGTGGAAAAATCCTGTCACCGGCGAAAGCGAGGAGATTCTTATCGAATGTACCGAGACTCGCGACCAGCCTAAAAACAAGGAAAGAGCGCTCAGTCGTCTCCGTACGTTTATCTACGACAAGGAGCACCGAAAGTATCTCGACGATATAGCTTCGCGCCGCAAGACTCTCGTATCGACCGGTGACCGCTCTGCCAAGATACGCACCTACAATTACCCGCAGGGACGAGTGACCGACCACCGCATCAACTATACAATTTATAATCTTCAGGCATTTGTAGGTGGTGACATTCAGGAGGTGATCGACCGACTGACTATTGCCGAAAATGCTGAGAAACTCAAGGAATCAGAATTATAACTGAATTATACCATGGAACCCGTTAACTCTTCTCAATCGCCTCGGGCAAAATCCCGAATTTCATTCCAGACATTATGCACCGCGTTTGAAAATGCTACGCGCCGATTTCCTGTTACCGTAATATATGTAGCGCTTTTCACTTTCTGGTCCATATCGGAGATATGCTCCCGTTATCATGACGCCACAGATCTTGAATCAGCCATTTGGTATCTGACATCGGTGGGAATGCTGCTGACTTTGGCAGTAAGTATCTGGTGCGAATTTCTCGGCCGTAAAAGCACGATACCACAGTGTATAGCAAATGTATTGCTTATAGCCGACAGCATATATATAATGTGCTGCGGTTTTTACTATGATTCCGTATGGGGACTGAGTCGCACAGCGCTCATAACCGGCCTTGTAATCGCCATACTGTTTGTGCCGGCAAGAAAATCTTATGCTTGGAATTTTACCCTGTCGCAACTTCGCGGACTCGTGATATGCGCCGCTTATTCATTAGTGTCGATCATTGCAGTCGGGCTGATATTCCTTACAATTGGCACTCTTTTCAATCTTAATAATTTCGACAAGCCCATGTTCAGCTTCATGGTGCTTCTCGGATTTACCCTGCCGGCCATAATATTTCTACACCTTGTCCCTGACAGAAAAGAATCTGAAGAAAATGAGCGTGAATTTCGTGCTACAAAATTTGGTTGTGGTACAGCCAAATATTTCCTTCTCCCGCTCACGGTAGTTTACATGATAATCCTTTATGTGTATGGTATAAAAATACTTGTTACATGGGAACTGCCCGATGGTGGAGTTTGTTGGTCTGTAACCTTGCTTACGGCAGCCGTATTGGCAACATGCTTTTTTCTCGAAGGAGTGCGACGCACGATTCCTGATGACGCTCTTACTCTTAAAGCTCTCCGCTATCTCCCCGGTACCCTGCTTCCGCTTCTTGTGTTGATGAGCGTGGCGGTAATTTATCGCATATGTCAATATGGATTGACACTGCCACGACTTTATATGCTCACTTTCAATATATGGAGCTATTGTATCGTGATCTACATGAGTGTTACCAAGACAAAAATACTCAATACAGTCGCATTGTCGTTTGCTGTAGTATTTGTGGCAACATCGATTTTACCGTTTGCAAATTATAAGACAATCACTGATGCACTCATGCGCAAACGTCTTATTAATGAAATGACGGCGGCCGGATTTGACAGCCTTCCAGTAGAAAAGAATGATTTTCTGAAGGTATTTGTCACTCTGCCACAAGCGACCCGAACTGACATCAGGACTACTCTTGAATATCTCGATTCCTATAAAAGACATGCCAATATCGACGACATCATAATCTTTGAAGAAAATCATATTCATGAAATCTTCTGGGGCCTGGATTACAACGATGAGTTAATAGAGTCGGAACGAATTATCGATCTCAGCAATTCCGACACCCGTATTCCCGTGCCTGCCGGATATAACTACGCAGCAAGGGATTATTTCTCAAAACAACAACTCATTCTTAAATCAGGTCAGGCAGCCGTAGTGATTGATAGTGTAACGTTCGCAATCCCGCTCGATTCCCTATGCGGACTTAAAAGTTCTGACAAGTTTGAAGGTATATCACTTTATCCGCTTTCCGGGTCAACAGATTCGGTATATGTTACAAAAAGCATAGACATAATCCTGTCAGACAAAAACAGCGCCGATAAAGATCGTTTTTTCAAGTTTTATTCCACCGGTTTGGTATTTACTAAATAACATTAACCTACATATACAATGAATAAAGAAGCAATCGTAGAACAGATACGCAAGAAAGGTTCATTCCTCTGCGTGGGTCTTGACACTGACATCAAGAAAATCCCCAAGCATCTCCTTGAAAAGGAAGACCCGATATTTGAGTTCAACAAAGCCATAATCGATGCTACTGCCAAATATTGTGTGGCCTACAAGCCCAACCTTGCTTTCTATGAAAGCCTCGGCATCAAAGGATGGGAAGCTCTTGAACGCACTGTAAAATATATTCGCGATAACTATCCGGAGCAATTTATCATAGCCGACGCAAAGCGCGGCGACATAGGCAATACGTCGTCGCTCTATGCACGCGCCTTCTTTGAAAGTCTCGGTGTCGACGCTCTGACCGTGGCTCCCTACATGGGCGAGGACAGCGTGAAACCTTTCCTTGCCTACGAAGGAAAGTGGGTTATTCTCCTTGCTCTGACCTCCAATCCCGGTTCTCATGACTTCCAGTTCACTACTGACACCAAAGGAGAACGTCTGTTTGAGCAGGTGCTTGAAAAAGCACAGAAATGGGGCACTACTGATAATCTGATGTTTGTAGTTGGCGCCACACAGGGCTCACTTTTCAGCGACGTACGCCGTGTGGCACCCGAAAGTTTCCTCCTTGTTCCCGGCGTGGGAGCGCAGGGAGGCAGTCTGGAAGAAGTGGCCAAGTGGGGCATGAATTCAGAGTGTGGTCTTCTTGTCAACTCTTCGCGTGGCATCATCTATGCTTCGTCGGGTGAGGACTTTGCCGAAGCTGCCGCCAATGAAGCACGCCTGCTCCGCGACCACATGACCATACTTCTGAGCACCTACGGAGTAATCTGAAATAACTTCGTCGCATAAATTTTTAGAGATTTTTCCGGGGATTTCAGTAGAAGTTCCCGGAAAAAACCTTAACTTTGCAGTCGCAAAATTTCAAAAAAGAGTTTTAGAAATAGCCAGTATGATAAATCGAGTTTTGATCCGTATCAAGGTAGTACAGATGCTCTACAGCTACCTTCTGAGCCGCAGCGAATTTAAAATCATTCCTGCTCCCGACACCACAGCCACCCGCGACCGTAAATACGCTTATAAGTTATATCTCGATTTACTGCTGCTGATTCTTCAGATGTCGGGCTATGAGATCAGTGGAGCAAATCCGCTACGTGGCGTGGCTCTCGACAAGCATCTCAACCGCAATCTTCTTGCCAAGTCGCTCAATTCGCTTGACGAACTCCGTGCCATCATACTCGAAGGTCGTAAAGATCTCAAGGCGTTTTCAGCCGTTCTTCCTGATCTCTATGAGTCCATCAAGCATCTTCCTGCCTACCGCAGCCACATCCGCAAAAAGAAAGTGGAACTGAAAGACGACGTCGAACTCTGGATCTCAATTCTTTCAAGCCTGCTCGCTAAAGACGAACGCTTCATCACAGCCGCCCGCACCGACGTCGATTTCACAATACGCGGCTTCGAGTCCGGAATCGAGATGGCTGTAGACACACTGCGCGGCTACAACGACAATCGCCAGCTTTTCATTCAGGCCCGCAACTCTCTCACCAACTCGCTCGACAAAGCCCACGAACTCTATTTCCAACTTCTCGCTCTCATAGTGGAAATCACCAAGGCTGAGGCTCAGCGTCTTGATGAAGGCCGCAACAAGTTCCTCCCTACCGACGCTGATCTTCACCCCAACACCAAACTGGCCGACAACCGTCTCGCCAAAGTGCTTGAGGCTTCCCCCCGAATGGAAGAATACATCAAGGACGGACGCACTTATTGGACCGACGAGCCTATTTTCATTATGTCGCTTCTCAATAAGATCCGTTCATCGGAAATCTACGAGCAGTATATGGATTCGTATCGCGACGACATAGAGGAGGACTGCGAATTCTGGCGCAACATATTCCGCAACATCATACTTCCCGGCGATGATCTGGCCGAAATGCTCGAATCAAAGAGCGTGTATTGGAACGATGACCTCCATGTAATCGGTACATTTGTACTGAAAACGATCCGCCGTCTTGCCCATACCGACGGCGGCGAACCCACCGACAGTGACTTCCTTCCCCAGTTTAAGGACGATGAAGACCGCAACTTCGGTCCCGAACTTTTCATCACAGCTATCGACAACTTCGATGACTACAAGGAACTCATCAACCGATTTGTCAACACCCGACAGTGGGATACCGACCGACTCGCGTTCATGGACATTGTGATCATGGTGACGGCTCTGGCCGAGATACTCAACTATCCCGCCATCCCCGTGCCCGTATCGCTCAACGAGTATATCGAGATAGCCAACCACTACTCTACTCCTCGCAGCGGACAGTTTATCAACGGTATTCTCTACTCCGTGCTCCATTATCTTAAAGAACAAGGCAAATTACTGAAGGAAATTGAAAAATAATTCCTATCTTTGCCACAAACTAATCACCTAAAAAACTTATTTAAGACATGACTTTACTTGCAGCTCAAGGTAACGCCGGAGGATGGGAAAACCTTATCCTCATCGTAGTTCTTATCGCCATCTTCTACTTCTTCATGATCCGTCCTCAGACCAAGCGTCAGAACGAAATCAAGAAGTTCCGCGAAGGTCTCAAACCCGGCGACAATGTAGTGACCGCCGGTGGCATCTACGGCAAGATCAAGAAAGTGCAGGATACTACTTTCGTAGTCGAAGTTACTTCAGGCGTATCGCTCACTATCGACAAGAATTCAGTATATCCCTCCGCCCTCGAAGCCGGCAACGATAACCAGGCTCAGAATCAGTAATCACACTCTTCTCCTTTCATGAACGAAAGGCTACAGAAAATCTATCGCAGAATAGAGCAGGCAGTCCACTCTTCAAGAGGCAGGGATGTTCTGCTCTATCTGCTTTGCGTATGCATAGCCTTCGTTTTCTGGCTGTTTCTGTCGCTCGACACTGAGGTACAGCGTGATTTCAATGTCCCGATCGAACTCGTCGACGTGCCTGACAGTATTACAGTCCTCGGCAAAATTCCGTCGACCGTGGAAGTCAACGTAAAAGCCAAGGACTCCCAACTGCTGCGATTTGAGTGGGGCGGAATGTCGGCAATGAAATTACGTTGGAGCGAATACGTGCGCGACGGTCAGATAGCTATCACCAAAGCTAAACTCGACACCCGTGTGCGCGACTACTTCGGCCAGTCGGCATTCATCGTAGCTATCCGTCCCGACTCTATCATGCTCCCCTACACCACACTTCCCGGCCGCAAGGTGAAACTGATAGTCAATGCCGATCTCGAACCCAACTTCCAATACGTTATATCCGGTCCTGTAAAGGCTTCATTTGACTCAGTAACCATATATTCTCCGGTGGGACTGCCACATTCTCTCACCTCAGTTGAGACCGAACCTTTGATACGGTCCGGCATGAAAGACACCACGAGCTTCGAAATAGCTGTGAAACCTATCGAAGGATGCCGAATAATCCCCGACAAGGTAACAGTAACTGTGCCGGTAGAGCCGCTGATCGCAAAAAATGTAGGTGTGCAGGTCACTACCTCAAACGTTCCGGCCAATGCCCGACTCATAACGTTCCCCTCTAAAGTCACGGTCTCATACCTCGTGCCCATAAGCCGATACAACGATGAATACTTGATCAAAGCATTCGTCAACTACAACGATGCCCGACGCGGCCAGCAGAAACTGCCTGTAACGCTCTCCAAACTCCCGGCGATATTCCGCTCGCCCTCCATCAACCCCGACAGCGTGGAATATATACTTGAAAAAGTAGAGTTATGACCGGAGAAAACATCACAATAGCCATCAGCGGAGGGATAGGCAGCGGCAAGTCAGTAGTGTCGCGCATGCTTTCGGTTATGGGATATGACGTATACGACTGCGACGTCAATGCCAGGAAACTTATGGACGCCGATTCGGCAATAAAAGCAGAAATCGCTTCAGATATATCTCCTGAAGTCATAATCGACGGCAACATTGACCGAAAAAGGCTTGCACAAATAGTATTTAACGACCCGCTTATGCTGACGCGGCTGAACGATATAGTCCACTCCGCAGTGCGCCATCATCTCACCACTTATCGCACTGCCCACCGCGGGATACTCTTTTTCGAGTCAGCCATCCTCGCCGAAAGCGGTTTCCACACGTTGGCCGACAGGGTCTGGGAAGTGATAGCACCATTAGATCTTCGCATAGAGCGCGTAATGCGCCGCAACAATCTCAGCCGCGAGGAAGTCGAGGCAAGAATCGCTTCGCAATCAGCCGACTCTATCAGCACGCTCCACCCGGCAGTAGACACCATTGTCAACGATGACGTAATGCCACTGCTTACTCAGGTTTCAAACCTTCTATCCCGACTCGGCGAATAATTATCACACTCCGGGCTTGCTCCGGCTATTCATCTCTTAGCGCATATCTTCATCAAAAAATCTTCAGCCGACATGATGTTACAATCATGCCGGCACTTAACATTTATCAGTCCCTCACTCCAACTCGCAAACCATCTGAATTTCTGGGGATTATCCATAACGCGTAGCATCAAGAAATTGTTACAACCGCCACAACCGTTACAAAACTGTTACAAATTCTTTAAAAAACCTTAAAAACAAAACTTTATCCCAACGATTTCGGGCAACCATTGTTTAAGTTTCAAAAGCAATAAACAATGAAAACTTTCACCCACGTTTTAACAGCAATCGCAATGGTTCTGCTCACTTTCGGAACTCTCCGAGCAGCAGACACCGACGCTGAATATCTCAGCCGCACGATGCCTCAGACTTGGCATTACGGTGAAGATATCACATCGGTAGCCGACGGCAATGCTGAGTGGTGGAAGAATTTCGGCGACAGCCTTCTCGATTCCCTCATCGAAGAAGGAGTCAACAACAATTTCAATGTGTCAATAGCCGCACACCGTATGGAAATCGCCAGGCAGACCCTCAGAGAGGCGCGTTCGCTGTACTTCCCTACGTTTAACTTCAACGGCGGATGGACCAAGAGCCGCACCTCGGGTGCGATGACCAAGGTCGATGCTCCTGCCTCAAGTTCGAGCTACTTCTCACTTGGAATCGACATGAACTGGCAGATAGATCTTTTCGGTAAGATCACAGCTCAGAATCGCGACCGCGACGCCCTTTTCAAGGCCTCACGTGTAGAGTATGAGGGTATGATGTTGAGTGTAAGCGCAGAAATAGCCACCTACTATTTCAATCTGCGTGTCCTGCAAGCTCAAAAGCAGGTAGCCGATGAGCACCTTGCATCGCAGGAAAAAGTGGTCAGCATCACTGAAGTAAGGTATGAGACCGGTCTGGCTTCAAAACTTGATGTCGCTCAGGCTCGCGCCCTGCTCTATTCAACCCGAGCCACCCTTCCGGGACTCGACAAAGCCATCAACAACACAGTAAATGCATTAGCTCTCCTTCTCGGAGTGTATCCCGGCGAGATAGCACCCCGCCTCAGTCAGCCCACGGAATTACCCGACCCCGCCAAACTGCCTGTATCGCTCGGCATTCCCATGGACCTCCTCCGCAGGCGTCCTGACATTGCCGAGGCTGAACTCAGCATCGAATCTTACGCCACCCGGGTGGGAATTGCTAAAAAAGATTACCTCCCCGATCTGACGCTCAACGGCTCGATCGGCACTTCGGCCCATGATGCCAAAAATCTTTTTAAGAACAATTCGCTTACTTATTCGATAGCTCCTACACTATCGTGGACTATTTTCGACGGACTTTCACGCAGCTATGCTGTTTCGGCAGCTAAAGAGCAGCTTCAGGCTGCCGTTGACCAGTACAATCTTACTGTAATGACAGCGGTCCGCGAGGCCGATTCGGCCATGAGCGACTTCCACTATACACTTGCCACAATGGAACTGGACAAGAAAGTATATGATGAGAGTACCGAGGCTTTTAATCTGTCGCTCGACCAATATAAGAGCGGGCTGGTATCGCTCACCCCCATCGTTGACGCTCAGCTCAACATGATATCCTACTCCAATGCACTCTTGCAGCAGAAAGGCAATGCGCTTGTAGCTCTCATAGATCTCTACAAGGCACTCGGAGGCGGATGGGCTTCACGCTGAAAACATCTTTCACAACACACATATAAAGCCCCCATATATATGAAACACGTTTACTATTTATGCATGCTGCCATTAGTTGCGGCATCATGCTCACATAAAGCCGCCACTACCGACACTCAGGCCCCCGCTATAGAAGTAGCTCAAGCTGTGACAGACTCTGTGACTCTTTATAAAACCTACCCGGGTTATCTGACGTCAAACCGCGCCATCAAAGTAGTGGCTCGGGTCAACGGACAGTTGCTGTCAAAAGATTTTGACGCCGGTCAATACGTGGAAAAAGGGAAAGTTCTGTTTCGTATCGAAGACAATACTTATCGTGACCGTTACAATCAGGCCAAGGCCTCGCTTGCTACGGCACAAAGCACATATGAGTATAATAAGAAACATTATGAAGCCATCAAGAAAGCATTTGCCGGCGATGCCGTGTCGCAGATGGATCTTATCCAGGCCGAAAGCGATTTCCGCCAGAGCGAGGCTAACGTGACTTCGGCTCGCGCTGCGCTTTCCACCGCCACTACCAATCTCGGCTACTGCGTGGTGACAGCTCCCATCTCTGGCCATATTGACAGTTCGCCATTCAGCGCAGGTGCATATATCGGGGGTGAAGGCTCTCCTGTAGAAATGGCTACCATTTATGAAGATGACGTGATGACCGCCAATTTCTATATCGAAGACCAGCAGTATATCGATCTGGTGCAGGGCGGACAGACCGAACGCGACGACCTGAAGGCTATCACTCTTTCATTCAGCGAAGTGCTTCCTCACACATATACGGCCGATCTCAGCTACATGGCTCCGTCGATCGACCGCAATACAGGCACAATGAAGTTACAGGCCAAACTGAAAAATCCCTACGGTGAACTCAAGGATGGCATGTATTGCTCCATTTCCCTCCCTACGGGTGTAGATCCTAAAGCAATTCTTGTCAAAGACGCTTCGATCGGTACCGATCAGCTGGGTAAATACCTTTATGTGGTCAATGATTCCGATAAGATAGTATATACGCACATCAAGGTAGGCGAACTCGCCAACGACTCCATGCGCATAGTAACCGAAGGCCTCACACCCGACGCCAGATATGTCACCAAGGCTCTGATGAAGGTGCGCTCAGGCATGAAAGTCGACCCTATAGTTACGAAATAAGTCTCACCCGCTCAATACAGACGCCATGTTTTCAAAATTTTTCATAGACAGACCTATATTCGCTACGGTGCTGGCGATACTTATGGTCATGGTGGGACTTCTCACGGTAAAGACCCTTCCCGTAGCACAGTTTCCTGACATTACTCCCCCCACCGTAATGGTGTCGGCTTCATATCCGGGAGCTGACGCCGAGACTGTAGCCGAAACCGTAGGCACTCCGATAGAGGAGCAGGTCAACGGCGTAGAGGGCATGATGTATATGAGTTCTTCGTCGGGCAGCGACGGATCTTATCAGCTCACCATCACCTTCGACGTAGGCACTGACCTCGACATCGCCACCGTAAAGGTACAAAACCGCATATCACTCGCCGAGCCGCAACTGCCTACAGCCGTTAAGCAGCAGGGTATCTCCGTAATGTCGGAGTCAAGTGATATAATCATGTTTATAGCGCTCGAAGGCGACTCCACAGGTCGGTACGACGCATTGTATCTCACCAACTACGCCAAACTCAATATTACCGACGAACTTTCACGCCTTGAGGGTGTGGGAGGCGCCGACGCATTTGGCGGCGGCGAATACAGCATGCGCGTATGGCTCGATCCTGAGAAGATGCGCATCCGAAATATCACTCCCCAGGAAATATCAGCGGCCATACAGTCGCAGAACGTAGAAGTATCAGCCGGATCTGTCGGCTCATCCCCCTCCCCTTCCGATGTAGACTTTGAATATACCCTCACGTCGCAAGGACGTCTTACCACCGCGGCTGAATTTCAGAACATTGTGCTTCGCGCCGAGCCTGACGGAAAGTATCTCCGGCTCGGCGACGTGGCTACCGTGGAGATGGGAAGCAACAGTTACAGCACCGTTTCGCACGTGTCAGGTCACGATGCCGGCCTGATAGGTATCCACCAATTGCCGGGTGCCAATGCTCTTGACGTGGCGAAGCGCGTCACCGAAAAGATGGACGATCTTTCGCAGTATTTTCCTGAAGGCGTTCACTATCGTGTTCTGATGAACACCACTGAATTTGTCAACGCATCTATCGACGAAGTTCTTGTCACATTCGTTGAGACCACCCTTATAGTGATGCTCGTGATACTGATCTTCCTTCAGAACTGGCGCGCAGTTGTAATACCGATGCTTACTATCCCGGTGTCACTTATCGCTACGTTTGCCGTAATGAAGTTGCTCGGATTCACGCTCAACACCCTTACACTTTTCGGTCTCGTTCTGGCTATCGCCATTGTGGTCGACGACGCTATAGTGGTCGTGGAAGACTGTTCGCGACTTGTCGATGAAGGCACTCTTACACCGCGTCAGGCTGCCGAAAAGGCCATGGTCGAGCTGCAAGGCCCGGTTATAGGCGAAGTGCTCGTGCTTCTGGCGGTATTTATCCCGACGGCATTTATCAGCGGTATCACCGGCGAACTCTACAAGCAGTTTGCGCTTACCATAGCTGTATCAACGGCATTCTCCGGATTCAATGCTCTTACATTCACCCCGGCCATGTGTGCGCTGTTTCTTCGCAAGAACAAGCCCACCACCTTCTTTATCTACCGCTGGTTCAACAAAGGACAGGCTTACGTGGTGGAGAAATACATGAAGATAGTAGGCTCATTTCTCAAACGCCCGATTGTAGCCATAGGTATCTACATAGCCCTCACTGCTGTAGCATTCTGGGGATTTATGAAGTGGCCCACAAGCTACGTGCCCCAAGAAGACCTCGGCTATTTCATGACCTCCGTTCAGCTTCCGGCCGGAGCATCGCTCGACCGCACTAATGAGATAGTAGAGCGCGTGTCGGCCGACATACTCGACATCCCTGAGGTGGAAAACGTGATAGAGATCTCAGGCATGTCATTTCTCGCAGGCGGTTCGGGCAGCAATCTCGGTTCGATGTTTGTAGTGCTCAAACCATGGAGCCAGCGAAAAGGTAAAGGCCAAAGCGTAGAGGCCGTGATAGCCAAGGTGCAGGAAAAGGTCGCATCTATCGAAGAAGCTGAGATCTTCTCCATCAATCCCCCTGCCATACCGGGTCTGGGCAATACCTCCGGACTGCAGATGCAGCTGCTTGACATAAACAATCTCGGCACTAAAGAGATGGAACAGGCCGTGGCCGCCATACGCGATGAAGCAGCCAAGGATGGACGCATCGCGCAGGTGACCTCTCTGTATCAAGGCAACGTGCCGCAGTACAACGTAAAGATTGATCGCGACAAGGCCAAACTCTATCAGCTCACACTCGAAGACATATACTCTACCCTGTCGAGTTTTATGGGCAGTGCTTACGTCAACGACTTTGTGAAGTTCGGCCGCACATATCAGGTGACCCTTTCTGCCGACGACAGGTCAAGAGCGCGCATTGGCGACGTGATGAAACTGGCTGTAAGAAATTCGATGGGCGAGATGGTTCCGTTCAGCGCATTCGCCTCAGTCAACGAAGATCTCGGCCTCAGCTCGGTAAGCCGCTACAATATGTATAATACGGCCTCTGTCACCGCCACTCCCGCATCAGGCACCAGTTCATCCGAAGGCATCAAGGCTATGGAAGAAGTAGTGTCGCGCGCACTCGGCAATAATTTCTCATATGCGTGGACCGGCGAAGCATATCAGGAAACCCAAGCAGGCACCACGATAGGCATGGTGATGCTGTTTGCAGTCATAATAGCTATTCTGGTATTGGCCGCGCAGTATGAGAGCTGGACCGACCCCATAGCTGTAGTGATATCAATGCCTACGGCCATACTCGGCACCATCATAGGATGTCTTTTCATGTCACAGTCCATCAGCATCTACACGCAAATCGGTATAATACTTCTGCTCGGACTGTCGGCTAAAAACGCCATCCTGATAGTGGAATACGCGGTGGATTTCCGCAAGAGCGGAAGCACAGTCCGTCAGGCTGCTCTGGATGCAGGCCGCATCCGCCTCCGTCCTATCCTCATGACGGCTCTCGCATTCGTATTCGGCGTGCTTCCCATGCTTTTTGCCACCGGAGCCGGAGCTGCTTCGCGTATCTCTCTCGGAACTGCCGTAGTATTCGGTATGGCTGTAAATGCCATCGTCGGCACACTTTTCGTCCCCAACTTCTGGGAGCTGCTCGAAAACTTCCGCGAAAAATATCTCTCCAAGCTGTTTGCCTCCTCCACCGCCCCTGTTGTAACATCAGCTGACAATTCCGAGTCTGATAATAACAAAACGACTACTCCTACGGTATAGGAAATATATTAATATCACATGCATTTATTGCAGTAACCTTTCCGCTAAATAACGCCCGTTAAGGGCGTCCATATAAGTAGCACCATACGCCTCCGCAAGCTGCGGCGTATGGTGCTTTTTTGCATGCACAGGAGATTGCTGTGTCCGTTAAGGACACTGAAGGGGTAAATTACGCAAAAAAGTTGCGGTTCATGAAAAAGAATTCTAATTTTGCGATATGTGCTACGTAACACTGACAAATGGAAATATCTATTTAATAATAAACGCTGTAAAGATATGCGCCGTTTATCCTCGGTATGGTTCTCATCTGAAATATATTTTTGAAAATAATCTTCCATTTGAGTCTTATCTCAAGTTAAGAGCTTTTAAAAACAAAGGAATTTATGATTTCTTTACGATTGTAATTTTCTTCTGAAAACCTACATAAAATATATTCTCCCCACTCCGATAATTATTTCGAAGCGGGGAGAATATATTTTTTTAATCAAATTTGATTACTTAGTCATTCCTTCCATTTCGAGGGAGGCGAGGATGAACGGGCCTACGCCTTTGCCGTCGTTGTCACGGATCGGCTCGGAGATGTAGTATTCAAACGTACCGTTGCGGCGCTCGTTGTTACCACCGCCGAGGCCGGCAACCTGACAGCACTGAGTCAGATTGATAGTGCCATCTTCATCGGTAGTGATGAAATTGTCGAGAATACCCTGATATGCCTTCTCGCCGGCTGTGCGGTACGAATCGTCGAGCAGGCCGAGGCGGTTGGCACGGAGAAGATTGTAGCTGAACATGGCTGCGCAGGTAGCTTCGAGATAGTTGCCTTCGCGCCCGGGTTCGTCGAGCACCTGATACCAAAGTCCGGTCTCGGGATCCTGATATTTCACAAGACCGTCGGCCACGCTCTTGAGCAGAGCCACGAGTTCGGGACGGCTTTTGTGATCCTGAGGCAGATTTTCGAGAACGTCAACAATCGCCCAAATATACCATCCCATAGCGCGGCCCCATGCGTGCTGCGACTGTCCGGTCTTCTTGTCTGCCCAAAACATTGACTTGGTCTCATCCCATGCATGGCGATAGAGTCCGGTGGCGGGATCATAGGTTTTCTTGCCTACGGTAAGGAGCTGTTTTGCTATATCATCGTAAGCCTTTTTCTGTTCTTTGCCGGTAAGGAAATTGTTGGCATAGTCAAGGTAGAAAGGCTGACCCATATAGAGACCGTCGAGCCAAAGCTGGCGGGGATAAATCTGCTTATGCCAGAAGCCGCCGGTCTTGGTGCGGGGATGTTTCTGAAGCTGAGTATAGAGTCGGTTCATAGCGTCGAGATAGCGCTGCTCGCCGGTGAGCTTATAGGCACGCATGACCAGGCGGCCGTTTTTCACGTGGTCGATATTGAAGTTAGCCGACTTATAAGTGAGAATTTCACCGTCGGGCATCACGAGAGAGTCTGCATAAGATATGGCATAGTCACGAATGGAGTCGACCCCGTAGCGCGATCCGGCGGCTTCGATACCGTCCATCTCCACTCCTACCGAATAGCTCCAGTGGAGACGCTTGCTATGGTCAACGCTCCAGCTGTCGGGGTGACGCTTCATCTCCGAGAGAGCCATCTTGAGCGACATAGGCTGAGATTCGATACAAGGCTTGCCATTGATTATGAGATTGATGAAACGTACATCTTTAACCTCACCTTTAATGGAATTTCCGCCTGAGGTAACGCCGTTGAACACGCAATCTTTCACCTCGATATTCTCTATATTGCAGCGATCGTCATAACCTTCGATTTTAACGCCATATTTGCTCTTCTGGCAAGTTACGTTGTCAAGATATACATTTTTCACGAAAGGATAGAAATCGCGCTGGCACTTCTCGCGCTGCTCATACACGAGATTGATTTTCAGTACAGCCTCACGACACTGTCCTACCTTGACGTTGCGTACAAAGATATTTTCGATCACTCCACCACGGCAGTTGTTGGTCTTGATACGTATCACACGTTCGAGATCGGGGCTGTCCATCACGCAGTTTTCCACAAACAGATTGCGGTAGCCACCTGAAATCTCGCTGCCGACCACCACACCGCCGTGACCGTTTTTCATCTGACAGTTTCTTACAATGATATTTTCGCTGGGACGGGCGGCTTCGCGACCGTCGCGGTTACGACCGCTCTTTATGGCGATACAGTCATCGCCGGTGTCGAAGAAGCAGTTTTCAATAAGCACGTTTTTACACGACTCAGGGTCACAGCCATCACCGTTGGGGCCGTCGTTCTGAATATGTACGCCGCGCACTGTGAGGTTTTCGCAGAAAAGAGGATGAATCACCCAGAACGGTGAGCGGAGCAGAGTGACATCTTCTATCAGCACATTCTTGCAGCTGACGGGATTGAGAAGCTGCACGCGCATGCCGTAGCCGTCGCCCATACGGCGCTCCTCTACGGGCACACCCTTTTCATTCCATTCCATAAGGATGGGACGTCCGATACGCTGCGAAATTATGTTCTGATCTTCTTCCCAACCATATTTTTTAGCGCCGCACATGCGCCACCAGTTGGCGTTTTCAGCGCCGCCGTCTATCGTACCCTTACCGGTAATGGCGATATTGGTCTGCTCGAAAGCATAGATCATGGGCTGATAGTTATAGCAGTCCATACCTTCCCAGCGGGTATACACGAGAGGATACTGGCTGAGATCGTCGGTGAAAAGCAGTGTAGCCCCTTCGGCGAGATAGAGGTTAACGTTGCTCTTAAGAGTGATGGGTCCGGTCATCCATACACCTGCGGGAATTATGACACGTCCGCCACCTTCGGCCGAGCATCGCTCGATTGTGGTGTTGATGAGTTCGGTGTAGAGATAATCTGCCCGTTTGTTTTGTCGCCCGTAGTCAAGGATATTGTAATCCTTGTCGCGAAACTCGGGTGCTTTGATCTGTTTCTCGATGGCCGGATAGAGAGTCTCCCACGCTGTGGCGGGATCCTGAGCCGAAACAGTGAGGCACAGCAGACTCATTGCTGCCAGAATCACTTTTTTCATGGTTAATGCGTTTGGGTTAAAATAATATGTAATTAGAATTTCTGCACAAAGGTAGCGAGATTATTTGGAAAAATTTTGTTTTACCCGTGAAAAATGGCTACATTTGCACATCTCTACGACATAAGAGAGATATACCCTTATTGTAAATAACCTTTTATAACCATGAATTATCCCGCATATTTCGTAGCCTTCGACCTCGGAGCTACCAGTGGTCGCACCATTCTCGCCACCCTTCACGAAAACGGCAAGATGGATACCGAGGAAATAAATCGTTTTCCCAACGCCATAATCAACGTCAACGGCATTTCACATTGGAACATATACTCACTTTTCGAGAGTATCAAGCAGGGCATGAAACTTGTGGCCGAGCGTGGCATCAATCCCGTTTCGATGGCCGTAGACACTTGGGGTGTCGACATTGCCGCCATTGCTTCCGACGGCCAGCTCATAGGCCTGCCGGTTGCCTACCGCGACTCACGTTTTAACTCCGACAATACCGACTCATATTTCGCAAAAGCCATGAGCAGCGAGGATCTGTATGCCCGCACCGGCATCCAGACCCTTAACTTCAATACCGTATTCCAGCTGCATGCGCTTCGAGACACTTTCGCTCTTCTCAACTCGGCTCGCATCGGATTTATTCCCGATGTGCTTTCATATCTGCTGTCAGGCAAGCTGATCACCGAGTATACTATCGCATCGACCGGCGCGTTGCTCAACCCCCACACCGGAGAGTTTGACATCGACGTGCTCGATTCGGTAGGCATAGCCAAAGATAAATTCGGCGAAATCGTCAAACCCGGCACCGTAATCGGCACTCTCCGCCCGGAACTTCAGAACGAGACCGGTCTCGGCGCCGTCCCCATCGTGGCCGTGGGTGGTCACGACACCGCTTCAGCCGTAGCAGCTATTCCGGCTGAAGGTCGTGACTGGGCATTCCTCAGCAGCGGCACATGGTCGCTCATGGGTATAGAAAACGACAAGCCCGTGGTGACTGAGGATTCGCGCCGCCATAACATGACCAACGAAGGCGGTATAGAAAACACCATACGTCTGCTTAAAAACATCACCGGCATGTGGGTACTCGAAGAGTGCCTTAAGCGCTGGAAAGCCAAAGGTATCAACTACTCTTATCCCGAGCTCGTGGAAATGGCATCGAAGGCCGAACCGTTCAAGAGCTTCATCGATCCCGACGATACTTGCTTCGTGGCACCGGCCGACATGCCCAAGACCATCTGCGAATACTGCGAGAAAACAGGCCAGCCCGTGCCTGCCGACGACAGTGCCATCGTACGCTGCATCTTCGAGAGTCTTGCCATGAAATACCGCTACGTGCTCTCGCTCTTCAAAGAGGTGGCATCCAACCCCATCAACCGTCTGAACGTGATAGGCGGCGGATCGCGCAACGAACTCCTCAACACCCTCACTGCCTCAGCCATCAATCTTCCGGTAGTAGCCGGCCCGGTGGAAGGCACCGCATTCGGCAATATTCTCGTTCAGGCCAAGGCCGCCGGCTATGTGGATTCGCTCGACTCGCTCCGCGAAGTGGTAAGAAAGAACGTGCCCACAAAGACCTATCTGCCTGCGAATCCCGAGGCTTGGGACGAACCTTACAGCCGCTTCCTCTCCATCATCAACAAATAAAATTAACATACCTAATAATCAATCTTACAAATCTTTACCAAAATGACCAAAGAATCTATCGCAAAGGCCTACGAAATAGCCAAAGAGCGCTATGCAGCCGTAGGAGTAGATACCGAAAAAGTGCTTCAGCAACTTCAGGATTTCCACCTCAGCATGCACTGCTGGCAGGCCGACGACGTAGCCGGTTTTGAAAATCAGGGTGGCGCACTCACCGGCGGTATCCAGGTTAACGGTAACTATCCCGGCAAGGCCCGCAATATCGACGAACTCCGCGCCGACATCCTTTACGCCATGTCACTCATCCCCGGTAAGCATCGTCTCAACCTCCACGAAATCTATGGTGATTTCGGCGGAAAGTTCGTTGACCGCGACGAATGCTCCGTTGAGCATTTCCAGAGCTGGATCGACTGGGGTAAGGCTAACGATATCAAACTCGACTTCAACTCCACTTCATTCTCTCATCCCAAGAGCGGCGACCTCTCGCTTGCCAATCCTGACAAAGGCATCCGCGATTTCTGGATCGAACACTCAAAGCGCTGCCGCGCTATCTCTCAGGCCATCGGTGAGGCTCAGCAGGATCCCTGTATCATGAACACTTGGGTTCACGACGGAAGCAAGGACATCACTGTCAACCGCTATCTCTACCGCGAACTCCTCAAGGATTCTCTCGACCAGATCTTCGAGCACCGCTATGACTGGATGAAAGACTGCGTTGAGTCAAAGGTATTCGGTATCGGTCTTGAAAGCTACACCGTAGGCTCTAACGACTTCTACACCGCCTACGCAGCTAAAAACGACATGATGATCACCCTCGATACCGGTCACTTCCACCCCACCGAAAGTGTGGCCGACAAGGTATCGTCGATGCTCCTGTTCGTACCCGAACTGATGCTACACGTATCGCGCCCCATCCGTTGGGACTCCGACCACGTAACAATCATGGACGACCCCACTATGGATCTGTTCAGCGAAATCGTTCGTGCCGGCGCTCTCAACCGCGTTCACTACGGTCTTGACTACTTCGATGGTACACTCAACCGTATCGGTGCATACGTTATCGGTAGCCGTGCCGCTCAGAAGTGCATGCTCCGTGCTCTTCTCGAACCTATCACCACACTGCGTGACTACGAGCTCGCCGATAAGAAATTCCAGCGTCTGGCACTCCTCGAAGAGGCTAAGAACCTCCCCTGGAATGCCGTGTACGATGAATTCTGCGTTCGCAATAATGTTCCCGTTGGTGAAACCTACATCACCGAGGTTGAGCAGTACGAGAAAGACGTTACTTCAAAGCGCTGATAACCCCACCTTACACTTTCATTTCCATAAATGGAATTAGTAATAGGTCTCCTTATCATAGCGGCGGGAGCTTTCTGCCAGTCGAGTTGCTACGTTCCCATCAATAAGATCCGTCAATGGAGCTGGGAAAGCTACTGGATAGTGCAGGGCGTGTTTGCCTGGCTCCTGCTTCCGCTACTTGGTGCCCTGCTGGCTGTGCCGGCAGGACACTCTCTGTGTGAGCTTTTCACGGCCGACCAGTCATTCAATATTGTAATGACGCTCATCTTCGGCGCTCTGTGGGGCGTGGGAGGTCTGACGTTCGGCCTTTCGATGCGATACCTCGGTGTCGCACTCGGACAGTCGATAGCTCTGGGCACATGTGCCGGTCTCGGTACTATTATGGGACCCGTGTTGCTCAATGTATTCTTCCCTGAGAATGATCCTCTTTCACAGCTTACATTCTCGGTTATCGCAGGAGTTGTGGTCACACTGATCGGTATCGCCATCATAGGCATAGCCGGTTCGATGAAGGCCCGTTCGCTCAGCGAAGAGGAGAAAAAAGCAGCCGTTAAGGATTTCAACTTCCCCAAAGGTATCGTAATAGCCCTGCTCGCCGGCTTCATGAGCGGATGTTTCAACGTAGGTCTTGCATTCGGTGCTGACATCAATTTCGGTGAACTCACCCCTGATATTTACAAGACTCTTCCAGCAACGCTGCTCGTGACAGTGGGCGGTTTCGTTACCAACGCAGTATACTGCTTCTATCAGAACACTGTCAATCACACTTGGAGCGACTACAGAAAAACAGATGTGATGGCCAACAATATCCTCTTCTGTCTTCTCGCAGGCGCTCTGTGGTACAGCCAGTTCTTCGGACTCGCACTCGGCAAGGGATTTCTCACCTCGTCGCCCACGCTCATGACACTTTCATTCTGCATACTTATGGCGCTCAATGTAGTGTTCAGCAATGTGTGGGGCATTATCCTCAAAGAGTGGAAAGGATGCTCACGTCAGACCATCTGTGTGCTCGTGCTCGGTATCGTAGTACTCGTGGTGTCGTGCTTCCTTCCCCAGTTAATCTGATTAATAACACTATATAAGTATAATCATGTCAATTCTTTATAACCGTCCCGACCTCGCCAAGCAGGTCAATGATGTGGCCGAAGTAGCCGGATATCTCTGGACTAAAGGCTGGGCCGAACGCAATGGCGGAAATATCACCGTAAATGTCACCGAACATATCGACGACGAAATCCGCAAAATGCCTGCAATAGGTCCTGTCACCCCCATCGGTATGACTCTGCCTAATCTTAAAGGCACATATTTCTACTGCAAGGGTACAAACCGCCGCATGCGCGATCTTGCCCGCTGGCCTATGGACAACGGCTCGATCATCCGCATCACCGATGACTGCGCTCACTATGAGATTATCGCCGATAATCTGGTGAAGCCTACTTCGGAACTGCCTTCGCACCTCGCCGTCCACAACTATCTTATCGGCAAAGGTAGCAATTACAAAGCATCGGTCCACACACACCCTATCGAACTCGTGGCCATGAGCCATAATCCCGAGTTCCTCAAGAAGGACGTGCTTACCAATATCCTTTGGTCAATGATTCCCGAAACCAAGGCATTCTGCCCCCGTGGTCTCGGCATCGTCCCCTACATGCTCCCTTCATCAAATGATCTTGCCGAGGCTACCATCAAGGCCATCGACGATGACTATGATGTAGTGATGTGGGAAAAGCACGGTGTATTTGCTGTAGGTCCTGATGTGATGGAGGCTTTCGATATGATCGACACTCTCACCAAGAGCGCCATCATATACCGCGACGCTCTCTCTATGGGCTTCAAACCCGACGGCATGAGCCAGGAGCAGATGAAAGAAATTTCCACCGTATTCAATCTGCCGAAATAATATTCTTTCTTCCATAAATCAGTCCGGCTCCGCCTGCATTATTCTTTCAGACGGAGCCGGATTAATATATATCGGATGGATTAGATTAGATCATATCATAATCGAGCGCTATGTAGTGCTGATAAGGATGGTCGCAGGCCGGACACTTCACGGGAGGCTCTGTGCCTACGAATTGGTATCCGCACACCAGACACTGCCAGGTCACGGGTGTGTCGCGTTTCCATACCGTTCCGGCATTGACCTGGTCAAGGAAGTGCTGAAATCTGTCGTGGTGTCGCTTCTCGATTGTGGCTATCGCGCTGAAATGCTCGGCTATTTCAGGAAATCCCTCTTCAGCAGCTATTTTAGCAGCATTGACATACATCTCGACGCCTTCCTGCTCCTCCTCCTTGATAGCGGTGGCGAGATTTTCGGCTGTGGTACCGATTACTCCGGCATCTACTGTGGCTGGCACTGTCACCTGTCCTCCTTCGAGAAACTTAAAAAATATCTTGCCGTGATGCATTTCATTATCAGCTGTCTCGCGGAATATCTGACCTACGGGGAAATACGACTCCTTATCGGCCTGCTGAGCGTAGAATGTATAACGGGTGTAAGCTGTAGACTCGGCTATATAAGCCGCCACAAGATTCTGTTCGGTTTTCGTACCTTTGATACTTTTCGTTGCCATGATGTATTTATATTTTGTTTGTTTTGATATTTGCTTTATCTTACTAACACATCACGACGGTATTTGGTTTTCAAAACATCACTGAATACCGCTCATAGGGTACACCAGTAGCTCCCATCGACGCCTTCTGCTCATAGAGACTTTCGTTGAGATACAACCCATGATCCTCATTGCTCGTACCGAAATCAAAGTAATCCACTCCCGTGCCGAATTTTCCACCGGCACTTAATTGGATCAGCTTGTCAAACAGGGGCGAGATCATGCTAAGGCGTCGTCCCTCGGGCGACGTTGCAATATACTGGCTGTGAACCACCTTCTCAGATATGTATATCACACTGCCCGCAAGCATCTCACCGTCGAGACGGGCTACCCAAAGTTGTATATTGGCCGGAAAACGCGAATGAAGAAGGAGCATCTCGTCAAGCGAATGCACCGGAGCCGCATCATGCCTGTCGGCCAGACACTGCTGAAGCATGCAGTAAAAGTCACGCCATGCATTTTCGTCGGTAGCTTGCTCCACGATCACGCCTGTGGCAAGAGCTTTTTTAAGTCGCTGCCTGCGCCCTTGATTGAACCCCGGATTGTCCGAAAGTCTGATAGCAGCTGAAATCTGACACTCGGTTAGACGCGCACCGCTACGAAACAAAGCGTATATATCCTCACCCGAAGGGGCTGCGGCAAAAATGTGAGGCAACGGTTTGTAATCCAAACCTTTTATATCGCTCTGACGGCAATAATAGGTCATCACATCCCAGAGTGTCATCATGGCAGCCGCATCGAAATGCCGGGGAGGCATAATCCATCCGCCATAAGTCAGCCCTCTGTGTGAATGAAGCACTCCGTCGGCGGTAATATCGGCCGGAAGAAGAGCTAAGATTTTTCCGTTTTTTCGGGCTATGAGCGAGTGGTCGGTAAATCGGTCGGCATGATAGTCCATATACCGGCGATCGGTAAGAAACGTGGCGTTTCGCGAGCGGCTGTTAAATTCATTCCACTCACGCTCGCGCGCAACCTCATACCGCTCTACCGTCCACCCCTCCATATTATTTCCAGGAGTTGAAATACACATATTCTGGATTCCACTTATCTTTAGGTGTGGTCTCCGCAGCCGGATAACCTATACATACACATGCCATAGGGATGATATTGTCGGGAAGTGAGAGGTGTGACGAAAATTTTTCCACTCTTTCAGAAATCGGATAAATTCCACACCACACAGCTCCCAGGCCGGAAGCGTGAGCTGCAAGCAAAAGATTTTCAGTGGCGGCAGATACGTCCTGCACCCAGTATTCACGTCCTTCGCCTTCAAATGTAGAAGTCACGTCGCCACACATTATTACGGCTACCTGAGCCTCGGCAGCCATTTTCATAGATCCGAAATTATCGGCAATGAAATTGAGCGAAGTCGTGTCGGTAATCACCACGAATCTCCATGGCTGTTTGTTACCGGCCGTAGGAGCGGCCATGGCAGCGCGGAGCAGAGTATCCACTGTAAGTGAATCTACTTTCCGGTCAGAATATGTTCTCACGCTGGTGCGGGTCATTATATCATCGATAGTTGCAGTAGCAGTCGATTGAGCGACAGGATTTTCATCCGGGGCGGAAGAAACCCGATTATACACTACGAGCAATAAGGCCGCAGCAAGAAGAGTGATGAGATAAGCGGAATTTTTCATCTTGATTTATCAATAATCCATTAACCAATATTTTCAGCGCGTTTGAACAATGAGCCGGTAGGACATACAAAGCGACAATACGGACGCGAAACTATAGCGGAAAGAGCTACGAAGGTCAGCGCGGCTATGATGATGCCCCACCCTGCCGATTCATACTGAAAAGCCTGAAACAATTCAAGATCCATCCACCCCGTAATGCAGTCGGTCCAAAGCATCAGCATCAGTACAGCCCAAAGTATCTTGCGAAACCAATCGAGCACTTTCACCACTCTTGCCGATAGACGGATCTTGTAGCCACATATCCCTGCTACGAGTATCTGAGCAGCGCCGAGCGGACAGATATGATTGCAATAGTGCTGGGCTCGTCCAAACAAGGGGTAAATAAAAGCTGCTATGAGCATCACGATGGCCACTATGGCTCCGGGCATGGAAAATCCGTCAGACAGATATTTGAGCATCAGTGAATAATCCAGAAACTGTCCGCACCAAAATCCAAGTACCACCACATTGGCTGTCAGCTGTGCATAATTATATATCCGGTTTTTCACGAAAAGCGGCACTATACATGCGGTCAAAGTCACGGCAAGAGCTATCCACATCTTGAAGGGAAGCGAGGTCGAAGCACCGGCTTCCGTACCAAGATAGAAGTCAAGGCCGTCTATCACATTATTTATTATAGCATTGGACGTGTAAGTGGCGCCGGATACAGCATCTACCTTCTGTTTTAAAGCGTCTTTGGGTGAAAGGCCTTCCCACCGGCTGAAAAGTACCTCAGCCCTCTTGTAAAACGACGGTGTTTCAGAATTGGGCAGCGGCTTTATTTCACTGATTTTTCCATTTTCTATATATATGTCAAGTGGCACAGGACCTGCATATCCGATATTTTTCTTAGCAAACGGAGCTGTATGAATCACGGCCGAACCACCGGGGACGAGTGACAATGTGTCGGTCTCAACGGTGAGAGATTGCTCTACACTCGTCACTATATCGTGACCGAGAATCTTTTTATTCACGGCAATAGCGGCCGCAGCCATCATAAGAATCGCCAGTATGAGGCTTAATATCTTTGTGATTAGTTTCATATCACTGCAAAATTAGCAATTATTTCTTATCTTTGTATCAAAATTACTCTCTGCAATGGAAAAAAACGTATTAGATCTGCTCGAACGCCACTCCATAAAACCTACTCCCAACCGAATACTTGTCATCAAGACCCTGCTTAACTCCGAGTATCCGCTGAGCCTTGTGGAAATTGAGAATCAGCTTGAGACCGTGGAGAAGTCAAGCGTATTCAGAGTGCTGACACTTTTCGTGGAAAAAGATCTCGTCCACACTCTCGAAGACGGCCGCGGCATAGTCAAGTATGAGATATGCGAGGGACATGATAATCACTCTGCATCCGACATGCACGCTCATTTCTATTGCGAAAAATGCCAGCGTGTGTTTTGTCTCGAAAATATCAATACGTCAGCGGCCGGTATTCCCGATGAATATCTTATCAAGTCTGTTAATTTTATGATCAAGGGGATTTGCCCTGACTGCCGCAAAGACTGATCAGCGAAATATTCTGTCTTTATCAGTAACCTGAGTGGGTGTACCGGCGTGACCGCCTATGCTACATTCGCCCACATTCACGTCTGCCACATTTTCAAAGCACACTCCTATTACTGCCTCACCCACTTCGATATTATCAAATGTCACCCGACGCACTTTCTCGCTTTCCGAACCTTGAAGCACAAGTGCGGCCGCCGATGCTTTATCGCAGTAAAGCCCGTTGACATACAGGTCACTTACTTTTGAATACCGATCGTTACCATCGCCTTCCGATGCGTAGCGCGACGTAACATAAAACAAGTCTTCCACCTCTCCGAAGCGGCAGTTGTTCACAAAAATGTTTTTCACATACGCGCCCCTGTCAGCGTTGGTCTTCACATAAATTCCACGCTTGCAATACCCCGAGGCCGTGCAGTTCTCAATAATTACATTTTCCACACCTGCAGACATCTCACTGCCTATCACTACGCCATGAAGGCCTTTGAAGCGGCAGTTTCTGATAAGTATTCTTGCCGACGGGCGCGACAGACGCCAGCCGTCGTTATCACGTCCGCTTTTGATGGCAATATTGTCGTCGCCATTATCGAAATCTATGTCCTCGATAATTATGTCCTGCGAACCGTCAGGATCTATACCATCATTATTCACAAGTTTGGCATCGAATCTCAGGCCGCGGCAAATGATATTGCTGCTCATAAGCAGATGTATACACCAAAACGGTGAGTTGATTATCTTTACACCTTCCACCGTCACTCCTTCACAATTATAAAACTGTATGAGATGCGGCCTGAGCAGATGCCCCGGACCGAATACACGTTCAGCCGGATCAACTTCATCATGATTCATCTGCCGCGACATCATCTGGTCGGATTTCTGCTCTCGGCGCCAAAGTGCAAACGTGGAGCCGGCGTTACCGTCAATAGTTCCTTTACCTGTAATGGCAACATTATGAAGATCTTTTCCATATATGAACGGAGAGTAATTTGACAAAAATGTCCCTTCCCATGAAGTGTCGACCAAAGGATAGTCGGTAGCATCGGGCGAGAATCTTATCACAGCCTCTTCACCAATATTCAATGTGACATTGCTGCGCAGCCATATAGGACCTTTCACATAATAGATACCGGCCGGAGCCGATACTATCGCGCCTCCCTCGTCAGATGCAGCCTTAATGGCTCGCGCAAATGCATCGCGACAGTCGGTCACGCCGTCAGCCACTCCCCCGAAGTCATCCACTGTCAGCACACGGGACGGATGTTTAGCTCCGGTGACAGCCGTCAGTATTGAGTCACGCATAGCGTAAGCATACGCCATATCTACTTGGGCGGTCATGGTAGATGAGATAATCATAGTCAAAACTCCGAGCAAAGTAAATCTTTTCATGATACGGTTAAGAAAATTATTTTGAGCAAATATAATGATTTTTTTGCAATTTCAGCAAAATCAGTTAACTTTGCAATCCGTTATGAAATACGGATTTGACAACGACAAGTACCTCAGGATACAGTCTGAGCACATTAAAGAGCGTATTGCAAAGTTTGGCAACAAGCTCTATCTTGAATTAGGTGGAAAACTCTTTGACGACTATCACGCCAGCCGCGTTCTGCCGGGATTTCAGCCCGACAGCAAGTTGCGTATGCTTAGCCAGCTCAGCGAAAATGCTGAAATAGTAATAGTCATCAGCGCGCTTGACATTGAGAAGAATAAAGTACGTCAGGATCTGGGTATAACCTACGATATGGACGTGCTGCGCCTTCGCGAGGAGTTTATGAAGCGTGGATTTCTCGTCAGTTCGGTAGTGGTGACTCACTACAACGGACAGAGCAGTGCCGATGCTTTCCGCGAAAAACTCGCGCGCCTCGACATCACCACCTACGTCCACTACACCATCGAGGGCTATCCCACCAACGTCGGTCTGATAGATTCCGACGAAGGCTTCGGACGCAACGACTATGTAGAGACCACCCGTCCGCTTGTCATTGTCACCGCCCCCGGTCCCGGCAGCGGCAAGATGGCAGTGTGTCTGAGCCAGCTCTACAACGAGCATAAGCGGGGCATAGAAGCCGGATATGCAAAATTCGAGACTTTCCCCGTGTGGAGTCTGCCTCTGAAGCACCCGGTCAACATTGCCTACGAAGCCGCCACGGCTGACCTTAACGACGTCAACATGATTGACCCGTTCCACCTCGAAGCATATGGCAAGACCGCCATTAACTACAATCGCGACATAGAGATATTCCCCGTACTTAATGCACTGTTTGAAGGCATCTACGGAGAGAATCCTTATAAATCGCCCACTGACATGGGTGTGAATATGGTAGGCTTCTGTATTGACGACGACGAGGTATGCTGCCGTGCGTCGAAAGACGAGATAATCCGCCGCTACTACACCGCGCTGTGCAGCATGGCTATGGGCGACTGCAATGAAAGCGAAGTCAATAAGATAGCGCTGCTCATGAAGCAGGCAAAAATCGACACCGCTTACCGACGCACCACAGTAGCGGCCCGTCAGCGTGCCGAAAAGAGCGGAGTACCCTGCTCGGCTATCGAGCTGGCCGACGGAACCATCATCACTGCCGAAACCGGCTCTCTGCTCGGCCCGAGTGCTGCTCTCATACTTAATGCCATAAAGCATCTGGCAGGTATAGATCACGGAGTGAAACTAATTCCTCAGCAGATGATCGAACCTATACAGTTTACAAAAATCAACTATCTGCGCAGCCGTAATCCGCGCCTGCACACCGATGAAGTACTCGTGGCACTGTCGGTGCTCAGCACCCGCGATGAAAATTGCCGTCGGGCACTCGAAAAACTTCCCGAGCTCAACGGTTGCCAGGTTCACTCGACGGTGATGCTCGGCGAGGTGGATCACAAGATATTCAAGAAGCTGGGCGTGGGACTGACATGCGACCCCGTGCGCAAAGTCAAGAAATAACTTGCTTGTATCGGTCAAAAATTATATCTTTGTAAAAAACTTTCACGATATAAATATTCATGAACGAATTAGCTACTAAATACGACCCTAAATCGGTCGAAGACAAGTGGTATGGTTACTGGATGGACCACGGCCTGTTCCACTCCGAACCCGACAGTCGCGAACCTTACACCATAGTCATTCCCCCGCCTAACGTGACCGGTATTCTTCACATGGGTCACATGCTCAACAATACGATTCAGGACATCCTGGTGCGTCGCGCGCGCATGACAGGCAAAAACGCTCTGTGGGTGCCCGGTACCGACCACGCCGCCATAGCCACCGAAGCCAAGGTAGTAAACAAGCTTGCCAAGGAGGGTATCAAGAAAAGCGACCTGTCGCGCGAAGAATTTCTTGAACACGCATGGGACTGGACCCATACCCACGGCGGTAAGATTCTTGAGCAGCTGAAAAAGCTCGGAGCTTCATGTGATTGGGATCGCACTGCATTCACTATGGACGACATTCGTTCGCGCAGCGTGATCAAGGTCTTTGTCGATCTTTACCGCAAAGGTCTGATATACCGTGGCAAGCGTATGGTCAACTGGGACCCCGCCGCCCGTACGGCTCTGTCGGATATTGAAGTTGTATATAAGGAGGAACACAGCAAGCTCTATTATCTTCGCTATAAAATAGTAGGCGAAGACGGGTATGCTATCGTGGCTACTACACGCCCCGAGACTATAATGGGCGATACCGCCATGTGTATCAACCCCAACGACCCCAAAAATGCCCATCTCAAAGGGAAGCGCGTTATCGTGCCTCTGGTAAATCGCGAAATACCTGTGATAGAGGATGATTATGTGGAGATAGACTTCGGTACGGGATGTCTTAAAGTCACTCCGGCTCACGACATGAACGATAATATGCTCGGTCAGAAGCATAATCTCGAAACTATCGACATATTCAACGACGACGCCACCATAAGCGAAGCCGCCGGCATGTATGTAGGCATGGATCGCTTTGATGTACGCAAAAAAATAGCCGAAGATCTTCTGGCCGCCGGTCTTATCGAGAAAATCGAGGACTACGACAATAAGGTAGGATATTCGGAGCGCAACATCGATACTGCGGTTGAGCCCCGATTGTCAGACCAGTGGTTTCTCAAGATGGAAGGCCTTGCTGCGCCCGCACTTGATGCGGTCGACAACGGTACGATTTCCTTCGTTCCCGAAAAATTCAAGACCACTTATGACCGTTGGATGACCGACATTCACGACTGGTGTATCTCACGCCAGCTCTGGTGGGGTCACCGCGTACCGGCTTATTATCTGCCCGACGGACGTTTCGTAGTAGCCGAGACCCCCGAGGAAGCATTGACTCTCGCACGCGAACTCGATCCGACCGTTTCGGCCGAGCAGCTGCACCAGGATGAAGACTGCCTCGACACATGGTTCAGCTCATGGCTCTGGCCTATCTCTCTGTTCAACGGCATACTCGATCCGGGCAATAAGGAAATTTCATACTACTACCCTACCGCCGACCTTGTGACCGGCCCCGATATCATTTTCTTCTGGGTGGCACGCATGATTATGGCCGGATACGAATTTGTAGGCAAGCAGCCGTTCAACAATGTGTATTTCACCGGTATCGTACGCGACGAAATCGGCCGCAAGATGTCAAAGCAGCTTGGCAACTCACCTGACCCGCTTGATCTTATCGACACCTACGGAGCCGATGGCGTGCGCATGGGTCTGATGATGGCCGCCCCTGCCGGCAACGACATATTCTTCGACAAAAAACTTTGTGAAAACGGCCGAAATTTCTGCAATAAGATCTGGAATGCTTTCCGTCTGGTAAAGGGCTGGGAAGTAGCCGAAAATATAGAGCAGCCTGAGAGCGCACGTATCGCAGTGAAATGGTTCGGCAGCAAACTCGCAGCCGTGGCTGCGGAGGTCAACGATCTGTTTGGAAAATTCCGCCTCAGCGAAGCGCTCACTACCGTATACCGTCTCTTCTGGGATGAATTCTCGTCATGGTATCTTGAAATGGTCAAGCCCGAATATGGCAAGCCCATTGATCGCGCCACACTCACGGCCACACTCGGTTACTTCGACTCACTTCTTCGCATCCTTCACCCGTTCATGCCGTTTATCACCGAAGAGCTTTGGCAGCATCTGGCCGAGCGTCGTCCCGGCGAATCTATCATGATGGCGAGCATGCCCGTAGAAGGCACACCTGACGAAAATGTCCTCGCTTCTATGGAGACAGCTAAGGAAGTCATCAATGGTATTCGCGGTGTGCGCGCCCAGCGCAACATCCCTCAGCGCAATGAACTTCAGCTTCTCGTAGTAAACTCCACCGTCGACTATAAGCCTGTGATTACCAAGCTCGGAAATCTCTCGGCTATCGACACCGTAAGCGAAAAAGATCCTGCCTCAGCTACATTCATGGTAGGCACTCAGGAGTTTAACATACCTCTTCGCGAAAATATCGACGTAGAGGCTGAGAAAGCCAAGCTAACAAAGGATATAGAATACTACGAAGGTTTCCGTAAGTCAGTTGAAAAGAAACTCTCCAACGAGCGTTTCGTCAATAACGCCCCCGCCGCTGTAGTAGAAACCGAGCGCAAGAAACTCGCCGACGCCATCTCTCGTCTCGAAACTCTCAAAGCGGCTCTCAACGCGCTCTGACCGGAGCACCCACATATCTCAAAAAAGACAGCTCTGCGCCACTCTTCACGAGCCGACGCAGAGCTTATAAAATCAAAAAGCTAATAATCTTATCCAATTTCAAATATTGGACTTAACTTCCTTACGTTAGTTTAATTCCAATACTTGGTTTTTAAGATATTTAACAATATGCCGTCAGTTTCGCCACGAAAAATCGAACTTCTCGCTCCCGCGCGTGACACTGAAATAGCGCGTAAAGCCATAGCTTGCGGAGCCGATGCCATCTACATCGGACCGTCGAGCCACGGAGCTCGTGCGGCTGCCGGCAATAGCGTGGAAGATATTGCCCGTCTGGTCAAATACGCTCACCCCTTCGGTGTCAGGATTTATGCGACTGTCAATACCATAGTCTATGATAACGAGATACATGAGGTAGAACGACTCATCTCCGACCTGTATCGCGCCGGAGTTGACGCCCTGATCGTGCAGGACATGGGCATACTCCGCATGAATATTCCGCCTATAGATCTGCATGCGAGCACTCAATGCGACATCCGCAGTGTTGAGAAGGCCCGGTTTCTCGCTTCGGTCGGTTTTTCACGTGTTGTGCTCGCCCGCGAATTGAGTGCCATGGAAATAGCCCGGATTCATCGTGAGACTGATGTGGAACTCGAAGCCTTCGTCCATGGCGCGCTATGTGTAAGCTACAGCGGCGACTGTAGGGCGAGTTTCGCTGCCACCGGACGAAGTGCCAATCGCGGTGAGTGCGCCCAGATTTGCCGCCTGAAGTTTGATCTGACCGACAGAAATGGTAATATCCTGGCGCCCGCCCGTCATTACTTATCGCTTCGCGACCTTAACAGGCTCGACCACGTAGGCAAGTTGATCGATGCAGGTGCTTCCTCACTGAAAATCGAAGGTCGACTGAAAGATGCAAGCTACGTGATGAATACTGTAGCGGCATATCGCAGCCGTATTGATAAGGTGATAGCTGAAAGCCACGGCCAATACATACGCTCGTCATTCGGCATGAGCTCTACAGGATTTGTAGCTGATGTAAATAAAAGTTTCAACCGCGGATTCACATCTTACTTCTTTACATCGCCCGCACGCGATACGCGTATGGCCGCTCTCGATACTCCCAAGATGATAGGCATGCCTGTTGGTAAGGTGATCAGACCTGAGCGTGGAGCTATTCTGGCCGATTGTAGCGTCGCTCTGGCCAACGGCGACGGACTTGGCTTTTTCACTCCCGAAGGAGTCTTCACCGGCTTCCGCCTTAATCGCGTGGAAGGCCGACGGTTGTTTCCCGCATCCAAAGTATCGCCGGCACCAGGGACACTGCTCTACCGCAATCGCGACAAAGTGTTCGACGATATGATTTCGTCGGTCTCTCCCGACCGCCGCATATCGGTTGACTTCACTCTGAACCATACCGATACCGGGCTACAGCTCACCGCAACGGATGACCGCGGCGCAATGGCTACGGCCACCCTTCAGCTCAACGAAGTCCAGCAGGCCAAATCACCTCAGCTTGAGGCCAGAAAAAGAATTTTGTCGAAACTCGGCGATACGATCTTCACCCCACGAAATATTACCGACAACGCCGGCGATATCTTCATACCGGCCTCACAACTCACCTCATTGCGGCGCGATGTCATAAACGCACTCCAACTCACATCCGAGGCTACTTATCCGTTCAAGTATCGAAAAACCGAACGCTTCGATGTCGATCTGCCTTCCGAACGGCTTACGGTACATGATAACGTGGCTAATCGGCTTGCCCGCGAATTTTACCATTCACACGGTGCCACCGAAATAGCTCCGGCTCTCGAAGTATCGAAAGGGCGGCAAAATGAGGATATACACGTGATGACTACACGCTACTGCCTGCGACGCGAACTCGGAGCCTGTCTGCGCGACAAATCCGCTTCGCGACTACCGGCCGACTTATATCTTGAATCTCCCGGCATGCGTCTGCACCTGGTGCCCGACTGCGCGAAGTGCATGATGAATATATATTATTCACCACATAAAAGTAAATAAGTAATCATGAATCTGAAACCGGCACATATCATTCTGTTGCTGATTTTCGCAGCTTCGTCATGCATAGGAAGCAGTGGCGATAAAGCCGGTCTGATTCAGGAAAATTCCGCGTGGCGTGTCACCGCCGATTCATATTCCGACGCAAATATTTCCATCAGATTTCTGCCTGATTCCGATACGGTGGATTTTCCGGTGTTAATCTCTACCACCCCACTTCTCGACCAGTTGTACTCTGCCGGGGTAAACGAATATTTCAGCGATGCGTCGACCATACATTCAGGAGTGACCTCGCTGTGGAATCCGGCAATTCTTTCACTACTCGACCCGGAAATAGCCGCCGAGCAGGTGATGATGAAAGCGCGTCAGAGTCTTACCACTTGTCGCGACTGGCCCCTCGAAGCCAATGATGCCTCGTGGATTTCCTCGCTTGGTGATCTGTCGCTCGCTTTAGGCGACAGCTTTGTCACCGACAGCCTTTTACCTATAGCCAAGTCGGTCATTGACAGAGAACTCGCTGTTGCATTTGATTATGACCTGTCACTATTCAGAGGACTGCTACCAGAGATTCCTGCCATAGTGAGCCGCACGGATGTCCTTGAGATATACTCGCTGCGAGTCAATATTGACCGGGCCTCAGCCATTAAAACCCTGGGCGAACTCCTTCCTGCTGATATCGGGGCAAAATATATAACGCTTGCCAAAAAGATGGCCGAGTCGATCAACGACCGATTCTGGATACCGGAAAAAGGGCGCTACGGCTGCGCACTGTGGGGCAAGTATTATCCGATACTTGTCACTGCAAGCGATAATCTCGCACAGTCTTTGGCAATTCTGAAATCAATAGCAACGCCTGAAATGGCTCAGTCGATCATGCGGTCAATGCCGCTTACCGACGAAGGAGCACCGGATTTCTATCCCGTGCCGTCGGGTGTGAGACCGTCATACTCTCTCTCCACACAGACCGGTGTGTATGCGGCCGCGTCAATGACGCATAACTCCAACAAGACACTCCTCGGACTCGCTGCCGCTGCCGCAGCGACTTTCGACGGCATTGGCAGCATGCCCGCATCAGCACTCCTCGGTTCACTCGGAGGTGTTTCCATTACATCTGATGGTCTGACCATATCGCCCTACGTGCCTGAAATATTTTCAGGTGACAAGATTTTCACATCGCTCATCTACCGAAACGATACTATCAATCTCCACATCAACGGCACGGGCAGCAGGGTTGCACGAATGGAAATCAACGGCATTCAGACGCTGTCGCATCTCATCCCCGATTCACTCTCAGGCCACCACCGCATTGATGTGATAATGGCCAACAATACACCTGCCGACCGCCATATCGAATATGCCGAAGTTGTCACTTTCCCACCCCGGCCTGAAATAGATTCGGTAAGCATAAACAGGTATACGGTAGTCAGTCCTGCGAAAGATTATAACTACATAATGGCAGTAAACGGGATAGCATGCAAGGTAATCTCGGATGGAGCTTTTACCGTGGCACCCTCCTCCGCAGGCATGAAAGTAATCACTGCCATGACTGTCGACGCTGAAGGCTACAGCTCTATTCCGGCGAGAGAGCACATGGTGTTTAATCCGGCCGACACCATGATAGTGGACCGTCACGACATCCCTCATGAATTGCGCAAAGCCGTTGCCGCTCGAATAGAACGTAACGCCCGACGCAAGCATAAGCGGAAGGAATCCATACCCACGCATCTCGAACTTACCGGCGAACTCAATACCGAACTTACTTTCACCGTCAAAGCCCCTCATGCCGGCGAATATTATATCGACCTTGCCTACTGGCGTCCGGCTGTGACGGAGTGCTTTATTACTGATCTTGTCACGTCCGATTCCGTAGCCGGCTGCTTCATCATGCCTGCGCTTAAAGGATATTCCAGCCCGCTCACCGTAAGACTAAAAAGGGGAAGAAACCGCTTCAAACTGATTTATCACCCCCTCCCGTCGAGCAATTTGCAGTCAGGCGTTTGCATAGAATACATTCGATTCCTTCCTAAAAAATTATGACCATGAGATCTATCATCACTTACTTTTTTCTTCTGATATTCACTACTCTGATGGCAACTCCACGAATAGACAAAATCGAACCGCCATTCTGGTGGACGGGTATGGCCAACGATACTCTACAACTTATGGTTTATGGCCCCGACATAGCTTCGGCCACTCCCTCAATTTCTTATCCGGGTGTAAATATTTCGGAAATTGTAAGACCTGACAGCCGAAACTACCTGTTCGTATATCTCACCATAGCTTCTGATGTGCGACCGGGGACTTTCAAGATAGAATTTTCCGACGGCAAAGGTAAAACCCGAGCTGTGGACTATACGCTCCGCTCACGTCGTGACGGCATGAAAGATCATGGCGGCTTCGATGCGTCGGATGTACTGTATCTCATAATGCCCGATCGCTTTGCAAAGGGTACTCCCGCAGCCCGGGCCACCCAACGCGATACTCTCCAATACCCCACACGTGCCAATCGCTCCAATCCCAATGCCCGCCACGGCGGAAATATAGCAGGTATCGACAGCCACCTCGATTATATCGACTCGCTCGGCGTGACGGCAGTCTGGGTTAATCCGGTGCAGGTAAATGATATGCCCGGGGGGTCATATCACGGCTACGCCACCACCGACTATTACAATATTGATCCGCGATTCGGCACCACCGACGAGTGGGTGGATTTTGTCGATCATGCTCACAGCCGCGATATAAAGGTGGTGATGGATATGATATTCAATCATTCAGGCAGTAACCACCAATGGTTTAAGGATATGCCATTCAAAGACTGGTATAACTTCCCAGACACATTTGTTCAGACCAATTACCGACTCTCAACACTCCACGATCCATATGTAAGTGACTATGACCTTGCGCGCACCGTCGACGGATGGTTTGTCAAGTCGATGCCCGACCTTAATCAGCGCAATCCTCACCTGATGCGCTACCTTATCCAAAATTCGATATGGTGGATAGAACATACCGGTATCGACGGCATAAGAATGGACACGTATCCCTACGCCGACTTCCACGGTATGGCCCGATGGATCGACGATGTGGAGCGTGAATATCCGCGATTCAACATCGTGGGTGAGTGCTGGTACGGCAACGAGGGTGGCGAGGCCTTCTGGCAGCGAGGCTCGAAAGTGAATCCCATTGGTGATCCGCGTCTGCCCACTGTGATGGACTTCGTACTTTCCATCAAGTCACGCGATGCTTTTTCAGGACAGACTGACCGGCTGACCGGCCTTAATGACATCTACGATCATCTTGCACTCGACTATCTCTTCCCCGATCCGTCGCGAATACTTACATTTCTGGACAATCACGACACCGACCGCTTTCTCCTCGAAGAGCCGACTGATCTGGGCTGGTGGAAACAAGCCATGACCTTTCTGCTCACATCACGCGGTATTCCGCAGATTTATTACGGCACTGAAGTGCTGATGAATGGATCGAAAGAAGGCAGCGACGGGTATGTGCGACGCGACATGCCCGGCGGATTTCCCGGTGACTCAATATCAGTCTTCACGCCTGAGGGCAGGACCGATATGCAGAATGAAGCATTTGATTTCCTCAGCGGCCTGCTTCACTGGCGACGCGGAAATGAGGTCATAGCTCGCGGAACACTAAAACATTTCATGCCCGAAAACGGCATATATGTTTACCGCCGTACGCTCGGCGACCGCCATGTCACGGTGATAATGAACGGCAATGACTCTGAAAAGTCCGTAAGCATGAATCCTACAGTAGAGATTATGCCATTCGGCACTCAGCTTCGCGACATTCTTTCAGGTGACACGATTACCATCACGCCTGAAATGACATTTGCTCCGCGCGCCATTTACATACTGGAAAATTAATGAAAACCATCGGAATACTCTCTGATACTCACTCGTGCTGGGACGATCGGTTTGCCACGCACTTAGCTGATTGCGACGAAATTTGGCATGCCGGAGATATAGGCGATATCACCGTGCTCAACCGATTGAAACAGATTGCCCCCGTAAGGGCTGTGAGCGGCAACATAGATCACGGAGAGGTCAAGCGCACGTGTCCCGAACTGATGATTTTTGACATCGAAGGCGTCAGAGTGCTTCTGACACATATCGGCGGTTACCCCGGCCGATACTCCCGCGGGATGTCCTCACTGCTGCAAAGAGAGAATATCCGTCTGATGGTTGACGGCCATTCTCATATACTCAAGGTGATTCCCGACCGAAATCTCGATCTTCTGCACGTAAATCCCGGAGCGGCAGGTCATCATGGATGGCAGAAAGTAAGGACTCTCGTAAAATTAACCATTGATAACGGAAATATTTCATCTCTCGACGTTATAGAACTAAGAAACAAACTTTGACTATGAGAAAATCTGCAATATACATCCTCGGGCTGATAGCGGCCCTCGGGATAGTGTCGTGTAAGACCAATGAAAATAATTATCGCGCCGCATATCAGGCGGCCGTTGAGCACCGTCAGGAATCGTCGGGTGTAGACTCTACCATCTACGCGCGAATCCGAAATCAGGCTCAGGAGTCAATGCTTGCGGTAGGGACTGACTCTATCCCCTTGCGTACTGAATATATCGGCTACACCGATGGAGGAGGTGCGTCGCGTGAAAAGGTCCAGCGCTACAATGTGGTGGTGGGTCAGTTCAAGCAGATTTTTAATGCCAACGCCATGCGCAACCGCCTGCTTGCATCAGGCTACAGCGACGCTATGATTTTACAGACCCGCGAACCGCTTTACTACGTAGTGGCCGCAACCTGTTCCACTGCTGCCGAGGCATCTGAACTATTTCATAAGATTAAAGAAGACAAGTCCCTTGTGCTCCGTTCTCCCCTTCCGTTTGTGCTTCAACCTGCACATTTTGCAAGGTGATTAACTTTTTTTAGCATCGTGTAAAAGTAACTTATCGACATGAAAGTGTTCTAATAAAATATACACGAAATTAGAACGCTAAATCATCTGCACATGAAAAGGATAATCAAACACACCGCCTTGTGTCTTTCGGCATTGGCTATAGCGCTCAGTGCTCCTGGAGCTTCGGCTGGCCGCCCGGGTGCGAGCGGCCATGAACCCTCGCGGCCATCGACATCACGGCCGTCGTCATCACGTCCCTCGTCCTCATCCCGTCCGTCTTCTTCCACAGGAAGACCGTCGACTACCGCGCGCCCGTCTACATCATCCGGAACGCGTCCCGGCGCAACGCGCCCCGGAAGTTCTTCCGACAAGCCCGGTCATGTCACAAAGCCCGATAATCATCATAAGCCTAACAATGATGGCCGTCCTCCGCAGACAAATCAAGGGCTTAGACCCGGTGCTACCCAACCCGGAGCAAGCCATAACCGTCCTGGAAATGTTAATCACGGCAATAACCGCCCGCACCCCGGTAATAATCGACCCGGTAATGTGAATCCAGGTAACCACCGTCCAGGCAACAGCCGTCCTGTTCACCCCGGATGGGGTAACATAGGGGGTTTTATGTATCCCACCCCTCCCCCTCAACGCCCACATCGCCCAATAATGAGGCCGCTACCACGTCCGGTACGACCTGCCGGCTGGGTTATGCGCCCGGGGGTTCCTGCTATCAACGGCTTCCTTGGACTTACGTTTGGCACAGGTATATCCGTATCGCTCAACTTACTTAACACCAACGGTTATTCGGTTGACGGTTACGCTGACGATATTGTATATCTCCGAAACGTAACTGAATTATCATTGCTTTGGCCTGACGTTGCACTCTACTACAATAGCGCGGGTCTTCTCACCGGCTCTTCATTCTACTATTCCACACCCTACAATGATCTGTCGAGATACAATAATGTGTATAATCGCCTGATATCTGTATACGGTTCGCCTGTAACTACAGGTTCTGCCGGCGCCACATGGTTCAGTTCATCCGGCTACATATCGCTGAGCTACGGAACATCCCCATCTTCTACCGGTGCTCTCAGATATTACACTACACTCAGTTACGGCGAATAAAACCCGGCTTAATTTCCGCAAAAAACTATGGCGTGCATCTCTCTTTTCTTGAGGTGCACGCCAAAATTATTTTAGCCACAGAAGTTTAGTTACGTATCTCGTAATAGGGGATATCCACGAGTTTCACGTCAAATACAAGTGTGGAAAACGGTGGTATGGATGCGGTAATACTTGACCCGTAACCCACATTGTATGGAATAATTACTCTGGCCGAATCGCCCACACGCATATCAGTGAGAGCTATCCACCAGCCTTCTATAGTAGCTGAGAGCACTGTGCGGAATATGCTGTCGGCGGGAGATGTCCTCAGATATGACGAGTCAAATGCCACACCATTATATAGCGAGCCGCGATACTTCACATCTACAGTCGACGTAAGCAAAGGGGTGAGATTGCCTTCAGTCTTGCTTCTGTCATTGAGATACTTGATCAGGACCTCAGCACCGGGATTCCAGGGAGCAACTACGGTGAGGTATTCCGGATTACCATTTTCATCAAAAGAGTATTTCTGTTCGTCGTAATACGAAGTATTAGCATTGCGCCATTTCTCGTAATCGTCCCAAGTGTTTTTATTATCGTCGTTACATGACACTGAAACCGATGCGAGCGACATCAGTGCCATGAACGAGCCAATATACAATAGTAATTTTTTCATCAGGCGGAATTAGAATTTAACCTCGGGAGCACGCTGGGCGGCATCGTCGGCCTGGAACTGAGGTTGTTTCGTGAACCCGAACCATCCGGCATAAATATTTGTCGGGAATTTCAGGATCGAGGTATTGTACTTCATCACGGCCTCGGTATAGCGGGTGCGTGCGGTAGAGATACGGTTTTCAGTACCTTCGAGCTGAACCTGAAGGTCACGGAAATTCTCGTTGGCCTTGAGGTCGGGATAAGCCTCGGTGACTGCAAGCAGTGACTTCAGCGCACCCGACAGATCATTCTGAGCCTTCTGAAACTTTTCGAGGTTTTCCTCGGTAAGATCATCGGCATTGATGGTAACGGACGTTGCTGCCGCACGAGCCTTGATCACATTTTCAAGCGTTTCACTTTCGTGTGTGGCATATCCCTTAACCGTGTTAACGAGATTAGGGATCAGATCGGCACGACGCTGGTACTGGTTCTGAACTTCGGCCCAAGCCTGCTCAACGCCCTGCTTCTCGGTCACGAGCGAATTATAGTTACACGATGTAAGCATGGTGGCGCCGAGAGTCACTACCACCAGCATAAGCAATTTTACAAGTTTCATTTAGAGAGATTTGATTTATTAACCCAGCTTACGGAGCAGGGAGGTGAGACATACTGTATCATGAATTATCTTGTGAAGGTCAGCCACATTTACACGCTCCTGAGCCATAGTATCGCGATGGCGCAGTGTAACGGTGTTGTCTTCGAGTGTCTGATGATCAACTGTGATGCAGAAAGGCGTACCGATTGCATCCTGACGACGATAACGTTTTCCGATCGAATCTTTTTCCTCGTAGTGAGTTGAGAAATCAAATTTGAGGTCATTGACGATCTCGCGGGCCTTTTCGGGGAGTCCGTCTTTACGAACGAGGGGCATCACCGCGCACTTCACTGGTGCCAGAGGAGCGGGAAGATGAAGCACCACGCGCTTTTCGCCACCTTCGAGTTCCTGCTCCTCGTATGATGAGCAGAGCACCGAGAGGAACATGCGGTCCACACCGATAGAGGTCTCTATCACGTAGGGAGTGTAGCTCTCATTGAGTTCGGGATCGAAGTACTGTATCTTCTTGCCCGAGAATTTCTCATGCTGCGAGAGGTCAAAGTTTGTACGCGAGTGGATACCCTCTACTTCCTTGAAACCGAAAGGCATCTCAAACTCGATATCAGTGGCAGCGTTGGCATAGTGTGCGAGCTTGTCGTGATCGTGGTAGCGATATTTCTCGTCGCCGAGGCCGAGAGCTTTGTGCCAGCGCAGACGGGTCTCTTTCCACTTCTTGAAGTATTCGAGCTCCTGACCGGGACGTACGAAAAATTGCATCTCCATCTGCTCGAACTCACGCATGCGGAATATAAACTGACGTGCTACGATCTCGTTGCGGAAAGCCTTACCGATCTGTGCGATACCGAAAGGTATACGCATGCGGCCGGTCTTCTGCACGTTAAGATAGTTGACGAAAATACCCTGAGCTGTTTCGGGGCGGAGATATACGGTCATGGCACCGTCGGCCGTAGAACCCATCTCGGTCTTGAACATGAGGTTAAACTGACGCACCTCCGTCCAGTTTTTAGTACCTGATATGGGGCATACAATTTCCTCGTCGATGATTATCTGACGGAGTTCGTCAAGATTGTTATCGTTGAGGGCGGTAGCGAAACGTTCATGAAGGGCATCGCGACGGGCTGCAATGTCAAGCACACGGGCATTGGTGGCTACAAACATAGCCTCGTCAAACGATTCGCCGAAACGCTTGCGGGCCTTGGCAACTTCCTTGGCTATTTTCTCATCGTACTTGGCCAGCTGCTCCTCGATAAGCACGTCGGCGCGATAACGCTTCTTGCTGTCGCGGTTGTCGATCAGAGGGTCATTGAATGCATCCACGTGGCCCGAAGCCTTCCAGATAGTGGGGTGCATGAATATAGCTGAATCGATACCCACGATATTCTCATGGAGGAGGGTCATCGAGTCCCACCAGTAGCGCTTGATGTTGTTTTTGAGCTCTACGCCATTCTGACCGTAATCGTACACGGCTGAAAGGCCGTCGTAGATTTCACTTGACTGAAACACAAAGCCATACTCCTTGGCGTGGCTTACGATCTTCTTGAATACTTCGTCCTGAGTTGCCATATATTATTTAGCTTGTTATATTCGGGATGGGTTAAAAATAAAGTGCAAATTTAGTAATTCCTACGCTAATATCGCCCCTTGGGGCATATATAAAATGTTAAAATGATTTACTTGAAAGTGTCGGGAAGGTCATTTTCATACAAAACCGTATCACCTGCCGTCATAATGGAGGCAAGTGTCCGTCGGGCATCGTCGAAAGTATCCACCTCTATCACACGCACGCCGTCATTTCCACCATCGGAGATACCTGAGGTGATGGCTTCGCGATTATAACGCCCCACTATCACAGCCACATCTGCCGATACGGCAATCTTGCGGCCGAACTCTCGGTTGAGTTCCGCCTGACGTTCGCCAAGCTCTATCATACCGGGAGTCACCACTATGCGCTTGCCTCCGGTCATCGATGCAAGCACGTCAAGAGCCATAGCCGAACCGGTAGGATTGGAATTGAATGCGTCGTCTATTATCGTGATTCCGCCCGGGGTGCGCTTCATGTTAAGCCGGTGCTCCACCTGCTCGATATGTTCCACCGCATATTTGATTTTATCCACCTCTACGCCAAGACGGAGAGCCACTATGATGGCAGCCATAAGATTGGAAACGTTGCATGCACCTACGAGGTGGGTCTTGAATTTAATCTTCTGTCCTTCAGGACACTTCATTACAAACTCGGTGCCCGAAGGGGTATATCTTATGTCATCTGCGGTATAGAGAGCATCGGTCGTGGCACTGACGGTGTAACGGGCTACCTCAACATTGTTAACCTCGCGATTGGCGGCCCACTCAAAATCATTGTTTACCACCGCCATACCGTCGGCAGGAAGAGAATCGATCAGCTCAAATTTGGTCCGCTGCACATTTTCAATAGACTTAAACGATTCGAGGTGTTGCTCGCCCACGGCGGTCAAAATACCGATTGACGGGTGTACGAGATCACATATTTCCTTGATGTCGCCGGGCTGCTTCGCACCCATTTCACATATGAACACCTCATTGTAGGGCTTCATGTACTCGCGGATAGTACGTACCACCCCCAGCGTAGTGTTGAAGCTGCCGGGTGTCATCACGGTATCAAATTTTTCCTGCAATATACGGTAGAGATAGTGCTTGGTGCTCGTCTTGCCATACGAGCCTGTGATACCTATCACTTTGAGGTCAGGCATAGAGGCAAGAATGCGCTGCGCATCGCGATAATAACGGCGATTTATGGCATTTTCCACAGGCTTAAGCAACCATACTGCTGCAATAGCGAAATTATGTGAGGACACATATACTGCGAGCGCCATAGCCGGAAGCACCATCCACCAACCGGGTCCGGTGACTATCGCGATTGACATCACGGCGAGAGCCAGCACCCACATCATGGCAAGAATACGCTTGACACGGGGTGTGTATACGAGCGGTTTCTTATATTTGCGACGCAGCAGCATCACTGAATTGACAAGTGAATCGACAGCAACAAGTGTCAGCCACACTACGTCGAAACTGATTATTGCAGCCGTAATAAAGACAACCACCAGCGACACCAGACGCATGATGGAAGTAGTATCGCCCGACTGACTTAGCCAGCGGCGATAGCGATCAATACGATAGGAATTCTGCTGCATCATCATCACATCGCGGCAGAACTCTGCACCGGTATTGATAAGCGACAGCACTAATGCTGTGATAAGTAATATAGTCATATTCATGAATTTAAAAACGAAGTAAGCACTCGGGCAAATCCCGACGGGTTGTCAAGAAAACTATAGTGTCCGCATCCTTCAAACCTCACAAGGCCTGCATCGGGAATAAGTTTTTCCATCTTGATAGCATCGGCAAGCGGCGTAGCGGTGTCGGCAGTGCCCCACACGAGCAGCACAGGCGCCTTGATCGACGGCATCACATGACAGAGGTCCTCATTGACCACTTTCGACAATATCATGCGCATCTTGGGCGATGCCGCGGCATAATCGGCCGAACCTCTGCCCGATCGCATCTTTTCGATAGTACGCTCGGCAGCTTCCTTGCTCATCAGAGTTTTTACTACTGCCTTACAGAATTTGAACCACTTGACCTTTATGTGATATTTCAGCGATCGGCGCGGTTTTACTCCGGCCGCATCCACGAGTATCAGTTTTGACACCTCGCGGCGTGAGGAGAAAAGTATTCCTACCCTACCCCCGAATGAGTGACCCAGCATTACGGGACTCTTTATCCCCAGCCGGTCAATAAATTTCTCCATCAGCGCCGTATATTCCTCCACGCCCCATACAGAAGAAGGTTCGGGCGAAAGACCGAAACCGGGAAAATCGACGTTGATAACCCTGTAGCCTGCATCAAGGGCCACCTTCTCTATCGATAAAAGTGTCTGACTCGAACATCCCCAACCGTGCATCAGCACGATCACGCGCTCGGAGTCGCCTTTATCACTGTAGGCCAGCTCTTGGTCGTCAATTTTTATGGTTGCCATTTTGAGTCACTGAATTTTTCTACAAAATTAGCTAAATTTGACGATATTCGGCCATCTATCTGAAAAATATTACGGCTGACACTTTAGCAAGTGTTACAAATCTGTCAATAATAACGGGAAAACTTCATAAACATTGAGTAATACCATTAACTTTGTATCACCTAACATTCATCATTTCTAAATGCTTCGCAATATCTGCACCATCATCATGATTCTGGCCGGACTGACAGTCGCGGCCGCTCGTCATGATGCCCTGCCCTCCGATACCGATGAACTGCTGAAAATCATCGACAGCGAGAGCCAGCGCATAGACCGCTTCTCGGCCTCTCTGCAAATGAAAGCCGACTCGATTTCCAACGGACTCGACACAATCCACGACCGGCGCGAGCGTCTGCAATCGCTCCTCCGACTCGGCGACCTGTATAAAAATATCGTCAGCGACTCGGCCCTGTCGGTCTACCGGCGAGGATTTGAGGAAGCGAAGTTTGACTCCGATTCCACGATGGTGCAGAAGTTTCTTATCCGCACCGCCATGCAGAATCATTCGCTCGGTCTCGATCTGGAAAGCGTGCAGATTCTCGACCATGTATATGCATCAGGACTCACGCCCGACAATCTGCTTGACTATCATCAGGCGGCTTTTTCGGTAAACACGTCGCTTTACGAGATGTATCCACAGAGCGGCAGACGCCAGGAATATCGCAAAAGAGCCATAAGTCACGCCCGAAAAGTCAACGAACTGTCAGCCAATTCGGCAAGCGACACGAGCCTCATCAGCATCGCCCCGGCTTTTCTTGCTCGGGAAAACGGAAATATCGCCGAGATGGTGGCTCTGCTCAACGATATAATGGATAGTGCGTCGATGAGCGATCCGAAATATTCGCTCGCATCGAGCATGCTCGGCCGTCACTACAGCGAAATAGGCAATCACGACGAAGCCGTGCGCATCTATGCCCGCGGCACCATAGCCGACATCCGCAATGCCAATTTCAACGGCGACACTCAGATTCTGCTCGCGAAAGAACTTTATGACCGGGGCGATATAACACGCTCATATGACTATCTGATCAACGCTCTCGACCGGGCTATCAGGGTGGGATCGAAAACAAATCAGACGGCCATATCCACCGAGCTGAAACCTGTAGCCGTAGACTTCCGCCACCTCGAAGAGCGACGACTGCTACTGCTCGCCATAATGGCAGGTGTGCTCGTGATAGCACTCGTAGTGATACTGAAAACCTTACTGTCACTGCGTAGCGACATGCACTCGCTAAAGGAGATGAAGCAAAGACTTAGCGATGCCAATGCTGCTAAGGAAACGTATATCAGCCAGTATCTCAGCTTGTGCTCCACATTCCTCGAACGACTTGAAGGCTTCGCCAAAACGTGCCGCAGAAAGATCACCGCTGGACAGATCGAAGACCTGCTGTCGTTTGTCAAGTCGGGCAAAACCATCGACGAGCAGCGACGTGAATTTTACGATATCTTCGACGATACGTTTATTCACATCTATCCCACTTTTGTAAGCGAAGTCAACGCACTCATGTATCCCGACAAGCGGATAGCCGTATCAGGCAATACACTTACTACCGAGCTGCGCATCCTCGCCTTCCAGCGACTCGGTATCGACGACGCTGCGAAGGTAGCCCGCTTTCTCGGACTTTCACTCAACACCATCTACACCTATCGCAATAAGATAAGATCACGTGCTGTAAACCGCGACACTTTCGACAGTGATGTCATGAATATCGGCATTATTTCCTGATATTATAATTAAAAAATCATAAAATTATCATGGAATTTTCTATTAATTTCATGATAATTTATTATTTTTGTAACTTGAAAATAATATGCTGTTTTTCACTCTGATAACCATGAAATTTCTTTCTACATTATTTCTTGCTGCCACGGCAGCCTTCAGCATAAGTGCAGCTGAGCCTACCGACACTGTAACCATCTTTATGATAGGCGATTCCACTATGGCCAACAAACCCCTTGCCGACGAAAATCAGGAACGTGGCTGGGGGCAGATGCTTCCTCTCGCGCTTCAGGGACCGGTGAAAGTAGACAATCATGCCGTCAACGGCAGCTCTACAAAGAGTTTTATCGACGAAGGACGCTGGGATAAGGTCGTAAGCCTGATAAGGCCCGGAGATTATGTTGTGATCCAGTTCGGCCACAACGATGAAAAGTCGGGCAAGCCCAAGAAATACACAGTCCCCGGAGGAAGTTTTGACGACAATCTGCGCAAGTTTGTAAATGAAGCCCGTCAGAAAGGCGCGCAGCCGATACTTATGAATTCCATCGTCCGCCGCAACTTTCCGGTCGACACCGCCGCTGTCCACATTGACCGCGATGACAATCCACCCATAGGATTTGAGAATGTTAAGCACGCTCCCGAAGGCACACTCTTGGTCGATACCCACAAGGCTTATCTCGATGCGCCCCGAAGGGTTGCACGCGAACTTGCCGTGCCCTTCGTAGAGATGAACACACTCACCCATAATCTCGTGCAGGGTCTTGGCGCTGAGAAATCGCGCGAACTGTTTATGTGGATTCCCGAAGGAAAATACGCATTCTGTCCAAAGGGTAAGGTTGACAACACGCACCTTAATATCAAAGGCGCCACAATAGTATCGGGCATTGCCGCCCGTGCCATGGCCGAAGCCGTACCCTCGCTGCGCCAATATATCGTTACCGAATATAATTACACATATTAATATTTATGAAAATCGAACTCCGCAGTGTATTAGCAGCCGTCGCACTTTTCGCGTCGGTTTGGTGTACCCCCTATCTGCATGCCGATGATGCCGACCCCGACAAGGCCGAGGCAGAAGGCACCGGTTTTGTTGACAATAATACCAAAACGCGCAGCGACAAGCGCTATGTGATCACCGATTTCGGAGCGGTCAATGACAGCACAGTGCTCCAGACAGCCGTGATACAGGCCGCTATAGATAAAGCCGAAGCCGATGGCGGCGGTATAATCGTGGTGCCACGCGGCACATATCTGTCGGGCGCGCTTTTCTTTAAACCCGGCACACGTCTGCATATAGAAGAAGGCGGTGTAATAAAAGGTTCCGACGATATTTCCAATTATCCCCTGATACCGTCGCGCATGGAAGGCCGCAGCCTGATGTATTACGCAGCTCTCATCAATGCTTATTTCGTTGACGACTTTGAAATTTCAGGCAGCGGTGTGGTCGACGGTGCAGCATACAATTATTGGGTAGCCTTCTGGGAACGTCGCGATCAGGCGGAAAAAGAAGGACGTGTCTGCACCAACCTTGAGGTATCACGTCCCCGTCTGGTGTTTTTGTGGGGTTGTGACAATCTGAAGATCACCGGTACACGGTTCTGCAACTCGGCATTCTGGACCATGCACCTCTATCAGTGTGAAAATATCCTGATAGAAAACTGTGAATTTCTCGCTCCCACCAAGCCGGTCAAGGCTCCGAGCAGCGACGCGATGGACTTTGACGTATGCCGCAACATCACTATACGCGGATGTTACATCAGTGTCAATGACGACGGCGTGACTATAAAGGGCGGTAAAGGCGTGTATGCCAACCGTAGCTATGAAGGCGGTTCGGTGGAAAATGTACTTGTAGAAGACTGTACATTCGGCCCCAACAACCACGGCATACTCACATTGGGCAGCGAATGTCTTCATGCCACGGATATTACCGTGCGTAACTGCACATTACAGACCCACTGCGCCCTTCTCCGCATGAAGATGCGCCCCGACACATGGCAGATCTACGAGAATATCCATATCGAAAACTGTCACGGCACTCTCGGCTCGGTTATCGACATGAAGCCCTGGAAACAATTCTTCACTCTTGAGGGCAGCGACGAGCGTCCTTACGGTATCGTGCGCAATATCTTGGTTGAGAATGTCGACGTCGACGGCCGCTCGCTCGGTATAATTGCGGGCAACCCCGGCGACCAGGTGGAAAACTTCACCCTGCGCAATATCAATATTCGCGCCACCAACCCGGCATTTACCTGCGAGTATCCGCAGGTAAAGTTTGACAACGTGGTTGTCAACGGGAAGAAAGTCGAAAATCCTGCTATGAATAAATAACTTTAATCTTAATAATAACACTTAATTACCATGTACAAAAATCTCATCAGGCTTATCGCACCTGCGATGGCCGCACTGATGGCTATGCCGGCTATGGCACAGACCTTCAGTAATGAAGATGCATCGATTTCGTGGCCTTTTGAAAGTGCCACCGACTATGCATCATTCACAGCCACGCCCGAAGACGGCTTTTCGGCAGTGACAGTTAATCTCGGTAACGCCACTATCACCGGCGTCGAAGTAGGTAGCAATATGCCTCACGCCAATGGAATAACATTTGCAAAAGTGCAGCCCAAGAATAGCGGAAGCGATGTAGTGGAATGGACCGTAAAACCGGCTAAAGGCCTTACGTTCACCCCTACTCATGTATTCGGCTATATCGCACGCTTCGGTACTGATGCCGAGGACGGAGTCACTGTAAGCGCCCGTCTCGGCAACGGTGAAGTAGTAACTCTCGGCACATACACCGCATGGCGTAATACCAAAGACAACACCCAGAAGTATGGCAATAAGGCTACAGACCAGTTTGACATCACACTTACCGCCGACCAGCAGGCTAAGCTCAAAGGTGCCGACGGATTTACTCTCATGGCCTCCATCGGCGTAGGCAATGCCAAGCAGGGTGGTTTCAGCCACATTACCATCGACGGTAAAATCGACGGTACTGTAGTTGAAGTAAATAAATACACCGCTACCATCCAGGCTTCACCTGCCCAAGGAGGTGAAGTAAAGATTTCGCCCGTGCAGGCAAATTATGAGGAAGGCACTAAGGTAACATTCTCCGCTGAGAAAAACTTCGGCTACAAGTTTGTCAACTGGACCGATGCTTCGGGCAAGGAAGTAAGCAAGGATGCCGTGTTCTCGGTAGAGATCAAATCTGACCTCAACTATACCGCCAACTTCGCTGTCATTCCTACCTACGAACTTTCGTACAGTGTAGACGGAGGTGCCAATCTCTATCAGGTTCAGCTCCTCCCCGCTCCTACCGTGGTTGACGGCAAGAATATGTATGAAGAAGGTGCTACCGTAGTGCTTCAGGCCATAAGCAATCCCATCGTCACATTCACCAACTGGAGCGACGGTCAGTCGTCAAGTGAGATCTCGGTCAAGATGACTGAAGACAAGGAATTTGTGGCTTACTTCTCGGCTATCGACTTCATTGCCGGATGGGACTTCTATAAGTCAGGAACCGGACGCAGCGCAGACTTCTATTCAGCCGACAATGACAATGCTTCACTCGTGCTCCGCAACGCTGCCGGCGATACTTCAAGCTGGCTTGACAAGAGCCAGGAAGCTGCCGGTGGTTACGAAGGTCGTCCTGCCGCCGTCAACTGGCGCACTACCGGTCTCGGTGATTATTACTGGCAGACCAAGGTAAACGCCTCTGCGTTTACCGACATCAAGGTTGTCACTGCGATGCTTTATAACTTCAATGCTTATTCCCGCCAGAATGTAGAGTATTCACTCGACGGCGAGAACTGGACCAAACTCGGCTCTATCTCTATCGAAGGCGCTAAGAACTGGACCGACGCAACTTTCAATCTTCCCGCAGAAGCCAACAATCAGGAGAATCTCTTTATCCGATTTATCTCCGATAAGACTTCTACCGTTGCCGGTTCGTCATCTTCCAACGACGGTATCGCATTAGGCGAAACCTACATCATCGGTAACAAGGAACTCATCAACGACGGCACTGCTCCCGTGCTCGTATCGTTCGTACCTGAAGAAGGCAACAGCAATGCCTCGATCAACGGTAAGATCGTGCTCACTTTCGATGAAAAAGTAAAGGTTAAGGATGGCGCTACCGCTACTCTCGGCGATTTCACTCTCCAGCCCTCTGTCACCGGCAAGACCGTGCTTTTCGCTTATAAGAATCTCACCTACGGCACTTCTTACAAGTTCACTCTTGCTGCCAACACCGTTTCTGACCTTACCGACAATTATCTGGCCGAGCCCATCACCATCAACTTCTCGACCAAGACCCGTCCGTCTGTTGAAAAGGCTCTCTATGACTTCGTAGTGCCCACCGACGGTAAGCTCGAAGATGCTTTCGCCGCAGCTGAAGCACGCGAAGACGACGCTGCCCGCTTCCGCATCTTCATCCTCAACGGCGACTACAAACTCCCCGCAAGCGCCACTGCTACCAAGACCGGCTCTGACGGTAAGTCTTATCCCGATCCCACTACATATCTCAACACTCCCAATGTATCGTTCATCGGTGAAAGCGTTGACGGCGTAGTTATCACCAACACGCTTCCTTCAAACGGCTCTGTACTTGAAGGTATCGGCAATGGCGACGTACTCCGTATTGAAAAGAGTGCTAAAAACACCTACTTCCAGAATCTCACCATGAAGAGCTCTATGGGCGACAACAAAGGCCGTGACATCGTGGTCAACGACAATGCTGACAAGACTATCATGAAAGACGTCTGCCTCTGGGGTTATCAGGACACATATGTATCCAACAATGAAAATGCCCGCTATTACTTCGAAGGCGGTCTGCTCCGTGGTCGCACCGACTTCCTCTGCGGTAAGGGTGACGTATATTACAACGCCGTTACTCTCCAGATGTGTGGCGATGGCGGTTATATCGCCGTTCCCTCCAAGCCCCGCAAATATGGCTACATCTTCAAGGATTGCGAAATCGTAGGTGAAAAAGATGGTCTTAACGGTAAGTACAATCTCGGTCGTCCCTGGGGCGAAGGCACACCTATAGCTCTCTTCATCGACACCAAGATGAACATCATCCCCACCGCTGCCGGTTGGGCCGACATGGGTAGCGACGGTCATCCCGCACGCTTTGCCGAGTATAACTCATTCACCGCTGCCGGTTCGGCTGTTGACCTCTCCGGTCGCAAAACCACTTTCGGTTCGGGCAAGCATACCAACAATCCCGTCCTCACGGCTGCCGAAGCTGCCGCTAACTCTTATGAGACCGTGATGGGCGGTGATGACGATTGGGATCCCGCTACGCTTGCTGAGCAGGCAGCTGCTCCTACCGGTGTGGTGCTCGATGGCAACACCCTCAAGTGGAACAATGACGACTACTGTCTCCTCTGGGCTATCGTCAAGAACGGTAAGGTCGTTGACTTCACTACCGAGCCCGTATATCTCGTTGACGACGCTAAAGCCTCATGGGGTGTGCGCGCCGCTAATGAAATGGGTGGTCTGAGCGAAGTTACCCTCGCCACCTCCGGCTCAGGTATCAATACAGTCACCGCCGGATCATCTGTGGTATCCACCATCTACTATAACGTTGAAGGCAAGCGCGTCAACGCTTCTTACAAAGGTTTCGTAATCAAGGTTGATACTCTTAACGATGGTTCTACAGTTGCTACCAAGACTGTAAATGAATAATCTCTGAACTTTTCAATCACTCCATCCCTCTTTCATGCCCGTTCATGAAAGAGGGATTTTTCAAAAAAACTATTTATGAAAACCCTACGGAAACTCACTCTGCTCGCAGCCGCCACTACCGGAATGGCCCTGTCAGCCGCCCCGCTTGAGCTGAGGTACGACTCTCCTGCCAACACATGGGTCGAGGCTCTTCCCATAGGCAACTCTCGTCTGGCCGCCATGGTATATGGAGGCACAGCCGACGAACTGATTCAACTCAATCAGGAGACTTTCTGGAGCGGTGGTCCGCACCACAACAACTCGTCACGCGGTCTGCCCCACCTTCAGGAAATACGCGAACTCATCTTTTCCGGAAAAGAAGATAAGGCTCAGGCTCTCATCGACAGCGTCTACTTCACCGGTCAGCACGGCATGCGTTATCTGCCGTTTGGTGATCTGAAACTTCACTTTGATTTCAAAGGTGAAGCCACCGACTATTCGCGGGCACTTAATCTTGAAGATGCGCTGGTCACCACATCGTTCACCGCCGACGATGTCCGCTACGAGCGCACCGCATTCGCATCTCAGGCCGACAACGTCCTCGTGTTTCACTTCACATCATCGCGTCCCAAGGCCCTGTCATTTGACCTCGGATATGACTCTCCCCTCCTGACGTCGGTCGATGCTGCCGGCAACAGCATCACCGTCAAGCTCCATGGCGATGAACATGAAGGCATCCCCTCTGCTATCAACGCCGAGTGTCGTGTCACAGTAGTGGCCGACGGTAAAGTTCATTCTAAGGGCAATGGGCTTAAGGTCCGCAATGCCTCGGAAGCTACTGTATATCTCACAGGTTCCACCAACTATCTTAATTACAATGACGTTTCCGCCAGCCCGGCAGCACGAGTCGAACGTAACATGTCGTCGGCACTCAAAGTGCCCTACGAAAAGTTGCTTGAAAAGCATATCAGTAAATATCGTTCGCAATTTGATCGTGTGAGCCTGACCCTTCCCTCTACAGGTACTCCCGGCGCCGATACTCGTACCCGAATCGAAAACTTCGCTGCCGACAATGATCCTTCGCTTGTGGCACTTCTGTTTCAATACGGCCGCTATCTGCTCATCAGTTCATCTCAGCCCGGCACTCAGCCCGCCAACCTTCAGGGCAAGTGGAGCGAAAAACTCACTCCGGCATGGGACTGTAAGTATACCATAAATATCAACACCGAGATGAATTACTGGCCTGCTGAGGTGACGGCTCTCCCCGAGACTGCCTACCCGCTATTCGATATGATCGAAGACCTTTCGGTAACCGGACGGGAGACAGCCCGCACTCTATACGATGCCAATGGCTGGGTTGCACACCACAATACCGACCTCTGGCGCATAGCCGGGCCGGTGGATAAAGCTCGCTACGGCATGTGGCCCAACGGTGGCGCATGGCTCGCCACTCACATATGGCAGCACTATCTCTTCGATCCTGATATCGACTTCCTGCTTCGATATTATCCGGCTATCAGAGGCACGGCAGACTTCTACATGAGCCATCTCACCGAACACCCCACCGAAGGCTGGCTGGTAACAGCACCCTCCATGTCGCCTGAGCACGGCTATGGCAAATCAGACATAACCGCCGGCTGCACTATGGATAATCAGATAGCTTTCGACGCTCTCAACAATACCCTCCTCGCGGCTCAGATACTCGGCTGCGAAAGCATGTCGTATCTTGATTCGCTCCGCAATACCATCGACCGTCTTGCACCTATGCAGGTAGGTCGCCACGGCCAGCTTCAGGAATGGATGATCGATGCAGATGATCCCGCCGACCGTCATCGCCACGTAAGTCATCTCTACGGACTGTATCCCTCCAACCAGATTTCACCCCGTTCTACTCCGCTGGCGTTCAATGCGGCAGCCACCACACTCAACCAGCGTGGCGATATGGCTACCGGATGGAGTATCGGTTGGAAGGTCAATCTGTGGGCACGTCTGCTCGACGGTAATCATGCGTACAAGATAATACGCAACCTTATCAGCATACTTCCCGACGACAGCCTCACGAAAAAATATCCTAAGGGCCGACTGTATCCCAATCTTTTCGATGCACATCCCCCGTTTCAGATCGACGGTAACTTCGGTCTGACCGCAGGTGTGGCCGAAATGCTTCTGCAGAGCCATGACGGAGCAGTTCAACTCCTCCCCGCCCTCCCCTCGGAGTGGGCTGAAGGTGAAGTGAAGGGGCTGCATGCACGTGGCGGATTCGCTGTGGATATGAGTTGGGCCGACGGTAATCTCACCAAGGCAGATATAACAAGCAAAGCCGGAGGCGTATTGCGACTTCGGTCGTACGTTCCGCTCAAGGGCGACGGGCTTGCCAAGGCCGAGGGTGAATGTCCCAACCCTCTTAACGCCGCTCCAGCGGTAAAGCCTGTAAAAGTTTCACGCGAGACTACTCCGACCTATCCTTCACTCCGCAAAGTATATGAATACGACGTAGTGACAGAGCCGGGTCAAATAATAACAGTATATTCGGCGCTATGAGAATCTCACTCCTTTCAGCACTCTCACTCCTGATAGCTCTTCAGGCATCGGGTGGCGATGCCGTGCCACGCGACACATCGTTCACACTCCACTCGGCTTACCGTAAAATCGAGAAGAAATATCTGTATGCGCGTCCCGTGTCGCAGTCTACCCCGCGCGGTATCACAAAGGTCTCCGACGTTGTCTACAAGCATATTGATTCAACTCAGTTCGGCCCACGCGATCTGCATCTTGACATATTCCGGGCCGACACGGTGACAGGCTTCGTTCCGGCAGTGATAATGATTCACGGCGGCGGATGGAATTCGGGTGACAGATCACTTCAGTATCCGCTGGCAGCTGCTCTGGCCCGCCGCGGATATGTGGCTGTGCCGGTCGAATACCGTCTCACCCCTGAAGCTGCGTACCCGGCCGGTCTTCACGACATCAAAGCTGCTGTCCGCTGGCTTCATGATCATGGCACCGCTTACGGTATCGACACCACACGCATAGCTCTTTCGGGCTGCTCGGCCGGTGGACAGTTAGCTGCTCTTGCCGGCATAACCAACGGCTCGGAGCGACATGAAGGGCCGATGGGCGACGATGAGACTCCGGCAAATGTCAGCGCCGTGATATGTATTGACGGCATTACCACTTTTGTGTCCGACTACAATATAGCCGACGTATATGAGCGACGTGAGAAACATCAGGGTCAACTGCCGGTCAACGCTCTTTGGCTCGGAGGTATGCCCGATGAGGCCGATGAGCATTGGCAGGAAGCTTCGGCCATCAACTGGGTCACTCCAGCGTCAGCCCCGGTGTGTTTCATCAACAGCGACCTTCCACGTTACCGCGACGGACGCGACGAGATCCGTCCGTTGCTGCATGATGCCGGAGTGTACACCGAGGTTCATTCGGTCGGCTCCCCCATCCATCCATTTTGGCTGTTTTATCCTTGGTATAGTACCACAGCCATACACGCCGCAAATTTCCTCGATAAAATATTGAAAAAATAATCGGCGCATCATTGGTCGGGATTGTGAAATATTGCTTATTTTTGTATAGCAATTCACAATCCCGATTTTTTATGAAACTTCGCCAAATATCACTGCTATTCGGTTCGGCATTATCACTGCTTGCCATCTCTTGTCGCACACACAACGTTGCCGTAAGTGAAACGCCTCATGACCGGCTTGTGATACTTCACACCAACGACACCCACTCCCAGATCGAACCTGACCGTCACGACCTCGGAGGTATCGTGCGCAGAAAAGTGTTGGTCGACAGCGTAAGAGCGTCGCGCCCCGACGTGCTTCTGATTGATGCGGGCGACGCAGTTCAAGGTTCACTATACTATACTCTTTTTGACGGCGAAGTGGAGCGTGTGCTCATGAATGCCATGGGCTATGACATACGCATTCTCGGAAATCACGAGTTTGACAAAGGCCTGCCGCTCCTTGCACGCGAGTGGAAGCAGATCACGGGTACCCGTCTTTCCACCAACTATGACTTTTCGGGCACTGAACTTGACAGTCTTTTTGTCACTTCCGAAATCCGCGACATCCGCGGCCATAAGATCGGCTTTATCGGCATAAATCTTGACCCTCACGGTATAGTGTTTGACCATAATTATGCCGGCATCACATATCATCCGGCCATCGAGAGCGCTAATGCCGAGGCTGCCCGTCTGCGACGCGAAGGTGCAGAAATGGTTATCGCGGTGTCGCACATCGGATATGAAGAGGATGACCCTTCACGCCCAGATGACGTAGATCTGGCAAAAGCATCGTCGGACATTGACCTAATTATAGGTGGACACTCTCATACTGTAGTCACTCCGTCGGCCGACCCGTCAGCACCTGCCGCAGTTATGCTCAACAGCAAGTCGCAACCCGTCACAGTGGTTCAGACCGGCTCCACCGGAACCTATCTCGGACATATCGACATAGATCTTGTGACAAAAGCCATCGTCCCCACACTGCTCAGAGTTGACAGCCGCCTCGACAGCCGTGCCGATACTGATTTTGCCGAACTCATCACACCTTATCGGCATGGAGTCGACTCAGTAAGATCGCTGAAAATAGGCGAAAGCCGCTACACTATGCTGCGCAAGTCGCCTGAACTGCTCAACTTCTTCAGTGACTTCGTGAAACGCCGTGCCGTCGGTTATGCTCCGGGTAAGAAGATTGACTTGGCTATAATGAATAAGGGCGGACTGCGCGCTGACCTTGCCGAAGGCTCAGTGACACGCGGCTCAATAATCGACATAGCTCCGTTTGACAATCGCATCGTAGTGCTGGAAATCTCAGGAAAAGACCTGCTCGACAATTTCAAAGTCATGTCGATGCAGGAAGGTCAGGGTGTGAGCGACAATGTAAGAGCATCGTATGATCCTGCCACACACTCGCTTGTCAGTGTGACAATCGATGGTCAGCCCATCGATCCCGAGCGTGTCTATACACTCGCCACCATAGATTATCTCGCCCTCGGGGGTGATTATATGGAACCGCTCAAAAACGGCAAAATCATTGCCCGCAGTCCTGATCTGCTTCACCAGTCGCTATCCGATGCCATAGCCGCCGGACAGCTTGACGACCTGCTTGCGTCGCCGTCGGCCACTGTCAGATTTTCAGCCGCCGAGTGACATATTGTCAGTTTTACAATTACTTTATCATAACTTTTCACCATCAAAAAAAGATAAATCCGCACTCAACATATCCGGCACGATATTTGTTAAAATGACATAAACAGAATAAAAATTTTAACAAACATCACCAAGATATGAATTTCAACAACTTTACGATTAAATCGCAGGAAGCATTGCAGAAAGCTATCGAGCTTACGCGCAATGCCGGCAATCAGGCCATAGAACCTGTCCACCTGCTGAAGGCCGTAATGACCGAGGGAGAGTCGCTGATCAGCTTTATCTTCTCGAAGATCGGGGCAAATGCCCAAGCCGTTATGCGACAAGTCGACGCCAAAATAGCTTCCGAGCCTAAAGTTTCGGGTGGCGAGCCCTATCTCTCGCGTACATCCAATGATGTGCTCCAGCGTGCAGTCGATATTGCCAAGAAACAAGGCGACGAGTATGTTACGCTCGAAGCTCTTCTTATGGCCATCTTTGCCGTCAACTCTCCCGCTTCGGCTATCCTTAAAGATGCCGGACTTACTGAGAAAGAACTTGAGGGAGCGGTAGCCGAACTCCGAAAGGGAAAGAAAGCTACTGACCAGAGCGCTGAAGACACATATCAGGCTCTCTCGAAATATGCCATCAATCTTAACGAACGTGCCCGCGAAGGCAAACTTGATCCCGTGATCGGCCGTGACGACGAGATTCGCCGTGTGCTTCAGATCCTAAGCCGACGCACCAAAAACAATCCTATGCTCATAGGTGAGCCCGGTACAGGTAAGACTGCCATCGCCGAAGGTCTCGCCCAACGAATCGTGCGCGGCGACGTTCCTGAAAATCTTCGTTCGAAGCAGATTTTCTCACTGGATATGGGTGCACTCGTGGCCGGCGCCAAATATAAAGGTGAATTTGAGGAACGACTCAAAGCCATTGTCAACGAAGTCACTGCATCTGATGGAGAGATAATACTTTTCATCGATGAAATCCACACTCTCGTGGGAGCCGGCAAAGGCGAAGGCGCCATGGATGCCGCCAATATTCTCAAGCCGGCCCTTGCCCGAGGCGAGTTGCGCAGTATCGGCGCCACTACCCTCGACGAATATCAGAAATACTTTGAAAAAGATAAAGCTCTTGAGCGCCGCTTCCAGAAAGTGATGGTCAACGAGCCCGACGAGGCTGCCGCCATCGCCATACTCCGCGGTCTGAAGGAGCGTTATGAAAACCACCATCACGTGCGTATCCGTGACGAAGCAATTATTGCAGCCGTCACTCTGTCGGAGCGTTATATCACTGACCGATTCCTTCCTGATAAGGCTATCGACCTTATAGATGAAGCTGCATCAAAGCTCCGTCTGGAAATGGATTCAGTGCCCCAGGCTCTCGATGAGATTTCCCGCCTTATAGCTCAGAAAGAAATTGAGCGCGAGGCCATCAAGCGTGAGGGCGATACCGAAAAGGTGAAGACACTTGAAAAAGAACTCGCCGACCTGCGCGATCAGGAAAAAGAGTTTACCGCTCGCTGGAAAGCCGAGAAGGATCTCATCGACAAAGTTCAGCAGAACAAGATCGACATAGAGCAGCTCAACTTTGAAGCTGACCGTGCCGAACGTGAAGGTGATTATGCCAAGGTAGCCGAAATCCGCTACTCTCGCATCCGCGCCAAGGAAGACGAAAATGCTACCATTCAGGAGCAGCTCAAGATGATGCAGGGCGAGAAGTCGCTTATCAAGGAAGAGGTTGATTCGGAAGATATTGCCGACGTAGTTTCTCGTTGGACCGGAATTCCTGTCAACAAAATGGTACAGAGTGAGAAAGAAAAACTCCTCCATCTCGAAGCCGAACTCCACAACCGCGTCGTAGGTCAGAACGATGCCATCGCAGCCATTGCCGACGCCGTGCGCCGCAGCCGCGCAGGCCTCAACGACCCGAAACGTCCTATCGGTTCGTTCATATTCCTGGGTACCACCGGTGTGGGTAAGACCGAGCTGGCAAAGGCTCTGGCAGAATATCTGTTTGACGATGAAAACATGATGACCCGTATAGACATGAGCGAGTATCAGGAGAAACACGCTGTGTCACGTCTCGTGGGAGCGCCTCCGGGATATGTAGGTTACGACGAAGGTGGTCAGCTCACCGAGGCCGTCAGACGCAAACCTTACTCCGTTGTGCTGTTTGATGAGATCGAGAAAGCCCACCCTGATGTATTCAATATACTCCTTCAGGTGCTTGACGATGGACGTCTTACCGACAATAAGGGTCGTATGGTCAACTTCAAGAATACGATCATCATCATGACCTCCAACATGGGTTCGCACGTGATACGCGACAACTTCGCCAAGATGACTCCTGATAATCGCGAGGAAACCATCGAGAAGACCAAGGGTGAAGTGCTTGAGATGCTCAAGCAGACCATCCGACCGGAGTTCCTCAACCGTATCGATGAGATCATCATGTTCACGCCTCTCAATGAGGTGGAAATCGAAGAAATCGTCGGCCTCCAGATCAAGAGCATCCAGAAGATGCTTGAGCGCAACGGCGTGAAACTTCAGGTTACTCCCAAGGCTCTGCATTATTTAGCCGAAGAAGGCTACGATCCTGAATTCGGTGCCCGACCCGTCAAGCGTGTCATACACCGTCAGGTGCTCAACCAGCTGTCGAAAGACATTCTTGCACAGAAGGTTGACCGTGACCGCCCGATAGTGATCGACGTTGAGGATGACAAGATCGTATTCCGCAACTGATTATAATTCTTATTCCGAAAAGTCACTCACACAATTAAATTTTCGAGAATAGTACATTTTACCGTAGAGGCTGTCGATTACCGACAGTCTCTCCGAGTATTTTATGGACCGACCGCGGAAAGAATTCTTATCTTCATATCAACTGAAGATTCAAGATCGAAGTGCAAAATCTTCGAGTGAATAATACTCATTCTCCTTGATCCTCCGGGGGAAGGCCTAACGGCCTGGGGGCAGAGCCCCCGATGAGTGTCCGCACCTCTTA
>JAAVCK010000010.1 GCA_014802325.1 Bacteroides sp.
CGGTACGCTATGTTTGTTCCATGAAGATTGAGCCGATGGCGGGATTTGAACCCGCGACCTCTTCCTTACCAAGGAAGTGCTCTACCCCTGAGCTACATAGGCAAGAATTGGAGCGGAAGACGAGGCTCAAACTCGCGACCCTCAGCTTGGAAGGCTGATGCTCTATCAACTGAGCTACTTCCGCATTTCTGCGTAGAGTATTTTGTGGGCGAAGATGGATTCGAACCACCGAAGGTAAAAACCAGCAGATTTACAGTCTGCCCCATTTGGCCACTCTGGTATTCGCCCAAAATTTCAATTTCTTTCTTCACGGCTCTCAAGCCGGAATTTTCAGTTAAGTCGAGCCTCTTGTCGGATTCGAACCAACGACCCCGAGATTACAAATCACGTGCTCTGGCCAACTGAGCTAAAGAGGCAATAAGTCGATGTACTCTACTGCTTGTTAGGAGCGTTAGTTCCTTAAAGCGATGCAAAGTTAGAGCATTTAATTTAATTGAGCAAACATTTTAACGATTTTTTTGACTAAAAATCTCAACTTTTTATTCGCGTACTTGATAATCAGCACTTTAACTTTTGCGAATTATTTATCATCATCCACCGGCACACGCACGTGAATCAAGTCAAGGCGCGTAGCGGTGCGCTTTTTGATGGTAAACGAGATGCCGTCGATATCTATAGTGTCGTCCTGGGCAGGCAGCGAACCGGTCTTATAGAGTATATATCCGGCGAGGGTCTGATATTCGTCGTCCTCGGGAATATCTATACGGTAATCGTCGCGGAGGGTGCGCACTTCTATGCGGCCCGAGAAGTCATACTCACCGGGAGCGGTCTCCACGGCAGTAAAGCTCGTCTTGTCGTGCTCATCCTGAATATCGCCGAAAATTTCCTCCACGAGGTCTTCGAGCGTCACCATACCTGCCGTGCCTCCAAACTCGTCCACCACTATCGCCATAGATCGCTTCTCGGCCAGCAGTCGCTTCATCATGGTAGGGGCAAGAAGTGTCTCGGGCGCATAGAGCACTTCCTTGATACTCTCCTTCCAGTCATGAGAGGGGTCAAACAGTTCTGACACGTGGATATATCCGAGTATAGTGTCGATATCGTCGCGATATATTATGATTTTACTGCGGCCGCTCTGCGTAAAGAGCTGCGATAGACTGGTACGGTCAGTATCGTCTATATCCACGGCCACGAGCTCATTGCGGGGCACCATGCAGTCGCGCAGCGGTGTGCGCGAGAAGTCGAGTGCATTGTGAAATATCTTCACCTCGTTTTCCACCGGAGCCACCTTATCAGCCTCGACCTCGTCGATGGTCTTCTCAAGATAATTGTTGAGTTCGCTTATCGACAAGACACCCATATTCTGCCCCTCGGCTTTGACACCGGCCAGGTGCATCAGCACTTTGGAAATCCATGCCGTGAACCACGACACCGGATAAAGTATGATATAGAATATATATACAGGCAGAGCAAACAGCTTGAGCGACGTATAGGGATTGATACGAAACACCGACTTGGGTATAAATTCGCCCGTAAAGAGTATGACAAGCGTGGATATGAGCGACTGGAGCGTAAGCACCACGGCCTGATTGTGGCTGATATGAGCCTCAATCCATGGTTCGAGCAGCGCGGCGGCGCCCATACCGTAGATGACAAGCATGATATTGTTGCCCACAAGTATGGTGGAGATAAAGAAATCCTGCTTTGAATAGTATCGGCCGATGATGCCGTTGATAAGACCGCCGCGGCTCACGTCGAGCCCTATGCGGACGCGGTCAGAGGTAATGAACGCTATCTCCATGCCCGAAAACAGGGCGGAGAACACGAGCGAAATCAGCGCTATGACGAGCCATGCGGTGAGGTCCATATGCGAAAAAAATGATGATGCGTTATTTGACGGTATCGCGGCGCTCGGGCGTGCGGTCGGCCGGAGCGGCAAACGATGCCGCGGGGAATATACCCGACACGTCGCGGATGGTATAGCGGGTTAATTGTTCGTCGGATGTGAATCCGTGGCCTTCGAGGGTCTTGTCGATCCGCTCGATGTGGATAAAAGAGTCGGAATACACCTTGTGCTGCTTCTGATCCCAGAAAAGCTGATTGGTGAGAAACTTCTCGCCGGCGGTGTTACTGATTCTTACGTGACCGTCAAGACGCCATAGCTGACGCTCCTTGAAATACGTGGCCGAGTCGGCTCTCACGGTAGCCTCCACATCCATGTGGTCGCCGAAGCGCTCAAGCAGCAGCGACTCCGGAAAGCGCCACACGGGCGTAGCGGTCTCGTCGTAGATATACCACACCGGGGCAGTGATGCGGAAGCGGGTGATTCCGGAGTCGGAGATAAGGGTCTCGACATTGCGCGTGAGCATGGTGGGCGTATGCTCGACGTCGATGTCGGCCATACCCACGGGTTTGTCGTCGCTGCATGCGGCAGCGGCTATGGCTACGAGAAATATCAGCGGCAACCGTCTCATCTGTCAGGTGTCAGCGGATCTTGCTCTGGAAGAACCAGAGCTGGTTGAATGTGATACCGAGAGTGATATTGTAGTAATTTTCCTTAAGCAGAGCCTGAGGGTAAGCCTGACGGTGTATGTATTCAAATCCGAGGTTAATCACCGTCTTGGAGCTGATGGCGGGAAAACCGAAACCGCACGACACGCCGAAATCGCGCACATGGTTATCGTTGACCATTATATAGTCGCGGTTATAATATCCGCCCAGACGGTAGGCTGTGCGCTTGAAGAAACCGCCTCGGGGATCGGGAGTGTATGATGCTCCGAGCGCCAGACGATAGCGGTCGTCAAATTTGGTGGAGGTGAAGCTGTCAAATCCCTTGAACTTAGCGTCGGCCCAGTTCTGATAGGTGAAGTCAGCCTCGACGGTGACGGAGTTTTTATAGTTCCACGCGATGCCGGCGCCATAGGTCGACGGGAGAGAATAGTTGCCCTTGAGCGAGTGTTCGTCCTGACGGGTAGTCTCCGTGTCGGCCGACGTATCGTATTTCTGCACGAAAGTGTTGCCGAGCAGAGTCTTCTCGGGTGCGTATGTAAATCCGAGTGTGAGCGAATTATTGCGGTTGAACGGTATAGTATACTGTATACCGGCGTCAAAATGGAAGTCCTGCACCTCCATCACCTGCTCGAAGAGCGATGTGCTGCCCTGAGTGGTGGTGGCGTATACATCATTGTAGACATTACCGAAGAGATACGAGAAGTTGAAACCGATGCGGAAGTTTTTGAACGGCGTGGCTCCAACTCCCAGATACAGCTGATTAAATCCGCCGTTGCCCTGATGTGATGAAGCGCCGTTGGAAATCTCGTTGCCGAACGAATATCCTACCGACGAGAACGGCACCATACCTATCGACATGCCCAGCCAGCGGGTGACGGGAAAAGCCATAGTGATATAATCGAGTCCGCCGCCGTAGTCGCTGCGTGAGCCATCGGCATCGTTCTGATTGATAATCGTGAAATCCAGACCCATATCGAAGAGAAATGTGAGCGAGTCAGTAGCGTCATAAGATGCTGGGTTCATCACATTGACCTGGCGGCCGGTGTGCATGGCGTAGCCCACCCCGCCCATCTGGCGCTGAGCCAGCGTGGAGTTGTCGCGCAACTGTCCGTAACCGAACATCGAGTAAGGGCTATTGATCTGAGCCGACACCGGCAGGATTACCGCGAGGAGGGCGGCGAATAAAGCAAGCTTAAATATTTTCATTATATCGTAGTATTCTATATAGACCGTTATCTACCAAGTGAGGCTCGGCCACTACATGGCAGTGACTGAGATATGGGGCGAGGAGGTGTCCGCGTCCGCCCGTGAGCACCACTGCCGCATCACTTCCGGCGGCCACATGGCTGCGGAAGTAGTCCACGGCTCCGGCCATCGACAGCAGACATCCTGTAAGTATGGCCGAGGGGGTATCGGTGCCGTAAATGGCGGGGGGTGTGACCGGCTCGGAGGGGGCGGTGACGAGCGGCAGGCGCGCCGTGAAGCGGTGGAGCGACTGAAGCTGCATGTCGAGTCCGGGGGCTATATTACCGCCGCGAAATGTGCCTCGGGAGTCGAGATAGTCGATGGTGATGGCCGTCCCGGCATCCACTACCACCGCGTCGCGGTGGGGCAAGAGGTCTGCCGCCCCCACTGCGGCAGCTATACGATCCACTCCGAGGGTGGAGGGTGAAGCGTAGTCCACAGCGATAGGCACAGGAGTGAAAGGAGTCATCTCTATCACCAGGTCGGCCAGCGGGCGCAGCGAGTCAGCCAGCGCGGTGTCATATCCGGCCACCGAAGCCATGATGATGCCGGCCATACGGCGCCCTCCGGTAAAAGCGGACACCACTTCAGGCGTAACCGCAGGTGCGGTCTGAGTGGCTACGACCCGGCTATCGCCGTTGCGCAGCGACATTTTTGCTACCGAATTGCCGTGGTCGATGGTGAGATATAACTTTTTCACAACTTTATAATCAAGCGGCAAAGTTACGAATTTGCAGCCGAGTATGCGAACGGGCGAAAAGTTTTAACATTTATTTCGACTCGCGGGAGCGCATTCGCGGTATCATCACCGATGTATATATCTGAAGTGCTCCTCCGGCAAGGGTAAACGCAAGCCAGTCAGTAGAGCTGCCTCCGCTGATGAACAGAAACACGGCGGCTGCGACGAAAAAGAGTCCGCAAAACACATCGAGGCGATACAGACGCTTCAGTCTGAGCGAGGCTCCCTCGGGCACCGGAGTGAACACTTTACCTACAAGCACCAGCGCGGCACCCACGGCATATACTATGCGCGACACCGACACGGCCGCATGCAGCAGCGGCATGGCAGCCGCCACCATTACAATAATAAGCCCGGCAGTGGCTACGGCCGGGGCAAGGGTGGATTTATTCAAAAATGTAGACATCTTCGTTGGGGTGTTGCATATGATGCTGCTCACGCACTATCCGTTCCATAGTCTCGCGGTCAGTGTCGAGCGACGCATTGAGTCGGCGGTAATAATTGAGTGTATCGAGTTCGTGGCGTATCTCGGTAGTGAGGCGATCTATCTCCTTTTCAGCCTCGTAGGTTTCCACCACCGAGTTATCGTTGAAAAACATCACGAAGGCGGCCACGGCTATCGCTCCCAGTAATGTAAACGATATGTAGCGGTGGCACCAGGCCATAAATCTTTCCATAGCAGCGTGAGATGTGAGTGGATGTAATAACAGGGTTAACGTGCAAGAGCGTCGGCTATACGGCCGCAAGCCTTACCATCGCCATAAGGATTGACAGCCTGAGCCATAGAGGTGTAAAGGGCATTGTCGTCAAGCAGGGCCTGAAGATTTTCCACTATGGCCTCGCGTGATGTACCTACAAGCTTCACCGTCCCTGCTTCGAGAGCCTCCGGACGCTCGGTCGTATCGCGCATCACGAGCACCGGCTTGCCAAGGCCGGGAGCTTCTTCCTGTATACCGCCGCTGTCGGTGAGTATTACGGAAGCCTTTTCCATCAGATAGACGAATTTCAGATATTCGAGCGGCTCGATGAAGAATATATTGGGATACGCTTTGAGATCGCTGCCAAACACTTCGGCTATCGGGCGGCGCACGTTGGGATTAAGGTGCATCGGATACACGAAGTCAACTTCGGGATTAGCCTCGGCCAACTGACGGATAGCGGTGCAGATATTGATAAATCCTTCGCCGAAGTTCTCACGGCGGTGACCGGTGATGAGCACCAGACGGCGACCCGACGCGAGGCGGTCAGTATCATAGCCGTCGGCCACTATCTGCTCGTGGAGTGTGGCGCGGAGCTGCGGATCGGCCTTTATCTTGTCGACCACCATGTAGAGAGCGTCGATTACGGTGTTGCCTGTCACGGTGATAGACTCGGGCGCTACACGCTCCGACAGTAGATTTGATTCCGATAGCGGTGTAGGCGCGAAGTTATATGTGGCGATGCGCGAAGTGAGCTGACGATTGATTTCTTCAGGCCAGGGAGAGTATATATTATATGTACGGAGTCCGGCCTCCACATGTCCTACAGGTATCTGACGGTAAAATGCCGCCAGAGCGGCAGCCGTAGAGGTAGTGGTGTCGCCGTGTACGAGCACCACGTCGGGCTTCTCGGCATCGAGTACGTCGCGCATGCCGGTGAGCACTCGGGCGGTCACGTCATAAAGATCCTGACCGGGCTTCATGATATTGAGGTCGTGGTGGGGAGTGATATCAAATATCTCAAGCACCTGGTCGAGCATCTCGCGGTGCTGACCGGTCACGGTGACTATAGTCTCAAACTCGGTATCGCGGCTTTGCAGATGCTTCACCAGAGGCGCCATCTTTATAGCCTCGGGGCGCGTACCGAACACGAGCATGATTTTTTTCATTCTGTAGGATGTATGATGCTTGGTATGAGAGGATAATGAGTTAGAGCTGCCCTGTGTAGAGCTTAAACGCATAGAGCAGATACGACTTCAGGCGCGGCAGACGCATGGGCGTGGCATAAAACCGGTAGAGAAATTCCAGATTGTGATTTCGCCACCACCGGGGAGCACGCTGTTGCCGGCCGGTGAATACATCGAAGCTGCCTCCGAGTCCCTGATAGATAGCGGCCGGATGTCGGCGCTTCATGTCGGCCATCAGTATCTCCTGACGTGGTGAACCCATGGCCACAAAAACCACATCGGGAGCCGTAGCGGCCACGTCGTCGATCAGAGCCGTGCGCTCGGCATCGTCGGCGATAAATCCGTCGCGATAGCCTTTTACACTTATGTCGGGATACATGTCGCGCAGTTTTTCCACCACCTGGTCCACCACTCCGGGCTTTCCACCCACGAAATAGAACGACTTGCTGTCGTGGAATCGGTCGATAATCTTGAGCCACAGCTCGCAGCCGGGTATTCTGACTGCCTCGGCGTGGCCCTTGAGGTGCAGACCCTTGACAGCTCCGGCGCCGTCGCAATAGCCTATGTTGTCGTTGATAATCTCCACCAACTGCGGACCGGCATTGACCACCTTCTCGGCATTTACAGCCACGAGTATGGCAGGATGGGCATCCACGTAGTCAATCAGCGCCTCGGGCGAGGTGAAGTTGAACACGTTGATACCTTTCAGTGCTACTGATGTGAGTGACGGTTCGGGCATGCGGAAATATAGTTACTCTACAAGGAGTAACGTCGGCTCGCCCGAAATATTGTAAAAAGGCGTTTATATTTATGCTTTACCGTCGAAAAGGCCGCAGAAATCGAGTATCACCTTGCCGCTGCCGGCTGCGGACAGAGACTTGAACGGAGTGTGGCCGGTAAGAAACGCCACAATGTCGGCGCTCTCGAATGCCGAGGTCGCCTCGGCCAGTTCAAATTCGGGATGAGTGGGTATATTGGGTTCCACCACCAGAAATTCGGCGTCGGCTGCTGCACGGTTGATCACATCGGCGGCTATCTCGGCCGCGGGCGACTCGCGCAGGTCGTCGATATCAGGCTTAAATGCCAGTCCCATCAGCGCCACGCGGGGATTGCGGCCGTGGTCGACACGGAAACGAAGTATGGCATTGACTATCTTCTCGGCGCTCCACTCGGCCTTGTAGTTGTTGATCGAACGGGCGTCGGCTATCAGGCGCGACTCTTCGGGATAAGCAGCCGTGATGAAGTAGGGATCGACTGCTATGCAGTGGCCACCCACTCCGCATCCGGGGCGGAGTATATTGACACGCGGATGCTTATTGGCCAGTGCTATAAGCTCCCACACATTTATACCGGCTCGGTCGCAGATAAGCGACAGCTCGTTGGCAAATGCGATCTGCACGTCGCGCGACGAGTTTTCAGTGAGTTTGCACATCTCGGCCGTGCGGGCGTTGGTGGCATGAAGGTCGCCCTTCACGAAGTGGCGGTAGAATTCTTTGGCCGCTTCGGTTGATTCGGCATCGATACCGCCTATCACGCGGTCGTTATGCACAAGTTCATATATCACATTGCCGGGCAGCACGCGCTCGGGGCAGTAGGCTATCGAAATTTTACCTTTGAGCTCGGGGCGGAGCGAGAATATCAGCTCGGCCATCTGCTCGGTGGTGCCTACGGGCGAAGTGGACTCTATGACGAATAGATTGCCTTCGCGCAGGAAAGGTATGACGCTGCGTGTGGCCGCTTCCACATACGAGATGTCGGGGAGATGGTCACCCTTGAACGGCGTGGGAACCACGATAAAAAATGCGTCGGCCTGAGCCGGAGTGGTATCCGCGCGGAAAGTGCCGGCTGCAAGCACCTCGCGCAGGAGGTCTTCCATACCGGGCTCTATGATGTGGAGATGACCCGCATTGGTCTGCTCGACGACGGCAGGATTAATGTCAACGCCGAGAACGTTTACACCGTGGCGGGCGGCTATGATGGCGGTGGGCAGTCCGATATAGCCCAGTCCTATAAAGCAAGCGTTCATTTTTTCAGATTAAGTTGCGCAAAGTTACGAAATAAATACCAAACTTTTATCCATCTGCGCCAATTTCTTGGATTTATTTAAAAAATCGAGTCCGTCCCGGCAAGGACAGACTCGACTTCATAATAAAATTTCGTGTAGCCGTGGCAGACTCGCTTTATTCTACGGGCAGAGTGTAGCTGAGAGTCTCGATGTAGTAGCCGAGTTTCACGATACTGTCGGCAGGGTCAGCAGCCATCTGCTCGTCAAGACGAGCCTTAATCTGGCCCACGGTGCCGTATGCTTTAGCTTCGGTGCCGCAGTGACCTTCCTCACCCTCCTGAGCGGCCTTGATCTTCTCGATAGCCGCATTGATTTCCGAAGCGGTGGCCGAATTGACGCGCACGATACCCGACACGGTGATGTTGTGGCCGGGACATTCGGCATCGAAAGCTCCACCTATGGAGTCGGTGGCAAGACAGAGCACGAGGGGAGTCTGAACGGTGGTATCGGCGTCGGCAAGGAATGCCTTTGTGCCGCCGTGAGCGCAAAGATGACTGCACAAGCCATCGACCAACACGGTGTCACCGTCGTTAAATTCGGTTGCATTAAATGCGGCCACGCTATAGGCTTCGGGAGCGGCTACTGTCTCTGATTCTTCTTTCTGAGCTTTTGAGCCGCAGCTACCAAGCATTACACTTGCACCGAAGGCAAGTGCGAGAGCGATTATGCAATGTGTAAAACGCATGATGAAAAGATGTTTATGAAAATATTAGGTAATTGATACAAGGTTGTCGCGCCGATGCAAAAATTCATCGTAAACGGCTGCAAAGTTAGTGATTTAATCCGTAATTTACAACCAAATTCGATTTTATCGTCACCACGCGGGCGCAGGTGTAAATTTTTAATTGACAATACGGGAATATTTTGTAACTTTGTGGCACGGGGGCGTCGCGCTGCGCGACGCTCTCCCCTGTACCATCGGATCAATCAATTCTTTTAACATACTAAATAACCTTAACTATGGGTCTTTTTGAAAAATTAACCGTGAAAGCCAAGTCGATGCCCCAGCGCATCGTGCTTCCCGAAGGAACCGAACCTCGTACACTCACTGCCGCCGACCGCATCCTCAGTGAAGGCATCGCCGAAATCATACTCATAGGCGACCCCGAAGCCATCAAGGCCAAGGCTGCCGAACTTAACCTCGCCAATATTGACAAGGCCACTATAGTAGATCCCGCCGACGAAAAAGTGATCGACAAATATGCTCCCGTCTACTACGAGCTCCGCAAGAAAAAAGGCATCTCTATGGAAGAAGCCCGCGCCACCGCAGCCAACCCCCTCTATCTGGGCTGCCTCATGGTGAAGGCCGGCGACGCTGACGGCCAGGTAGCCGGCGCCCTCAACACCACCGGCAACGTGCTCCGCGCCGCATTCCAGGTGATCAAGACCAAACCCGGTATCGACGTGGTGTCGGGTGCATTCGTCATGGTACTTCCCGAAGGTTCGCCCTATGGCTCCGACGGTCTGCTCATCTTCGCCGACTGCGCCGTAGTGCCCGAGCCTGATGCCAAGCAGCTCGCCCAGATAGCCGTATCGGCTGCGCAGACCGCCCGCGACATCGCCGGCATAGATCCCCGCGTGGCTATACTTTCGTTCTCTACCAAAGGCTCAGCCAAGAGCGAACGTGTCGACAAGGTGATCGAAGCCACCGCAATAGCCCACGAAATGGATCCCGAACTCATGCTCGACGGCGAACTTCAGGCCGACGCCGCTCTCGTGCCCTCAGTAGCATCAAGCAAAGCTCCCGCCAGCCCCATCAAGGGTCAGGCCAACGTACTGGTATTCCCCTCGCTTGAAGTGGGCAACATCGCCTACAAGCTCGTGCAGCGTCTCGGCGGCGTAGAAGCCGTAGGTCCCGTGCTTCAGGGTCTGGCCGCTCCCGTCAACGACCTCTCGCGCGGTTGCTATCCCGAAGACATCTACAAGACCATCATCATCACCTGCAACCAGGCTATCGGTGCCAAGGCATAATTCCATATAATCATTCACTTACAAGTACGTATATAAATCATGAAAATCCTCGTGCTTAACTGCGGCAGCAGTTCTGTAAAATACAAACTCATCGACACCACCACCGACGCCGTACTCGCTGAAGGCGGCGTGGAAAAAATAGGTCTGCCCGACGGCTTCATCAAGTTCAAGAAAGCCGACGGCTCTAAGGAAATCATCGAGCTCGGCCACATAGACCACCTTGCAGCCGTCAAGGCAATTCTCGACCGCCTCACCGACAAGGTGGACGGTTGCATAGAATCGTTTGACGAAATCGACGCCGTAGGCCACCGCGTGGTACACGGAGGCGAGAAATTCAACGCTTCTGTGCTCATCGACGACAACGTAAAGGATATGATCAAGCAGTGCTACGACATAGCACCCCTCCACAACCCCGCAAACATGACCGGTATCGACGCTATCACCGAGCTCATGCCCGGCACTCCTCAGGTAGCAGTATTTGACACCGCCTTCCACCAGACCATGCCCGCCAAGTCATTTATGTATGCCCTCCCGATAGAGTATTACAAAAACGACGGCGTGCGTCGCTACGGCTTCCACGGCACAAGCCACCGCTACGTGTCGCAGCGCGTATGCGAGATTCTCGGCGTAAGCCCCGAGGGCAAGAAGATCATCACCTGCCACGTGGGCAACGGCGGCTCGATTACCGCTGTGGTCGACGGCAAGTCGATCGACACCTCTATGGGTCTCACCCCCACCGAAGGCCTCATGATGGGTACACGTGTGGGCGACGTAGATCCCGGTGCGCTCGTATATCTCATGCTCAAGCACAATCTCTCGGCCAACGACATCCAGACCATCATCAACAAGAAGAGCGGTGTGCTGGGCGTAAGCCAGGTATCGAGCGACATGCGCGAGATCGACGACGCCATCGCCAAGGGCAACGAGCAGGCTATCCTGGCCTTTGACATGTATAAGCAGCGCATAGTGAAATATGTAGGCGCTTATGCTGCCGAAATGGGTGGCGTAGACATCATCGTATTCACCGGCGGCGTGGGCGAGAATCAGGCTGCGGTGCGCCAGGACGTATGCGACCACCTCGCATTTATCGGCGTGGAAATAGACCGCGAACTCAACGAGAAGACCCGCGGCACCGAGACCGTGCTTTCGACTCCCGCTTCGAAAGTGCAGGTAGTGGTGGTACCCACCGACGAGGAACTCATGATAGCCCGTGACACTCAGGAAATCGTAAAAGCACTCTGATGAACAGCAAACCGATCCGTGCAGCCGTAGTGGGTTACGGCAATATTGGCCGCTTCACTGTAGAAGCCCTCGAAGCTGCACCTGACTTTGAAATCGCAGGAATAGTGCGCCGCTCGGCGGCGCACATTCCTTCTGAAATAGCCCAATATCCCGTGGTGACCGACATCACCATGCTCAACGACGTAGACGTGGCTATCCTGGCCACTCCCACCCGTGAGGTGGAGACTCACGCTCTGCACTGCCTGGCCGCCGGCATCAATACTGTCGACAGCTTTGACATCCACACCTCTATCGTCGACCTCCGCCGCAGCCTCGACGCCGCAGCCAAGGCCGCCGGAAGAGTTTCGGTCATATCGGCCGGATGGGATCCGGGTAGCGACTCGATAGTGCGCACGCTGCTCGAAGCAGCCGCTCCCAAGGGATTGACCCACACCAACTTCGGACCCGGCATGAGTATGGGCCACACCGTGTGTGTCAAGTCCAAGCCCGGTGTGAAGGACGCTCTGTCAATGACTATGCCCAAAGGCGACGGCATGCACCGCCGCATGGTGTATGTGGAGCTTGAGGACGGTGCATCGCTCACCGACGTGACTCGCGCCGTGAAGGAAGACCCCTATTTCGCATCCGACGAGACACATGTGATGGCCGTAGAGTCGGTCGACGCAGTAAAGGATATGGGCCACGGAGTGCACATGGTGCGCAAGGGCGTATCCGGACGCACACAGAACCAGCGCTTTGAGTTCTCGATGTCGATCAACAACCCCGCCCTCACCGCACAGATACTCGTGGCTGTGGCTCGCGCCTCGATGCGTCTTCAACCCGGCGCTTACACCATGATAGAGATACCCGTAATCGACCTCCTTCCGGGCGACCGCGAGAATATCATCGGCCATCTGGTGTGAAACCTTCCGGTGTCGGTAGACGTTATAGTCAGAGTAACGCATCTGTATCACCACTTTACCTCTGATCTTATGAAAATAGAAACATCGACCGCCTCCTGCCCCGCAGGAACCATCAAATTATTTACCATCACCAATGCAAGCGGTGCCTCGGTGACTCTGTCATCACTCGGTGCCGGCATTGTGTCGCTCACCGCACCCGACGCTGAGGGCAAGCTCGCCGACGTAGTGCTCGGATATAAAGACCCGGCCTCGTATCTCAACGACGGTCCTTGCGCCGGCAAGATACCGGGACGATATGCCAACCGCATAGGCCACGGCACGTTCTCGCTCCGTGGCAAGGAATATCATCTTGAAATCAACAATGGTCCTAATGCGCTCCACGGAGGCACCGATGGTTTCCAGAACCGATTGTGGGATGCCGCAGCTGTCTCCGACGACACGGTGGAATTCACCCTCCACTCCCCCGACGGCGATGCCGGCTACCCCGGTAATCTTATGGTTAAGGCATCATATAAGTGGACTGACGACTGCACTCTTACGCTCAACATCACTGCTACCACCGATGCCCCCACAGTGGTAAACCTCACCAACCACGCCTATTTCAACCTCGACGGCGAGGATGCCGGCAGCGTGCTCGGCCATGAGCTGAAGCTCAGCGCCCCCTCCTATCTCGTCGCCGACGTGAACCTACTTCCCACCGGCGAGCTCGACCCCGTTGAAGGCACTCCTATGGACTTCCTCGATTTCAACACACTTGGCAGCCGCATCAATGCCGACTTCCCGGCACTGAAATTCGGCAACGGCTACGACACTTGCTTCGCCGCCGAAGATTATGCCACTGAGCCGCATAAGATGCGCACCCTCGCGGTGCTCCGCTCTCCGCGGTCACGTCGCACACTCACCGTTGAGTCCACCCAGCCCGGCATTCAGGTATATACCGGCAACTGGCTGTCAGGCTGCCCCGAAAGTATTTCGGGTCACGCTTATGCCGACTATGACGGTGTGGCTCTTGAGTGTCAGCACTTCCCCGACTCGCCCAACCATCCCGAATTTCCCACCACCGAGCTGCTGCCCGACGGGAAATATGACGAAACCATAATTTTCAAATTCGCCACATATTAATAATATGAAACCTACTCTTTACGTACTGGCAGCCGGAATGGGCAGCCGCTACGGTGGTCTGAAACAGCTTGATCCCCTCGGTCCGCAGGGACAGACCATTATGGACTACTCGATCTACGATGCCATCCGCGCCGGCTTCGGCAAAGTGGTTTTCGTGATCCGCAAAGACTTCGAGCAGGACTTCCGCGACAAGATTCTATCGAAATACGAAGGCCATATACCGGTGGAAGTTGTATTCCAGAGCACCGACAAGCTGCCCGAAGGATACACCTGCCCGCCCGACCGCACCAAGCCCTGGGGCACAAACCATGCGGTGATGATGGCTTCCGACGTGATCAAGGAACCGTTTGCCGTAATCAACGCCGATGACTTCTATGGCCGCGACGCTTTCGAGGTAATGGCACGCGACCTGATGCGCCCCCGCGACCACAAGGGCGACTATTCGATGGTAGGATTTCGCGTGGGCAACACCATGACCGAAAACGGCTCTGTGTCGCGCGGAGTGTGCTCGACCGATGCCGACTCTAATCTCACCACCGTGGTAGAGCGCACCGCCATAGCCTACGACCCCGACGGCTCAATAGCGTTCACTGACGAAAACGGCGACAAACAGACCCTCGACCCTGCCACTCCCGTGTCAATGAATCTGTGGGGTTTCACGCCCGACTATTTCGACTTCAGCGACCGCGAGTTCCGCAAATTTCTCGACAAGGATCTCAATACGCCCAAGGCAGAATTCTTCATCCCTCTCGTTGTAGATACACTCATACACAGCGGCGAGGCCACGGTAAAAGTGCTCGACACTGATTCGCGCTGGTTTGGCGTGACCTACGCTGCCGACCGTCCCGGCGTGGTAGCTAAACTGGCCGAACTGCATGCGGCCGGCGTATATCCCGACAAGATGTTTTAACTCACCTCCATCAGATCATATGACACTCAAAGACAAAGTAACAGAGGCTTTTAAAAGCCACTTCACCGGCGAAGGCACTCTCTATACCTCGGCCGGACGCATCAATCTGATAGGTGAGCACACTGACTATAACGGCGGCTTCGTTTTCCCCGGAGCTATCGACAAGGTGATACTCGCCGACATCCGCCCCAATGGCACCGACCGGGTGAATATCTACTCGGTCGACATCGACGAGTCAGCCTCCTTCGGTCTCGAAGAAAACGACAAACCGGCTCAGCAGTGGGCACGCTACATCTTCGGAGTGTGCCGCGAGACTATCAAGCGCGGATTCAAGGTAGAAGGATTTGATGCTGCCTTCGCCGGCGACGTGCCTTTAGGCGCAGGTCTGTCTTCGTCAGCCGCTCTCGAATCATGCTTTGCGTTCGCTCTCAACGATCTTTTCAACTCCAATGCCATTCCCAAATTTGAACTTGCCCGCATAGGTCAGTCTACCGAGCACAACTACTGCGGAGTAAACTGCGGCATAATGGATCAGTTTGCCTCGATTTTCGGAAAAAAAGACTGCCTGATGCGTCTTGACTGCCGCTCGCTTGAGCACGAATATTTCCCTATACATCTTGACGGCTACCGTCTGGTACTTGTTGACTCGGTGGTGAAACACGAGCTCGTGGACTCACCTTACAACCGTCGCCGCCAGTCGTGTGAAAACGTCGCCGCCGCTCTGGGCGTAGACACTCTGCGCGATGCCACCCTCGAAATGCTCAATGCTGCCAAAGACAAAATCTCAGCCGAAGACTACAAGCGCGCCAAGTTTGTGATCGGTGAAAAAGACCGCGTGTTGGGTGTGTGTGAAGCTCTCGGTCGCGACGACATCGCCACCGTCGGTAAGCTCATGTACGAGACCCACGAAGGACTCTCGAAAGAATATGAAGTATCGTGTGAAGAACTCGACTACCTCGTGGAGATAGCCCGCGAGTGTGGCGTGACCGGTTCACGTATCATGGGCGGAGGTTTCGGAGGCTGCACCATCAATCTTGTGGCCGACAGCGTATACCCATCGTTTATCGACACCGTCACCAAGAAATTCGCTGCCCGCTACGGCCATGCTCCCCGCATCTACGACGTAGTGATTTCCGACGGCGCCCGCCGATATGAAGAATAATAATCAATAATCACAATAAGTAAAATCAATCATGACATTCACTGACGAAAACGTAAAAGAAATCATCGCTTCAGGCAAGCCCGTAGTCATCGACTTCTGGGCTACATGGTGCGGTCCCTGCATGAAAATGGCTCCCCTCATCGACGAGCTGGCCAAAGAATACGAAGGCCGCGTGGTAATAGGCAAATACAACATCGAGGAAGAAGTGGAACTCCCCGGCGAATACGCCATCCGCTCCATCCCCACCCTGCTTTATTTCAAAAACGGCGAGATGATCAAGGATCTCCGCATGGCCGGCTCTCAGTCGCGCGACGCGCTGGTGGCCAACATCGAGAAACTCCTCGCACTCTAATTGATTTATGATTCACGATTTATAATTCATGACTATTATTGCTGTAATCATGAGTTATAAATCATAAGCCATTGAGCATAAATCAAAAAAGAATCATATATCCTGAAGCAATAAAGGATAATAAATTGTTATCTATTAATCATGAATCGTGAATCATGAATTATAAATCATAAATCAAAAATCGTAAAAAGATGTATCAGTATCAAGTATCATTCAGCGATGCAGTGCGCCGCGCACTCACCGTCAACTACTGCAACTTCCAAGGCCGCGCAAGCCGCTCGGAATTCTGGTGGTTTTTCCTGTTCAGCAATATTGTTGGATGCATTATCTCACCCCTCTACCTTTACAGCGGCTCGTCAACTTTAAGTCTGATATTTGGCATTTTATATTATGCTATATCTCTATACTTCCTCTTACCCTCATTGGGTCTTTTGGTACGCCGTCTCCATGACACAAGCCGGTCGGCCTGGAACCTCTTATGGTGGCTTCTTCCCGTAATCGGATGGATTGTATTAATCGTATATCTCGTGCAGGATTCCACTCCCGGCGACAACGAATACGGCCCCGCGCCCAACGTCACCGAGTGACGCAGACATCACCCGCGATTTAAACCATCAAGGACGATTAAGACTATCATAAGATGCCTTAATCGTCCTTATCATATAAAACGATAAAAATTTTTCCGTAAAGTTTTGAAATAAGCAAAATTATGCATAATTTTGCAGTCGCAATGGAAATTTGCGGGGCGCATTGTGTCCCGCCCCCATGCATCAAAGCTTTTTAATTAACCCTATTTATTAACCCATTTTTTAATGACTGAAGAAGTAAAAAACTCCCCTATCGAGGATTTCGATTGGGAAGCTTATGAAAAAGGCGAGACCAAGGGCGAGAAATCGCGCGAAGAGCTCACCAAGACCTATGATGAATCGCTCAACACCGTGCGCGACAAGGACGTAATCGAAGGTACCATCATCTCGCTCAACAAGCGCGAAGCAGTGGTTAACATCGGCTACAAGAGCGACGGCATCATCCCCGTAAGCGAATTCCGCTACAACCCCGACATCAAGGTTGGCGACACTGTCGAAGTGTTCATCGAGAACCAGGAAGACAAGAAAGGCCAGCTCATCCTCTCTCACCGCAAAGCCCGCGCAGCCCGCTCATGGGATCGTATCAACGAGGCTCTGGAGAAGGACGAAATCATCAAGGGCTACATCAAGTGCCGCACCAAGGGCGGTATGATCGTAGACGTATTCGGTATCGAGGCATTCCTCCCCGGATCGCAGATCGATGTTAAGCCCATCCGCGACTACGATATGTTCGTGGGCAAGACCATGGAATTCAAGGTAGTCAAGATCAATCAGGAATTCAAGAACGTCGTTGTAAGCCACAAGGCTCTCATCGAAGCCGAACTTGAGCAGCAGAAGCGCGAGATCATCGCCAAGCTCGAAAAGGGTCAGGTACTCGAAGGTACTGTCAAGAACATCACCAGCTACGGTGTGTTTATCGACCTCGGTGGCGTAGACGGTCTCATCCACATCACCGACCTCTCTTGGGGCCGCGTGAATCACCCCGAAGAAGTTGTGGCTCTCGACCAGAAGCTCAACGTGGTTATCCTCAACTTCGACGACGAGAAGAAGCGTATCGCTCTCGGTCTGAAGCAGCTCCAGCCCCATCCCTGGGATGCCCTCGATGCTGACCTCAAGGTTGGTGACAAGGTTAAGGGCCGCGTAGTGGTTATGGCCGACTACGGTGCATTCGTTGAAATCGCCCCCGGCGTGGAAGGTCTTATCCACGTGAGCGAAATGTCATGGTCGCAGCACCTCCGCTCGGCTCAGGACTTCCTCAAGGTTGGCGACGAAGTTGAAGCCGTTATCCTCACCCTCGACCGCGAAGACCGCAAGATGTCGCTCGGCATCAAGCAGCTCAAAAATGATCCCTGGGAAGACATCGAAACCAAATACCCCGTTGGCAGCAAGCACACCGCACGCGTGCGCAACTTCACCAACTTCGGCGTATTCGTTGAAATCGAAGAAGGCGTTGACGGTCTTATCCACATCAGCGACCTCTCTTGGACCAAGAAAGTTAAGCACCCCAGCGAATTCACTGAAATCGGTGCTGACATCGACGTTCAGGTACTCGAAATCGACAAGGAAAACCGTCGTCTCTCTCTCGGTCACAAGCAGCTCGAAGAAAATCCCTGGGATGTATTCGAGACCATCTTCACTGTAGGCTCTGTTCACGAAGGTACTATCGTGGAAATGGTAGAGAAGGGTGCTGTAATCGCTCTCCCCTACGGCGTGGAAGGATTCGCTACTCCCAAGCACCTCGTTAAGGAAGACGGCTCTAAGGCCGGCGTTGACGAGAAGCTCAGCTTCAAGGTGATCGAATTTAACAAAGACTCCAAGCGCATCATCCTCTCTCACAGCCGCATCTTCGAAGATGAAGCTAAGGGCGAACAGCGCACCGAAACCGCTCGCAAGCCCCGTCGCAACGGTGGTAACAACCGTCGCGCCGAAGAGCAGCCCATGCTCAACGCTCCCCTCGAAAAGACCACCCTCGGTGATCTCGAAGCACTTGCAGAGCTCAAGGAGAAACTCTCTAAGAAGTAATCAGCCCAACCACTGATATATTTCCACGGCGGCCGGATATCACATCCGGCCGCCGATTTTTTGCATCCGGCAAGCGGGCCATTCCGGAGGGTATGTGATTCTTGTAGGGACGCTCACTGGGGAGCGTCCGACGGTAGATGGTGCGCGACTACAGCGATAAAGAATGTATTCCTGCCGTGGGGCGAGAACCGGGTGGAGTCGGCCAGGTCAAGGCCACCGATAAGTCCGGCAAACTTTCTGTCTTGAAACAATAGCTGCCACGAATAGCTCGGATAAGCCACGTTGAGTATGAAACACCGGTCGCGGTCGCTAAGACACATTACTGCCGATTTCACCGCTCATGGGCGAAATTTATGGCAAGATACTATGAAAAAAATCCTAAAATCAGGCCTGAAACGGCTTTAATCGGGGAAAATGTAGTAACTTTGCCGGACAATTACGCGAAATTATATCAAATTAACTTATAAAAAATGAAATCGTTACACATTGCATTAGCTTTTGCAGCCACTGCCGTGGCCGCTGCCACCGGCTGCCAGGGCTCTCGCTCAGAACACATGAAAAGTCTTAATCAGGCCTACTTCGACTCTACAGTCACCGCCGGCGAGGACTTCTACACCTTCGTCAATTCCGGTTGGGAAAAGGCTCACCCCCTCACCGCAGAGCATGCCCGTTACGGCCAGTTCAATATCCTCAACGACTCGTCTGAAGAGCGCGTGAAGCAGCTCATACTCCACCTTGGCGACCGCAATCCCCAGCCCGGTACCGTAGACCACAAGGTGTGGACCATCTATAGCCAGGCCATGGACTCGGCTCGCCGCAATGCCGAAGGAGCTGCTCCTATTCAGGCTCATCTGCAGAAGATCGAAAATACTCCTCACGAGGAGATGACCGACCTTTTCCTGTGGATGCACGGCAACTATGCAAGCCCCCTCTTCGGCGCTGGCCCGATGGAAAATCTTGCCAACTCCAATGAGTATGCCATGTATGTATCGGGTGGTAGCCTCGGACTGGGCGACCGCGATTATTATCTCGAAAACGACGCCCGCAACACCGAAGTGCGCGAGGCTTACAAGAAACTCATCGTGACCCAGATGATGAATGCCGGTCTTGCCGAGGCCGACGCTCGCCGCATCATGGACAATGTGATGAAGATCGAGACCTCGATAGCCGAATCGGCTCTTACCCGCGAGGAGTCGCGCAACATCGTGGCTATGAACAACCCCCGCTCGTTTGCTGAGCTCAAGGCTGAGTATCCCAACATCCCCTGGGATCGCTTCTTCATCGAGACGATGGGTATCGAGTCGCCCGACACCGTGATCATCACCGAGCTCAAGGGTCTTGATAAGTCCAACAAACTTTTCGCCCAGCTCAACGACCGCGAACTCAAGGACTACTATCTCTGGAAATATGTGGCTCAGGCAGCTCCCACTCTCTCCGACGCATTTACCGACGCATCGTTTGAATTCAACAAGGTGATGAGCGGAGTGCAGGAGCAGCGTCCCCGCTGGAAGCGCGCTCTCGGAGCCACCGAAAGCGCTCTCGGCGAAGCTGTAGGTCAGCTCTACGTGGAGAAATATTTCCCTGAATCGTCCAAGCAATACATGCTCGGCCTGGTAGAGAATCTCCGCGAGGCTCTGGGCGAGCACATCAACAACCTCGAATGGATGACCGACTCCACAAAAGCTCAGGCGCTCAAGAAGCTCAACTCTTTCACCGTGAAGATCGGCTACCCCGACAAGAGGAAAGACTACTCAAGCATGGAGATCGACCCGGCCCTCAGCTATTACGAGAATATGCACAATGTGTCGATGTGGCATCAGCGTGACCTCTACTCGAAGTGGGGCAAGCCCGTCGACAAGAGCGAATGGGGCATGACTCCGCAGACCGTCAACGCTTACTACAACCCTATGGCCAACGAAATCGTGTTCCCCGCCGCCATCCTTCAGGCTCCCTTCTTTGATCCCGAAGCAAGCGACGCCGAAAACTACGGTGGTATCGGCGTGGTGATCGGCCACGAGATGACCCACGGATTTGACGACCAGGGTCGCAACTTCGACGCTCAGGGCAACATGACCGACTGGTGGACCGCCGAAGACGCCAAGGCATTTGAGGAAAAGACAAAAGGTCTGATAGCTCAGTTTGATGAGGTGGAAGTACTTCCCGGACTTCACGCCAACGGTCAGTATACTCTCGGCGAAAATATCGCTGACCAGGGTGGTCTGCGCGTAGCAATGACCGCATTCCTCAACTCACAGAAAAAGAAAGGCGTAGACGTGAACTCCGAAGAAGCCAAAATCGACGGCTACACTCCCGCTCAGGTATTCTACATGAACTATGCCAACCTGTGGGCCAACAATATCCGCGAGGCTGAGATACGCTCGCTCACCACGGGCGACGTTCACTCACTCGGCCGCAACCGCGTCAACGTTACCCTGCGTAACCTCGCTCCCTTCTTCGAGGCATTCTCCATCAAGGAAGGCGACCCCATGTATCGTCCCGAAGCAGAGCGCGTGGTGATCTGGTAACCCATCTCCACCCCTACTCCATCATCCCGGCCCCCAAAAGGCCGGGATTTTTTTATTTATATCTAAATTGCATTTAGCCCCTCACATATAACATTTTTTTGTATCTTTGCACAGAATCACTAACATCATAGAGTTGATATACACGTGATTTCGTACATACAAAGGTGTTATTGAAATTTTATCTTCTAAAGTCAAACTTCGCAACTTTGATAATCAGCATGAAGATGAGATTGGCAATAGCACCTGCATCGGTAGCTTATATTCTGTCGAGATCGACAGTTACATAGCTATATCGGTGTGGGGCTATTGTTTTATCCATGCTGATAGGTAATGCGAAGACCTGACTTTAGGATAGAACAAGATACATTCCTCACACCTTTTATTTTTTTACCTTAATTATCATCGCGTCTTTTCAAAGGAGGATAAGAGAAGAGCAAAAAACACTATGGATGCTTTAGTAAAATCTCAATTCCTCTGCCTTTATTGCATGGTGCTGGCCGACGGCATTATCGATGCCCTCGAGATGGAGAAACTTTACAAGATCGGAACGGAGCAATACGGCTTGACGCAGGCCGAAATAACTTCCGCGGTCAGAGATGCCGGTACTTCATTTATCTTTCCCGAATCTCTGCCTGACAAAATTCGTCTGCTGATGAATCTTGCTGAAATCGCTCTTGCCGACAATGACATCGACCCTACCGAAAAAGCCCTGATGAGAAAATATATCATCAAGATGGGTTTCCTCGAATCTAATGCCGACGGAATTTCAGATTTCATTTTCTCGGCAGTACAAAATCACCTAACACTCGAACAAGTACTTAACTCCATTTCCAATAATTAATTATGGCATTTACAAATCCATTAGCACAACTTTTTGCTACAGCCCCATCATCCACTCCAAAACCGCAACAAAATCAAGATTCAATACTTGAAGGTGAAACCTATGTGTTTTACGGCACACGCCTGTGCGGTAAAGTAACAGCAAGTCATCAGGCATTGAGCGCTTATCTCCCGAAGATATACAATCAAGAAAAACAGCGTCAATATGACAATGCCGATCTACAGGAGGAATTGAGCAACAAACGCAGACATGAAATTGAATCCTTCAAGCAAAAGAATGCCCGTGAAAACACTAATATCGAACAACTTGAAAATGGTATTGATGAAGATAAACGCAAAATTCAGGAAGCACGTGAAGAACTTGAAAGCGCAAAAGCAAAAAACGGCGAGGTTAATAAAATGACAAAGGTTAAGATGGTAGTCGGCATAGCTATCCTCTCCATCCTTACCGTTTACCTCTTTATCTTTTACAGCTCAACTTTCTACTCTGCATTTTTCCGAACGTTCGACGATAATGTAAATGTCGGGCAAGCAATGTTTTATGCAAATTCGATATATGCTTCTTATCAACAGGGCATTGGTCAATTGCTATTTATAATTTGCGCTCCAATTATTTTTATGGGGCTCGGTTATACACTTCACTATTTCAGTGTGCAGGAATCTTGGACGAAATACCTGAAAATAACTTCAGTGATAGCGATTACCTTTGCTTTTGACTGTATTCTTGCATACCTTATAGCGGAAAAAATTTACATTATAATTATAAGTTCAACACCCGGAGTTTTCCCTCCCTTTGGTCTGGATATTGCTATACATGATATCAATGTATGGGCTGTAATTTTCTGCGGGTTCATCGTGTACGTTATATGGGGTATTGTTTTTGACATGACTATTACAGCTTACGGTGATTTAAGGTCTAATGAAAAGGAAATAAAAATACTTAATTCAAGAATAGAATCACTCAACGGAGCTATTGCTGAGAAGAAAAATAATATCATCGACTGCAAAGGTCGGATTTCGGCTAATGATAATAAAATTGAGTCTTTGACGAAAGCATTAGCCTCTGCCAAGCTATTCAATCCTCATATAATCAAGATTGCGCTGAATGATTTCTTTGCAGGCTGGCTCACCATGATGAGCACATTGAATCGTACAAGTGAAGATCAAGAAGCAGCGAAAAAAGTATATAATGATGCGATTAATAACCTATTTACTGAATAAAAAAATGAAACAAAGAAATCTAATTATTGCTTTAGCAGTGTTTATAACTTTTTTAATTGTATGTGTCGTCAGTTGTAATGGTTCAGGCAGTCAGACCGACGGGTCAGGAACGGATAGCGTCACTGCGACACCACATAAAATAAATAAGGACAACTTACCCATCAATCTTTCGGTATTTATCGACCTTTCCGATCGCATTGTGCGACCCAATCCGACTCAAGTTGAACTTGACACAGCCATTGTAAACCAACTTATCGACTTTTTTATTGAAAATTCATTTAAAGGTGGGAAACTCCTTTCATGCAAAAACAAATTTAATGTATTTTTTTATCCGGCACCAACAGATGCATCTGTAACAACTCTTGCCAAGGGTCTGAATATAGACCTGTCCATACTGCAAGGAGCGCAGAAGAAAGAGAGGCTCGCTGAGATGAAAGAAACATTTGACAATAATCTTGCCCAGATATATTCATTAGCCATAAAAAATAAGAAATTTATAGGATGTGATATATGGGGATTCTTTACTGACAAAAAAGTTGATAATCTATGTATGTCGCCCGGCTACCGTAACATTTTGGTGATACTGACTGACGGTTACTTATACCACATACATAATAAAAAGCAGGATGGCAATGCCTATTCTTACTTAAACCCGCAGAACCTTATGCTTCCCGGAACTTCCTTGATAGTAGGTCGTGACGGGCTTGAGGATCTCGAGGTTTTAATGCTCGAAGTCAATCCCTCGCAAATCAGTCAGCTTCACACAATGGAAGATATAATTGAAACTTGGATGAAAGGCATGGGTGTTGAGCACTATATGGTAGCAGGGACTGATCTTCCTTCTAACACCGCAAAGTATATCTCGAATTTCTTGAAATAGCTTCGGACTCAACCCACGTCAAGAGGCCGTGTCAAAATTAATACGAATACCCCAGGGCATTGACTTCTTCGTAACTGGCGCCGCCGCAAAGCTACGGCGGCGCCGGCTATAGGCCTGTTAACTTTGGCGTCCGCAAGGGCGCCGATTGCATAACTTGTTGATTCGCTTTTTTATTCGGAGCCTATCGGGCGCCTATTGGATATCTAACTTTTACCCGGGGCGCCTCCGGATCGCTACGGCGACCTGGGCTTCAATTAAATCAGCGTCCTGTGGACGCTTGTACTGGTTATGAAATAGTCTATTTAGACGCAGCTTCCTGAATTTTAACCAACGGTTTTTTGTTAAAAGTCTGACGGATTTTTCGGCGATAGGGCGGGGAGATTGTGAATTTTTTGATTATCTTTGCGGAAGCGTAAAAAGTTTTATCATTTTTTCTTCCGATATGAAAATCTCATACTCTATGATGGCTCTGGCGGCTCTGCTTTGGGGTGCCGGTCAAGCCGCGGCTTATACTGTGACTACTCCTGCCGGTCAGACGGTGGACGTAACGTTTATGAACGATAACATACTGCGTGTGACTTCGCTGCATGCGGGTCAGGCAGCGGCTGCTCCGACTGCGGCCGTGATGAAGCCTGAAGCGGTGGACGTCACTGTGACCGATGGTCCGATAGTGACGCTGACCTCGCCGTCGGGGCTATCGGCTACGGTAGACAAATCGAGCGGTGCGGTAAATATATCAAGCGGCGGCGCGCGGATGGTCTACGACGCGGGAGTGCGCACCACCGATGCCGACGGCCATCAGTCGCTATCGCTGGCTTATCTTGGCAAAGGCACATTCTACGGTGCCGGAGAGCGAGGCCACAGTGTGAACCTCGAAGGCGACACGCTCGTGATGTATAACAGGCAGAACTACGGCTACACCGCCGGCGATCCGCGCATCTCGCAGATGAACATCACCATGCCGCTGTTTGTGGCCAAGGCGGGATATGCCATAGTGTTTGACGACTACGCAGCCGCCACCATGGTAATGGGTAATCCTATAGTCTATACCACCGAGTCAAGCGAACCGGTGACCTATTATTACATCGACGGCCACGGCAGTCTGCCCGAAGTGTCGCATCTGCTCACCGAACTTGTGGGTCGCCAGGACCTCCCGCCGCTGTGGGCGCTGGGCTACATCACTTCAAAATACGGCTATCATGACCGCCGCGAGACCACGGGTGTGATCGACACCCTGCGCCGCGAGGGCTATCCGGTCGACGGTGTGGTGCTTGATCTCTATTGGTATGGCAAGGAGCAGGATATGGGTCGTCTTGACTGGGATCCGGTGCAGTGGCCCGACCATAGCCGCATGCTCGCCGACCTTAAGAAGCGTGGCGTGAATACCGTGGCGATATCGCAGCCCTACGTGCTTCGCAACGGTCGCGGAGTGGATAATTACAATGAACTGCGCGATGGCGGCATGCTGCTCCGCGACACCACCGGCGCTCCGCAGGAGGTGAAGATATGGGTAGGCGAAGGCGGAATGCTCGACGTATCTAATCCCGACACACGAGCATGGCTACGCGACCGTTACCGCCGTCTGACCGACGAGGGTATCACCGGATGGTGGGGTGACCTGGGCGAGCCCGAGGTGCATCCCGAGACGGGCGTGCACCACAACGGTCTGCCCACACGGCTCTATCACAATCTCTACGGTAACGACTGGAGTGCGATCATTTACGATCTTTTCGCCGAGGAATATCCTGACACCCGACTGATGACGATGATGCGCGGCGGCACTACGGGTCTGCAACGCTACAGCGTGTTCCCGTGGTCGACCGACGTGAGCCGCTCATGGGGAGGTCTGCAACCGCAGATAACGATAATGCTCAATTCCGGTCTGAGCGGCCTGGGCTACATGGGCCACGACGTAGGCGGATTTGCCATCGATCCCGCGGCACCTTACGATCCCGAACTTTATGTGCGCTGGCTCCAGCTCGGCACATTCTCGCCCATACTCCGCACTCACGCTCAGGCCACGGCCGAGCCTTATCACTATCCTCAGCAGCGCGACATCATACGTCCGCTCATACTGGAGCGCTACCGCTGGCTACCCTACAACTACACGCTTGCCTACCGTAACTCGCTCTTCGGCGAACCACTGGTGCAACCCATAGGCTACTACGACGATGAGTCGCTGCCGGCATCGCCCGACGTGACTGACCAATACCTCTGGGGCCGCGACGTGATGATAGCGCCCGTGCTCACTCAGGGGGCCACTTCGCGCGAGGTAGTCTTCCCGCAGGGCAAGTGGGTCGACATGCGCAGTCCCGCTGCTGTATATGCAGGAGGCACCACCGCCACTGTCGACGCGCCGCTCGAAGTGCTTCCGATGTTTGCCCGCGCCGGTGCTATAATCCCGATGGCCGACTACAAGATGGACAACACCACGCAGTACCGCACCGACACATATACCCTCAACGTGTATCCTGTAGAAGGCGAGAGCGGCAGCTACACGCTCTATGAAGACGATCTGACCTCGCGCTCAGCCATCGCCGCGGGCCGATATGCCGCAGTGGATATGACCGACTCCATGACCGACGGCAAAGTCACATTCACGGCAAAGTTCTCAGGCTCCTACCCCGGCCTTAAGCCGGTGAAAAAACTCACTGTGAAGTTTCACGGCATAGACACAGCTCCGGCAGCTGTGACTGTCGACGGCAAGACACTTCGCGGAAAAGCAGTGAAATACACCCCCGAAGATGGTATTCTTACCATTACTACCGACTGGAATATCTCAAATGGACTAAAAATTGAATTTTGAGTGAACCATCGGGCCTTGTTACGGGTTATAAAGGTGAAAAGAAATAAAACAGTTATTACCCTTACATAACAAGACACAAAAATGGCGACAAAATCAATCAAAGGAACTAAGACCGAACAGAATCTTCTCGCAGCTTTCGCGGGTGAAAGCCAAGCACGCACACGCTACACTCTCTTTGCCAAAAAGGCCAAGGAAGAAGGCTACGAGCAGATAGCACATATATTCAAGATCACCGCCGAGCAGGAGCTCGCCCACGCCACCGCATTCTTCAGCCGTCTGGAGGGAGGAATGGTGGAAATCAAGGCAGCCTATCCCGCCGGAGTGGTGGCCGACACTCTCACCAACCTGCGCGAGGCCGCAGCCGGCGAGCGCGAGGAGTGGAGCGCTCTTTACTCTGACTTCGCCGGCGTGGCAGCTGAGGAAGGCTTCCCCGAAATCGCAGCCCTCTTCCGCAACGTAGCCAAGGTGGAAGTGGTACATGAAGACCGCTACAACCGTCTGGTAAAGCGCCTGGAGTCAGGCACCGAATTCTCGGTCGACGAAGATATAGAGTGGCAGTGCACCCACTGCGGATTTGTCTACACCGGCAAGACCGCGCCCAAGAAATGCCCCGTATGCGGCATGCCTCAGGGATTTTTCGAGCGCAAGGCCGAAAACTATTGATAAGCAGCGATTATCCTTATATTCCCGAGCAACCGGAGCAGGAGAGCAAAAGCTCCTGCACCGGTTGCTTAACTTATCCACGAATCCATCATCTTATGCCCTCTATCAACTCACTACTCTTCAATATCAGCATGTCTTCCGGTATCACTCCCGAAGCCGGCTCGCTGCTCGTGGCCGAACCGTTTCTGGCCGAACCGTTTTTTCACCACGGTGTAGTGCTGCTGATCGACACTGACGAGGAGACTGACCACACCGCCATGGGGGTGGTGCTGAATCTGCCTATCGGAGCCACACTCCACGATGCGCTGCCCGACTGCGGACGCGCCGCCCGCGATGTGCCTCTGTATTGCGGAGGCCCGTTGTCGCATGACCGTCTTTACTTCATCCATCGGCTCGGTCCGCTTATTCCCGACAGCCGTCTGCTAAGAGATGACCTCTACGTGGGAGGCGACTTTGAAGCCGTGATGGAATACATAGAGCAGGGAGGCCGGGTAGACGGGATGATACGGTTTTTCGTAGGCTACAGCGGATGGAGCCGCGGCCAGCTCGACGAAGAGATCAGCAGCGGAGTGTGGGCCGTGGCATCGTGGAAAGATCCGCGCGAAATTCTCACCGGCTCTGACAACGCTTTCTGGCATCGCTGCGTGCGTTCACTCGGTACCCATTACCGCGGCTGGCTCTACCATCCCCGCGACCTCCACTCCAACTGACCATCGATCCGATCCACTCCCTTCGATCGGAATAAACTCATGAGGCTGTGTCAAAATAAAAAAAGAATGCCCGCAGGGCATTGAGTTAATCGTAACCGGCGCCGCCGTAGCTATGCGGAGGCGTCGCCGGTTATTGGGTTGTTAACTTTGGCGTCCGTCAGGCCGCCGATTATATAACTTATTGAGTTTTATTCGGCGGCCTATCGGACGCCTTTTTGGTTTCGGCATTTAACCCCGGGGCGCCTACGCAGAGCTTCGGCGACCCGGGTTACGATTAAGTCAGCGTCCGACGGACGCTTATAGCTGCTTTGAAAAAGTCTATTTCGACACAGCCTCACGAGTTTATCAGGATACAACCGCGGAGGCGGTGGGTCACATAGCGCTACGGTCGGAAATCACTTGGACTTATTGTAATTTTTTATAGCAGCTTCTACGCCCGCGGCAGTTGCTTCCAGGCCACGCTCGGCGATCTTACCGGCAGCTTTCACACCTTTTCCTACAGCATTTACTCCGGCATTTAGCGCGTCGTCAATAGTATTTCCTACCTTCTTACCAATCTCCGATTCGCCGATAGCTTCAGCTACTTTGTGAACTGCTGCATGAATCAATAAATGTAACATTTCGATATATGTGTTGTTATATTTGCCTACGGCAAGTCTCTGACCTCGGCAGTAAAAATGATATTATAACTGCACAAGAAAAGGCGTAAAGGAGACTTACTCGCTTTACACCCGTTATCAGGTATCGCCAAACACCTTGCAGAAGGTGCAAAGCAGAAGAAAATACAACCGTTACGCCGTCTCGTATCTGAGGTAAGTCAGAATCCGTTACGGGTACTCTCCTATCTTTCACTATAATATAAAAAGCCTTTATGCAGTACACCCTGGTCGGGTATACAACATCTTGACTCTTTTCCATTTAGTGAAAAAGAGGAGCCTAGATTGCAATATCCTTCTGCGAATTTTGGCGATTTCGATAACAGGACAAGCAACTTTAGCCTTATCTTGTGGATAATGTAGTCTGATTGACTTTGTTATCCGGAAACAAAACTACGAAATTTTTTGCAATCTTTGCTCTGTAAAGTTGTATTTTCTTCAAAAATATTGTTGATGAATGAGTAATAGTCCTCCTCTTACCCCTCAAGTAGGAAATCCCTGAGCGACATCATCTTTATTCCTTCGTAGGTATTCGGAGTGGAATTATGGAGTGTAACGATGATTTTTTCATAGTTATCCGATATCTCCAGCAGGTTTCCGAATTCGCGCTCAGCCGTTGCTGTATTGTCTACGTTAACGGCCACTTGAATATATCGACGTTCACCGTCACGCTCTGCTACAAAATCAATTTCACGACCTTTAGACATAACTCCCACCTTAACGTCAAAACCATCGCTCAATAGCTTGTTATATACTGCATTTTCAAGGATGCCCGAGATATCCGTCGGGCGATAACCTACGATGGAGTTGCGTATGCCCAGATCTTCAAAATAATACTTCTCGCCGATTTCAAAAAATTTTTTACCTTCTATATCCCATCTTTGAGCTTTGTTTACCAAATAGGCATCGCATATATAGTCAGCATACGTCTGTACACTGGCTACCGTTCCGCCTATCCGTTGCGATTTAAGATAGTCGGCTATACGTTTAGCCGTGAACAGCTGCCCTATATTGTCAGCGAGATACATAAGCATACGTTGGAGGAAATCGGTATTGCGCAGCGAGTGGCGGCTCACGATATCGCGGTAGACGAGAGCATCAGTGATACCTGTGAGATATTCCCCCCAGGTTTCGCGTGATGGTAGATTTCTGAGAAACGGCATTCCTCCGTAGCGGAGGTAAGTGTTGACGGCATCATCGCTATCCTCTACACTGTGAAATTCAAGAAATTCAGTATATGATAGTGGATGTATTCTGAATTCAATGTTCCTGCCGGCCAGTCGGGATGCTATTTCCGACGATAGCATCGTCGAGTTACTTCCCGTGACATATATGTCATTATTGTTGTCGAGATTAATTGAGCGCAACACCCTTTCAAATCCCTCAACTTCCTGGACCTCGTCTATGAAGATAAAATTAGGCCGCGAAGCTGAAAGTCGGCAGGCTATCTCTTTGTTGAGGCTTTCGGCATCGGTGATATGCGAGAATGCATAGTCTTCAAGGTTTATTATGATAAAATTGCCGTCAATGCCTTTTTTTCGTATTTCCTCCTCAATAGCCCGTAATATGTAACTCTTTCCCACGCGGCGCTGGCCGGTGAGAACTTTTATAAGACCTTTGCCCACATAAGGCATTATCTTATCAAGATAGTGGTGTCGGGGAATTATTTCAGAAATTTTCATTATAATTGAAGCTTTCTGCAAAAATAGTAAAAGTTTCAATTATAATGAAAACTTTTATTGATATCTGCAAGAGTTTTCAGTATAATGAAAACTTTCCTCTCATTTCCTGCCGAAATCAGCGGGTATTTCGCCCCACTCGTCGGTATTCCATTTTATGATAGGATTCTGCACCGGGTGAGTATCCATCCACGCAATAGCGCGGGCGAGTATGGAGCGTATCGGTTCGTTTTCGGGCGTGGGAGTAAGTGTGGTCTTGACTTTGCGGTGGCGCAGCCACGACTGAGCCGTGACCGAATCGGAATAAATCGGTATATCAGGGCGGCCTTTACGCGCACACAGAGCCAGCGCGTGGATCAGAGCGCAGAACTCGCCAATATTGTTTGTGCCCCCGGCAAGAGGCCCTACATGAAAAAGTTGCTGTCCGGTGCGCACCCACACACCGCGATACTCCACCGGCCCGGGATTACGCGAGCATGCGGCATCCACGGCTATGGCATCGAGTTTTATCTCCGGAATAGCGGCATAGTTCACTACGGGAGCCGAGTGAGTGGCAATATTACGTATCATATCGATCTGTGCAGCAGGATCGCCACGATAGGCAGCCACAGCCTCATCAGCAGAATTGAAACTCTTGAATTTGGCGCCGGGATAGCCGGTGACCTGAAGCTGACATTCCTCCCAGGAGTCAAACACCCCGGTGGCAAACCCTTCCCACACTACGTAGTACTTCTTTTTTGTAGCCATATGATGTAAGCAGTGTGCTTTATGACAATGTAAGGAATATCGAAATATCTACACCGGTCATGCCCGCCGCCCGAGCCACATCCTCGTTGACAGGCTTGCCGAGAAATGTGAGCACACTGCGGCGTATCTCAGGGCGCAACCTTATCACGGCATTCACGCCCTCGCTGGCATCTATGCGGTCGAGCAGCGTGAGCAGCGAGTTGCTCAAAGCCATAGCTGCGGTGCGCGCCACCGCACTTCCGGCGTTGACAAGACACAGGCGACCCTGCACACTGGTCGACGGATCACTTGCCGCCACGGCAGCAAGATCCACAGCTCTCATCGAGGGAAATGCTTTACCACCCGCCAGGTCAAACACCACGACTCCACGCTTCATCAGGCGCACAAGGTCGTCAGACGCGTGAAAATCGGTGCATGTCACCACTACCACGTCAGCACTTCTCATGGCGCCGGCAAGCACCTTAGGGTGAAGCACCGACGTGATCACGCCCCCACCCAGCTCCATCGAAGCGCGGCGCAGAGAGTACACGTCGTCATCAAACATTCTCACCATCGCCCCCAGTCCCAGAGCCGAACGGGCCGCTGCCACGGCCGCGATGCCCGAACCTATCACCGTGACTTCGCAGGGCACCACTCCGGCTATGCCACCGAGCAATATACCCTTGCCACGGCGCGGATCGGCAAGGAGCGACGAGGCAAGCGCTATCGAAGCGCGGCCATCGATTTCAGCAAGTATGTCGGCAAACGGAGTGTTGCCTTTGGCATCGGTCACCAGATCGAGAGCCAGCGAAAGCACCTTGCGGTGAAGCAATGCCTCGATTGACGCCGGACTTGACACCACGGGGTGAAGAAACGTGAGCAGCATGGCTCCGGGGCGCATCATGCCGGCATCGTGGCGCGACAGGCCCGAAGGGTATATCACCACTTCAGCCCCGAAAGCATCGCGGCGTGAACTGATGACCGCACCGGCCTCGGCATACTGGGCGTCAGTGTAATTGATCGACGCGGCCGCACCGGCCTCCATCACCACTCTGAATCCACGCTCCACGAGCATAGCCACAGCCTCGGGCGTCAGCGGAAATCTACGCTCCGAACCATCAAGGCATGCCGGCAGACCTATCTTCAGACGACGGCGCAGTATAGCCACCGCACACGGCTGTTCAAGCGTGACAGCCGAAAAATCCGACAGTTTCATATCTTAGCGGGTATATTGAATTTCTTGATAAAAAGGTCGGCCGTAGCGGCCACTTCATCAGCAGTCTCAAGCAGAGAACTGTCAAACCGATTGCCGGCTTTCGCGTAGTGCTCGCGGCGGCGCTCAAGGTCGCGCTCCATCACTCGCTTCACCTCATCGTCGGGCAGCGAGGCTATGAGCGGCCGGCCGGCACGTCCTTCGAGCAGACGGCGCAGCAGGCGGTCGCGACTCGCCTCAAGCCACACTGTGACGCCCCGGCTGTTCATGAGTTCCATATTGGCAGACCGGCAGGCAGTACCGCCCCCGCATCCCACCACCACATTGTCAAGCAAAGCCACCCGCGCAAGAACTTCTGACTCAAGACGGCGAAATTCCACCTCGCCCATCCTTGCAAAAATCTCACTCACGCTCATGCCCTGCTCCTCCACGATGAGATCGTCAAGATCTATATACGTCACACCGGCACGACTTTCGAGCGCCCGCCCTAAAGTAGTCTTGCCGCTGCACATATATCCAATGAGGAATATCGGTTTCATTTTGCAAAAATAAGCAAAAAAATCAATAAATCAGCCCTTAAAAGCCCGCTTGGAAAAGAATCGATGCAAAAACACCTCAAAAAATTTGTAGGAAACAAAATTCTTCACTACCTTTGCATCACGAAACCGAAGCGCGTCAATCCGACGCCGACGTTCGAGGTCCTATAGCTCAGTTGGTTAGAGCAACAGACTCATAATCTGTGGGTCCTAGGTTCAAGCCCTAGTGGGACCACACAATGCGAAAGCAAATTCGCGGAAGAATCCTGAAAATCGTTGATTTTCAGGATTCTTTCTTTTTCTCCACCACCGCAGAATCCGGCACAAGCCACATTCAGGGTCAGCGGATATTTATGGTGGATGCCGATAGAAAAATATGTGTCATCGGATTTTCGGGTTGAGGAGCTAAGATACCGCATAGCCTGTAGGGGTGCTTCGCAGGAGCACCCAGGCTGAGCAAATTGGTAATTTTATCGCCGTAGTCGCGCACCATCTACCTCCGGATATATCTACTGACCCCATACTCACTCACATCTATGGGCGAATCAGCGATACCGCCGGTGATGCAGATGGGCTATTGGGGTGAATCAGTGGGAAGCTACAACGGATGACCGCAGCCTGACTTACAGGCCGATAATGTGGCCGATATTTCAGATTGTGGGTGGTTAACGCTGAATAATCCAAAAATTTTTCGTAACTTTGCGCTCTAAATTATACACTTACAAGATGACGAACAACAAAGTCCTTTATATTTCTCAGGAAATACATCCTTATCTTCCCGAATCAACTCTCTCACTGCTTGGACGCAATGTGCCGACGGGTCTTCAGGGCAAAGGATTTGAGGTGCGCACCTTCATGCCCAAATACGGTATGATCAACGAGCGCCGCAATCAGTTGCACGAAGTGATACGCCTGTCGGGCATCAATCTTGTAATCGACGATTCAGATCACCCCCTGATACTAAAGGTGGCTACCCTGCAGCCCTCGCGCATGCAGGTGTATTTCATCGACAACGACGATTATTTCCAGTCACGCGCCACAAAAGATCTTGAAATCAATCTTTCGCCCGAGGACAACGACGAGCGCATGATGTTTTTCATTCAGGGCGTGGTGGAGACCGCCAAAAAGCTCCGCTGGCAGCCGGCCATAATCCACTGCTCAGGCTGGATTTCGGCTCTCGCACCTCTGTATCTTCGCCGCAAATATGGCGATGACCCCGCATTTTCCGACGTAAAAATCATATACTCGCTCTACGACGGAGGTTTTGACGGCACTCTCGACAAGCGATTTGTAGAGAAACTTGTCATGGCCGGCTTCACGGCCGACGATCTCGCTCTGCTCGGCGACGGTCCGGTAGATGCTGCCACCCTCAATAAAATTGCCATACAATATGCCGACGCCGTGATCGAATCTACTCCCGGCGTGCCGGCCGAACTGGTGGATTTTGCTGAAAATACAGGCAAGCCGTTTCTCCGCTTTCCCGGCGAAGAAGAGCGCATTGAATCTTACAATAAATTTTACCGCTCGCTCATAGGCGAGGAATAATTCCCACTCACCCCTCCTCCAGCCAACATGCATATACTCAACCATCCGTTGCGATTCGCAGCCGCTTTAGCTCTTACGGCAGCCGTAGTGACTATGTTAAGCGCCTGCGACGACTCCACATCCATGGCCGGCGGCTCGCTCGTGCAGGACAATGTGGATGTGATAATGGACTCCACATACACCGTCACCGGACATTCGAGCCCATACACCGAAGTTCCCTCCCGCACCACCATGCAACTCCTTGGTAGCCTTAAGGCCAAAGGCTTCGGCGAAATAAGCTCTGATGTGGTGACTCAATACATGCCCTCGGCAAGCGTCGACACACAATACGTGACCGCCGACGACATCGACTCCGTGAAAATGATCATGGCTATCTACGCCGACGGCTTCACCGGCGACTCGGCCATGCCCATAGGCATCACCGTGTATCCGCTTACCCGCCAGCTCCCCTCGCCCATCTACTCATCGTTTGACCCCACGGGTTATTACGATGCGTCAAATCCCTGGGGCTCCACCACTTTCTCCACTCTCATAAAGGGAGCGGAATACACCGGAGCTGACTCCAACGGTAAGATTTTCAAGAATATCGCCGTAGATCTCCCCGTGCAGCTTGGCCGCGATCTCTATAATCAGTACAAGGAAAGCCCCGAGACTTTCAGCACCCCTCAGAGCTTCGCCCAATGGTTTCCGGGACTTTACATCACGTCGACTTTCGGCTCGGGCCGCGTCACCCGCATTGACAACAATGTCATCACCGTATATTACCACCGCACTCTTCCCCCCGAAGTCACCGGGCAGGAGACCGACACCGTGGTAGGCGCCACCGCAAGCTACATGGGTGTGACTCCCGAGATTATAACCAACAACAATATCCGCCTCAGCCTCTCGGACGACATCACCCGACGCGTGGCCGACGGTGAGCAACTCGTAGTGGCTCCCCTGGGCTATGACGTGGAATTTACTTTCCCCGGACGCAAGATTGTAGACGACTACAACGCTCAGGCAGGTCCTCTCGCCGTGATCAACTCGCTCTCATTCTCGCTCCCCGCCGAGCAGATAAGCAATGACTACGGTATCACACCTCCGCCCTATCTGCTTATGGTAAAGAAGTCGGAGCGCGATAATTTCTTCCTCAAAAATCAGGTCAACGACAATGTGACGTCATTCTACGCCACCTACAACTCCTCGACGCGCTCATATGAATTTTCATCGATGCGTGAGTATGTGCTCGACCTCCTCAGCAAAGATGAGGTGACCGATGAAGACTGTGAATTTGTGCTCACACCCGTCTTGGTGGCGTTCTACGAAAACTCTTCATCGTCAAGCTACTACAGCTATTATTACTACACCAGCCCTTCAACTACACAGATTGTGGCTCAGATCTCACCCTACGTCACAGAGCCTGTCATGGCGCGCCTGAACTTCGAGAAAGCAAAAATTAAATTCACATTTAGCCGTCAATCCATAAAAAATTAGTATATTTGCACCGCCGTTGTGAAGTTAAGCCTTGACTACGGCTGCAAACCAAGCCGCAATAGCTCAGTCGGTAGAGCATTTCATTCGTAACGAAAAGGTCGTGGGTTCGAGTCCCACTCGCGGCTCCGCAACAAGCCCCTCAACTTTCATCAGTCGAGGGGCTTGTTATATTTTCGGGCGATCAGCCCCCCATGGCACGTGAATAGACTTGCAGGCCACCCGCTTTCGGCTTATCTTGTGAGTCACTGCTGTTCGATCCGGAATTACAAGCTACCATCATCAAGGAGAGGATAGAAATTCCTAAAATATGGACATAAGTTTTCATTTAGAGATTATTATCGTTAACAGTCAAACATCTATAACTATCCTGTTATCTACGGCATTACATTCAGCTATCAGTGTTTTACTGCATGACATCATAACAAAGCTCCATATTTTAATGATCAGAAACTGCAATCACTCGATGAACTATCTTCCCAAAAGCGTATGAATTAATGATTCAAGCCCTATGAGCCTGACAATCTCACTGGACAGACAACATCGACTCAGGGCGACAGCGGCCGCCCTGAGGTCATATCAGTCCGATACTGTTGAGGAATATCAGAGTTATGGCTACCGGACACACCCAGCGGAGCACAAACATCAGCAGTCCATACCATGCGAAAGGATAAGCACCTCCGTCGGTCATCTGGTCTTTGGTAAATTTCTTTGGCACTACCCAACCTACATATAGCGATATAGCAAGTCCGGCAAGGGGCAGGCAGATATTGGAGGTGACGAAATCAAGCGCGTCGAAGAGCGACAGACCGAATATCTCTATCCCGCCAAGAGGGCCGAAACTGAGCGCACATATGGTGGCTCCGGCCATCACTATAGCCGTGGATACGAGTGTGGCTTTGCGGCGCGACATCTTAAGGTCTTCCGAGAAATATGATATGGAAATCTCGCTGAGCGACACTGTGGACGTGAGCGACGCCACTATGAGCAACAGAAAGAAGATCGACGACCATATCATGCCACCGGGCATGCGGCCGAACACCACGGGAAGCACCTGAAATACGAGCGCAGGACCCTGCTCGGGCGAAAAACCGTAGGTAAACACGGCCGGAAATATTATCACTCCGGCCAGTATGGCAACCATAGTGTCGAGCAGAGCTGTCGACATGGCAGTGCGGCCCAGACGGCTGTCTTTGTTGAAATACGACGCATAGACCGTCATACACCCCATACCTATCGAGAGCGAGAAAAAGGCCTGACCCATAGCGCCGAGAAGCACTTCTGACGTAATCTTGGAGAAGTCAGGCCGAAACAGAAATGTCAAGCCGGCCTTGAGCCCGTCGAGCGAGAGCGAGTTGACACACAGCACGAGCAACAGCACAAATAGCAGTGGCATGAGCAGATTAGATGCACGCTCTATACCCTTGGTGACTCCTCCGAGCAATACGGCTGCGTTAGCCGTCAGAAACACCAGCGTCAGCACCACATTGCGCCACCCCGAAGTCATTTCCGCGAAGTGCTCGCCTATATCGGCTGTATCCATGCCGGCTATCACTCCGGTCACCGAGTCGTAGCAGTAGCCCAGGGTCCATCCGGCCACCACCGAGTAAAACCACAGTATCATCACCGAAGCTATTATCACCATATACCCTGTGCCCACCCAGTAGCGTCCGGAGGGCGAGGAATGGCGGAATGCGCCGAGAATATTGCTGCGTGTACCTCTGCCGAGCATAAACTCCGCACATAACAGAGGCACCCCTAATACCAGCACAAACACTATGTAGCAAGCTATAAACGCTCCGCCACCGTGCACGCCTGTCTCGTAAGGAAAGCGCCATATATTACCGAGTCCTACCGCCGAGCCTACCGTGGCCGCTACGGCTCCTATCTTTGTGGCGAAAACCGCCCGCTGCGTGTTGTCTTTGCTCATTTTATATCAATTAGCTATGTGTGATTTAAATCTATCGCATAAATCCACTGCAAAAGTAACGAATTTTAATCATTTTACAAAATATCGTTACACTTTCCTCTCCGTTGCTACATAAAAAAGACCGCGGGTACTGTGCACGCAAGCGGCACATCCCCGCGGTCGAAGACTCACGCCAGTCTTTCTTTATTATCTGACAGTCATCACACAGTGAGAATCTCTTTTTCCTTAGCGGCAAAGAGTTCGTCGATCTGCTTGAGATACTTGTCGTGGAGTTTCTGAGCCTGACCTTCGGCATCTTTCTCGGCGTCCTCGCTCAGACCCTGCTTTACGGCTTTTTTCAGACCGTCGATAGCGTCGCGGCGGGCGTTGCGCACCGACACCTTGGCCTGTTCGGCCTCGGCCTTCGACTGCTTTACCAGAGCCTTGCGACGCTCCTCGGTGAGCGGCGGAATAGTGAGGCGGATCACTTCACCGTTGTTTTCAGGCGTGATACCAAGCTCCGAGTTGATAATGGCTTTTTCGATTTCCTTAAACATGGCCTTCTCCCAGGGAGTGATCACGATGGTACGGGCATCGGGCACCGACACGTTTGCCACCTGGGCTATGGGCATAGCGCTTCCGTAATATTCCACACGAATGCCGTCGAGGATTTTGGGATTGGCTTTACCGGCGCGGATGTGGGCGAGAGATTCGTCGAGATACTCCACGGCCATCTGCATTTTTTCCTGAGCAGGATCAAGATAGTCTTTAACGTCCATGATATATAGGGTATTATTGATTAATATACGAGTGTACCGATCTTCTCACCGGCTATCACTTTGGCGAGATTTCCGGGAGTGTCCATGTCAAACACGATAATGGGCATACCGTTCTGCTTGCAAAGGGCGGTGGCTGTAAGGTCCATCACCTTAAGATTGCGGTTGTAGACCTCGTCGTAGGTGATTTCGTCAAACTTTGTTGCCGTGGGGTCTTTCTCAGGATCGGCTGTATATACGCCATCCACACGTGTGCCCTTGAGCATCACGTCGGCCTGCACCTCGATAGCGCGGAGAGCCGAGCCGGTGTCGGTGGTAAAGAACGGACATCCGGTACCTCCGGCAAGTATAGCCACCTCGTTACGGTCAAGAGCCTCGATAGCGGTACGGTGGGAGTAGTGCTGACCGATTGGGAACATATTTATGGCCGTGAACACACGAGCCGGCTGGCCTATGGCTTCGAGAGCCGAGCTTAGGGCGAGAGAGTTGATCACAGTGGCGAGCATACCCATCTGGTCGCCTTTCACACGGTCAAAACCCTTGGAAGCGCCCGTGAGTCCGCGGAATATATTGCCGCCGCCTATCACAATGGCCACCTGAACACCCTGAGCCACGATTTCGGCTATCTGACGGGCATATTCGTTTAGGCGCTCGGTGTCGATGCCGTAGCCCTGATGGCCCATCAGCGATTCGCCCGAGAGCTTGAGAAGAACTCTGCTGTATTTAGTGCGCATATATCGGTAGATTTGATTGATCTTTGTTAGGAAAACAAAGATAGGGAATTATTCTGAATAATCCCCCAACGCGACACGGAAAAATTTCCCTATTCCGTTAAGAATCTTAATCAAGAAGCTGCATGAAAGAAAAATTCATCAGCTTCTGATTATCGAAAGTAAAGTCGCAATAAAATTCTCCACAAGGGGGATTAGCGGCAACACATCTTCCGATTCCCAGTCAAATAAATCGTCGTAATCACCGGACTGACGCATCGTGAACAGACGTCTGTACAGACTGCCATCTTCCTTTGATATCAATCCTGTAGAAATATACTTGCGACTAAAGATGGCAAACGCTCCATTATGCGTCTTGGCCTGATCGCCGTCTTTAATTATCAAAGCTAATATAAGATAAAATGCTGAATAATACAGTCTGTTGGCCGTCAAGCTCCAATATCCTAAAGCAGCATTATCCTTAGCTTCCTTTAATGTCAGGAGCGATTTCTCAATCCGATATTCAATGACCGCATTTCTTTCTTCTATATTAAGTGTCATCTATATATCAGCTTTGAAATATTATTATGGCATCATTCTCGACGTTTTTGTAAAAAGGTAGAAAACTACGCTTGAGCCAACCTGCTATTGAATAAAGGCGTGGATTAATAATTTCATCAAACATCAAGCCTACATCAGAAAACGGCCACGCATAACGGTCATACATACTCCAGCCGAGTTTCTCCGGGCCAGGTATCATGACATGCAAATCCCAGTCAGAATCAGCATGGGCATCACCACGGGCTCGTGAACCGTAGAGCGCCAATCTGGATCCCTCAGGTAAAATCTCGGCAGCTTTCTCTTTCAAAGCTTGGATGAGTTTTTTGTATTTTACATCGTCAGACATTATGATAATTTTCTTACTGTATAGCAGTATTTCACTTCATGGCTTTCTCGAAGGAGATGGGGACGGGAGTGGAAAATTCCATCAGCTTGCGGGCGACGGGATGAATGAATTTCAGAGTCATGGCATGCAGACACATGCGATGGGCGGGTGATGGCTTGCCACCATAGCGGCGGTCGCCCGAGATAGGACAGCCGAGATCTTTCATGTGAACACGTATCTGATTTTTACGACCGGTATCGAGCGAAAGCTCCACAAGCGAGTAGCCATGACCGGAGGCCAGTGTGCGATAGCGCGTTACGGCCAGTTTGCCTTCTTCGGGATTTTTGGTGGAATACACCTCGTAGCGTGAATTTTCAGCCAGATAGCTTCTGTAAGAACCTTCCTCGGGATCGGGACGACCGTCGACGAGCGCCACATACTTGCGTTCGCGTACCATATTTTTCCAGTTATACTGCATGGCCTCCTTAGCTTCCTCAGTCTTGGCAAACATCATGAGGCCGGAGGTATCGCGGTCGAGGCGATGCACTATAAAGAGCTTGTTGGCCGGATTCTGCCATTTCACCCAGTCGCGCAGCAGTTCGTAGGCCGTGCCGTCCTTGATCTTATCGGTACCCATCGAGAGGAGTCCGTAGCCCTTGTTGACCACGATAATATCGTCGTCCTCATAGAGGATTTTCAGGCGACGGTTGTAAAACGAGCGAAACTCGCGTGTGAAATTGACTTTCACCACCGCGCCGGGATGCACCGGAGTGTCAAACTGCGTAGTCACTGCGCCATTGACCATCACTTGATTGTGGGCGAGTTTCTGCTTAACGGCAGTGCGTGACTGCTCCGGCATCGAGGCAATCAGGAAGTCGATAAGTCGACACTCTGTATCGGCGTGAAATGTCTTAATCACATCCGGACGGTAGGCCGGACCTCTGTCAGTATCGTTGCGGCGTGGCATAGGGATCAGTATTATTTTTTGGCGGCTCGGCGCGCGGTGGTCTTTTTAGGTTTGGTATCCTGCTCGGCGATGATAGCCATCACGTCGTCGATAGTGAGGGCGGCGGCATCGCTTACAGTCTTGGGTATCTTGTAATTGGATTTCTTATATGAGATATAAGGGCCGAAGCGTCCGCGGAGTATGCTCAGGTCGTCGGCGCCCTCGAAAGTCTTGATCACTTTCTCGGCATCGGCCTTGCGCTTGGCATCGATGAGAGCTATAGCCTCGTCGATGGTTATGGACGTGGGGGCATAGTCGGCGGGAATAGATACGAATTTGCCGTCATGGCGCAGATACGGGCCGAACCGTCCTATGGCGGCTACCACATCCTTACCTTCGTATTCGCCTACGGTACGCGGGAGATCAAACAGCTTGAGCGCCTGCTCAAGCGTCAGGTCAAATATCGACTGATCCTTGCGCAGCGACGCGAAGCGGGGCTTTACTTCGCCCTCGCCGGTACCTATCTGCACCACAGGGCCGAAGCGGCCTATCTTTACGCTCACAGGCTCACCGGTAGCAGGATCAGTGCCAAGCATGCGCTCGCCCACCTTGTGCTCGGTGCGGGTCTCGGAGGCCTTGTCGACCTGCGGGTGAAACAGTTCGTAGAACCGCGCTATCTCCTTCTGCCACTCGGAGTTGCCCTCGGCTATATGGTCAAACTTCTCTTCCATCTCGGCCGTGAAGTCATAGTCGAGTATATCGGGGAAATTCTCGGTAAGATATTCGTTGACTATCACACCCGTATCGGTAGGTATCAGTTTACCTTTGTCGCCACCTGCTATCTCGGTGTGGATGTGCGACGATATGGTGCCTTTGTAGTCGAGTGTAAGCACCGTAAGATCTCGCGGAGTACCCTGCTTCTCACCTTTCTCCACATATTCGCGTGCCTGGATGGTGGATATGGTGGGAGCGTAGGTAGAAGGACGGCCTATGCCGAGATCTTCCATCTTCTTCACCAGCGAGGCTTCGGTGTAACGAGGGGGTGCGAGTGTATAGCGCTCGGTGGCGGTGACATCGGCGGCTGTCAGACTTTCGCCTACGGTCATGGGCGGAAGCATCGACTCGGTCTCTGACTCGGTCTCGTCGTCGGTGCTCTCGAAATACACGCGCAGAAAACCGTCAAACTTCACCACTTCGCCCGTAGCGACGAAATGCTCCGGACGGTTATCGGGCATGATTTCCACGGTGGTCTTTTCGATCTGCGCGTCGGCCATCTGCGAAGCGAGTGTGCGCTGACGTATGAGGCGATACAGGCGCTTCTCCTGCGACGTGCCGTCAATGGTTTCCTTGTCGACGTAGGTAGGACGGATAGCTTCGTGAGCCTCCTGAGCGCCTTTCGACGAAGTGTGATACTTACGTATGTGCAGATATTTCTCGCCCAGCTCTTCAGTGATAAGCGAGGCTATGGAGTTAAGTGCGAGTTGCGAAAGATTGAGCGAGTCGGTACGCATGTAGGTGATGTGTCCGGCCTCGTAGAGGCGCTGCGCCACCATCATGGTCTGCGATACGGTAAATCCGAGCTTACGCGAAGCCTCCTGTTGCAGCGTGGAGGTGGTGAATGGAGGCGCGGGTGACTTCTTGAGCGGCTTGACGCTTATGTCGGTCACCTTATACGAACCCGTCGAGCAGTCCTTTAGAAATTCGCGGGCCGACTCTTCGTTGGGCAGTCGGCGCGAGAGCTCCGCACGGAGCACGGTGCCGTCAGGTAAAGTAAATCTGGCGGTGACACGGTAGTAAGGTTCCGACTTGAAATTTTCCACTTCTTTCTCGCGGTCAACGATCAGTCGCACAGCAACTGACTGCACACGTCCGGCCGACAGCGACGGCTTGATCTTGCGCCACAACACGGGCGAGAGCTCGAAGCCCACTATGCGGTCGAGCACACGGCGCGCCTGCTGCGCATCCACAAGATCAATATCTATGTCGCGCGGATGCTCGATAGCATTGAGTATAGCGTTTTGGGTGATCTCATGAAACACGATGCGACGTGTCTTGGCCGGGTCGAGTCCGAGCACCTCGAAGAGATGCCAGGCTATGGCCTCACCCTCGCGGTCCTCATCGGAAGCGAGCCATACGGTCTCGGCCTCCTTGGCTGCCTTCTTCAGGTCGGCCACGAGCTGCTTCTTATCGGCGGGGATTTCATATACAGGGGCAAAGTCATGATCTACGTCGATACTTATATCCTTCTTGCGCAGGTCGCGGATATGACCGTAGCTTGACATTACCTTATAGTCCTTGCCGAGAAATTTTTCTATGGTCTTGGCCTTGGCCGGAGACTCTACTATGACGAGATTTTTCACCATTTACACATTAATTATAAAGTGGAATCGATTTCAGCCCACAAAGGTAGGAGAAATTTTTAAAACAAAACGCCCCCGCAGTGAAAAAAGTTGTAAATCTGCATTATTCGCACCATTTGCTGTAATCTGCCCCACTTGCCGAGGGCTATCAGGTCACAGGATTCGCACCCTGCCATATCAGTTTACGAAAAAAGGATGTAAAAATAAGCCACAATTTTCACGCGATTTCGCCTTATTTTGACATTTTTGTAAAAATAAGCATATTTCACATATACTTATTTTGACATTTTTGTTGTAATAAGCATATTTTTGATGTATATTTGCGCTTAAAATATACAAACGCTCAATTCATGGTAAATTTCCCCGAAGAACAGATATTGAAACGAATGGTGCTCGATAACCCCTGGTGGAGCAATGGCACAATCTTCAACGATTTTGATTCTATGAAGCCGCGACTGTTTCTGCGTCCTTTTGTGGAGCTGGTAACAACCTTACCTAGGGGCAGAAGTGTAATCCTACTCGGTCCCCGACGCGTGGGGAAGACCGTGATGATGTTCCATACTATCAAGAATCTGCTACAGTCAGGCGTGGATCCACGCAGAATATTGTATCTGACTATAGATGCTCCGCTCTACAGCGGGCTGTCGCTTGATGAGATGCTTCAGTATCTTATGAAAGCATCGAAGTCGGAAGCGACCGATGATCTCTTTTATGTGTTCTTTGATGAAATTCAATATCTGAAAGATTGGGAGGTGCACCTGAAAGTATTGTGTGATACTTATCGTAATATCAGATTTGTTGCGTCCGGTTCAGCAGCTGCAGCATTGAAAATGAAGTCGGTGGAAAGTGGTGCAGGTAGATTCACTCACTTTTCGCTACCACCGCTTTTATTCTGTGAATACCTCGCTATGGTGGGAGACGATTCGATAGTAGTGCCGGCCAATGTGGACTGGTTTGGCGACAGGGTGCGCGGATATGACGTAATGGATATGGCAAAGCTGAATGACCGGTTTATTGATTACATTAATTTCGGCGGATATCCTGAAGTGGTATCAAGCATGCAGCTGCGTAAAAACCCCGGACGGTATATAAAGGAAGACATTGTCGACAAGGTACTTATGAAAGATCTTCCGGGATTATATGGCGTGAATGATACGAGAGACCTCTACCGACTGTTTGTTCATATAGTTTTCCGTTCGGGTGAAGAATTCTCATTTGAAGATCTGGCTAAGGAATCTGGTATAAAAAAAGAGATCATAAAGAAATATGTTGATTATCTCGAGTCAGCATTTCTTATCAAAGTGCTTCATAAGATTGACGAGAACGCGCGCAGATTCCAGCGTGTCACTACATTTAAGATTTACATAACCAATCCGTCGATTTTCGCGGCAGTATTCTCTCCACTTGCACAGACTGACGCAGCCTTCAATCACCTTGTGGAAACAGCTGTATTCTGCCAACTTGCGTGGGATATACATGAGCTGTATTATGCCAACTGGAAAAAGGGTCGCACTCATGGAGAGGTGGATCTGGTGAGACTTGATATTCTTTCGCAGAAGCCTGACCGTATCGTTGAGATAAAGTGGAGTGACCGCTATTATGAGCATCCAGCCGAATTGAAATCGCTGCTTACTTTTATGGAAACCAATCATCTGAAGCAGGCTGTCGTTACATCAGTGTCTAATACCGGAGTGAAAAATATGGAATGTGGACAGCTGCACTTCGTACCTACTGCACTCTATACTTATGTGAAAGGAATGGACTGTGTAAAATAAGCCCCAATTTTTCACGCGATTTCGCCTTATTTTGACATTTTTGTAAAAATAAGCATGTCTGACATGTGCTTATTTTGACATTTTTGTAAAAATAAGCATATTTCATGGATGAAAACATGCTTATTTTGCATCTGTACGTGTACCCGGTCACGATCGCTACATATGCGGCTGGAGCGATAGTAATTTTGCAGTGTAATCATTAACTCTTCATATATATGACTGACACTGTAGAAACACAGGCCACTCCCGTCGATGACGTGACCACCCCCACCCCTGCCGAATCTCCTCCGCAGACCGACAATCCCGCACCTCTACTGGGCACATTTGAACTCCTGCGCACCCCCGGCGCTGCCGACGATCCCGTCACATCGCCCGACGATGATGTGACTGCCTTTGTGCTCTCGCGCACCCGCCGCAGCGTGTGGGACCTTTGATGATTCATAATTCACGATTCATGATTCACGATTTTTCTGTTTAAGATTCGTGATTGATATGAGATTAAGTAATCATGAATCATGAATTGTAAATCATGAATTAAAAAGGTGAATTATGAATTATGAATCAGACGGAATTATGAATTTTAAATCTTAAATCGAAAAAGATGGCTTTTACTTCAGAAACACTCACCACTCAACTCGCCGGGCAGCTTTCGCCCGAACTGCTTGAAGACAGCGTAGAGTCGCGTATCGTCAAGATACGCCCGGCTGCAACTCCTCTCGATCAGATAACCCGTTGCATAGGCTCACGCCGCTGCGACTCAATGAAAGTATCGTACTACTCCGTCGATCTCAAACCCGGTTCAGCCACCGTGGCGGCTGCCGTGGCCGACGGCTTCTCTCCCCTCGACGACATAGAGATAACCGTCGACACCGAGGGTGTATTCGCTCCCACCGACACCATAATGCTCCCGGGGGTGAAACTCACCGCTGCCGGACGAGCCGAAGCTCTGCGCGGATATGTAAAGGAGGTCAACGGCACGAAACTCACCGTGCGTCTCACCGACATTCCCGGTGCCGAGAGCGAATTTCCGGCTATAAAGAAGGGCGAGACCATAGTGAGGATGGGACGTGCGGCCTCCGAGCTCGACGTCATGACCGGCCTCTACAACTCGCTACCCGTCAAGGACTTCAATTACTGTCAGATATTCAAGACCCAGATAGAATCCTCGGCCATGCACAATCTGGCCCGCAAGGAAGTGGGGTGGGGATTTCACGATCAGGAGGAAGTGGCTATAATGGACATGCGTCTCGGCATGGAAAAGTCGTTTCTCTTCGGTCTGCGCGAACAGTTTGACGACCTCGACGACAACCGCGAGGTGCTCCTCACCGGCGGCATATGGCATCAGGCCGGGCGTGACTATACGTTTGGCGGAAAAGTCAACACCACAAGTGTAGCCGCCCTGATGCGCAGCGCCTTCACTCTCAGCGGCGGATCTCGCGCCAAGGTGATGATAGCCGGTTCGGGACTGATAGAGCGATTCTCGGCTCTCGACTATACACGCACCGTGCAGTCGACGGGCAAAAACGTCCACTGGGGCATTGACTTCGACACCGTCGTGTCTAAATTCGGCACTCTCCACGTGATCCATTCCGAGATCTTCGACCTCTGCGGCCATGAGGACGATGCAATAGTGATAGACCCCGAATACGTGACCAAATACACCCACATACCTTTCAACGCCCAGAAGTTGCACCTCAAGCAGGCCGGTCTACGCAATACCGACGCTGTGGTGATGACCGAGGCCTCGTGTGTGGTGCTCCGCTACCCCGATGCCCACGTACGCGTGACATTTGCCTGACGTCTCTGCCGCTTTCCACCCTACGCCTCCCGCAACCATTCGGCTGCGGGAGGCGTTATAGTATGTAGAAAAAACTAACACCCTACTACAATGGACAGCAAAGAACTTGTAAAGAAATTTGAAGAAAAAACCGGAGAGGATCTGCGCTCGTTTCTGCAGAAGAAAGAAGCACTCGACGCCCACGTGCCCGAATGTCCCGACGTGGAAGAGCGTTGGGGCGAGATAGCACGCGCATATATGCCCGACGGCGCACGCGAGTTTGCACAATATCCCGTGGTGTCGCTCGGATGGATGATGCTCATTGGTATGACTATGGCTTATTACTGGGATACCGACTGGGAGCGATATTCCAAAGAAAAAGACCTGTATGAGAAGATTCGTGACATGCGCGGATATGACAATATGGACGAGGCCGTGGTACAAGACATTCTCGGCTATCGCGACGAAGCCGCCGAAAAGATCACCGAACTGGTGGCCGAATGTGCGTCGCGCGTCTACTCTCTTCTCAACCATGAGCACGTAGAGCCCGGCACTGAAGCGGCTCTGGGCTGCTACGTGGCCGCTCTACATCAACTCTATCTGGCCGGTATGGCCATGGAGCTCAATGCCCTCGGCTATCACATGACTCCGCTCAACAATGCCTGACGGTACGAGCGAGTACAATATAGATTTTTAAAATTTAAGAAGGCTGTGTCAAAATAAAAAAGAATGCCCGCAGGGCATTGAGTTATTCGTAACCGGCGCCGCCGTAGCTATGCTGAGGCGTCGCCGGCCATTGGCCTGTAAACTTTGACGTCCGTCAGGGCGCCGATTATATAACTTATTGAGTTTTAATCGGCGGCCTATCGGACGCCTTTTTGGTTTCTGCATCTAACCCCGGGCGACGAAGATATATAAAAAACCAAACGAGAAGATGTTTCACAACGTCTTCTCGCTTAGATAATAAACCAATCATTATCACATTTCTTGCAATGGAAAAAGTAATCTTGCTATGTATCTATAAAACACACACCGGGTGAAATGGTTTAACGCGCGGCGAATTTTTTTTTGAAAAAAAATATTATTTGCCGGTGTGCTTGCGGTAGACGCGGGTGAAATAGTAGGGATCGGTGTAGCCGCACGCTTCGGCGACTTCGGCCGTAGAGCGTGACCCGTCGGCAAGCAGGGCTGAGGCGCGGTTCATGCGCGCTTCGAGAAGCAGTCGGGCGGCCGACACTCCCATCAGCGAGCGCAGGCGGCGGTTGAGCGTTGCTCGGCTCACGGCCGAAGCCTCGGCCATAGAGTCGATATTTGCTTGGGGATTAGCGATGTTTTCCTCGATGTAGGCTTGCACGCGCTTCAGGAAAGCGGCATCCTCAGCCGATTCCACTACGGGAGTTTCCTCGGGGGCGGATGCTCCGGCCGACGCGGATGCATCGAGCAACGCCATATATTTGGCAAGGAGTTCGCGGCGCTGGCGGTTGACTCGGCGTATGTAGACCACGAGCCACACTCCGGCGGCTAAGGCGGCCGCGCCAAAGATGATAAACAATGTCATGGCCCACCATGTCTCATACCACCACGGGGCTACGGTGACGGTGAGAGCAAGCGTATTGTCTACTCGGCGGCCATAGCGGTCGGTCGACTGAAGGTCAACGATGTGGGTGCCGGCGGTGAGATTAAAAAGTGTCAGCGTGCGTGCGGAGCGGTAGGCTGACCACGGCGAGCCGTCGACCCGGTAGCGGTAAAGGATATGGGTATTGTCCACATAGTCTATCGCCGCGAAACGCAGGGTAATGTTGCGGCTGCGGCTGTCGAGATCGAGATGGCCGTCGGGAAGAAAGGTGAGACGGTCAGGGCCGCCGTTGACCGATACGGCCGTAACGACCACCGGAGGAATATACCCGCGCGAATAAAGCGAATGAGCCGACGCCGTGAGCACTCCGCGCGAAGTGGCGAAAGCCCATGTGCCATCAGTCTGACGGGCCGGCGTGCCCTCGGCGAAAGTGACGTCGTCGCCCCAGAACGGCATACTGTAGCCGATGCTGATGCCGCTGACTGGATTGAGTATCATCACCCTGTCAGGCCCGGTGATGATAAGCGTGGAGTCGTTTTCTATCGCCATGCCATAGATCTCATCGCGGTCGAGCGACGAGTTTCTTACATTATAGTGGGAGAACGAAGGCTTTTCGCTGAAAAGCGACTCTTCGGTCACCCGGCTTATGCCCGAGCTCTCGGTAGCCACGTAGATATTTCCCGCCGAGTCCTGCGCGAGGCTTATGGTGGAGTTAGAGCCGAGAGCCGCCGCATCGCCGGGACTGCGGCGCACTGCCGATACAGTCAGACTGTGGAGACTGACGGTAAGAAGGCCGTCGGAGGTCGCGGCCACGAGATTCCCTCCGCGTGTCACAAGCAGTTTCCTCACCTTGCGCCCTGCGCCAAGAGGAGTTACCACGGGATTGTCGCCCGAAGGATCGGAAATATACTTTATACCCTCGCCCCACGTGGCGAGCCACAGCCGTCCGGCCGAATCCTCGACCATGTCATATACCACATCGACGCTTATCTTCATGCCGTCGGTCACCCTCACGAGACCGCCGGGTTTACCGCCGGCAAACACCAGTCCCGACGAAGTCTCATATATGCTGTAGGGTGTGAAGTCAAGCCGCATGGAGTCGATACGCCCGCCGCGGTCATACATCGAAAGCTGCGGATAAGCGCGGACACCGGTCCAAAGGCGTCCGGCGCGGTCGGTCATCACAGTGCGCGGCTCCACTCCGGCTGTCCCCTTCAGGAGCCGGGCCGGGTGATGGGACTCAAATTCCTTGCCGATGCCCTCGGTGGAGCCGGTCCAGAGAATATCGGTATCGCCCTGCCTGACGGTGGTGCCGTGCCACACGCGGCGAAGCCGGCTCATGAGCGAGTCGGCCTCGGGCGACGGAATGTCGCGAAACGACATCGTGGCGAGGTCAAATTCATATACACCGTCGTCGGTGCGGCAAAGGATATTACCCGACGGCGCTTTGGCGATAGTGCGGATAAGATTGGTGTTGATCGACGCGCTGTCGCCGGGCGCGATGCTTACGCGGTAGAAATCATATCCGTCAAAGCAGTGCAGTCCGTTCCATGTGGCAAACCACATAAGCCCGTTGTCGCCCTGTATGCCGCCGCCTACGATAGGACTTGACAATCCGTCGGCACGGTCATAGCGCACCGCCTCACCGCTCACCGAAAAAAGAGCGAGAAGCACCACTGCCAGCAGATATATACGGTATCGATTCACAGGTTACTGATTTACGGCTCAAAGATAACACAAATTTCAGTCATTCCTATGCTATTTGAGCCGATTTTCCGAATCATTGAGCCGATTTTTACCTGATATACGCCTCTGTGCAGCTACTTTTGCAAAAAAACATTCTTAACCTTAACTCCCCATTTTTCTCCAATGAAAACTCTTCACACAGCCCTGCTGGCAGCCGCCGTCATCGCGGCAACAGCATCGCTCCGGGCAGCCGAACAGTCGGTAGTCGCCCACTGGGAATTCACCTCGGGTTACGACGAGGTGAAAGACGGAACCACCGCCATCTACACTCCCAACAATGCCGGATGGTCAGCCACCGCCAACGTAGCATGGAAAACCCTCCAGCCGCAACTCCGCCCCAATACCTGCGCGCTCGACCTCGACAAGTGCAGCGTATCGCTCAAGACATCCGACGGCAAGTGGCAGCTTACATCGAGCGGCTCCACTCCCAGCTATCTGTTCAGACTCAATACCGCATCGACCGACAAATTCACCGCCAAGGCCGACTATACCGACGGGGCGAAACATGACCAGTATTTCGAGATCTCGATGCCCACCACCTCGCTCGCCAACGTAAACATCAATTTCGCCATTGGCGACGGCTCCAGCTCATCGACAAAATTCGGCGTGGTCTACTCCACCGACGGCGGCGCTACTTGGACCGTGCTCCCCGACTACACCGCGGCATCCCACTGGAACACCTACACCGATAAGAGCTACAGCCTCAACGCCGACAATAAGGAGAGCCTCATAGTGCGCATGCTTATCCAGTCGGCCACAAAGACAAGCAACTATAACCTTAAATACGTCAACGTGCTTGCCGATGACCATCAGGCTCCCGCGCTGCTCAGCTCCACACCCGCCGATGGCGACACCTCGGTATCGCCCACCGGCCGCGTATCGCTCGTGTTCAACGAGAGCGTGGTGCTCAACAAAGGTGTCACCGCCTCGCTCACCGGCAACAACGTCACCAAGTCAGCCACACCTGCCGTGAACAACAACAAGCTCGTGATGGAGTTCGGCGACCTTGACCTATCCACCGCCTATACCTTCACCCTCCCCGGCTCGTCGCTGACCGACCTCGCCGGAAACGTTTGCACCGAACCCGTGACCTTCACGTTCACTACCGGCGACAAGCGTCCGGTTCCCCCACCCGTGCTTGACAGCCACAACCGCCTGTGGTACAACCGCCCCGCGGCCTACTGGGAAGAAGCCCTCCCCCTCGGCAACGGCCGCCTCGGAGCGATGGTGAGCGGCAGCGTCGCCTGCGACACACTTCAGCTCAACGAGGATACCTTCTGGGGACAGTCGCCCAACAGCAACCATAACCCCGACGCCAAAACCGCTCTGGCCCAGGTGCAGCAGCTCATCTTTGACAAGAAATATACCGAAGCCCAGAAACTCGCCATCCCCGCATGGCAGTCAAAGGCCTCGCACGGCGCCCAGTATCAGGCTGCCGGATGCGTGCTCGTAGGTTTCCCCGGCCACCGCTTCAATGACGAGGAACACGGAGCTGCCGAAAATGCAGCCGACGCCGAGGGATACGTGCGCGACCTCGACATGAACACAGCAGTCGCCACCACCACCTACGTGGTCGACGGCGTGACCTACACACGCCGAGTATTCACCTCAATGGCCGACAATGTGACCGTGATGCAGATCGAAGCGTCCGAACCCGGCAAGCTCAATTTCGACGTGTGCTTCGCGGCTCCCATCAAGACCAATATGGCCAAGGCCGGTGTAAACACCATGGCCGGCGAAGGTCTCATAAAGGCTTCGCTCGTACCTGCCAAGACCCAGACCGAAAATGTCGACAACAAGCTCAACTGCTTCACATTCATCAAAGTGATCAACGACGGCGGCACACTGTCATCATCGACTAAAAACGTGGTGCACTACGGCATCGTGGCCGGGCAGAACAATGTGCCCGCCATCACCGTCAGCGACGCCAATGCGGCCACCATCATCATCTCCTCGGCCACCAATTTCGTGAACTATGCCGACGTGAGCGGCGATGCCGAAGCAAAAGCCCTCGGCTACCTCAACGACTATCTCGACAAGAACATCGACGCCGAAACCGCCATGGCGGCACACTCGGCACGCTACAGCGAGCAGTTTGACCGCGTGAGTATCGACCTCGGCCACAATCCCGCGCAGGAGGTCAAGAATACCGAGCTGCGCATCAAGGAATACTACACCTATGCCGACGATCCCCAGCTCATAGCCAATTACTTCCAGTTTGGCCGCTATCTTCTCATCAGCTCCTCGCAGCCCGGCAGCCAGCCCGCCAACCTGCAGGGTCTCTGGAACCCCAACGCACGCCAGTATCCGGCATGGGATTCCAAATACACCACCAACATCAACGTGGAGATGAACTACTGGCCCGCCGAGGTCACGAATCTCGCCGAGTGTCACGATCCGTTTATCGAGATGGTGAAGGATGTAGCAGTGACCGGTGCAGTCACGGCAAGCGAGATGTATGGTGCCCGCGGCTGGACTCTCCACCACAACACCGATATATGGCGCACGACTGGTGCCGTAGACAACGGCTCGGTAGGTGTATGGCCCACCTGCAACGCATGGTTCGCCTCTCACCTCTGGGAAAAATACCTCTTCTCGGGCGACAAGGAATATCTCGCCTCGATCTACCCCGTGCTTAAAGGCTGCGCAGAGTTCTATCAGGATTTCCTCGTCACCGACCCCAACACCGGTTATAAAGTCGCAGCGCCTTCCAACTCCCCCGAGAATCACCCCGGCCTCTGGTCATATACCAACGATGAGGGCAAGAGCATGAACGTGGCTCTCTTCGGCGGCGTGGCTATGGACAACCAGATGATTTATGACGTATTGAAAAATACCGCCGAAGCAGCGCGGATACTCAACACCGATCCCCAGTTTGCCCACGAGCTCGATGAACTGAAAGCCAAGCTCGTACCCTACAAGATAGGCAAATACGGTCAGGTACAGGAATGGCAGGAAGACTGGGACCGCGAGTCGTCGTCACACCGTCACCTCTCCCACCTGTGGGGTGCCTATCCCGGCAATCAGGTATCGCCTTATGTCAACACCACCATATTCCAAGGAGTGCACAAGTCACTCGTAGGCCGCGGTGACGCAGCCCGCGGATGGTCGATGGGCTGGAAGGTATGCGAATGGGCCCGAATGCTCGACGGCGACCACGCCCTCAACATCATAAAAAATCAGATGCGTCTCGTGTCGCCCAACATCACCTCATCCGACCCCAACGGCGGAACATATGCCAATATGTTTGACTCCCACGCTCCGTTCCAGATCGACGGCAACTTCGGCTGCACCGCCGGTATAGCCGAGATGCTCCTCCAGTCACATGCCGGCTTCATCCACCTGCTCCCCGCCCTCCCCTCGAAATGGGCCGACGGCAATGTCAACGGTCTCCGCGCCCGCGGCGGCTTTGAAATCAAGGAAATGAGCTGGAAAAACGGCAAGATCGAGCGCGTAGTAATCAAGTCGACCCTCGGCGGCAACCTTCGTCTGCGCTCGCTCACTCCCCTGCAGAATGCCGACGGCTCCGCTCTCACCTCCGCATCGGGCGAGAACGCCAACGAACTCACCCGTCCCTATGTGATGCCCGATCCTATCGTGGCCGACATGAAGAAAATCCCCGAGACCAAGCTTCCCGAAACATGGCTCTACGACATAGCCACCGTGCCCGGTCAGGAAATCGAGCTTACCGCAGGCTCATCGTCGATAGCCGAAGTGGCTGCCGACGCTGTGGCTGCCGGTCAGGGTTTCGACATACTCGGGCGCCCCGTATCAGCCGACGCCAAAGGCCTCGTGGTCACGCGCAATCACAAGTACATCAACAGATAACGAACTTTTTATGTAAGTAATACAGGCCGGGGGCGGATTCGTGAGAACCCGCCCCCGGTGCTTTTGTATATATGCAACTGCGTTGCACTGATATTTTTCGTACCTTTGTGGAAAATTCAGTAAGAGTATGTTTCGACGCCTCATCAGATATTCAATCGATCACAAGACCGTGATCTTCGCCCTGACTCTTTTGCTCATAGCGTGGGGCGGATATTCGCTTTATACTCTGCCGTTTGACTCCACCCCCGACATCACCACAAATCAGGTGCAGGTGATCACCACAGCGCCGTCGATGGGAGCGCAGGAGGTGGAACAGTATATCACCACTCCCGTAGAGATGGCCATGGCCAATATCCCGCGTGTCGAAGAGCGCCGCAGCATAAGCCGCAGCGGTCTGTCGGTGGTGACGCTGGTGTTTGACGACCGCGCCGACATATACTGGGCGCGCGAGCAGGTGGCTCAGGCCCTGCGCGAGGCTGAGGAAGCGATGCCCAAGTCCGACGTATCGGTAGGCATGGCTCCTATCACCACCGGTCTGGGTGAGATTTACCACTACACTATCCGCGCCGCCGAGGGATATGAAGACCGCTATTCGCTCGATCAGTTGCGCTCTATGCAGGACTGGGTGGTGCGCAAGCAACTGTCGGGCACCGAGGGTGTGGCCGAAGTGAGCGGCTGGGGCGGATATGTGAAGCAATATGAAGTGGCGGTGGACAATCAGCGTCTCTACGCTGCCGGGGTGACTCTGCCGGAGGTTTTCGATGCTATCGAAGCCAACAACTCCAATACAGGCGGCAGCTATATAGAGAAAAACTCCCGCCAGTATTTCATCCGAGGCATAGGAAGCGTGACCTCGCTCGACGACATAGCCCGTATTCCCGTAAAGGTGGTAAACGGCACTCCGGTGACCGTAGGCGACGTGGCCGACGTAAGGCAGGGAAGTGCCACACGCTACGGCGCTGTGACCCGCAACGGCGAGGGTGAAGTGGTGGCCGGTATAGCGCTTATGCTTAAGGGCGAGAATTTTCAGGAAGTGAGCCGAAATGTCAAGGAGCGTATCGAACGTATCCGCCACACTCTTCCCGAAGGTGTGGTGATAGAGCCGTTCATTGACCGCACCGAACTTGTCAACCGCGTGAGCGGCACTATCACACGCAATCTCATCGAGGGCGGACTGATCGTGATATTCATTCTGGTGCTGTTTCTGGGCAATTTCCGAGCCGGACTGGTTGTGGCATCGGTGATTCCGCTGGCCATGCTTTTTGCGTTCGGCATGATGAAAGCCACAGGTATATCAGGCAACCTCATGAGCCTCGGCGCCATAGACTTCGGTCTGATAGTGGATGGAGCCGTGATAATAGTGGAGGCGGTGGTGGCCCACGTGGCCGCGCGCACTTCGCGGCAGCCGCTGTCGCGTCAGGAGATGGATGAGGAGGTGTATCGCTCGGCGTCGACCATTCGCAGCAGCGCCGCCTTCGGCGAGATCATCATAATGATAGTCTACCTCCCGCTCATGACCCTCGGCGGCATCGAGGGTAAGATGTTTCGCCCGATGGCTCTTACGATATTCTTCGCCATACTTGGCGCCTTCATACTCTCACTCACCTACGTCCCGGCAGCCTCGGCGGCATTTCTCAGCCGCAAGCCCGGCGGACACAAGGGCTTTTTCAGCGACATATCGGCGCGTATCATGGACTGTCTGCAACGCCTCTACCGGCCGGTGCTCACATTCTGTCTTGACAAGGCCCGTGCTGTCATAGCCTTTATGGTGGTGCTTCTGGCCGGAGCCGTGTGGCTCTTCACCACTCTCGGGGGCGAGTTTATCCCCAGTCTTGAAGAGGGCGACTTCGCAGTGGAGATGTCGATGGCTCAGGGTACGTCGCTTTCACAGATGGTGGAGTCAGCATCGCTTGCCGAAAAGATATTGCGCGACAGTTTTCCCGAGGTGCGCCAGGTGGTGACACGCATAGGCAGCGCCGAGATTCCTACCGACCCTATGCCGGTGGAGCGCGCCGACATGCTCATCTCGCTCATACCCAAGAAGCAGTGGACATCGGCACACACTAAGGACGAGCTGATGGAGCGTATGGAGCACGCTCTGTCCATGATACCCGGTATGGAAGCTGAGATGACTCAGCCCATACAGATGCGAAACAACGAACTTATCACGGGCATCAAGCAGGATGTGGCCGTGCTGATCTATGGCAACGACCTCGACGTGCTCCAGCAGCAGGCGCGCCGCGTGGCTTCGCTCATCCACGATGTCGACGGAGTGATGGAGCCGAAAGTCGAGAAAGTGGCCGGACTGCCGCAGATACAGGTGGAATATGACCGCGAACGCATGGCTCGTTACGGCATATCTGTTGCCGCGGCCAACGATGTGCTCGCCACGGCTTTCGCCGGTAAAAAAGCCGGCGACGTGTACGAGGGCGACCGCCGCTATGACCTGACCGTGCGTCTTGACAAAGACGTGAGCACCGATATCGACGCCGTGCGCGAGCTGCTCGTACCCATCCCCTCGGGAGGCTCGGTGACTCTCGAAAATATTGCCGACGTGGCCTACCGCGACGCACCCGCCCAGATAGCCCACGACGACGGCGAACGACGGATATATGTGGGCTTCAACGTAAGAGGCCGCGACGTGCAGTCAACCGTGAGCGAGATCCGCGGCATACTCGAAAGCAATCTTCATCTGCCTCCGGGCTACCGCTATGACTACGGCGGTGAATTCCTCCATCTTCAGCAGGCTATGAGCCGACTGGCCGTGGCCGTGCCCGCAGCGCTAATACTCATCCTTGCACTGCTCTACGCCACCCTCCGAAGCATCCGCGAGACACTTCTGGTATTCTCGGCCATACCGCTTGCCCTGATAGGCGGCGTATGCTCGCTGTGGCTGCGCGGCATGCCGTTCAGCATCTCGGCCGGCGTGGGATTCATAGCGCTTTTCGGCGTGGCCGTACTCAACGGTCTTGTGCTCGTGGGCCAATTCAACAATCTCGAACGAGCGGGAGTGGCCGATGTGCGACGCCGTGTCACCGAAGGTTGCCGCGAGCGCCTGCGACCCGTGATAATGACCGCCCTCGTGGCCTCGCTCGGCTTCCTGCCTATGGCGCTGAGCAACGGCGACGGAGCCGAGGTGCAGCGTCCGCTCGCCACTGTGGTAATAGGCGGCCTCATCACTTCGACCATCCTCACTCTGATGGTACTTCCAGCAATCTACGAAACAGTATATAAGAGCTATAAAAAATGAACCGATACATCACCCTTACAGTTCTCGTATTAGCTGCCTCGGCTGCAGCTCAGCAACCCGCCAACCTGACGCTTGACGAGTGTCTGCACCGCGCCGGGACTTTCTCGCCCGTCGTGCGCGCCGGTTCGGTAGCCGTGGAAAAAGCCCGTATCATGCAGGGCACGGCGTTTGACCCCGATATGACCGAAGTGTCGCTCACGCAGGAGACCACCACCGGCGACAGCCCCGACAACGGTGTGAACTTCACCCAGGCCTTTGACTTCCCTACCCTCTATGTGGCACGCCACAAAGCTCTGAAGGCCGAGACCGCTCTGGCCGGACGCACACTCGACAGTCAGAAAGCTCAGGTGGAACGCGAGGTGACGTCGCTCTACTACACGATGCTTCACGCACGCAATCGAGTGAAACTCCTTGCCCTGACCGACAGTACTTTCACGTCGCTCCTCAATCTCACCTCCTCACGCTATACCAACGGCGAGGTGAGCCGTCTTGATGTAATCAACGCTCGTCAACTCGCAGCTGCATGCAGAGCCGACTATCACGATGCCGTCGACTCTTACTATCTCCTGACACTCAAGATGCAAAATCTGCTCGGTGCGGAGTGTCCGGTCGAACCCGCTGCCGCCGATACCCTCAGCGCCCTACCCCTTCCTGCGGCCGGCGAATACTCCTTCGCCACCACAGTGCGCGGCCGTGAGGCCGACGCAGGTGTGGAGCTGAGCCGACGCAACCTGTCGGTGGCACGCAACGAGTTTGCCCCCTCCATATCACTTTCGGCCACCACACGCTGCCTGATCAAGAGTTTCAATCCTTACGACGTGGAGCGCGAGGCATTCAAAGGACATTTCATGAAATTTGAGGTCGGAGTGGGTGTACCGCTGTTTTTCGGCGCACGACGTGCCCGCGCCCGCGCTGCTGCACGCGATCTGACCATGGCACGCCTTGACCGCGAGTCGGCCGAGACAGAAGCCGTCAACGAGTATCTGGCTGCGCGCTCCGAGATGCTCACCGCCGCCCATAATCTGGAATATCACACCACCACCGGTGCATCGGAGGCCGACGAACTTGAGCGACTCGCCACCGTCTCTTACACTCTGGGCGAAATCAACGAGATAGAACTAATCCAATATCTGCAATCGGTATCCGACATGCGCTCGCGCCACGCCGATGCCATCGAGCGATACAATCAGTCAGTTATCAACCTCAAATATCTATCGAAATGACACGCCATATACTCCGTACGATCATATCAGCGTCTGCCACGGCTTTATTGCTCGCAGGATGCTCCGGACGTACTTCCCAAGCCGGAGAGGCCTCCGATGAGCACGGCCACAGCCATGAGGCTCAAGATGAAGTCCACATCACCCGCGCCCAGACCGATATAGTAGGCATACGGTTCGGCTCACCTGTTTACACCGAGATAGCCACCACGCTGAAGTGCTCGGGACGTCTGGCAGTGAATCCTGCTGCCGACGCAGCTGTTACGCCGCTCATGCCGGGTGTAGTGACACGCATACTTGTCAAGGCCGGTCAGCACGTCAGCGCCGGTCAGCCCGTAGCCGAAATCGAAAACACCGAGGCCGTTGCCCTGCAGCAGCAGTATATCCAGGCCGTTGAACGCCTTGAACTGGCCAAGAAAGAACTCGTGCGTCAGCAGACTCTCGCCGACCAGGGAGCAGGCATAGCACGCAATCTCCACGCCGCTACAACGGACTGCTCAGTTGCCTCTACCGAGGTCTACGGTCTGGGCGTGAGGTTGCGCATGGCCGGAATTGATCCGGCAAGCATTTCGGCCACATCTCTCTCCCGCACCATGACGGTGCACTCCCCTATCACCGGCACGGTAAGTTCGATCGACGTGACCACAGGCGCGTATGCCGACGGCACATCGCCCATTATGACAATACTTGACGCCTCGGGTGTGTATTGCATCGCCACCGTGTTTGAAAAAGACATTCCCCTCATAGCCACCGGCGAGACTGCCACGGTGACACTTCTCAATAATCCTGACACGGTAATTCCGGGCACAATAGCGGCGGTCAGCCCTATGATCGACCCGTCGACCAAGGCCGTGGAAGTGCGTATTGATCTTCATGACCTGCCTGCCGATACACGACTGCTCCCGGGCATGGGGGTCACGGCGCGCCTCAACACCGGCACTCAGTCACAACTCACTCTCCCCACAGAGGCTTTCACTTCCGAAGGTGGCAAACACTATGTATTTGTAATCGAACACGAGGATGATGACGAACTGCACCTCGTAAAGACTGCCGTGACAACCGGCATAAGCGCCGACGGCCTTACCACTATCCTCCCCTCGCCCGACGGCTCGATGCCGGTAACTACTGACTCTAAAGTGGCCGTTGACGGTGCGTTTTACATCTCGTCGATGGCATCAGACCACGGCGAGCACAGTCACTGACGCCCCTGCTTTTTCAGAATTGAAAATTTAGGATGGAGAATTTAAAATCATTCGGCACACCGGCCCGATTTTAAATTCTCCATCCTAATTATTCATCCCTCACGGGCATGAATGAAAAAATTCTAAATTCTAAATGTTATTCATACCTCACGGGCATGTCGCGGTGTATCGACTCTTCGAGCGATATGAGGGTCTCGGTGCCCGTGACTCCGGGGATATTCTGGATATGAGAGTTGAGCAGCTCCATCAGGTGCTCATTGTCACGCGCATACACCTTTATCAGCATGGTGTAAGGGCCGGTGGTGAAATGACACTCCACCACTTCGGGTATCTTCTCAAATTCGGGTACGACCTGACGGTACATACCGCCGCGCTCAAGATTCACGCCTATGTAAGTGCAAGTGCGATAGCCGAGCACCTTGGGATCGACAGTGTAGCCCGAACCCGTGATAACGTCCACATCTATCATGCGCTGGATGCGCTGGTGAATGGCCGCACGCGATACACCGCACTCCTGCGCCACATCCTTTGAAGGGATGCGAGCATTGCGCATGATTATCTCAAGTATTCTGCGGTCAAGATTATCTATTTTTTCCATTCTTGTTAGATTTTTCTGTATTTCCCTGCAAAAATACGTATTTTTTTGCATATTCATAACAATTTGCCATAAAAATCAACCATTTTAACATTTCAAGCTATTTTCAGGTAATCTCACACCACCTGCGCGTGCTGACTCGAATTATTTTTTGACTGATGCGTGGGAGATAAATGAGTATTTTGTTGTATCTTTGTACTTTGAAATAAACTAATCTCCCATCCTATGAATATTTCATATAAATGGCTTAAACAATACGTCAATCTTCCGCTGTCGGCCCACGAAGTGGCCGACGCTCTGACTTCGATCGGTCTGGAGACCGGCTCGGTAGAAGAGGTGGAGTCGATCCGCGGCGGACTGAAAGGCATTGTAATAGGTAAGGTGCTCACCTGCGTGGAACATCCCAACAGCGATCACCTCCACATCACCACCGTAGATTTAGGCGACGGTCAGGCTACACAGATAGTGTGCGGCGCTCCCAATGTGGCTGCCGGCCAGACAGTAGTAGTAGCCACCGTGGGCTGCACGCTCTACGATGGCGACAAGGAATTCAATATCAAGAAATCCAAGATCCGCGGCGTGGAATCGTCGGGCATGATATGCGCCGAGGATGAAATAGGCATCGGCACGTCACACGACGGTATAATGGTGCTCCCCGACGGCGCCGCTGCTCCGGGCACTCCGGCCGCAGAATATTTCGGCATAGAGTCAGACTATGTGCTTGAAGTAGACCTCACACCCAACCGTATTGACGCCGCATCACACTACGGTGTGGCGCGCGACCTGGCTGCTTGGATGACCCGCCACGGATACACTCCCGACCTTCATCGCCCCGGTGTAGACGACTTCAAGGTGGAGAAACCCGAAGGCGGTATACCCGTAGAGGTGCGCAATTCCGAGGCCTGCATACGCTACTGCGGCGTAACGATCGAAGGCGTGAAAGTAGCCGAGTCGCCCGACTGGCTCAAAAACCGCCTGCTCACCATCGGCCTGCGTCCCATCAACAATATTGTCGATATCACCAACTATCTCCTGCACGCCACAGGTCAGCCCCTCCACTGCTTCGATACCACCAAAATCAAGGGTGGCAAGGTAGTGGTGGACACCGCGCACGCAGGCTCCAAATTCGTGACCCTCGACGGTGTGGAACGCACCCTCACCGATGCCGACCTGATGATATGCAATGCCGACGAACCTATGTGTATCGCCGGTGTGTTCGGTGGTCTTGACTCGGGTGTCACCGAGAGTGCCACCTCGGTATTCCTCGAAAGCGCATGCTTCCATCCTACGTGGGTGCGCAAGACAGCCCGCCGTCAGGGACTCAATACCGACGCATCGTTCCGCTTCGAGCGCGGAGTTGACCCCAACGGTTGCATGTATGTGCTCAAACTCGCCGCTCTGATGGTGAAAGAGCTTGCCGGAGGCACTGTCACCGGCCCTGTGACCGACTACTACCCCACTGTGGTCGAACCCGTGAAGGTAGAACTGACCTACGATTACATCAACGGCCTTATCGGCAAAGCCATCGAGCCTGACACCGTGGTGAAAATACTCGAAAGTCTTGAAATGGCGGTAATAGACCGCACCGACACCGGACTGACCGTGGCCGTGCCCACGTATCGCGTGGATGTCACCCGACCCTGTGACGTAGTGGAAGACCTGCTCCGCATCTATGGCTACAACAATGTGGAGATTTCCACCACACTCCACTCCTCGCTCTCGTTCAAGAGCCGTGAGGACGAAGACAATACGCTCCGCAACCTCGTGTCGGAACAGATGACCGCACGCGGATTCAACGAAATACTCAACAACTCGCTTACCGCCGAAGCCTACTATACCGAACTCAAGCAATATCCCGCCGATCACTGCGTGAAACTGCTCAACCCGCTGAGCAACGATCTCAACGTGATGCGTCAGACCCTCCTTTTCGGTGGTCTTGAATCCATAGCTCACAACGTCAACCGCAAGGCCCCTGACCTGATGATGTATGAGTTTGGCAACGTGTATTTCTTCAATCCCGCCGCCGAATCCACCGCCGAGCGTCCGCTGACACCCTACAGCGAGTCAGCTCGTCTGGCAGTGTGGATGACGGGGTCGATGAGTGCCGCCAACTGGGCACGCCCGGCATTGGAAGCAACATTCTTTGACCTCAAAGCCGTGGTGGCCAATATTTTCTCACGTCTCGGCATATCCGCTCAGAGCCTCAAATTCACCCGAGGCGAAAGCGACATTTACTCGGCTTCGCTCGACATAGCCACCCGTTCGGGCAAACATCTCGGCTCGATGGGCATCGTATCGCCCTCGCTGCTGCGACGCATGGACATCAAGGTGCCCGTGGTCTACGCCGAACTCAACTGGCACGAACTCGTAACGCTGGCTCTCAAACACACCGTCAGCTTCACCGCACTCCCCAAGACCATGCCCGTGAAGCGCGACCTGGCTCTGCTGGTCGACAATGCCGTGACATTTGAGCAGATTCAGACCATCGTGGCCGAAAGCGAGCGCAAACTGCTGCGCGACGTGGTGCTTTTCGACGTATACGAGGGTAAAAATCTCCCTGTCGGCAAGAAGTCTTACGCCATATCCATGACGCTTCAGGACTACGAAAAGACTCTCAACGACAAGGCCATCGACGCCGTGATGAACAAGATAATCAAGAATCTCACCACCCGTCTGGGTGTCGAACTACGATAACCGCCTACAAGAAAAATATCATACAATTAATACTTCACTATGGGAAGAGCATTTGAATACCGTAAAGCCCGCAAGCTCAAACGCTGGGGCAACATGTCACGAACATTCACCCGCATCGGTAAGGAAATCACCATCGCCGCCAAGGCCGGCGGTCCGGATCCTTCTACCAACCCCCGTCTGCGCGCTCTCATGCAGAACGCCAAGGCTGCCAACATGCCCAAGGACACCGTGGAACGCGCCATCAAAAAGGCTACCGACAAGGACGCCGGCGACTACAAGGAAATCGTATATGAAGGATACGGCCCCTTCGGCATCGCGATATTCGTAGAGGCTGCCACCGACAATAACACCCGCACCGTGGCCAACGTCCGCTCGTATTTCAACAAACACGGCGGCTCGCTCGGCACTCAGGGCTCACTCACTTTCCTCTTTGACCACAAGTCCGTATTCAAGATCAAACCCAAAGACGGCGTGAGCCTCGATGATCTCGAACTCGAACTCATTGACTACGGCGTAGACGAACTCGGCCACGATGAAGACGAGGAAGGCAACGAGCAGATCGTGCTCTACGGCGCGTTTGAGGAGTATTCCAACATTCAGAAGTATCTTGAAGACAATGGATTCGAGATCATCAGCTCTGAATTTGAGCGTATCCCCAACGACCTGAAAGACGTCACTCCTGAACAGCGCGAGGCCGTCAACAAACTCCTCGAAAAAATCGAGGAAGACGAGGACGTGCAAAACGTATTCCACAACATGAAGGAAGCCGACGACGAGGAATAAATCATCGTCGATGCCATAACTCATCATCAGGCGGCGCACCGACACCACGGAGCGCCGCTGATTTTTTTTCACTAAAGCTTAATAATGATATGAAAAAAAGTAATCTGTACACACGCGGAGGCGACCGCGGAACCACCTCGCTCGTGGGCGGAGAACGCGTCAGAAAAAACGATGTGAGAGTGGAAGCCTACGGCACTGTCGACGAGCTCAACGCCGTCATAGGCCTGCTTATGGCCGAATGTAAGCCTATCGACCCCGAAGCCGCTTCGCAACTCGAAAACATCTCGGCCCGACTGTTTGACCTGGGTAGCTACCTCGCTTCGATCGGCACCGACGGCGCCCGACTCCCGGCTCCTTCGGCTGCAAGCATAGCCGCACTTGAAGCGCAGATTGACTCCGTTGACGCCTCCACCCCTCCATTCCGGTGCTTTCTGCTCCCGGGCGGTCATCACGCCGCAGCGCAGGCCCACGTGGCCCGCACCATATGCCGCCGGGCAGAGCGTCGTTTGCTCGACGTGGCCGATGCCGGATACCCTCTCGAATCCACTGCTCTTGAGTGGATCAACCGCCTGAGCGATTACCTTTTCGCACTGTCCCGATACCTCAATCACGCCACTTCTACCCCCGAAATTGAGTGGAAAAGGAGCGATCTATAAAAATATTTCAACTTTTTTCGTGAATTTATTTGGAATTATTAGATTTTTAGTTAAATTTGCGAATAGTTCACAGGGCGAAATTTCGACCTGCACGACTCTCGGACTAAAAATATAATAGCAATTACAATAATACGCACGAAAAGTATGAACTTCAAAAATTCTTCTGCACCAATTCAGTTGCCGCAGGTTTGCCGAAAATCCGCGGCGCTGATGCAGTAGTTAAACTCGATCTATCCTTTATCTGATTTCGGCTCACGCACAAAGTTTGAGAAAATCTAAGAGAGCCGCAAAGGCCACCCCAGGCGATAGTCATTCACAGCACTCATTCTCTTATCTCCTGATTATCGCTCGGGGGCAGCCTATGGATAGGGTATCGATCAGAATAAAATCGGGTCAGTAGATATTTATGGTGGATGCTGATGGAAAAATATGGGTCATCGGATTTTTCGGGTTGGTCGCTAAATGAGGACAGATACATTAATTAGTAAAGCCACGGAGTGGCTGTGATTTGGTTAACCCCGGGTGCTTGTCACCCGGGGTATCCGTCTGCAAGACTCACAACCGCGGAGCGGTTGCACAATCGGCGCACTTTTGTTCAACCACTCCGTGGTTGGTATTTCATGTTACTATATGCCCCGGGTGACAAGCACCCGGGGTTAACATTGTCAAGCCACTCCGTGGCTTATGTCATCTCCCACTGTAACCTGTAGGTGTGCTTCGCAGGAGCACCCGGCCGAGCAAAATGGTAATTTTATCGCCGCAGTCGCGCACCATCATCCCCCGGACGCTCCCCCGTGAGCGTCCTTACAGATCCATCAAAAAAACATGAATCATGAATCATAAATCATGAATTAAAAAGGAATCGTCCCCGCACGTACGGACTCAATAGATACGGCAGAGCCGCTCCGGAATAGAGCGGCTCTGCCGTGATAATGTGATGTCCTCGCGGATTTTGGAGAGATTAGGGATTGATTGGTGTTTATATATCTAAGCGGGATTATTTGCGGCGTTTTGAAGTGGAGCGTTTCTTCTTCGAAGAAGCGTAAGTGCGTTTTGAAGCCTTTGCCTTGGGAGCCTTGGTGGTCACACCGTGCACAGCTTTATTGAAAGTAAACACATCGCGAAGCACGGTCTTGTTTTCAAAGTCGATGATTTCAGAAGGATTGATGGCGCGGCCGAGGTAGCGGGTCTCGAAGTGGAGGTGAGGACCGGTGCTACGGCCGGTATTGCCGCCAAGAGCTATAGGCTCACCGGCTTTCACATACTGATTAGGCTTCACGAGAGTGCGGCTGAGGTGACCGTAGACGGTCTCAAGACCGTTTTCGTGGCGAATCACTACGTAGTGACCGTAACCCTTGCGTTCGTAACGTGTGAGGCGGACTTTACCTGAGAAGGCGGCGCGCACGGTATCGCCTACATGGAGTGCGAGATCAATACCCTTGTGATTGCGGCCGAAGCGGGGACGGTAGCCATAGTTGGAGGTGACAATACCCTGGATAGGAGCTACATATTCCGAAACATCGATATCCTTACGTTCGGGGATTTCCACTGAATTTCCGTAGGGGTCTACGGCCTGCGAGTCCCAGCAGGTGGTGAATATCTCATTGTCGAGCATATTCTCGCGCTCCTTGATGTCGCGCATCAGTCGCGAATTGTTTTCGATTTTAAAGGGGCTTGATGAGGCGTCCTGCGAGGCAAGCAGCTTGGAGTGCTGCGAATTATGTCCGGCGGGGAGCTGACGCTGAGCCATTGCGGGCGTAGCCGACATTACGGATAGGGCGACAGCTATAAGAGAGGTAATTTTAATAAGTTTCATCAGTTACTTAGGTTTTTTGAAGTCGAGGAGATGATTATAATGGGCTGCGGATCATTCCGACGGGCCGTTGATGTATTTCATGGTAACGGGAAGATAATCGAAAATCTCACCGGGGGTGAAGAATCGCTTGATTTCGGCAGCGGCGTCTTCGGGCGAAGACGATGCGTGGATAATATTTTCCTGATTGCTCATGGCGAAGTCGCCGCGAATAGTTCCCGGTGCGGCCTGACGGCCATTGGTGGCACCTGTCATGAGTCTTACCACGCTGATAGCTTCTTTGCCTGACAGCACGGCTACAATAACCGGCGATGCAGTCATCGACGAAAGTATTTCATGGAAGAAAGGCTTGTCGGTGAGGTGGGCGTAATGCTCACGCAGAAGCTCCTCGCTGAGGTTCATCATCTTCATCGCTGATATCACCAGACCTTTACGCTCGAAGCGGGCTATTATTTCGCCCACAAGGCCACGCTCTATGGCCGATGGTTTGAAGATGATTAAGGTTTGCTCCATCTGAGGGATATTTAAGATTATTTTACAGTTACCGTTTGTTATTGCTCAAATGTAGTAATTTTGAGCGGCTTGACGAAATTTTTTAAGGATAAAATTTGTAAACGCCGTGCTAAAATATGCAAAGCACCGACTTAATCCACTGATTATCAAGATGCGAAAATTATCTATTTTTTTCATATTTTTTCGCCGGATTGCGCTGTGACAGGATCGTAACAGTTAAATTATCGTTAATTATTGTAATTATTTTTCTGAATATTTTAACACTCTCAGCTTATCAGCGCGTACCTTATACTATAAATCAGCAAAATACGTTATCTTTGTATAGGAATTACATCATCCGATTCAAAGACTATAAAAAAATAAGATATACATATGTTTTCAGGAATAGTAGAAGAAGCCGCGCGCGTAGCGGCCGTAAGAGAGAACAACGGTAATATCGACATCGACGTGAAGTGCTCGTTTGTCGACGAACTCACCATCGACCAGAGCGTGGCTCACAATGGCGTGTGCCTCACCGTGGTGTCGCTCAATACCGACGGCACATACACCGTGACCGCTATCCGCGAGACACTCGACCGCTCCAACCTCGGCGCACTCATCCCCGGCTCGCTCGTCAACCTTGAGCGCAGCATGAAACTCGACGGTCGTCTCGACGGCCACATCGTGCAGGGCCATGTCGACACCACCGCCGTATGCGAAAGCATCACCGAAGTCGACGGCAGCTCATATTTCCGCTTCCGCTATGATATAGACCCCGCTATGGCGGCCAAGGGCTATGTGACGGTAGAGAAAGGCTCGGTGACCGTCAACGGTGTAAGCCTCACCGTGTGCGACAGCGACCGCGACGCCTTCTCGGTAGCCATCATCCCTTACACCATGGAGCACACCAATTTCCATGCCATCCGCCCCGGCGACCGCGTCAACATCGAATTTGACATCATAGGCAAATACCTTGCCCGCCTCAACGAATTCAAAGCCTGAACCATTCAATATTCTGAAACGTTAGACTTTATATGACAGGCTCCGCCACGGTGCCGCAAGTCGGTGCGCACATTCTTTTAATAATTTTTATTAAAAATATTGCTCAGCCCGGCGAAAATCTCGCTAACTTTGCACCGTGATAAGCCCGCCTGAAAAGCACAGGTTTAACACAATCAAATTAAGAATAAAGACATGGAACAGAAACTTGACCGTATCAGCTATGCTCTCGGACTGAGCATGGGCAACAATTTCAAGGCATCGGGCATAACCGAACTCAACGTGAAAGACTTTGCCGACGGTGTAGCCGCCGTATTCTACGGCTCACAGCCCAAAATGACATATGATGAAGCCAAGGCCGAAATTCAGGCTTACTTCACCGAAATGCAGAAAAAGCAGGAAGCCGCAGCAGCCGAAATGTCGGCCGTCAACGAGAAAGCCGGCAAGGAATTCCTCGAAGAAAACGGCAAGCGCGCCGAAGTACACATCACACCCTCGGGACTTCAGTATGAAGTACTTACCGAAGGCAACGGTCCCAAGCCTACCGCTCAGGACCGCGTGGAAGTACACTACACCGGCAAGCTCATCGACGGCACCGTATTTGACTCGTCGGTAGAGCGCGGCGCTCCCGCCACATTCGGCGTGACCCAGGTCATACCCGGATGGGTCGAAGCACTCCAGATGATGCCCGAAGGCTCAAAGTGGCGTCTATTCATCCCTTCACAGCTCGCCTATGGTCCTCAGGGCGCAGGCGGCGTAATCGGCCCCAACTCCACACTCATATTTGACGTAGAACTGCTCAAGGTAGTGAAATAATCCATCCCGTACTCAACATTATCAAAAAATACAAGTAACACACTTAACAAATCATGAAGAAAATCCTCTTAGCGTGCGGAGCAGCCGCTCTGGCGCTCTCGATCGCATCATGCGACTCCTCTAAGAAATCAGCCGGAAACGACGAACTCGCCGCCCTCGGCGACTCACTCTCTACCGTAGCCGGTGAGGCCAACGGCTCCACATGGCTCATGCAATATAAGCAAGTGCCCGCCGACGAGCGCTCGAAATTCAGCAAATCAGGTATCATCAAAGGCGTTGAGACAATGGTGCTCGCCGACACTACCGACCAGGGATTCCTCGTAGGTATCAATATCGGCCAGCAGCTCATGCAGAATCTCTACCGTCTCGAAGCAGCCGGTGTGCCCGTTGACCGCAAGGCATTCATGGCCGAATTCAAGAAAGCATTCAACGGCGACTCCGTATCAGAGCAGCAGATGATGCTCCTTCAGGGCAAATTCTCTGAAATGAGCCGTCGCGCCATGCAGCTTGCCGAAGAAAAGAAAGAAGCAGCTGCTGCCGAAACCCCCGAAGCCAAGGCCAATATCGAGGCCGGTGAAAAATACATCACCGCAGCTAAGGCTGAAGACCCCGCTATCGTGACCACTCCCTCGGGACTCAACTACAAGGTTGTCAAGGAAGGTGAAGGCGCACAGGTCGGTGCCAAAGGTCGCGCTGTAGTCAACTATAAGGGCAAACTCGTTGACGGCACTGAATTTGACGCAGGCGAAGGCGCCCGCTTCTCTACCGCCAACGTGATCCCCGGCTTCGCCGAAGGTCTCGCCATGATGCAGAAGGGTGGCGTATACACCCTCATCATCCCCGCCGATCTCGGCTACGGCAGCAAGTCGATGGGTACCATTCCTCCCATGTCCACTCTCATCTTTGAAGTGGAAGTGGTCGACGTAGAGCCCGCCGAATAATATCCGGAGACTCTGACCGGATTCAGAATCCTTACGCTACAAGCGACGCATATACCCTCCGCCCACGCCGGGTGAGTCACGGTATATGCGTCGCCAATAGTATACACCGGGCACAAGTTATTAACATTTCAGCCATTTTGCGACCCGATTAGTTGTATCGGCCGCAAAATATGTTTACCTTTGCACTCAGGTTATACATTCATTCTTTTCATTAGAGTCTCGTAGCACCATGCAGCGAGATTCTATCTTTTATAGTTTACTCACTCTCTAAAACCAATATTTTTATACCATGGCTATTACATATATGACCAAGGAAGGTTACAAGAAAAAAATGGAAGAAATCGCATACCTCGAATCAGTGGAGCGTCCCCGCATCTCCGCAGCCATAGCCGAGGCCCGCGACAAAGGTGACCTTTCCGAGAACTCCGAATACGATGCCGCCAAGGAAGCGCAGGGTATGCTCGAAATGAAGATTTCGCAGCTCAAAGACCTCGTGGCCAACTCACGCATCATCGACGAAAGCAACCTCAACAACAACGAGGTACAGATACTCAACCGTGTAAAGATCAAAAACGTGGCCAATGGCATGACTATGGAATACACCATAGTAGCCGACTCCGAAGCCGACCTTAAGGAAAAGAAGATCGGCTCGTCCACCCCTATTGCACAGGGTCTTCTCGGCCACAAGCTCGGCGAGGTAGTAGAAATAAAGGTGCCTGCCGGACTTATGAAATTTGAAATCGTGGAAATCAACTTCTGATACGTATGTCGACCATCTTCTCCAAGATAGCAGCAGGCGAAATCCCTTCATATAAGGTAGCCGAAGATGAAAAGCACTATGCATTTCTCGACATCAACCCCGTGGCTCCCGGCCACGTGCTGGTGATACCTCGCCGCGAAGTGAGCTACATATTCGACATGGAGGCCGATGAGTACGCCGATCTCACAGCATTTGCCCGCCGCGTGGCCAAGGCTCTCGAACGCGCCATGCCCTGCAAGCGCATAGGCGTGGCTGTGATAGGCCTCGAAGTACCTCATACCCACATCCACCTCATCCCGCTCAACAGCGAGAAGGATATGGATTTCAGCCACAAGACCACTCTGCCCGCCGACGAGATGCAGGCCATAGCCGACCGCATAGCAGCAGAAATGGACAAAGACTGACATCAATACGACTTTTACTATAATCCGGCCGCAAGATTCTCCTTTTTGGTGATTTTGTGGCCGGTTTTGCATACGATATTGGAAGTTTTTACTATATTTGCCTACGATTATGAACAATATAGTAAATCTTTCACAGCTTGTCGACATATCGCGGTACTCCACCGAATTCTCCCGTCTGGCCGATGACTATATATTCTCACACTTCAATTCGGCCTCGGGCTTCCCGACATTCTCGTCGAGCCCGATCAAGATCAACGGATTCAGCTGGATGCTTTGTTACGAAGGTAACATCAACATAAATGTCAACCTCGAAAACATTTCGGTGCATAAAAACATGCTGCTCCTCACCAGTCCCGAGTCGATTATCGAAGTTAAGGATATCACGAGCGGACCGGTCGACTTCTACACACTGTTCATTTCCCGGGAATTCATGCGCGACATAAATCTCGACGTCAACATACTCTCCACCATCCCTCGCCCGCGCGACGGCCGGCGCATTCCTTGCATAGAAATCTCCGAGGGCGACGCAGCACTGTTTCGCCACTACTTCGAGCTGCTCCACCACAATACTACGCGAAACCGCGACGACATCTACGTGCGCTCTATCACCCGCTGCATCATAGCCGCCCTATGCTACCAGCTCATCCAGTCGGCACGCGACAGAGCCGACGCCGATATATCCGGAGAAGAGAGCGCACCCACACGTTCGAGGCGCAATACATATGTCGACGACTTCATATCGCTGCTCCATCTCCACCACCGCTCGCAACGCGCCGTGTCGTTTTACGCATCCAAGCTCTTCATATCGCCCAAATACCTATCCCTCCTCATCAAGAAAGCCACAGGCAAGTCAGCCGCTCAGATGATCGACGAGTTTGTGATACTCGAAGCAAAAAATCTGCTGCGGTTCTCGGGCAAAAATATCCAGCAGATAGCCTACGAGCTCAATTTTCCCAACCAATCATCGTTTGGCAAATATTTCAAGCACCTCACCGGCATGTCGCCGTCAGAATACCAGCGCACATGAACAGACTCCTCGCCATCATGATCCTGCTCGCCGCCACAATATGCGGCTTACGGGCCGAGAGCACTGACAGTATATCGCCGCGGCGTTTTCCCACCGCAGGTATCGCCGCCCCCGCTGCAGGAGTGGCCGCAGCCTATTCGCTCAGCCGCATATATCCTCACGGCTCATTCGCGGTATTGAATCCCGGGAGTCACACATCGCGTGGCACCGGCGTGATGCAATACCTCCCCATCGCCACACCGTGGATACTGAAAGCCGCCGGAGTGCCCACTACATCGTCGTGGGGACGCATGGCCGTGGCGCATGGTTCGGGCGTGATCATCAACGCCGCCATCACCTGGGGGCTGAAGCATATCGTTGACTCTCCCCGTCCCGACGCCACCGACTCCCGCTCATTTCCTTCCGGACACACCGCATGGGCCTTTGCCGGAGCCACAATGATTGAGCGCGAACTGGGAGCGACCTCATCGTGGTACACATGGGGTGCCTACACGTTTGCGTCGGCCATAGCTATGGAGCGTATGATCGACTCCCACCACTATCCCACCGATGTGGTGGCAGGTGCCTCGATAGGTATCCTCGCCACACACGCCGGATATTACATAGCCGATCTCATCATGGGTCGCCGCGGCATAGAGCGATATGCCGCTCCATTTGAAGCTGCCGACGGCCTGTGCCCCGCACTGGTGCTCGACAATACTCTCCGCCTCCCGGTGGGGCCCGCCACCGCCGCTCCGGGCGTCAACGTAGAGCGACGTCCGGCACTCATCACATCCATAGGCTACGAATACCCTGTAGGACGCTCCGTATCGCTCTCAGCCGCTGCCGAAGTGGAATCCATGCCCCTGGCTCTCGCTACGCCCGAAAATCGCATTATTTCCGGTCCTCTGACGTCGGCCGGTGTAGCTGCGTCTGCCAATGTCTGGTTTCCTCTTTCCGAGCGATTTCTTATGACTGCCACAGTATCGGCCGGCTGGCATCAGCGCTTCTCGCTCCACGCCACCGACGGCATGCTCACGGCAGGACGGTCCACGCCGCTCGCACGCATAAAAGCCGTGGCCACATACCGGCTCGCCCGACATCTATCGGTAGCCGCAGCTGCCGGATTGCAGGCTTCGGGCTACAAGTTCCGGATTGCCGAATCCGAGGAATACGGCATCTCTGCTCCCGCCACAACCAAAGGCACTGACATATCTCTATTGCTATCCATATCCACCCGCTATGAGTTCTGACACGGCATCCGCACCCATATCCACCACCGAGTTCACCGACATGATTCTCGGCCAACTGCCGTTCACCCCCAACACCCAGCAGCGTCTGGTGGCCGGAGCGCTGGCACGATTCTGCTCGTCGTCCACACCAAGCGACTCTGTATTTATTCTGGCCGGATATGCCGGCACGGGCAAGACGTCGCTCATAGGCGCTCTGGTGAAGGCTCTCACGGCCATACGCATACCGGTAGTACTCCTCGCGCCCACGGGCCGCGCCGCCAAGGTGTTCAGCACTTCGGCTTCATATCCGGCATCGACCATACACCGCCGCATATACTACGGCGCCACACGCCTGCTTGAACACTCACATGCCGTGCGCGACAACAAGACACCCGGCGCGGTATTCATAGTTGACGAAGCCTCGATGATAGGCGACTCCACCGCCGATGCCGAAGGTAATCCCGGCTCTGGACTGCTCGAAGACCTGCTGCAACACGTATTCACGGGCGAGGGATGCCGACTGATACTCTCGGGCGATACCGCTCAGCTCCCGCCGGTGGGGACGGACCTCTCTCCTGCCATGAGTCCCGCACGGCTCAAGGAGATGGGGCTGCACGTGTCGCGCGCCACACTCACCGATACGGCCCGCCAGCAGCGCGACTCGGGAATACTGCGCAACGCCACTCTGCTGCGGCGCTCCATGCTTGCCGACCCTCTGCCTCGCCCGCGCCTTTTACAGGCCGGTCTTGACGACGTGAATGTGGCTACCGGCGAGGATATTATCGACGTCATCGCCCAATGTTACAGCCGTGACACCCCCGACGAGACCATCCTTATCACACGCTCCAACAAGCGCGCCGTGGCCTTTAATCTCGCCGTGAGGTCGCAGATACTCTACAGCGAGGAAGAGCTGTGCAGAGGCGAGCGGCTGATGATAGCGCGCAACAACTACACATATTCCACAAAAATAAAGGATCTCGACTTCATAGCCAACGGCGACATGGCCGTGGTGACCCACGTCAATGCCACCGAACAGCGCTACGGATTCCGCTTTGCCGACGTGACGCTGCGGCTCACCCACCACGACAAGGAAATTGACTGCAAGATAATCCTCGACACTCTCACGAGCGAATATCCCTCGCTTTCGCGCGAACAGATGGAGAAACTGGCCATGGCGCGCATGGATGACCCGGAGGTCAATCCGCCAGGCACACCCGACAGCACCCGGCTGTCGCGTCTGCGCAGCGATGTGTATTTCAATGCTCTTCAGGTCAAGTATGCCTATGCCATTACCTGCCACAAGGCGCAGGGCTCGCAGTGGCGCAACGTGATTGTGGACCTCGGAGGGATAGCCGAAGACGCTATGGGCCTCGACTTTTATCGCTGGCTTTACACGGCAGTGTCGCGCGCCACCCGGAGGCTGTATTTCCTCAACCCCTCGATTCAGATCGACGGCCATAAAGATTGATACAAAGCTTGATATAAAGAGGGAGTCTGTGTCAAAATTAGACTTTTTCAAAACGGGTACAAGCGTCCACAGGACGCTGAATTAATAGTAGCCCGGGGCGCCGTAGCTCTGCGGAGGCGCCCCGGGTAAAAGGTAGAGATCCAATAGGCGCCCGAAAGGCCGCCGAATAAAAAGCATATCAACAGGTTAAACAATCGGCGGCCTTGCGGACGCCTTAGTTAACGTGCCAATAACCGGCGCCGCCTCCGCAAAGCTACGGCGGCGCCGGTTACGAAAAAGTCAATGCCCTGCGGGCATTCTTTAATAATTTTGACACAGCCTCGGCGATATATTTAGCAATTTCCTTTCTCAGAACGAGAACATGCGTCCCTTCTCACCTGCAGGTTCTGACGCAGGGGGAGTCGTAGCGGTCTGACCGTTTTTGACCTGCTCCACCAGCTTGCGGTCGCGGCGATATGTGGGAGTCTTCTCAAGCAGGTCGCATATCTCGTCATCGTCGAGCTGATTGTCACCGAGTATGATATACGATGCACGCTCCTTACCACCGAAGAGATTGTCGATCTTGCCCTTGCCATACTCCTCGGTGATACGATGATCGTCGATAGCGGCGGCAGCGGGTTTAGGCTTGACCTCGGCAGGCTGTTCGGGGGTGAACACTATGGTTTCGACCTGACCCTGACCCTGACGCTCAGGCTCAGCCTTCGGCTGAACGGGCGCGGGAGTACGTTCCTCACCATCCTTAATGGTCACATCAAATCCGGTAGCGAGAATGGTCATCTTCACTTTTTCACCGAGCGACTCGTCGAAAGCCACACCCCAAATCACCTTCACGTCGGGATTGATCGACGAGATGAAGTCGGTGATCTCGTTGACCTCCGACATGCGGAATGTGTTTTGAGCCTCGCGCGAGAAGAACAGGTTAAATAGCAGACGCTTCGAGCCCATAATGTCGCGGTCCTTGAGCAGAGGCGAGTTGAGGGCATCCTCGATAGCCTGAGTCACACGATGCTCACCTTCGCCGTAGCCCGACGAGATGATTGCGGCGCCACCATTGCGCAGCGTGGCATTTATATCCTTGAAATCGAGGTTGATATGGCCGGTCGACGTGATGATTTCCGAAAGAGAGCGGGCAGCTACGGCGAGGGTATCGTCAGCCTTGCCGAAGGCATTGATAAAGTCGAGGTCGCCGTAAATGTCGCTCAGGCGCTCATTGTTGACCACGAGGAGCGAGTCCACATGCTTGGCCATCTCATCGGCACCCGCTATGGCCTGACGGATTTTCCACTGACCCTCGAAAAGGAAGGGTATGGTGACAATACCGATGGTGAGCATACCTTTCTCGCGGGCTATACGCGCCACCACGGGAGCGGCACCCGTGCCTGTGCCTCCACCCATACCGGCGGTGACAAATACCATCTGAGTCTCGTCGTCGAAAAGCGTAGCTATCTTATCGGCACACTCCTCGGCATACTGACGCGCTACCTCGGGATCGCCTCCGGCGCCCAGGCCGTCGCCAATCTCCATGCGCAGGGGCACTTTGGAGTTCTGAAGAGCCTGCCGGTCAGTGTTGATATTCACAAACGATACTTCCCTGATACCGGTCTTATACATGTGGTCGACGGCATTATTACCGCCGCCTCCCACGCCGATGGCCTTGATGTACACGCGGTGGGCAGGAGTTTCGGTGTAGAAATCCTGAGCATTGTCGAGATTATCGATATGGCTGCTTATATTCTGGTTGTCCATAACTGGATGCTGAGTATTAATCTGTAGTTAAGTGTGGTTTATGTAGTGTAATTATTATTTATCGGGAGAGAGAGAAATGTGTCAATCATCTGCATCCTCATCGTCTTCGTCGCTCGGTTCGGAGAGCAGGTCGGCTACCCTGGAAGTAAACTTACCCCACAGACTTCCGAGACCCGTCCTCGGCTTACCCTGAGTCGGGGCAGCCGGAGCGGAAACTTCCGGGTTGGACTGCGCCGTAACAGTAGGAGCTGCGGGAGCAGGGGCAGGCGCAGGGGCAGGGGCTGGGGCCGGGGCAGGGGCTGGGGCCGGGGCAGGGGCATGAGCCGGTGCAGGTGCGGGGGCAGGTGCAGGTGCCGCGGGGCGGGGAGAGTAATAGTTGCCCGGGGTATTAATCGGGGCAGAGGTGGGAGCGGGGGCAGGTCGCTCGGGCTCGGACATGATGACGGGTGTGCTCTCAGGCACAAATACCGGCTCGGTGACGTTGAGCGGCATGCACTGCTCGGGTGCCACTGAGGCGGCTGCCAGCACGGATATCACGTCTACGGCATCGCTCGGTGTGATTCTGCTGTCATTGATACGCACTTTAGCACCCGGCACACCGGCACGCACCTTCATACCGGTCTCGGCCTGAAGACGCTGATTGAAATTGGTCAGGCGTGCACCGCGACCCACTATCACTATGCCGGCGGGAAGGAGATCGGCGCTGAATCCCGCAGCCTTGATGCGGGCCACTATGTTGACTATGATTTCGCCGGCACGGGCCGACACATAGTTGTTGATATCGGCATATTCGCGTGAAGCGCTTCCGGCGCCGGAGTTGTCGGCAAGGGGCTGTGCATTTCCGCCGTCGATCTTAAGCTCCTCGGCGCGCTCTTCCAGATGGTTGAGCGAGGTGATGTCGCGGGTGATGTTGCGTGAGCCCATGGGAATGGTGGCCAGATACTGGAGCACACCGTGCTTGTATATCGACACCGTGGTGGTCTCCGCTCCGAAGTCGACCAACGCACATCCGAGACGCTTCTCATCGGTCAGCAACACCAGATCGGCTTCGGCTATCTGACGCACGAAAAAGTCATTGATACGAAGTCCCAGACGCTCTTTTACCACATGATTGAGATTGCGCCATATCTGGTTGCGCAGCGATATTACATTCAGCTTGGCCTGTATATGATGTCCGTATGTGCCCACGGGGCGCGACACGGGAGCATTGTCGACGCGGAACTCGCGGGGCGTCACATCCACCACCTTGCGGTCTTCGAGCGGCTGCTGGAGCGCTTCGCGGGTTATATCCTCGATCAGGGCGGCGGTGATTTCCATCTCGTCGGGCAGTCGGCGGTCAACTTCCACCACGTTCGAGGCAAGCGAGCGTCCGCCTACCGAGAGATACACACCGGTGATGGTGCGGTCAGGCTCGCGGGCTTCGAGGCGCTTTATCACTGTGGTGATGGCCTCGGCCACTTCGGCCACATTGCGGATGAGGCCGTAGCGCACGCTATCGGTGAGCTTTTCCTCTTCGATTGCTTTAACTGTGAGCGCGCCGGTGGGTTCTACCTCGCCTATGGCTCCTTTTATTTTCGAGCTGCCTATCTCAAGGGCGACAATTAGTTTTTCTTCCATAGCTGATGTGTGTCAGGGATATGTGGTATAACGGAGGGATGTTTCAATCAAGGGTTAGCTGGTTTGGCCTTCTTGGCCGGAATAGGTCTCTCGCTGTGGGCTTTCTGGCCGGGCAGGGTGCGTCCGGGAGCCACATTCTCGGCTGTGAGCATCACGGTGGTGTCCACCGCCTCGTCATCGTCCAGGCCGAAAGCTCTCGCCGGATTAAGGTGCTTCTTGCGGCGCGTAGCCACGATCTGTCCGCGCCATTTGAGCGAGATGGTATCGTAGGCATCGTAGCCGCGGCGGCTGAGCACTTCGGTGTAGAAGCGGTTCAGGCGGTGAAACTTATCGGAGAGATTGTCGGGTGTGCCAAGTAGCACCACATGGTCGCGTATTGCTGGCACGAGCACTACCTCGGCGGGCGAGTTGGCTTCTATCATGGTGACATAGCGGCTCCAAAGCGAGTCGGAGGCTATGAAGTCGATCAGCGGCAACAGACTCTCGGGCGTAAACACCGTATCGGTCTGCGGGAAATGTCCGGCTATCACGGGCACATCCTTGTGGTAACGCGCTGTAGCGGTGACGCGCTTGCCCGAACGGTTGATGTAGTACGAGCTGTCGCCGTCAAACACTCGGGCCACCGGTATGATGGGAGTGACTTTAATCTCGATCTTTCCGTCGGTGAATGTCTCCACACTCACATCCTCGATCTTGTCGATAGCAAGGAGGGTGCGCTTGATGGCCTGCGGATTGATCTCGCGCAGATACATGCCCGAAGTCAACGCGGGAAGCGAATCAAGCTCACGCATCAGCTCGCCGGCGGTCACAAACGGGTTGGGGGAGTTGTCGTCGACAGTCACGGTCATACCCGTGCAGCGCACATCGTCGGCGGCATGTGCGGTCACGAAGATCATCACCACCAGATAGGCGGCGAGAATCACCGAGAGAACTATGGGCACATACCGTTTCAGATTCATAATATTCAGCGGGCGCTCACAGCTTCCACCACAGCGGGAAGCTCGTTGACCATATCACCGGCGCCCATGGTCAACAATATGTCAAAGTTACGGTTTTCAAGCGACTTGGCCAAATTTTCTTTAGGAATCATGGTCACCGGAGTGTTTTTTATGTGTCGGGCTATGGTTTCGGTGGAAATTCCTTCGATCGGCAGTTCGCGAGCGGGGTAGAGGTCAACCAGTATCACGTCGTCGGCCTCCGACAGTGCGGCACCGAATTCGGCGGCGAAATCGCGGGTTCGTGTATAGAGGTGAGGCTGAAATGCCACCGTAAGCCGGCGCCCGGGATAGAGCGACCTTACGCTGGCTATCGAGGCGGCTATTTCTTGCGGATGGTGGGCATAGTCGTCGATGATCACACGACCATTTTCGCCCGGTTCGCGCAGCCATGTCTCGAAGCGGCGCTTTATGCCGCCATAGGTATTGAGTGCCTGACGGATAGACTCTACGTCGAAACATCCGGCGGCCGTGACTGCGGCTACGGCTGCCACTGCATTCTCGATATTGACCTCGACAGGTACGCCGAGATTGATATTGCGGATGGTGCCGAGAGGGGTCACTATGTCGAAAGTGATGTTGCCGGGTGTGCGGCGGATATACGAGGCATGGAAGTCGCCCTCGTCGCGCGAATATGTATACACTTTCACGTCGGCACCGGGACGGGGCTTAAGCTTGAGACCGGTGTGAATCACCAGTGTACCGCCGGGTTGGATAAGCTCGGTGAAGTGAGCAAACGATTCGAGGTATGCTTCTTCAGTGCCGTATATGTCGAGGTGGTCAGGATCGGTGGCGGTGATTACAGCCACGGTGGGTGAGAGGTGATGAAACGAGCGGTCAAATTCGTCGGCTTCGATCACCGAATAGACCGACGAGGGGGTAAGCAGGAAGTTGCTGTCGTAGTTTTTCAGTATACCGCCCAGAAATGCGTTGCAACCCGAGGCACCGCTCTGCAATATGTGGGCGGCCATCGACGATGTTGTGGTCTTGCCGTGAGTACCTGCAAAGCAGAGGCTGCGGCTGCCGCGAGTCACCAATCCGAGCAACTGTGCACGCTTGACCACTTCGAATCCGCCGTCGCGGAAGTAGCGGAGTATAGGCAGGTCGGTCGGCACGGCAGGTGTATATACCACAAGCGTGGTAGCAGGGTCACGGAACTGCTCGGGAATAGTCTCGGCCGAAGAATCGTAGGTCATGGCCACGCCCTCTTTTTCGAGAGCAGCGGTGAGTTCGCTGGGAGTGAGGTCATAGCCGGCCACGTTCTTACCCTGAGCCAGAAAATATCGTTCGAGCGCGGCCATACCTATGCCGCCGGCTCCTACGAAGTAGATGTTGCGGATGTCGTCTTTGTTTATTTTCATGATTTATTCAGTATTTCGGTTATTATCTGAGCTATTCGGTCGTCAGCGCCGCGGTGAGCCATATCTGCCGCACTGCGTCCCATCGCCTCGCGGCGGTCATGGTCGTCCATAAGCGCCGTCACGGTATCGCCGAGCTTCTCCACGGCGTGAGCGTCGAGTATCATCACCGCCGCATCTCTACAGGCGAGAGCTTCGGCATTGTGGCGCTGATGATCTTCGGCTACGTTGGGCGACGGAATGAGCACTGCGGGAATACCGAGATTCTGGACCTCGGAAATGGTACATGCTCCTGCACGCGCCACCACGAGATCGGCCGCGCGATAGGCCATAGCCATATCGTCGACAAAGGTAGTGGCCTTGACTTCGGGAGCGTATCCGGCGGCTATACTCTGAAAGTGATCGGCACCATAGCGGCCCGTCTGCCACAGGAGCTGTATGTCACGGGCGCGCAGCGAGGGCAGAGCTGCAGCTACGGCCTCGTTGACAGTGCGCGCTCCCAGACTGCCTCCGGTGACGAAGAGCAACGGGCGCGACGGATCGAAACCAAGGGCCGCCTTAGCTTCGCCACGCTCCAATGTATTCTCTTCGAGCACCTTGCGCACGGGATTGCCGGTGATTTCTATTCTGTCGGCGGGAAAAAATCTGTCCATGCCTTCATAAGCTACACATATACGTGTGGCGCGAGGCGCAAGAAGTTTGTTTGTGACTCCGGCGTAGGAGTTCTGCTCCTGAATGAGCGTGGGCACACCTCGGCGCTGGGCTTCCTTGAGGATGGGACCTGAAGCATAGCCGCCCACACCTATGGCTATGTCGGGCTTGAATTCTTTGACTATGCGGCGCGCTTTGAGCAGGCTCTTGGCCAGCTTCCACAGCACCGGGATGTTGCGCCAGAGTTTCTTGCGGTCAAAACCGGCCACGGGCAGGCCCACGATAGGGTAGCCGGCCGCCGGTACGCGCTCCATCTCCATGCGGTTTTCGGCGCCTACAAACAGGATATTTGCGTCGGGTATGGCGCGTTTAAGCGCATTGGCTATCGAGACGGCGGGAAATATGTGTCCGCCCGTGCCTCCACCGCTTATCAGAATATTGTAGCTCATAACGGATATGGATTAAAGTTGCATGGGATTCTTTCCATCGAAATTTTCGGGCAGAGCTTCGCCCTCCTCCTTGATTTCGCGTGTCTTGTTGCCCTGACGGGTAGCAGTGCGGCTTACGCTGAGCATGATGCCGAAGGCTATGGCTGTGACAAGTATCGATGTACCGCCCTTGGATATGAGCGGCAACGGCTGACCCGACACGGGAAATACACCGGTGACGATGCCCATGTGAAACAGCGCCTGGAAGGCTATCATCACGGCCATGCCGGTGACGAGCAGGGCAGGGTAGGTGCGGTTGCACCGCGAGGCAATACCGGCCGCCCTCCCCAACAGCCACAGATAGAGCACGAGCACCACCACACCGCCTATCAGACCGATCTCTTCGATCACGATGGCGTAGATATAGTCGGAAAATGCCAGTGGCAGACGCGATGCCTCGCGCGAGTTGCCGGGGCCTTTGCCATAGATGCCGCCGTTGGCCTGAGCCATGTACGAAAACATTTCCTGGCGGTTTTTGGCATCTATAGGCTGGTCATATTTTGGCACTTCGCCCTCGCTGTGTCGCTCCAGACGTGCTATCCACGTATCGTAGCGGTTCTCACCGTTGCTATCCTTGATACATAGCAGAAATACGATGCCGCATACGGCGTAGCCCATAGTCACCACCACAAGATGCGTAAACTTCACACCGCTCACTATCATCATAGAATAGCTGATGGCGAGGAGCAGGAGGGTATTGGTAAGACCCTGCTTCACAAGCAGCAAACTCAATACGAGTATCACCACGGCAGCTTTCTTCACACCGTCGGACGTGATGCCTACCTGCTTATTGTTAAGATTGCGTGACATTACGAGCGCCACCAGAAGCACGGCCGAAATCTTTACCATCTCGGCCGGATACACGCCTATGCCGAGTATGGTGAGCGAGCGGCGCGCACCGTTGACGTAGTCGCCGAAAAACATCACCCATGCCATCATAGCCACTGATATGGCGGCGAATATAATGGTGAAGGGTATCATAGAGCTGTAGTGGCGGCGCGATATGAACCATACTATGCCGAAGCCACCGGCCAGCATGACTATATGACGCACTATCGGGCCAAGCACACCGAAGGCCGAGCTGCCGACCTCGCGCGACGAGGCACTGTAAAGCTCGATTACCGATATAAGGCAGAGCGCTATGAATATACCCCAGATATGCTTGTCGGCCGAAGCCACGGGGCGCGGTTTTGACGCTGCCGCGGTATCATCGATGGGGTTGGAGGAGATTACAGGTTCCATTTTTGTATGAAAATTTGTCAGAGAGATTCGTTGAGAAGTGATTTCACGGCGTTCTTAAAGCGTCGGCCGCGATCCTCATAGGAGGTGAACAGGTCAAAACTTGCGCAGCAGGGCGAGAGGAGCACCGTGTCGCCCTGTCGGGCTATCTCGTGACAGGCAGCCACGGCCTCGTCGAGCGAATGGGTGTCGCGTATCACGGGGACTTTTCCGGTGAAGAAGTCGAGGAGCTTGGTATTGTCCTTGCCCATGCACACTATGGCCTTGACTTTCTCCCTCACGAGAGGTTCGATTTCGGTATAGTCGTTGCCTTTGTCCTTACCGCCGAGTATAAGCACTGTGCCGACGGGCACACTTTCGAGCGCATACCAGCAGGAATTGACGTTGGTGGCCTTGGAGTCATTGATATATCGGGCGCCATTTACGGTAGCCACATACTCCAGACGGTGCTCCACGCCTTCGAAATCGGCAAGCGAGCGGCGTATATCTTCCTTGTCTATATCGAGCAGACAGGCCGAGAGTCCGGCCGCCATGGAATTGTAAAGGTTGTGCAGTCCGCTCAGCGACAGATCGGCGCGGGGCATACGCATCGATTCTACGGGAGTGTCAAACACCACGTCCTCATTCTCATCTACCCAGGCACACGAACCCTCCTCACGGTGTTCGGCAAAAGGCATGCGACGTGCCTCGACGGTGATTCGCTCAAGCTGAGCGTTGATCACGGGATCGTCCTGCCAGTAGATGAACGCATCGGTGGCGGTCATATTATTGAGTATACGGAACTTGGCGTTGACGTAGTTCTGCATCTCAAAATCGTAGCGGTCGAGATGGTCGGGAGTGATATTGAGTATCACGGCTATGTTGGCCTTGAAGTCATACATATTTTCGAGCTGAAAACTCGACAGTTCGATTACATATACATCGTGGTTCTCGCGTGCCACCTGCAGAGCCAGACTGCGACCCACGTTGCCTGCCAGACCGACGTTGATACCGGCGTTGCGCAATATATGATATGTCAGCAGGGTAGTGGTGGTCTTGCCGTTGGAGCCGGTGATACATACCATCTTGGCATCGGTGTATCGTCCGGCCAGTTCTATTTCCGAGATTACCGGAATGCCGGCCTCGGCTATAGCTTTCATGACAGGAGTGGAGGGAGCTATGCCGGGGCTCTTCACCACCTCGTCGGCAGCAAGTATGCGGTCCATGGAGTGTCCGCCCTGCTCCCACTCGATACCCTCGGCATCGAGCATGGCCGCATAGTGCGGAGCCACGCTGCCGAAGTCGCTCAGAAACACGTCCATGCCCCGGACTTTACCGAGAATAGCCGCACCGACGCCACTTTCGCCGCCGCCGAGCACCACGAGTTTTTTCTTATTTTCGTTGTTCATAGATTTATCGGATTTTCAGTGTCACAAATGTAATGGCCGCCAGCAGGATACCTATGATCCAGAAGCGGGTCACGATTTTAGGTTCGGCTATGGCGCGGAAGGGACGCTGCACCAGCGCCGCAATGCCTTCTTTCTGGAAATGATGATGGAGAGGTGTCATCTTGAATATTCGCCGACCCTCGCCGAAGCGCTTTTTAGTGAACTTGAAATAGCTCACCTGAAGTATCACCGAGAGGTCTTCCACGAAGAATATGGCGCAGAGCAGAGGTATGAGCAACTCCTTGTGTATGAGTATGGCAAACACCGCTATGATACCGCCGAGGGTGAGCGAACCGGTGTCGCCCATGAATACCTGCGCCGGATATGCGTTATACCACAGGAAGCCTATCAGCGCACCTATCATGGCAGCCATATACACCACGAGCTCTCCAGAGCCGGGGATATACATGATGTTGAGATACTGCGAGTATATAATATTACCGCCCAGATAGGCCATCACGGCAAGCGCCACGCAGATTATGGCCGAAGTGCCGGCGCAGAGGCCGTCGAGGCCGTCGGTGAGATTCGCACCGTTGCTGGTGGCTGCTACGGCGAGAATCACCACGAGTATAAAGAGTGCCCAGCCTCCGGCCTGGCGGTACTCACCCATCCATCCGGTGAGCCACGCATAGTCGAAATTGTGGTTTTTCACGAAGGGGATTGTGGTCTGAGTAGACTTGATATCCTCGGGCACGTAGGTCACAGTAACCTGTCCGTCGATGTCCGACACCTCCTCCACATTCTCACGCATAGTGATCTGCGGGCTCAGATACATGGTAGCCCCCACTATTAGGCCGAGTCCGACCTGCCCGATAATCTTAAACTTGCCCTTCATGCCTTCCTTGTCGTGTTTGGCCACCTTGATATAGTCATCGAGGAAGCCTATCATACCGAGCCATACGGTGGATACGATCATGAGTATCATGTAGATATTGGCCAGATTACCCACGAGCAGACATGGCACGAGGATGGAAAGGATGATGATGATACCGCCCATGGTGGGTGTACCGGTCTTTTTCATCTGTCCTTCGAGTCCGAGGTCGCGTATTATCTCACCCACCTGCATGAGCTGAAGGCGGGTTATGATCTTACGGCCTATAAACAGAGCTATGAGGAGAGCAAGCATAAATGCGCAGCCCGAACGAAATGTCAGGTACGTCATCAGTCGGCCTCCGGGGAGGTCGTAATCGCGCAGCAGGTCAAAGAGATAGTATATCATTTACTGAGAGTGTCGGTTTCGCGTGATATTATGTTACGTATTTCCTCGCGGTCATCGAAGTGGTGTTTCACACCGGCGATTTCCTGATAGTCCTCATGGCCTTTTCCGGCTATGAGCACCACACTGCCGGGAGTGGCGAGCATGGTGGCGGTGAGGATGGCCTGACGGCGGTCAGGTATCTGAAGCGTGCGTGCGGCCTGCTCCGCATCAAGTCCTTCGGCCATCTGGTCAATGATATCCTGAGGATTTTCGTCGCGGGGATTATCACTGGTAAGTATGAGCTGCTCTGAACGCGAAGCGGCCTCGCGTGCCATGATGGGGCGCTTGCCGTGGTCGCGGTTGCCGCCGGCTCCCACCACGGTGATGATGCGACCCGACTGACCCACCACTTCGCGTATGGCCTGAATCACATTCACCACGGCATCGGGCGTATGGGCATAGTCGACTATGGCGGTGTATCCCTTAGGTGAGTGGAACGCCTGGAAGCGTCCGGCTACCGGCACAAGGCGGCTCATGCAGCGGAGCACGTCGTCGCGATCCCAGCCGAGCAGTATCGACGCGCCGTAGACGGCCGTGAGGTTATAGATATTGAAGCGGCCGGTGAAAAGAAGTTCTACCTCAGTGCCGTTAAACGATGCGAGTGTGCCGTCGAGGCGGCTCTCGATGATGCGTCCGCGGAAGTCGGCGTCGGCGCTCTGGAGGGAGTAGGTGTAGCGCGATGCGCGAGTGTTTTGAAGCATTACCGCGCCGTTTTTATCGTCGGCGTTGGTCAGGGCGAAAGCCGATGAGGGCAGGTGGTCGAAAAATGATTTCTTGGCCTTGAGATATGCGTCGACAGTCTTGTGGTAGTCGAGATGATCGCGGGTGAGATTGGTGAATACTCCGCCGGCAAAGGTAAGTCCGGATATGCGGTGCTGATGGGCGGCATGGGAGCTTACTTCCATAGCGGCATATGTGCATCCGGCCTCCACCATTCGGTGAAGCAACTCATTGAGCGTGAGCGGATCGGGGGTGGTATGGGTAGCAGGGATGCACTCGGTGTCGACGTAATTGGCCACGGTCGACAGCAGTCCGGCCTTATGACCGAGCAGGCGTGCCATCTCGTATATAAGGGTGGCGGTGGTGGTCTTGCCGTTAGTACCGGTGACGCCTACAAGCCGCAACTTCGACGAAGGATTGTCCCACCAGGCCGATGCTATCTGGCCGAGAGCCACAGCCGACGAGGGTACTTCGACATATATAACCTGTGTCTCGATCACGGGCGGCAGCTCCTCACACACTATCACCGCCGCTCCGAGCTCGGCAGCGCGGGGTATGAACTGATGACCGTCGACACTGGTGCCGCGCACGGCCACGAAGAGCGAGCCGGGCGTCACGCGTCGTGAGTCGGCGGTCACGCCGGTGATTTCCACCGCGGCGGTGGAGTCGCCTATCACGCGCTGTATCTCTATTACCGAAAGAAGGTCGCTGAGTTTTTTCATCTATATAGTAATATGTATTTCTGATTATTTTACGTGTCAGTGGCTGAGCGAAAGATTGACCCGCGTGCCGCGCGGGGAGTCGTGTCCGGGCGAGGGCGACTGCGAAGCCACATAGCCGGTGCCCTTGAACGACACCTCATATCCGGCCTTCTCAAGCGCCACGATAGCGTCGCGGATACCGTAGCCACGCACATCGGGCACTCCGCCGTGGCGCTGCACGGGAGCCTTGAGTTCGCGGCGGCCGGAGGGCATGGCCAGAGCGGTCTTCATGGTGGGATTGATACCTTTAACGGCCGAGGCGAAGAATGTGGCTCCTACCGGACTGGTGATTCCGGCCGTGAAGTCAGGACTTCCGCCGAGCATGCCGCGCGAATAGAGCTTCATGGCGATATTTTTCACCACTTGACCCGAGGTTGTGGCCGCACCGAGGAATTTGCGTTTGGGATAACACGTGAGCACGATGCAGGAATATTTCGGGTTTTCGGCAGGGAAGAATCCGCAGAATGCCAGTCGCTTTTTCGAGGTATTGTATGCGCCGTTCTCTATCATGTAGCACGTACCTGTCTTGCCGGCTATACGCACCAGATCATTGCGGAGAAATTTGCCCGTACCGTGCTCGCCCCATACCACATTGGTGAGCATCTGCCGCAGTATGGCTGCGGTGGAAGGGGAGCATGCCCGTCCCGAGCCCATGCTGTCAACGGGAAGCACACGCCCTTTGCCACTGCCGCGTATCTCCTTGACAAGTCGGGGACGCACGAAGCCTCCGTCGTTGGCTATGGCATTGTACAGGGCAAGTGTGTAGAGCGGTGGTATCTCGGTGGCATAGCCGTAGCTCATGCGCGACAGAGCTATGCGGCCTCCTCGGTCGCTGTGGATACTGTCGAAACGCGGACGGGTCTCGCCGGCTATACCGGTGTTCATGGGGTCGAGAAATCCGGTTGCCTTCACGCGGGAGTAGAACGCGCCCGGTATGCTGTCGTAGCGGCGCGTGATGATGCGGGCCATACCGATGTTTGACGACTGCTCAAGCACTTCACCCACTCGAATGGACGAGGTATAGTGCGAATCGGTGATGGCGCGTCCGCCGGCATATGACCATCCGTTGCCGGTGGGAAGTTCTTCGTTGAGATTACGCACTATGCCGTCTTCCACGGCTATCATCATCGACAGCGTCTTCACCACCGAACCGGGTTCGTAGCCCATCACGGCGCGGTTGAGAGCCTCGACATAGCCGGGTCCGTAAGGGTTGCGCTCAAGATTGGAGATAGCTTTGATGTCGCCGGTGGCCACTTCCATCAGCACGGCCACACCCCAGTCGGCCTGAACGGTGTCGAGCACATTGTTAAGCTCGTTTTCCACTATATCCTGCATAGCGATGTCGATGGTGGTTACGATGTCGCATCCGGGTATGGGATCGGTGTCAGTGCGCGAGGTTATCTTGCGTGTGAGGTTGACCATCTTTCCGTAGCCTTCCTTGCCGTAAAGAAGTGTATCGAGAGCTTTTTCAAGTCCTGATATACCATGGATCTGGCGCGACTCCTTGCTTTCGCCCACACCGCCTATGCTTCGGCGTGCCATGTCGCCGTAAGGGTTATAGCGTTTGAGATAGCTTTCGGTGATAAAGCCGTTGCGGTTACGGTTGCGTATCTTGAAGAAGGGTAGGGAGCGGAGTCGCTGCACGTCGGTATTCGTGATGCGCGATATCAGACGGTAGGCGCGGGGGCGCAGACTGTCGGGGCGTGCAAGAGGGGCGGTGAGATGACGATACCACTCGTCGCGCGTCTTTCGCGGGAAGTAATAAGCCATGGAGTCGGCTATGGTGTCGACGGCGGCGCGGTAGCGGGCCTCGTTGAATTTCTCGGCGCGGAAATCTATTCTCACCGTATAGAATCGCAGATTGGTGGCGAGAATACTGCCGTCGCTGGCCAGAATGTTGCCGCGGGGAGGGAGTATGGTATCAATACGCTGGAGCTCGGCGTTGGCTTTGTCGTTCCACTTGTCCGCGTTGACCACAGTGGTATCCACGAGCTTCAGCACTATCATGACCGAAAGCACCAGAATGGCAGCCACGATGACTCCATAGCGGAAGAGTATGTTAGTGCGGTTGTCTTTCTTCATTTTTGGGCGGGTATTCGGTAGGGTGGCTGTGTCTGAACTTTAAGATTGAGATGGAGTGAGTCGACTACTTGCTGCATCGAAGTCTCGCGTATGCGCCCCATGAATCGGCTGCGCTCGTGGGCCTTCTCGTTGCGGATTATTTCGAGGCGGCTCTGGAGAGCGTCGATTTTTTCGAGGTTGGTAAGCGAGGTGTATTTGTTGGTGATATATAGCAGGAGCACCACTATGGTAATGAGTACGGCAAGCCAGTTGCGGGCGAAGAAGTCGCTCGACAGGATCTGTCCGCGAAACAGGCGTACTATGAATGAGCCGCGTGTCTTGCGTTCGGATGTCGTGGTGCTGTTGGCGGTCTTTGTCATTTTTTTGAGGAGCGGTAGGGTAGGGGAGAGGGGGGTTGATTTTTGGAATTTTGAATGAGGAAATTTGAATTATCGGTTTTTCTGATTGCGAATCATCATTAATCATGAATCATAAATCATGAATCATAAATCGTGAATCATAAATCATGAATCATAAATCGTGAATCATCTTAATTTTTAATCGCGATACGCAGTTTGGCCGAACGGGAGCGGGGATTGCGGGTTATCTCTTCGTCGGTAGGGACTATGGGGCGAGAGTTGAGCATCTTCATCGGGGCTTCGACTCTGCCGTAGAAATCCTTGACCTGACGACCCTCGAAGTTTCCGGTCTTCATGAAATTTTTCACTATGCGGTCTTCGAGCGAGTGGTATGTAATCACTGCGAGTCGTCCTCCGGGTCTGAGCGATGCACACGCGCCTTCGAGCATTTCGCGAAGCGCCGCCATCTCGTCGTTGACTTCTATGCGGAGCGCCTGAAATACCTGAGCGAGTTCCTTCTTCTCCTTACGGGGATCGATGGTAGGAGCGATAATCTCAAGCAGACGGCCCACGGTGTCGACCGGAGCCTGGCGACGTGCGCTGACGATGGCCCGCGCTATGGCGCGCGACTGACGAAGCTCGCCGTAGAGATACATCACATCGGCTATGCGCTCCTCGTCGGCGTCGGCAAGAAGTCGGGCAGCACTCAAGCCGGCACTGCGGTTCATGCGCATGTCGAGCGGTCCGTCGGCGCGAAACGAGAATCCTCGCTCGGGGGTGTCGAAGTGATGAAACGACACGCCCAGATCGGCCAGCACACCGTCGGTGCTGTCCACACCGTAGTAGCGGAGAAAGTTAGAGATATATCGGAAATTGGAGTATACGATGGTGAAACGCTCGTCGGTCATGGCACGCTCCACGGCATCGCGGTCTTGATCGAAGCTGTAGAGGTGACCTCCGAGCGAGGCGTCGAGACGCTCCACGATGGCACGCGAATGACCACCGCCGCCGTAGGTTACGTCGACGTAGGTGCCTCCGGGCTTAATATCAAGGGCTTCGATTGACTCGCGGAGCAGTGCGGGAATGTGATATGGTTGGTCGGTCACAGACTGGTTTGTTGATTTTTAGAGCGTAAAGTTACGAAATAATTTGCAATTTAAAACTCATCGCGCTTCACTTTTACTCTTTTTTTATTTACACCCGCCTCCTGCCATAGGCTGCCTCACAGCCACGCATCTATATCAAGATTGATTTTCAGCCTCTTACCTTCTTCATGAAAAGCTGCACTGTCAATTTGCGAATGTAAATTTCCCCCCGCTTCGCAACCCCCCTCAAATAATCAGCGCCACCACCCGGGGGTGGCAGCGCTATTATGGAAGAAGTTATTGGATTTTTCTGTTTTATTCAACCACGCTGGTCTCGGCGCGCTTGAGATATTTCTTGAGATCGATGCCGTTTTCCTGACCATACTGAGGATATTTCTTGAGAATCTCTGCGTAGATCTCAGCCTCGGCATGGAAGTCCTTGAGATGACGGTAAACAGTGGCTTCCTTAATCATGAAAGCGGGGGTGTAGTGGGGATTGTCGTCAGAGAGCTTTACGGCTTTCTTGAAGCAGTCGAGAGCTTTTTCATACTGCTGGAGGTTGACATAGCAGTCACCCATGAGAGAGCGCGATGAAGCGCCGATGATGCTTTCGGTAGGTTTGTAGTCACCGAGATATTTGATAGCCTGCTCATAGTCGCCCTTCTTGTAGAGGAGTATTGCGGCATTGAGGTTGGCAAGGTTGCCGCTCTCGAAAGAGTGGTTGGCGGCTACTTCCTGATATTTTGCAAGAGCGATGGAGTCGTTGCCGGTGAGGAGCTCGATGTCGGCCTGACCGAGAGCCTTTGATGCAGCTTCCTTGGCGGGCTGACGGAAGGCATAGACATAGATCAGAATCACGGCCACCAGAGCAGCTACGCCCACGCATGACCAGAGGATGATCTTGGGATTGTTCTGTACTTTTTCACCGATACCGGTGAGGGTGTCGTTGACCTCGTCGATTGATGTGCGGGTCTCTTCTTGGGGCTTGTGATTTGCCATTGCTATATGTTACGTTTTTATTGGTTACTGATACGATACTGCGCGGATAGTCAGTATTTTTCCGAATTGCAAAATTAATAGGTTTTTCTCAACTAAAAAAATTTCAAGCTGATTTTTAAGTGAATTTTGCGTTTTGGGTTATATCCGTAAGTTTCTGCTATCGGGTCAAGGCATATGCTCCGCGTCAATAATAGCAAGCCAAATCACTAATAACCAGATAATTACGCTTTACTGTCAGATAAGTACCGCAGCCAAGCATAGTGTTTTCGGCGCTTAAGATACTGAAAGTCATGCCCGTAGCGATATGCTTCGCGCTCAAATGATATATTATAGTAAGCCTCGGTCCAGCTTGGGTAGAAGCAGCGCTTTACGCACCATTCCACCAGATACAGCAGATAGAAAGGCAGAAAGAGCAGTTCGCGCTGCTGGGCGGTATGGATTTTCTCGTGGTTTATCACCTTGTCGGTGATCCAGCTTTTGTCGCGCGTCCAGTATGTACCAAACAGATTCAAGCAGATACCGTCGGGGATAAGTCGGGATTTGATTATCATTCTTCGGAATTATTATTGTCAGTATTTTCGCGGGCGTGTATCGCAGAGTATATCACCGACGCTTTGGCCGGACCTACCACATCGCCTATCTCGTCGAGGGGTGCTTCGCGCAGACGCTTCATGCTTTTGAAATGACTGAGCAGGGCTATGCGGGTCTTTTCGCCGACACCCTTTATGGAGTCGAGTTCGGATACGGCCTGAGTCTTCGACCTGCGGTTGCGGTGATGCGTGATGCCGAAGCGGTGAGCTTCGTCGCGAAGATGCTGTATGACGCGAAGGGTCTCACTGTTCTTGTCGATATATAGAGGGATGGAGTCGCCGGGAAAATATATTTCTTCAAGACGCTTGGCTATGCCCACGAGTGCTATCTTGCCTCGCAGGCCGATGGCGTCGAGCGCTTCGACCGCCGCCGACAGCTGGCCCTTTCCTCCATCCACCACTACAAGTTGAGGGAGCGGTTCGCCCTCCTCCATAAGGCGGGTGTAGCGACGTGTGAGGACCTCCCGCATCGAAGCAAAATCATCAGGTCCTTCCACGGTCTTAATATTGAAATGGCGGTAGTCTTTTTTGGAGGGCACAGCATCCTTAAACACCACACACGAGGCCACCGGATTCGTACCCTGAATATTTGAGTTATCGAAGCACTCAATGTGACGAGGGAGTTCCGACAGATGAAAATCCTGCTGTATACGCTGGAGTATTCGGTCAGTGCGGAGCGAGGGGTCGCGCTTCTCGGCGGTCTTGATTTTGTCGATTCGCTGCTGTCGGGCATTCTTTGCCGAAATCTCAAGGAGCTTGAGCTTGTCGCCCTTTTTGGGCACGGTGAATGTTACGCCGGAAAATTCCACATCGGGGATTTCAGCCACGATGACTTCCTCGAAATCCACTCCGAGCGACTGATGTATTTCGGCCATAGCATAGGCGAGCATATCGGCCGTACTCTCGTCGAGCCGCTGCTTGTATTCGAGAGTCACACTTCTCACCACAGCACCACCTCGCACGTGCATATAGTTTACAAACACATCGGCCGAGCCCTCCTCGCGATCCACTCCGAATACATCCACGTCGGTAAGCGCAGGCGATACGATCACACTCTTGGAGCGATAGCGGGTCACAAGATCATACTGCTCCTTTATCAACTGCGCTTCCTCGAAGCGGAGCTCTTCCGACAGTTTCTCCATCTCGTCGCGCAGATAGCGCAGCAACTCGCCGGTCTCGCCGCGGAGTATCAGGCGCACCTTATCGATATAGCGGGCGTATTGCTCTTCGGAAACCAGTCCGACGCACGGGCCGCAGCACTTCTTCAGGTGATAGTCGAGACACAGTCGGCCCTTACCGCGGGCTATATATTCGGGGGTGATAGCGTGGCGGCACGAACGCAGCGGATAGAGCTTGCGGATGAGATCAAGCACGGTGCGCGCCACAGCGGTATTCGTATAAGGCCCGTAGAATTTCGACCCGTCTTTGATGAGCTGGCGCGTGAGGAAGACACGTGGATAGTGCTCGTTGGTCACCACTATCCACGGATAAGTTTTATCGTCTTTAAGCAGCACATTGTAGCGGGGCTGATAAGCCTTGATCATCGACGCCTCAAGATTGAGAGCATCCTGCTCGGTAGGCACAACGATATACTTCATATCGGCGATGGCTCTCACCAGAAGATTGGTACGAAGGCGATCGTGGGTGCGGTTGAAATAGCTTGATACACGTCGCTTCAGATTCTTCGCCTTACCCACGTAGATCACCGTACCCTCCTTATCGAAATACATGTATACTCCGGGGGTATCGGGGAGAATGGAAATTTTCTCGGCCAGCTCGGGCGACTTTTTCACCATAATAAAAAAGCTATTGATTCTTTTTTTGACGACGGACGCACCTGAATATGTATATCAAGCGCGTCCGTCAGTAATAATGCGTCAGGTTGCGCGATTGTTCGCGCAGGGTTATCAGTAAGTGATGAGCGAAGTCACCTCAGCGTCGGCAGGGAGAGCGGCACGGCCATTGAGGTCAGAAAGCTCAGCGATGAAGTTGATGTAGATTTTCTTGGGGTTCATCGACTTCACAAGATTATATGCAGCGGCCATAGTGCCACCGGTAGCGAGGATATCGTCGTGGAGCACCACCACATCATCTTCTGTGATAGCGTCGCGATGTATCTCTATCACATCCTTGCCGTACTCCTTATCATACGATGCCTGAATGGTATCGGCAGGAAGCTTGCCGGGCTTGCGCACGGGCACGAAACCGGCGCCAAGTTCAAAAGCGAGAATGCTGCCGCCTATGAAGCCGCGCGACTCTATACCCACCACCTTGGTGATACCTTTGTCGCGGTAAAGCTGCGAGAGATCCCAGCCGATGATATGCAGACCACGGGGATCTTTGAAGAGAGTTGTGAGATCGCGGAAGATGATTCCCTTCTGAGGAAAGTCAACAACGTCGCGGATTTTAGACTTTAAATATTCCATATTTTCTGATATTAAATTTTCATTCATAGCGGTAAAATGTTTCACGTGGAACAATCAATTTTTCTTAAGTAAGTTTCAGAAATTAGTTTATATATAAGATTCGTGATTGATAATGATAAGATTTCAATTTAGGAGCATGGTGTTATGGGGTTCCATAATGACGTGTGAGTAAGTTGAAAGATTGCATTATCAAGCCGAAGATTGATATAAACTAATTCTTGAAACTTACTTATATTATCTACCCATAAGCAGGAGCAGTATATTGACATCAGCCGGGGAAATACCGGGTATTCGCGAGGCTTGTCCCACTGTCTCGGGATCGATTTTCTTGAGCTTCTGACGCGCTTCAGTCGATAGAGCCTTTATGGTGGAATAGTCAAGTTTACCTCGGATTTTCACTCCTTCGAGTCGACGGAGCTTATCAGCTATCAGCTGCTCTCGCTTGATGTATCCCTCATATTTCATCAGCACTTCAGCAGCCTCGATTATCTCATCCCGACGTTCCGTCTCGATATGGCTATCGATAAACTCACGGAACTCGGGGAGACCGGCCGAAAGCAATTCGAGATTGAGCGACGGCTGCAGCACGAGACTGATCAGCTTGACCCCTTGCTTTACCGGCCGGAGTCCGAGCTGCTCAAGGTAGGGATTGATCACCGAGGCCTTGACGGAATAATTGTGACAGAAGTTGATTATCGCATCGCGCTGCTCGCGCTTTGAGATCATGAGATCATAGCGGTGCTGATCTACCAACCCTACTTCATATCCGCGCGGTGTGAGTCGCATATCGGCATCATCCTGGCGAAGAAGTATGCGGTATTCTGCACGCGACGTAAACATGCGATAAGGCTCGTCGACACCTTTGGTGACAAGATCATCTATCAGTACTCCGATATACGATTCATCTCGGCCGAGCACGAAGCGCTCATCTCCGCGGGTGGATAGTGCTGCATTGATTCCGGCAACAAGACCTTGCCCTGCGGCTTCCTCATATCCGGTGGTGCCGTTGACCTGACCGGCAAAAAACAGACCGGGTATCAACTTTGTTTCGAGCGAGTGATAAAGCTGGGTCGGATCAAAAAAGTCATATTCGATAGCATAGCCTGGACGAAACAGCTGCACGTCGGCAAGGGCCGGAATAGTGGCAAGCGCGCGGAACTGCACATCTACTGGCAGCGAACTTGAGAAGCCGTTGAGATAGTATTCAGTCGTGGTCTCACCTTCCGGCTCAAGAAAGAGCTGATGTTCGTTTTTATCGGCAAAGGTCACTATCTTGGTTTCGATACTCGGACAGTAGCGCGGACCTATACTCTGTATCTGACCGTTGTAAAGCGGCGAGTCAGGAAGAGCCTTACGCAGTATCTCGTGAGCCTCGGGATTGGTATAAACCGTATGGCATGGACGCTGACGGAGCACGCGCTTCGATTCGGGAAGATATGAAAATTTGTGGAAGTCATTATCGCCCTCCTGAATAGTGGTCAACTCCCACTTTACCGAGCGGCCGTCGATGCGCACCGGTGTACCGGTCTTCATTCGGTCAGCGCGAAATCCGAGTTCTTTTAGCTGTTCGGTGATTCCTGTAGATGCTGGTTCGGCAACTCGACCGCCGGGAAGCTGCACACGGCCGGTGTGCATCAATCCATTGAGGAATGTTCCGGCAGTCATCACCACCGCATTTGCACGGAATTCAAGTCCGAGTGCGGTCTTCACTCCAGCCACACGGCCATCTTCAACAATAAGTCCGGTCACTGAGTCCTGCCACATCCACAGATGTGGGGTGTTTTCAAGAATACTGCGCCAGCGCAACGAAAACGCCATACGGTCGCTCTGCGCACGCGGACTCCACATGGCAGGACCTTTGGAGCGGTTGAGCATTCTGAACTGAATAGCGGTAGCATCCGTCACAAGACCCATCATACCGCCCAGTGCATCTATTTCTCTGACTATCTGCCCCTTGGCAATACCGCCAACGGCAGGATTGCAGCTCATCTGCGCAATCTTGTTCATATCGATAGTGACGAGCAGCGTTTCGCAGCCCATCCGCGCTGATGCCGAGGCAGCTTCACATCCGGCATGTCCGGCGCCCACAACTATAACGTCGTAGCTGAATTTCACTTATTCAATATATTCGTTATGTGATTGATTTACTTTTATTTACACTTACTTCAGCGAGGTGAGCATTTCGAGCGCATCGTCTTCGTTACGCTCCATTATCTCGCGTTCGCCCGGGCCTTTGTCGTCTATGCCGCAAAGATGGAGAACGCCGTGGATTATAACACGCAGAAGCTCGCGATAATAAGACTGTCCTACAGCCACTGCATTAGTAGCCACAGTGTCGAGCGAGATATACATCTCCCCCGCAATGAGCGGCAGACGGCTATAGTCAAATGTGATAATATCTGTGAAATAGTCGTGATTAAGAAAAGTCCGGTTGACTTCGAGAATTTTCTCGTCGTCGCAAAAAATATAGTTGAGCCGACCTACCTTGCACTCATGACTATCGGCCACCCGACAGATCCAGTCGGTCAGCAAGTGATAATCAAGTTCGGGCATAGTGGCAGTGCCGGCAGTAGTCCAATCAATCTTAGGTATCATTCTTAAAGATATTACTCACAAAAATACAAAAAAATATCCAAATTGCAAACACACGATTTTCCGCGCAAAAATCCCTGCATAAAAATCAACACTTATCTCACTAATTTAGTGATACTTACAAGAATTAAAACCCTCTGAGAATCGAATGATTTCAATCACTCGGACGGGAAGAGGGAAATATTTCAACCTCGGCGCATTAATCAGACCGAAAATTTCAGGTCAGAAAAACGATTTACAGAAATTTTGCGTTTTTGCCCGATTGTTGCTATTTTTGTAAAATGAAGAAATAGTATTTTCTTAAAATCGAAAACCCATGGAGCAATATAACCTCACCTCACAACAGGAAGAACAACTCGTCGACCGCGAGTTTCGCGATCTTCTCGACGGCTACCTTAGAAGCAACCACCGCAAGAAAGTGGAAATAATAGAGCGCGCCTTCCAATTCGCAAAAGAAGCTCACAAAGGTATCCGCCGCCGATCAGGCGAACCTTACATACTACACCCTATCGCCGTGGCCAAGATAGCCAGCCGCGAGATAGGACTCGGGTCAACCTCGATCTGCGCCGCCCTGCTCCACGACGTAGTAGAAGATACAGAGTACACCGTAGAAGACATCGAGCAGCATTTCGGCAAAAAAATCGCCATGATAGTGGCCGGCCTGACAAAAATATCGGGAGGCATATTCGGCGACAAGGCATCAGCACAGGCCGAAAATTTCCGCAAACTGCTCCTGACCATGAGCGAGGATATCAGAGTGGTGCTCATCAAGATGGCCGACCGTCTTCACAACATGCGCACCCTCGGCTCGATGGCCCCCAACAAGCAGTACAAGATAGCCGGAGAAACATTATATATATATGCACCCCTGGCTCACCGACTGGGACTCTTTGAAATCAAGACCGAACTCGAAGACCTCAGCTTCAAATACGAGCACCCCAAAGAATATGCGCGCATAGAGAAGCTCATCAAAAATACTTCGGAAGACCGCGACGCACTCTACTCAGAATTTGCCGCCCCTATACACAAACGCCTCAACGAGATGGGCATAGAATATGAAGCCCGCAACCGACTCAAATCCATCTACTCTATCTGGCGCAAGATGGAGACAAAGCACATACCGTTTGAAGAAGTGTATGACCTCTTCGCCATGCGCATCATATTCGAGTGCCCCGACCTGACGAAAGAAAAGGAGACCTGCTATAAAATCTACTCCGCCATCACCGACCTTTACCGCCCGCACCCCGAACGCACTCGCGACTGGGTGACCATACCGAAAGCCAACGGCTACCAGGCACTCCACGTTACTCTCATGGGTCCCGACGGCAACTGGATAGAAGTGCAGATACGCTCGCGCCGCATGGACGAGATAGCCGAAAAAGGATTTGCCGCTCACTGGAAATACAAGCAGGGCGAAAGCGATGAAGAAAGCGAACTCAACGAATGGCTCTCGACCATCAAGGATATTCTCGAAGACCCTACCCCCAACGCAATAGACTTCCTCGACACTCTGAAGCTAAACCTGTTTTCGTCAGAGATAGCCGTGTTCACTCCCAAGGGTGAGATAATCACACTTCCCGCCGGAGCTTCGGTGCTCGACGTGGCTTTCTCGCTCCACTCCGAAATAGGCATACACTGCATAGCGGGTAAAGTAAACCACAAACTCGTGCCGCTGAGCCATCGTCTGCAAAGCGGTGACCAGGTGGAAATCCTCACCTCGCAATCACAGTCGCCAAAACCCGAATGGAAAAATTTCCTTGCATCAGCCAAGGCCAAGACCCGTCTGCGCAAAGAGCTGCGCCGCGTGCAGATGCCTCTGATAGAAAAAGGCAAGGAGATATTCGAGCAATTTCTCAAGGAGAAAAATATCACACTTAATAATAATGTGCTGACCAAAATCCTCGGCACATTTAAAGTAGCCAACCGCGAGGAACTGTTTTACAAACTCGGCGCGGGCGAAATATCACTCGACCGCTATCTCAACGAGACCACTTCGTCGCGCGCACGCTCGCTGCTGTCAAAGATATTCACCCTCGGACTGGGCGGCGACAAGAAAAAATCAGACGACAAAGCCGGAGAAGTTCAGGATACCCCGACTGCGAAGCGACCGAAGATCAACACTAAAGAAAAATATGTGCTGAAATACAACGACCGCGAGAGCAACTTCGTATTTGCCGACTGCTGCCGTCCGATACCCGGCGACGAGGTAATGGGCTTTATCAACGACAACGGCGAAGTGGAAGTGCATGAGCTCACCTGCCCGCGCGCGCAGGTGCTCAAGGCAAGCTACGGACCGCGCATCGTAGCCACAAGCTGGGATCACGTAGCCGGAACATTCCACGCCGACATCAACATAGAGGGCATAGACCGCCACGGCATACTTCAGGAACTCACCGGCGTGATCTCCTCCCAACTCAATATCAACATACGCAGCCTCAATATCGAGGCTCACGACGAGGTATTCACCTGCCGCATGGGAGTGCTGGTGAGCAACATCGACACCGTGAGCCGCCTGTGTAAAACAATACTTAAAATCAACGGCGTCAAGAGCGCTGTACGCGCCCACTGACAAGCCACCGACACCCTGATATGAAGCTACCAAAAAAATCATACTGGCTCCGCGCAATATACTTTATAGTGGCCGTGGCAGCAATAGTGTATTTCCTGCCCCGCTCGCGGCAGCATGAGTATATCTATGAAGAAAACCGTCCGTGGAGCTACGGCCTGCTGACCGCTCCTTTCGACATACCCGTACATCTCGACTCGGTGTCGGCCAGACATGTGATGGACAGTATCGATGCCAGATTCGAACCCGTATTCACACGCGACACCAATGCCGAAAAAATCATAGTGGGTGAAATATCGTCACGACTCAATTCCACCGACACACTCCACCTCTCACCCACGGAAAAAAACGAGATAATATCGCGGGTGCGCAAGATATACAACGACGGTATAGTGCCGCGCGAGGTATATACCGAAATCCGTGCCGGAAAGCTGCCGGCCGTGCGCTTCATCCACGATAACATCTCAATGTCGATGCCCACCGCACCATTCCTGTCGGCTATCAGGGCATACGAGAGACTCGACTCATCGTTTCGCTCACCTCACGTCCACTCCGCCATAGCAGCGATACATCTGGCCGAACTGCTCGAACCCAACGTGCGCCCTGACTCAGCCCTCACCCGCAGGCTGCTCTCTGACGCATATCTCAAAGCCACCGCCCCCATCGGTGTGATACAGACCGGCGAGCGTATCATAGACAAAGGCGAAGTGGTGACTCCACGTCTGGCCACGGTGCTCCACACTTATGAAGAGATGATAGCCGATCGCTCCACCGAAGTCGACGCAAGCAGCTACTATCCGATAGTCGGACAGACGCTCTACGTGGTGATACTGTTCATAATCCTCTACAGCTATTTTTACTACTTCCGTCCGCAGTATTTCAGCAACGACTCGATGATGCTCTTCGTGATGAGCGGCATCACCGCGCTGTCGCTCTTCTCGTTTGCGGTCGACGCCACATTCCGCCACGGCATATATCTGGTGCCGTTCACCGTGCTCCCCATCATCGCCGAGATATTCATGGACTCGCGCACGGCACTCTACACATTTCTCGTGCAGATATTCATATGCGCCATCCTGCCCTCGTTTGCCCTCGAATTTATCTTCGTGCAGTTTGTAGCAGGAGTGGTGGCCATAGACTCACTCAACGATCTTGCCCGCAGGTCGCAACTCATACGCACGGCGCTGCTGATATTCCTCTCATACTGCGTGTCATACGTGGCCATCGAGCTTATGACAAGCGGCTCGATACAGAATCTGCAACCCCGCATGTTAGGCCTCTTTGCCATCAACGGCGTGATGGTATCGTTCTGCTACGTGCTGATATTCATATTCGAGCGCATATTCGGCTTCACGTCGCGCGTCACACTCGTCGAACTGAGCGACATCAACAATCCGCTGCTGCGTGAGCTCTCCGAAGAGTGTCCCGGCACGTTTCAGCACTCCATGCAGGTGTCAAACCTCTCTGCCGAAGCCGCCCGCCGCATAGGAGCCAACGTGCAGCTCGTGAGGGCCGGTGCGCTGTATCACGACATAGGCAAGATAAAAAATCCCGCCTTCTATACCGAAAATCAGCACGGCGTAAATCCCCACGATGCCCTCGACCCCATGCAGAGCGCACGCGTGATCACCGGCCACGTGACCGAAGGACTCAAACTCGCCGAGAAAAACAAACTGCCGCAGATCATCCGCTCATTTATCAGCGAACATCACGGCCGTGGCACAGCCCGATATTTCTATACCACCTACTGCAACTCACATCCCGACGAGACGGTCGACAAAGCTCCATTCAGCTATCCGGGTCCTAATCCCATGTCGAAAGAGACATCAATACTCATGATGGCCGACGCCGTGGAAGCATCGTCGCGATCGCTGAAAGACTACTCGCCCGAAGCCATACAGAATCTCGTGAACCGTATCATCGACACCCAGATAGCCGAAGGCCTCCACAACGACTCGCCCATATCGTTTCGCGACGTGCAGGAAATCAAGGATGTATTCGTGCAGCGTCTGCGCACCATGTACCACACCCGCATATCGTATCCGGATCTGAAAAAGAATCCCGACGAGACAAAGAGTACCGAACCTCAACCCTCGGACGCGCCGGTTGTTAATAAAGATAATCAATAATCAAGATACAAAATCTATGTCAACAGCTATCATCATAATCTCAGCTCTGGCAGCACTCGCCGCCGTGGGGGGCACATTCATGTCGCGCCCCTGGACACCGGCAGCGGCATTCATAGCCATGCTCATAGCCGCAAGCTCCGACGCTACCGACTTCTCAGCAGCCACCATTATATTCTGGCTGGCCGCGGCCACAATAGTCACCATCATAGTCATGACGCTGCCCCGCAGCGTAGCCTCATCGACCACCGGCGTGCCCTACATAGCCGGAGCGGCCCTGTGCGGACTTTTCATAGGTCTGTGCATAAGCCACGCCGCCATAATAATCGGCACGGTCACAGGCGCTCTGCTGGGTGCTATAGCCTACTGCTTGTCGCCTGCGGGACGTTCGCTGGGTTTCCCCGGCCGCAAAGCCGTGAATTACCTATGCGCCAAAGCATTTCCCATCATAATAACTCTCTGCATCACGGGCGAACTTATCGCCGCACTTGTCGCCACGATATGAAACGTCTGTTCTTCATTCTCATCATAGCCATATCAGCCACCTTCATGGCCGGCGCCGTGGTGCTACCCCAGCTCAACCGCGAGAAGCCCGACATGGAGAAGATAAAGCGCGACATCAACGACCGCACTTCGCCATATTACTACCCGAGGCTCATGGAGGAATTCATGCGCAACGACACGCTGATGAAAATCGACAAGTACCGTCACCTCTATCTGGGCTACATGTTTCAGGAAGACTATACTCCCTATCGCTCGCGCGAAAGCAAGATGCGCTTTGCCCTGCGCGAGAAAGACCAGCACCAGCTCACCCGTCAAGAGTGTGACTCGGTGATAGCCGACGCCGAAGCCGGACTGGCCGACAATCCGTTTGACCTGCGGCGCATGACTCTCCTTATAGCCGCCCTCAACGAAAAGGGAAAGACAAATCTCGCCAAAATATGGCAGTATAAGCTCGACTATCTGCTGATGGCCATAATATCCACAGGCACAGGCCTCGACGAAGAAAACGCATGGTATGTGATAGAGCCGCAGCATGAATATGTGTTGCTCAACGCCATGGGCTATATAGTCGACGATCATCTGTTTTATGACCCCTGCTACGAATACATCACCGTGACTGACACGGGAGGCCGTCCGGCCGGCGGATATTACTTCAACATAGCCAATCTGCTCGAAGAGTATTTCCGCAAGCATCCCGACGAACTCGACGAGTGACCACTGCTATCTTATACCTTTACCAGCGCAACCATGATTCGCCACACCATCCACACACTGCTACTCATCACACTGCTCGCAATAACAAGCTGCAATTCTAAGGACAAATTCGTAATCGACTGCGAGATACGCGGCCTTGATACCGGCCGCGTAGACATGATATATTTCAACGGTCACCTAAATACGGTCACCGCCCACGCCGCCGACTCACGCGTCACCATGACCGGCCACACCGAAGTGCCTGCCCTGGTAGACGTATGGGACAGCGATGGTCAACTGCTATTCTCGCTCATAGCCGTCGACGGCGACAAACTGAAAGTGTCGATGGATCTCGACAATCCGCTCGCAGCCACCATAGAAGGCAACGAGGCCTCCGAATTGCTCAACCGCTTTCGCAACGACAATGCCGAGACAATAGCTTCGGGTGAATCCGACCGCATCAACGCTGCCGTAGAGCAGTTTATCATAGCCAATCCGTCGTCGGCCGCTTCGGCCGCAGCGCTCATGACACTCTATGACCTCAACGCCGACCCTGTGAAAGCCGACTCGCTGCTCAACCGCCTCGATGCTACAGCCCGCAATCTGACATCCATACGCGACTTCTCACGCACGCTTGCCGTGGCGTCGGCATCGACAGCCTATGACGTGGTGCGCCCCATCACTTTCAACATCACCACCGACACTACGGTAGAATTTATTCCCTACCGCCACAAATGCTCACTCCTGGCAGTGACGGCCTCACGCAACGACGCCCGAACAGCAAAGCTGCTCAAAGCCCTGCGGCGCGACTACACGTCGAAAAAACTCAATATGATAGAGACGTCGGCCATAGCCGACTCCGCGCGCTGGAGAGCCGCTATAGCCGGCGATTCGGCCACATGGTCACAAGCGTGGCTACCCGGCGGACTCGGCAATCCCACGCTGTCGCATCTCGCCATACCCACCACACCCTACTACATAGCTGTAGACTCGGCCGGCACGCAACTCTACCGCGGCATCTCGATAGAAGAAGCCGACTCCATCATCCGCTCCCATCTTGACTAATACAGTAAACCGAACGCAATGCTTCAGAAAACCAATGGCGCAGCCGTGCAGGGCATCGACGCGATACCGGTCACCATAGAGGTATCGGTAGAGATCGGCGCCCAGTTCTGCATAGTGGGTCTGCCCGACGCAGCCGTAAAAGAAAGCTACCAGCGCGTGCTCTCGGCCATCACACAGTCAGGCCAGAATTTTCCACGCGCTCATATCCTGATCAATATGGCGCCGGCCGACGTGCGCAAGGAAGGCGCAGCCTACGACCTGCCGATAGCCATAGGCATACTGGCGGCGGCTCAGCGCATACAGCCCGTGGTGGATCTGAAGCGCTATCTCATAATGGGCGAACTGTCGCTCGACGGCACTCTGCTGCCAATACGCGGCGTGCTGCCGATAGCCATACTGGCCCGCAAACTCGGATATGAAGGCATGATAGTGCCTAAGGCCAACGCCACCGAAGCTGCAGTGGTGAACAACCTGAATGTATACGGATGCACGTCGCTTGCCGAGGTAATAGACTTCATCAGCGGCCACACACAGCCCGAGCCAACGGTGGTCAACACTCGCGAGGAATTTTTCAACGCCGCCATGATATTTGACTCTGACTTTGCAGATGTGCGCGGCCAGGAAAATGTGAAGCGCGCCCTCGAAGTGGCATGCGCCGGCGGTCACAACATACTGCTCGTGGGACCTCCGGGAGCGGGTAAATCCATGATGTCGAAGCGCATACCCTCCATACTCCCGCCTCTGACCCTCACCGAATCGCTCGAAACCACCAAGATACACTCCGTGGCCGGAAAACTCAAAAACGGCTCGCGGCTCATCACACACCGTCCGTACCGCTCGCCACATCACACCATATCGCCCGTGGCGCTCGTGGGCGGCGGGAGCAATCCCATGCCCGGCGAAATCTCGCTGGCCCACAACGGAGTATTGTTTCTCGACGAATTTCCTGAATTTTCACGTGCCGTGCTCGAAGTGATGCGTCAACCGCTCGAAGACCGCCACATCACCATATCGCGCGCAAAGTATACCATAGATTATCCGGCCGGATTCATGCTCGTGGCTTCAATGAATCCCTGTCCGTGCGGCTACTACAATCATCCCACGCGGCGGTGCACGTGTCAGCCCGGCGCAGTGGCCAAATATCTCAGCCGCATATCCGGCCCTCTGCTCGACCGCATTGACCTTCAGGTGGAAATACTCCCCGTACCGTTCGAGCAGCTGTCAGGACCCACCGACGGCGAATCGTCGGCCCAAATACGCGAGAGAGTGATACGAGCGCGCGAGATACAGTCGCAACGTTTCGCCTCTCACGCCGGCATACACTGCAACGCACAGATGCCTACACGGCTGCTGAACACCTACGCGCGCCTGTCGGCGGAGTGCAACGCCATACTGAAGACGGCCATGCAGCGGTTTGATATGAGTGCCCGAGCCTACGACCGTATACTCAAAGTATCGCGCACGATAGCCGACCTCGACAATTCGCCCGAGATTCTGCCGTCGCACCTTCACGAAGCCATCTCATACCGAAATCTCGACCGCTCCTCGTGGGGAAGCACCATATGACCGTGGAGTGACCGTCAATTTTTACAGCAATCGCCCGCTACCGGTTTTCAGGCAGCGGGCGATTGTAGTATAGGAAATATGGTCTGTTTATACCTGTAGTTCGAAATTCGTCCGATAATCGAATATTTTACGAAAATCCACAAAATAGATCGCATGAAGAATTTCGAACCATAAGAGTATAGAAAAAGAGACTGCGCCCTAAACATTCATTACGACACAGCCTCTCAAAGTCTATTTTTGGAGATTTACTATATAGACAAAGTGCTTCTTGCACTTAGAAAGTACGTTAAAAGCTCAGTATATGTCACAGAAAGGAATTTAATTAAATATTTTTGCCAAGTTTATTGATTACATAAAATCCATCATTAGCATTAAAATGCCATCCTGTAGCACCAGAAGTATCCCAATAACATGAGAGAGGTCCATGTCCAGGTACATATGCGATAACATCACTACCTTTTTTATAAACGGCAATTCCACTTAAGGGTTTACCTGAAGCACCATCGAAGCCTCTGGCGGACATATTTGTTGCTACACAAATATATCCGGGGGGACAGTAGTCTTGAGACACTTGTGTAGAACTGTTAATTTGAGTAGCATTTGCTACAAACTCTCCACATCCTAAGATAACGAGCAACGCTGAGATAGATAGGAATAGTTTTTTCATACGTGAAAGGTTTATTTGTGCGATCCTACAGCCCATAGATCGTTATATATACAAAAAGAAGCGTGGGCTGCTATGCCACGCCTTAAGTAGAAGGTGGTCGGATTACCTTTGTATGCAGATGTGGAATGAACAGCTCCACGCTATATGCGTGGAGACAGTTAAGCCAACTTCTTGCATACGTGAGTAAGTTTCCGACGCTTCTCTACTACAAGATGATGGGCATAACGCCTCTTGTTTTCAGTATGTTGAAATGGAGATACTCCATTTCGTCGTAAAATTATAAATTATATCTTTACCAACAAAATTTTTTGATATGTTTTGCAAAAAATAGCCCTCACTTAGTTCGCGACTCCATTGTGACCCGAACTAAGTGAGGGCTATTTTATGAAATTAATTAATAGCTGATTACGCGAGGTATTCCTCAACGAGGGCTGTGACGGCATCGGTGGTGAAACCGAACTTTTCGTCGAGCACCTTGTAGGGGGCAGAAGCACCGAAGTGGTCGAGACCGAACACCTTACCGTTGCGTCCTACCACACCGCGGAGCGTGGAGGGAAGACCGGCGGTGAGACCGAACACCTTAACATCGGCGGGAATCACGCTCTGACGGTATTCTTCGGGCTGAATGTCAAACAGACCGATAGAGGGCACTGATACCACACGGGCTTTCTTACCTTCGGCGGCAAGACGCTCAGCCACCTCGACGAGGAGCGACACTTCCGAACCGTTGGCCACGAGCACCACGTCGGGGTTCTCAGCCTCGACCACCACGTATCCGCCGCGCTTCATACCGGCTTCAGCCTCGGCATAGCGGTCGGCATTCACGGCAGGAAGGTCGGGAAGATTCTGGCGGGAGAGTACGAGAGCAGTAGGGGTGTCGAAGTTTTCCATAGCCATCTTCCAGGCCACGGAAGTCTCTACGGCGTCGGCCGGACGGAGCACAAGCATAGAGGGGCGGCCGGCAAAGTTCTTGAGCTCTTCCATGAGGCGGAGCTGGGCTTCCTGCTCAACGGGTTCGTGAGTGGGGCCATCCTCACCTACACGGAATGCGTCGTGAGTCCAGATGTATTTCACGGGGAGCTCCATGAGAGCTGCCATGCGCACGGCGGGCTTCATATAGTCGCTGAACACGAAGAATGTGCCGCAAGCGCCTATCACGCCACCGTGGAGCACGATACCGTTCATGATAGCGGCCATGGTGAGTTCCGACACACCTGCGTGGAGGAATGCGCCGGAGAAGTCGCCGTTGGTAAACGGATGAGTTTTCTTAAGGAAAGCGTCGGTCTTGTCGGAGTTGGCGAGGTCGGCCGACGATACGATCATATTGTTGACCTTCTCGGCGAGCACTGCAAGCACGTCGGCCGAAGCCTGACGGCTGGCGATGTTGGCCTTGTGAGGTATAGCCTTGAAGTCGATTTCGGGGAGCTTGTTGGCGAGGAAGTCCTTGAGTTCGCGGGCCAGTTCGGGATTAGAAAGTTCCCAGTCGGCCTGAGCCTTACGGCGCTGAGCCACGATGGCACGGAGTTCGGCGTGGCGAGCCTCGTAGAGTTTCTTCACATCGTCGAATATCACGAAGGGATTTTCGGGATCTGCACCGAGATTGCGCATGGTGGCGGCATAGTCGGCACCGGCTGCGCTGAGGGGCTGTCCGTGGGTAGAGCACTGTCCTTCAAAGTTAGAGCCGTCGGCCTTCACCACACCGCGACCCATCACGGTGTGACCGATGATGATAGTGGGGCGCTTGGTCTCGTGCTGAGCGGCAGTGAGCGCCTGTGCGATTTCCTCGGGGTTAGTACCGTCGATTTCGAGCACGTTCCAGTGCCATGCGCGATATTTGGCAGCCACATCTTCGGTGTCAACTGCGTTGACGTAGGTAGAGAGCTGCACTTTATTGCTGTCATAGAACATGATGAGGTTGCTCAGACCCAGATAACCGGCTATACGTCCTGCACCCTGCGAGATTTCCTCCTGGATACCACCGTCGGAAATGAAAGCGTAGGTCTTGTGGCTCATCCACTCGCCGAAGCGGGCGGCGAGGAAGCGCTCTGCTATAGCACATCCCACGGCCATGGTGTGACCCTGACCGAGAGGACCGGAAGTGTTTTCTACGCCGCGCTCGGGATGGAGCTCAGGGTGACCGGGAGTGGGTGAACCCCACTGACGGAACTGAGCGAGCTCTTCAGTGGTGTAGTGGCCGAAGAGAGCCAGCACACTGTAGAGCATGGGCGACATGTGGCCGGGATCGAGGAAGAAGCGGTCGCGTCCGAGCCAGGTGGGATCATCGGGGTCGGTGACGAGAAACTGTGAGTAAAGCACATTGACGAAATCAGCGCCACCCATGGCACCGCCGGGGTGACCCGATTTGGCTTTCTCGACCATCGAGGCAGCCAGTGCGCGGATATTATCGGCCGCGCGGTTTAATGTCTTGATATCCATTATATAGAAATGTAATTAATGATGTATTTTCCGGTAATAATCAGTCGACGGCGCCAACGCAGCGGCAACTCATCGCGACTACAAATATAAGTATTTTTGCTCACATTCGCGCTATACGCGGCAAAAAACACGCGACGGGTGAGCCGAATAATTATTCAGACCCACCCGCGATGATATTTCGGGGAATAGATGATTTACTTGTTCTTGATTTTTTCGAGCTGGCGCTCAACGGCTTCGAGGCAGAGATCAACTGCTTCCTCAAACGAGTCGGCGGTCTTGTCGGCAACTATTTCGTCCTGCTGAGGCACGAGCACCTTTACGATGGCCTGCTTGTTCATGGCAGTCTCGGGCTTAACGACTTTGAGAGAGACTTCGGCGGTGGTGACCGACGGATTATGACGTGCGAGGCGTTCGAGCTTCTTATTGATGAACGCGGTGAGTTTCTCGGCGATGTCGAAGTGGATGGCTTTGATGTTAATGTCCATTTTGTCCTCCTTTTTTTAGCGCACGGGGGTGTGCTTGTTGATAATTTTGTTGAAGTTCTCTTATACTCAGGTGAGTATATACCTGGGTGGAAGCGAGTGAGGCGTGACCCAGTATCTGCTTTACGGTGTTGAGTCCGGCACCGGCGTTGAGCATGTCGGTGGCCATTGAGTGGCGCATCACGTGCGGACTTCGTCGGGCGGCATGAACGTCGGCGGCTTCCATGCAGCGGCGCATTATTCGGTATACGTCGTGGCGGGAGAGGGGATAACCGTTGACACTCACGAGCAGCGTATCGACCGGTCGGTCGGCACCCTCCGGTGCCGGACGCATAGGCCGGTAGCTCTCTATCATCTCCGCCAGCCGCGGACTGATGGGGATGATCCTGTCTTTATTACGCTTTCCATGCACTTTTAGTTCACGGCGGCGGGTGTCTGTGTTGACATCGAGAAGTCCGGTGAGCTCGCTGCATCGCATACCCGTATCGTAGAGGAGCTCGCCGATAAGGCGGTCACGCACGTTTTTAAATTCGTTGAGCGAGCTGTAGACATCGCTTCCGGCATCGAGCATCGCGGCTGTCTCCTCGGGCCTCACGTTGAGAGGCAATCGCTTGGGCAGACGCGGAGTGGAGAGCGCGGCGGCGGGATTGGATTTCAGTCCGTGATTGCGCATCAGGAACTTATAGAATGACTTGAGCGCCTGCACCTTTCGCTTCATAGTGGCTACGGATACACCGTTGCGTCCTAGCCACGACATATACAGGCGCAGATCTGACACGGTGACATCCATAGGCTTCAGCTCGTCGGGGCGACCGTCAGTGGCCCACTCGGCCCACTGCAAAAGGTCAGTGCGGTAGGCTGTAGCCGTGTTGGGCGAGTAGTTGAGCTCAAGGCTTAGATAGTCGATGAAGCGGTGGATCATAGCGGAGGCGGAAGTGAGACCGTGATACTAATATTGCAAATATAGTCTATGAATATAAGAAAACCAAGAAAAAATTCGTTATTTTTGTAAATCGAAATTTCACATCCTCATTTAACCGATGCAAGAATCATCTGTCACACCATCACGGTCAAAAGGAAGCCGAGTGCTCGGCTATCTGCTCAAATATGGTGTACCACTGATAATTACCGTGGGACTGTGCTATCTGCTGTTTCACGACATAGATTTCTACGCGATGCTCGACACCATACGTCGCGACTGCGACTTCAGGTGGATAGGCGCCGCGCTTGCTGTAAGCATACTCAGCCACGTACTCCGGGCCGCGCGCTGGCGCATACAGCTTAGAGCGCTGGGTATCGAAGCGTCGCTGTGGGAACTCACACTCAGTATCTTCGGCACTTATGCCGTAAATCTGGTATTTCCCCGACTGGGCGAAGTGTGGCGCACAGGTTACGTGGCCGAGCGTAGGCATGCTCCGTTTGCCACCGTGTTCGGCTCGATGGTTGCCGACCGTCTGGCCGACACTATCACCGTACTGCTCATCACCGGCTTCACGTTTCTGCTGGCCGGCGCACAGCTGCTCAGCTATCTTGGTCAGAATCCCGAGGCCTACGATACGGCTCTTACGCTGGTAAGCTCGCCGTGGCTCTGGCTTACAATAATCATAGTGCTGGTGATGCCGGCCTTCATACTCGTGCGCTATCCCGAGGCCAAAGCCGTGGTCAAGATCCGCGCCGTATGGCAGCGTCTGTGGGACGGATTTGCCGTGATAGTCAAGATGCCGGGCAAAGGCCGCTGGCTGCTGCTTACAGCCGGAGTGTGGGGATGCTATTTCTTCCAGCTCTATCTGGCGTTTTTCTCATTTCCTGTCACCGCTCAGGTGGTGACCGAGCATGGCGTTACGGCCGTGCTGGTGTGCTTCGTGCTGTCGAGCATCTCCATGGCCGTGCCGAGCAACGGCGGTATAGGTCCTTGGCAGTGGGCGGTGATATTCGGTCTCAGCCTCTACCCGGTGGCCGGACTTACCCAGGAATACGCCACTACATTTGCCAATCTTGTAATGGGCACTCAGACTCTCCTGCTCATACTTCTGGGTATATTCACGTTCACAGCCATAGCACTGCAACGTAATCACTCCACATCACACTCACCATCGACATCGGCTTATGAATCTTGACAATAACGAGGATTACTTCCTCCACGACTTCAGCAATACCCCCGAACCCGCTACCCCCACTTCGGGGCAGACCGTGGATTTCACCCCTGCGTCCGACGATCAGAAGCGCAAGCGCCGAGGTTGCGGCAAATTCTGGATATGGTTTTTCCTGATAGTGGCGCTGGTACTCGGGGCTACGGTAGCCATACGGTATTTCCTCCCCTATACCACTGACTCGCAGATGCGCGGATATGTGGTGTCGGTAGAGCGGCGCGGCATAATCTTCAAGACGTTTGAGGGCGAGATGGTGTCGCACTCGGCCCTTGAGGACTCCACACGCGTCTATGCGCGCGAAATCAATTTTTCTATCCCGTCAGACTCACTTGCCCGCGTGCTTCAAAGCTATCAGGGCACAGGGCGCCCCGTCACCGTCACACTCGAACGCTACTACGGCACACTGCCCTGGCGAGGGGCATCGCCCACAGTAGCAGTGGCTGTTGAGCCGGGAATGTAAGAAGTTTTTACCAAATTTGCGTTAAAATTCTCTTAAAACTATCATTTTGTTAGGATATATCAGGTAAATTTACTACTTTTGTATTCCTTTGCTGAGGAAAAGGAGGAATAACGTCGGCGCGGGCAGCGTAGACGGCAGCAAAGGCCTGACTCCTCCACCGGATATCAAAATCAGATAATCAAGAAATTAACCAACAATCACCCTATTAAAATTCGACATGAAGCAACTCTTTTTAGCAATCTTGCTGGCTGTGGGTGCAGTAGGCGCCTGGGCCAATCCAGTGTCACAAAGCCGTGCAGAAGAGGCTGCCAAGATGTGGGTCAATGCCCGCACCGGCCAGCAGCGCTCCGTTAAGCAGGTATTCACCGCTAAAGATAAGTACCACATAATAAATCTCGCGCCTGAAGGTTGGGTGATAGTTTCGACCGACGACGCTGTGGACCCCATCATAGGCTATAACCTCGAAGGCAGCCTTGACGTGACCGATCTTCCCGACAACATGCGTGCCATGATCGACGAGATCGGCGAAGTAAACCGCTATGAAGCCCGTCGGCGCACCACAGCCTCACCTCTGTGGACGAATATGGCATCGGAATTTTCGCGTGCCGAAAACGGTAAGATCGATCCTCTTATCAAAGTCAACTGGACTCAGGACGGCAACTATAGCAAATATTGCCCCTCGAATGCTTCCGGCCGTGCCCTCGTGGGCTGTGTAGCCGTGGCTATGGGTCAGGCAATGACCGTGCAGCGCTGGCCCAACAAGGGTCAAGGCGTATTCCGCTACGTGCCCGCCGGTTACTCCGCTCAGGAAGTCAACTGGGACAATGAAAAAGCATATGACTGGGACGCTATCATCAACGGCACCAACTCCAACGACGAAGCAGCTCGTCTGCTCTACCACGCAGGTGTGTCGGTATCCATGGGCTACGGCGCCAACGGATCGGGTATCCCATCCAACGAGGTAAACCGTATCTCCAACGCTCTTGTCAAGTATTTCTGCTATCCTTCAGACGTGCAGTATATATGGCGCGACAACTATTACGGCGACTGGGACCGCCTCATCTACAATGAACTCGCAGCCGGCCGTGCAGTAGTCTACAACGCAATCTCTCATACCAATACCGGTTCGAAAGACGCCGGCCACTCGTTTAACGTAGACGGTTTTGACGGCACCGGCAGATACCACCTCAACTGGGGATGGGCCGGCAGCGGTAACGGTTACTACCAGCTCCTGAAGCTCAACGTGAGCGGCTATGAATATAACTATAATCAGGTAGCCGTGATAGGTATCGGCTCTCCCGAGCGCGAACTCCGCTCCATCGACCTGACCGAGACTGTCATCGACGAAAATCTCCCCGCCGGTACTGTAGTAGGTGAAATCCTCATCAACGGTGCGGCACCCAAGGCCGAGTACACCGTCAAGGTACAGGGCTCTTATGACGCATCGCTCAAGGGCTTCCCCGAAGTACCCTTCGCAGTCAAAGACGGTTACCTCGTGACCACCGCACCTATCGCAGCATCTACCATCGGTATCGAAATCTCGGCTCAGACAGCCAAAGGCGACCGACTCACCGCCGAATTCACCATCAAGGTGGAAGCATATCGTAAGATAGAGAAAGCCACCTCGCTGTCATACGACCGCACCACGGGCGAATTCACGCTCCAGACCAAACACGGCGTGACCTACACCCTGACCGATCCCAACGGCGCACAGATCAGCACCGGCCTACTTGAGCCCCTGCCCAAGCTGTCGTTCAACAAATCTCAGCTCGGCCAAGGCGAGAACACTCTCAAGCTCACCACCACCGACGGCGACACCAAAGTGCTTAAGATAAAGAAATAATTCACCTTAACCCATCGACGACATTACTCCTATGAAATTCTCGAAATATCTCTATATAGCAGGTCTCGTTGCTTTAGGCTCTACGGTAGTCACCTCCTGCAGTGACAGCAAGGAGAACGACCCCGGCTCCAACTCGGGCAATAACACTCCTTCGGAAAAGGCTCTCCGCCTGAGCACCAACGTGCTCACCGAAGCTCAGGTAACCACCGAGCTCGGCGAAGCCGCCACCATGAACGTGTTTGTAAAGACCGGTAGTTCGCTCTCTTCGGTCGACTACAAGCAGGGCGTGAAAGCTACTTATCAGAATGGCGACTGGTCACTCTCACCCTCTGTGGAATTTACCGATCAGAACAACGCTCTCTTCGTGTTTGCCGTATCGCCATTCAAGGCATCAGGCTCGTTTGACCCTCTGCGCTATCCCGTTGACGTGACCGAGCAGGTCGACGTGCTCTACTCGGGCTCGGCAGCAGCAGCCAACTACACTCAGGGCATCACTACCGCACGCCTGACCATGAAGCACGCTCTGGCTATGGCAACATTCAATATTTCCAAGTCGAGCTATGTAGGCGAAGGTAAGCTCACCGCTCTCTCTGTCAACGGCGAGTCAGTATTCACCGAAGGTGACCTCGATATCTCCACCGGTAACATCACCGGCACCAACCGCAAGGCATTCTCGGTAGCATTCGACAAGACTATCGACGCCGCAGGCTGGAAATCAGATATCCCCTCGATGTGGCTCATCCCCACTTCCACCAAGGCGGCCGAAGCCACTCTCTCGGCCACCATCGACGGCAAGACCTATGAAGTGACATTCCCCCAGGTAGATATTCGTGGCGGATTCCAGACCATATTCCATCTGATTCTCTCGCCCAACGGACTCGTGTTCCGTCCTGACCAGACTGAGACCGTGTCGCTCAATCAGGGCACTGATGATCCTCAGCTCGCACAGCTCTACGGCCAGCTCGTATTCAAGGTCAATGCAGCTGAATTCAAGTTCCCCTCATTCACCGGCGACAACGTATTCGGCAACATCGTGGCCGGATCTACCATGCTCAACTATGCTATCGGCGGCAAGGTACTCCTCTCGGCCGGTACAACCACCGACGTGGTAGTAGAGACCTGGAACTCCACCGGATTCTCGCTTGATTCGCTCGAAGGCATCGAATCGATCGACATATCTCAGTATTGATCCGTAAGCCAATCCTCTTACCATCTATACCCGCCCGGGAGCCGCACACGCCGCTCCCGGGCTTTATTATTTTTATAGCAGCGCAGGGTCAAAAACATTCACGGCATAAGAAACGTTTCTTATTCGACTGAAAAATTTTTCTTAAATTTGCATCAATAATCATCATTCCAACTATGAAGCTCATCAAAGATACAGAATTCGGCGGCGAACGCCCGCTGTTTGCATCAAGCGATCTCGCTCTTGAAAATGTCACGATCCACACTGGCGAGTCAGCCCTCAAGCAATGCCGCAACATAGTGGCACGCGACTGCCGCTTTGAAGGTAAATATCCATTCTGGCACGTAGACAACTTCGCTATCGAAAACTGCCTGTTTACGCCCGGCGCACGTGCCGCACTCTGGTATTCGCGCGATCTGATCATGAAAGATACCGTGGTGGAAGCGCCCAAAATGTTCCGCGACATGGATCACCTCACTCTTCAGGGCGTGAAGATTCCTGACGCGCAGGAGACTCTGTGGCACTGCCGTGACATACAGCTCCGCGACGTGGAGGTGGCCAACGCCGACTATTTGTTCATGCACTGCGATGACATCGACATAGACCGCTATACGCAACACGGCAACTACTCATTCCAATACTGCAACCGCGTCACCATCCGCAACGCCGAGATTCACTCTAAAGATGCCTTCTGGAACACCAACGACGTCACCATAATAGACTCGACAATATCGGGCGAATATCTGGGCTGGCACTCGCGTAGACTCAAGCTCATCAACTGCCACATCTCGGGCACTCAGCCGCTGTGTTACTGCCGCGACCTGGTGGTGGAAAACTGCACGTTTGACGCCGACTGTGACCTCGCATTCGAGGACTCGTCGCTCGACGCCGTGGTGACATCTCACATCACAAGTGTAAAAAATCCCCGCACAGGCTCGATCAAGGCCAAATCCATAGGTGAGATCATAATTGATGCCAACGTGCTCGCACCCGCCGACTGCAAGATTTCGACCGATGAGCAACTTTGACAACACGGTGGTGCGCCGGCACACCGGATCGTATAAGTGGGACACACCCGCTTCCGACGACGTGATACCCATGTGGGTGGCCGACATGGATTTCCGTGCTCCCGAGTGTGTGATTTCGGCACTTCGCCGCAGGGTGGATCACGGTGTATTCGGATATACAAAAGTACGTCCGGAGTTTTATGAGGCTCTCACAGGCTGGTTTTCGTCGCGCCACGGCTGGAATATCAATACCGACCGTGTGATATATACCTCGGGCGTAGTACCGGCCGTATCGGCCATAATAAAGGCCATCACGCGCCCCGGCGACGGTGTGGCGCTCCTCACTCCGGCATACAACTGCTTCTACTCTTCGATACGCAACAACGGCTGCATGCTTCGCAGCGTGCCGATGATCATGACCGACCACGGCTACGAGATAGACTTTGACGCGCTCGACGCCACGCTGAGCGACCGCCGCACGCCGCTTCTCATCCTCTGCAACCCGCAGAATCCCGGAGGACGCGTGTGGACGCCCGACGAATTGCAGCGTGTGGCCGAGACGGCTCGCCGTCACTCCACATTTGTGATATCCGACGAAATCCACTGCGAGCTGACCTTCCCCGGCACGGCCTACACCCCCTACGCCACAGTAGCCGCCGACAAGAGCGACCGCTGGGCCGTGTGTGTATCGCCGAGCAAGGCTTTCAATACCGCCGGACTTCAGATAGCCTGCATAGCCGCATCCGACGACGATGCCGCACGTAGGATTGACCGTGCCATCAACGACAACGAGGTGTGTGACGTGAATCCGTTCGGTGTGGAAGGCCTGATAGCCGCTTACACGCCCGAGGGCGCGCAATGGCTCGACGAGCTGCGCGTGTATCTCCACGACAATTTCATCCGCCTCTCGCGCTTCATAGAGTCGCATCCGTCTCTCGGATGGAAACTCACACCCATGGAGGGAACATACCTTGCATGGATAGACGTGAGAGGAAGCGGAGCCGACGGCGATACGGTGGCTCACCGGCTGCTCCACAGCGCCCGTGTGATGGTGAGCGAGGGCTCGGATTACGGTCCCGGCGGTGAAAACTTTATCAGAATAAATCTCGCATGCCCTCGCCACACTCTGGAGCAGGCTCTTAACCGTATAGAAACCTCATTAGTACAGTGAAACGCTCAGAGCGACTTCTTGCCCGCATACGCGACGGCCAATCCATGACTTTCGGGGAACGCCTTCACCTGATAGTACTGCTGAGTATACCCGCCATACTGGCGCAGGTGTCACTTACAGCCATGTTCTATATCGACGCGTCGATGGTAGGATCGCTCGGCGCCGAGGCCGCCGCATCGGTAGGACTGGTGGAGACCACCACATGGCTGTTCGGCGGCCTGTGTACGGCTGCTTCCACCGCATTTTCCGTTCAGGTGGCCCACCGTCTGGGCGCTTCTGACAAGGCCGGAGCGCAGGCTGTGGTGCGTCAGGGCACAGTGGCTGTGGCTATATACGGAGCCGTGATAGCCCTGATAGGACTGACGGTGAGCCCCTATCTGCCGGGATGGCTCGGAGGCAATGAGGATATAAACCACAACGCATCGGTCTACTTCGCCATATTCTCTGCCTTTCTGCCGATATATACGCTGAGTACACTGGCAGGAGCAGTGCTCCGCTGCTCGGGCAATATGAACACCCCGAGCGCACTTAATATACTGATGTGCGTGCTCGACGTGCTATTCAACTTCTTCCTGATATTTCCCTCCCACGATTTCACCGTGGGAGGCACAGCCATCCATCTGCCGGGTGCCGATATGGGTGTGGCCGGTGCGGCCATAGGCACCGGTATGGCTGAACTCATCACCGCCATACTGATGAACTACGTACTGTGGCGACGCTCGCCTCAGATCGATATGCGCCAGCCGGGAAGCTTTGCAGTGACCCGTCCTGTGGTGCGACGCGCCTTCAAGATTGGCGCACCTATCGGACTACAGCAGTGCATTATGTGTGGTGCGCAGATCATGTCGACCGTAATTGTAGCGCCGCTCGGCACTATAGCCATCGCAGCCAACTCGTTTGCCATCACGGCCGAGAGTCTGTGTTACATGCCCGGATTCGGTGTGAGCGACGCCGCCACCACCATCGTAGGGCAGTGTGTGGGTGCGCGTCGACGCAAGCTCACCCGCGAACTCGCTTACCTCTGCGTAGGCCTCGGCATGGCTGTAATGGCCGTGATGGGAGCCGTGATGTGGATAGGCGCCGACGCCATGATAGGACTCATGACACCGTCGGAAGAAATACGGCATCTGGGCGCTTCGATACTCCGCATTGAAGCCTTTGCCGAGCCTATGTTTGCCGCTGCCATAGTAAGCTACGGCGTATTTGTAGGAGCCGGCGACACACTGATACCATCATGCATGAACTTCGGCAGCATATGGCTTGTGCGACTCACTCTCGCCGCCCTGCTCGTGGGCACAATGGGACTCACGGGCGTGTGGATAGCTATGGCCGTCGAACTGTCGTTCCGCGGACTCATCTTCCTGCTCCGCCTCCGCTCGTCACGCTGGCTGCCCAAACCCGATACAACAGATACTCAGACTGTTAAGTAATCATTTTTTGAAGTAAAGAGAATTGTAATGGAGAAATGGTTGAGGGCTCAACCATTTCTCCACTCCTTTGTTATAATGATATGAAAACGAATAATTCATCAGCTTACACGATGCCCAATGTGGGTTGCAAGATAGGCAAAGTTTATCAGAAGCTATCTTCGCAGCTTGAGTCTTCGCTTGCTGAATCCGGGCTAAATATAACTGCTTCAGAATATCTCGTGATGCGGGTACTTTATGGTAATGACGGACTTCAGCAATGTGAGATAGTCGACACGTTGGGTAAGGATAAAGCTTCGGTATGTCGCACTGTCGCATCGCTGGCCCGCAAGGGATATGTCACAACCGAGCCTGTAAGCCACAAGTGCCTCAGAGTGTGGGTGTCGGATCAAGGTAGAAAGATACAGCACCTGATAGACAATGTGGCTCTGAAGCGACACAAAGCCCTCGAAGCAGTAGTGAATGCCGGAGAGATGGATATATTCGTTAAGGTACTTGATCAAATCTTAGACAACTGACATATAACTAATACAACAAAAACGAAAGGAAACAAATTATGATGACAATTACCGTATGGAGTGATTTCGCTTGTCCTTACTGCTATATAGGAGAAGCTCGTCTTGAAAAGGCTATCGAAGAACTCGGCATGACCGGTGATGTGAAGATAGATTATCGCGCTTTTGAGCTTGATCCCGGTGCGCCGCGCGAGGTCACTACCACTACCCCTGAGCGATTCGCCATGAAATATCGCCTGAGCGTTCCCGAAGCCGAGGCGCAGATAGAGCACATATCGTCACTCGGACGTGAGGAAGGTATCGATTTCCGCTACGCCACCACGCGTTATAGCAATACTTTCGATGCCCATCGCCTCATGAAATTCGCCGAGGCTGAATGCGATTACGCTACCGTAAAGAAGTTGAACCACCTGCTCTTCGACGCTTATTTCACCCGTAATCTGGTGCTTGCCGACCGTGAAGTGCTCCTTTCAGTAGCCGCGGAGGCAGGTATGGATAAGGAACAGGTTACAGCAATGCTTGATACCGACCGCTTTGCCGATGATGTGCGCTTTGATGAGCGCGAGGCGCAGATGCGTGGAGTGCGCGGTGTGCCCTACATGGTATTCAACGGTGAGTTCGCAGTTCCCGGAGCCCTCTCCTTGGACGCTATGAAAGAGGGATTGCGCCGGGCTGATCGACGCATAAAGGAAGCTGAAGCTGCCGCCGGCACCGAGGAGCGTCCTCACGCCTGCGGACCCGAAGGTTGTGTATTATGATAGCTTGAAAGGAGGACATAAATGGTAAGACAGATTCAGGTGCAGGGAGTTTTCGCTGAAAACACCTACTTGTTTATCGACGACCACTCACGCAGCGGCTTTATCATTGATCCCGGCGCACAAGCAGGAGTGATATACGATGCCGTGGTGCGCGGCGGATTCACCATCGAGAAGATTCTACTCACCCACGGTCATTTCGACCACTTCGGTGCAGCCGAACTGCTGCGCGAGAAGTTCGTGGCTCCGATATACATATATACTCCCGACGCCCGCTATCTATCCGACACCCGACTTAATCTCAGCGGCCCTGCAGGAGTGCCCATGACCGTAGCGCACTACGAAGAGGTATACGACGGCGAGGTGATACGTCTGAAGGCAAACAATTCATTTTCGCTTAAGGTAATAGCTACACCGGGCCATACACCCGGATCAGTGACTTACTGGAGCGAAGGCGAGGGTGTGGCGTTTGTAGGTGATACTCTCTACGAACACGGTCCCGGGCTGACTCACTTCCCCGGCGGTGACCGAGGGCTGCTTGAGCAGTCGGTCGTGAACCGCATACTGACTCTTCCGGCTGACACGATGCTGTATTCCGGACATTCATCGCCCGTCACCGTAGCCACGGAGCGACGCCTGCTGATGGGCGAATGACCTTGATAATACTTTATTTCCATACTCACCCCCGTGAATAATCACTCACCACGGGGGTGAGTTCTTTTTATTACCACCTGCCACCGAAGAGGGGGGGACGGTGGTTATCGCATGCACCGGGCAGGAGGGGGACGTAACTTTGCGGGAAAAACACAGTAATGGATTACGCTTATCATCATCTTATTCCGGCTCTGGTAGTGCTCGCGGTAGACTACTGCGGACTGCTTGTGGCCGTACTTGCCGACCTGGCGGCAGGTGTCAGCAAAGCTCGCAGGCGCGGAGAGCATCTGACATCAAAAGGGTTTCGCGCGTCGGTAGATAAATTTGCGCGCTATGTGCTGGCACTGTTTGGCATGACGGCCGCGGATGCCGTGATAATAGCCGTGGCAGCATGCCTTCAGTCGGGAGGCGACTTCGAGTCATTCACTCTGCTCCCCGTAGTGACCTCATGTGGCGCAGCAGCCATGTCGCTTATCGAAGTGAAGAGTATATTTGAGACCGAAGGTGAGAAAAATCCCGTCGACGAAGCGGCAGATATGCTCCGCAAACTTATGGATATAATAAATAAGTAAGTTTCAAGAATTAGTTTATATCAATCTTCGGCTTGATAATGCAATCTTTCAACTTACTCACACGTCATTATGAAACCACATAACTCCATGCTCCTAAATTAAAATCTTATCATTATCAATCACGAATCTTATATATAAACTAATTTCTGAAACTTACTTAAGAATTAAATACATGAAACTCAGGCTTACTCAGGCGCAGATGAATGAGCGTTGGCTCGCTCTGCGCCGACTCAACACCATGCCGCTTGAGGCTGTGGTGAAGCGCAACGACGGTGTAGACATGGACATGATAGTGACCGAGGAGGTGAAGAAATGGTATTTCAACCTCCTTCTGAAGGCCGACGAAAGGATGCTCGTGACCCACGATATAGAAGACGCCCTCGACGTGCGCCCCGACGGCAGAGGCGGGGCGGAAGTGGTGGTGCCTCCCGAGGTGGTGCGCATAATATCCGTAAGGATGAGGGGCTGGCACGCTCCGGCCCGGATAGTCCACGACAATGCCCTCACCGATAGCGCTCTGCACCGCCTGAGGATACGACAGGCGAGTCAGCTCACCATGTCAGGACCCGACAACCCCGTGGCCATGATGCACTCCAACGTGATACGCATCTATCCCTACATCGACGGCGACGAACTTCACACGCTGCGAGCGGTGGTGATGACCGACGATTTATATGAATTTGACTCCTCAGCTCTAACTACCATTATAGAAGATGAACAGAAATATGACTTCACCATTTGAACGCGCTCATGCAGCCTGGGAGGCGATGGCATCGCTGCGACGTGCACGCAATCTGCTTAAAGACTTCACTTACGGCGACCAATGGTCGTGGCCGGTGACCGATGCCTCGGGACGTGTGATGACCGAGGGCGACGCCGTGCGTTCGCTCGGTAAGACTCCGCTTACCAACAATCTGCTTCGCTCGCTTGTGAAGAGCGTAGTAGGGCGTTTTCGCTATAATCTGGCACTTGAGCGTAAAAAAGGTTCGCCCGCGACCACCTATAACCGGCTCGACGAACTCGATGCGCGCACTCTTGAAGAATTTCTCATATCAGGCTGCGCCATACAGCGCGTAGTGGCCGAAAATCGTCCGGAAGGCTGCGGAGCATGGGCCGATAAAGTATCGCCGGCAATGTTTTTCTGCAATCCGTTTACTGACCCGCGCGGTACCGACATCGAACTTATAGGTATGCTTCACGAGATGGACTGCGAGCAGATGATAATGCGGTTCAGCCACGGCAACGCTCGCCGCGCCCGCTCCATTCGCGACACCTGGCGACGCAATCATCGCGAAGGCGACGCCGTGACCGACTTCAGCAGCAGACCGGGAGGATTTTTCAATGCCACGCGCGAAGGTAAATGCCGTGTGATAGAAGTGTGGACTCTCGATTACGAAGGCAACCGCCGGGCCGGCCTAACCTCTACATCATACAAAGTGGCCTGGCATTGCCGCTTTTATGCGCCGTGCGGCACACTACTCGACCACACTGTGTCGCCCTACGCCGACGGCTCGCACCCGTTTGTAGTGAAATTCTATCCGCTGACCGACGGCGAGGTACATCCTTTTATCGAGGATATCGTGGAACAGCAGCGCCACATCAACCGCCTGATCACCATGATAGACCATGTGCTGGCCGTGTCGGCCAAGGGCGTGCTGCTCTATCCGCTCGAAGCGCAACCCGACGGATTTTCCATAGCCGATGCTGTGGCTCTGTGGAACCGACCGGGAGGGGTGATACCTATCGACGGCACGGCAGGACGAATACCCACGCAGCTCAACTCCGAGGCATCGACCGACAATGCAGCCCGCCTGCTCGACATAGAGATGAACATGATGAGGCAGATATCAGGTGTGTCGGCGGCTCTGCAGGGACAGACTTCCATGGCCAATCAGTCGGCCACCATGTTTGAAAGTCAGATACAGAATTCGGCCATAGCTCTGCTGGACATATTCGACACGTTCAACACATTCCGCGCCATACGCGACGAAAAACTGACTCAATGTGACAGCATAATTCCGCGTTAACAGCTATTAACATCGCAGTATGGTTATTTAGCCCATGTATCGTGGTATATTTGCAACGTTAATAGTAAATAACCAAACCTAAATCTTATTCTATATGCTTGAACAAATTGAACGCCGCAACCGAGACTTTGCACGCCGGTGCAAGGAAATCATGGAGCTCAACCATGCGCCTGAGACGCTCACCTCACTTGCCACACGCGCCGCCGAGTCAGAAGCTCCATGCTATTACGTGAGTTATGATATGGCCGTACGCACGGTGCGTGAATACCGTAGGGGAGAGCTCGCCACCATCAGCCCCCTGCGACGCGCCATGTGGGAAGAAATAAGCCGCAAGGTGGCCGCTTTCGAGCAACGCGGCTACGGCTATCACAGAGCAGTGGAGACAGTGTTGCGCACGGCCACAGCTTCGAGTTTCTTCATCAGTCCTGTCACTGCCCGACATATAGCAGCCAAAATATGATAATCAATTCTTACTATGAACTACACACTTTTCACGGAGAAAATACTCTCCATAGCCCGTTCGCTCGCCGCCATGCAGCTGCTTGCCGACCATGACGGCGACGGCGACGGACCGCATCCCCTCACTCCGCTACTCGACGATTTCCGCAAACCGGTCGTAAGGCAGCTCATGCTTCAGGCATATATCGACATGACTCTGAACCTGCGCCGCTATATCGACGATGCTTATATACCGGAGCCTGACAGTGAGTTCGATCGATTTACACTCAGCATTATCACCCCGTCGGGTTTTGGCAGCGTTGAGGCCGATCTGCTGCTCGCGGCCATGGCGCAATTCATAGCTTTGAGCACAGCAGCCGCGGTATTACGCTCGTGGCATCCTGACGATCTCAGACCTGCCGAAGCATTCTCCACACTCGCCGCCGAGTATCTCGCCAAAGCGCTTTCACTCCTCTCGCCACAGATTCCAAGAGCCATCACCCCGTGCTTCGGGTAGTAAAAATTAACCCGTTGTATATTATATAAACCCTGAATGGATAACTCACTCGCGCTAGTCCATTCAGGGTTGATATTCAGTGGTATTTCTATGTAGCCTTCGTAGGAAAGGTTACACTCTACATTTTATTAAAGTAAGCATCGAGCACATCGCGGGCAGCGGTGAAAGAGCTTTGCTTGTTGGCCAGCACACGCAGTTCCTTCTCACCAAGCATCTGCTCCACCACGGGATTGGAATAGAAGTGATCGCGGAGTCGCTCGTTGATAGTCTCATACATCCAGTAACGGGCTTGCTCCAGACGGCGGCGCTCGAAATATCCGTTTTCCTTCACGAAAGCGAAGTATCGGTCAATCATATCCCACACCTCGGATATACCGAGCTCAAAATATCCGGAATATGTCAGCACCTCGGGCTGCCATCCCGAAGCTGTGGGCGGAAACAGATGCAGCGCACTGCGAAACTGAGCCTGAGCCAGCCGCGCACGGTCGATATTGTCACCGTCGGCCTTGTTGATTACAATACCGTCAGCCATCTCCATGATGCCGCGCTTTATGCCCTGCAATTCATCGCCCGTACCGGCAAGCTGAATGAGCAGGAAGAAATCGACCATAGAGTGTACGGCAGTCTCGCTCTGACCCACACCCACAGTCTCGACAAAGATATTGTCGAATCCGGCCGCCTCACACAACACGATAGTCTCACGCGTCTTACGTGCCACACCGCCGAGCGAACCCGCCGAAGGGCTGGGACGGATGAATGCCGACGGATGCTGCGACAGTTTCTCCATACGGGTCTTGTCGCCGAGAATACTGCCCTTTGTGCGCTCGCTCGAAGGGTCGATGGCCAGTACAGCCAGTTTACCCCCGTCGCGAAGCACATGGAGCCCGAATACGTCGATCGAGGTGGATTTACCCGCACCCGGCACACCTGTTATACCTATACGCCGCGAATTGCCCGAGTAAGGCAGACACTTTTCGATCACCTCCTGCGCCACTGTCTGATGCTGCGGATTAAGGCTCTCTATGAGTGTCACCGCACGCGACAGCACCGAAATATCGCCTTTCAATATGCCCTCCACAAGTTCTCCGGCCGAGGGCAGGGGCTTGCGGCGCACACGTTTCATATAAGGATTTACCACCGGTGGCTGCTTGTCAGGACCCTGATTCACATTAAGCGAGCGATAGCAGCTGTCATTTTCGGGATGTTGTATATTATCCATTGGAAGAAAGATATTCTAAATAATTACCTATAGTTTATCTGCGGTTGCCGTTACGCGGCAATATCTGTGGCTTTGAGAACGGATTCTTACTCCCCGGTGAGGCGGATCATTTCGGTAGGGTTGACCGGATCGTTGGCTATGATGGTGATACGGGCATTGAGCGGTGACAGGGGTTTGAGCGCCGATGGATCTACTGTCAACGTAACGCGGGCCGACTTGCCTTTCTTTATCTTTTTGTCAGACAGTTCTATCTTTACAGCAGGGTCAGGACAGGTTATGCTGCGGATAAGCAGCGGATCGGTGCCTGAATTAGTGATCTTGAACGTATGCACTATCTTCTTGCCTGTGCGGTCGAGCTTCCCCAGATCTATCCGCTGCTCACTCAGTGTCATGGCCGGACGCTTATCCATCTGCGCGGGTGTGAGCGTCGAAAAGTCTTCCTTGATTATAGCCACTGTCTCCACTTCCACTGCATCAGCATCCGGGTCGGGGGCGAGTGTAAACGAGTCGGTTGTGAGACCCCATGCGTCGCTCAGGTCGGAATGCAATATGCAGCTCACCACGAATTGTTCGCCCGGCGCCACGGTCTTGGGCTCACATATCACATTGATATAGCGCGGCGCACCGGCTATGACCGGATGAAGTGTATCGGCCGACGCATTATATCCTTCGAGTGATTTCACTGCGGAATGATCCTTTATCACCGGACCGTAGGCCACGGTAGTGCCCCGCAGACGCATCGGGCCTGCCTCGACAGGGTAGCGCGATTTGAGCGTATTGCTCGCACCTATCACCGTGCCGCGTATCATGAGTGTGGTGCGCGAGCGCTCGGCATCGGTCTCCACATAGATATTTTTCTCAAACTTGCCGGGACGGCCTTTAGGATCAAATCCCACGGTGACCACACCGGTATCGCCGGGTGCCACAGGTGCGTGAGAAAACTCAGGGCGCGTGCAGCCGCAGTTGGCGCGCGCAGCAATTATGGCTAATGGTTCCTGACCATCGTTGACAAACTTAAAGTCGCAGTACACCTTACCGAGATCTTCGTCAAAAGCCCCGAAATCGTGTATCTTCTCCAGCCAGCGCACCTGAGCCGACGTAACAAATACACCTGCCAGCACTGCCGAAAGTATAAGCACAAAGCGTCGCATGGTCATCGTCAGGGTATTATAGTGCCTGAGAAAGTAAGTTTCTGTCGGGCGCTACCGGCATTTGTCCTCACCTTGACCACACGCTCAAATTCGCCCGAGCGGCCTCGCGGATCAAAAGTGATGGAGATCTCGCCGGTCTTACCTGGTTCTATGGGCATCTTGGGATACGAAGGCACGGTGCAACCGCAGCCTCCGTTGGATACCGATACCACCACCAGAGGCTTGTCGCCCGTGTTGGTAAACTTATATATTGCAGTCACCTTGCCTCCGGCTGCGCGTATAGTACCGAAATCGTGACTTACGGCATCGAATTTTATCTCGGCTTTTGATTTTGCCTCGACAGCAAAGGCCGCCATGACGACGGCAATGAGGAGAAACAGTATTTTTTTCATCTTACAGCAATTTGTTATTTTAATATTGATTATACATCTCAGCGGTCCAAAGTGCTCACGGCCTCGCTCAACTGATCGAGCGCGGATATAATTGCGCCACGCGGGGCGGCCACATTGAAGCGCATGAATCCGTTGCCCTCGGCGCCAAACATCGCACCATCGTTGAGAGCCAGACGCGCTCGATTGACGAAGAGATCCATCAGTCCGTCATGATCCAGCCCGAGCCCACGGCAATCGAGCCATACCAGAAACGAAGCCTCGGGGATCACAGCCTTGATCACCGGCATGTTTTCCCTGCAATACTTGTCGACCGCATCTATATTGCCCTCGATATATTTCAGAGCCTCGTCGAGCCAGTCTTCGGCATTATTATAAGCGGCCATAGTGCCTACTACGGCCATCATCATCGGTTCGCCGAACTCATTTACTTCCATCCAGTGATAAAACTCGCGGCGCAGCTCCTCGTCGGCTATCACTATCCATGAGCTTGAAAGGCCGGGGATATTGAACGTCTTCGACGGCGCACCGAGTGCTATACCGGTCTTGCGGGCCTCTTCGCAACTCTCGATATACGGATAGTGGCTGCGCCCGTGGAGCATGAGGTCGCCGTGGATTTCGTCGGATACCACTTTCACACCATATTCGTGAGCCAACCGGGCCACTGTGGCAAGCGTGTCGCGGCTCCACTGCAGGCCTATAGGGTTGTGGGGATTGCAGAGTATCATCATGGCCGGACGCTCTTGAGCAAATATCCTTTCAAGGCCTTCGAGATCCATCGAGTAATTATCGTCGGCATCACATACCAGCGGATTCTCCACCACCACACGGCCGTTACCTTCTATAAGGCGTCTGAACGGATGATACACCGGGGGCTGAATCACTATCTTGTCGCCCTGACGGGTGAAGAAGTTGATGATATAGCCGATGCCTCTGACCACACCGGGGGTAAACGTGAGCATGTCGCGCGTCACTTTCCACCCGTGGCGACGGTCAAGCCACGAGATAATCGAGTCCCAGTATTCGTCGGGCACGGCCGCATAGCCGTATACCGGATGCGACGCACGCTTCAGAAGCGCCTCGGTGATGGATGGATGGGTGGGAAAATCCATATCGGCTATCCACATAGCCCGTATATCGTCGCGCCCGAACATAGGCAGAAGTCCGTCGGTCTTCATGCAGCCCGTATGGCAACGGTCTATTTCTCTATCGAAATCATAGCAGTTCATGGTGATTCGGAAATTGATTTATGAATCACAAAGGTAATAATTTTTACCTTAATAATCAATTTTCACTTTTTCTTGGCCGACTGTCCGAGCAGCATCACGGCTGCACGCGAAATCAGGCCGTCGGGATGGCGCTGAATATAGCGGAATACACACCAGGGCACATAGATGCCGCTCACGAGCGAGAGCATGCTGTACGCCCACCATGGAAAGTCGGTATAGTGGCTCAATACCTGCTGACAGAGCACGTTGAGATACCACGACAGAAGGAAGATAATGTAATTGGCGCCACGCAGATGATCGAGCACGGTGATGTGACGCTCTTCGAGTATCTTGGCCAGACTGATATTCATGGCTATGCCGCATAGCGAGCACACTACGCTGAAATCAGTATTCTCTGTGAAATAAAACAGCACCGCCCACGCTGACGCCCAGATGACGAGCACGCGAGGTGACTCCCAGCTGATCGCACGGTCGACAGCTCCACGATAGCGAGCATACACCACTCCGAGCACGAAATAAAGCGCCAGCCGGCAGGTGTCGCTGAGCGAAAACCATGTCACATGCAGGCAGTCGATCCACGGCAGAGCGCCGTAGGCCACCACAAGCGCTATATACACCACCGCTTCATTGACCCGGATCTTGCGCGACAGGAGCACTATGCCATACGTCACAACGAGTAGTGTGAAGCTCGTCTGCAAAAACCAGAAAAACGGTATGACCATGCTGTCGCTCCTCACCATACTCGCTGCAAGACTGCGCCACGACAGTTCCAGCGCATCGTCGGCCACGCCCGACATCATAGCGCGCGGCACAAACGTCACCAGCGTAAGGGTGATAAACGGTACCATGAGGCGCTTAAGTTTGCCCGACACAAATGCCGTCCAGCTTATTTTACCGCGTCGTAGCACCGTGGTGTAGCCGAGCAGCAGACCCGATACGAAAATAAACAGCGGCATTCTGAACGAATACATCATACGATATACATAGGTGGTCTTGCCTTGCATACCGTCAGGATGCTCATGCATCGAATGTCCCAGCACCACAAGGATTATACCTATAATCTGCAGATAAGCTACAAATTTCAGAAACCCGCCGCCCGAGACCTCACGCGTGGTAGGAGTGTTGATGTTATCCATGTGACTGCTTGATCATCTGCTGCAATACGAGTACTGATTCGGGTCCCATGTTGAATATCAGGTCGAGCACTGAAAGATGAGGTATAAAGCCCAGACGCCCGGCTCTGACCTGATAGTAGGGCACGGGGGCATACGAAAATCGCGCTTCTTCCGCGAGATAGTCTGCCACCCGGCCGCCGATACTTTCGCTCACGGGCGGCGGCAGCATGAGTATGCGTCGTATCTCGGCGTCGATCGAGGAGTCAAGTTCCACCACCGGCTGATTGTCGGCCACGAGCAGCGGAAGAAACCGTGGAGCGTAATATTCAAAATACGGAGTGCGCCCGTAGGCACTTTCGAGTGCCGTGCGGTGAACGTCGGCCCAATTACCGTGATCCGACACTTTTATGTCGCTCCAGCGCGCCTGCGATGCCGACTCGGGCTTGGCCACGGGCACGGTAAGACGGAGCGCCCCGTTGACATCGGCTATCACGGTGCGATGCACATCTTTCTGTCGCTTGTCAAAGCGGGCGTCAGATACCACCATCGACTGCCCGAACGAAGCTATGGCAGCGTAATAGTCGATAGTGCCGCAGTAGCGCGGCGGCACGGCAAGTGTAAGATCAGGATATACTACAAGGCGGTTGCGCATTATATGCTGGTTATTTATATTGAGCAAAGGTAATAATTAATTCCCGATGCACAAAACCCACCGGCTGCCGCAACCTTACTTATTGGCGCTTTTCAGCCGAATCACATTTACGATTATAACCAACAGTGCAAATGCACCCGCAATCCACAGCAACTGAGCAGCCTCAGTTTTACCCGTATAGTAGTAAGTCAAGGTTCCGGATAGAGTAAGTGCGTAGGGAAAACCTAAATCGAGCAGCAGATCTTTGAGCGGTTCCGACTGAGGCACTCTGTCTTTCATGTACCATCCTATCAAAAGCCCTGCCACAGCCAACGCAAAGATCGCAACAGCTACATATTCGAGCACCTCACTCCACATCATACCTATAGTGATAAAAGGAAACACAGCGTCGATAATCACCGAACACAACACCGTAAGAGCATTAGATTTAAACATCGTAGTAAAATTAATAATATTCTACAAAAATATCGATTTTAGACTTGAATTCAAAATAAATAATAATAAATATTATAATTAATCTTACTAATTAAAAAAGGACCTGCAAAAACAGATCCTTTATACCTTCAACAAAATTTAATCCCAAAAATCTGGACTTTGCTGAATAGTTACCTCAATAACCCGAATAGTATAAAAAATATTTTTCTTTCATTTCAGTCATATCACTTCGACGGGTTGGCGGAAGTGAAGATACGGTTCCAACGCACTTTGTCAAGACCGCCCTTGTCCTTGTCGAAAGATACCAGCACAAGCTCGGGCTTACCTACTATATGGTCTTCGGGCACGAATCCCCAGTAGCGTGAGTCGAGCGAGTTGTCGCGGTTATCGCCCATCATGAAGTAATAGTCCATGGCAAAGGTATAGCTGTCGGCCGGCTCGCCGTCGATATATACCTTTCCGTCTTTGAAATAAGAGTTGAAGTGACCTTCGTAGTTGCGTATGCAGCGGTTGTAGGTGAGCCAGTTATCGTAGGTAAGAGGTATTGTGGCACCTTTCTTTGGAATCCACAGTTCGCCATAGTCGGCTCGGGTCCATGTATCGGCTATGCCTTCGGGGAAAAGGAAGTCGCCTTCGGGTGCGGGCTGCTTCATAATCTTACCTACGAGGCCTGATGCCTCCATTTCAGCTACCATCTTGTCAGTCAATGGCGAGAGATATATGGCAGGTACAGACCCGTCAGCATTCACCGTAAAGCCCAGAGCCTCGATACCGGGCAGATCGGCCTGCGTCACGTTGATACGGTGGCGGTCGTCCTCGCTGATACCCCAGAGGTCAAACTGCGAGTCGGCCAGCGATGACGAGGCCGACTGATAGTAGTAATTAAACTGTGCGTCGGCGGGTTTCTCAATAGCTTCGCCGTCGATATAAATCACACCGTCGGTGATGCTGATGGTCTCGCCGGGTAGACCTACTGCACGCTTCACATAGTTTTCCCTGCGGTCGACGGGGCGGTATATGATCTCACCAAACTGCTCGGGATTGCCGTAGACAGTCTCGCGGCCAAACATGCGCAAGAGTGTGTAATAGTCAGGATTCTGCATCTTGACAGCCACGGTGTCGCCCGAGGGCACATTAAACACCACAATATCGCCGCGCTCCACACTGCGAAGTCCGGGAAGGCGGTGATACTTCCACTGCGGTGTCTCGATATAACTCTTGGTATTCAAGATGGGCAGAGTATTCTGCGCCAGAGGGAAGTGGAGCGGTGTCATGGGCACGCGCGGACCGTAGACCATCTTGTTGACCCACAGATAGTCGCCCACCAGCAGCGACTTTTCAAGCGACGATGAGGGTATCTGATAGTTCTGACCGATAAACGTAAATACAAAATATACCAGCACCAACGCATAGACGATAGCGTCGACCCAGCTCATGATGGTACGCACCGCGGCATTCTTTGATTTCTTCCACCAGGTGAAAGGAATGTAGCCGGTGATATATATATCAAAGAGCAGAAACCACCACAGAGCCACCCACCAGTTGCCGAGCCATGCCACCCAAAGAAAGAATATAACCGATACTATACCGAAGCGTATCCAGCGGCCGGTGGAGTTGTCTTTTACGCGCGCTATGAAATCTGCCTTAAATGATTTCTTACTATTTTCTTCCTTAACGTTATGGTCGGTGGTCATAATTCTGACTGGTATTATTTTTACAAAATATTGAGAGAGCGGAGCATCTGAGTGATGGTGAATATGCCTTTGCGGCCCGCTATCCATTCGGCGGCCATCACAGCTCCGAGGGCAAAGCCGTCGCGCGAGCGGGCATCGTGGGTGATGGATATGGAGTCGACGTCCGAGGTCCACGTCACGGTATGTATGCCGGGCACTTCGCCGCGACGTTCACACTCCACCGGTATCACTCCGGCGGCCGCTTCATCCTCGCTCCACGCTGTGTAGAGGGGATCTTCATGCATTATCTGCTCAAGAAGGGTGATGGCGGTGCCCGACGGATGATCGAGTTTGTGGATGTGATGAGTCTCGCTGAGCGAAGGAGTATACTGCGGCAGACTGCTCATCATAGCTGCCAGCCGGCGGTTAAGCTCCATCATCACGTTGACACCGATAGAAAAGTTAGTGGCGGCAAGCAGAGCTCCGTCGTGAGCGGTCACAAAGTCGTCGACTTCCTGACGGCGGTCATACCATCCGGTAGAACCGCACACCACCGGCACTCCGGCCTCTGCAGCCAGCATGATATTACGGGCAGCGGCTGCCGGGCAGGTGAACTCGATGGCAGCCTCGGCGCTGCGAAACTCATCGGTGGAAAATTTCCATTCCTCGCCGGCCTCTACCACACATACTATCTCGTGGCCGCGCTGAGTGAGAAAGCGCTCTATGGCCTTTCCCATCTTACCATATCCTATAAGAGCCGTTTTCATAACATCTGCAGGGCTTGAAGGCTGTCAAGTATCTCCATGTGCGAGAGGAAGCGGCGGCTCGATATGGAGCGCGCGAAGTCATCGGCCACATTTTTCACACCGTAGTGCGAGAACAGACTGTTGAGGTAATTGAAATCTTTTTCAAACAGGCGGTCAAACTCGTCCTGATCCAGTCCGCAGGCGTCGCGTCCCTCATCGAAAGCCGTAGAGCGGATGAGTTTGTGAAGGTCGCTGCTCACAGTAAGACGATTCTGTACCCTGTCGCGGCACATGATGTTGGATATCAGCATCACCAGCGACAGATTATAATTATGGAGCATACGGTTCCAGGCGCTTTTGGCCGAGAATTCCGGATTACCTGAAAAGTAAAAATCGTCGCGGAGCTCAAGTATGTCATCAGGTTCGCGGTCAATGTCGATCGACGTGATATATTCCTCACCGTCAAAAGCCACAAGACCAATAGCCATGCCGGCCGCGCCATAGGCACGGTCGGCATCGTCGGTATATCTTAACGGATTCATAAAAAAATCATATCAGTTTACTACAAGTATTTTTGCCACAACGTCGGCAGCCGAAGCGGCTGAATCAGCCTTGGTGGAGGCAAGCACATAGTACACACCGCTCTTTACGCGCGCACCCGAGAATGTGCAACCGTCCCACATAGCCATGCCGCCTTCCGACGAGGTTTCGGCCACCACATTCATAGCCGAGTCGCAAATCTTGATGCGCGAGTCGGCCATAAGGCCTGTGATAGTGATCCATCCGGTGTAGTCAGGCGTCACGGGATTGGGGTAAGCATATACATCGGAATAGTCCGGACGGGCGGGCGAGGAGTCAGAGCTGTACTCTGCCACACCGAAAGGAGTGGCCATGAATACTGAGTTGCTCGTGGGGTGAGCATATACGGCATATACAGTGTTTGATGGCAGGAATGAGTTTTCAGCCGTATAATGGCCCAGAATCTCGTCGCCTGAGGGGCTTACAAGATACACACCCGAGCTGGTGGTACCAATCCACTTGCGGTTGGAACTGTCCACCGAGATAGAGGTGATATTTTCCTTTTCGAGCAGATAGTCGGCCAGGTTCGTACCGTCGTTGCGGGGCACTTTGAGGTGGTTTATGCGGAAGTCGGGCGATGCGAGGTTGGCGGGATTGGTGATCTCAACCACTCCTTCAAATGTACCTATCCACACCTTGCCGTCGTGGTCTTCCACCATGCACGAGGCGAAATCAAAACTATAGTTCTTTCCGTCCTGGTCAGTAAACGAAGTGAGGAGATATGACTTGTCGTCAGTGAAATTCGAGTCAGTGCCGCGGGTATCTATGGCAAGGATAGTCGACTTATTAGGGGTGACGAGTATCATATTGGTCTTATCAAGAGCCGTGATCACCACATCTTTCATGGAGGCCATCACATATTTCGTGGCATCCACCCAGTCAGCATAGGTGACCGACTTGATATTCTTGCGCTTGGCCGACGGCAGTACAAACAGGTATTTATCCGAGGCATGTAGTGCCACCCACAGATTGCCCGCACGGTCAAATTCCATGCGCACCACACGTGTGCCCGAACCGGCAAGGTTAGGCATAGGAGTGTTGTCCCAGTCAAATTTCATGATTTCCTGACCGTCTTTCACCGCATACACACCTTCCGTACCTGAGGCCATGAAGAGTATCGAGGGATCATCGGGGTCTTCAAGTATATAGGTGGGATTGATGAGCAGCGGGCCATTGGCATTCTGCGTATTAACCGAGCCGGCATGCTTGGCCGTGACATTTTCAACCGCTACCGATACAAACTCGCCGTCGTCATAGCGGTCAGCAAGCTGCACCAGGGTGATACCTTCACCCTGACCGCCCGAGCGGAAATTGGATCGACCGAGATTTGTGGTGAAAAATGAATTGCCGTCGGTAGAGGGGATAATGTAGGCCGGCACGTCGACTGTGGTCGACGGGGTGGGGCGGTAGCGGTCGCGAAGCACCTTGTGATTATCCTTATCGGCTATATTCCATTCGGCTATACCGGTCTTGCCTGCCACCCATACATCCTGAAGGCCTGTACGGGTATCAAAAGGATCAGTGCCGAATGCGGCCGGAAGCGTACCTTCGTTAGTCCAGTTGCCCTGCGGACATGCTATCGAGTAGATAGTACCCGAGGCATTGGCAAAATATATCTTTTCGCCGCAATTCTTGAGCGAAGTCACATTTGAGCCGGCACCTATGTAGTTGCCTTCCTGCTTCACTTCGCCGGTGGTGCGGTCAAGTCTGAACTTCTTCACAACCGACCACTCCGTGCCGCCAAACATACCGCCCTCTTCATCTACCACAGCAAATGAAGTGCAGCCAATATTGTCGTCGACACCCGGCTTGAAGTTCTCAAACTTATTGAACTTGCCGTCGCGAGGGAGCGAATACAGCTTCTTGCCCGACAGTATTACGAAATAGTCGGGAAACAGCACAATCCTGGATATATCCTTATTGAATACACCCGACTGGCGCACCTCGCGGCGCTTGGTGTCGTAGTGGACCATACCGAAGTTGGTGACCACATACATGTCGTCGCCGTCAAAAGCTATGTCATTGATCACAGGAGGTATGCTGAGAGTAGCATCCTTGATGTCGGGAAGATTGACCACCTCATCATTATCATAGAGAAGGTCAATATTGCCGTTGCCATAGGCCACGGCAAGAAACTTGCCGCTGTGGTTATAGAATATGTCAGACACATTCACATCCGAGAGGATATTGCTGCGGTCATAAGAGAGGGCGCCGTCGGCTTCCTTGTCATAACCGTAGAGAAATCCGGAGTTGATGTAATATACCCGTTCCTTCGCATCAACGATTTTCTTCACAGTGGGGCCATAGACGGGATATAGTCGCCATGAGCCCACGGCAAGCTGTGCCGAAGCGTTGAATGCGATGACTGCGAGTAGAAGAGCGAGGAGTTTTTTAATCATATCGTTTTGCTTAATATCTTTAATAGTTCGGCCGTGGCACGTCCACGGTGAGACACAGCATTTTTCTCACCGTCGGTCATCTGTGCGAAGGTCTTGTCAAAACCTTCGGGCTGAAACACGGGATCGTAGCCGAACCCTGCCTCGCCTCGCGGTCCGTCAGTGATACTACCTTCCACCTTGCCTTCCACCACATACTCACGGCCTCCAAGCAGGAGGGCTATCACGGTCTTGAACCGCGCCGAGCGGTCAGCGACGCCCTTGAGTCGGTCGAGCAGCAGAGCCACGTTGGAAGCAGAGTCGCACTCGGGTCCGGCATATCGGGCCGAATATACACCCGGCTCACCGCCAAGTGCGTCGACCATCAGGCCGGTATCGTCAGCAAAACAGTCGTAGCCGTAATTGCTGTATACATGCCGGGCCTTTATGAGAGCGTTGCCTTCAAGAGTGTCGGCCGTCTCGGGTATGTCGTCGTGGCAGCCTATGTCGGCAAGCGAGAGTATCTCTATGCGGTCACCTGCTATGGCACGCAGCTCTTCGAGCTTGTGTGGATTGTTGGTGGCAAATACTATTGAACTCATTGAACTATAACGAGCTGATATGGTGTCTTATTTTATACAACTACTATATTAACAATTTTTCCGGGAACCACGATGATCTTCTTCACCGTCTTACCTTCAAGCCACTTGGCCGCCTGCTCGTGGGTAGTGGCGAGTTTTTCCACTTCCTCGCGAGGCATGTCGGCAGGAGCCTGCACATTGAATCTCACTTTTCCGTTGAACTGCACGGCATAGTTGACCGAGTCGTCCTTCAGATATTTCTCGTCGGCTTTCATCCACGAAGCGTCGCATATGGTGGTGGTGTTGCCGAGTGCCGAGTGCCAGAGCTCTTCAGTGACGTGGGGAGCGAAGGGCGCCAGGAGTACGAGGAGTGTGGAAAGCACGTCGCGGTTGTGACACTTCTCGGCAGTAAGGGTGTTGACGCATATCATGAATGCTGCCACCGAGGTGTTGTATGAGAAGTTCTCTATATCGTCGGTCACCTTCTTTACAAGACGGTTGATGGCTTTGAGCGATTCTACCGAAGGAGCGGCATCGTCCACCAGACAGGTATCACCCTTGTAGAAGAGTGCCCAAAGTTTCTTTATGAAGCGGTGCACACCGTCGATACCGTTGGTGTCCCAGGGTTTGCTCTGTTCGAGCGGGCCGAGAAACATTTCATAGAGGCGGAGCGTGTCGGCACCGTAGCGTTCGACGATATCGTCGGGGTTGACTACGTTGAACATCGACTTCGACATCTTCTCTACCGCGTAGCCGCACACGTATTTGCCGTCTTCGAGTATAAACTCGGCATCGCGGAATTCCGGACGCCATGCGCGGAAAGCATCGAGATCGAGCACATCGTTGCTCACGATATTTACGTCGACATGTATAGGGGTCACGTCGTAGTCCTTACGCAGGCCGGCGCTCACGAATGTGTTAGTATCCTTGATGCGATACACGAAGTTACTGCGACCCTGGATCATGCCCTGGTTGATGAGCTTGCGGAAGGGCTCTTCCTCACATACCACTCCGAGGTCGTAGAGGAATTTATTCCAGAACCGCGAGTAGATGAGGTGGCCGGTGGCATGCTCTGTACCTCCTATATATAGGTCGACATTGCGCCAGTAGCGGTCAGCTTCTTCCGACACGAGGGCATCGTTGTTGCGCGGATCCATGTAGCGGAGATAGTAGGCCGACGAGCCTGCAAAGCCGGGCATGGTATTAAGTTCGAGCGGATAGCCATCGGGGGTAGCCCAATTTTTAGCGCGTCCCAGCGGGGGCTCGCCTTTCTCGGTGGGCAGATAGGCATCGACCTCGGGCAGAAGCAGAGGCAGGCTGCTCTCGGGCAGGAGGTGGGGGATACCGTCTTTATAGTACACGGGGAACGGTTCGCCCCAGTAACGCTGGCGGCTGAATATGGCGTCGCGCAGGCGATAGTTCACTTTCACCTTACCTATGCCTTTTTCCTCGATGAATTTCTTGGTGCGGGCTATGGCGTCTTTCACTTCGAGTCCGTTGAGGTTGAGTTCAGGGCCTTCGCTGTTGATCATCTTGCCTTCCTTGGCGTCGAAGCTCTGCTCGCTTACGTCGGCATCTTCGATGAGAGGTATGACGGGCAGATCGAAATGACGGGCAAAGGCATAGTCGCGGCTATCGTGGGCGGGCACTGCCATGATGGCTCCCGTGCCGTAGCCGGCCAGCACATAGTCGCTCACCCATACGGGGATTTCCTTTCCGGTGAGCGGATTGATGGCCATGGCTCCGGTAAACACTCCGGTGACTTTCTTGTCGATCATGCGCTCGCGCTCGGTCTTGTGACGGATAGAGGCTATATACTCATCCACGGCCTTGCGCTGACCGGGAGTGGTGATAAGGTCTACATATTCGCTCTCGGGTGCGAGCACCATGAAGGTCACACCGAATATAGTGTCGGCACGGGTGGTGAATATGTCGAGCACCACGTCGCTGTCCTTGATGGGGAATTTCATTTCCGCACCTTCGGAGCGGCCTATCCAGTTGCGCTGGGTCTCCTTGAGCGATTCGCTCCAGTCGATAGTGTCGAGGCCGCGGAGCAGACGCTCGGCATAGGCCGACACTCTCAGACACCACTGATACATCAGTTTCTGCTCAACGGGGTATCCGCCGCGTATCGACACACCTTCGCTCACCTCATCGTTGGCAAGCACGGTGCCGAGTTTCGGACACCAGTTTACCATCGTGTTGCCAAGGTAGGCTATGCGGTAGTTCATCAGCACGTCAGACTTCTGCTTCTCGTCCATAGCCTTCCATTCATCAGCGGTAAATGAAAGCTCCTCGCCGCATGCGGCATGAACTCCTTCGGTGCCTTTTTCATCGAAATGAGCCATGAGGGCGGTGATGGGCTCGGCACGGTCAAGAGCGGTGTCGTAGTAGCTCTCAAACATTTTCATGAACGCCCATTGTGTCCACTTGTAAAATTCAGGGTCACATGTGCGGATTTCGCGGCTCCAGTCGTAGCAGAATCCTATCTTGTCGAGCTGCGAGCGGTAGCGGGCTATGTTTTGGGTAGTGGTCTTTTCGGGATGCTGTCCGGTCTGTATGGCATACTGCTCCGCGGGCAGACCGTAGGCATCGTAACCCATCGGATGGAGCACGTTAAAACCGTTGAGACGTTTGTAGCGCGAGTATATGTCGGAAGCTATGTATCCTAACGGATGACCCACATGCAAGCCGGCTCCGGAGGGATAGGGAAACATGTCGAGCACATAGTATTTCGGACGGGAGGGATCTATTTCGGCACGATACACATTATTGTCGCGCCAGTATTGCTGCCAGCGGCTTTCGATGTCGCGGTGATTGTATTCCATTTTTTATTTTAGAATTTAGAATTGAAAATTTAAAATTGATAATCATGAATCGTGAATCATGAATCATGAATCATAAATCATGAATGGTGAATCACGAGAGTGAGAGCATGCGCTCGATGGGAAGGCGGGCACGGTCGATGATAGCTTCGTCGACGCGGATCTGTGGAGTCAGGTCGCGCAGGCAGTCGCGCAGTTTTTCGAGCGTGTTGAGCTTCATGTATGAGCACTCGTTGCATGCGCAGGTGCTGTCTGATGCCGGAGCGGGAATGAATGTCTTGCCGGGGCACTTCTTCTGCATCTCATGGAGTATGCCGCTCTCGGTGGCCACGATAAACTCTGTGGCATCACTCTCAGTGGCGTATTTCAGAAGCACGGCTGTAGAGCCTACCACATCGGCCACCATCCTCACCTGCGGACGGCACTCGGGATGCACCAGTACGGGAGCATCGGGATGAGTTTTCTTGAGTTCGAGGATTTTTTCAAGCGAGAACTTCTCATGCACGTGGCAAGCACCGTCCCACAGCACCATTTGCCGGCCGGTGACCGAATTGATATAGTTGCCCAAATTGCGGTCAGGCCCGAAGATAATTTTCTCGTCTTTCGGCAGTGACTCCACCACCTTCATTGCATTGCCCGAAGTGACCACAATATCGGTCAGCGCCTTCACGGCAGCCGAGGTGTTGACATAGCTTATCACCGTGTGGCCGGGATGCTCACTGATGAAAGCCTCGAAGTCGGCAGCCGGACAACTGTCGGCCAGCGAACATCCGGCCGCGAGGTCGGGCACGAGCACCACTTTGTCGGGGCACAGTATCTTCACGGTCTCGCCCATGAAGTGCACGCCGCACATCACGATGACTTTTTCGCTCAGCTTCTCGGCTATCTGAGCCAGCGCAAGCGAGTCGCCGATAAAATCGGCTATATCCTGAATTTCACCCTTGGCATAATAATGGGCCAGGATCACGGCGTCTCTTTCTTTCTTCAGCCGCTTGATCTCCGCGATGAGGTCGGTCCGGTTATCAACTTCCATTTTTTATTAATCGAAAAAAAATTTTTTAAAATAAAGAAATTTAATAGCAGAAATAATGCGTGTAAGTTTGGGTGATAACTTTCGGCGTTTTTTCTTGCTTTTACGGGTTATTGATACCCGCTCAACATTATAGCTCAGGTTTTCAACACCACCCTATACTGAGCGATAGGATGTTACACGGTTTATTTACACTATGTTTATAAGCTGCAAAGTTAATAAATTCTTGTGTAAAAACCTTATTGAATTTGTCAAAAAGGGTAGTGAAAAGTGGGTGTATAACTATCTGTCATAATATTTGGATGCACTCAGGGCCGGAGCGTATAGCATACCCGTCGCAATTTTGCAAGTGTAAGTTGTTGAATATTCTCAACAATTATCTACACGGTTGCTGACACTCTTTTCTACACACTCTTTCGCTGCGGAAAATTAATAATCAATGTATTACACATAATTCACACGACTCTTTACATCTAATTTACACAGCTATCAACACTTTATCAACACTCTTTTCTCCTCATTTTCAGACGTTAGATTCCGCTATCAACAATGTGTAAATTACTGCTATCTACACTATCAACACCCCTGTCCGGGCATAACGCGACCAGTGTTGACAATATTTATGGCCATACGGCTATTTACACGGTTATTTACAAGTTATTGTTATGATAAATATGGTTAAATCAATGTATTATGAATGTTATTAACATATTGTCAATACTGTTATCATCACTATTTACATGTAAAAAAGAGGATGCAGAATAACGTGGTTATGCTGCATCCTCCGAGATATGGCGGGTATGGTGCATGTGCCTGCAAAGACAATATCACTGACTATATCGAAAACCCTGATTGTCCTGTCAAAATCAAGAGCAACCTCCGACCGGTCAGGTCATCACAGGCAAGTGTAAAGTATGGCAATCAGGTCATGTCAATAATTAAAAAATTTGTATAGCTTCGGCTATACTACATGATGTCTGAAAGAAGGCACCGCACGTTTTCCCTGAGGGTGAGGCAGGCCATAATCCGGCTACCCCGACCCGACCATATCAGTTATTTTTTCCCAGTTGTGACACCGTATCGTATATCCGTCGCAGCGACTCGGGAATGAGTATGCGCAGACTTGCAATGTAGCGCGAGCGCTTGTTGATATGTTCGGCATGGCGTGCCTGAATGAGCTGCATGTTGGCAGTCCATTCACTCAGCTCGCGGGAGTAGCGGGTGCTCTCGTTGATGGCTGACTCTTCGATAGCTTTTTTGCATTCATGTTTCATAGCGTTGAGGCGTGACTGCACGTCGCGATACCGGGCCTGAATGCTGAAATATACATCTTCCACCACCTGCTGATCCACCGTAGGGCGGTAGGTGTAGATTAGAGTGTCGCGGCCTTTGCCTTCTACCTCGTGAGGCTTCTTGGCCTTTGCCTGAAGTTGCTCTCGGGCATCGGCAAATTCACCTCCGGGGTGGATGGCTTTTCCGAGTGTGGCGGCAAGCGCTTCGAGCGAATAGTAGCGGCATCGCTCATCGGCCGACTTACCGGCGAAATATTCATCTTCGGTAAGTGTATGGCCACGCATGGGCGCTTCTTCAAGCTCTATGCCTTGCTCCCGGGCATATTCTTCGAGTGACTGGGAGGAGGCCTCGTCGAGCAGACGCTCTTTAGCTTTTATGGCTTCGCGAAGCCACGCTATAAGTGACTTTGATTCGGCTATCAGGCGCAGCAGTTCGGGTACGCGCTCCACCTCTTTGTCGTCAGCTCCGTGGTTGAGTATATTAGGTTCTTTACCGCTTATGAGGGTCACGGAGGTGGAGTAGAGAGTCATTTCATTCAGTGTGGTCTCGATTTCGCTTATCATCTCTTTGGCGAGATTCGCGATGTGATTTGCCGACGTGGAGGTGAGTCCTTTACCGTCGGTATCAAAAAATATCATATCCTTTTTCATAGCTTCTTAAATTTTTATACGCAGCAAAATTATATACCCACTGCGCAACATATTTGCGCACTATGAGAAAAGTTGAGAATAATAATAAATAACGGCGATGTCGTGTGGTGGCATTAACAACGTCGCCGCTTCGCGGCTTTATTGAATAGATTGAGTTGCAATACTGTAGGGGCGCTTCGCTACGCGAAGAATGGTGCGCGGCAACGACGGCGAATGATGTAAGGCAGTGCCGCGTGTACGCAGCGGCTGCAAAAAAGGGCTGGAAGCCCGATATTGTAATTAACCGCGGGTGTAGCCCGCGGGAACGAAGCATGACATGGTAATGAGCCGCGGAGCGGCGATGTTGTGTGGGCGGATTTTACGACATCGCCGCTCCGCGGCTCGGAGAGATAGGTGGTGTTTCACCTCCGCGGGTTGCACCCGCGGTTAATTACGACGTCGCCGCTCTGCGGCTTTATTGAATAGATTGAATAGCAATCCTATATGGGCGCTCCTGTGAAGCGTCCATACCGGAGAAACGGTTGATAATCAGGATTTATCTACTACTTTTTATCGTCATCAATAATAAATAATATATATATATAATCAATGAGTAGGAGTAGTGGGTGTAAGGGATGGTGATAGTGGGGATAAATATGATGAGATCAGGTGATTGGGTTGTAGAAAAGCAGTGGACAAGTTAAGCCAGGAATGCACGTTTAAATGCCAGGAATGTATATGAGGGAATGGCGTGGGTCAGAGTTATTGATGAGTTATCTACACTATACTTAAAAGCCGCGAAGCGGCAATGTCGTGTAGCGGCATTAACAACGTTGCCGCTTCGGGGCTCATAGGTTTTGGGAGGGGGGAGGGACATACCTCCGCGGGCTACACCCGCGGTTAATCACAGTATCGCCGCAAAGCGGCTCTGCTTTAAGCAGTAGAAACGTTGCTTGCCATGTATTGTGGCGTGGATTATATCAATACCGGACCGTCTTTGTAGAGACGGTTGTCAAAAAATAGCGAGAAATAAATCGGGACGTATCGGATTTTCCCGTCGGTCTCCACGATATTGCTGTTAGACAATACGTAGGCATATTTTATGCTGTATTCTTCAGTTGAGACAAATCGCGATATAGCAACGTGTCTCTTATAATCCTTACCCGATTTCACTTCAAGAGGCACTACTGAAAGAGAGTCGAAATCGTCATATAGGAAATCTACTTCGCCGCGGGTGCGGTTGTCGTAATAATATAGTGTATTGTCATTAGCCGCCAGCTGGCAGGCCACTGCACATTCATATACCGATCCCAAGTTAATGCCGTTATCATCGTTGAGCACCGGAGTGGGGTTATTATGATAGAGAGCAGCCGTGAGGATTCCCGGGTCGTTGTAGTAGAGTTTTATCAGCTTCTTCTGCTCGGTCTCGCAAAGCGGAAATTTAGGATTGGAAATGGCATTTACACCGAGCGCGATACCCGAACTTATCAGATATTCGATTTCTTGTTCATAATCGTCAGCACGTTTACCCTTGTTGTGTTCGATGGTGTTATAAACCAGTCGTTTCTTTTTGTTTTCCATATTAGATGGAATGAGGGAATAGATGCGGGCGATTTTCAATGAGTGTTCCACGTCATATTTAGCCGCGTCGATACGATAAAGTTCGGCAATAGTATTCTGAATCGCGCGTACCTGTACCAGATCTCGTGTCTCAAGAAACTTATTTACAGCCTCGGGCAGTCCCCCTACGAGCAGGTAGCGCTTAAATAGATTCATCACTCGGCTGTGGATACCGTCGGGTACCGTGGTAAGATTTCTGAAATGATCTCGCAGGGAGGTTATGCCGTCGCGTCCGAAATCGTTGGCAATAAGAAATTCCTCAAAATCCAGCGGATACATTTTCAGTATATCGATACTTCCTAACGGCACCGACGACGACTTTTTAAGAGTGACGCCAAGCAATGATCCGCTCGCCACGTATCTGTATCGGCTATCCTCGCGCAAAAATTTCAGTAAGGTCAAAAGATGTGGATATACCTGAATCTCATCAAGAAATATCAGTGTGTCGTTTCTATCACCCAAGGGGCGTGAGGTAAAGGCCGAGAGTGCTATATAGAAATCATCGGGAGTGTGTACTTTATCGAAAAGCCGGTCACCTTCGGAGTCGGTGATGAGATTTATTTCAATTATATTTTTGAAATATTTGGAAGCGCAATATCTGATGATATATGACTTTCCTATCTGTCGTGCCCCGGTCACCACCAATATCTTGTCGGTATCAGAAGCGAAATAATTAGAGATAGGAGACTCGATTTTTCTATATAGCATATTATGAGTAATATATTTCTATATTGTACACTTTTCAATCCTTTTTGATAGGGCAAAAATACACTTTTCAATCCGTTTTAGCAAGGATTTTATACACTTTTCAATCTGGAGGAATAAAGAAGCCGCTTGGCAGCGATATATTAAGCTGTATTATTAAGCTATATATAGTATCGCTTACTCGGGATGCAGGTGTGTTATACGAGATTCCTTACTATCGTGAATACGATGATGGTGGCGAGGAGGATGAGGATAAAAGTGCGCGATACGAGTATACGGCGCAAGCGGTGGAAGCGGTCGGTAAACAGTGATGTAAGCGCCAGCAGAAGCAGTAATGGAAGTTCTATGACAAACAGAGCGTTGAGGCGCAGGGCCTCCAGTATATGGCCGTGGAGCAGAGCATGGATGGCGCGCTGAGCTCCGCAACCCGGACAGTCAAGTCCGGTAAGAGTCTTGACGGTGCAACGGGGAAACATCGACCCTTCGGCGGCTGGGTCATAGCCGGCGTAGATATATATCAATACTATAGCGGCGATTATAGTGACCGCCGCTATAAGTATCTTGATTGGTAGAGAAGTCTCCGAAAGCCTGATCAAATCTGAGATAAATATTGGATCATACCGGTGAGAGGCAAGCACATCAATCCGAGCAACAGCGAGATCAGACACCAGAGCAGAGCATTGTTTGACAGATTCTCGGCGCGTTCAAATTCGCCACGGTAAAATGCCTGCGAAACTTTCGATGAATAGATTATCGCTACTATGCCTGTGGGGATGCAGCAGCAGATAGTCACTATGATGGCAAACGCCAGATAGGTGGAGGGCATCTTTTGCTCCCGACGGCTGTCGGCATACCACCATTCGGGCATGGCACCTGGAGTAGCGGAGGTGTGGTTGTAGCCATAGTGCGGGGTGCCCCCCGGCGGATTGGAGTGGCTTACGGGCGGGATAGCAGATTCGCGCTGCTGCGCTGCGAAATAGTCGGCAAAGTCAACTATCAACTGAGCCTGCGCCCAGTCGGCAAGACCGTCGCGCCACACCGGAGCGGTAGGTGAGAAGCGCGGATGGACTATGATCTCGTCATACGACATTGGACCTTCATGGCGATCTCCGTCGACTATGATGTAATATTTATGCTGGTTGATCATGAGTTGGAGAGGTGAATCAGAAGAATTTGGTTTCTACACCGGTGATGTCGCTTAGCACGGCGTTGGCCAGACGTGATGCGCCTATGCGGAAAGTCTCGTTGGTGGCTACCCACTTGTCGCCAAGCACTGTGCGCACTATGGTGTAGTATTGCAGAGCTTCGTCGGTGGTGGCCACGCCGCCCGATACCTTGAAGCCTACCATGCGGCCGGTCTGCTCGTAGTATTCCTTGATGCACTCACACATCACGTAGGCAGCTTCGAGCGAAGCGCCGGGATATTCCTTGCCGGTTGAGGTCTTGAGGAAGTCAGCACCCGAGTAGAGCGAGAGCACCGATGCGTCGCGGATGTCTTTGGCGGTCTTGAGTGCACCGGTCTCAAGTATGACTTTCATCAGGGCATTTCGGCAGGCGTGTTTCATTTCCTGAAGCTGGTCACATAGTTCTTCGTAGTCATGATCATAGAAGTCGCCCAGACCGAATACCACGTCGATTTCATCAGCGCCGGCCTCTACAGCGAGCGCGATTTCGGCTATCTTGACTTCGATGAAAGTCTGAGCCGAGGGGAAACTGCCGGCCACGGAAGCTATGTCGACTTCGCTCACGTCGAGCACGGTGCGGGTAATGGGCACGAAGCAGGGATATACACACACGGCGGCCACATTGGGCAGTCCGGGATATTCTTCCTCAAATGCATTGACACGCTCCACAAAGTTGGCCACTGACTGCTGCGAGTCGGTAGACTTGAGAGTGGTGAGGTCAATGGAATTGAAGATTTTTTTCAGAGTCTCTTCATTGCGGTTTTCTTCGAGATGCTTTTCGAGGATTTCCTTCACGCGTTCGGCCACTACGGCGTCGTCGGTGGTGACGCGGGATTTCTCGATGACTTCGGTATATTTGTCTGCCATGATGATTAATGTATTTAGTTGGTTAGAGTTATTTAGAATTGAGTTTGGGATTATCGCGATGGCGGGTAGCGTCGCGCTCGGTCTTTTTGGCAAGATTGCGCGCGAATGCTTCGGTGAGGTCTATGCCGTGCTGATTGGCAATGGCTATGGTGACCCACAGAAGATCGGCAAGCTCGTCGGCAAGGTCGAGTTTCTCTCCCGGCTTGGCCGACTGGTCGCCATGGGTGCGAGCCATTATGCGTGCCACCTCGCCGGTCTCTTCGGCAAGGATAGCCATATTGGTCAGAGGCGAGAAGTAGCGCACCCCTATGGTGGTGATCCACCGGTCGACGGTGTGCTGCATTTCAGCAAGGGTGAGGGAAGGGGAGGGGGAGTTCATCATTCGCGGTTCTTTGAATCTATAACAATCGTCACGGGGCCGTCGTTCACGAGCGAAACTCGCATGTCTGCGCCGAACACTCCGGTCTGCACCTTGTGGCCCGAAGGAGCGAGCTCACGGTCAAGGGCGGCAATGAAGCGCTCATAGAGCGGCACGGCCACGTCCGGACCGGCCGCCTTGATGTAGCTCGGGCGGTTGCCGCGGGCCGTCAGCGCATAGAGTGTAAACTGGCTTACTACGAGGAGTTCACCACCCGTGTCGAGCAGCGAGAGATTCATCACTCCGTCAGCATCGGGAAATATGCGCATCTTCACGAGCTTGCCTACGAGCCAGTCCACATCGTCGGTCGTATCGTCGGTGCGTATGCCTGCGAGTACACACAGGCCGCGGCCTATCTGTCCGACACACTTACCGTCAATATCGACGCGGGCTTCCGATACCCGCTGCACCACGAGTTTCATTTCAGTCCGGTATAGTTGGCCGGGGTGATGGCGTGGAGTTGGGCTTTCACAGAGTCGCTTACTTCGAGAGTGTCGATAAAAGCCGAAATACTCTCGGCGGTAATGGCTGTATTCACGCGGGTGAGAGCCTTGAGAGTCTCATAGGGTTTGGGATAACCCTCGCGGCGGAGTATGGTCTGAATAGCTTCGGCTACCACGCTCCAAGTATTGTCGAGATCGCTGTCGATAGCCTCGCGGTTGAGCAGAAGTTTGCCAAGACCTTTGAGAGTGGAAGCAAAGGCTATGAGCGAGTGAGCCATAGGAACACCTATGTTGCGAAGCACGGTAGAATCGGTGAGGTCACGTTGCAGACGCGACACGGGAAGTTTCTGCGCCAGATGTGCGTAGATAGCATTGGCCATGCCTATGTTGCCTTCGGAGTTCTCGAAGTCGATAGGGTTCACCTTGTGGGGCATAGCCGACGAACCTACCTCGCCTTCCTTGATGCGCTGCTTGAAATACTCCATCGAGATGTAGAGCCACATATCGCGGTCGAGGTCGAGAATTATGGTATTGATGCGGCGCAGGGCGTCGAAGAGCGCGGCAAGATTGTCGTAGTTGGATATCTGGGTGGTGTAGTCCTCGCGCACTATGCCGAGCTTTTCGCTGAGGAAACGTGCGGCAAAAGAGCGCCAGTCGATATGGGGGAACGCCACCAGATGGGCATTGAAATTACCTGTGGCACCACCAAATTTTCCGCTTATCACCACTTCGTCGAGAGTCTTCAGCTGGGCACGCAGGCGGTATACAAATACACGTATCTCTTTGCCGAGTATAGTGGGTGAAGCGGGCTGCCCGTGAGTCTTGGCGAGCATGGGTATGTCGTCCCACTCGTCGGCGCGGGCTTCGAGATGGCCTATGAGCTCGTCGAGCATCGGGCGGTATACCTCGCGCAGAGCATCGGCCACCGACATAGGTACAGAAGTATTGTTGATATCCTGCGAAGTAAGGCCGAAGTGGATATATTCCTTATATTGGCTCAGACCCATGGCATCGAAATGCTCTTTGAGGAAATACTCCACAGCCTTTACGTCGTGGTTGGTCACACTTTCTATCTCCTTGATGCGGCGCGCATCGTCAAGCGAGAAGTTGCGGTAGATGTCGCGCAGCTGTTCAGTCGCACCGGCAGGCACCGATTCGAGTGCAGGGAGAGGTATTTCGGTAAGGGCGATGAAATATTCCACCTCCACTTTTACGCGGTAGCGGATAAGGGCGTATTCCGAGAAAAATTCGTCAAGACGCTCGCATTTCGAGCGGTAGCGCCCGTCGACGGGCGAGATAGCGGTAAGACTTGAGAGCTGCATGGGCTTAATGAAAGTTTACAGATTAAATTGAAATGCAAATGTAATCAAAATCCTCGTCCCGAGCAAAAGATTGTATTGAGGGGGATAACTATACTGATTATTTTTCTATCAATGATCTTACTTTTTCGACTTCCGATATTAATTGCTGTTCGGTAGGAAGATATGTAAGATATTTGGAAGCAAGTATAGTATTGTTTCCTTCAGGAAGCGACATTCTGACAAGAGTATCGTTTTTCTCCGAGCACAGTAAGATGCCTATGGTAGGATTTTCATCATTGGTTTTGATAAGACGGTCATAATAGTTCACATACATCTGTAGTTGACCTAAGTCCTGATGTGTGGCTTTACCTGTTTTCAGTTCGATTATCACAAAGCAGCGCATGAGGCGATTATAAAACACGAGGTCGGCAAAAAATTCATCGTCTTCAATCAACAGCCGTTTCTGGCGTGCAACAAAAGTGAACCCGTTGCCTAATTCGAGAAGAAAGTCCTGCAGATGGTCAATAAGAGCTGTTTCAAGGTCATTTTCATAATATTGAGCCTTTCGTTCAAGCCCTAAAAATTCAAGAACCATGGGATCTTTTATAAACTCGGCGGCTGATTGGGGCTGTCGGTGTCCACGAGCCACAGCCATAACCGACTCTTTATCTGTGCTTAGCAAAAGACGTTCGTATAGCTGAGAATGAATCTGACGCTCCATTTCGCGTGCAGTCCAGTTATTTCGTGCGGCTTCAAGTTCGTAGTATTCACGTTTTTCTTTGTTATGTATCTGAATGAGTGCACGATATTGAGTCCAGTTGAATTGTGAACGCAGTGCGTTCACTTTTGGATATTCCAGGTAAAACTGACGGCTGAAATTCAGTTGGCGGGATGAAAATCCCATCCCGTAAGCCGGCTCAAGTTCTTTGGCAAGTTCTTTAATCAGTCCTTTACCATATTCGGCACGGCTATTGCCACCTTGTTCTTCCTCTACAATTCGTTGTCCAATATACCAGTACATCTGCACGCGGCAGAAGTCAACCGATCGCGTGGCATTTGCACGTGACTGCTCGATTATATGTTTGATGTCATTAATTAGATTCATATTGAAATCATTTCATCCGCAAAGATAGGGATTTATACTATAAAAAATTAGCGCGAGGGCGAGGATTTCCGGCGATTTTCGCTAATTTTGCACTTTGTTAGTAACATCACCGATATTTCACACGTGGAAACTAAATATATATTTGTCACCGGAGGTGTGGTGTCGTCGCTCGGTAAAGGCATCATTTCCTCGTCTTTGGCGTGTCTGCTCAAGGCGAGGGGCTATCGTGTCACTATCCAGAAGTTTGACCCTTACATCAACATCGACCCCGGTACGCTTAATCCGTATGAGCACGGGGAGTGTTATGTGACCGTAGACGGTCACGAAGCCGACCTCGATCTGGGTCACTACGAGCGCTTCACCAACGTACACACCACCCGCGCCAATAATATCACTACCGGACGCATATATCAGAACGTCATCGACAAGGAGCGTCGGGGCGATTATCTGGGCAAGACAGTGCAGATAATCCCTCACATCACCGACGAGATCAAACGTAATGTCAAGATACTCGGTAATACGGGTAAATTTGACTTCGTAATCACCGAGATAGGCGGTGTGGTGGGCGATATAGAGTCGCTGCCATTTCTCGAAGCGGTCCGTCAGATGAAGTGGGACATGGCCGATAACTGTATTGTGGTACATCTTACTTATGTGCCATACATAGCAGCGGCCGGCGAACTCAAGACCAAACCCACGCAGCACTCCGTGAAGCAGCTCCAGCATCTTGGCATACAGCCCGACGTACTCGTGCTTCGTACCGAGCATGACATACCCGTGCCGATGAGAAGAAAGATAGCTCAGTTCTGTAACGTGTCGCCCGACGATGTGGTGCAGAGTGCCGACGTGCATTCGATCTACGAGGTGCCTCTGGAAATGGAGCGGCAACACCTTGACCGCATAGTGCTCCGGCATCTCGGTATAGAGGCCGATGGTGAGCCTGATCTTGGTCCGTGGCGTCTTTTCCTCGACAAGATGCACGCGGCCACCGAGAAGGTCACTATAGGTCTGGTGGGAAAATATGTGGAACTACAGGATGCCTACAAGTCCATCAACGAGGCGCTCTTCCAGGCCGCTACTTATTCTGACCGTGTACTCGATCTGCGCTACATTCACTCCGAGCGTCTTAATGATGACAATGTCGACGAAAAGCTATCCGGCCTCGACGGCGTAATCATAGCTCCCGGATTCGGTCAGCGCGGCATCGAAGGTAAGTTCGCGGCTCTGAAATGGTGCAGGGAGCACGATGTGCCTACGTTCGGTATATGTCTGGGCATGCAGTGTATGGTCATAGAGTACGCACGCGACGTGCTGGGAATGACCGACGCCAATTCCACTGAAATGGACCACTCCACTCCTTACAATGTGATTGACCTCATGGAGGAGCAGAAATCAGTGTCAGAGATGGGAGGCACCATGCGTCTGGGCGCTTACGACTGCAAGTTGACCGAAGGCTCGAAAGTGGCCGATGCTTATGGCTCAACGCTTGTGAGCGAGCGTCACCGTCATCGCTTTGAGTTCAACAATGATTTCCGTGACCGCTTCGAGAGTGCCGGCATGAAGTGTGTGGGTGAGAATCCGGCCACACACCTCGTGGAAGTAGTGGAGCTGCCTGACCACCGCTGGTATATAGGCACGCAGTATCACCCCGAATACTCGTCGACGGTGCTCAGCCCTCATCCGCTCTTCATAGACTTCATCCGCGCCGCGGTGAAGTATCACAACGAAACGAATTAACGATTTACCATAACCACGATAAAACCATCACTCATCCTTTTTTACAGCAATGGATAAAAACACCTTACTCGGACTTCTGCTGATGGCAGCCGTAATATTGGGATTCTCCTATCTCAACCGACCTTCGCCTGAAGAACTCGAACGCCAGCGTCAGGAGCAGCTCGCCATGCAGGAAGCCGAACAGCAGAGAGCCACTTCCTCCGATCTACTTACAGTTGACTCTATCAATCAAGCCGAGACGGCTACCATCATCAATACCGTGCGCGAGCTCGGCATAGCTGACTCCACCGGCTGCCGCACGCTCAATGTGCGCAATCTTCACCTCACCCTTGCAGCCGACGGTGCGTTGGGCGGATACGTGAAGGCTGCGGGAACTGAAGTGCCCATGACCGAAATCACAGCCAACCGCTGGGATGACATAAAGCCCTCAATAGCACGCGAGGCTGTGGAGAATCTTCGCAACGGTCTGCGCGAGGCGGCCAAGTATCGCGGATTTGCACGTTATCTCGACGGCGACTCCACCACCGTAGAACTTGCCAATGACAAGATCTGTCTTGAGATAGCCAACAAGGGCGGTGTGATCTCGCGCGCCACTCTGCGTGACTATGAAAGTTATGACTCCACTGCACTCACACTGCTTTCGCCCGAGACTGACTCCTACGGATTCACCCTCACCTCGTCGACACAGCGCTTCGATACCCGCGAGTTTTATTTCAACCCCGTGCAGGTCAACGACTCCACCGTGGAGATGAGCCTCGACCTTGGCGACGGTGCCGTGTGGGCACTGCGCTATACACTGCTCCCCGGCAGCTATCTGGTGAAACTCGACGTGCTCCAGCGCGGCATGACTGCCATTATACCTTCGTCGGTGGCTTCGATGGAGTTTGCATGGAACGAGAAGATGCGCCGCAACGAGGCCGGTCGTGTTTTCGAGCAGCGTAACTCAGGTCTTTACTATATGTTTATCGACGGCGATGTAGACAATCTCTCCGAAAACAGCACCAAGAAAAAAGAATTTACCGACAAGATTAAGTGGGTGGGCTATAAGAACCAGTTCTTTTCGGCCGTGATAATGGCCCGCACCAACTTCAATTCGGCCAATCTCAGCTCCACCATACTTGACGATAATGAGAAATTCATCAAGGAACTCTCGTCGGAGATGACTATGGATTACTCGCCCGCACTGGCCAATCCGGCATCGTTCACCTTCTACCTCGGCCCCAACCTTTACCCGCTCATGAGCGAGGTAAGCGAGGAGGTTTATCCGGGTGAAGACATGCACCTCACCAAGGTGATACCTCTTGGCTGGCCTATCTTCCGCTGGATAAATACTCTGATTGTGATACCCGTGTTCACATTCCTGGGCAAGTATATATCCAACTACGGTATCATAATACTCCTTCTCACCATCTTCATAAAGCTCATCCTCTTCCCCTTCACATACAAGAGCTATCTCTCGCAGGCCAAGATGCGTCTGCTCACACCCGAGATCAACGCTATCAACGAGAAGTATCCAGGCAACGAAAACGCCATGAAACGCCAGCAGGAAACCATGGCACTCTACTCGCGTGCGGGCGCCAATCCTCTGTCGGGCTGTCTGCCCATGCTTCTCCAGATGCCTATACTTGTGGCGATGTTCAGCTTCTTCCCCTCGGCTATAGAACTGCGCGGCGAGCACTTCCTCTGGGCAAAGGATCTTTCCGCTCCTGACGCCATAATTTCGTGGCACACCCATATCCCGTTCATATCCTCTACGTTCGGCAATCACATCTCCCTGTTCTGTCTGCTGATGACTATCACCAATATCATCTACAGCAAGATCAACATGGCAAGCCAGCCCTCGCAGTCGGGCATGCCCGGGATGAAGTGGATGATATATCTCATGCCGGTGATGTTCCTTTTCATCTTCAATAACTACGCCGCCGGTCTGAGCTACTATTACTTCCTTTCGCTCCTTATCACCATTCTTCAGACCTACATCATGCGTCGCTTCGTGTCAGAAGACAAGATGCGCGCCCAGATGGCCGAGAATGCCCGCAAGCCCAAGAAAAAATCAGGCTTCATGGCACGCCTTGAAGAGGCACAGCGTCAGCAGCAGGCCGCACTGCGCGAACAGCAGAAAAAGAATCGCCGCCGCTGACACATACTCAGGCATAATTGATTATTACCGGCATCGTCCTTCATAGAGGATGATGCCGGTAAAGATTTTGTGGGTGCGTAGATTTTATTTTTAGGTGTAAATTTTGTATATTTGCATGATAATTATCAAGAAATTCATTATTTCAGATATGAAAAGATATATACTTATACTCGCCTGTGTGGTAGCAGCCGCTATGGGAATAGCTCTTCGCGCTCAGGCTCCCGAATCGCCCATACGGTGGCGTATGTCAGTAAAGATGACTTCGGCTACCGAAGGAGTGGTGACCCTCAAGGCCACAGTGGCTCCGGGCTGGCATCTTTATTCCACCACACTTCCGTCGAGCGACGGTCCGCGTCCTACGGTGATCACATTCTCCCATCCCACCTCTATGACCTTTACTTCACCTCTCAAGGCTTCGGCTGCGGTGGTGGAAAAGGACGATCCTATGTTTGGCGTGCGTCTTGCCTGGTGGGATACCGATGTTACATTTACCCGGCAGTTTACCACCACGTCAGCCGACGCTCCCGGTAAGGTGGATGTCAAGGTGACTTTCATGGGTTGCAACGACGAGACCTGTCTGCCCCCCGCCACTGTTGAGTTGTCACGAACCGTAAAACCATTCGCAAAATAATGAACCGTATCCTTAAGGCTTTAACGCTAATATTTATGTCGGTGCTGTCGCTCAATGCGGCGGCACAGCTTGTCAATCCCATACGCTGGACTTCAAATGTAAAAAACATATCGTCGACAGAGGCTGAACTGGTGTTTCACGCATCGGTCGACAAGGGCTGGCATCTTTACGGTATGACCTTGCCCGACGGCGGTCCGCGTCCCACGCATTTTGAATTTACCACCCTGAAGGGTTGTAAGCTCTCAGGCGACGTGACACCGTCGGTGGCTCCTATCACCAAGGTCGACATGGTGTTTCACCTCGAACTCTCGTGGTGGGAAAGCGATGTGACGTTCACTCAGAAACTCCATATCACCGACCCCGACGCCTGGCACGCTGCCGGCTACATCTCATTTCAGGGATGCGACGACAGTGCCTGCATGGCTCCCACCAAGGAGGCATTTGACTTTGCCGGACACGCTTCAGCACCTGCCGAGGATGACTCCGACCCTGTAGCCGAGACTCCTGCCGTGGTAAAAACGACCGCTTCATCGGCCGACGAAGCGGCATGGTGGGCACCTGTCACCCTCCCCAAAGCCGGCGACACCGATCCCACGGCCTCGGGCGACTTGTCGGGCAGCAGCATGTGGTATATCTTTTTCTGGGGATTCATGGGCGGTCTGCTCGCGCTTATGACTCCGTGCGTGTGGCCCATGATACCGCTTACAGTGAGCTTCTTCCTCAAAAAGACCTCATCACGTTCGCGCTCCATACGCGATGCTGCCATATATGGCGCGTCCATCATAGTGATATACCTGCTTCTCGGCTTGGCTATCACGCTGATATTCGGAGCAAGCAAGCTGAATGAACTCTCAACCAACGCCGTGTTCAATCTGCTTTTCTTCGGACTGCTCGTGGTGTTTGCCATCTCGTTTTTCGGAGCATTTGACATCACGCTTCCCTCGAAGTGGAGCAACTCTATGGATGGAGCTGTGGAGCGCACCAGCGGCATGCTGAGCATATTCTTTATGGCCTTTACTCTCGCGCTTGTATCATTTTCGTGCACCGGTCCCATTATAGGCACGCTGCTCGTGGAGGCAGCCACCATGAACGATATCACCGGCCCGGCCGTAGGAATGGGTGCTTTTGCGCTGGCTCTCGCCATACCGTTCACATTGTTTGCCATATTTCCCTCGTGGCTTAAAAGTATGCCGCGCTCGGGCGGATGGCTCAATTCGGTCAAGGTGGTGCTCGGATTCCTTGAACTGGCGCTTTCGCTGAAATTTCTCTCGGTGGCTGACCTGGCTTACGGGTGGGGTATACTCGACCGCGAGGTATTCATATCGCTGTGGGTGATGATATTCGTGTTGCTTGGTCTGTATCTGCTCGGCAAGCTGCGTTTCAGCCATGACTCCGAGCTCGACCACGTGTCGCTGCCGCGCTTCTTCCTTGCCCTTGCGTCGCTCAGTTTCGCCGTATATCTTGTGCCCGGTCTGTGGGGAGCTCCACTCAAAGGAGTGAGTGCATTTGTGCCCCCGCTCTACACTCAGGATCTCAATCTCTATGCCGGCGGACAGTTCCGCGAGTTTAGCGACTATGACGAAGGCATGCGATTTGCAGCACAGAATAATCGCCCCGTGCTCATCGACTTCTCGGGACACGGCTGCGTAAATTGCCGCAAAATGGAGGGAGCCGTGTTTGACACTCAGGAAGTGAGCGGTATCATCCGTGAAAATTTCGTACTGATAAAACTTATGGTCGACGAGCGCCGTGACCTTCCGCAGCCCGTCACTGTAGATGAAAACGGCCGCAAGGTCACACTTGAGACCGTGGGCGAGAAGTGGAGCTATCTCCAGCGCAGCAAGTTCGGCGCCAATACCCAGCCTTTCTACGTGATACTTGACAATCAGGGTCAGCCGCTCAACCATGCATATTCCTACGACGAAAATGTGGCCAAGTTTGTAGACTGGCTTCAGGCCGGAGTAGATAATTATCTCAAAAAATGAAATCACGACAGGAAAAAATCGAGGCCTTGGGCCGTGTGATTGATACACTTGACATCCTGAGGGTGAAGTGCCCGTGGGATGCCAAGCAGACCAATGAGTCGCTGCGCCCCAATACGATAGAAGAGGTATACGAACTCTGCGATGCCCTCATAGCGTCTGACAACGCAAATATCCGCAAGGAGCTCGGCGACGTGCTGCTCCACGTGCTTTTCTATGCCAAGATTGGCGAGGAGAGCGGTGCTTTCGATATAGCCGATGTGGCCGATGCCCTCAATGAGAAACTAATATTCCGTCATCCTCACGTGTTTGGCCAGACTAAGGTCGACTCTACCGACGAAGTGCTTCAGAACTGGGAACAGCTCAAGCTGAAGGAGAAGGGCGGTAACCGCTCGGTGCTTTCCGGTGTGCCCAAGGCACTCCCGGCTATGATTAAGGCTGACCGCATACAGGAGAAAGCCGCTAACGTGGGCTTTGACTGGACCTCGCGCGAGCAGGTTTGGGATAAGGTTAAAGAGGAGGTCGAAGAGTTTGCTCAGGCCTCTCGCTCAGGCTCGGCCGACGATATGGAGGAGGAGATGGGCGACGTGCTTTTCAGCATCATCAATGCCGCTCGACTCTATCATATCAATCCCGAGAATGCACTTGAAAAGACCAACCGCAAGTTTATCTCGCGCTTCAATCATATCGAAAGCCGCGCCCGGGAGATGGGCGTGGAGCTTAAGGATATGACTCTGGAGCAGATGGACAAGCTATGGAATGAGGCCAAGGCAATCGAGAAACAGGCAAAGTGATGAAGATATCCCGCAACGTTTTGCTCCGTCTCACACTCGCCGTGGCTGCTCTCGTGGCTATGGCCTGCACTGCTTATACTTATAGCGGTGTTAAGCGCAATTATGTGTCGGCTCCGGCCGGTGCTTCCGAACCTATCGCATTTACCGTCGACAGCATAGATTTCCGCAAGGATCTCACCCGTGTCTACGGCCGACTGACAGGTGCACCCCACACATCCAACCGTATTGACGACGCCACACTTTATACTCCTGCCGGAGCGTTTGAGGCCACTGATATCGACGGTGTGGACTTCCGCCGGTATTTCCAGTGGGAAGACGATGGCGAGATAGCGATAGAGATAGATTTCCCGCGCGTAAAGAGCGTGAAGACTGTCACGTTTACCACCGTGCGCGGCAAGGCAACCATTAATATCGCTCCAGCTCCATGATAGTGTGTATCACCGAGAAACCGTCGGTGGCACGCGATATAGCTTCTATACTTGGTGCTACTGCCGACCGTCGCGGCTTCTACGAGGGCAACGGCTACTGCGTCACGTGGACATTCGGCCATCTGTGTACGCTAAAGGAGCCGGCCGACTATACCGAAGCATGGAAGCGATGGTCGCTCGGAGTGCTGCCGATGCTCCCTGCCAAGTTCGGTATCAAACTCATTGACCAGGAAAGCATCAAGCGGCAATTTAATGTGATAGAGACTCTCGTGTCGAAAGCCGATAAGGTGATAAACTGCGGCGATGCCGGGCAGGAGGGTGAACTGATTCAGCGGTGGGTCATGCAGAAAGCCGGAGTAAAGTGCCCGGTGGAGAGACTGTGGATCTCATCGCTTACCGACGAATCCATACGAGAGGGATTTTCAAAACTTCGCCCCGAGGCTGACTTCAATAATCTGTATCATGCAGGACTGTCACGCGCTATCGGCGACTGGATTCTGGGTCTCAATGCCACGCGCCTGTATACGCTGAAATACTCGGTGCCGGGTTCGGTGCTGTCGATAGGACGAGTTCAGACTCCTACGCTGGCGCTGATAGTAAAGCGGCATTTCGAGATAGTAAATTTCAAGCCGGAGGATTACTGGGAACTGAAAACCATCTACCGCGCCACTACCTTCAATGCCACCGCCGGCCGATTCTCCTCTGAAGAAGCCGCTGCCGAGGCTCTCGCCACAATTACGGACAAGCCGCTCGTGATAACCGGTGTGACCGAGAAGAAAGGTACTGAGGCTCCCCCGCGACTGTTTGACCTTACGTCGCTTCAGGTGGAGTGCAACCGCAAGTGGGGCTGGAGTGCCGAGGAGACTCTACGCCTCATTCAGACCCTCTATGAAAAGAAGGTGACCACATATCCGCGTGTCGACACCACGTATCTCTCCGATGATATCTATCCGAAAGTGCCCGACATACTTCGCAGCATGACTCCGTATGCCTCGCTGACCGCTCCGGTACTTGCTGCTAAGATTCCGAAGTCGAAAAAGATATTTGACAACTCCAAGGTGACCGACCACCACGCCATCATACCCACGGGTCAGTCGCCCAAGGTGCTTGTGGGCGAGGAGCGCAAGCTGTATCATCTCATAGCCCTGCGCTTCATAGCTGCTTTCTATCCTGACTGCTGCTTCATGTCTACGACGGTAGATGCTAAGGTGGAAAATGTGCCGTTCCGCGCCACAGGCAAGGTGATCACCACCCCCGGGTGGCGTGACGTATATGGTGGGAATACCGATGCACAGCCGTCGGAAGACTCCATATTGCCCGCATTTACCGAGGGTGAGAGCGGTCCTCATGAACCGTCGCTGCTCAAGAAGGCTACGCAGCCCCCAAAGTATTATACCGAGGGCACACTGCTGCGCGCTATGGAGAGTGCCGGCAAGACTGTCGACGACGAGGAGCTGCGCGATGCCATGAAGGAGAACGGTATAGGCCGCCCGTCGACCCGCGCAGCCATAATCGAGACTCTGTTCAAGCGCCGCTACCTGGTGAGAAACCGCAAGTCGATCGATGCCACTCAGGCGGGTATCGACCTCATAGCCACCATTCACGACGAACTGCTTAAAAGCGCCAAGATGACGGGTCTATGGGAAAACAAGCTCCGCCGCATAGAGCGCGGCGACTACTCGGCCGCTCAGTTTATCAACGAACTGAAAGAGCAGATTTCAGCCATAGTGATTAATGTGTTGAGCGACAATTCGGGTTCGCGCATCATAGTCGACAACGAGGAAAAAAAGGTGAAGAATAAGAAAGGTAAGTCATCTGACGAGTCGGCTGCTCCTGCCAAGAAGCGAGCCACACGCACCACACGTCTCGACCAGATAGAATGTCCCGAGTGCGGTCAGGGCCATATACTGAAAGGTCGCGCTGCCTATGGATGCAGCCGCTTCCGCGAGGGATGCTCCATGCGGCTTGATTTCGCGACTTATTCGCCCGAACTTACTCCTGCCAAATTAAAGAAACTTATAGCCACACAATATAAAAAACAATGAATACCATCGTGCAGACAGTCATAACAGTAATAGTGGTCGTCGCTGCCGTGGCCTATGCAGTGATCCGCTTCGTGCGCCGCAAGAGCGATGATACATGCAGCTCTTGCGACGGCTGTCCGCTGATGGAGAAATGTGATAAACCCCGTAATACCCGCCGCTCATGAACAGATCATCTGATTCTACCACGCCGCTCCGCCGCATACTCTTCGTCTGTCTCGGTAATATATGCCGCTCACCGGCTGCCGAGGGTGTGTTTCGTGACATAGTGACCCGTCAGGGCAACCCTGCGGAATGGACTATTGATTCGGCCGGAACGGGAGGTTACCACACGGGCGATCTGCCCGACAGCCGCATGCGTATCCATGCCCGCCGTCGCGGCTATGAGCTGACCCACCGTGCCCGCAAGGTCACCGAGAGCGACTTTGACGACTTCGACCTTATAGTAGGTATGGATAACTCCAATGTGGCCAATCTCCGCCGCCTCGCACCCTCACCCGAGGCTGAGAAAAAAGTAGTGCCTATGGCCGAATTTATCGGCAAGGCCATGCGGTATGATTACGTACCCGATCCCTACTACGAGGGCGCCGAGGGATTTGAGCTCGTGCTCGACCTGCTGGAAGACGGCTGCCAAAATCTGTATAACACCTTAACCAACCTTGAAAAATGAGAACATTCGACATCGTGACACCTCTGAAAGCCGTGAAATTCGACGAGCTTTCCATTCAGGAGCAGAACCTCGTGGAGATAGCCCGCGACGCTACTTACCGCTCGTATGCACCTTATAGTCATTTTCGCGTAGGCGCTGCCATATTGCTTGAAAACGGTGAGATAGTGCCGGGCTCCAATCAGGAAAACGTAGCTTTTCCTTCGGGCACATGCGCCGAGCGCACAGCTTGCTTTTTCGCCCACTCCCAGTATCCTGATCAGGCATTCAAGGCCATAGCTATCGCCGCACGCGGAGTCGACGAGCTTCCTTTAGCGTCGCCCATAGCCCCTTGTGGAGCTTGCCGCCAGTCGCTTCTCGAATACGAGATGCTGGCCGGCCACGACGTAAAAGTATTGCTCGTGGGTAGAGATGAAATTTTCATACTTCCGTCCGTAAAGTCACTGCTGCCCTTGGCTTTCACGGAGTTTTAAGACAAGTAGGACGGTCAGGACAACCGAGATTGAATTCTCATGCCCTGACCGTCATTTTTCGTTAATATCTATCACTTACCGGTGAGAAGCTGACGGATGGAGTGGAGCTTGTAGAGGGCGGCCATAGGTGTGAGATTATCTATATCAAGGCCGAGTATCTCGTCGCGCAGCGATGAGAGCAGCGGATCGTCGAGCTGAAAGAACGATAGCTGCACGCCCTCTTCCATTTCCGGCATGGCAGCCAGCGCAGGAGCAGCGTCGCTTCCGGTCGATGCATTTGCTTTTTCGAGATGGTGAAGCACCGTGTCGGCGCGTTCCACTATAGAGCGGGGCATACCGGCCAGTCGCGCCACGTGGATACCGAAGCTGTGCTCCGAGCCGCCGCGGGCGAGTTTGCGCAGGAATACCACTTTTCCGTCGATTTCCTTGACTGATACATTGTAGTTGACCACGCGGGCGAGTTTGCCTTCCATCTCGTTGAGCTCGTGGTAGTGTGTGGCAAACAGGGTCTTGGGTCGCATATCTCCGCTCTCGTGGATATGCTCGACGATGGCCCATGCTATCGATATACCGTCGTAGGTGGAAGTGCCGCGTCCCAATTCGTCAAACAGTATGAGCGAGCGTCGGCTCATATTGTTGAGTATCGAGGCGGCTTCGTTCATCTCCACCATAAATGTCGACTCGCCGAGCGATATGTTGTCGCTTGCCCCGACGCGGGTGAATATCTTGTCGACCACTCCGATGCGTGCACTTTCGGCAGCCACGAAGCATCCCATCTGAGCCATTAGCACGTTGAGAGCCGTCTGGCGCAGCAGGGCAGATTTACCCGACATGTTGGGTCCGGTGAGCATCATGATCTGCGTCTCATCGTTGGAGAGGTTGACAGAGTTGGTGATATACGGCTCTCCGGCGGGCAGCTCTTTCTCTATTACGGGGTGGCGCGCCTCGGTGAGCGACAGTATGAGCGAATCGTCGACTACCGGACGGTTATAGCGGTTTTCGATAGCCACGCGGGTGAAGGAGTTGAACACGTCGAGTTGGGCTATGAGGCGTGCGTCAAGGAGCAGAGCCGGTATGTAGTCGGCCAGAGCATTGATAAGATCGGTGAACACCCGCTGCTCTATGATGGCTATACGGTCTTGCGCGCCCAGTATCTTTTCCTCATATTCCTTAAGTTCGGGAGTGATGTATCGCTCGGCATTTACGAGAGTCTGCTTGCGTATCCATTCGGCCGGTACTTTATCGCGGTGGGTGTTGGTGACCTCGATATAGTAGCCGAATACATTATTGTAGCCCACTTTAAGCGACGATATGCCGGTGGCTTCGCTTTCGCGCTGCTGTATGCGCAGCAGATAGTCCTTGCCCGAGCGTGCTATAGACCGCAGTTCGTCGAGTTCATCGTCTACGCCGGGGCGAATTACGTCGCCGCGGTTGAGGGCTACCGGTGCATCGTCGGCGATCTCGCGTGCTATGCGGTCGTGTATGCCGGTGCAGGGGTTGAGCTGTTCGCCGATGGCGCGGAGAGCCTGATCAGACGATTGCTCGCACAGCGCTTTGACCGGACCTATACATGATAGGGCATTTTTGATCTGCACCACCTCGCGGGGATTGGCTCGTCCGGCAGCCACTTTAGCCACGAGACGTTCGAGGTCGCCTATCCTCGCCAGATGTTCGCGGAGTTCCTCGCGGCCTTCGGGATCGCGGAAGAAGTGCTCTACGATGTCGAGTCGCTTGTTGATTTCCACCGGATCCTTTAGCGGGAAGAGCATCCATCGGCGCAACATGCGGGCTCCCATCGGGCTAACGGTGCGGTCGAGCACGTCGAGCAGACTTTTGCCCTCCTCGTTGAGAGCCTGGATGAGTTCGAGATTGCGTATGGTAAATCGGTCGAGCCTCACATACTTTTCCTCTTCTATGAGCGCCAGGCGGGTGATGTGGGCAGTGCGGGTGTGCTGGGTGATGTCGAGATAGTGCAGTATAGCGCCCGAAGCTATCAGGGCTTCATGGAGGCCGTGGAGTCCGAATCCTTTCAGCGAAGCGGTCTCAAACTGCTTCAGAAGTCGGTCACGGGCGCTGTCGGCGGTGAAAATCCAGTCGTCGAGCTCGAAGTAAAGATAGTTTTCCGACGTCATATCCTGCATGCGCGACTTATTGCCGCGCTCTATCAGCACCTCCTTAGGCGCGAAGTTGGCAAGCAGTTTGGCTATGTAGTCGGCCGAACCCTCGGCCGTGAGAAATTCTCCTGTCGATATGTCGAGAAAGGCCACGCCCGTGCGGTCTTTACCGATATGGACGGCGGCCAGAAAATTGTTTTCGCGATGGTTGAGCACATTGTCGTTGATCGACACACCCGGTGTGATGAGCTCGGTGATACCTCGCTTAACGAGTTTCTTAGTGGTCTTGGGGTCTTCGAGTTGCTCGCATATAGCCACACGCTTGCCCGCCCTCACGAGTTTGGGTAGATAAGTGTCGAGTGCGTGATGAGGAAATCCTGCCAGTTCCACGTATTGGGCCGAACCGTTGGCGCGGCGAGTAAGCGTGATACCGAGAATTTCTGACGCGGCTATGGCATCGTCGGAGAACGTCTCGTAGAAGTCGCCCACGCGGAATAGCAGTATAGCATCAGGATGCTTGGCTTTCATGGCCGCATACTGTTTCATCAGCGGGGTCTCGACTATTTTTTTTGCCACTATTTTTAGAATTTAAAAATTAGAATGGAGTATTTTCTTGTGATCCCAATCATGCATCATGAATCATGCATCATGAATCATAAATCAATTCAGAGGTGTCTGCTGACTTTATCTATGATGATCTGCGGAGCTATTCCGGCCAGACAGTGATAGTCGGCCCGATGGCAGGGCTTGTCGCCAAACACCGAGCACGGGCGGCACGTCATGGAGAGCTGCACTATATCAGAGTCGGCCTGACGCCATCCTCTGAATCCGCAGTAGGGGTGAGTGGCACCCCAGATGCTGACCACCGGAGTGCGTACGAGCGACGCGAGATGCATGTTGGCCGAGTCCATTGACACCATTACATCAAGATGGCTGAGCAGAGAAAGCTCTACCGCAAAGCCGTGGCGCTTCGATGCGAGCGATACGGTGTGGGGAAAGCGAGCCGCCCAGTCGCCGAGCACATCGGCCTCTTCCTTGCCACCGCCGAAAAGAAATATCTTCACGGAGGGCATAGCGGCGAAATGATCCACTACCTTTTCCATAAGATGGAGAGGGTAGATCTTGCCCTTGTGTTTGGCAAATGGTGCTATGCCAATCCACTTTTCGCCGGGAGCTTTGGGCGGGGTGATTTCGGCAAACAGGTCGACCGGTCCTCCACCTTCCGGATATAGGGAGTTGAATCTGTTTTCCACCACCAGGCCGAGGCGATAGAATACCTCGCGGTAGCGGGCGCGCTGCGAGGTGAGCGGCAGCATTACCTTGTTGGTCGATCGGGTGAGGCTGCGTTTTTGAGAGCGGCCCTTGTTGAGGCGCGCCACACGTATGCCGCCCAGGCGTGCACGCAAGTCAAGTATGTGAGTTCGGAGCACATCGTGGAGATCGGCTACGGCATCGAAGTCATATTCACGCCTCAGATCGCCATACAGGCGGTTGACGCCGGTCAGCCCCTTGTATCTCGGATCGTTGAGGTCGATGCCCCTGACGGTGACGTTGGCAGGGGGATTGACAAACATACCTGTCATTGACGAGCGGGTCACAAAGATAAATTGCGTGGCCGGGTTACACAGGGCCACGCTATAGAGCACCGGGATGGTCATTGCTACGTCGCCCAGTGCCGAAAACCGCGTGACCAGCACGCGGCGCGGAGTATTGTCAGCGCTTTTGTGCGCCATAGAGCACGGGGTTGGTCGACGGATCGTTATACATCTTCATCTGGCGGTATACCTTCATGTATTTGTGTCCGGTCTCTATATCGGCCAGAAGATCGTCAATAGCCGCGATCAGGTCGGCGCGCTGCTCCAGGAGCACGTTGAGTTTGGCCTGACAGCGGGCCACGTGTTCGGCCGACGCATCGGGGCGATTGACCTCGGCGAGCATGTGGTAGATCTTGACAGCGAGAATCGACAGGCGGTCGAGAGCCCAAGCCGGGCTTTCGGTATTGATCTTAGCCTCGGACAGAGGCTCCACGCCGGCATATTTATCGAGGAAATAGGTGTCGAGCTGCTCCACCATATCGGTGCGCACCTGATTGGAGCGGTCGATGCGGCGCTTGAGTTCGAGAGCTGCCACGGGATCTATCTGCGGATCACGTATTATATCTTCAAGATGCCACTGCACTACGTCGATCCAGTTTTTCTCAAACAGCGTATGCTCCACCGAGCCTTCGGGATAAGGGTTGGGGCAGGGAGTGTCGACATTATCAGTCACGTGATATGCTTTGGTGGCTTCTTCAAAAATATCGAAGCTCTTTTTTGCAAAATTCATATTGGGGATATAGATTGGTTAGTTACGCAAAAATACTCAACCCCCGCCAATCCTCCAAATATTTGAGAGAAAAAAGGAGTGGGTAATTACTAATTTATTGACTGTAAAGCTATAGAAAAAAAGTTCTATAGAAGAATTTTTCTATAAGACTAATAATTGGTCGGAATATCGGGTGTGTGTGGGATGAGGTATTAATACGGCAGAAGGCCGCGGAGTGCGCGGCCTTCAAGAGAATGATAGATTACATTTTCAATTCCAATTTCCTTATTACCCCGAGGCGGGGACGACTCTCGTCGGCCAGCCGGGTGTGTTGTTAAAATCGTGTTGTTTCTAATTTTAATTATCCGATTGCAAAATTATAAAGTATTTTCCAAGCCTGTAATACCCTAAAATGAGTAAATATAGACGCGGGGCGAGGGGTGGGGTAACTAAAATGTGGTATATATGGGGAGATCAGGCAAGAATAAGCAATAAAATTTAAGGAATTTTTTCTTTATTTATTGCAAAGGAGTCGAATTTTCAATACCTTTGCAGTGCCGTGGCGCTGCGCAGCAGCAGTGGCGGCAGGTAAAAGAGAAATTTCAATAAATCAATTTCAATATCCTTTTTAAATTTTTAAAGTAACTACTATGTGGTTAACATGTTCATCTGTAGGACGTAAGCTCGTGATGGCTATCACGGGCGCCTGTCTTGTCCTCTTTGTCACGTTTCACTGCCTGATGAATGGAGTTGCGCTATTCTGGCCCTCGGGCTACAACGCAGTGTGTGAATTCTTAGGCGCCAACTGGTATGCGCTTGTCGCTACCGTAGGTCTTGCCGCCCTCTTCATCATCCACATCATCTATGCTTTGTGGCTGACAGTACAAAACCGTAACGCCCGCGGCAATGACCGCTACGCCGTGACCGCTACCCCCAAGGGTGTGGAATGGTCGTCGCAGAACATGCTCGTGCTCGGTATCGTAGTGCTTGCATTTCTTGTAGTGCACCTGATCCAGTTCTGGGCCAAGATGCAGCTTCAGGAACTCCTCGGCACCGAGTATGTACACGACGGCGTGGAAGTAGCTCCCGCTGCCGGTACGCTCTTCATCCACCTCGCTTTCTCACAGGTATGGACTCCGATCGTATACATCATCGGTTTTGTAGCTCTCTGGTTTCATATGAATCACGGCTTCTGGTCGATGTTTCAGACTGCCGGCTGGGACAATGACACCTGGCTTCCCCGCCTTAAGTGCATCTCATGTTGGTGGACTACCATCGTAGTGGGCCTTTTCATCGCTCAGGCCATTGTGTTCACCGTGCGTGCCAACACCAATGATTTCGAGACTGAATACAAAGAATATCTTGAGTACAAGGCATCGGAATATGCCCTTTCGACCGACGATTTCAACGCCGGCTTCCCCTTCTCCGCTCCCGGCTGCGCCGGCCAGGCTGGCTGCGCCGCCGAGTCTACAGAGTGTGGTGCCAAGACCTGCTCACCTGCCGCTTGCGGTAAGGAAGTGTGCCAAGGCCCCGAATGTTCGCCCGCTGTTTGCGGCAAGGAGTCTTGCAAAGGCGCGCAGTGCGACACCGAGGCATGCGGAAATCCCGGCTGTGCGAAGTAAGCATTGTCATCCCACTTCACTTTTTACTATTTCAACTCAAACACTATCACACATCTATTAAGATATGGCAGATATAAAGAATCTCGATGGGATGATCGATTCTACCCCCATCATGAAGGATTTTGCCGACATCGAATCCTCCAAGCTACCTGAATATCAGATAGACTCCAAGATACCCGAGGGACCGCTCGCGCAGAAGTGGACCAACTACAAGGCCCACCAGAAGCTCGTCAATCCCGCCAACAAGCGCAACCTCGACATCATAGTCGTAGGTACCGGTCTTGCCGGTGCATCGGCTGCCTCAACTCTTGCCGAACTGGGCTTCAACGTGTGGAACTTCTGTATCCAGGATTCTCCCCGTCGCGCTCACTCGATCGCCGCTCAGGGCGGTATCAACGCCGCTAAGGATTATCAGAACGACGGCGACTCGGTATACCGTCTGTTTTACGACACGGTAAAGGGCGGTGACTTCCGTTCGCGCGAGGCCAACGTATACCGTCTGGCCGAGGTGTCCAACAATATCATTGACCAGTGCGTGCAGCAGGGTGTACCTTTCGCCCGCGAGTACGGCGGTCTGCTCGCCAACCGCTCATTCGGCGGCGCGCAGGTATCGCGTACGTTCTACGCCAAAGGTCAGACCGGCCAGCAGCTCCTGCTGGGTGCATACTCGTCGCTCAACCGTCAGATCGAGAAGGGTCAGGTGCGCTCGTTCAACCGTCGCGAAATGCTTGACCTTGTGATCATCGACGGCCGTGCCCGCGGTATCATCGTGCGCAATCTCATCACCGGTGAACTTGAGCGCTATGCCGCTCACGCTGTGGTGCTGGCTACCGGTGGCTACGGCCGCACATTCTTCCTTTCGACCAACGCTATGGGCTGCAACGGCTCGGCTGCCATCCAGGCTTTCCGCCGCGGCGCATACCTTGCCAATCTCGCCTTCACTCAGATCCACCCCACCTGTATTCCCGTGCACGGCGAAGATCAGTCGAAGCTCACGCTCATGAGCGAGTCGCTCCGCAACGATGGCCGCATCTGGGTTCCCGCCAAGAAGGAAGATGCCGAAGCTATCCGCGCCGGCAAAAAGAAACCTACCGATATCCCCGACGAAGACCGCGACTTCTATCTCGAACGCCGCTACCCGGCATTCGGTAACCTCTGTCCCCGCGACATCGCTTCGCGTGCCGCCAAGGAGCGCTGCGACGCCGGATTCGGTGTAGGTACGGGCAACGCCGTATATCTCGACTTCAAGTATGCCATCGAGCGTCTGGGCGAGGATGTGGTACGTGACCGCTACGGCAATCTCTTCGACATGTATCAGATGATCTCCGATGATAATCCCTACGAGACTCCCATGATGATATTCCCCGCATCGCACTACACCATGGGCGGTATCTGGGTTGACTACGAGCTTCAGACCTCGATCAAGGGTCTCTTCGCTATCGGCGAATGTAACTTCTCTGATCACGGTGCAAACCGTCTGGGCGCATCGGCTCTCATGCAGGGTCTTGCCGACGGTTACTTCGTGCTCCCCTACACTATGCAGAACTATCTTGCCGATCAGATCAAGGTGAAACATCCCGGCACGGATCATCCCGAGTTTGATAAAGTGGAGAAAGAGGTGCGTGACCGTATAGCCCGCCTGATGAACATCAAGGGTACCAAGTCGCCCGATCAGATCCACAAGCGTCTCGGCCACGTGATGTGGAACCTCGTAGGTATGGGTCGCACACTTCAGAGCCTCGTGAAAGCTACTGAGGAGATAGCTGACGTGCGCAAGGAATTCTACAGCGACCTCCGCATCGTGGGCAGCGCCGACGATCTCAACACCGAGCTCGAAAAGGCTCTCCGCCTCGAAGACTTCCTCGAAATGGCCCGCATGATGGCTATTGACGCCCTCAACCGCAACGAATCGTGCGGCGCTCACTTCCGTGAGGAATACCAGACTGCCGACGGCGAGGCTGCCCGCAACGATAAGGACTATATGTACGTATCGTGCTGGAAGTACACCGGCGACAACGAGCGTCCCATCCTGCTCAAGGAGCCCCTCAACTACGAGGAAATCCAGGTACAGACCCGTAACTATAAATCCTGACGCTGAACGTCATAATTCAAATTCCTTACTCACATTTTTGAATATCCGATATGGAATCTACTATAAATGTAAATCTCAGAATTTGGCGCCAGCGTGGCCCCAAAGAACCCGGTAAGCTCGTTGACTACCGCGTGGAAAACGTATCCACCGGTTCGAGCTTCCTCGAAATGCTCGACATGCTCAATCAGCAGCTCGTAGAGAAGGGCGAAGAGCCTGTGGTGTTTGACAGCGACTGCCGCGAAGGTATCTGCGGCATGTGCTCGCTCTACATCAACGGACACCCCCACGGCCCCGTGCAGGGCATCACTACCTGCCAGCTCCATATGCGTAAGTTTCACAACGAGGAGACCATCACCATCGAGCCCTGGCGTTCGGCAGCGTTCCCCATCGTGCGCGACCTCATGGTTGACCGCAACGCTTTCGACAAGATCCAGCAGGCCGGCGGCTATGTATCGTTCAACTGCGGAGGCGCTCAGGATGCCAACAATCTCCCCATCTCCAAGGAAGTAGCCGACATAGCTATGGACTCGGCCACCTGTATAGGTTGCGGCGCCTGCGTGGCAGCTTGCAAAAACGGTTCGGCCATGCTCTTTGTCAGCGCCAAGGTTAGCCAGTTTGCCCTCCTGCCCCAGGGTCAGGTAGAGCGCGCGCGTCGTGCCCGCAAGATGGTGGCCCGCATGGACGAACTCGGTTTCGGTAACTGCACCAACACCGGTGCCTGCGCCGCCGAGTGCCCCAAGAACGTACCTCTGAGCAACATCGCCCGCCTCAACCGCGAGTTTATCAAAGCCAAGCTCAAAGACTGATTCATCCCCTCCCTATAACCGATCGCCCGGCCTGCACAGCACGCCGGGCGATTTTGCGTTGTGTTGACTGAGGATGGTAATTTAGTAGGGACATCGCTCCGCGATGTTTCTAATAACAGCATAAAGGTAATATCTGTGCGTATGTCGTCGAACCACGCCGCCGCGACTTCAGCGATGAATGATGTATAACCCGAGGAGCGTCCGCCAACCGATCGTTGAGCAGCGACCTCGTCCCAGTTCATAATTTAGAAAAACGACATCCGTGCTCCGCAGCTCATAGGTTTTTTCATTCATCTGTCCGCGGGTTGCACCCGCGGTTAACCACGACATCGGGCCTCCGGCCCTCATTTCCTATCTTTTTGGTGGCCCGACGGCATACCGACATCATCTGTAGGGGCGCTTCCTCAGGAGCGCCCGGCGGTGCAAAATGGTAATTTCCGCATAACTGAAAAGCAGTCTCTACATCTGATGTTCAGCGATTTACTCTTTTGCAATCCTCCAATACAAAGCAAAGCTCTATCCCTACATCTTGAGATTACATTATTGCTCTGCCGGGGCGTCTTGAGGAACGCCCCCTACAGGTGTCTCCTAAATTGAGTGGTCAATAGGGAGTTGCCTAAAACAGGTCAGATGTCGCTTTCGGATACGTAGCCGTTCATCACGGCGTAGATGCCGAGGCCTGAGATGCTTTTTATGCCGAGCTTGGCGGTGATGTTTTTGCGGTGGGTGAGCACGGTGTTGATGCTGATGGAGAGCCGGTCGGCAATCTCTTTGTTGATACAGCCGCGGGCGAGCAGGCGAAGCACGTCGATCTCGCGCTGCGAGAGGGTGGACTGTTCGACAGCCGGCGCCGGGAGCGACGAGAGGATTTCTTGAATGCGTTCGAGAAGTGCTTCAGAGCCGAGCGTGGGGTCGATGGTGAGAAATGTGTCAGAGGCATATGCGGTGACCACAGCCGTGGTCTTGCGCCTCGGGGCGAAAAAGGCCGAGTGCTCCACCACTGCGTCGGCATCGGCTATCCATAATGCGGGTTCGGTGTCGGGCGGAGAAGCGGGCGACACGCTTACTACCGAGGCATCGGTGATAATGCCCAGCAGACGCCTGAGACCTTCGGAGCGGAGGGTGTCGCGGCTTACTATTGCTATGGAGCGGCGTTTCATCGCTTGGAGGCGAGCGCGAGAGCTGCCGGACGCAGTATGAGGTTACGTATACGGTTGTTCTTGCTCAGGTCGGAGCGGAGGCCGTCGACGGCCACTACGGTGGCATAGCACAGGTTGGGGTCGTAGTGACCCGATATGTTTCTCACTATCATGCTGAGCAGGTCGGCGAGCATCTCCTCTACGGCTTCGGCGGCAGCTGTGTCCACGGCGGGGGTATCACATTCACCGCCTTCGCCCGAGGCCAGCGAGCGCAGGGTGGGGAAGAGGGAGCGCATGTCGGAGTCGATGAGAGCCATGAGGTCGGTCTTGGCTTTGTCAAACAGGCGGCGCAGCAGCGTCAGGCTCGAATTGTCAGGGCCCGATGCTACGAGAGCGTTGAAGTGTCGCTCGATATTGGGTATCTGGAAGTGGAGATAGTAGCGGTCAGTGAGTTCGAGATAGCTCAGCATGGTGGGCATGTCGACGCGGCTGAGCGCGTTGGCCGGGAAGTAGTCGCGGCAGGCAAACGTGTTGATTATCGTAAGCAGAAAGTCGGCCGAAAGGTGGTGAGCCCCGGCTACCTCCGCTACTGACCTGTCGTCGGTGCCGAGGGCTATGCCCAGACGGTTGATGACAGGGATTATCGAGGGGTCGGCGAGTATCACCTCGCTCAGCGGTGTATCGGTAGAGATTATTTTCATGACTTCGGATAGGGGGTGGTGGCGGGAGAGAGGCGGTGAGATCACTTGCGGCGCACCACTATGTAGCCGCTCTCGGTGATAACGGCATCCATCATCACGTCGTGAGGCTCTACCGGGACTTCGTCGACAAGCTGGAAGTCATAGCCCACACCTATCTTAACGGCGCGGGTCGATGCGAGGAGTCTGTCGTAGTAGCCACGGCCACGGCCCAGACGGGCACCTCGGCGGTCATAGGCCACTCCGGGTGTGATGATGAGCTCTATCTCATCGATCGAGGTGAGGTCGTCACCTGTGGGTTCTTCGATGTGAAATGATCCGAGGGCGAGGCGCTGGCTGTCATAGGGGAGGATTTCGAGATTCACACCGTTGACACGCGGCAAGAAGAAGCGTTTGCGTCCGCTCCACTTGGCTATGAACTCGCGGGTTGACAGCTCGTCGGGGAGGGAGTGATACATGAGAATGTTGCCGGCCAGTATAAACTCGGCCGTCTGCTCAAGCAGGCCGAACACGCGGGCAGCTGCCTGCGTCTTGTCGTGTTCGGTCAGGAGAGTCTTGCGTGCCTTTACGTGGCGGCGGATATCGTCTTTGTTCATGTCGGTAGAGAGATTACTGATTAATCTGAGAGTTTATTCGGTAGACTCGTCATCCTGCCCTGGCGTGAGCGGAAATGCGGCTTCGCCGCGGCTCAGAGCGTCGAGCGCCTCGGCTACAGTGGGGTCGGTATCGTTGAATACCTCGTAGTAGGCCTCGGTGCCGAGAATGTTGCGGGTGATGAGAGCTTTCAGATTGTCAACAATCAAGTCGCGCGATTGGTTTATGTAGCCCATTCTCACCGGTACGCCTTCACGCATGGTGTATTGCACGAATTCACTCAGAAGAGCGCCGTCGGAAGGCAGCATGTCGAGTAGATCGGCAGCCGTGGAGGCTTGGGAGAGGTGTGCACGGTTGGTGTCCGTGTAGGTGAATGTAAACTTGTGGAAGAGTCCGCGGTTGATCACGTCGAGATACCACGAGGTGATACCGGATGTGTCGTTGGGCACGAATATGTCGGGCATTATGCCGCCGCCGCCATACACTTCGCGGCCATGAAGGGTGGTGAATATCAGGGAGCGGTCGAGCTTTATGCTGTCGGCCGAGTAAAATTCGCCGTGTGAGTAGCGCTCGTTTAGTTCATTGTCGTAGTCCACGCCGGGCGCATATGTCTTCTGTATGCATCGGCCCGAGGGGGTGTAGTAGCGGGCCACGGTGAGGCGTATGGCGCTGCTGTCGGGGAGTTCGTGCTGATGCTGCACAAGTCCCTTGCCAAACGATCTGCGGCCTATCACGAGACCGCGGTCGTTGTCTTGAATAGCGCCCGAAAGTATCTCGCTGGCGCTGGCTGTGAGCTCGTCGATGAGCACCACCACTTCGCATCCGCGCAGAGCGCCCGTGCCGTCGGCCACCGTAGCGGCATTGTTGGCATCCTTGCGGCCTCGCATGGCTACGATGGGCTCGCCCGGACCTAAAAATTCGTTGGCTATGAGCACGGCCGGCTCCATGTATCCGCCGCCGTTGCCGCGCAGGTCTATCACGAAAGCCTGAGCCCCTGCGGCGCGCAGGTTGATGGCGGCGGTGATAAACTCGGCGAATGTGTTGGCCCCGAATTTATTGATATGTATGTAGCCCGCTGAGTCGGTGATCATATAAGCGGCGTCGACAGTGTTGACGGGTATGTCGCCGCGGGTGATCTCAAATGTGAGCGAGCCTTTCACGCCCGGACGAATCACATCCACCTTTACCACCGAACCGCGCTCGCCGCGCAGCGACTTCAGCACACGGCTCTGCGGCCAGTTGCGTCCGGCTGCTATCGAGTCGTCGATGGCTATGATGCGGTCGCCGGCCATTATGCCCACTTTTTCCGAGGGTCCGCCGGGTATTACCTCAAGCACGTTGATGGTGTCGCCCATCATATTGAATTGTATACCCACGCCTGAGAACGAGCCGCCCAGATCGTCGTTGACCTGCTGCAGATCTTCGGCAGGGATATAGGTGGAGTGGGGGTCGAGATGCGACAGCAGATCAGGTATCGACACTTCGAGCAGACTGTCGATGTCGACGCTGTCCACGTAGTTATCGTCCACAAGCCCGAGTATCGCGTCGAGCTTGGCACGCGAAGCGGAGTCATACCTGTCGGAAAACAGATATTTTCCCAACCACAGTCCTGCAATCAGGGCCACGGCCACCACGAGGGGAAGCCATACGGCCGTTTTGCGTAAATTCTGATTCATCTATGTATAAAAAAGAGCTTTTTGATTTTATTCTGACGGAAAGAAGTATTGGAATCGTGAGGGAGCCCCGGGGCGCGTCACTCAATATCCTCGATGTGGCAGCATTCCACACCGGCGCGGGCAAGCAGGTCTATGCCGTCGGTTATGCGGTAGAGCTCATTGAACACCACCCGCTTTATACCGGCCTGAATGATGAGTTTGGCGCAGTCCACGCATGGCGAGGCGGTGATATAGAGCGTAGCGCCGTCGCTCGAATTATTGCTTCGGGCCACCTTGGTGATGGCGTTGGCCTCGGCGTGGAGCACGTAGCTTTTGGTAAGCCCGCTTTCGTCCTCGCAGACGTTTTCAAATCCCGCCGGAGTGCCGTTGAATCCGTCGGAGATTATGGCGCGGTCTTTGACCAGAAGCGCGCCCACCTTGCGGCGCACGCAATATGAATTTTCGGCCCATATGCGGGCCATGCGCAGATAGCGTCGGTCGAGTACCTCACGTTTATCCATATACATGAATTAATTGTGCGCAAAGATACTCAATTTCCACTATTTCCCACCAAAAAACCGCAATATTTTAAGGCTCTTCGACACCGGGTGGCGTGATGATTGACTTTTTTTGCCGGGGGAGTGCACAATTTTAACATTTACGGCGTTATATAGTTATACATCAATCATAAAATTATGAATAAATCATCTCTGATAATCGGAATAATGGCTGTAATGTCTCTCGGCTCGTGCTCTACGATCAATAACATAATCCACCGTCAGGCAAAGGATACGCCTGCTCCTGCGGCACCCGTGGCGCCCGTGACCGAGACTACCGTGGTATCGTCAAATCAGTCGGTGAAAACCATTTCGGGCAAGTGGGCGCTTATAGAAATCAATGGCCGTGAGCTTACCATCAACGGCGATAACAGACCTACGTTTACATTCACGGCTGCTCCAGATGTGGCCGGTGCTGTGAGTCTGATAGCCTTTAATGGCTGCAATTATCTCAACGGCACTTATCTGGTAGGCGAGAATAAACTCGTGCCGCAGAGCGAGATTATCTCTTCGCTCATGGCTTGTCCCGACGCTCCGTATGAATACGAGGTGAATCAGGCTCTTGCTAAAGTATCGGAATACAGTGTGGAGCGTGTGGACGGTATGTCGACGCTCAAGCTGATGGACGATTCAGGCCGTGTGGTGATGGTGCTCAGAAATCATACGCTGTCGTATCTAAACGGTGCATGGAAGGTGCTCCGCATCGACAACAAGACTGTTCCCTCCTCGGCTGATGTGAGGGTGGTGATCGACATACAGTCGCGCACCATACATGGCAATGCGGGGTGTAATCTGCTCAACGGTGAGATATTGCTTAATCTCGATGTGCCTGCCGGAATAGAGTTTGGCAATCTGCGCACCACGCGTATGACGTGTCCCGATATTGAGACTGAGCAGGCATTTCTGATAGCGCTTGAGCAGGTGAAGGCGGCTGCGAATGTCGATGGCGATCATGCCTCGCTGCTCAATGATAAGGATGAAGTGCTGGTGTCGCTCGAACGCATTGATCCCGCTACTATGGAGTGAGGTGTGTGTGATTTTGAATTTTTTTGATTTTCAATCTCCCTATATAAAATAAAAAATGGAGAGTCGGGTGATTCCGATTCTCCATTTCCTTTATCATTTCCCCCGAGGGGATGAGTGTATTAGTCGATTTCCTCGTCGGCTTCGTAACCGCCCATTTCGCGGATGGCGTTTTTGAGCATGGTATACTGCTGGTAGAGGTTGTTGACGGGAACTTCGTCGACGGTATAGTCGTGCATAGGGCTCTTGAGATAGAAGCTGAGCCAGCGCTGAGTGCCATACCAGCCGGCGCGAGCGGCGAGGTCGCTCAGGAGCACGAGGTCAAGGCAGAGGGGAGCTGCGAGGATAGAGTCGCGGCAGAGGAAGTTGATCTTGATCTGCATGGGATAGCCCATCCAGCCGAAGATGTCGATGTTGTCCCAGCCTTCCTTGTTGTCGTTGCGGGGAGGATAGTAGTTGATACGTACCTTGTGGTAGTAGCCCTGGTGAGTACCGTGGTCAGCGCCATAGAGGTCGGGCTGATTTTCGGGCACGAGGATTGATTCGAGTGTAGAGAGCTTCGATACCTCCTTGGTGCGGAAGTTGGCGGGTTCGTCGAGCACGAGACCGTCGCGGTTGCCGAGGATGTTTGTAGAGAACCAACCGCTCAGGCCGAGGCAGCGGGTGCCGATGATGGGAGCGAAGCCTGACTTAACGAGAGTCTGACCGGTCTTGAAGTCCTTGCCGGCGATAGGCATTTTGGTCTTCTCGGCGAGTTCCCACATAGCGGGGATGTCGACAGTGGTGTTGGGGGCACCCATGATGAAGGGAGCACCTTCGGTAAGGGCTGCGTAGGCGTAGCACATCGAGGGGGCGATGTTGGCGGTATCGTTGGCCTTCATTGCTGCCTCAAGGTCGGCGAGGGTGTAGTGTACGTCTTTGTTGACGGGCACGTAAACTTCGGTCGAAGCTGCCCAGAGCACTACCACGCGGTCGCAGTTGTTTTCTTTCTTGAAGTTGCGTATATCCTCGCGGAGTTTCTCCACCATTTCCCAGCGGGTCTTGGCGTCCATCACGTTGTCGCCGTCGAGACGTGAAGCGTAGTTCTTGTCGAAAGCGGCTTTCATGGGGACGATCTTTTCAAGCTCGTCCTTAACGGGAAGGATGTCCTTTTCCTTAAGCACCTCGCAGTTCATGGCGCTTTCAAAAGCGTTGGCGGGGTATACGTCCCAGGCGCCGAATACTATATCGTTGAGATCGGTGATGGGAACGATTTCGTTGTAGGGGAGGTATTTTTTATCAGCTCCCTTTCCTACACGGATTTTGTCGTACTGAGTCATCGAGCCGACAGGCTTGGTGAGGCCCTTGCGGGTCATGAGTACGCCGGTCATAAAAGTAGAGGACACTGCTCCGAGGCCCACTACGAGCACGCCGAGACGGCCGGTTGCGGGTTTAACGTCGGTTTTCTTCATGTTTTCTAAGGTTGAAACTATTATTATATTAATGTATTATCGCATAGTGGTGACTGCCGCCAAGGGCTTGTTCACTGAAATTGCCGTCAAAAGTACTGCTATTTTTTATAATTGTAAAATTTTTAATATTGTAATTTTAGTCATGTTTGCTAAATATAGTTAAAGAATCATCCATTGTGATAAATAACACAAAATTGGGAGTTGAAGAGATGGTTAAAAGTAAATGAATGTTAATTGGGATATATCGCACGCTCGTGATAGGGTCTGCGTCGCGACATGCCGACGGGCTCCGATTATACGGGAGGAGTGGGCTGCTTATGAGAGTTCTTAAAAAACTGAAAGTGAAGGAAAAATATTTGTGGAAATGTTTGGTAGTTAGGAAAATAAGTTGTAATTTTGCAACGCTTTAAGAGTATTGCGTCCGCTCGTGGACTGTAACGATCTGATTGTCAGGTCGATGGGTTTGTGCGGCGTGTGCTTTTGAGATCTGAAAAAAGAAACGTAAATCGAATAATAAACATAAAGTATAACTAAAACAACTAAGATGCCTACTATTCAGCAATTAGTAAGAAAAGGACGTGTAGCCCTCGAAGACAAGAGCAAGTCTCCCGCTCTCGACAGCTGTCCCCAGCGTCGTGGCGTGTGTGTACGTGTCTACACCACCACCCCCAAGAAACCTAACTCGGCAATGCGTAAGGTAGCCCGTGTACGCCTCACCAACGGTAAGGAAGTCAACAGCTACATCCCCGGCGAAGGTCACAACCTTCAGGAGCACTCGATCGTGCTTGTACGCGGTGGTCGTGTTAAGGATCTCCCCGGTGTGCGCTATCACATTGTCCGCGGTACTCTCGATACCTCCGGTGTCAAGGATCGCACTCAGCGTCGCTCCAAGTATGGTGCAAAACGCCCCAAGGCTGCTAAGAAATAATTAAGCAGGATAGACTGAAAAGCGTTACCGTTTCTTTTCTTAACTATCAATTCAAAAACAGAGTAAATTAACCTCGTTTTTGTGATTGGACAGGCTAAATCAAAAGGTTGAGTAAGCCCTCCGGAGCGGTCAGAGGACCGCGAAACTTCAATCAAGGGCTGAAGATGAAGATGCAGCAACCAAGCAACAAAAACAAAACATTTCTAAAACAATGAGAAAGGCTAAGCCCAAAAAGCGGGTAATTCTCCCCGATCCCGTGTTTCACGATGTAAGAGTGTCAAAGTTCGTCAACCACCTTATGTATGACGGCAAGAAGAACACTTCCTACACTATTTTCTATACGGCTCTCGAACTTGTGAAAGCCAAGATGCCCAACAACGAGGAAACCGCCCTCGAAATCTGGAAAAAAGCCCTCGAAAACGTCACTCCCCAGGTGGAAGTAAAGTCGCGCCGAGTAGGTGGTGCCACATTCCAGGTCCCCACTGAAATCCGTCCCGACCGTAAAGAATCAATCTCAATGAAAAACCTTATCCTCTATGCTCGCCGCCGCGGAGGTAAGACCATGGCTGAAAAGCTCGCCGCTGAAATCGTCGACGCTTTCAATGACCAGGGTGGCGCATTCAAGCGTAAGGAAGATATGCACAAGATGGCCGAGGCCAACCGCGCATTCGCTCATTTCCGTTTCTGAGATTCTGATTAACACATATAATAATATTACACATAATCAGCACATAAATGGCTAAATCCGACGAACAACTTAAATATACCCGCAACATCGGCATCATGGCTCACATCGATGCCGGTAAGACCACCACTTCTGAGCGTATCCTCTTCTATACCGGTCTGACTCACAAGATCGGTGAGGTGCACGATGGTGCCGCTACCATGGACTGGATGGAGCAGGAGCAGGAGCGCGGTATTACTATCACCTCTGCCGCTACTACCACTTTCTGGAAATATGACGGCGAGAAATATAAGATCAACCTTATTGACACCCCGGGACACGTTGACTTCACTGTCGAGGTGGAGCGTTCGCTCCGTGTACTCGACGGCGCCGTTGCTACTTTCTGCGCCGTAGGTGGTGTTGAGCCCCAGTCTGAGACCGTATGGCGTCAGGCTGACAAATATAATGTGCCCCGTATCGGCTACGTCAACAAGATGGACCGTTCGGGTGCAAACTTCTTTGAAGTAGTGCGTCAGCTCAAGGACGTGCTCGGCGCTAACCCTTGCCCCATTCAGATACCTATCGGTGCTGAAGAGACTTTCAAGGGCGTGGTTGACCTCATCACCATGAAGGCTATCTTCTGGCACGATGAGACTATGGGTGCCGACTACTCGGTAGAAGAGATCCCCGCTGCCCTCCAGGCTGAGGCCGAAGAGTGGCGCGACAAGATGCTCGAAAAGATCGCCGAGTTTGACGACGCTCTCATGGAAAAATATTTTGACGATCCCTCTACCATCAACGAAGATGAGATCCGCCGCGCTCTCCGCAAGGCTACTCTCTCGATGGAGGTAGTACCTATGATCTGCGGTTCGTCGTTCAAGAACAAGGGTGTTCAGTGTCTGCTTGATGCTGTCTGCGCTTATCTTCCCAGCCCCACCGATGCCGGTGCAGTGGAAGGTCATGCAGTTGACGATCCCGATAAGATCGAGACCCGCGAACCCTCAAGCGACGCTCCTATGTGTGCCCTCGCGTTCAAGATCGCTACCGACCCCTATGTAGGTCGTCTGTGCTTCTTCCGCGTATATTCGGGTGACATGGTTGCCGGTAGCTACGTGCTCAACAGCCGTTCGGGTAAGAAGGAACGTGTATCACGTCTGTTCCAGATGCACTCCAACAAGCAGAACGCCAAGGAAATGATCGGTTGCGGCGATATAGGTGCCGGCGTAGGTTTCAAGGATATCCGTACCGGTGATACTCTCTGCGCTGAAGATGCTCCCATCGTACTTGAGGCTATGGAATTCCCCGATCCCGTGATCGGTATCGCCGTTGAGCCTAAGACTCAGAAAGACCTCGACAAGCTCGGTGTAGGTCTGCAGAAGCTTGCTGAAGAAGACCCCACATTCCGCGTTGAGACCAACGAAGAGACCGGTCAGACCGTCATCTCCGGTATGGGTGAGCTTCACCTCGATATCATTATCGACCGTCTCCGTCGCGAGTTTAAGGTAGAATGTAATCAGGGTCGTCCCCAGGTTACCTACAAGGAAGCTATCACCAAGCCCGTTGAGCTCCGTGAGGTATTCAAGAAGCAGACCGGTGGTCGCGGTAAGTTTGCCGATATCATCGTACGCGTTGAGCCCCAGGACGAAGGCTTCGAAGGCAACCTCCAGTTTGTTGACGAGGTTAAGGGTGGTAACATTCCTAAGGAATTCATCCCCTCGATCCAGAAAGGTTTCACTACCGCTATGAAGAACGGTGTGCTCGCCGGCTTCCCCGTAGAACACCTCAAGGTGACTGTGCTCGACGGTTCGTTCCACCCCGTGGACTCTGACCAGCTTTCATTTGAACTCTGCGCCATCCAGGCCTTCAAGAAGGCATCGGAAAAGGCTGCTCCCGTGCTCCTCGAACCTATCATGAAGGTAGAGGTAGTGACTCCCGAAGAGTCAATGGGTGACGTGATCGGTGACCTTAACAAGCGTCGCGGTCAGGTAGAAGGTATGGAGACCAGCCGCTCTGGTGCCCGTGTCGTAAAGGCTAAGGCTCCTCTTGCTGAAATGTTCGGCTACGTGACTGCCCTCCGCACCATCACCTCGGGTCGCGCTACTTCGACCATGTCGTTCAGCCACTACGCAGAAGTGTCCAACTCGATCACCAAGCAGGTGCTCACCGAGTGCAACGGCCGCGTGGATCTCGTCAAATAATTAATTCCAGTCAATAAATCAATCAACCCTATAAGATGGACCAAACAATCAGAATCAAACTCAAATCCTACGACTACAACCTCGTAGACAAGTCGGCTGAGAAGATTGTGAAGACAGTTAAAGCCACCGGTGCAGTGATCTCAGGCCCCATCCCCCTGCCTACTCACCGCCGCATCTTCACCGTCAACCGCTCAACTTTCGTTAACAAGAAATCGCGCGAGCAGTTCCAGCTTTCGAGCTACAAACGCCTCATCGACATCCACAACTCTACTTCAAAGACTGTGGACGCTCTGATGAAGCTCGAACTCCCCTCAGGTGTGGAAGTAGAGATCAAAGTCTGATTCCTCTCACAATACAAAATCCGTAAAATTACAATAAGATTTTAACCATTTTAATACAACAGAGAAATGCCAGGATTAATAGGAAAAAAAATCGGAATGACATCCGTTTTCAGTGCCGACGGCAAAAACGTGCCGTGCACTGTTATCGAAGTAGGTCCCTGCGTCGTTACTCAGATCAAGACTGCCGACACTGACGGCTATGAAGCAGTGCAGCTTGGCTTCCAGGAAAAGAAAGAGAAGCACACCACCGCTCCCATGGCAGGTCACTTCAAGAAGGCAGGAGTAGCTCCGCAGCGTCACTTGGCCGAGTTCAAAGGTTTCGAGGAAGTAAACCTCGGCGACACTATCACTGTCGACCTCTTCACTGAAAACGATTTCGTCGACATACAGGGTGTGTCGAAAGGTAAAGGATTCCAGGGCGTTGTTAAGCGTCACGGCTTCGGTGGTGTAGGCCAGGCTACCCACGGTCAGCACAACCGTCTGCGCGCTCCCGGTTCGGTAGGTGCCTGCTCTTATCCCGCTAAGGTGTTCAAGGGCATGCGTATGGCCGGCCAGATGGGCAACCAGAACGTCACTATCCAAAACCTCCAAGTAGTTAAAATCCTCCCCGAGCACAACCTCATGCTGATCAAAGGCTCAGTGCCCGGAAGCAAAGGTTCAATCTTAATAATCGAGAAATAATGGAACTCGCAATTTACAACATACAAGGTCAGGACACCGGCCGCAAAGCAACACTCAATGACGAAGTATTTGCTATCGATGCTAACGAGCAAGCCGTTTATCTCGATGTTAAGCAATACCTCGCCAACCAGCGCCAGGGTACTCACAAATCTAAAGAACGTTCGGAAGTTTCAGGCTCTACCCGCAAGCTCCACAAGCAGAAGGGTGGCGGCGGCAGCCGTATCGGTGACATCAACTCACCCGTGCTCGTCGGTGGTGGACGCGTTTTTGGTCCCCGTCCCCGCGACTATCGCTTCAAGCTCAACAAGAAGGTGAAGCAGCTCGCACGCCGCAGCGCTCTGACTTACAAAGTTCAGGATTCGCAGATCATCGTAGTGGAAAACTTCACTTTCGACGCTCCCAAAACTAAAGATTTCGTAAATTTTGCTAAAAATCTTAAAGTTGACGGAAAGAAAGTGCTTGTCGTTTTACCCTCTCGCGATAATAATGTAACTTTGTCAGCCCGTAACGTACCTGATGCCGACACCATCTGCGCTGCCGACATCAATACCTATGCGCTCATGAACTCAAACGCCATCGTCCTCACCGAAGATGCACTTGAGCTCATCAATAAACTTTAATAACCCCGTGAGAAAATTATAACGGCACAACAACACAATGGAAATCTCAATCACCCCCATCGTAACCGAGAAAGCCAACAAGATCTCGGAAAAGTACAACCGCTACACTTTCCGCGTTTCTCCCGAGGCCAACAAGTATCAGATCAAAGCCCTCGTAGAGGAACTCTACGGTGTGAAAGTGACTCGCGTCAACACCATGAATGTCCGCGCCAAAAACAAATCGCGCTGGACTAAGAGCGGTCTGCTCCGTGGCAACACCACTGCATGGAAAAAGGCTCTCGTCACTGTAGCCGAAGGTCAGTCAATCGACTTCTATAGCAATATCTAAATAAAATGGCAGTAAGAAAATTCAAGCCCACTACCCCCGGGCAGAGACACAAAATTATCGGTGTATTCAAGGGTACAATCACTGCTACAACACCGGAAAAATCCCTTACAGTCGGGAAACGTGCCTCAGGCGGCCGCAACAACGAAGGCCACCTCACCAACCGCTACCTCGGTGGCGGACACAAGCGTAAATTCCGTATCATCGACTTTAAGAGAACCAAGGACGGAATTCCCGCAGTAGTTAAATCCATCGAATACGATCCTAACCGCTCGGCTCGCATCGCTCTTCTCTACTATGTAGACGGTGCTAAGGCCTACATCATCGCCCCCAACGGCCTCGAAGTAGGTGCCACAGTGGTTTCCGGTCCCGACGCAGCTCCCGAAGTAGGAAATGCGCTCCCCCTCAGCAAAATCCCCGTCGGTACACTCATTCACAATATCGAGCTCCGTCCCGGTCAGGGTGCTTTCATGGCACGCTCAGCCGGTACGTTCGCACAGCTCGTTTCTCGTGAAGGCGACTACGTGATTATCAAATTACCTTCAGGCGAAACCCGCAAGATCCTCGCCGCCTGCAAAGCTACCGTAGGTGTCGTAGGAAACTCGGAGCACTCACTTGAGCGCTCAGGTAAAGCCGGACGTTCTCGCTGGCTCGGACGCCGTCCCCGCAACCGCGGTGTTGTTATGAACCCTGTAGATCACCCCATGGGTGGTGGTGAAGGCCGTGCATCCGGTGGTCATCCCCGCTCGCGCAAGGGTCTTTACTCTAAGGGTCTCAAGACACGTGCGCCCAAGAAGCAATCGTCTAAGTACATTGTCGAAAGACGTAAAAAGTAACCTGATTAATTTGAAACACTTATGAGTCGTTCACTTAAAAAAGGCCCCTTCATCAGCGTCAAGCTTGAGAAGAAAGTTGCCGCCATGGAAGAATCCGGTAAAAAGACCGTTATCAAGACATGGTCGCGCGCTTCGATGATTGCCCCCGAATTCGTAGGCCACACTTTCGCAGTTCACAACGGCAACAAGTTTATTCCCGTTTATGTCACCGAGAACATGGTAGGTCACAAGCTGGGCGAATTTGCCCCCACCCGTACCTTCCGCGGTCACTCCGGCAATAAGAAGAAATAAACCCAAGCCACATCTATCAAACTGACAAAAATCTACCAAATAAAATGGGTGTAAGAAAAAGAAATTCAGCCGACATCAGAAAAGAACGTCAGAAGACTATCGCGTTTGCCAAGCTGACAAATATCCCCACCTCGCCCCGCAAGATGCGCCTCGTTGCTGATCTCGTGCGCGGTGTCGAAGTCAACAAGGCCCTCGGCATTCTCAAATTCTCTAATAAAGAAGCTGCCGCTCGTCTGGAAAAACTTCTCCGTTCGGCCATCGCTAACTGGGAAGCCAAAAACGAGCGCAAGGCCGACGCCGGCGAGCTTTACGTGACTACAATCTACGTAAACTGCGCGCCTATGCTCAAGCGCCTCCGTCCCGCTCCCCAGGGTCGTGGCTACCGTATCCGCAAACGTGCCAATCACGTAACCCTGATTGTCGACACTAAAGAAAACAAAAACGCTTAAAACGCTTATATAAATGGGACAAAAAGTAAACCCGATCAGCAATCGATTAGGAGTAATTCGCGGCTGGGACTCCAACTGGTATGGCGGTAAGAAATACGGCGATACCCTCCTCGAAGACTCAAAACTCCGCAAATACCTCAACGTTCGTCTCGCAAAATCAAGCGTATCACGTATCGTTATCGAGCGCACAATGAAGCTCATCACTATCACCGTCTGCACCTCCCGCCCCGGTCTGATCATCGGTAAGGGTGGCTCGGAAGTTGATAAACTCAAGGAAGAGCTTAAGAAAATCACCGACAAGGACATCCAGATCAATATCTACGAAGTAAAACGCCCCGAGCTCGACGCTCAGATCGTAGCTTCCACTATCGCACGCCAGATCGAAGGCAAGATCGCCTACCGCCGCGCTGTTAAGATGGCTATCGCTGCCACCATGCGCTCAGGTGCCGAAGGTATCAAGATCCAGATCTCAGGCCGTCTCAACGGCGCTGAAATGGCTCGCTCGGAAATGTTCAAGGAAGGCCGTACTCCCCTCCACACTCTCCGTGCCGACATCGACTACGCTCTTGTAGAAGCTCACACCAAGGTAGGTGTGATCGGCGTAAAAGTTTGGATCTGCCGCGGCGAAGTTTACGGCAAGCGTGATCTCGCCCCCAACTACACCGCTGCACAGAAGGAATCCCGCCCTGCCGGCGCTCCCTCGGGCAACCGTCGCGGTGGCTTCCGTAAATCTAAAAACAACCGTTAAACCGTCAACTGATTACCGAAAATGTTACAACCTAAGAAAACAAAATTCCGCCGCGCCCAAAAAGGTCGCATGAAAGGAAACGCTCAGCGTGGCAACCAGCTGGCATTCGGTTCTTTTGGTATCAAGACCCTCGAATCGAAATGGATTACCGGTCGTCAGATCGAGGCTGCCCGTATCGCTGTGACACGTCACATGCAGCGTCAGGGTCAGATCTGGATCCGTATCTTCCCCGATAAGCCTATCACTAAGAAGCCTGCCGAAGTCCGCATGGGTAAAGGTAAGGGTAACCCCGAAGGATATGTAGCGCCCGTTACTCCCGGCCGCATCCTCATCGAAGTAGAAGGTGTACCCTTCGAAGTCGCTAAGGAAGCACTCCGTCTGGCCGCTCAGAAACTTCCCGTAACCACAAAATTCATCGTGCGTCGTGACTACGACCCCACTCAAAACGTCTAAGTCCACATGAAACAAGAAGAAATCAAAGAAATGCCCACCCAGGACCTTCGCGATCGCCTGGTGGAAATGCAGAAAGACTACGCACAGCTTAAAATCAACCATGCCATTTCGCCTCTGGACAGCCCCGCCAAGATCACTGCGGCACGCAAAGATATCGCACGTGTTAAAACCGAGCTCCGCCAGCGCGAACTCAACAACAAATAATCTATTCCAAAATCAACCGACATGGAAAAAAGAAATCTCCGCAAAGAGCGAATTGGCGTAGTCTCTTCCAATCGTGGCGACAAGACTATCACCGTCACCATCAAGTGGAAAGAAAAGCACCCCATCTACGGTAAATTCGTGAATAAAACTAAAAAATACCACGCCCACGACGAAAACAACGAATGTCAGGTAGGCGACACCGTACGTCTCATGGAGACCCGTCCCCTCAGCAAGACAAAACGTTGGAGACTCGTAGAAATCATCGAAAAAGTAAAATAATATGATACAGACTGAAAGCCGACTCACAGTCGCCGATAACTCCGGCGCAAAAGAAGCACTCTGCATCCACGTGCTCGGTGGCACCGGCCGTCGTTACGCTTCGGTAGGTGACATCATCGTTGTCTCCGTCAAGAGTGTCATCCCCTCTTCCGACGTTAAGAAAGGTACAGTTTCTAAGGCTGTTGTCGTTCGCACCAAGAAGGAAATCCGTCGTCCCGACGGCTCTTACATCCGCTTCGACGACAATGCCTGCGTGCTTCTCAACAACGCCGGCGAACTCCGCGGAACCCGTATCTTCGGCCCCGTTGCCCGCGAGCTCCGTGCCGCCAACCAGATGAAGATCGTTTCTCTCGCACCCGAAGTCCTCTAACTTTCACCACACTACAACAATGAGCAAAAATCACATAAAAAAAGGCGATATTGTCCGCGTGATCTCAGGTGAGGACCGCGGCAAAGAAGGCCGTGTGCTCAAGGTTCTGACCTCTAAGCAGCGTGCCATCGTCGAAGGCATCAACATGGTTACCAAAGCCACCAAGCCTTCAGCCAAGTACCCCGAAGGTGGCCTCATAAAGATGGAAGCCCCTATCCACATCTCTAACATCGCCCTTATCGATCCCAAATCAGGCAAGCCCACCCGCGTGTCGATCCGCCGAACCGAAGACGGCAAGTGCGTGCGCATCGCTAAAAAATCAGGAGAGGAAATCAAATGAGCAACAAGACTGTAAAAACCGACTATCAGGAAAGAATAGTCCCCGCCCTTACCGAGAAGTTCAGCTACACTACACCCATGCAGGTGCCCAAGCTGAAGAAAATCGTAATCAACCAGGGCCTTGGAGCTGCCACTCAGGACAAGAAGCTCATCGAGACCGCTATCAACGAGCTCACTGCCATCACCGGTCAGAAAGCCGTGGCAACCCTTTCCCGCAAGGACATCTCTAACTTCAAGCTCCGTAAGAAGATGCCTATCGGCGTGATGGTGACCCTCCGCCGCGAGAAAATGTATGAATTCCTTGAGCGTCTCATCCGTGTAGCCCTTCCCCGTATCCGCGACTTCAAGGGTATCGAAGGCAAGCTCGACGGCCGTGGTAACTACACCCTCGGTATCACTGAGCAGATCATCTTCCCCGAGATCAACATCGACGCCATCAACAAGCTCATGGGTATGAACATCACTTTCGTGACTTCAGCCAATACCGATGAAGAAGGCTACGAGCTCCTCAAGCAATTCGGTCTCCCCTTCAAAAACGCTAAAAACTAAATTCTACTATGGCAAAAGAATCAATGAAAGCGCGCGAGGTAAAACGTGCAAAGCTCGTTGCCCGCTACGCCAAGAAGAAAGCCGAACTCAAAGCCGCCGGCGACTATGAAGCCCTCCAGCTTCTCCCCAAAAACGCCTCGGCCGTTCGTCTGCACAACCGCTGCTCCATCACCGGACGTCCCAAAGGATACATGCGCCAGTTTGGTATCTCGCGTATCCAGTTCCGCGAAATGGCATCGGCCGGCCTCATCCCCGGTGTGAAGAAGGCTTCCTGGTAATCACCCGCCCGCTTCTGTAATTTTTTCTCTGAATACTGACCCTCACGGATTCCGGCTTGAGTAACGTTAACTCATCGGCGCGCCTTCAACCTTCCTTAATGAACCCGGCCGCGCCGCCGGCTCCATCCTCTCCCTCTTTTCTCGACCACCAATCATTCGACCCCAAAAAGTCAAATTAAATATTGTTAGGAATCCCCCTGATCAATTTAAATTAAAACTACAATGACAGATCCTATTGCAGACTATCTCACAAGATTGAGAAACGCGATCAAAGCCAACCACCGTGTGGTAGAGATTCCCGCCTCAAACTTGAAAAAGGAGATAACCAAAATCCTTTTCGAACAAGGATACATCCTCAACTACAAGTTCATCGAAGGCGAGAACCCCGCAGGTACTATAAAGATCGCCCTCAAGTATGATCCCATCGACAAAGTGAACGCCATCAAGTCTCTTGAGCGCGTATCACGTCCCGGTCTCCGCCGCTACACCGGCTACAAGGACATGCCCCGCGTCCTCAACGGACTCGGTATCGCCATCCTCTCTACCAGCCACGGCGTGATGACCAACAAGAAGGCCCGCGAACTCAAGGTGGGCGGTGAAGTATTATGTTACGTTTACTAATCAGAAAGGAGCAACAACAATGTCACGTATAGGTAAAGCACCCATCACACTCCCTGCAAAGGTTGAAGTAACCGTTGCCCCCGACAACACCGTCACTGTCAAAGGCCCCAAAGGTACACTCACTCAGAAAGTCAATGAAGATCTCACCGTCAAGGTTGAAGACGGTCACCTCGTGATCACTCGTCCCTCTGACGACCGCGAACACCGCGCCCAGCACGGTCTCTATCGCGCTCTTCTCCACAACATGGTGGTAGGCGTTTCTGAAGGATACCGCAAAGAAATGGAACTCATCGGCGTCGGTTTCCGCGCTACAGCTACCGGTCAGGTACTCGAACTGTCGCTCGGTTACTCTCACGCAATATATATCAAGCTCCCCCCCGAAGTAAAAGTAGAGGCCAAGACCGAGCGTAACAAGGCTCCTCTGATCATCCTCGAAAGCTACGATAAGCAGCTCCTCGGCCAGGTATGCGCCAAAATCCGCTCACTCCGTAAGCCTGAACCCTACAAGGGCAAAGGTATCAAGTTCGTCGGCGAAGTTATCCGCCGCAAGTCGGGCAAGTCAGCAAGCGCTAAATAATTTTAACTTCGTACAACTATGGTAAGCAAAATACAAAGAAGAAATAAAATCAAAGCCCGCATCCGCGGTAAAATCTCCGGCACTGCTGCACGTCCCCGCATGACCGTGTTCCGCTCCAACAAGCAGATCTACGTACAGCTCATCGACGACCTGGCCGGAAAGACCCTCGTAGCAACCTCTTCAAAGGGTATCGAAGAAGGCACCAAGACCGAAATCGCAGCCAAGGTAGGCGAGAAGATCGCCCAGAAGGCCCTCGAAGCCGGCATCACTGAAGTAGTCTTCGACCGTAACGGCTACCTCTTCCACGGACGCATCAAATCTCTTGCCGACGCTGCTCGCACCGCCGGTCTCAAATTCTAATAATTCACCATGGCCACCAAATACAATAAAGTTAAGACCACCAACGATCTCGAACTCAAGGATCGTCTCGTTGCCATAAACCGCGTAACTAAAGTAACCAAGGGCGGACGCACGTTCACCTTCGCAGCTATCGTCGTAGTAGGCGACGAGCACGGAGTAGTAGGCTGGGGCCTCGGTAAAGCCAATGAAGTTCAGGCCGCTATCGCCAAAGGTATCGAAGCTGCCAAGAAAAACCTCATCAAGGTTCCCGTTCACAAAGGCACTATCCCCCACGAACAGGCTGCCAAGTTCGGCGGTTCGCGCGTAGTACTCATCCCCGCTTCTGAAGGTACCGGAGTAAAGGCCGGTGGTGCAATGCGCGCCGTGCTTGAGAGCGTGGGTATCACCGACGTGCTCGCTAAGTCAAAGGGTTCGTCCAACCCCCACAACCTCGTTAAGGCTACTATCGCCGCTCTCGGCGAAATGCGCTCACCCGCTCAGGTAGCCCAGCACCGCGGTATCACAGTTGATAAGGTTTTCAACGGCTAATCCCCCCTTTAATTCTACAAAAATGGCAAAAATCAAGATAACCCAGACCAAGAGCCGCATCAACGCTCCCGCAGTGCAGAAACGCACTCTCGACGCGCTCGGCATCAAGAAGATGAATCATTCCGTAGTACTTGAGGACACTCCCTCGGTACTCGGTATGGTTAAGGCTGTACGTCACCTCGTGACCGTCACCAACGCCTGATTCATTTTCAGACCCCCTCTCCTCATTTCCACTCTATTTAACACTTAAAAATTCCAAGACATACAGTTATGGACTTAAGCACACTTAAACCCGCACCCGGCTCCGTTACAGCCAAGACCCGTATCGGCCGTGGCGCCGGTTCAGGCAAAGGCGGTACATCTACCCGCGGTCACAAGGGCGCAAAATCTCGCTCGGGCTACTCACGCAAAATCGGTTTCGAAGGCGGTCAGATGCCTCTGCAGCGTCGTCTTCCCAAGTTCGGTTTCAAGAACATCTCGCGCGTAGCTTACAAACCCGTTAATCTTTCTGATCTCGAAGCTCTCGCTGCTGAAGGTGTTACTACTATCGGCGTAGCCGAGCTCATCGCCGCAGGTCTTGTCAACAAGAAAGCTCTTGTTAAGATCCTCGCCAACGGCACTCTCACCAAGGCTGTCAACGTTACTGCCAACGCTTTCTCGGCAGCAGCTAAGGCCGCTATCGAAAACGCAGGCGGTACCGCCACCACACTCTAATAATTCCCTCCTCAACAAATGAGTTTCGCAAAAACAATCCGTAACATCTGGACCATTGACGAACTCCGTCAGCGCATCCTCGTGACACTCCTGCTGGTACTCGTGTACCGTCTGGGTTGTTACGTAGTCCTCCCGGGTATCAGCCCGGAGGACCTCGATGCCCTGTCGAAGTTCACCAATAAGAGCGGCCTGATGCAACTTCTTGACATGTTCTCCGGCGGCGCCTTCTCACAGGCATCGATTTTCGCCCTCGGTATCATGCCTTACATCACCGCTTCGATCGTGATACAGCTTCTCGGTATGGTGCTTCCCTCCTTCCAGAAGATGCAGCGCGAAGGTGAAAGCGGCCGTCAGAAGCTCAGCCAGTACACCCGTTATCTCACTGTGCTGATCCTTATCTTCCAGGGGCCCGCTTATCTTATCAATCTCCAGGTGCAGGTGAGTGCCGCCACAGGTGGTGCCACCATGTCGTGGCCTACCATCGCCTACCTGACAGTCATCCTTGCCGCTGGCTCCATGTTTATCATGTGGCTCGGAGAACGAATCACTGACCGCGGTATCGGCAATGGTATCTCCTTCATCATCCTCGTGGGTATCATCGCCCGCTTCCCCGGCGCGATCTTCTATGAATTCACCTCTCGTCTCCCGGGATCTACCGGTTCGCAGGGCGGTCTGGTTATGTTCGTAGTTGAGCTCATCATCTTCTTCGCCGTAATCGTTGGCGCAGTGCTTCTCGTTCAGGGTACACGCAAGGTGCCCGTGCAGTATGCTAAGCGCATCGTAGGCAACAAGCAGTATGGTGGAGCCCGTCAGTACATCCCCCTCAAGGTTAATGCCGCAGGTGTGATGCCCATCATCTTCGCTCAGGCCATCATGTTTATTCCTATCACACTGATGGGATTCAGCGCCGGCGATACTGCTTCAGGCATTGCAGCAGCTTTCTCTGACATCAACGGTTTCTGGTATAACTTCGTATACTTCATCCTCATCGTTGCCTTCACTTACTTCTATACCGCCATCACCGTGCGTCCCACCCAGATGGCCGAAGATATGAAGCGCAACAACGGATTCATCCCCGGTGTAAAGCCCGGCAAGAAGACCGCTGATTACCTTGACTCGATCATGTCGCGCATCACACTTCCCGGTTCGCTCTTCCTCGGTATCGTAGCCATCCTCCCCGCTTTCGCACGATTCTTCGGCATCAGCCAGAATTTCGCTCAGTTCTTCGGAGGTACTTCGCTCCTCATCCTTGTGGGCGTAGTGCTCGATACTCTCCAGCAGGTAGAGTCGCACCTGATGATGCACCACTACGACGGTCTTATGAAAGACGGCAAGATCAAGGGTCGCACCACCGGTTCGGCCTATTGATCCACGAAATCGATTATAGCAATTACCATCGAAACATTTTCTGACTGTTAAATGATTTATCTCAAGACAGAAGAAGATCTCGAGAAAATGCGCGCAGCCGCAACACTCGTGAGTCGCACACTTGGCGAAGTCGCCAAGTGGGTGACTCCCGGTGTTACTACCCGTCAGCTTGACAATGTAGCCCGTGAGTTTATACTCGACAATGGCGGACGTCCCGCCTGTCTCGGTTACGGCGGTTTTCCCGGAACACTCTGTATAGAAATCAACGAGACTATCGTGCACGGATTCCCTTCGGGCCGCACACTGGTCGAGGGCGATATCATCGGTGTCGACACCGTGGTGGAGCTCGACGGCTTTAATGGCGATATGTGCTATACTTTCCCTGTAGGGGAGATAGCACCCGAAGTCCGGGCTCTTTGTGAGACTACCAAGGAATCTCTCGCTATCGGTATCGAAGCCGCCCATGAAGGACGCCGCATAGGCGATATATCCAATGCCATCCAGACATTCTGCGAAGGCCGCGGCTACACCGTGGTGCGCGAGATGTGTGGCCACGGCATCGGCAAGAAGATGCACGAAGATCCCGAAGTGCCCAACTATGGCCGACGCGGCACCGGACCTATTCTCCGCCGCGGTATGACGATAGCCATCGAGCCTATGATCAACCTCGGCTCACGCAATATCGTGATCGAACCTGACGGCTGGCAGTGTCGCACCCGCGACCGCAAACCGTCGGCTCACTACGAGCACACTATTGCCATCCATCCGGAAGGCCCCGAAGTGCTCACCACGTTTGAATACGTACGCGAGGCGCTCGGCGACCGCTTTATTTGACAATCAGAAAATAATTCAACCAATCAGCACATGGCAAAACAAGCTGCAATCGAACTCGACGGCACAATCGTCGAAGCACTCTCCAACGCAATGTTCCGTGTCGAACTTGAAAACGGCCACGAAATCACCGCCCATATCTCCGGAAAGATGCGCATGCACTATATAAAGATTCTTCCCGGTGACAAGGTGAAAGTAGAGATGTCGCCCTACGACCTGTCGAAAGGCCGCATCGCATTCCGCTACAAGTAACCCCCGACACCACACGCATTGCACCCATAATGTAAAAATTCAATCAACACAATAAACCATCAAAACGACATGAAAGTAAGAGCATCAATCAAGAAGCGCACTCCCGACAGCAAAATCGTCCGTCGCAAAGGACGTCTCTACGTCATCAACAAGAAAAACCCCAAAATGAAAATGCGTCAGGGATAATTGGGTTAACAAAACCCAATGATTCCTAAAAAGTGTTACTTTCCAAGTAGCGCTTTTACTTAACACGCAAAATTTCATTACCTTTGCACCACAAAAACAAAATTTTTTACAACAGTCAAAAAAATATATGGCAGTAAGAATCGTGGGAGTTGACCTCCCCCAAAACAAAAGAGGTGAAATCGCCTTAACCTATATTTTTGGCATCGGACGCAGCGCTGCGACTTCAATCCTTAACAAGGCAGGCGTCGACGTCAATATCAAGGTAAAAGACTGGACCGACGATCAGGCCGCAGCAGTGCGCGAAGTAATCGGTACCGACTACAAAGTAGAAGGTGATCTCCGCAGCGAAATCCAGCTCAACATCAAGCGACTCATGGATATCGGTTGCTACCGTGGTATCCGTCACCGTAACGGTCTTCCCGTGCGCGGTCAGTCGACCAAAAACAACGCCCGTACCCGCAAAGGCCGCAAGAAAACAGTCGCCAACAAAAAGAAAGCTACTAAATAATAAATCACTATGGCAAAAAAAACAGTCGCTACCAAGAAGAGAAACGTCAAAGTTGACGCAGCCGGCCAGCTTCACGTACACTCCTCTTTCAATAACATCATTGTCTGCTTAGCCAACTCTGAAGGTCAGGTAATCTCCTGGTCAAGCGCAGGTAAAATGGGCTTCCGCGGCTCAAAGAAAAATACCCCCTATGCAGCCCAGATGGCAGCTCAGGATTGCGCCAAGATCGCTTACGACCTCGGTCTGCGCAAAGTTAAGGCTTATGTGAAAGGTCCCGGCAACGGCCGTGAGTCAGCTATCCGTACCGTACACGGTGCAGGTATCGAAGTAACAGAGATCATCGACGTTACGCCCCTGCCCCACAACGGATGCCGTCCTCCCAAGCGTCGCCGCGTCTGATCCCTCCCTTTTACAATCAGGCAACTATACTATACCTCTCATATCAAATCAATCATTCCGGGCGTCGTCAGACATCAGCAGAGCCTTATACTTCATGTCAACCCGTAAGCCCCAAAGATTATAAAAAGGATCACCCGGCAGGGCGCCGCAATCTGTATCACCTCTCTGCGGCTATCAACAAATCCACCCTCGGGTCATCCGACTGACGACACCACCAATATTTAATAATAACTCAAATGGCAAGATACACAGGTCCCAGAACCAAAATCGCCCGTAAATTCGGCGAACCTATCTTCGGTGATGATAAAACCCTCGCCAAGAAAAACTATCCCCCGGGACAGCACGGACTCAACAAGCGTCGTAAGACCTCAGAATACGGCGTTCAGCTCCGCGAAAAGCAGAAAGCTAAATACACCTACGGCGTACTCGAAAAGCAGTTCCGCAACCTCTTCGAGAAAGCCGCACGCACCAAAGGCATTACCGGTGAGGTGCTTCTCCAGCTCCTTGAAGCCCGCCTTGACAACGTAGTATACCGTCTCGGCATCGCACCCACCCGTGCAGCAGCCCGTCAGCTCGTCCTTCACCGCCATATCACCGTCAACGGTAAGGTGGTCAACGTAGCTTCATATCACGTACAGCCCGGCGACGTAGTAGCCGTCCGCGAAAAATCCAAGTCACTCGAAGTGATCGCCGATGCTCTCGCCGGATTCAATCACTCCAAATATCCCTGGCTCCAGTGGGACGAAACTGTCAAAGGCGGCACACTTCTTCACGTTCCCGCCCGCGAAGACATCCCCGAGAATATCAAGGAGCAGCTGATTGTCGAGCTGTACTCTAAATAATAAATAAAAAAACAATCAGATCCATGGCTATATTAGCATTCCAGAAACCCGACAAAGTCCTCATGTTGGAGGCCGATGACCGCTTCGGTAAATTTGAGTTCAAGCCATTGGAGCCCGGTTATGGTATAACCATTGGCAACGCACTGCGTCGCATCCTCCTCTCCTCGCTCGAAGGTTATGCTATCTCAAGCATACGCATCGATGGCGTTCGCCACGAATTCGACACCATTCCGGGTGTTAAGGAAGATGTCACCAACATCATCCTTAACCTCAAGAAAGTCAACCTCAAGCAGATTGTGGAAGACACCGACAGCGAAAAGGCTACCATCACTGTTTCGGGCTTGGAAGAGTTCAAAGCCGGTGACATTGGCAAGGCCCTTACAGGATTTGAAGTCCTGAATCCTGACCTCGTCATCTGTCATTTGGATCCCGGTGCCTCCTTTACTATCGACCTCACTATCAACAAAGGTCGCGGCTGGGTGCCTGCCGATGAAAACCGTACAGCAAATGATCCCATCGACCTCATTGCTATCGACTCCATCTACACACCCATCCAGAACGTAAAGTACACCGTTGAAAACTTCCGCGTCGACCAGAAAACCGACTACGACAAACTCACCCTTGAGATAACCACCGACGGATCTATCGACCCTAAGGATGCTCTCAAGGAAGCAGCTAAGATACTTATCTATCACTTCATGCTCTTCTCTGATGAGAAGATTACCCTCGAAACCGACGAATCAAACGGCGAAGAGGAATTCGATGAAGAAGTGCTTCACATGCGACAGCTCCTCAAGTCGAAGCTCGTCGATATGGATCTTTCTGTTCGAGCTCTCAACTGCCTCAAGTCAGCTGAAGTGGAGACTCTCGGTGAACTCGTCGTATACAACAAGACCGACCTCCTTAAATTCCGTAACTTCGGTAAGAAGTCTCTCACCGAACTCGACGACCTCCTCGAAAGCCTCAACCTTTCGTTCGGTATGGATATTTCAAAATACAAATTAGATAAAGATTAATTACCCCGATGAGACACAATAAAAAATTCAATCACCTCAGCCGAAAAAAGGCTCATCGCGACGCGCTCCTGGCCAACATGACCATCGCGCTCATCATGCGCAAGCGCATCTTCACCACTCTGGCTAAGGCAAAAGCACTCCGCGTTTACGCCGAGCCCCTCATCAACCGAGCTAAGGAAGACACCATGCTCAATCGCCGCACCGTCTTCTCTTACCTCCAGAACAAGGAAGCCGTAAACGAGCTCTTCCGCGAAATCGCCCAGAAAATTGCTAACCGTAATGGCGGATACACCCGTATCCTCAAGACCGGTAACCGCCTCGGCGACAACGCCAAGATGTGCTTCATCGAGTTAGTTGACTACAACGAAAACATGCTCAACGACAAGGCTCCCAAGAAGGCCAAGACCACTCGTCGTAGCCGTCGCTCTTCCAAGCCCGCAGCCGAAGCTCCAGCAGCTGAAGCACCCGCTACCGAAGCCCCTGCCGCAGAATAATTTCGTTATTCTCATATATTACGAGAGGATGTGTCATCACCGACATATCCTCTCGTGTTTTTTTTAGTAAAAAAATTTTCCGTCTCGTGAACGATCTGCCTCCCGACGCGTTATTATAGTATAGTTACTAACATTTGCACTGTGTTTTCATGGTATTAGATTTAAGGTTAAGCACCAAACGGGCTGTCGCGACGACAGCCCGTTGGTGTTTTATACAGGTAATTATTCGGCTACTTTCGGGTCTGTAGATATTTCCGTAGGGTAAAGTGATCCCTATAGGGAAGCTCACAGGGGAGAGTCCAACGGTAGATGGTGCGCGATTACTGCGATAAGGCTGATATTTTGCTCGGCCGGGTGCTCCTGCGTAGCACCCCTACATGCTATGTGGTGTCTTATCCCCAACCCGATAAATCCGATGCCCCAAATTTTACTTGATTTTATAAGAAATTTCTACCGGACGGTGAACCATCTGCCTCCCGACGTGTTATTAAAGTATAGTTACTAACATTTGCACTGTGTTTTCATGGTATTAGATTTAGGTTAAAGCATCAACGGGCTGTCGCGACGACAGCCCGTTGATGTTTTATGCAGTTTGTGGTGTTAGTGCAGGGGATCACTTGCGGTGGGCAAGGATGTATTGTGCTATCTGCACGGCATTGAGTGCCGCGCCTTTCTTGATCTGATCGCCCACAAGCCAGAATGTCACTCCGCCCTTTTGCGACAAGTCTTCGCGCAGACGGCCTACGTAGACGGGATCCTGGCCGGTTACGTCTTTAGGCATAGGGTAGAGCATCTCACCCGGATTGTCGACCACCACGAGGCCGGGAGCGGCCTTGAATGCATCGCGCACAGCCTCGACGGTAAGAGGCTTTTCTGCCTCGACCCATACGGCTTCGCTGTGAGCGCGCATCACGGGCACACGTACGCAGGTGGCGCTTACGTCAAGGCCTGGTGCATGCATGATCTTTTTGGTTTCGTTATACATCTTCATCTCCTCTTTGGTGTAGTCGTTTTCGGTGAATACATCGATGTGGGGGATGAGATTGTATGCCAGACGGTGGGCGAATTTCTCAACCGTGGGTTCTTCGCCGGCCTGCATGGCGCGGTGCTGCTCTATGAGCTCATCCATAGCGGCAGCTCCGGCACCGCTGGCTGCCTGATATGTGGCTACTCTTACGCGGGTCAGCGGGGCTATGTCGGCTATGGGTTTGAGTGCCACCACGAGTATGATGGTGGTGCAGTTGGGGTTGGCTATGATACCGCGGGGTGCGTTGAAAGCATCGTCGCCGTTGACCTCGGGCACTACCAGAGGCACGTCGCTATCCATGCGAAATGCACTCGAATTGTCGATCATCAGAGCGCCGTGGCGGGTGATGACGTCGGCATAGCGGCGCGATGTGCCCGCTCCGGCCGAAGTGAATGCGAAGTCGATACCGGAGAAGTCGCTCTCGTCGGTAAGCTCTTCTATTATGTAATCGCGGCCGCGGAATGTGATGGTGGAACCCGCGCTGCGTTTCGAGCCGAAGAGGCGCAGACCGCCTTCGGCGTCAATGGGGAAATTCTGCTCGTCGAGCACACGGAGAAATTCGTGACCTACAGCGCCGCTGGCGCCTACTATTGCTACTTTCATATATAGAATTCTTCGATAATGTCGTTGAAATGTTCGTGTATGATCTTGCGTCGCATCTTGAGAGTGTTGGTGAGTTCGCCGAGTTCCATAGAGAATTCGCGCGGAAGTATGGCAAACTTCTTGATTTTCTCATAACCGGCAAATCCTTTCTGAAGCTCTTCGATGCGGGCGGCTATCATGTTGTTGACGGTGTTGTCGCGTACGAGTTCGTTGTCGTCGGCAAATTTCACGCCGTTTTTGGTGGCCCACTCGCGCAGAGCGGGGAAGTTGGGCACTATGAGAGCGCTTACAAATTTGCGGCGGTCGCCTATCACGGCTATCTGCTCTATGTATTTGTCTTCGGCTACACGGGTTTCTATGGCCTGCGGAGCGATATACTTGCCGTTTGACGTCTTGAAGAGGTCTTTGATGCGCTCGGTAAGAGTGATGGCGCCAGTGTCGTCGATAAATCCGGCGTCGCCGGTGCGGAACCATCCGTCGGCCGTGAAAGCCTCGGCCGTGGCCTCGGGCTTGCGGTAATAACCGCGCATCACTGTGGGACCTTTGATGAGAATTTCGTTGTCGTCGCCTATCTTCACTTCCACCCTGGGTATGGGCGTGCCCACTGTGCCAATTTCGTAATTAACATCCGGGAAGCAGCTCACGGTGGCAGTGGTCTCGGAGAGTCCGTAGCCCACCACTATCTCTATGCCGCACGATATGAAAAACTCTGCGATGGTGGCCGATACAGGGGCTCCGGCGGTGGGAAAGAGCTTGCCGTGGTCAATACCTATAGCTGCGCGCAGTTTGGCGAAAATAGTGCGGTTGAAGAAGTTGTATTGCCAGGTCAGTGTGGCAGGTGCCTTGAGGCCTCGGCGGCGGTAGTCGATGTTGTAGCGCCGACCTACTTTGAGTGCGTAGCGGGTGAGAGAGCGTACCGCAGGGTTCATGCCGGCAATCTTCTCCTGCACGGCAGCATAGACTTTTTCCCAGAACCGGGGCACGGAGCACATACATGTGGGACGTACCACCTGTATGGCGTCCTGCACCTTTTTGGGGTCACGGTTGACGCTTACTTTTATACCCGAGTACAGGCAGAAATAGCTCCAGGCCTTTTCAAATATATGGCTCAGGGGCAGAAATGCCATCGACGTGTCAGTGTCGTTGAGCATGGTCAGGCGCTCTACATGGCTCTGAAAGCAAGCGTTGAAGCAAGAGTGGGGCAGTATCGCGCCCTTGGGCTCACCGGTCGTGCCTGATGTATAGACCAGAGTGGCTATGTCGTCGGCCGACGAAGCAGCCGTAAGATTTTCCACTTCTTTGATGATATCGGCCGAAGCGTTGACACCGAGAGCCATGAAGTCGTCCCAGTGCATAGAGAGCCGGTCGTCGGGATCGAGAGATATATGCTTAATCACTATGATATGGCGGAGGCTCGGGCAAGAGCGCGAGGCTTCGAGTGCCAGACGGTATTGAGTGGAGTTGCCCACGAAGAGCACCTCACACTCGGCGTCGTTGATGATATACGCCACTTGGTCAAGGCTACTCGTGGCATAGATAGATACCGATACGGCCCGCACGTCATAGCAAGCCATGTCGGTCACGATATTCTGCGGGCGGTTGGCCGAAAAGGTGGCCACGCGGTCGCCGACTTTCACTCCCAGAGCCACCAGCGCGCGGGCGGCAGTGTCGACATCGTCGGCAAAAGTGTTCCAGGCTATATCGTGCCACACACCGTGAGCATCAGGAGCGGCAAGCGCCGCACGCGTACCATATTTCTCGGCTCCGCGTCGGGCAAGGCCTGTAAGGACATTGGTCATAGATAAGTGTTTTTATATGTTGATGCAAAGTTAGCTCTTTTTCATCGGGAGGCGGACAAAAAGGCATCTTAATTGTCCTTTTGTTAACATATATTATTAAATTTGCATCCGTAAATGAACCTCCTCGCGATAAGATGCGTTAAAAAATCATGGATAACACTGCTCGGAATCAAGTCGTAACATGGATGCGTGCCCATATACCGGCTCGTGTCTACATGCTGCTTATCCTCATGGCCACAGGAGTGGTGACGGGAGTGGGCGCCTATGTGCTCAAGTGGCTTGTGCGCACGGTCAATCACCTGCTTACGCGCCATGTGATGACAGTGTTGCCCGACTGGATGATTATCATCGTCCCGGTGGCCGGTATGATTATCACGGTAGCCTATATGCGCTATGTGATACATCAGGACATATCTCACGGAGCCGACATGGTGCGCGCACGGCTACTCGGTGGACAGTATGATCTGCGTACATCGCTCATGGTCTCGCCTATACTTGCCAGCTCTGTCACGCTCGGTTTCGGAGGCTCGGCAGGTGGCGAAGGTCCTATAGCCACGGCGGGAGCGGCCATCGGAAGTAATTTCGGCCGACGGGCGGGACTGACACCGCAGCAGCTCATGGTGGTGATATGCTGCGGAGCGGGAGCCGGCATAGCGGCTATTTTCAAGTCGCCCGTGGGCGGTATGTTCTATACCATCGAAGTGCTGGCTCTTCCTCTCACCACAGCCAATTTCGTGGCTCTCGCCATCACGTGCGTCACATCAGGCCTCACGGCCTACGCGCTGTCGGGCTTCACGTTTGACCTCGCCTTCAGCGGCACTATCGCCCCGGCCTACTATGGGTATGTGGTGCTTATAGGTCTCTTCTGCGGACTATATTCCATCTACTATTCGCACATCATCTCAGTGACGGGCCGATGGTATGATTCTATCCCCTCCCGATGGAAACGCGCCCTTGTGGCAGGCCTTGTCACAGGTATGCTGCTGCTCATATTTCCCGCACTCTACGGCGAGGGCTACGAGGTGATGCGCGCCATAATCGAGTCAGAGCCGTCGCGCCTGCTCAACGGCAGCATGCTCTTTTCGGCTACAGCTTCGCCGGCCATACTGCTGTATGTAGCCGCCGGAGAGATGCTTGTAAAAGCCATAGGCACATCCTCGGCTACATGCGGCGGTGTGGCCGGAGATTTCTCACCCGCACTCTTTGCCGGATGTATGGCCGGATACGTGTTTGCCGCAGGAATGAATCTCGCCTTCGGACTCACGCTCCCCGTAGGTGCTCTCGTGATTACCGCTATGGCCGCCTCGATGAGCGGCATCATCAAAGCCCCGCTCATGGCTATATTCATCACCACTGAGATGACGGGCAACTTCTCCATGTTTCTCCCCATCGTCATCGCCTCAGCCATCTCCTACGCCGTAGTGGCGGTAGCCTCAGCTGCCCTCCGCAAAGCATACCATTGAATATCAGTCCCTGTATGGGTGCTCCTGAATAGCAATCCGGTAGGGGCGCTCCATGGAGCGCCCGGCCGAGCAAAACGGTAATTTTGAGGGTCGGAGACCCGATGTCGTCAACACCCGCGGTTATTGACAACGTCGCCGCTTCGCGGCTATTATCTTGGACGGGATTCGTCGCCATTGTCGCGCACCATCATGCGCCGGGCGCTCCATGGAGCGCCCCTACAGTTTAATGTGTTGAATGCTTGAAAATTATATATACAGAATCGGTCCCGGGGCTTGAGGCTCCGGGACCGGTCAATTATAAGAGATTCTTTGAAGTTATCAGCAGGTCTTTTCGTCGAGATAGGGGTTGAGCTTGCTCCACTCTGATACGGGAGGCATCACACCCATGGCGATAACCTCGTCGCGGAGAGCGCAGAGGTGCTTGTAGCTCTCGTCAAGTTCCTTCATTTCCTCGGGAGTGCCGGTGAGGGGCTTAGCTACCACGCCGTCCTTAGAGATGGTGGTTTCGGTGGCCATCATGATGTGCGAGTAGCGATCGTTGTTGACGTATGTACCGGCAGGCCAGCGGAAAGGCTTGCCACCCATAGCGGCAGCGATCATCTCGATAGATACGTATGAGGGGCTCTGGAATGACGAACGGCCGCGGAGGTCGATGATATTCTTTCCGCCCTGGATCACACGGGTCTTGAGAGCGTTCCAGTCTTCGGTGGGAAGAGCTTCGGTGCCGATGATTTCGCTGAGAGGCTTGCCGTCGACGATAGTAGTAGATGCGAATACAGCCATCTGCTCGCCGTGGCCGCCATAGGTGCGTGAGTTGGTGATCTTGTCGGGAGAGATCTTGAAATATTTGGCAAGTTCGCTGCGCAGACGGGTAGAGTCGAGAGCGGCGAGGGTGGTCACACACGAGGGCTTCACGCCGGCATAGAGCAGGGTGATCAGACCGGTGATATCAGCGGGGTTGAAGATGATGGTGATGTGCTTCACATCGGGGCAGTACTGACGCACGTTCTTACCGAATTCTTCGGCGATAGCGGCATTACCTTTGAGAAGGTCTTCGCGGGTCATGCCGGCCTTACGGGCAGCACCTCCCGAGTTGACGATATACTTGGCGCCGGTGAGAGCTTCCTTGATATCGGAGGTGAAAGTGATGTTGACATTTTCAAATCCGCAGTGATAAAGCTCTTCAGCTACGCCTTCGAGACCCGGTGCATAGGGGTCGTATAAGCAGATGTTGGGGGTAAGACCCATCATGATGGCGGTCTGCGCCATGTTAGAACCGATCATGCCGGCTGCTCCGACAATCACAAGCTTTTCGTCTGTTAAAAAATTCATATATTGTAGTATTTTTGGAAATTCGACCTAAAATTACAACTATTTCCGCAATCTAAGGTTCATTTCCACCGACTTTTTTAACGATTTAATGAAAAATTTCTTTAAATGGTCTTTTATCGCAAATATCAGGCTCGACACAGGGGTAATTTTGCAGTGTAAACTTTTAAAATGTATAGTAACAATGAAGACAAAATTTCTCACCACCCTCACCCGTCTGCTCGATTTTTTAGGCCGCTTACTCGCTCTTCTGAGGGGCAGACGCGCTAAGTGATGTAAACTACGACCGACAGCCTCGACTACGTTTGTGCCGACTGCCGCGCATGCAGAATAACGATTGATTATAATTAACCAATCTTTATGATAAATAATAAGTATATACTATGAAATATTTACAAATATTTTGTAAATATCGTAAAGGTTGTATATATTTGTGGCTGATATCCAAATTTCAATTATAATCCCTTTTCTTATTCACCTCAAAAGTTTTTATTATGAAAAATCGGTATTACCTTGGATAATGTTATTTGTGTTCGCTACATTTGTTTGTTGTTCTGATGAAGTTAAGCTAATACATTCATGAGTTATATGAGAAGTTAAGTGAGCTTCCGTCATATTCAATATTGTCCTTTGTTGGAACACATAGCAGATCTTTGGAAAAAATAATTAACTGTTTTGAATGATTATAAACTTTGCATGTTACAACATGGTTATGTAGTTGAGTTCTAATCAGAAAAATATAACTATGAAGAATAATGTATTTATAAGTATTGTGCCATCCAAACTGCTTTTGTTATTACTTCCTGCAATAATTACAATGTGTATAGGCGTCTTTGTTGAAGGTGTAGTATTGAAATGGACAACAATAATAGGTTATTCAAGCATCTTTATTTTCGCCATAGCGGCTACCCCTTATTTATTTAAGGCAAAGGCCTACTCAAAGTTAATAGGTGTATGGTGCGTGGTAATTCTCTCAATGATTCCCATATTCCTCATTTATTTAACTTGAGTTGCAAAAGCCAACCTATAAAATTTAGCGGACTGAGGATGGTTTTCCCTCAGCCCGCTAATTATTTGTCACTGTCTCACAATGCCCGAGGGCTGAGGACGTCGGTAATCATCTGGTCTACGCCGAGGTCGGCGAGACGGAGATAGTCGTCGATGGTGTTGACCGTCCAGGTCATAATCTTGAGTCCGGCGCCGTGGAATGTGTCGATACATTCCTGATCGATGAAGTCCTGCTTGATGTCTACGTCAAGATTGCGCTCGATGATCCACGCAGCCAGTTCGCGCCACTTGCCGTCGGCCTGAAATACCACCTTAAGTCCCGGAGCGGAGTTGAGGAAATAATCGGCATAGGACTTCGAAGCAGTAAGTATCACACACTCATCGCGGAGGTTGAGGCTGTCAATCAGTTCCACGAGTCCCGGCAGAGGAGATAGATCGGTATCTTTCTTCGCCATGGTCTTGAGGTGGAGCAGGGGAGTTTTTCCGTTGTCGCGGCAGAACTCCAGATATTCGGCCACGGTGAGCAGACTGCCTGAGTAAGTATTGCCGTCGATGGTCTGCGTATATGTCTCGGTGAGGAGTTGGGGTAATGTAGAGCTTTCGATTTTCATGTCTCCACCCAGTCGGGCCGTTTTGCCGTCGTGGGCGGCTACATATACGGAGTCGGCTGTGAGACGCACGTGGCACTCCATCATGTCAAAACCCATGCGGGCGCCGTTGCGAAACGCTTCTTTGGAATTTTCCACTCCGTAGGCGCTCCCGCGTCGGCCTATGAGTTGAGGCGTGGCGGCTGATGCTGATATAGTGCCGGCAATGGCTGCGGCGGCTATGATAAGAAATTTTTTCATGGCTGATATACTGTGATGATTATAGGAATTTTATACGATATTCGGCGGGGTAGAGATTGTTGGAGCGGTTGCCCAGATGTTTCATGAATCCGAGAGTCAAACCGCCGTATGTCACGGCGACGTATCCGCGAGGAGTATCAGGCGGTAGGGTCAGTGTGTTGCGCCGCAGATAGTCACGGGCATCGTCGAGCGACAGCTCTACCTGAGGAAAAGCGTGTGGTGACATGGCTGCCGACATGGCCAGAGCGTGGTGGGGTATAATGTCACGCCCCTTGATCTGCGCCACGGTCACACCTGCCTGTACTACGGTAGTCACACGCTCTATGCGGCGCAAGAGCGGCATCCATACTTCGGGAAAGGCTGTAAGCGTGTCGGCGCCGGCAGTCAATGTGAGCGGCAGCCGATAGTCGAGCCACTGCGCGGCGGTGGCGCATGCCTGACCGGAGGCTGCTTCATGCTGCTTACGGCTGCGGGCACTTTTTTTGCGCGATGAGGCTGATGTGTCGGCGTCGAGAGTATGAGGTGCGCTGTAGCCCGTTTTGGTCACTACGGCTACAAACAGACCTTCACCTTTGAGCCGGTGGGGCATGAAGCGGTAACACGGATAAGGTGTGTCGATACCGGGAGCTATACATGATGGCAACCCGGGTACGTCGCGGGGCACGCCGCCGAGCTCGTCGACTATGTAGGCGAGGTTTTCCTCGTTTTCGTGGCGGTTGAAAGTGCAGGTAGAATATATCATCGTACCTCCGGGACGCAGCAGTTTCCACAGATTATCGATAATCTCACGCTGAAGGCGCGCACACTCCTCCACAAGCCGCGGCGTCCATTGGGCTATGGCGTCGGCATCCTTGCGCATCATGCCTTCGCCCGAGCAGGGCACATCGGCTATAATAAGGTCGGCCGTCTCGCCAAGCCGGGCGAGTGCAGCTGTGTCGCCACGGGTCACCACCGTAGCCGGATAGCCCCATTTCATGATATTTTCCCTGAGCACCGCACATCGGGCCGGCACTATCTCGTTGGCTATCATGAGCGAACCATCAGGTAGTGAGTCTATGGCAGCGGTGGTCTTGCCGCCGGGTGCGGCACAAGCATCCACCACCACGAGGGGGCTGTCGCCGCTGACTATATGCTTCACTATGGTGCTTACTATCATGGAAGAGGCATCCTGGGCGTAGTAAGCGCCGGCATGAAAGAGTGGGTCGAGTGTCACCGAGGGTGCGTCGGCGTCGAGTCTGACGCCACTGTCGCACCACTCCACAGCCTCACCCGACGGTGACAGGGCAGAGGGCTTTGAGGGATTGAGGCGCACCGAGCGGCCCGGCTCACCTTCATGCAACGCCTCAAGCAGAGGCGAGGCCTCGGCACCGAGCTGAGCGGCGCATGCTTCGGCGAAGCCGTCGGGAAGAGAGCGTAAGGCGGTCATTTCGTCAGCGCTGATTCTTCATATTTTTCGAGAGCCTCTATCCACGCCGGTGCTATCTCTACCGACTTCATGGTGAGGCGGCTGAAGCCCGAAAGTATAGAGTAGCACACGGCTTTGGTCTGCATGGTGGCCGTATTGACTATGCGCTGCTCCATGCGGAAACTCTTCGATCCTATCTCGGTGACCTTGGTGAGCACTTCGATAGGCTCTTCGTAAAGCGTGGGGGCGAAATATGTGCAGTTGATATTGACTATCACTACACCCACGTCGCGCCAGTCGATATTATCGTGCATCACATCCTCGAAGTAGCGGCTTTTGCCCAGATCGAAATAGTTGAGATATATGGCATTGTTGACGTGACCCAGCGCATCGATGTCAGAAAAACGTATCTGCACGGGTATATAGTGGTGAAACGCTCCCTGCGCGGCGGGCACGCGGGGATTGGCGTCGGCGGGTAGATTCTTGGGAGTCATGATATACAGTAAAGTGCTAAAAAGTGAAGAATCAGTGGATTGATACATCGGTGATCACTTCGCGTCCGCAAGCATCGTTGAGGGCCTTGACAAGAGCCGCACGGTTAAACATAAGCTCGTTTTTCAGCGGCGCCGATGTGAGATATACATGAAGCACGCCGCGATCCACGTAGCGGCGCACGGTGTAGCGGTTGATGCTCGGCCCTACTATCTCGGGCCAGAGCGAGCATAGGCGGTGCTCGTCGAGACGGTCGGATATTCCGGCCTGGGCAAGCACGCGGTCAACGAAGTCGCCGAGTCTGACGGGATCAGTGCGTTTCATCGTGAGTAACGGGGGTGAATACACCACGCTCCACATGCCACAGCCGGTAATCGCCGGCCGAGCGCGACATTATCTCGTCGAGGTGCGTACGGTTGGTATCGGTGATAAATATCTGGCCGAAGCTGTCAGACGAGATCACGCTCACTATCCGCTCCACGCGGTCGGCGTCGAGCTTGTCGAAAATATCGTCGAGCAGCAGCAGCGGGCGCATTCCGGTGGCACGGCTCAGAAACTCATACTGCGCCAGGCGCAGGGCTATCGTGAAGCTCTTGCACTGACCCTGCGAGCCTGTGCGGCGCACCGGCATTCCGTCGAGCAGCATCTCTATATCGTCGCGATGAGGGCCTACGGAGGTGTGCTTCACTATCTCGTCGTGGCGCCGGGCACTGTCGAGCAGTGCTGTCAGCGTAGAGCCGGGCTGCGACAGAGTGCTGTCGTAGGCTATCGAGACCACTTCGTCGGAGCCGGCTATGGCTGTATAATATCGGTTGAATATCTCGGTAAGCTCAGCCACCCAGCGGGTGCGGGCGGAGTGAATGGTAGCGGCGGTAAATTCCATTATCTGCTCTACGGCCTCGTAGAGGGTGTGATCCACCACTCCGGTGCGCAGCATGGTGTTGCGCTGTTCGAGAGCGCGGCTATAGCGGATGAGTGCGTCGAGATACACCGGGTCGCTCTGCGAGATCACCACGTCCATCCATGATCGGCGCTCCTCGCCGGCACCGCGTATAAGGTCGATGTCCTGCGGCGCTATCATCACCAGCGGAAACGATCCTATGTGGGCACTGAGCCTGTCATACTCCTTGCCGCCCCGGCGGAATTTCTTGCGTTTTCCCTCGGCCATGCCCAGAGTCAGCTCTTCGGCTGTGCCGCGGCGGTCATAGAGTGCTTTGGCAAGTGTGAAAGTTTCGCCCCGACGCATCAGCATCCGGTCAGGCACGCGGGTGAAGCTGCGCGTAAGGCTCATGTAGTATATCGCATCGAGCAGATTGCTCTTTCCCATGCCGTTGTTGCCTAAGAATCCGTTGACCTTGGGCGAGAACTCAAGGTCGGCCTGAGCGATATTCTTAAAGTTGGTAAGTGTCAACTGCTTGAGAATCATGGCTATATAGATGGGATATTGATACAAAAAAGGGTAAGCGATCTACATCGCACCGCTACAACCCGATACCGTTGCTTCGATCAAGACCTGGCGGAGTTCTCGGGGAGCTGGTCGTGTAGGACTTACCCGACTGCAAAAGTACAACTTTTTTTTCAATCCGCCAAATCTTTTTTTTCGTATTGAAAATATCAGCCCCCGGCTGCTGTGATGCAACCGGGGGCTGTGGAGATATATAATCGCTGATGGATTATTTTTCTACGTGGGGACCTGCAGCAACGAGCTTGCGACCTTCTTCGTGACCTTCAAATTTCTTGAAGTTGGCGATGAACATTTCAGCAAGCTTGTCGGCTTTCTTGTACCATTCCTCGGGGTTGGTGTAGGTATCGCGGGGATCGAGGATAGCGGGATCTACGCCGGGGAGTTCGGTGGGGATGGTGAAGTCGAAGATGGGGAGCTGCTTGGTGGGAGCGGTGAGGATCGAGCCGTCGAGGATGGCGTCGATGATACCGCGGGTGTCACGGATAGAGATACGCTTGCCGGTACCGTTCCAGCCGGTGTTGACCAGATAAGCCTTGGCGCCGCTCTCGTTCATGCGCTTAACGAGCTCTTCAGCATACTTGGTGGGGTGGAGCGAAAGGAATGCTGCACCGAAGCAAGCCGAGAAAGTGGGGGTGGGCTCGGTGATACCGCGCTCAGTTCCGGCGAGCTTGCTGGTGAAGCCCGAGAGGAAGTAATATTTGGTCTGCTCGTCGTTGAGGATCGAAACGGGAGGAAGCACACCGAATGCGTCGGCCGAGAGGAAGATCACGTTCTTGGCGGCGGGACCGCGAGAAGGAACGATGATGTTCTTGATGTGGTTGATGGGGTAAGATACGCGGGTGTTCTCGGTCACTGACTTGTCGGTGAAGTCGATCTTGCCTTCAGCGTCTACAGTCACGTTCTCAAGAAGAGCGTCGCGGGTGATGGCGTTGTAGATATCGGGTTCTGACTCTTTGTCGAGGTTGATAACCTTGGCATAGCAGCCGCCCTCGTAGTTGAACACACCGTTGTCGTCCCAGCCGTGTTCGTCGTCACCGATGAGCAGACGCTTGGGATCAGTGGAGAGGGTGGTCTTACCTGTACCTGAGAGGCCGAAGAAGATAGCGGTGTTTTCGCCCTGCTTGTCGGTGTTGGCCGAGCAGTGCATCGAAGCGATACCGCGGAGGGGGTTGTAGTAGTTCATGATCGAGAACATACCCTTCTTCATTTCACCGCCATACCAGGTGTTGATGATGAGCTGCATGCGCTCGGTGAGGTTGAAGGCTACGCAAGTCTCGGAGTTGATGCCGAGCTCCTGCCAGTTCTCAACCTTGGCTTTCGATGCGTTGAGCACCACGAAGTCGGGAGTGAAGTTCTTCAGCTCTTCTTCGGTGGGGCGGATAAACATGTTGGTCACGAAGTGAGCCTGCCATGCTACTTCCATCACGAAGCGAACAGCCAGACGGGTGTCGGGGTTAGTGCCGCAGAATGCGTCGACTACATAGAGAGTCTTGTCGCTGAGTTCCTTGTCGGCGATAGCCTTGAGGGCATCCCAGGTGGCGGGAGTGATGGGCTTGTTGTCGTTCTTATATTCTTCTGAAGTCCACCAGATAGAGTTAGCGCTGGTGTCGTCTTTTACGAAAAATTTATCTTTGGGCGAACGGCCGGTGTAGATACCGGTCATCACGTTGACTGCACCAAGTTCGGTGAGCTGACCCTTTTCGTAGCCGGTCAGTTCGGGGTTGGTCTCGTCTTTGAAGAGCTGCTCGTAAGAGGGGTTGTGGATCACCTTGGCTCCTTTGATGCCATACTGTGAAAGATCAATTGTACTCATTGTGGAATAATTTATTGGGAGTTTAGTATTATTTGCTGATATTAAGATGATTATAATTACATTCAAAGCGCGCCTCACTTTAAGGCTCTACTTTTTCAAGTGCAAAGATAGTGACTTTTTGCGGTATATCGAATGTTTATTAAAGAAATTTTTCCTTATTATGTTTTTTTAAGCATCAACACTTGTTATATAGCGGTGTTATTTTTTTATTGAGGTAAAAAGTAAATATGTACTCTGAATTTGTTATCTTTGCATTAGTAATACATGTAATTATGAATCTTATAGAGCGAAATCTGCATGCAATAATCGAGTTGTGTCGTAGACACAAGGTTAAGGAGCTTTCGGTATTCGGATCGATTCTTACTGACCGTTTTAATGATAATAGTGATGTAGACCTGCTCGTGAATTTCGATGAGGTTGATCCTGATAATTTTGATTATGTAATTAATTATTTCAGCCTGCGTGATGCGCTTGAGCATTTATTTAGCCGTAAGGTTGACTTAATTGAGGAAAAAGGATTGCGCAATAGATTTTTTATCGCTAATGTAAATCGCACCAAACAGTTGATATATGGCTGACGAAAGAGTATTAGTATGGCTACAGGATGTTCTGGACGCTATAAATGATTTACATATCTGTTTCGAGAATTTTCCGCGACGGTATGATATGTTTGAGAAAGACATGATGAGAAAATGCGTAGTGGAGCGGAAAGTAGAGATAATGGGGGAAGCGATCAATAGAATAAGGAAGATAGATGCATCAGTTGAGATTCCTAATGCAAGGGCGATAATAGACACCCGCAATCGAATAATCCATGCTTATGATAATGTCCAACCTGAATTTCTGTGGAGTCTTGTGATACGCCATATACCGGAGCTTAAAAATGATATAGTGAAGATTCTTGCAGAATATGAAAGCAGATTCGATACAGAATCAGGAATATAAAGGGCAAAATTATTTCATCTAACTTATCGTGCTTACCTCACCCGGTAGATCGGTGGGGAGTGTGGCTTCGTCGCTCTCGGCGTAGCGGCGGTCGACAGGTGTGGCGGCGAATGACTCGGGATTGTAGTGGCGGCCAAATGACAGGCTGAAGCCGGCGTCGAGAAGCTGATGTGCGAGTTGCGGTTTACCGCGGAATCCGTGGATGATCCAGGGCGCTACGAACGGATGGTAAGGACGACTCATCTTGATCAGTTGCTGCCACGCTCTTACGGCGTGAATTATCAGCGGTTTGTGCAGACTTTCGGCCAGACGGATATGCCACTCGAACAGGTGCGACTGAATTTCCTCCTCGGGTCCGCGAAGGGTGTCGAGTCCGGTCTCGCCTATGGCCACAACGAATGGCTCGGCTGCCAGGTCGGAGGTGCGACGCAGTATGGTATCGTCGGCAAGATGCGCTCGCCACGGATGCACGCCCACCGAATATCTCAGCGACCTGTCGGGCTCGTAAGTGTCAACCGTGGGATCATAATTGATCACGGCGTCGGTGGCATCGGTACGGTGGGTGTGGGTGTCGAGTAGTGGCATGGTTCAGGGTACGGGGTCATAACCGCTGCCTCCCCAGGGATGGCAGCGCATTATGCGCTTGATGCCGAGCCATGTGCCGCGAAATATGCCGTGCTTCATAATGGCTTCGAGTGTGTAGGCGCTGCATGTGGGTGTGAATCGGCACGACGCCGGAAGCAGTGGCGATATACACCCCTGATAGAAGCGGATGGGGAGCACGAATATGCTCCTCGCTATTTGGCGCAGGGTGGCTGACATCACTCCTCGGGCGATAATGAGCGGTTTATGCGGTCGAGCAGGCGCATCATGGCTTTCTCGATAGCTGAATAGGGGAGAAGTGTCTTGCCTACGTATACAAATGCTATGTCAAGCGGGCTGTCGGCCGGAATGAGATCGCGGTGAAGTCGGTAGGCCTCGCGGACACGTCGGCGCAGCCATACGCGGTCCACAGCGTGGCGCACACGTTTCTTGGGTATCGATGCAAGAAATCGCGGACACTTCACATCGCGCACCGTGTTGAGCTGCCATGAGGCCACAAGAGGATAGGCCGATGCCGACGAAGTGGCCGGATCGGCACGGTTAAATACTTTGGCGATCGCTATCTCGCTGCAAAGTTTTTCCTTCTTGTAGAGGCGAAGAGGGTGGGCTGTGGATGGCATCGCGCGCGGTGAGTGGTCCTGAGAGCGGAAGTCGTCAGTCTTCCTGCGATGAAAGGAAATTATCGAGCGCGGCGGTCATTGAGGGGGCCTGGGGTGTGGGAGCCTCGATGTCGAGACGCAGTCCGGCGTCGCGCACGGCCTTGGCGGTGGTGGCGCCCAGACAGCCTATGCGGATATCGCCCTGATTGAAGTCGGGGAAGTTTTTCAGCAGCGAGTCGATACCCGACGGGCTGAAGAAGATGAGCATGTCGTAGTCAAATTTCTCTTCCGGACCGAAGTCGTTGCTCACGGTGCGATACATCACGGCTTTGGTGTATTTTATGCCGTTGGTGTCGAGTATATTGGTGTCATCTTTATGCACGTCGCTCACAGCATAAAGGAAGTTTTCTTTCTTATGCTTGATAAGGGCGGGGAGCAGATCGTCGAGTTTGCCGGTGCTGCCATGGAATATCTTGCGCTTGCGATACACGATATACTTCTGCAAATAGAGGGCTATCGATTCGGTGGTGCAGAAATATTTCATCGTGTCGGGTATCGTGATGCGGAGTTCTTCGCAGAGACGGAAGAAATGGTCTATGGCCGTGCGCGCCGTGAAGATCACAGCGGTGAAGTCGGGGATATTGATTTTCTGCTGGCGAAATTCTTTCGACGACAGTCCTTCTACTTTAATAAAAGGACGGAAGACGATTTCAACGCCATGTTTTTCGGCAATATCAAAGTAGGGCGACTTGCCCTGAGCGGGCTGGGGCTGGGAAACCAGAACTTTCTTTACTTTCACGACAGTTAAAGGCTTGAATATAGTTGCGTTGTAATATTTTATAATGCAATGAACCGATAGGCGCGCACCATTACAAAGAGGGGCGCGACTTCGAGGGTGCAAAGATACAAAATAAAATAGACAAAAGAGCTAACTTTATGGTAAAAAAGTCTAAAACCCTTATAAATAAATATCATCCGGGCAATAAGATATAGCCCAGCGGCCACTATAGCCACGGGTATCACCGCCGCCGGGTCAAAGACCACCACCAAGGCCGGTATCACCAGTGCGAGGCCTAATATGCTCTGCGACGCGTTAAACCCTTTCAGCCACAGTCGCGACACGTCGGCGTCGGCAAACACGGCGCCTACCGTGGTGTAGGCACACAGCTGCGCCACGTAGTAAGCCCCCATAGCCACGGCAAATATCAATATGGTGGCTATGTGGGTCAGAGGTGGCGCTACCGAAGCAGCTGTCACGCAGGCCGTGGCCACTATAGCCACGTTAAGACACAGCAATATGATAAGCGACAGCAGCAGCCCGGTCTCGTTGAGAGTATGCTCCTCAAAAAGGTTGTCGCGACGGCGCACCGAGAAGAGGTCGCGCGGCAGGCTCTTGAGCATCGTGGTGTAGTGGCGCAGATTGAAAGCTATGAGCAGAAACGCCCCTATGAGCAGACACGCTATGCCCGAGTCATAGCCGGGCAGCATGGCGCGTTCGCGAGGTACTATGCCGCGTGTATAGGGCACAACTCCTGTGGTGATGGTCGTCGACTCGGCGCGGGTGAGCCGTGGAGCATCGTCGATATGCACCGTGGTCGCAGTCGCTTCCGCCGTGGAGGCAAGTGAGTCGGTAGCTTGGGAATTGGATGTGGCAAACGGGAAGTGCATCAGTCCAGAAGGAGCTGCACGGCCTCTTCAGCCGTAGCCACTATGTGACACAGCTTGCGGTTGTCGCGCATGAAGTGAAGATTGTGCATTTTCTCAAACATCTCTATCAGCGGATCATAAAATCCCTCGTAGTTGAGGATTATGACCTTGTGGCCATAAAGTCCGAGCTGATACCAGGTCATGATCTCGCAGAGCTCGTCGAGAGTGCCTATGCCGCCGGGAAGCGCTATCGCCCCCGCCGACATTTCAGCCATCCGGGCCTTGCGCGGGTGCATTCCGGCGGTGACTATGGTGTCGGTCAGTCCGGGGTGATTCCACTCTTTTTCCATCATGAAATCAGGTAGCACACCCACGGCCTTACCTCCGGCTTCGAGCATACCGTCGATACTTTCCTGCATCAGACCGCCGCGGCCGCCACCGTTGATAAGGTAGAAGCCGTTTTCACCCAGCAGCCTGCCCAGCCGGTGGGCGAGGGTCTTGTATTTCTGATCGATGCCCGACGATGATGCGCCGTAGACCACGATACCTTTTCCGTCTTGTTTCATGCCGCAAAATTACATAAAAATTCCCGTTATTATTGTAACAGAGCCCAATTTTCGTACATTTGCATCGCAGGCGGCTCTGCGCTGACAAAGCCCGTCAGTGCAAAGCCGCGTGCGGCGTTAAAAATCATAAAAAATTAGGCCCTATGGGTCGAGATCCCAAGCACGATTATCGAGGTCGTTCCATCTATTACATAACTATAGGAAAATCTCCCCATTGCCCTAACTTTTGCCAAATTTCGGGCTCTCCCGATCAACCCGTCATTAATAAATCCGCTGTCGGCTCGATCATAGAGCGACAAATACTCAACTTCCCCAATCTTTGTCCCGCCCTTCAGATCCTCCAATATGCCATTATGCCCGATCATATCCATTTCGCCATCTTTGCCCGTGAATATCTGCAGCGTGCAATCGGCAGTTATATAGGAATGATGAAAGTTAAGACCGGACAAATAATAAGAGAAGCCTTCCCGCAGATATCCGATATCTTTACTCCCGATTTCCACGACCGATACTTGCGCCCAACGTTACCCTTCCGCCGGGCCGAAAAACCTTCCTCTACCTCAATTCCATGGCCGAATCAATAGCCCTGTCTCAAAACCTGCCTTTCACAAAGTCAATATAGAGTTATTCCTCGTCTGGGGCGACAAATTCGTAGGCGCCTATCGTGCCTTGGCGCTGAGTGCCGTACAGATCGGCCGGAGCGAGATTAAGTCCTATGGCCGGAGAGGCATAGCCTATAGCCGGAGATTCAGGCTTCAGGCGGTAGTCAAAGAGGTATTTCGACCGCTCGGTATAGTATAGCGGGTCAGTGTCCCAGAGACATTCCACGAAGTTGTCGTCGTCGCTCCCCTCGCTCTTGAAAAGGCAGCGAGTAAACGTAACATTCATGCCCGTCAGGTCGCCGTGCGACAGATCAGTGCCGTTGCCGTAGATAATCGAGTTGGTAAATGTGGCTTCGAGTCTGGGCAGTCCGCTCTGATCGTCGGTGTCGTCATCCGTATGGCTCAGTTGCACAGCCTCGCCATAGAGCACCGAAAACAGGTAATAGTTGGCGATGGTGCAGTGGTCAAACCGCGCTTTGCCTCCGTGGAGCAGCAGCGTGCCGTAGGCCGCTTCGGCTATTTCCGCGCCCATTGCGGTGACGTCGGCATGCCAGGCCGTGAGCGAACGCCCGGCCGAGTTGCGCAGACGGCTGTTGACGATGGAGAGTTGCGACAGCGAGTCGGCCAGCACACCGCCCACCGTGTTGCGCACCACCGAGTGACTCAGCAGATTGCCGCGGCTGCCGGGTGCGAATGTCAGTCCCTGCCACTGCGATGCCATGAGGTCAAACGATATCGAGCCTACCACATTGTCGGTGCGGTCGCCAGAGAAATTCACCGGAGCTTCGGGTGTGCCCATGCTCAGCAGAGTGCCGTAGACCTTCATCGACGCACCGTCGTGAAACATCAGGTGCACGCCCGGATCAATGGTGAGTGTGACACCCGGAGCCACTACGAGCGAGTCGAAAACCTGGTGAGGATAATCAGCAGTAAAGCGGGTATCGGAGGTGATGATCTCCGCGCGATGACGCTTCACGTCAAAACCGTCGGCGCTCAACACCACCGTGCGTGTCAGCCCGCGCGTGGTGAAGTCAAGATGCTCCTGCACCTCTTTGAGACCCGGAGCCGACTGCTCGGCCAACGTAGCCTCGACAAACACGAATATCGAATCGTTAGGCCGAATCTGAATGTTGGAAAACTCGCGGCCCGAAAAACCGTCGACATTCATGCGAAAAGTCGTCGCCCCGCTGCGCAGAGCTATCCGGTCGATATTGAGAATCTTGTCGTGACGGTTGTAGACCGTGAAGCGAAATGTAGGCGTGCCCTGGGCCGTGATCACCGACCCCATTTTCAGCGTGTCTACTGAAAACACCGGTTGCACCTGCGGCGAAGTAGCCACCGAGTCCTCTATACACGAAGTCACGGCCACTGCTGCCAGTATGATTGATATGATATTGAAGATAAACGTTTTCATGCTATTACAATAACGTCATCTCGCCATCAATATTGCAGCGCGGTAGTTAAGATATGTTGAATGAGGCTCAAAGGCTTGGCCGACTTGACTTCTCTGCCATCATTAGTAGTGAAACGAGCTGCCGCCGAGGAATTCGCGCAGGAGGCTCGTGGGCGGGATCATGGTGGAGGGGATGGGGAGGAAGTAGCTCAGGAAGCGACGCAGACGCCAGGCTTCGCCGTATTCGGGCACGTCGCGAGGCACATCGCGCAATACTCGCTCGGCTTCGTCGCGCATCACGCCCATCTCGAAGAGGAGCGATGAGTTAAACATCGAGTCGGCGTTTTCCTGATAGGGGAATATCCATTTTTCCTCTCCGCGACGCACGCTGGGCCAGCGGCGTATGGTGTCGAGGGGTGATGTACCGCGGTATTTGTAGTCGCGGATTATGCGGCGCAGCAGTCGGTTGTCGGTTGTCGATACCCAGTTGTGATCGTCGATAGAGAGGGTAGTAAGTGCCGAAACGTAGATTTTGTAGAGCTGCGACGAGGGTATTGCAGGTGTGAGTTCGGGGTTGAGGCCGTGGATGCCCTCGATCAGCAGCACGGTGTTGTGGCCGAGGCTGATACGGTTGCCCCGATATTCGCGCATGCCGGTCTCGAAGTTATAAGTGGGCAGTTCGACTTCGCCTCCGGATATGAGGGTGGCGAGGTGCTCGTTGAAGAGGCGGAGGTCGAGAGCATAGAGCGATTCGTAGTCATATTCGCCGTCAGAGTCGCGCGGAGTGTGCTCGCGGTCGACGAAGTAGTCGTCGAGCGATATCATGACGGGATGTACGAGGTTTGTGAGCAGCTGCACTGCCAGGCGCTTGGTGAAAGTGGTCTTACCCGACGACGAGGGTCCGGCTACGAGCACTATTTTCGAGCCGCCGTCGCGGTAGCGCGTAGTGATGTCGTGGGCTATCTCGCCGATATATTTCGTATGGAGCGCTTCGGCTACGTTGATCATCATGGAGGTCTCGTGGCGCTCCACGAGGCGGTTGACATCGCCGGCGTCGCGTGTGCCTATGATGGTGTTGAAGCGCAGATAGCGTGTGAAAGCGTCGAAGAGTCTGGGCTGGGGCAGTGGTTTCACCGGCCGTGAGAGGTCATCGGGGTCAGGGCCGAGGAGCAGGAAGCCGTCCTGCCATGCCACGATGTCGAATGTGGAGAGCATACCCGTCGATGGAGCCAGAGCGCCGTAGTAGCTGTCGGCCAGGCCATCGAGGCGATAATATACGGTGTAGAGTTCGTGGAGAGTAGATATGAGTTTTACTTTATCGTCAAGCCCCTGCGAGCGGAAAAGCTCGATCACCTCGCGGGTGGGGCGCTCGCAGCGCACGAAGGGCAGATCGCGTTCCACGAGATTGCGCATCTCGCGCTTTATGGCGCCGGCGGCTTCTTCGAGCGATATATGGAGGCCGTCGATACGGCAGAAATATCCCCGGCTTACGGAGTGCTCTATGTCAAGACGGTGGCCGGGATAGAGGCGGTCGACGGCGCGGTAGAGCATCATGCATAGTGAGCGTATGTAGCAGCGGCGTCCCGATGGGGAGGAGACGGGCAGAAATTCCACCTGCTTGGGAGCGAAGAGTGGATATTGGAGTTCTTCGGTCTTGTTGTTGACGCGGGCGCATATGGGTGTAAAGGGCAGGCGATCCTTGATCTGACTGTAGATGTCGGTGAGAGTGTCGCCGCCGTTAAAGGGGATATACGACGAAGTGTTGATGCAGTATATTTGAAGATTCGGACTCATAGTTTTCATGTTATTGATTTGGTGAAGATACGAAATATTTACCTAACCTCACCACGGATGCAGTGGCATTTAACGATAGTTTAACAAATACGTCAGTCGTGATGGTAAGGCTCGCCGCGTATGATGGTCATGGCGCGGTAGATCTGTTCGGTGAAGAAGAGTCTTATCATCTCGTGGGTGAATGTCATGCGCGATAGCGACAGGCGTTCGCTCACGGCAGCGTAGACTTCGGGCGAGAATCCGTAAGGGCCGCCGATGATATAGACGAGCCTTTTTACGCCCCGGCATGCGCGGGCGTCGATTGACTCGGCGAGCTGACGCGAGGTCAGTTCGCGGCCTCGCTCGTCGAGGAGCACCGCAGCGTCGCCCGGCTGGAGCAGGGTCAGTATGGCTTTGCCTTCGCGCTCTTTCTGAGCCTCGGGCGATAGCGAGCGTGAGCCTTTGATGTCGGGCACCACGGCTATCTCAAATTTCATATAATGGCCTATTCGCGATGCGTATTCTTCTATGGCGCGGGTGATGTAGGCGGTAGTTGTCTTGCCTACGGCTATGAGCAGTATCTTCATTGGCTTCGGGGGCGGAAATAATCAAGGGTCGGCCGGAGTGTCGGCCGACCCTTGGGTATTGACGGATAGGTGATGATGATCGTTATTTGGCGATTTCGTCGCGCTTGCGCCAGAGTTCGGTCATGTCTTCGAGGGTCTTGCCCTTGGTCTCGGGCACGAGTTTGTAGACAAACCATGCGGCGATCACGCAGATGATGCCGTAGAGGGCATAGACGAATACGTGGCCGAAGCTGGAGCCCATGTCGCCCAGCTGCATGTTATACATCGGCACGAACGACGACGATACGATGAAATTGAATATCCACTGGAATGCCACGGCTATGGCCACAGCCTGCGAGCGGATGGTGTTGGGGAAGATCTCGGAGATGAGCACCCAGCAGATGGGACCCCACGAGAACATGAACGATGCCGAGTAGACCATGATGGACACTACGGGCACTATCGGAGCCACCTCTACAAGGTTGCTGAGGCATACGCCCAGAGCGCCGATGGCCATGCCTATCGAACCCCATATGAGCAGGGGCTTGCGGCCGAGTTTCTCCACGGTGAACACTGCCACGAGGGTGAACGAAATGTTGACGATACCCATGATGACGGTCTGCACCATAGGATTGCCCATGTTCATCGACTCGAATATGCGGGGAGCGTAGTAGAGCACAGCATTGATACCTACGGCCTGCTGGAATACGGAGAGCATCACGCCCACGAATACCACCATGATGCCGAACGAGAAGAGGCGTTCGCTCTTGACCTCGACGGTCGACTTGATCTGGCTGAGGATTTCACAGGCTTTGTCGTAGCCGTTGATGCGCGAGAGCACCATCAGGGCGTCGTGGTCGCGGCCGATGAGTGCGAGATAGCGGGGTGACTCGGGCACGAAGCATACGAGCAGCGTGAAGATACCTGCCACAAAGGCTTCAGAGCCGAACATGTAGCGCCAGCCGGTAGTGATGGTCCAGGGGTCAGAGCTTTCCGACACGCGGTAGAGCGTCTCGCCCATCGACTCGATGACGGGCTGGGTGTGTTCGCCCAGGATCAGGAAGTTGACGAAGTAGACAACGAGCTGGCCGAAGATGATGGCAAACTGGTTCCACGACACGAGTGTGCCGCGCAGATTTGACGGAGCTACTTCAGCGATATACATGGGGCAGATGGCTGAGGCCAGACCGACACCGATACCGCCGATGATACGGTAGATATTGAATACGACCAGAAGGTTGAGCGTAGGCACACCGTAGTCGTAAAGCATAAATTCAGGATAGTATGAGCCGCAAGCCGAGAGGAAGAAGAACACACCGGCGAGTATGAGCGACTTTTTGCGGCCGAGGGCCGATGCGCAGATGCCCGACAGGGCACTACCTATGATGCAGCCCAGCAGGGCGCTCGATGAGGTGATACCGTGGATGGTATCGGAGTATACGAAGTCTTTAGCGCCTAAGAAGAAGGCCTGGAGGCCTTTTTCGGCACCTGATATTACAGCTGTGTCGTAGCCGAACAGGAGTCCTCCCAGCACTGCTACGAGCACTATGCCCGTCAGGTAGGCGCGACTTCCGTTTTGGGGATATTCCATGGTAGAAATTGATTGATGGATTGGTGAAAAATATGAAAATCAGAGGGCCGGGGCAGGCCCTCTGAATTGTGTGTTGAAACGTGATTGTGTTATTCCCTTGCGGGGAGTTATCAGCAGTACATAGCCACGATAGCTTCGTAGAGTTCCTGCTTGCCTGAAGTCTGAGCGGGTTCGTCTACTTCCTTACCGTACGCATATACATCTTCGAGGGTGAGCTTGCCTTCTTCGAAATCCTTACCCTTACCGCCGTCAAACGACTCGTAGCGCTTGCGGAGCATTTCCTTGTAGGGCGATTCTTCGAGAAGAGCGGCAGCGCTTTCAAGTGCGCGGGCCATAGCGTCCATACCGGCGATGTGGGCGATGAAGATGTCTTCGAGATCGGTAGAGTTACGACGGGTCTTGGCGTCGAAGTTGGTACCGCCGTTGCCGAGGCCGCCGTTGCGGATGATCTGCATCATGGCCTGGGTGAGCTCGAAGTTGTCGATGGGGAACTGGTCGGTATCCCAGCCGTTCTGGTAGTCACCGCGGTTGGCGTCGATAGAGCCGAGCATATTGTTGTCAACGGCTACAGCGAGTTCGTGCTCGAAAGTGTGGCCGGCGAGAGTAGCGTGGTTCACCTCGATGTTGAGCTTGAAGTCCTTGTCGAGACCGTGAGCCTTGAGGAAGCCGATAACGGTTTCAGAGTCTACGTCATACTGATGCTTTGAAGGTTCCATGGGCTTGGGCTCGATGAGGAAAGTGCCGGTGAAGCCTTTTGAGCGGGCATAGTCGCGGGCGAGCTTGAGCATCATGGCCAGGTGCTCTTTTTCGCGCTTCTGGTCAGTGTTGAGGAGGCTCATGTAGCCTTCGCGGCCACCCCAGAATACGTAGTTCTGACCGCCGAGTTCGATAGTAGCGTCGATAGCGTTCTTGATCTGAACGGCAGCGCGGGCCACTACGTCGAAGTCAGGGTTGGTGGCGGCGCCGTTCATGTAGCGGCCGTTGCCGAACACGTTGGCTGTGCCCCAGAGGTTCTTGATATTGGTGCCCTGCATCTTCTGCTTGATGTAGGCTACGATTTCCTTGAGGTTGCTTTCATATTCCTCTACATTTGCGCCTTCGTCCACGAGGTCAACATCGTGGAAGCAGAAATACTCGATGCCCATCTTTTCCATGAACTCGAAGCCTGCGTCGGCCTTCTGCTTGGCGATTTCCACAGCATCGGTGCCTTCGTTCCAGGGGAATTTCTTGGTTCCGCCGCCAAACTGGTCGCCGCCTTCGGCGCAGAGGGTGTGCCACCAAGCCATGGCAAATTTGAGCCATTCCTTCATGGGCTTGCCGAGGATTACTTTTTCAGCGTCGTAGTAGCGGTAAGCAAGGGGATTCTTGCTGTCTTTGCCTTCAAACTTGATTTTTCCGATTCCGGGAAAATATTCTTTTACTGCCATAATTTTGAGATAATTTAGGTATATTATTTGATTCTGGTAATTATTTATCCGAATGACTTAAGCGTTGATCTCGGCGGTGAGATATTTCTTCCAGCGGGCGTAAGCTTCGAGATATTCGTCGCGGTGAGCGACGTCGGGTTCGATGACCTCGATTTTCTCAAGCGAAGCGAATGCCTCGGTGTTGTCGCGGTAGATACCGGCTCCAATGCCGGCACCCTTTGCGGCGCCTACCGATCCGTCGGTATCGTAGAGCTCGATAGTGGCGCCCGATACTCCGGCCAGTGTCTGGCGGAAGATGGGGCTGAGGAACATATTGGCGTGTCCGGCGTGAATCTTGGTGATGTCCATGCCGAGTGAGTTCATGATTTCCATACCCCACATGAATGAGAACACGATGCCTTCCTGAGCTGCGCGGAGCAGATGAGAGCGGTCGTGGATGAGGAAGTTGATGCCATGGAACGAGCATCCGATTTCGCGGTTGGCGAGCACGCGTTCGGCGCCGTTGCCGAAGGGGAGTATCGTTACGCCTGCCGAGCCGATGGGAGCCTTGGCGGCCAGATCGTTCATGGCGGGGTAGGAGATACCTTCGGGGGCTACGTTGCGCTTCATCCATGAGTTGAGGATACCGGTGCCCGATATGCAGGCCATCACGCCCAGACGGGTAGCGTCGTTGGTGTGGTTGACGTGGGCAAAGTTGTTCACGCGGCTCTGGGCATCGTAGGCCACTTCGCCGTTGATACCGTATACCACGCCCGATGTGCCTGCGGTAGAGGCTATCTCACCGGGGTTGAACACGTTGAGCGACAGAGCATTGTTGGGCTGGTCGCCGGCACGGTAGCTCACCGGAGTGCCTTCCTTAAGGCCGAACTCGGCGGCTGCGGCTGCGGTGAGGACACCTTGGATGGAGAACGTGGGTACGATTTCGGGAAGTATTGATTCGGGAAATCCGAGATAGTCGAGCAGGAAGTCGGCCACGGTGCCGCGGCTGAAGTCCCAGAGCATCTGCTCGGAAAGACCCGACAGGGTGGTGCACACGTTGTCGGTCAGGCGCATGGCTATGTAGTCGCCCGGCAGGAGCACCTTGTAGATTTTCTCAAATGTCTCGGGTTCGTTTTCTTTCACCCAGCGCAGCTTGGTGGCTGTGAAGTTGCCGGGAGAGTTGAGGATTGACGAGAGGCAACGTTCGTGGCCGAGTTCGTTGAAAGCCTTTTCGCCATAAGGCACGCCGCGGCTGTCGCACCAGATGATGGCGGGACGTATCACTTCCTTGTTTTTGTCGATGAGCACCAGGCCGTGCATCTGATATGAGATACCGATGGCCTTGATGTCGGCGGGGTCAATACGGCTTGCCGCGAGGATGCTTTCGGTGGCGTGGCGCAGGCTGTCCCACCACTGGGCGGGGTGCTGCTCGGCCCATCCGGGACGGGTGGCTATGATTTCGGCCTCGGTCTTGGGGTAGAAGTCTGAAGCGACGGTCTTGCCGCTGACGGCGTCGACAAGGCTTGCCTTGACCGACGAACTTCCTATGTCATATCCTAAAAGATACATGTCGTGTGATTGGGATTTTTGTATTTGTGGTTGAATTGTTATCGGTGGGAATTGTAAATCTTCCGGTCAAACCGGTAGTATCGTGCGGCGCGGTGTGCCACACCCTGCTGAAACTCGTCGAGCGCCACCACGTAGGGGGTCTGCATCATCTTTTTGTGAAAGTTTCTCACGTCGTAGCGTCGGTTGTCGATTATTTCGAGCAGGCGGCGCAGCTGGGCGGCGGTGAATTTCTTGGGAAGCAGGTCGTAGACCAGGGCACGGTTGTGGACGGCTTCGCGGCGCAGAGCCGTGAGCGCCTCGTCGATAATGAGATTGTGGTCAAATGCCAGTGTGGGGAGCGAGGTGATGTCGATCCACACATTATCCTCGCGTGCGCGCTCCATACTTTTTTCGAGCTTGACGGCGGCGAAGAAGGCCACGGTGACTATGCGCTCCACGCGCGCCTGCTGGGCGCGTTCGAGCCACACCACGTCGCGCGGATTGCGCGTGCGGTTGCTTGATCCGAAGGTCTTAAACTGAGTCAGCTCTATGTCGTGCACGCCGGTCAGCTCATTGAGCACCCTTACGGCGGCTTCGTCGAGGTTCTCGTCCTGATATATCAGGCTGCCGGGCAGCTTCATGTCGCTGAATCTTCCACCCTCGTCCTCGCCCTGACGGCGCAGCAGAAGTGCACGCAGATCGGCTCCGTCAAACCCGAGGATGACGATGTCGACCGATATATGATTGTTGGCAAGTGGTGGAGTAGTCATGGCTATTAGCTGTTGGCAGTGGCAAATTTAAGCATATTTCCCCGTAATTTCAAAACGAAAAACTATGTTTAAAAACTACTTTTCAATCCTTTGGTCTGCTCGCCGGCGATGATGATAGCCGGTTATTGTAATCGTTACGATAACAATAAGTAATCTCCGCGGTGTAACATCCTGTATACTCGCATGGTTAAGCAGCCCAATGTTGTCGGGATATTGTATTTGTTACGATATATACGGTGCGAGGTTAAATAAAGTTAAAACCGCGGAGGCCGTGGTGAAGCATGCTTAAATTTGCGACATGATACTGATCGCTACCGACAAATTCAAGGGAACACTCACGGCTGCGGAGGCCACATATATAATACGTGACGCCGTCACGACGTGTCAGCCTCGGGCTGATGTGACTGCCATACCGGTGGCCGATGGCGGCGAAGGCACGGCTGAGGTATTGGCTGCCGTGATGGGGCTACGGCGGCATACGGTAGAGGCCCGGAATGCCGTAGGACGCCCCGTTGAGGCAGTGTATTTTTCTGACCATAGTGGCCGCGTGGCGTTGGATGCCGCTACCGTGCTCGGCCTCACGCTGGTGGATGAGGCTGACCGCGATGTGATGCACGCCACTTCAGCGCCGCTCGGACGGCTGCTGCGCCACATCATAGAGCGCGAGCGTCCCGATGAGATATATCTCGGTATAGGCGGTACGGCCACCTCCGACGGCGGCGCAGGTATGCTGCATGAGCTTGGAGCTACATTTTGCGGAGTCCACGCCGAGATCACACCCGCCACGCTTTCGCAGGTTTCAAGCGTGGATCTGTCGACGGTCATGCCCCTACCGGCTATGCATCTGCTGTGTGATGTCGACGTGCCGCTCGTGGCCGACGGAGCATTGCCTTCGGCCATGACATTTGCCCCGCAGAAAGGACTTCGGCCTGAGGACGGCCCGGCACTCCGCGCGGCTCTATCACACTGGAGTGAGCTGATAGGATGTAATTCATCCTTTTCAGGTGCGGGCGGCGGACTGATTTCAGGTTTGATAGGACGATTCGCGCCCGAATACGGAGCCGACACCATGCTCACTCTTGCAGGGGTGGACGCACTTTCTCCTGACATTGTGATTACCGGCGAGGGATGCGTGGACGAGCAATCGGTTATGGGCAAGATCACCGGACGCCTCGCAACCTATGCTCACCGCAAGGGCGCACGGGTGATAGCCATAGGAGGCATGGTGAAACCCTCACCCAAGCTCACGGCCACTTTCGATGCCATATATTCCACTCTTTCCACCCCGGCGTCAACTCCCGCCGCCCGCCTCCACCTCACCGCCCTACAGGTAGCGGAGGATGTTTGTTGACTACCGGATTTAAGCGATTAATTATTTGTAAATCAAAAATAATTAGTACCTTTGTGCTGATTACTCAGCGGAGTATTATATAATTTTTATTAATAGGAAACGTTTTGCTTATCTTGCGAAAGAAAACCTGAGAAATTTTCAAAAAGTGCAAGTGATAACAAGGCGGTTCCCACGCTTAGCGTGGGCTGCTTTTTCATATCATTGCACTATCGGTTTTCTCAGGACCTTCTTTCGCTGGTATGGTAATTCAGTCCACGTTTTCATGTTTAAATGTTTAAAAATAATACGGTTGAATGGACTGTAAGACCGAACAGTGAATACTATGATTAAAAAAATTTTTAGTTTAGTGATGATGTCTGCCATTTTCTATTTTGGTTCAGCAGCCTTATCAGCCAAATCCTCTGTCGATCACAATCCGACCGACGTTATCACACAATCAAGTGATTACAAATGCGATGCATGCCATGGAACAGGACATGACCCAAACAGAACATGCGGGAATTGTAATGGTTACGGAATGGTTAAAGAAGTGCGCACGTGCGATTGGGGGTGTAACTATGGAACTGTTATTGATGAATATGGTAAGTCTCAACGATGCCCTCGTTGCCAGGGAGCGGGTACAATTAAAGTAGATGTGTCATGCGGCTCTTGTAATGGATGGGGACACCCCACCTGTGGTAAATGCGGAGGGAGTGGTAGTGTTAGTCATAATTAATGTTTGATTATGAAGAAATTATTATTGATTCTATCACTTATATTTATTGTTTGTATTAATACTCATGCTCAACAATACAAAAATATTGAGAAGTTTAGAAACGAGAAACTTGGAATATTTCACACGATCAAGAGCGGCGATTTAGTTCCATTCGGGCATTTCCTTTCGTTTGATAATTATACAAATAATAATATCAGGGTGACTTATAAAGTTACCGTACGCGTGATATTGAAAAAGAAATCCACTTTCAGGGATTTTACATACACTAAGACGACTTACATAAATCCTAAATCTTCCAATGTAGATCATTTTATTGAGGATGCAATTATGGACTTTATGAATAGAAATAGTGATGATATTTATTATGAGAATTACTGTTCGTTGATGCTCCGAGATTTTGAACTAATTAATTTCGGAGTAGAAAAGAAAAATTATGAGACCTCCTATTGAAGTCTTCTAATATTGTAATCTAAGAATTGTGAGATATAGAAAATCATGGCAACAGATAATAGTAATCATGGTTTTCTATATCTCACAATAGGGGAGCGCCTATAAATATAAGGAGTAGCGTGAGTGATTTCCTGAATAATATGACGAAAATTTACTTATACAATACAAGGAAATTCCTATTTTATGTTGGTGTACAATCTCCTATTGATTTGGATTTGGCGGAGAGTTTGTTTTGTCATCCGGGAGGTATCCTTTAACAAATATTATAAGGGTTGGGGAGGAAAAAAGTGTTAACTTTGTGGCTTGAATTCACAGTTGCAACTGAATATGAAAAAATACAACCTCATCAATAACAGCCTGGGCTGGGTATGCTTCCTTGTGGCGGCCGTCACCTATATGCTCACTCTTGAGCCTACGGCAAGTTTCTGGGATTGTCCCGAGTTTATTGCGCAAGGTTTCAAACTTGAAGTAGGTCACCCGCCGGGCAACCCGATCTTCATGCTTGCAGCCCGCTTCTTCGTCAACTTCGCCGGTGGCGATGTGACACGTGTGGCGCTGATGGTCAACGCTATGTCGGGACTGCTCTCGGCCGGTACGATACTGCTGCTTTTCTGGACCATCACCCATCTCGTAAAGCGACTTGTGGTGAAAGATGATGCCACAGAGGTGTCGCTCACAAAGATGCTCGTGATCTTCGGGTCAGGACTGTGCGGCGCGCTGGTCTACACGTGGAGCGACACGTTTTGGTTCTCGGCCGTAGAGGGTGAGGTCTATGCCTTCTCGTCGTTTTGCACAGCGCTGGTGTTCTGGCTGATACTCAAGTGGGAAGACCGTGCGTCGGAGCCACATAGCGATAAATATCTGGTGCTGATAGCATATGTGATAGGTATATCTATAGCCGTGCATCTGCTCAACCTGCTGTGTATTCCCGCCATAGGCCTTGTGATATATTACCGACTCTACAATCACACGACTGCCAAGGGGTCGCTCATAGCGCTCTGTATCTCGGCCGTGGTGGTCGGCCTGATACTCTACGGACTCGTGCCGGGCTTTATCGAGGTGGCGCAGTATTTCGAGCTGTTTGCCGTCAACGTGGTTGGTATGTCGTTCAACACCGGTGTGCTGCTATATGCCATAGCAGCGGTAGCGGCTTTCGTGTGGGCCATACGCGAGCTTTATGTGCAGCGCAGCATCAAGCGTGTGCGCTGGTCAGTGGCAGTGGCTGTGCTGATGTCGGGTATACCTTTCATAGGCGAGAGTCTGATAATACCGGTGCTCTTCATGGCAGCCGTAGCGGCATATCTGTGGTTTGCGCCCAAACTCCCGGTAAGAATACTCAACCTCATAGTGACAGGTATATTCGTGATATTTATAGGATATTCATCATATGCCCTTCTGCTCATACGCTCCACGGCCAATCCGCCCATGAATCAGAACGCGCCCGACAATGTGTTCTCGCTGGCATCGTATCTCAACCGTGAGCAATATGGCGAGCGTCCGCTCTTCTACGGTCAGACTCTCAACTCGGGTGTGGTGTATAAGGTGGACAATTCCATGAACACGTCGCCCGTCTACTCACCCGGCGCACCCATCTATGCCAAGCAGGTCAAGACTTCGCCCGATGATCCTGACCGCTATGTGGTGACGGGATATAAGAAAAACTATACTCTCAATCCGGAGCTCAATATGCTCTTCCCGCGTATCTACAACGGGCCTCATTCAGCGGCCTACCGCGAGTGGACCGGTATGAAAGGTGTGCCTACGACGGTATATCCTTATGTGGATTCTGACGGCGAGCCGCTCACACAGTATTCCGACGTGAAGCTCAAGCCTACTATGGGTGAAAACCTTGACTTCTTCCTGGTATATCAGCTCAATCATATGTATTGGCGCTACTTCATGTGGAACTTCGCCGGCCGTCAGAACGATATTCAGGGCAACGGAGAGGTGAACCACGGCAACTGGATATCAGGCATACCGTTTATCGATAATCCACGTCTGGGCGACCAGAGCCTGCTGCCCTACAACGAGGGCGAAGGCAACAAGGGCCACAACGTGTTCTACATGCTCCCGCTCCTTATGGGTATAATCGGCTTGCTGTGGCAGGCGTTTACCTCCAAGCGCGGTATCGAGCAGTTCTGGGTGATATTTTTCCTCTTCTTCATGACCGGTATAGCCATAGTGCTTTACCTCAATCAGACACCCTCGCAGCCCCGTGAGCGCGACTATGCCTTTGCCGGGTCATTCAACGCCTTCTCCATCTGGGTAGGTATGGGCGTGGCCGGCTTGTGGGCGTCGATCCGCTATCTTGCGGCCATGAAGCGCGGCGGAGGCAAGAAGCCCGAGGCTACCGAAGGCCCTGCCGACGATGCCACTCCGGCGCAGGAACGTCTATCGCTCCTTACGGCCGTGATGTGCTGTCTGGTGGGCTTGTTTGTGCCGCTGCAGATGGTGTCGCAGACATGGGACGATCATGACCGCTCGGGTCGCACCACCGCACGCGACTTCGGTATGAACTATCTCGATTCGGTAGATGAAAACGGTATCATATTCACCAACGGCGACAACGATACATTCCCCCTGTGGTATGCGCAGGAGGTAGAGGGCTATCGCACTGACGTGAAGGTGGTCAACCTGTCGTATCTTACCACTGACTGGTATGCCGATCAGGTGAAGCATCCGTCGTATGACGCTCCGGCCATCGATACCCAGGCACGCGAAGAAGACTATGCCTATGACCGTCTGCAATTCAGCTACTTCGACGTAGAGCCGGATACTGCTCTGACCAACGTGTATTATTCGCTGGCTCAGCTCTATGATGCCAAGTCGACTCAAAACCGCTGGAATATGCCCATGATGAAGCATCCGCGTGTGTTTATACCCGTCGACGCTGAGGCTGCCGTAGAGGCCGGCCGCATTACTCCCGACGAAAAAGATCTGGCCGAAAATGCCATAATAGTGGATCTCATGGCTGATCCGGAAGCCGCGCGCCACGGCGGACTTACACTCTCGCAGACACTCTCGCTCGACATGCTGGCCACGTCGCTCAAAAACGGTTGGAACCGTCCCGTGTATTTCGCCTCCACTGTCGGACCGGAATATTACGTGGGTCTGCAGCCCTACCTCGCATCTACCGGTATGGCTTATGAGGTGACACCGTTTATCCACCCCGAGAACGACGATACGCATATCGAGGCCGTGAATACCGATAAGGCATATCGCAACGTGACCGAGAAATTCCGTTGGGGAGGTCTTGACAGCGGCAAGGATATATATCTTGACGAGACGGTGCGCCGCATGGTGTCGTCGACCCGCATGTACATACTCAATCTCGCTACCGCGCTTATCAACGAGGCCGTGGTGGCCGAACGTGTCGACTCGACCGGATATACCGAAGCCGAGCGCCGCGAACTGGCCGAATTCAAGGCCGACCGCTATGCCAAGGCCGCTGAAGTGATAGAGCTGATGGAGGAGAAGCTGCCTGCCAAGGTGGCGCCATACTCCGCGCAGGTGCCCCAGCAGATAGCCGGACTCTACTCGCGTCTGGCGCTTGTGACCGGTAATAAGGAATATGCCGAAAAGGCACGCACCATGCTTGAGAACGAGCTGCGCTTCTACACTCGCAATCTGCTCTACTATCAGAGCCTCAGTCCGTCGCAATACGCCACACTTCCGCTCACCGACCGCTATATAGAGGTGTACTACATCATCACTCTGCTCCAGGATCTGGCCGATGCAGGTGGCGATGCCGAGGCTATCGTGCGCGAGATGGAGGCTGCCGGTGTAGACTTCAGCCGTATCACCGCGGCTCTTGAAAATCAGTAATCGCTCACCGGCTTTCACTGCGCCCGCACATGCTTATCGAACGCCCGCCACTCCTTTACCGACTGCTTTTTCCCGAGGCATACTGGCGGGTGAAGCGTAAGGGGCGCAAGGTGGTGTTTCTCACCTTCGATGATGGCCCTATACCCGAAGAAACGCCATGGGTGCTCGATACGCTCGACCGCTATGGCATTAAAGCCACTTTTTTTCTCGTAGGCGACAATGTGCGCCGCTACCCCGAATTGTTTGAGGAGATAAAGCGGCGCGGTCACTCCTGGGGCAATCACTCCATGCACCACCTTCAGGGATTCAAGGAGGATTCAAAGGTGTATTACCGTGACATTATCGAAGCTGACCGGCTCATCGGCAGTGTGCTCTTCCGGCCACCCCACGGCATAATGCGTTGGCGGCAGGCCAAGGCCATCAAGAAGCATTTCAATATTGTGATGTATGACCTGGTGACGCGCGACTACTCGCGCAATCTGTCACCCCAGCAGGTGCTCGCCAATGTGAAGCGTTATGCACGCAATGGTTCTATCATAGTATTTCATGATTCGCTCAAGGCGTCGCGCAACATGCGCTATGCGTTGCCGCGCGCTATCGAGTGGCTGAAATCACGCGGATATGAGTTCGACCGTCTCCCCATGTGATGCCACCGCTCTGCTCGGCTCGCTGATGAAAAGTGCCGGTGCTGTGGCATGGGGCGTATCGCAGGCCGGCGATGTGTCAAGTGTAGCCCGTGAGGCCTACCTGTCGTTTATCGCAGCCGGCCATCATGCCGATATGGACTATCTGGCACGAAATCTTGAGGCACGGTTCACCACATCGCTCATTCTGTCCGGCGCCCGCAGCATCATTTCCGCCGCATTTGCCTATCCCGACGCTCCGCCACCGTGCTCGCCCCGCCATCCCCGCTGGGCGGCTTATGCTCTGGGCGATGATTATCATGAAGTGATCAGACGCCGTCTTTCTACGGTGGCTGCGGAAATAGACAGGATGCTTGGCTCGGTATCACGCGTGTGTGTCGACACAGCCCCCGTCATGGAGCGCTATCGTGCCGTTAAGGCCGGAGTGGGTTTCCGCGGGCGCAATGGTATGGTTATAGTGCCCGGCGTAGGCGCAAGGGTTTTTCTTGCCGAGATATTCACCACTGCGGAGCTGCCGGCGTCAGAGCCTTGTGCCGAAGAAATCGCGTGTGCCGACTGCGGCCGCTGTGTGGCCTCATGCCCTGGTCACGCGCTGCAGGGCGACGGGACGCTTGATGCCCGGCGCTGCCTGTCGTATCTCACCATAGAGCATCGCGGCGACCTACCGCCCGATACACCGGCTTCGGGTTACGTGTATGGCTGCGATATTTGTCGGCTTGTGTGTCCACATGAATATGCTGCCTTTTCCGCCGTACTCCCCGAGTTTCAGCCCCGTGAAACGATACTGTCGCTTACGGTCGACGATATATCGCGTCTTACCCCGGAAGACTTCTCGACTATCTTCCGCAAGAGTGCCGTGAAGCGCACTAAGCTGTTAGGACTGCTTAGAAATGTTAAATTATTGTTAAAAAACGGGTGATTTCGAGATTGTCGCAACATTGTGTTACGGATGTAACGCGATTGTAACATTGTCATCTTACTTTTGCATCAGAAACAAATAACGTTACTTTCATGTAACGGCAAGATATTATCTGAACCATACAAAAGAAGACATAGTTGCAAAATTAGATAAAGAATCTCATAAATTATTCAAGAAACATCTATAACTCCTATCAAGAAGACGGTCGCTGAGAAGCGGCCGTCTTTCTTGCGTATACGTCGGCGCTGCCGCGTGATTTCGTAACTTAGCGTCAGTGTGAGGATTGATTAACGTAGTTTTACACATAAAGTTTGACGGTTTGATGCCGATTGATTACCTTTGCAGGTGCATGAGGTGTGCCTGCTAATAGGCGCACCCTCTGAAATGGAATATATTAACAACGTAACCATACTGAAAAAGATATGAATATACTTGACCTGAGCGAACAGGAAATAGTGCGCCGCGGCAGTCTCGACGAGATGCGTAAGCGCGGCATCGACCCCTATCCCGCAGCCGAATATGAGGTGACGGGCTACAGCGACGAAATCATCGACACGTTCATCGACGACGCCCCGCAGCGTGAGGTGTCGGTGGCCGGACGTATCATGGGTCGCCGTATCATGGGTAAAGCATCATTCCTCGAACTTCAGGACTCACGCGGACGCATTCAGGTGTATATAAGCCGCGATGATCTCTGTCCGGGCGAGGATAAGGATCTATATAATGTAGTGTTCAAGAAGCTGCTTGACATAGGCGACTTCGTGGGAGTGAAGGGATTCGTGTTCCGCACTCAGATGGGCGAGATCACCATTCACGCCCGTGAGCTTACGGTGCTTGCCAAGTCGCTGCGCCCGCTGCCGGTAGTGAAGGTGAAAGACGGTGTGACCTACGACGCATTCGACGATCCCGAACTGCGCTACCGCCGCCGCTACGTCGATCTTGTGGTCAACGATGGCGTGAAAGATATCTTCATCAAGCGCACCAAGGTGTTCAACTCCATGCGCCAGTTCTTCAATGAAGCCGGATATATGGAAGTAGAGACACCGATACTCCAGTCGATAGCCGGAGGTGCATCGGCCCGTCCGTTTATCACCCACCACAATTCGCTCGACATCGACCTGTACATGCGTATCGCCACTGAGCTTTATCTGAAGCGACTGATCGTGGGTGGATTTGAAGGCGTGTATGAGATAGGCAAGAACTTCCGCAACGAAGGTATGGACCGCACCCACAACCCCGAATTTACCTGCATGGAGATCTATGTGGCCTATAAGGACTATAACTGGATGATGGACTTCACCGAGCGACTGCTCGAAAAGATATGCATGGACGTCAACGGCACCACCGAGGTGAAAGTGGGCGACAATGTGATCAGCTTCAAGGCGCCGTTTAAGCGAGTGCCCATCCTTCAGGCCATCAAGGATCATACCGGCATCGACGTGTCGGGCATGGACGAGGAGCAGCTCCGCGCCACAGCGCGCGATCTCGGTATAGAGGTCGACGACACTATGGGCAAGGGCAAGCTCATCGACGAGATATTCGGCGAAAAGTGCGAGGGCCAATATATCCAGCCTACATTTATCACCGACTATCCCATTGAGATGTCGCCCCTTACCAAGCGTCACCGCGACAATCCCGACCTGACCGAGCGCTTCGAGCTGATGGTCAACGGTAAGGAACTTTGCAACGCATACTCCGAGCTCAACGATCCGATCGACCAGTATGAGCGCTTCGTAGAGCAGATGCGACTCAGCGAGAAGGGCGACGACGAGGCCATGATCATCGACCACGACTTCATCCGCTCGCTCGAATACGGCATGCCCCCCACATCGGGTATGGGCATGGGTATGGACCGCCTCGTGATGCTTATGACCGGCCAGCCCACCATTCAGGAAGTGCTTTTCTTCCCGCAGATGCGCCCCGAAAAAGTGCAGAAGCGCGACAAGGAAGAAGCCTTCACCGCCCTTGGTGTGGCATCCGAATGGGTGGCGCCTCTCTACAAGGCCGGTATCAATACCGTAGAGCAGCTCGCCGGAGTGACTTCGGCCGGCAAACTGTTTCAGGACCTCTGCGGCATCAACAAGAAATTCAAGCTCGAACTTCAGAATCCACGCCAGGACCAGGTGGCCGAATGGATAGCCGAGGCTGTCAAGCTTTATCCTAAAGAATAATTACAATGAGTATCTCACGCTCAATAGCCGTGATGGGTGGGGGCAGTTGGGCCACAGCGCTGGCCAAACTGCTGCTCAACAACTGCGATCGCATCCACTGGTATATGCGCCGCGATGACCGCATAGAAGACTTCAAACGTTTCGGTCATAATCCGGCATATCTTACCGACGTGGAGTTTGACGTATCGCGCATCGACTTCTCAAGCGACATCAACAAGGTGTGCGCCGAGTCCGACGTGCTTCTGCTCGTCATGCCCTCGCCGTATTTCAAAAGCCATATCGAAAAAATCACCACCGACATTTCCGGCAAGACCATCGTGTCGGCGGTGAAAGGCATCGTACCCGACGAAAATCAGATAGTATCCGACTTCATGACCGATCATTTCGGCGTAGATCCCGAGCGTGTGCTTGTGGTGTCGGGTCCGTGCCACGCCGAAGAAGTGGCGTTGGGTCGCCCGAGTTTCCTCACCGTAGGATGCCATAACGCGCAGAATGCCGAAGAATTCGGAAGCAAACTCGCCGGACGCAACACCCGCACCATCACCTCTACCGACGTGGAGGGAATAGAATACGCCGCCGTGCTCAAAAATGTCTATTCCATAGCCGCCGGCATAGTCCACGGCATGAAAGGAGGCGACAACTTCCTGGCCATGCTCGTGTCAAATGCCATACGCGAGATGGAGCGGTTTGTTGACACGGTATGTCCCCGCCCGCGCTGTATATGCGACTCCGTATATCTCGGCGACCTGCTCGTGACGGCCTACTCGCGCTTCTCGCGCAACCATAACTTCGGCTCAATCATCGGCAAAGGCTACTCCGTGGCTACCGCCCGTATGGAGATGGAGCAGACGGCCGAAGGATATTACGGCACACGATGCATGCACGAGATCAACAAACGCTATAATGTAGATATGCCCATACTTGAAGCCGTGTACGACATACTCTACTGCCGCGCCAAGGCCGAACGCGCCATCCGTGCGCTCGGCGCCACATTTATTTGACATCTAATATATTCCAAACCTCATACTTAAATCTCATGAAACAGATCAGAGTAGACATCGATAATGTCAAGGCTTTTTTAGGCCAGGATGCAGTCACCAATCTCGAACATGCCGGAGCCGACGCCCTCGACAAAGTTATGAACGCTACCGCCGAAGGCAATGATTTCCTCGGCTGGGTGGAACTCCCCACCGAAACCACCGATGCTCACCTCGACGACATCATCGCCACGGCCGAACAGCTCCGCGCCGACTGCGATACGGTAGTGGCCATCGGTATCGGCGGTTCATATCTCGGCGCTAAAGCTGTGATCGAAGCCCTCTCAAGCAATTTTGAAAGCCTCCGTCCCGGTGTAGCCGGTGATCCTCAGGTGCTTTTTGCCGGTCAGAATATCGGCGAAGACTATCTCTGGGAACTTCAGGACTATCTCAAGGACAAGCGTTTCGGCATCATCGTAATATCCAAGTCGGGCACCACCACCGAACCCGCCATCGCATTCCGCCTGCTCAAGGAGCAGCTTGAGCGTCAGCTCGGCCTCGACGAAGCCCGCAAACGCATCGTGGCCATTACCGACGAAAAGCGCGGCGCCCTCCGCTCGCTGGCTACCGAAGAAGGCTACAAGACTTTCGTGATAGCCGATAACGTAGGCGGACGCTTCTCGGTGCTCTCGCCCGTAGGTCTCCTCCCCATCGCAGTGGCCGGCTACAACGTGCGCGCCCTTATCGACGGTGCTGTGGAAATGGAGAAAGCCACTGCTGCCGCTTCAGAGACCAACGAGGCTCTCAACTATGCCATTGCCCGCAACGCTCTCTACAATGCCGGCAAGAAGATCGAGATACTCGTCAACTATAATCCCAAACTCCACTATTTCGGTGAATGGTGGAAGCAGCTCTACGGCGAAAGCGAAGGTAAGGATCACAAGGGTATCTTCCCCGCCGCTGTCGACTTCTCTACCGACCTTCACTCGATGGGTCAGTGGATTCAGGACGGTGAACGCACCATCTTTGAGACCGTAATCTCTGTGGAAGAAACCCGTTATGAGAAGGTAATCCCCACCGACGAGGCCAACCTTGACGGTCTGAACTACATAGCCGGAAAGCGCATCGACCAGGTCAACAAGATGGCCGAACTCGGCACACGTCTGGCTCACATTGACGGTGGTGTACCCAACATCCGCATCTCGCTCCCCGCTCTTGAAGAGAAATACCTCGGCCAGCTTATCTACTTCTTTGAAAAGGCCTGCGGTATCAGCGGATACATGCTCGGTGTCAATCCCTTCAATCAGCCCGGTGTGGAGGCATACAAGAAAAACATGTTTGCCCTCCTTGAGAAGCCCGGTTATGAAGAAGCTACCGCCGCCATCAAGCAGCGCCTCTGATTTCACCCTGTCACTTACATAATCCGATATATTATCAGGACGAGCAGCCGCCACGACACTGCTCGTCCTGATTGCTTTTAGCACGGTGATTTCCGCGGCACTGATGGCTTATTATGAAATCACGCGAAAAAAACTTATATAAAAATTTGCATAGTTAAAAAAATCGCACTACCTTTGCCAATGCAAAACCAAGGGGTATTAGCTCATCTGGCTAGAGCGCGACACTGGCAGTGTCGAGGTGAGCGGTTCGAGTCCGCTATACTCCACAAATCAGAAGCGAATCGAAAGCAATTTCGGTTCGCTTTTTCTGTATGTATACTGTAGGGTCGCTCACTGGGGGGCGTCCGGCGGTAGATGGTGCGCGACTGCGGCGATAATGTTACCACCTTGCTCGGCCGGGCGCTCCTGCGAAGCGCCCCTACAGGTCACGGTTGGAGATGTAATAGCCACTCCGTGGCTTTACCAATTAAGGTATGGGTCCTCCTGCGGAGTTGTTGGTTGATGGGGATTCATTTTGGCTTTGCGGTACATCTGATGATAACAAAAGCGGGGCGTCCGGTGTGTGGATGCCCCGCTGCTATGTGTGTGGGTTCTACGTGATTACTTCACGAGTACTTTCATTCCGTTGACGATGTAGACGTTGCCTGCGGCCGGACGATTTACGCGGCGTCCGTTGAGGTCGTATACTTCGGCATCACCGTTTTCGATGTCGCGCATGATGGCGTCGATTCCGCTCACTGCTACCTTCATGGTTGCTACCAGGTAAGCGTCGATAGTTTCGGTGAAGTCGGCATTGCCGGTGTAGGTGGTGTAGCGTACGTGTTCGATGGTCACGGGTACTTCCTTGCCGAGTACTTCGGTGGCGTTGATGTCAGAGATCTTCACCTGACCGTTTTCACCGGTGGTGTACTCTGCTCCGAGGAATGTCACCTTGGCGTCGGCGATGGGCTCGTCGGTATCCTGATCGAATACCATCACTGTGAGTGAAGCCTTTTCGGCTGTGAGTGTGACCATAGCGTATGCGTCCGTAGTCTCGGTGAAGTCAGCCTTGCCTTCATAGTAAGCATAACCGTCTTTGTAAACCGAGAATTCGATTTCCTTGCCGAGCACTTCGGGAGCGCTGAGATCAGAGATCTTGACCTGACCGTTTTCACCGGTCTGGAGTTCCTGATTCTGGAAGTATACGTAAGCACCTGCGATGGGCTCATATTCTTCGTCGGTCACGATCACTGTGAGCGAAGCCTTTTCGGCTGTGAGAGTCACCATAGCGTATGCGTCCATAGTTTCGGTGAAGTCAGCCTTGCCTTCATAGTAAGCATAACCGTCTTTGTAAACCGAGAATTCGATTTCCTTGCCGAGCACTTCGGGAGCGCTGAGATCGGAGATCTTGACCTGACCGTTTTCGCCGGTCTGGAGTTCCTGATTCTGGAAGTATACGTAAGCACCTGCGATGGGCTCGTATTCTTCGTCGGTCACTGTCACTGTGAGCGAAGCCTTTTCAGCTTCGAGCTGTACGGTCTGCTCAGCGTAGTGGGTGGTGGCGGGAGCGATTTCGTTGAGTACGTATCCGTCTTTGTATACTACGATGTTCATAGTGTTGGCGGCGGGGTATGAGATATAAGCCACACCGTTGGCATCGGTTGTAATGCCTTCGATGCTCCAGTCAGCGAGCGTCACAGTAGCGCCTTCTACGGGTTCGTCCTGTACCTTCACGGTCACCTTGAGCAGGTTGGGCACGGTAAGGTTGAATTTACCTGACTGGTTAGCGTAATAGCCGTAGTCGGAGAGGTTGGCAGTATATACTACCAAGCCGCGAGTGGGGAAAGTCAGGGCGCCGTTGGCCAGTGTTCCACCCTTAAGGCTCTCAAAACTGAGATCTTCGGGGTAGCCGAACGATACTCCCATGGGAGCTATGGGTAACTGAACGTCGGTAGCATCGGTGGCGTCGAGCTTGATGTAGTGGGTGCAGTCAGTGTGGCTGTCTTCCGCGAAGTATTCGCTGTAAACAGGAATGTTAGCGTAGGGATTGACGAGGCAGAGGAGTCCGGGGTTCTCCTTGTTTTCGAGAAGTTCTACTTTATAGGTGGGGTATGATGCATTATTGAAGAAGATAGGCTCGAATGTATCGTCGGTGAAGTCTACCTGACCGAGTGATACCCATTCATCAGCATTGATAGGTGTATTCTTGTAGAAGTAGATTGCATCGCCACCTACCACAGTACCTTCAGCGTCGCTGGCTGCTACCACGAGAGTGTAATAGCCTTCATTGTCGGTTTCGCCAAAAGTGTAGGTGTATTGTTTACCCGATTCGAGAGTATTATTAGTGCTCGCAGCGGTCTTAAGATTGGCGTCGGAAGCAGAAAATATACCTTTGGCCATAATATATTTGATCGAGCTGATACCGCTGCCGGCAGTTACGCCAAATGACCATTTGTTGTCATTGTTGCAGATATCGCTGAGCATCGACAGTGAGAATGAGAGATCCTTAGCGCCGGGCAGTATTACGTCAAATGCCAATGAGTAGTTGTTGGCCTGTCCGTCATAATTTACGATGAAATCTTCGGCCTTGAACTGGATATTACCCTGTAGGTATGTGCCGAGGCCGTTCTGAGTCACTGTCAGTGCTGTGCCGTCGGAGGTGTCAGTCACGTTTATGTCATAGTCGGCGGTCACGAGATTGTTCTCGGGATTTACGGTGAAGATTACCGTGGATGTTTTTCCGTCGGTCTGCTCGTAAATACCTTGCTCGCTAAGATAGCTTGTGGGGAAGATGTCGGTGAGCAGATACTTGTTTTCGTCGGTCTTGTTACGGTATGCCTGTACGGTGTATGCGTCAAATGTGTCGGTCTTGCCGTAAGCTCCATAAAGGAAGCCGTCAGTGTAAGAGCCGTCGCCGAGAAGTTCCCACTCGCTGAGGTCGATGCCGGGAGTTTCGGGATCGGTGCTTCCTTCGCCGAGGTCAACGGGAAGTACGATGGTGAATTCGTTGGTGACGTTGTAGTCTTCTTCGCCAAGGAAGATTTCAAAAGCACCTTCGGCAAAAGTGATGGTGTTGCCGCTGTAAGTACCGGGTTCTACCTCATTTAAGGTGATGATGCCTTCGTCAGACTCTTCCACTGCCAGATCATAGCTGGCGGTTATGCCTCCGTCGGCTACGGTGAGGATTACGGTTGATTCTTTACCGTCTACGAGCTGATAATCCACATAGTTCATCTTGTCAGGATTATTCTTGATTACGCTCTCGGGATAAAGGTCGGTAAGGAGATATGTGTTAGCGTCGGTCTTGCTTCTGTAGGCAGGTACCTTGTAAGTGGAGTTGGTGGAAGCGGGCTGAAACCATGCAGCCCAGAGTATACCGTCGGTATAGTCAGCTTCGCCGATTGATTCCCATTCGTCGAGATTCACGGCTTTTGCTGCCACTTTCGCGGGATTGACAGCACCTTTGATGGATGACGATAATTTCTGATTTTGTGATTTTTTCTTGCCTTTGAGGGTCTGCGGCTGTAGCTTGGCTGCCGTAGACACGCTTGCTGCGGCAGGCGTCAGCTTCGCATCAAGCACTTTGGCTGTACTCAGGTCGCCTTTTGCCGATGCACCTGAGAAGGTGAGAGCCGCTACTAATGCGAGTGTGTAGAATTTCTTCATAAATTGTGAAAATTGTGATGTTTGTAGTGATATCGGAGTGGTCAACTGCCGGCCGGTGTAGTTCGGTTGGGCTTCGATATAATAATGTGAAATGTTTTTTGTGACATAGCGCGGCCGGGCGCTCAACTGCTGGAAAATCGTCGCAAATATAAGGCCGAATTTTTACAATTCCAAGAAATTTAGTGAAAAATAATTGAAAAATGTTATGTATTGAGCTGAAAAGTTGAGCAAAATGATATTTCTATGGCTTTCTGGGTTTACATTGTGTACTGTTTTGGAAAAATTGCGTAATTTTGCGATATGCAACATTTACCTAATTTCCGTCCACTCATAGGCATGAACCTTGAGCAGCTCCGCGAAGTGGCTGCACAGGTCGGCCTGAAGCCGTTTGCTGGCGGGCAGATAGCCCGCTGGTTGTATGAAAAGCGTGTAACCACCATCGATGAGATGACCGATCTTTCTCTCCAGGCCCGTGCGCGCCTCAAAGAGAAGTATTGTATCGGACTCACTGCCCCGAAAGCGCAGGCTCTAAGCTCCGACGGCACTGCCAAGTATCTTTTCGAGGGTGCGGGCGGCCGCGATGTTGAGGCAGTCTTCATCCCTGACCGTGACCGCGCCACGCTCTGTGTGTCGTCGCAGGCCGGATGTCGTATGGGATGTAAGTTTTGCATGACGGGGCGTCAGGGCTTCCACGGACAGCTCACTGCCGCGCAGATAATCAATCAGATACTTTCGGTGCCCCGCAGTGCTGATCTCACCAATATTGTGTTTATGGGTATGGGAGAGCCGATGGATAATGTCGACGAAGTGCTTCGTGCCATCGAGATACTTACCGCCAAGTGGGGCATGGCCTGGAGCCCGAAGCGAATCACCGTTTCGTCGATAGGAAAGCTCGACGGACTGCAGCGTCTGCTGCGTGAGACGTCGGTGCACGTAGCGCTCAGTATCCACTCTCCGTTCCCGTCGGAGCGCGAGGGACTGATGCCCGTGCAGCGTGCCTACCCTGCTGTGAAGGTGATCGAGGCCATGAAGGATTATGACTTCACCGGACAGCGCCGTCTATCAGCCGAATATATTATGTGGGATGGGGTCAACGACGACATCCGCCATGCCGAGGCTCTGGCACGTCTGCTCAAGGGTGTGAAGTGCAGGGTGAATCTTATACGCTATCATGCCATCGGGGGCGACTTCTCGGGTCGGCCGGCTTCGCGCGAAAAGATGGAGGCCTTCCGCGACAGGCTCAATGTGCTCGGGGTGACAGCTACCATACGCGCCTCGCGGGGTGAGGATATTGATGCTGCGTGCGGCATGCTTGCCGGAAAGTCGAGTCCTGTGCAGGGTGGGGTCTAATACTATGGATCTGTCTCTGCAGTTCCGCTCCTGAGTGTAAATGATGCTTATTTAAGCAAAAATTCGGCTTTCTCGGCTGTATTTGTTAAGTTTCAGTAATACAGAGTATTGAGGGTAATTCGATAAAGGTGTACAGAAATCTAAGTGTTAAATAAATGTTAAAACATCTCGAAAAATTTGGAGAGTAAAGAAAAAGTGTCTACCTTTGCACTCGCTTTTCGGAGGAAGGGCGGTTGCAAAATGAGGCAACAATGATTGAAACGCATGGAAGTTCGGTGAGGTTCACCGCGAGAGTGTTAAATAAATGTTAAATATTCTCGAAAATTTGCATGATTCAAAAATTCGCAGTAATTTTGCATCACTTTCGCTTTTGAAGCGAGCAAATAGAACATTGAAAGAATTACAATAGACAAAGGAAGTA
>JAAVCK010000011.1 GCA_014802325.1 Bacteroides sp.
GAAGAGTTTATCCGGAACATGAGAAAGAAAAAGAAGAAACAAATCAAACCCCGATTCTGAAATATGGCAGATTTATACAACACCGTCAAAAAACAAGGCGAGCAGATTGACGACCTGCAGAAGAATGTATCTAACCACACGACACGTATCGAGACTCTCGAAACCCAAGCAAAAGCGATACCACCTCCGGCCCAGCCTACTCTCCCCAAAGAGATAAAAGTAGAGTTACCGCCTGACATTGCCACCAACAGCCGAATCAGCAGAATGCTTGACGAGAAACTGGCGAAGAATTCGGGAGACGAGAATCTCAAAAAATTGTTGGAGCAATTGCCTGACTCAATGGCAAAGGGTGTTGCCAACGTACTTACCAACAATCTTGGCGTTAAGGTCAAGGACGTAATGAAAGACGGCATACGTCATGAGTTCGCCGACGAGCGCAGGGAACTACGCGACATCGTCAGCGACCTACGCTATCGCGTCCAGAATATGATCAACGGTCAGTGGTGGCTGACAATTCCTAAATGGGTATATCTCCTCTTCACCGTTCTTTTTCTCGCAGCAGGAGGTTTCGGCTACGGATGCTTCTATCTCTTGGAGCAGAACAATCGACTAAGAGAAACCGAGTGGCTCTACCGTAGAGAGCGCACACTCTACAAATCCGAAAAAGACCTTCAGCTGCTTATCAATCATGAAAAGGATTTCTTCACCGGGACACTCCAAGAGCAAGACAGCATCAAAGACCTGATACGCTACTGGGAGCATAAAGGAGGTTACGATAAAACCTTCCTCTACTTCGCCCCCACAGAAGACTAAACCACAAGCCACCGAGAATCACCACCCTCTCGGTGGCTTTTCGCATCTAATCGCCTCATACTTTTGAGCTAAGCCCGTATTTCATTATATGCTCTTTAGCATAAATCCTTGCCAACCTCAATAATTTTTTGTAATTTTGCATTTACTAAGTAACGATAATCTGAAAATGACCAGCAAGTAAAATAAAAAGACATACGGCGAGAGCCGAAAACTTTGAGAACTCCCTTGTAGTCGTTACAGGCTTTGGTCAGCCTTCAGATGCTATAAGGGAGTTTAACATAATTAGTTATGGGCAAAATTATTGACTATGCTACTGGAAAAGTAATAAATGAATCTCCAGAGGAAGTGTACAGACAACAATTTGAACATATATTAATTGATGACTTAGGTTATCCTAAGTCACATATTGACATAGAGGTTGTTATTCAACGGGGATCAAAACGTAATGCGGAAGAAGCAGATATTGTTGTATACAAATCGGAAGATAAGAGTCAGGAAAATGCATTAATAATAATTGAGATCGAAACTCCGAAAAAAACATATGATAAACAAGCTCTATCATATGCCACTGCGACAACAGCACCATATTGCGTTTGGTTCGCGGGATTTGACAAATCCTCGAAAGGCCCATTTTACCATTTTCGCGATATGAAGGTAGATCCTACTACTTTCATAGAAATTCAGACTTTGCCTCGGTATGGTGAGGATATTGATACCATAGGCTTATATCGTAAGGATTCATTAAAACCTGCAAAAGCCTTGAAATTACTTTTTCAGCGCATTCATTTCAAATTATATGGGGAGGGTCCGATAAAGAGAGAAGAGAATGTGGCGAAAGAGATTATTAAAATTTTATTTTGCAAGATTTTAGACGAGTATTCTCCAGAGGATTTATGTGAATTTAGAGCAACACCGAGCGAGCAGAGAACCGAACGAGGTCGTGCTAAAGTTGCAGAACGCATAAGAAAATTATACCGTGAATTGCTTCTTGATCCTGATTTTGGAGAACTTTTTGCTGGTGAAGAATTGCTATACGATGATAAATGGATAACATATATAGTAAGCGAACTCCAGGGTATTATGTTAACTCATCCTGATACTAATACAGATGCCTTGGGTGATGCATATGAGATTCTTATACCTTCAAGTTTAAAAGGCGAGAGTGGGCAATTTTTCACTCCTCGTTCTGTTGTTAGATTTGCTATATCTGTTATTAATCCTAAATATAGGAAAAAAGAATTAATTCTTGATACCGCTTGTGGAAGCGGTGGCTTTCTTACAGTGGCACTTGAATCCATCCTTAACCAAATTCGTGCACTTTACCCCAAAAAGAACCGAGATGGTCAAAGGTTGTTATTAAAAGACTATGCTGGAAAGTATATACATGGACTAGATGTTGAGCCTCTTTTATTTAAGATTGCCAAATCTTATATGGCTATATTAGGTGATGGTAAAACAAATATTTACCAAAACGATTCATTGCAGGCCATTGAAAAATTTCCTGCGCGTTTTAATGAAAAGATACACCCCGGTACTGTTGACATAATTACCACCAATCCTCCTTTTGGAACAAAAATTGATATCACTGACAAAGCCGTCCTGTCGTTATACGAGCTTGGTCACAAACTCAACAATGGAATTCCTACTAATGAATTATTAGAGGGACAGGATCCTGATAAGCTTTTTTTAGAAAGAGATATAACGTTCTTAAAAGAGCCAACGAATGATACCGATGGGGGGAGAATGGTCATTGTTTTACCTAAACAAAACTTATCAGGTGCAGAAGAGGATAGCGTAGAATTAAGAAAATGGATTCTAAGCAAAGTAGATGTTTATGCGGTTATTGATTTGCCTAGAGAGGCATTCCAACCTCATACGGGAACAAAGACCTCACTTCTCTTTTGCCGAAAGGCCAAGAATGTGAATAAAAATACTAATGTTTTTATGGCCGTTTCAGAAGCTGTTGGGCATGACAGACGAGGAAAAATTCTTTATAAAAAAGATAATAATGGAGAAGTCCTTTTAGATGAAAATGGGAACAAAGTCATCTGGAATGATTTACCTTTTATTTTAGAACAATTTAGAAAATTTGAAAATGGAGAACCCCTTTCATGTAACTGTGGTAAAGATGGTAATCCCAGCTGCTTCATAGTTGAAAAGTCTCAAATACATAATGATCCTTCTCATCGTTTAGATGCATGGTACTGGGATCCAGATAAAAATGAATTAGCGAAGAGTTTAATGGATTCAACAAATGATAATATTGTTGAAGTAGTTAATCTCGGAGATCTGGTAATTAATCATGGTATTTTTTATCCGGGTAGGCATACTCGTAACTATGTTCCTGAATCATCAGAAAGCGTTAAGTTTTTCTCTGGAACACAAATTTTGCAGGTGCGACCATTTGATATAAAGTATCAACCTAGAGATTATAAGCCAGCTAAATCTCATTTTGTAGAAAAAAATTGGATTCTAATCACTCGTTCAGGAACCACAGGAAGAGTAGTTATCGTAAATGATGATATAGCGGGTAAAATGGTTACAGAACATGTTATTCGCGTCATATGCGATGAATCCCTGATAGACCCCTACTATGTCTATGCCGTACTAGCTTCTGATAAAATTGGAAGACAGTTATTAAGTAAGGGTATTTATGCATCAGTTGTTGATCATATATCCCCCCAATTTGTATCCACTATACCTATTCCAAGGCTTGCTCCGGAAAGGGAGAAAAGTATTGCAGATGCTGTTAGACTGGCAGAATCTAAACGTGCCGATGCAAATAGGTTATTAAATAATAGTATTGATCAAATAGAGAATATTGTTATCACGAACAATAAGTCCCTAGAATAATAATCTGAATAATCTTCTCACATACCTTTGAGGTACTTGATTAATAATATTATGTAATCATATTGAATTAAGTATGTTTGAATCTTTTAAAAAGTTATCAATACAAGGTGGATGCTTCGACAGCGTTACAGAACTGGAGCTATTCAAAAAAGATCCAGTTAGCATTATATATGGTCGTAATGGTAGTGGAAAAACGACCATAGCTTATAGCATAGGAGAATTAACAAAAGCGATAGACGAACGAAATTCTGATTTTATAATATCTTCCGATACTCCAATATCTGAAGACAAGAAGGACTGCGTGTTTATTTTTAACGAGGATTTTGTTCGTGAACAAGTGAGAGTAGAGAAAGACGGTATCAATACTATCGTGATGCTTGGTGAACAAGTTGAGTTAGATGAAAAAATTACTAAACTAAAAGATGATTTACTTAAATTACAAGACGAATATAAAAAACTAGCGGAAGAAAAGGATAAATACGAAAATGCGAGTCTAAGTGTTTCTCCAAGCTATTACTTTAACCAAATAAGGGATGGTTTACGTTCTGATGGTGGATGGGCAGATATTGACCGCGATTTGAAAGGGAATGTTCAGAAGAGTCGTATTAACGATGACGTGGTTAACAGGCTTATGAGTCTGGAAGAGCCTACTGAAGATTTTGAGACACTGAGAGAAAGAGTAATAACAGATTTGAATTTATATCAAGAGTCGGAAAATGCACAGCCTATTATATGGACCAAAATTGAGCCAAAATTGCCTGATAGTTTAGTTGATGTTAGCGAGTTATTAGCAAAACCTTTGGATGCACCGGTATTATCCGATCGTGAGCAACGATTAATAAAGTTACTGTCAACGCAATCAAGGTACGCAACAGAAGATGCACAACGGTTATTGGAATCTGATTGGGATATTTGTCCCGTATGCTATCGTGACTTAACGAATACTGACAAAAATGAATTAGTACAAATATTAACGCATATATTAAACAAGGAAGCATCTGAATATAAACGTTTGTTACAAGAAGCATTAGATATATTTATAAAAATCGATACTGAATTACCCGTCTTTGGGGGTAATCTTAATGATAAAGAACTTAGTAGCGCTCTGATTGCGCGCACAAATATAAACGAAATATTGCAGATTGTGCGCGATAGAATTAATCAGCGAAATAAGAATATCTATCAAGGTATTGAAAAACCGTTTAGTGATGATGAATTAAAAATATATTCCGATGCACTTGCGGTATAGATCAATGCTTTACAAACCATCGAGAATTGTGTAACTAAATTCAACGAATCTGTTAAAAAAAGGAATATCCTTTTTAATAATGTTCGGAAAAACAATGATTTACTAGCAAGAAAACAATTGTCCGCACTTTTTTACGGATACAAACAGGCGTTAGCAAATAGTGACAAGAATCGTAAAGCCCTACTAGAAAAGGATAAAGAGTGTAAGACTATTCAAGAACAAATTAAGGAATTACAATCGCAGAAAGAACGCACAGACATAGCGTTGAGTTATATTAATCAAGAATTACAATATGTCTTTTATAGCAATCGTAAGGTGAAATTAGAGCCTGGTGATGGTTGCTATAAGTTAAAAATTAATGGTAAATCTGTAAAACCCAAGAAGATTAGCGTGGGGGAGCGAAACGTGTTAGGCTTATGTTATTTTTTTGCTAAATTATTTGGAGGTAAAACTACATCTAATAAATATGCAACTGAGTATTTGATTGTAATTGATGATCCTGTATCAAGCTTCGACTACGGAAACCGTATAGGTGTAATGTCTTTGCTTCGATATCAATTTGGGAATATAATAAGAGGCAATACGGGTAGTCGCATACTGGTTCTGTCTCACGATTTGCACTCAATTTTTGATCTCGTAAAGATTCGAAATGAAGTAATTGCGGGTAAAAACTCAGATCGCTCATTCATGGAGCTTCGGAATAATAAATTGGAAGTTAAATATGTTCGTAATGAATATAAAAAACTGTTAGATAGTGTTTATGCTTACGCAGCAAACTCAGAAACAACTGATCCTGACGAAACTTTAGAGATTAGTATTGGTAATATAATGAGACGACTTTTAGAAGCGTTCTCTAGTTTTTGCTATGATGATTCTTTTGAGAAGATGCTTCGCAAAGATGACATTTTGTTGAAGATACCGGAAAATAAGCGCATCTATTATGGTAATTTTATGTATCGTCTCACATTGAACACAGAGAGCCATATGGAGGAAAGCATATACTCTCTTGATAGCCTCATCTCTTGTATTACAAGAGATGAGAAGGTACAAACAGCAAAAAGTATTTTGCTATTCCTATCATATATTAATGATTCTCATCTGAGTGCTTATCTTTCAGAAGAGCAATTGTTAGAAATTGAAAAATGGAAGTCTGAAGAAGATAGTTGGGTATTGACCTCAATATAAACATTAACGAATATCTTTTAATTCATAGAAATATGAAACTTATATATAAAAGTCAAAGTTTTCCCGTTACTATAGAGAATTATATTCCAAGTTCTTTTGACTACGATCAATGGGTTATATCGGACGAATATTCTAAAGTCGCTATTGGCAATGAATATAGGATTGTTGTAACTTCTTTGGCTGATATACGAGACCATAATGATCTAACTCTTATAGCAGTTCAAACTTCCGCATTTATAGAAAAGCTAACCATGCTTCTGAAGTATGCGGTAGGCATGTCACTAAATTCTCCACATAAGCAACTAACATATCAGTGTACACGTGGTATTGATATTAGAGAATTACCTAATGGGTGGAGTGCCAACATAGACGAAATAGACTCTTTCTTAATGGAAACTCGCCCGTCACACATTAGTATAACTGTATTTCCCAATAACGCCAATATGCCAACTTCTGCGTTGCCAGAATTACAAATAGCACTTAACAACTATGATGTACTTGATGAGGAAATAAAGGATCTGATAGCACTTCATAATAGTGCTGTTGAATCAGATGAACGCTCATGTTTCCTGATTTTGAGTAAAGTTCTTGATATGATAAATTTCTTATATCCTCCATCTAAATCTCATCCCCATAATGATAAAAGGATCTCACAATATTTTCCGGAACTTCAGCCTTTTTTCATTGACACAACAATAAGGAAATTATTTGAAATCGCAAATCAAAGAAAAGAGACGAGACACTACGAAAATCAGAAGACTCGTATTCCCCACAAATCCATTAAAGGACACGAAGCAGAACAATTTTTCCAACGTGTTGATGTGCTTGCGTTATCGGTTGTCCGAAACAGGTTAGGATTGCCACCTCTAAACATAATATAGTTAAATTTTAGATCAACTTATAAACATAGAAAAAGATTATGAATACCAATGATATACGTCCTTTGATAAATCAACTTTCCAAATCAACCTCGAAGGAAGAACAGATAATCATTAAATCCTTCCTCTCTGGCTCGCATAAAGCAGCGTATGATTATGTAATGGCAATTTTAGATAAGTCTATTTGTGTCTCTAAAATTTCAAGGGATACAATAGACAAGGCCGTTGAATGTACAAAATTATTTAATGAGGCAATGGCTTTATCTCAGGAGCTAAATGAGGAACAACGAAAAGAAGCGGAATTACGCCGTGAAGAAATTGCGCAAGACTTCAACGAGCATTGTTATGCGACAATACGCTCTTATGGCATAAAAATTGAATAATACATCTGATTTAGGGGGATCTTTCTAACAAAAAGATATTAAGGTTGGGAAATAAGCAAGTTTAATCTTTTGCAACCGCCCAATATCCGGTTTTGTCGCTTCCTTTACGGGTTATCATACCCAACTGGCGGAGAGCCATAGTTGCCCGTTTTGCGGTTTTGTCTGTTATGGATAATTGTTCTGCTATTTCTCGATGAGTTATATTGTGATTCTCTTTAATTAGACTTAGAACCTGTTGCTGCGTTTCCGTAAGATTTACAGGGACATTTACAGGGACATTTACAGGGACATTTTTACCGACATCGCTATTCCCTGTCTTGCGCTGGATGGCAGATTTGAGGGGGAAGGTGACGGTAGCGATGGTGCGGTCGCTTTCGATGGTGGGGCGTGTGCCTGTCAATGTCTCCCAGCTTGCGAGTTTGTTCATGCCGTATCCGGCGTTTTCGGCGATGCCTACGAAGCGGAATAGTTTGGCGATCGTCGGGTTGCGGAGTTTGGAGTATATCTTGCCAAGTATGTCCTTGACAGGCAAAGGGAATGCTCCACCGTTCATAAATTCGATATGGTCAGGGAATTGAACACGTATGGGTCTTTGGTAGTCTGCTGGGCGAGGTCACTTTGTAATGCCGGAAGTGTCTTACTGAAATTTGTAATGGCTTTTGCTTGACGCTCGTATAAGTCTGTACTGAGAAAATTCAGCAGCATATCACGTCCCCAGCCAGTTTTTTGGGGTGGGGAGGGGGATGTTGTTGCTTGTCAATGCATGGTTGTGGTGACTCTTTGCGAGGTGTCGAGGTAGATGTGGTGGGGGCTGGAGGGAAAGTAGCGGGGGAGTGAGAATGTTTCGATGCCCGGTGAGAGGGTTAATTGGTGTTGAAATTCGTTGAGAGGCATTTCGTCATATAGGTCGATAGAGTTTTCTTCGATATACCACCATCGTGTAGCACCAAGTGACTCGCATATCTGTCTGACGAATTCACGGAAGCGGAGGTCACTTAACACTGTGTCCCAATAGCAGCAGAAGTTGATCCAAAGATAGGGGTAGTCGGTTCGGTCGTCCCAATCGGGGGTGCGCAGCATGTATCCGGGCCACGGGCTATTGCTGCCGAGGTCGGCTGTGGGTTCGCCGCGGGTGTAAGTGAATGTGTGGGGCATAGTGGTGTTGACGAGCCTTACGATCTCGTCTAAGTGCATATCTGTATGCTCGGGACGGAATATTACGTAAATGTGTTTCGACATATGGGGGAGTGACGGGTGGGGGTAAAGTTACAAAATATTTTTGTAACGGAGAATATATGCGGAAGCCGCCGATTGATGGGCCGGGATCAATCGGCTGCTTTCAAGGGTGGATGTTGGCCTGACGGTTTTTCAGCAGTCGGTGAGTGAAGCGTATAGTAGGCGGTGGAGACCATGGGTTTTATGAAGTGGGTAAGTACACGCCGGCGTGCGGAGGCGGCTCTACGGGTGGCGTGGGGGCGTGGGGCAAATTAAAAGAATGCAAAAATTGTTTAATAATCCAACTTTTTCCTTAACTTTGTAATCTGATCACTCGGTGCCTCATCGGCGTCGGCAGCGATTAACCTTAAGTTTCAGTATGCCAGATACCTGGACAGAACACACGATAGTTACGGCGGTGTCCTCGGGCGCTGACGGCGCCGTAGGCGTGGCCGAAAGCCGGTGGTATGTAGCTGTGGTCAATGCGCGCCATGAGAAGAAGGTGGCCGAAAGCCTTGCGGCCCGCGGTGTGGACAGTTATGTGGCCACGCAGCGCGAGATGCGGGTGTGGGCCAACGGACGCCGACGGGCGGTGGATAGGGTGGTGATCCCGGCGGTGGTGTTTGTGAAATGCACCGAGGCCCGGCGTCGCGAGATAGTGGCGCTCCCTTTCATCAACCGCTTTATGGTCAACCGTATGGCCGGAGCCGACAGTAAGCGCCGTCCCGTGGCCACGATACCCGAACGACAGATGGCTACACTGATGTTTATGCTCGGGCAGACGGAGACACCCGTTGACTTCAGCCCGTCGGTATTCAGCATTCATGACAACGTGCGCGTGGTTCGCGGCCATCTGAAAGGTCTCGAAGGGCAGATAATAGCCAATCCCGACGGCAGCCACACACTTGCAGTGAGCCTCGATCTGCTCGGTGGCGCCACTGTGAAAATCGATCCCCTCGACGTAGAGAAACTCCCCGACGAGCAGGGGTAACCATATCAAGAATATGCAGATAAAGAAGAATTCCACGCGATTGATAGTTAATACAGGTGCGCAGTATGCCCGCACGCTGATAAATCTCGTGCTATCGCTCTACAGCACCAGGCTTATACTTGCAGCTCTCGGACTGGCAGATTACGGTATTTTCACTCTGATAGGCGGAGTGGTGTCGATGCTGGCGTTTATGACCAATGCCATGGTGACCACCACGCAGCGATTCATGTCGTATCATCAGGCCAAGAGCGACCTCGAAACGCAACAGATTATTTTCGGCAACAGCGTTCTTATGCACCTTGCCGTGAGCGTGGCCGTGCTCGCACTGCTTGAGATAGCAGGGCTATTCCTTTTCGACGGCTTCCTTAATATCGCGCCCGAGCGATTGCCGGCGGCAAAGGTAGTGTATCAATGTACGATAGCCATGATATTGATGTCGTTTATCACCGCTCCCTATAAGGCGCTTATCATATCGCATGAGAATATCGTATACACATCCGTAGTGGATGTATGCGACGGAGTGCTGAAGGTGGGGATAGCCGTGATGCTCACTTTCATGGATGCCGATAAGTTGGTTACCTACGGTTTCCTGATGCTGTCGATCTACGTGCTGAATCTGTTAGCCTACTCGATATATGATTTCCGTAATTACAAGGAATGTATCATGCCACGGCTGAGATTTTTCAACAGGGAGTATGTCAAGTCGATGTCGTCGTTTATCGGCTGGCAGCTCTACAGCACCGGCTGCGTGTTAGGCCGCACTCAGGGCACGGCCATAATCATCAACCGTTTCTTCGGCACGGTGGTCAATGCGGCCTTCGGTATCGCATTGCAGCTGAGCGGAGCGGTGAGCTTCGTGTCATCGGCACTCATGCTCGCCATCAACCCGCAGATAGTTAAGGCCGAGGGTGGCGGCGACCGCGCCAAGATGTTCCGCTTGGCCGAGATCGCGTCGAAGTTCAGCTACCTGCTGCTCGCCATGATAGTGATACCCATAATCTTCGTGCTGCCCGAAGTATTACACCTATGGCTCGGCGAAGTGCCCGATTATGCCGTTCTATTCTGCTCGGTGATACTCATAACTGGACTTGTAGATATGATCACTACGGGACTGATAACATCAAACCAGGCCATAGGAAATATCGGCCCGTATTCTCTCACCATAAATACAATCAAACTGACTACTCTTCCTGTACTATGGTTGTTATTAAAATTTGGAGTGGAAATAAAGATTGCGATATGGTGCTATGCAGTGATAGAATTAATATGTGCTCTCTCGCGACTGCCCTTCCTGAAATACTCCGGTGGACTTAACGTGGGTGAATTCGTAAAGAACGTATTCTTAAAAATAATTGCACCCACATTATTTATTACGTTAGGTTGTTATGCTTTATCAACGTTTCAATTGATATTACCACTGTATTTGTTGGCGTTAATACCTATTGTAGCAATTTATTGCTGGATAATATACAGATTCGGTTTGCTTGCAAATGAGCAAAAAATTATTGCAGATGTGGTGAACTCCTTAAGGACAAAATTGCATATATGAAGATAGCTTTTGTAGGGGATTGTGTGATACATAACCCGGATAATCATAAAATAGGTGACGGACTGAAGCAGATATTGAATACCTGTGATGTGCAGGTGATTAATTTCGAGGCACCGGTTAAATTTGAAGGAGCCAAAGGAATAAAGAAATCGGGTCCCGTTATATCACAATCAGCTGACACTCCTTCATGGCTCGAAAAAGCAGGGTTCAACGTGATAAGCCTCGCTAATAACCACATGCTTGATCTCCAAGAGAAGGGACTTGTAAAGACCTCAGAATGTTTCAAAGATTCGATTCTTGTTGGAGCAGGTACATACGAAGATGCACATAAAGCTAAAGGAATAACCTTAAAAGGCAAAAGTGTCGGGTTTATTGGCTTAACACATAAGGAGTTTGGTTGCATAGATTGCTCAAATCCTGATAGATTGGGAACTGCTGATATTAGTTCGCCTAAGACATATACAGCTCTTGCAGAAGCACTGAAAATATATGATGAAGTATTTGTTGTAGCCCATGCAGGAGTGGAATATCTTGACTATCCCTTGCCACAGTGGCGCGAGATGTATAAGGCATTGATAGACATGGGCGCCTCAGGCGTTATCGGTTCTCATCCGCATGTGCCTCAGGGATTTGAAGTATATAAAGGAAAACCAATCTTTTATAGTCTTGGAAATTTTGCATTTCAGAAATCACATGAAGATACCATTCCCCGACTTTGGAACTCATCGATACTGGTAGTAATTGACACAGATACCGACGGATTCAAGTGGTGGCCTTTGAAATATAATCAGAATTCGGGAATCATAGACATAGATTCGGACAATGGTATTAAAAGTCATATAGAGAAAATATCCGAAGTCCTGCAAGATGATAAACAATATAAAGAAGCAATCCTTAAAGAGCTGGAAGCTCTTAATGTAATATACAAAAGTATGGCTACAACTGGAGGACTAAAGCCAAGAAAGTTCTTAGCCAAATGCAAAAATTTAATCAGGCCGCTTTTTAACAGAAAACGAGTAAAGCCTGATTATTCTCATGCTTTGAATTTATTCCAGTGTGAGAGTCATAGATGGGTAATGGAGTACTTATTGAAGACAGAAAAGTTCTGAATATTAAGTGATTTCGGAAGAAGCGATATATTGGATATTTTCGACGTTGCCGCAGGTGCTTGCGGCATTGGCGGGATTGGTCATGACCGGGTTGACGCTGTTTGATCAGAATCTGGTCCGTCGAATTGACGATGTTCCATCTTTATCGGCAGTATTACAGCCGCTTGTGGATGACACATTCCGTAGCGGGCGCAAGTTTTTTGTTTTCTCCATTGTATGTATATTACTCGACGTAGGTGCGCTCGCCTATGCTGAGAAGATTTCTAAAGGAATAGCTGAGGTATCAGTATTAGGTAACGGGGAGAGCATTGTATGGCTAAGCGTATTTCTTTTACTTTTGGTAGGAAACTGCTATACTCTCGGTCTGCTGATGCCGATACTTAATGTGGCACTTAGCGAGAAGGGCAGGAGTCGAATCATAGCCAAGGAAACCGACACTACCAAGAAGGCTCTTGACGCAGAGGAGCAATCGCCGGATAGTAAAAACGGAGTGAAAACACCTGTTGAGGCTGATAAAGGCGGCGATGACACTCTGTCGCCCATGATTTTCATAGAATACTTCCGCCGATTTGAGCAGGCTGTGAAAGCATATTTCCCCGAGGAAGAAGGTTTTACACTCGGTAGACGTGCAAATATGGCTTTTATGGTAGGCCAGCTCTGCAAGGATAATATTATCCCGCGGAATTATGAAAACGAACTGAAGAATATCATAAAGCTCAGGAATCTCTATATCCACGGCGCTGAGATAGGGAATGTGAGTAAAAAGGTCATAGATCGACTGAAGGAGGTCACCGACCGACTGACACGATATTTACCTGTGTATTATATGAAGACCCTCGGTCCAAAGGCCGCGGAGTGGAATAAATGGGTAGAGAAGTATGCCGATACAAGTAAGGATATAGAGGATCTTATCAATGCCGTGACCAAGAAGTATCATCATGGCAAATACGGTATACTAATCAATGGATATCACATCATAGTTGAGACAACTGATAAGTCTGGTCAAAAGGAGAAGCTTACAATCGCCCATCGCGATGAGGGGGATTTCGTGAGATTTCTGAGACTGATGGAAAATAAATTATAGAATATGGCATCAATTTTTTCAAAGATTTTGTATTATATCATGCATCCGCGCAAGGCGGTGGAAAATATCATGCTCAAGGATTATCTGAGCAGAGGCGACTATAAGTCGGCGGCCGGCATGCTGTATCGCCGGGCTTTCGGCCGGAATATCAACTGGGACGCACCAGAGGATCTGAACCAATGGATAAACCGGATAGAATTTACCACCGACACCACCGAGTGGAGCCGGATAGCCGACAAATACCGTATGCGCGACTATGTGACGGAACGTGGCTACAAGGACCATCTGGTGAAATTGCTGGCCGTGTGGAAAAATCCGGAAGATATCTCATTTGCCGGGCTGCCCGATAAGTTTGTGCTGAAAGCCAACAACGGATGCGGCGACGTTAGGATAATTACCGACAAGTCGGCGGTGAATTTGGATGAGATCAAGGGATATTTCAAAGGCTTGTTTGCCAATCGGTTTGGCATAAACTCAGCCGAACCACACTATACCAGGATAGAGCCGGTGGTGATAGCCGAGGAAATGCTGGATAGATCGCGTCAGGAAGGCGAGTCTACGTCGCTGATCGATTACAAATTCTGGTGTTTCAACGGGAAGCCTGTGATATGCTTCGTATGTTCAAACCGCACCAAGCATTACTTCACGACCGACATATATACGGCAAAAGAATGGAAACGAGTGGATGATGAATACGGCGTGCATGACGGCCACCATATACTTAAGGCTGAAAAAGCTATGCCCAAGCCATCGGAACTTGATAAGATGCTTGAGATAGCGTCGGCACTCTCTAAAGGCCACCCGCAGATGAGAGTGGATTTTTATCAGGTCGACGGAAAGGTGTATGTAGGTGAAATGACTATGACTTCGGCCTGCGGCAGAATGGACTATTTCACTAAGGAGTGTCTGGATATGCTCGGCGATCATTGCCGTGTGGCATTTAACGAAATACAAGCCGGTAAGTGATGACTCAGAGAGAGACGTATATAGATTTTCTGAGGACCATAGGGCTTATACTTCTCATAGGTGTGCATGTGAATGCCCCGGAGTGGTATGTGCCTATGCGCAGTTTCGATGTGCCGCTGATGGTGTTTGTATCAAGTATCTGTTACAGACCGCTCAAGAATGGCTATCTGGCATATGGCTGGAAGAGATTCAAGCGTATATATTATCCTGTGGCCACATTTCTCGTGATATTCTTTATACTTTGGGCGCTTTACAGTCAGCTTACGGGTGCGCCGCATATGAAGCTGACCACAATGGCTGGCTCGTTTCTGCTACTCAACTGGCCGAGTATAGGATATGTGTGGATAATGCGAGTGTTTCTTATGATGGCTTTGATCGTGCCGCTGCTGTATGTATGCGTAAGAAAGGCCGGAATGACGGTGACCACGCTCGCGGTATTGGCGATTATCGGGGTGCAGTATTTCCTGATACAAGGCGCATCGGCCATCGACAATAAGATAGTGCGTTATGTGGCCGACGAGACTGTGCTCTATGCCGTGGGCTATAGCACGGTGGCCGTGCTCGGACTGAAAATACGCGAGTTTACGCAATGTGGGCTGTATGTGTTCATTGCCGTCACGGCCGGGTGCATACTGCTGTTTATGAGTCAGCACGGCTGGTCTTTTGATCCGCAGGACTATAAGTATCCGCCGCAGTCGCTTTATCTGCTCTACGGTCTCTTTGGCAGTGCCACGCTGTGGAGTCTGCGACCTGTATTAGGTCGCTATACAGGAGGACAGGTATTCAGATATTTCAGCGAAAACTCCATGTGGATATATCTGTGGCACATAATCCCGGTATATGCCATAGCCCCGATCGCCGAGATGCCTGATATGTGGGTGGGCCGCTACGTGATAGTGATGTCCGGAGCGCTGATGCTTAACTATGCCTATCAGCAGACATGCCGGTGCTTTAAAAGGTTAATTGCAAGATAATCAGCTGCGAGCTGAAGCATGAAGCAGGGAAATGAGATATTCATTAATCATACCGCATCACAATATTCCTGATAAGTTGCGGAGACTTCTGTCAACGTTGCCTGTGAGAGATGATCTTGAGGTGATAGTGGTGGATGATTGTTCCGATAAGAATATTGCCGGACTTGAGGCGGTGAAGAATGAATTTCCTCATGTGAAATTCCTGACGATGACGGTGAACGGAGGAGGGGGCAAAGCCCGTAATATCGGTCTGGCGCATGCGCAGGGCTATTATCTGATATTTGCCGACGCCGATGACTTTTTCCTGCCATCCCTCTCCGGACTTCTTGACAAGTATAAGAATGAAGATCATGATATGGTGATATTCAATGCTATTTCCTTGATGGAGAATACCATGAATGTTTCTCATAGAAATGATCATCTTTCGGTGGAAATCAGTAAGCTGATGAAGTCGGAAAATAAAGACTACTTCTATTTCAGATATCGCTTCGGCGAGCCGTGGTGCAGGATTATCAAGCGGGCCATTGTCGAACGCGAAAACATAAGATTTGACGAAATACCGAAACATAATGATGCGGCATTCGCTTATAAAGTCGGCGCATATGCAAATGATGTTGTCGTAGACAATACGGCGGCGTATTGTATAATTGACCGTCCGGATTCGGTATCGAAAAGAATAGGCGACGATATCGAGCAGCTGAGGCTTGAAGTATTTGCGAAAAAACATGCTTATCTGAAGCAACATGGTGTAGATATTTTTGATTCTCCGATAAGCTCTACATTTGTGGTGGCAGTAAAGCAGATGGACAGAGATAAGCTGAAATCATATTTTGCGATCGCGAAAAAGTACGGGATCTCAAAATGGGATATTATAAGAGAGGCGTTCAAAAACAAATTGCGACTTTAAAAAATGAACAAACTCATGGAAAACGATCCGATGGTAAGTGTGATCATGCCTGTATATAATGGACAGGCATTTATCGCCGAGAGCATCGAGTCGGTACTGTCGCAATCGAATCAAGGCTTTGAACTACTGCTTATTAATGATGGTAGCACCGATGATACCGGAGCCATATGCGACGAGTATTCGGTAAAGGATAGCCGTGTAAAAGTAATCCATAAAGAAAATGGAGGAGTGAGCAGTGCCCGCAATCTTGGTATAAACCTCAGCAGAGGCAAGTGGGTATATTTCTCCGATGCTGATGATATGCTTCTGCCTGATTGTCTGGATACGCTTCTGAATTTTTGTAATAAAGAAGAAGTATCTATGGTGATGGCCGGATATGAGGTAGACAATGATGGTGAAATTTCATCTACCAAACCTCATGACGACAGCTGCATTACCGCTCAGGAAGGCTTGATGAAACTGATGATCGGTGCAAACGGACAATATCAAGGCTACCTGTGGAATAAAATATTCCGCAGAAGCATTATTGAGAAAAAAGAATTGAGATTTGACGAGGATATCTATTATAATGAAGACAGGCTGTTTACGTTCAGATATTTGTGTGGTACAGAAGGTGTGATAAATATTACCTCCAAACCCGTCTACAGATATTTCGTTAGACAGAATGGTGCCATGAGCTCAATCGATGGACCTAAATACCGTCGGTTTATGACTGATCTGACTGCGTTTGGCCGAATGGCGGTATTGGCGGAGTCAACCGGCGATAAGAAATTGATTGACAAGGTGAATCTAAGCCTGTTTGCATCGTATGAATATAATAAGAGTCTGATTTATCGTAATAGCAATGAGGTAGCGAAAGACATTGCTGAAATCCGCAAGGAGATAGATGGATATTCAGTATTTGACAGGCTGCGGTATCTCACTTTGTTGAGAGGCAAGAATGCGTTGCGCAAAGTGTATCACCTTGTCATTAAGAAGTCCGAGTAACAGGAATATAATAATAGCTTTAAAGGTATGTTAATTAAGCGAATATGTAATAAATTATCGTATCTGTATTCAAAGCATATTTTACGGCATATATATAATGTCAGATACCGAAACTATGGCTTCAGATGTGAAGGCGTACTTATGAATTGTCAGCTTAATATCCAAGGGGCAGGCCATAAAATTCATATAGGGAAGGGATGTGTCTTAAGAAATACACGGATAGAAATTGCCGGTGAGAATCACACATTTGTAATCGGTGAGAATACCAAATTTTACGATTCGGGTCGAATCAGAATGGGCGATAGCCATGGAGTGATCTCCATAGGTAGAAATCTGGCTGTATCGGATATATTTCTGACCACGGCAGACGTAAATAACAAAATCACTATAGGTGATGACTGCCTCATAAGCGCAAAAGTTATAGTAAGAGGCTCTGACGGGCACTCGATAATAGATGATAGTACCGGCCGACGCATTAATCCGGCAAAGGATGTGACGATAGGCGATCGCGTATGGATCGGCTATGGCGTAACCATACTGAAGGGATCGGTGATAGGCGATGACTCTGTGATAGGGACCAATGCCCTTGTATCAGGAAATATCCCGGCTCATTCGGTAGCGGTAGGATTTCCGGCTAAAGTAATTAAAGAAAATATTTCATGGAAAGAAGAAAGAATCAAGTCATGAAATACGACTACCTGATAGTAGGCTCCGGCCTCTTTGGCGCGACATTCGCGCATCTTGCCACAAAGCAGGGCAAGCGTTGTCTGGTGATTGACAAGCGTAATCACGCCGGCGGCAATATATATTGTGAAGAAGTGGACGGAATCAACGTCCATAAGTATGGCGCACACATTTTCCATACTTCCGATAAGAATGTGTGGGATTTCGTGAACGGTATAGTGCCGTTCAACCGCTACACAAACTGCCCCGTGGCCCAGGCGCCCGACGGCAAGCTGTATAATCTGCCCTTCAATATGAACACATTTTATCAGATGTGGGGCGTGAAAACTCCGGCTGAGGCGCAGGCCAAGCTCGACGATCAGCGTCGCGAAGCTGTGGAGCGCATGAGGACCGACGGTGTGACAGAGCCGCGTAATCTTGAGGAGCAGGCGCTCACACTGATAGGCCGCGATATATACGAGCAGCTTATCAAGGGCTACACCGAGAAGCAGTGGGGCAGGAAGTGCACCGATCTGCCTTCGTTTATCATACGCCGGCTGCCTGTGCGACTGACATTTGATAACAATTATTTCAACGATCTGTATCAAGGCATACCCATAGGCGGTTATAACCGGCTCATCGAGGGGCTGCTCGAAGGCGTGGACGTGGAGCTGGACGCTGATTTCTTCGCCGACCGCGCCCGTTGGGAAGGCATGGCCGAAAAGGTGGTGTTCACCGGAAAGATCGACGAATATTACGGCTATCGCTTCGGCAAGCTCGAATACCGCACCGTGCGCTTCGAGACCGAGGCTCTCGACTGCCCCAACTATCAGGGCAATGCCGTGGTGAACTACACTTCGGCCTCAGTGCCCTATACCCGCGTGATAGAGCATAAGCACTTCGAGACGTTTGGCGACGCCGTATACGCCAATCCCCGCACGGTGATATCGCGCGAATATTCCACCGAGTGGCTCGACGGTATGGAACCGTTTTACCCCGTCAACGATGCCCGCAATCAGGCCGTGTACGAACAGTATAAAGCGCTGGCCGACAAGGAGACCGACGTGATATTCGGCGGCCGACTGGCCGAATACAGGTATTACGACATGGCTCCGATCATAGCTCAGGTGCTGAGAATATTCGATACGGTCCACAATACTCATTAACAAGTGCCCTCATGAATATACTATACTTTACCAATATCAAGCTGGAGCCCCGAAATTCCACAGGCGAGGGCGTGCATAAAAAAATATACTCGCAGATAGAGTCGATGCGCAAGCAGGGCCACGAGGTGTACATATGCCACAAGACCCCGGCCGGAAACTTTCAGATCACAGGCAATGACCTCATTGAGCCAATAAGCCCGGGCGAGGGCACAAAGCAGTATGACGAGATAATAGACTTTGTAAAGAGTCATTCGATAGACTTCTGCTATATACGTAATACCGGATCGATCAAGCAGATATATCTTACGCGCAAGCTGCGCAAGAACTCGGTGAAAGTGTTTCTCGAAATACCCACTTACCCCTTCCTGAAGGAGTCGACAAAAAATTTCGGACCGGTGGGGACACTGCTCCGCCGGATAAAGTATCATGTGGTATATAATACCCTCGGATTGTTTCTTGACCGCATAGTGACCTTCTCGGACGACAGAAAAATCTGGGGCGTAAAGACCATCAACATATCCAACGGCGTGGATCCGGCCGCCATACGGCTTGCCCGCCATACGGATTCGGACATATTCAGAATCACGGCTGTGGCCGCTCTTGCATTCTGGCATGGATATGACAGGCTTGTGGAGGGTGTGAAGAATTATATAGACCGGGGCATGATGGCTCGTCGGCCGCTGCATGTAAAGATAGTGGGGGGCAAGAGCACCAACCCGGAGTATATCAGACTCACCGGGATGATAGCCGATTACGGTCTGACCGATGTGATCGAACTGACGGGAGAATTGTATGGCGCCGAACTCGACAAAGTGTTTGATGATACGGATGTGTGCGTAGGCAGTCTGGGACGTCACCGCACCGGCAACAGCCGTATGAAATCGCTTAAGAATGTGGAATATGCCCATCGAGGATTACCGTTTTGCTACTCGGAGAGCAATAGCGATTTTGACGACAGACCGTTCACATACAAAGTCCCGGCGGATGATTCGGCCGTGGATATCGAGGGGCTGATAAACTTTGCTAAGGAATGCACTATGTCGCCCGAGGAAATCAGAGATTCACTGCCTGATTTCAGTTGGGACGCGCAGATGCGCCGAGTGCTTGACGAGATACCCCGCTGCTGAAACATAACATAGTAAATCAATAAAAAGACATACGTATGAGTCAGGTTAAAGTCAGTGTAATAGTTCCGATATATAATGTGGAGGAATATATCGAGAAGTGTGTCAGAACTCTCTTTGAGCAGACGCTCGACGATATGGAATATATCTTCGTGGACGACTGCTCGCCCGATGGCAGTATGGCCGTGGTGGAAAAGGTGCTTGCCGACTATCCGCACCGCCGCCACCAAGTGAAGATAATCCGCCATGACGAGAATAAAGGAGTCAGCCGGTCACGACAAGACGGATTTGATGCTTCGACGGGTGAATACGTGATTCACTGCGATCCCGACGACTGGGTCGAGAGGGATATGTATGAACTTATGTATTCCAAGGCCATGGCCGATGATGCCGATATCGTGGGCTGTAACTACGTACTGGAATATCCCGAAAAATCCGTGGCGGTCAGTCAGGATTTCAGTCACGAGGGGGAGGATGCTGTAATAGCCATATTATCAGGTAAGTTGCATAGCGGACTGTGGGAACGCATGATACGCCGCCGGTTTATAACGGAGCAGAATGTGACGTTTGCCGACGAGATAACATTTATGGAAGATATGCTCTACGTGATGCCTCTCCACGACGCTGCCGCAAAGGTAAGCTATGTCGACAAGGCTCTATATCACTACCGTATGCGCGGCGACAGCGCCATAAATATGTACACCAAAGCTAAATATGACTCGGTCATCAAGGTGTTTGACCAGCTTAAGGATTACTGCCGGAGTGAGGCCTGCGAGCAGCAGCGCCTGAAGACTGTGGCATCGCAGACACTCGGACTGATCACCCGACCCGAGACATATGACCCGGTACTGTGGCGAAAGGCGACCTATGGCGTGCCGATGGAATATTTCGGATCGGCCCGTCACCAGCTGTCGCCGTTTCTTGTGAGAAACGGTCTTGACCTGCTGAATCTGTGGGTAATAAAACTATATCGCAAGCTATGACCAATATGAAAGCCGATACCCTGCTGTCAGTACTGATACCCGTCTACGGAGTGGAGAAATACATAGAGCGATGCGCCGAGTCACTATTCTCCCAGACTATAACGGAAGGTATAGAATTTATATTCGTTGACGACAAGACACCTGACGGGAGTCTGGCGGTGCTTCAATCCGTGATCGACAGGTATCCCGACCGAAAAACTCAGGTGAAGATAATACACCACGAGACAAATCAGGGACTTGCCGGATCGCGCATCACCGGACTTCGGCATGCCTCGGGTAAATACGTGATAATGTGTGACAGCGATGACTGGGTGGAGAGTGATATGTATGCGCTCATGCTCGACGCTGCCGCTGAGAGCGATGCCGATATGGTGTTGTGTCACTACTTTGTGAACTATCCTGACAGTGAGAAGGTGTTCAGTCAGACATTTACTACCGAGCATGACGAATTGCTCAGGCGGGCTATCGACGGAGAGATTCACTGCGGGCTGTGGAACAAGATGGTCAAGCGTGAGATCTATGAAAAGCTTCAGCCGTCGTTTATCCCCGGAGTCAACATGTGGGAAGACGTATCGGTGCTCCCTCGTCTGGTGCATCTGTCGGAAGTGATAGCAATCGTTGACAAGCCTCTCTACCACTACGCGCAGATGAATCCGCAGGCTTATACCCAGAAGTGGAATAAGAAATACAGCGAGCAGATATGCAAGGCTATAGAAGTGAATGTGGATTATTTCAAGGCCAACGGCATCAATGCTGACAAGCTGGCGCAACGCGGACTGCTGAGTATACTGATGAACGAGTCAGACGACAGCCGCCGACGCTACCTGCGCATGTTCAGGGAGCGAGGGCTGCTTGACAAGATTGATTACAGCAGCATGAATGTGTATAGAAAGTTATTGAGTCGCATACTGTTTGGCGGGCGCTTTTTCTTCCTGGCCGATATGATAATGCGAAGTAAGGCAATGCTGCGTAAATATAAGATATGCTGACAGTCAGTCTGGCGCTTATACTTGAATGTGTGATTCTGAAAGGGCTGTCGCAGTATAGCCCTTACCGGAAATATCTGCCCTTCATACTGGTGGCCACTCTGATACTCGTGATGGGGCTGCGGTATAACGTAGGCGTGGATTACGGCGCGTATGCCGATATCTACGATAACAAGAACTCTGTGAACCGATATGCACTTGAGCCTACATGGATATGGATATGCGACGGGATGAGTTATATCGGATTCAAATCAAGAGCTTTTTTCTTCCTCACATCCATGCTGATAATGACAGGATATTATATGGGCATGAAAAAACTCTCGCCCGAAATATATATGTCGCTGATCATATTCATAGGTTGCGGATTTTACTATGAGTCGTCGAATATCATCAGGCAGTTTTGCGCTCAGGCCGTGCTGTTTGCGGCCACGGTGCCGCTGCTGCGCGGTGAGTGGAAAAAGTTTGCGGTATGTGCGGTGTGCGCTATGATGCTGCATGTGTCGGCTATAGTAGGGGTGATACTGATGCTGATATCACGCCATAATTACTCTATTTGGCTGATGTGTGGAGTATTTGCCGTTTCAGTGGTAAGCGGCGGTACTGTGTCGAGGCTGATTGAGACCAATGTGCTTGTGCTTACGGCCTCATCTTACACGTCAGAATCCTTCAGCGCCGGAGTATCGTCAGGGCTGCTGAAATATGTGTATAATCTGATAGGGATAATATTTCTTGCCTTGTATCCGCGGCTGCGCAGGGTAAATCCCCGCGCGGTATTTTTTTTGAATATAGTGGTGATAGGTATATGTCTGTATAATATATTCTATACATTTATGGTGATGAGGCGCATGGCTATGTATTGCCTACCGTATATGACGATATTGCTGCCTATGACCGGAAAGTTGTTCAAGCGTGGTTCAAAGGTGCTCTATATCTCTACTGTGGTGCTTGTGCTCATGACGTTCATGTTCAAGCAGCTCGCCAACACACAATATAAATTCGATCTAAATTTCTTTTGATATATGAAAATAGCTATCGTAGTAAGTTCTCTGCGAAAGGCCGGCCCTATAATAGTGGTGCAGAATCTCGTGAGGAATTTCAACAGGAAAGACCACGATATAGTCATCATAAAGCTGATGAAGGACGAGGCTGCCCGCTCGATCACAAATGAATTTGTGGAGGACGGCATTAAGGTGTATGAGTTCAATACCTCGCGACTGAAGACTGAGCTGCTCACGGCAATCGAACGCCGTAGGTTCAATGAACTTATCCAAACTATCAACCCCGATATTATCCACACTCATGGTTATCAGGCTGTGAGGCTTGCCGCCGGGGTTAAGGATATTCCGGTGTTAGAGACAATCCATAATGTGCCTGAAGAAGATTTTATCAAGCGATATGGGAAAATTCTGGGCACGTATATGCTCCGTCGATACTATTCGTCGATGAAAAAACTTGCAGCGGCTGTGGCTATTTCGGAGAATGTAAAAAATAATAATGTACCGCGGCTTCCGGAGCTTAAAGTCGAGCGTATATATAACGGCGTAAAGGTGCCGGAATCGAAATATCAAAGCCGGGATGAGGCGAGGGCGCAATATGGTGTGAAAGAAGATACGACACTGTTCGTGTCGATAGGTGCCCTGCTCCCCATGAAGGATCAGCTCACCATTATCAGGGCTTTCAGAAAGGCTTTCCCGCGGGAGAATAGAAAGGTGGAGCTGTGGTTTTTAGGCAAGGGTCCGCTGTGGGACGAATGTATCAGAGAGATAGGCGATGACGACCGTATCAAGATGCTCGGGTGGCAGTATAATGTGTATGATTACCTGATGGCCGCCGATTATTCGATTTCGGCTTCCCACTCCGAGGGATTCGGACTGAACTATATGGAGTCGATTTTTGCCGGCGTGCCTATGATAGCATCGGATATTCCGGTGTTCAGGGAATTTACAGGATATTTTCCTGAGCTGAAACAATTTGAGTTCAGGGTGGGCGACAGTGACGAGCTTGCCGACCGTCTCGTCAAGGCTACCCGTACAAAGATAGATATGGACGAATATATCGGAATCGCCCGCAAAACATTCTCCGCCTCTACGATGGCTGCGGAATACGAGCGATTCTACAAATCATTAATCGGAAACAGACAATGAAAAAGATAGGGATAATCACGCATTATGATGTGCATAATCATGGGGCGCTGCTGCAGCTGACGGCGCTTATCAAGACCCTGGCCTCGAAAGGCTATGAGGCGCGTGCGCTGCAGTTTGACAAGAATTATGATTTCCTCGGCCACGAGATGAAGGCCAAGTATGATGTCTCGGCCAAGTCGGTGGGTATCTATATGAAGTATCTCAAGGAGAAGGGCGCGGGGTGCACTATATATAACTACCGCAAGCGCCGCACGCTCAACGACTACAAACGTCGCATGAATATCATAGGCGACTATTACACGGAGTGCGGTGAGCTCGACGGAGTGATCGTGGGCAGCGATGAGGTGTTCGCACTCCACACCGGCCCTACGCCTGTGTTTTTCGGTCATTGCCTGCCCACGGATGCGGTGATGGCCTACGCGGGCAGTTTCGGCCCTACGACCTACGACGATATATGCCGGCTTCACTCGGAGGCTTTCGTGAAGTCGGGACTTGAGGGTATGAAGTATGTGACTGTACGCGACCGCAACAGTGCCGATGTGGTGGAGCGTCTTACAGGTGAGCGTCCGCCCGTGGTGGTGGACCCGGTATTGCTCTACGGATATAAGGATGAGATTGCCTCCGGCCATAATCCCGACGTGAACGATTGCCTGCTGGTGTATTCCTACGACAACCGCATGAACTCGCCCGAGGAGGTGAAGGCCATCACCGATTATGCCCGAAGCAAGGGGCTGAAGACGCTTTCGCCAGGCTTTTACCATAAGTGGTGTGACTACAATATCGATGTGGATCCTATCGAGCTGCTGTCGTACTTCAAGAATGCGCGCGAGGTGGTGACGGATACTTTCCACGGCAGCGTGATGTCGCTTATCACAGGAGCGCGGTTCGTGGCCAAGACACGCGAGAGCAATCATCTGAAGCTCGTCAATCTTCTCAAGGAGTATGGCGTGGCCGACCGCATCATCACCCGCTGGGAGGATCTTGCCTCTACAATGGCGAAGCCTATGGATTACGAGAAAATCAATAAGGAGATAGAGCGCCGCCGCAGCGAGTCGATGGCCCATCTCGATAAGATGCTTGAATTTGCCGGAAAATGAATATCGACGACCGATCTCAGATAAGACCGTGCACGAGCTGCCAGATGTGTGGCGCGGTGTGCCCCACGGGCGCTATCAGCATTGAGCTCGATGGTGAAGGTTTTTACCGCCCGGTGGTGGATGATGGAAAGTGTATCGACTGCGGGCTGTGTGTGAAGCAGTGCTATAAGTTTGACCCCGACGTGAAGATGACCTCAGGCATGGAGTCAATACAGCTCTACTCGGCCTGGGCTAAGGATGAGGATGTGGTGAAGGCCACTACTTCGGGCGGCGTGGCCGATATTATGGCGAGCCGACTTATAGACGAGGGTTACACGTGTATAGGCGTGGTGTATGACGCGGATAAGAATTGCGCTGTGGGTCGCACGGCATGTAATTATGATGATGTAGAGGGTTTCCGTAGCTCGAAGTATATTCAATCGCTGTCGATAGACGCGTTTAAGGATATGGTGAAGAATTGCCGCGGAAAGAAATATGCGGTCTTCGGATTGCCGTGTCAGATTTACGCTGTAGACCGTTTCCTTCGGGCAAAGGGCGTGAGGGAGGATCATATCCTCATCGATCTGTATTGCCACGGATGTCCGTCGATGAATCTGTGGAAAAAGTATATCGATGAGGTGAAGGAGAAGACAGGTGCTACGAAGGTGCTCTCGGTGAATTTCCGCAGCAAGATACGCGGCTGGGGTAACTTCTATGTAGTAGTAGTAGTAGTAGTAGTAGTAGATGGAATTCCTACGCCTGTAACGGTGGTTTCGCCGAGGCTGAATGCCCCGTTTTACACGATGTTTTTCTCCGACCGTGTGCTCAATGATTCGTGCTATGACTGCAAGCTGAGGAGCACGCTTGAGTATACCGACATAAGGCTCGGTGACTTTTGGGGTGACAAGTTTGTCGACAATCACAAGGGCGTGTCGGCTGTGACAGTATGCACTGAAAGCGGGCGTCGGTTGTTTGACGCTATCGCCGGCGAGATCGAGAGCGCGCCGCAGGATTTCGGTTCGTTTATCCATTATCAGAGCTATGGCCGTGTATACCGCCGACATGATGAGGTGCGCACGCGGCTGCTCGGTATGCTTGCCGAGCCTGATGTAAGACTGAAAGATGTGGTGAAAGCTTTCAAGCAGTCGATTCCGTTGAAGAAGCGGCTGAAGCATGAGATGAAGAATCTTGTGAAGCTGCTCCCGCAGGGTATGATTTCGTCGGTGAAAGGATTTGTATATAAACTGAAAAAAAGATAGATATGGAATTTTCAGTACTGATGTCGCTGTATGCTAAGGAAAAACCTGAGTATCTGCGCGAGAGTCTCCACTCGGTGTTTCATCAGTCGCTGCCTCCTACAGAGGTGGTGATGGTGGAGGATGGGCCTCTTACCGGGCCGCTCTACGAGGTGCTTGATGCTACGGAAAAGGAGCATCCCGAACTAAAGCGTGTGCGTCTGGAGAAGAACGGCGGCCTCGGCAATGCTCTCAACGAAGGCCTCAAGCATTGTACCTACGACCTCGTGGCACGAATGGATACGGATGATATATGCTTCCCTGATCGATTTGAAAAGCAGGTGAAGTATCTTGAATCGCATCCCGAAATTGATATTTTCAGCGGATGGATTGAGGAATTTGAAGGTGATATTTCCAATGTCAAATCAGTCAGAAAAGTGCCTGAGACACATGAGGAAATCAAGAATTATATAGGTAGCCGTAATCCGCTTAATCATCCGGCAGTGGTGTTCAGAAAGGATGCTGTCAATAAGGCCGGAGGATATAGGCATTTCCCGCTTTTTGAGGATTGGTATCTATGGTCGCGCATGATGGTGTCAGGAGCCGTGTTTGGAAATGTTCAGGATAACGTACTTCATTTCCGCACGTCGGCTGATATGTTCAAACGGCGCGGTGGATTCAGATATGCGTTGGACAGCATTAGATTTCAGCGTGAGCTCCACCGCCTTGGGCTTATATCCCGATTCTCGATGCTAAAATCGAGTATAATAAGGACTGCGGTATATATTATGCCTAACAGTATTAGATCATTTATTTATAAAACATTCTTAAGATAATAGAACAATGAAAATAGCAATGATAGGTGCCAGTGGTTTCGTGGGCACGCGTTTACTTGACCTGCTTAAGCAGGATCCGAAACAATATGAGTGCAAGAATATTGATCTGCAGCCCAGTCATTTCTTCAATGAAATCACGACGATAGGCGATGTGCGTGAGCAGGAGCAGATGGATAAGGAACTTAAGGGTGCCGACATCGTGATATTGCTTGCCGCTCAGCACCGCGACGACGTATCGCCTGTATCGCTCTATTATGACACGAATGTAGGCGGTATGGAGGTGACCCTCAAAGCTATGGAAAAGAACGGTATCAAGCGTATTATATTTTTCTCATCTGTGGCTGTATACGGACTGAATAAAAAGAATCCTGATGAGAATCATCCGGCTGATCCGTTTAATCATTACGGCAAGTCAAAATGGCAGGCAGAGCAGGTGCTTCAAAAGTGGTATGAATCGCATCCCGACTGGAATATCGATATTATACGTCCGACCGTGATATTCGGAGAGCGCAACCGCGGTAATGTATATAATCTGCTGAAACAGATATCGTCAGGAAAATTCCTGATGGTGGGAAAGGGCGAAAACCGTAAGTCGATGGCTTATGTAGGTAATATCGTGGCCTTTGTCAAATATATGATTGATAATGTGACGGAAGGTTATAATGTGTTCAATTATATCGATAAACCCGATAATAATATGAATCAGCTTGTGGGCCATGTGTCGAAGGTGCTGAATAAGCATATACCGGCTACCCATTTCCCCTATTGGCTGGGTATGCTCGGCGGATATTGCTTTGATCTACTGGCATTCATTACCCGTAAGAAACTTACAGTATCGTCTGTTAGAGTAAAGAAATTCTGCGCCACTACGGAATTTGATGCTACGAAAGTTCATTCGTCGGGATTCAAGGCGCCTTTCACTCTTGATGAAGGCCTTGCACGTACACTTGAATTTGAGTTTGTGCACCCGCGCACGGATGATATTCAGTTTATAAGCGAATAGTATAACCGTTGAGATACATATAATATGAAGAAATATAATATTGCAGTTGCCGGGACGGGGTATGTGGGGCTGTCGATTGCCACACTGCTGGCTCAACATAACCGCGTGACGGCTGTGGATGTGATAGCCGAAAAGGTGGAGCTGATCAATCAGCGCCGTTCGCCTATCCAGGATGATTATATCGAGAAGTATCTGGCCGAGAAGGACCTTGACCTGACTGCTACGCTCGACGGCGAGGCGGCTTATCGCGATGCTGACTTCGTGGTGATAGCTGCGCCTACCAATTATGACGCGCAGACGAATTATTTCGATACTCATCATATCGAGGATGTAATCGACCTGGTGTTGAAGGTGAATCCACGGGCAGTGATGGTGATAAAGTCGACCATACCGGTAGGCTATTGCCGCTCGCTGTATCTGAAGTATGCAGCCAAGGGGGTAGGGGAGTTCAACCTGATGTTTTTCCCCGAGTTTCTCCGCGAGTCAAAGGCGCTTTATGACAACCTCTATCCGTCGCGCATCATAGCAGGTGTGCCTAAGGTGATAGGTAAGGCTGAGTTTAAGGCTGAGGATGATGCTATTCTGGCCGTGACCGACCTTGCGAGGATGGATGAGGCGGCGCATACGTTTGCCGAGCTGCTTCAGCAGGGTGCGGAGAAGAAGGATATCCCAACGCTCTATATGGGCATGAAGGAGGCCGAGGCGGTGAAACTGTTTGCCAACACTTATCTGGCGCTGCGTGTGAGCTATTTCAATGAGCTTGATACCTATGCCGAGGTCAAGGGTCTTGACTCGCAGGCTATCATCGAGGGTGTGGGTCTCGACCCGCGTATCGGATCGCACTACAATAATCCGTCGTTTGGCTACGGGGGCTACTGTCTGCCCAAGGATACGAAGCAGCTGCTGGCCAATTATGCCGACGTGCCGCAGAATATGATGTCGGCTATCGTGGAGAGCAACCGCACTCGCAAGGATTTCATAGCTGATCAGGTGCTCCGTCTGGCCGGATGGTATGGATATACGGAAGTCAATTCGTATTCTGGCAAGGAGCAGGAGCCGTGTGTGATAGGTGTGTACCGATTGACGATGAAGTCAAATTCGGATAATTTCCGTCAGTCGTCGATCCAGGGCGTGATGAAGCGTATCAAGGCCAAGGGTGCGAAGGTGATCATCTATGAGCCTACGCTTGAGGATGGCACAACGTTCTTCGGCTCGGAGGTGGTCAACGATCTGTCGCGCTTCAAGTCGCTGTCGCATGCCATCGTGGCCAATCGCTATGATGCGGTGCTCGACGATGTGAGAGACAAAGTGTATACGCGCGACATCTTCCGCAGGGACTAAACCCCTTTTTTGATTCATGATTTATGATTCATGATTCATTTTGATTTGTGATTCATTATTATCGATAGTGCTGTAAAGCGTCCCGGATAGTTGGGGCGCTTTTTTGTTGATGGACTATAAAGGTGCTGGATGTGGGAAATTACCTTTTTGCTCAGCCGGACGCACCCTAGTGTACGTCCATACAAGGTTGATTAACATTGAGTTAGGAATGTAGAAATAAAGTTATCATTTTATTCGGCCGGGCGCTACTGCGAAGCGATCCTACATGCAGTGCGATACCTTAACTCCTCAACCCGAATAATCTACCTACGCGATAATTTCCATCAGCATCCACCATAAATATCTACTGACTCTTAAAAACGGGCTTGTCCCGTTTTTGTCCCGGTAGTTTTGAGAAATCGCCCGTAAATCGGTGATTTACAGGCGATTGGTGAAAATTTGTCGGGGTGAGAAGACTCGAACTTCCGACCTCCACGTCCCGAACGTGGCGCGCTGCCAACTGTGCTACACCCCGAGGCCGAATTTGTATTGTGGTGCAAAGTTACTAATATTTTTTTGCATGACAATGTTTTGGTAATGATTTTTTATGTGAATGTAGTATTTTCGTTCGGGAATTGGCTCGTTTTTTACTTGTAGGGAAGGGTAAATTAATCCGCCCCTGCCGACTGTGTTGAGCGGCAGGGGCGGATGTGGTGTGATATGATGACGTCAGATAGCGTCGTCTTCTACATTTTCGAGGTCGGCGGGTGCGGGTACGTCGGCTGTGGCGGCCTCAAGTTTTTTCATCTGTGAGAAGATGAATGCTGCCGAGAGGAGGCAGAGTGCGATGAGGATAGACCAGATGGACCATACGGGTATTTTGCCCCAGAGAAGCATGGGAATCGATACGAGGTAGTTGCCGACGGCTGTAGCTGCAAACCATCCGCCCATCATGGCGCCTTTGAGGTGGGGAGGCGCTACTTTGCTGACGAATGATATGCCCATGGGCGAGAGGAGGAGTTCGGCAAATGTGAGGAGGAGGTAGGTGGTGATGAGCCAGTTGGTGGATACTTCGCCGTTGGTGCCTACGAGTGAGAGTGAACCGAATACCATGACGAGATATGCTATGCCGGCCACTATCATACCGTAGCCGATCTTGCGGGGAGCGGAGGGTTCTTTGCCTTTTCTATTGAGCCATCCGAAGAGTGCGAGGGAGAAGGGGGTGAGGGCTACAACGAAGAAGGGGTTGAACTGCTGATAGGCGGCAGGGTCGATGTCGGTGAGGGTGGCGGGCATCACTGAGGTGAATATCCATATCACTATTGCGGCGCATACGGCAAGGAGTCCTCCGCAAGCAAGGCGGCTGCCGAGTGTCTTGGACTGGATTAGGCCGAAGAATGCGTAGACGGCTACGGCTATGGCTGCGAGTGCTCCGAGGTTGAAGCCTATGCGTGTCCAGGATGAGGATTCGGACGCGGTGCAGCTTTTGGCAAATTCGGTGAGGGTCTGTCCGTTCTGGTGGAATACCATCCAGAAGAATATCACTACGGCAAATACAAGGAAGAGGGCTACGACGCGCTGGCGGGTCTGCTCGGGAGTGAGACGGGGCTCGGCTGTGGCGGCAGGTTTCTTATCGCCTGTGGGTGTGGCGCGGGGAGCGTCGGTGATGATGTGGCGGTAGGTGCGTCGGCCGAGGGTGTAGATGAGGAAGCTGATGATGAGCGATGCGCATGCGAGCGAGAAGGCGTATGTGCAGCCGGTGGAGAAGGCTGAGATGTAGCCGTTGGCAAATTCGAGGAGTGATGAGTAGTTGGCAGAGCATGAGTCGGCGAATGTCTGGAGGTAGCCGGTGAGCCAAGCTGCGAGGTCGCCGCCCTGCTCCATGCCGTTTTTCACGGCGAAGTCGGTCATGCTTTTGATGGTTTCGGCGTCGGCGGGCATGCGGGTGAATGCGTCGGTGTCAAGACACCAGTTGCTGACTGTGGCGGCCATAGGGTTGTTGGAGAGGTATCCGGCATGGTTGAGAGCCATGTTTTTGAGGGCGATTGCGGCTCCGGGTGCAAACATGGATCCGAGGTTGATGGCCATGTAGAAGAGCGAGAAGGCCGAGTCGCGACGGTCGGCGTAGCGGCTGTCGTTGTAAAGGTCGCCCACCATCACCTGAAGGTTGCCTTTGAACAGGCCGGTGCCGGTGGCGATGAGCAGCAGGGCTGCGAGGAGAATCATGAAGGAGGTGTTGGAGCGGACGGGGGTGGGGGCCGACATGAGGGCGTAGCCTACAAACATTACGGCTATACCTGCGAGAACGCATTTATTGAAGCTCCAGCGGTCAGCGAGCCATCCTCCCAATACGGGCATGAAATACACAAGAGCCAGGAAGATAGAGTAGATCTGGCCCGTCCAGGTGGCGTCGAATCCGAATTTTGCCTGAAGGAAGAAGAGGAATATGGCCAGCATGGTGTAGTAGCCGAATCGTTCTCCCGTATTGGCGAGGGCGAGGACATAGAGTCCGGCGGGTTGGTTTTTAAACATTTTGATGAGTGATTTTTAAGTTTTATGGAGCTAAGTTACGAAAAAAACGGGAATGACGGTGAGTTGCATACCGTTTTCCCGTTAAAATATTGCAGAGCCATGCAGCGTGTGGCGGCTTACAGCGAATTTTTGGCTTTGAATGCGAGCGCATATGTGCGCATCTGCTTTACCATGGCCAGCAATCCGTTGGAGCGGGTGGGCGAGAGGTGCTGCGAGAGGCCTATGTCGTCGATGAAATAGAGAGGGCTGTCGAGGATCTCATCGGGCGTGTGATTATTGAGCACGGAGATGAGAAGCGATATTATGCCTTTCACTATTATGGCGTCGGAGTCGGCGGTAAATGACAGAGTGCCGTCGGGATTTTGCTCGGCGTCGAGCCATACGCGGCTCTGGCAGCCTTCGATGAGCCGGTCGGGGGTCTTGAGTTTGTCGTCGATGGGTGGGAGGGAGTTGCCGAGATCTATGATCATGGCGTAGCGGTCCATCCAGTCGTCGACTTCTGAAAATTCTTCTACTATCTGATCCTGAGCCTCGTTAATAGTCATGATGTTTATTTTTCGAGTTGAATGAGGTTGAGCATTGTCTGTCCTACGGCGTTGAGCGAGGACTTGTCGATATTGTGGAGATTATCGGAGTTGCGGTGCCACGTGGGTGGGAAAGAGCGGGTGTCTTCGTTGCGCGACTCGATGATGTCAATCGAGGGAATACCTATGCGGTTGACGTAGACGTGACAGTCGATAATATTGCCACCGGTGGAGTTGACGAATCGGTCGGCAAATCCGCTTCGCTCGGCTACTGACCACACTTTGTCGACAATCGATGGAGCTATCTGGTCAGAGTAATATTCGCGGTGGAAGCGGGCGTTGATGCCTCCTACCATGTCGAGCACTATGCAGTAACGCGGACGATTTTCTTCGGTGTATGGCGTGTGGCGCACCCAATATTGTGTGCCGAGACACCAGGTCTCGTCGTTGGTGGCAAATCCTTCGCTCATGCCGTAGTCTTCAGCGTCGACAAAGAGCAGATCCACGCCGATATTTTCGGGGGGATTGATGCGGAACTGACGGGCTAATTCGAGCAGCACGGCTACGCCGCTGGCACCGTCGTTGGCTCCGGGTACGGGTTCGGCCACTTTCGCGGGGTCAGACTCATTGTCGCTCCAAGGGCGGGTGTCGTAGTGGGCAAGAAGGAGTATGCGGTTGTGTGACGCGGGGTTGAACGATCCGAGAATGTTGCATATCGGCAGGCGGTCGCCGTTGTATGCTTTTACTTCCGAGCGCTGCACTGTGACTACGGCGCTGTCGGCCGTCAGAGCGTCGATGATATATTGCTGACAAGCTACGCTTCCCTCAGAGCCGGGGACGCGTGGTCCGAATTTTATCTGGGCGCGTATGTGGGCGTAAGCCGAGTCGGCGCTGAATATGCGGGTAGGTTTGATGAAATTGGTGGTGGATGGTGAGGCTGCTTCGGAGCCGGTTGCGCATCGGTTGCAACTTGTCGAGATAGCCAGCATGATTACCGCAAGTGTAGCACCAAAAATGCGCCGGAATTTTTTCATGATGGTTGTATTGGTTAAAACTTCGACAAAGTTACAATAATGTTACAGATGTGCAAAGTATTTAACAACCATTAACCATATTTGAGTCTTGTGGATAAAAAGAAATCGCGAGTCGGGGGAGACTCGCGATTGATATTGCCTTAAAGCTTTTTCTGGTCGGGGTGACTAGACTCGAACTAGCGACCTCACGCCCCCCAGACGCGTACTCTAACCAACTGAGCTACACCCCGATTATTCGGCTGACCTATCATATCGCCCGAAGATGAGCGGCCTGAACTTCCGTTGGTGAAAGCGGCTCTTTTCTGAGCCTCGGCTTACCGTTTTGCCTTAAAAGCGATGCAAAGGTATTGAGTTTTTTTATTCCGCGCAATAGTTTGGGATTGGTTTAACATTTATTTAACACTTTAGCGGGCTATTCGCGAATACAGAGGCCGGGAATAGCCAAAAGTCGCGACGTAATTTCCGGCAGGATGTCGAGCGGGAGCGAGATGGTGAGGATGGTGGTGTTGTCAAATTGCTGGTCGAGCACAGCAATGCCGCGCGACTTGATGAGTTGCATGGCAGCGTTGATGGACTGGTAGGGGAGCGAGAGGGTGAGAGTGGTGGTCTCGTGCCGCTCCACTACCGTGGCTTCGGCTATGGCCATGCGGGCGGCTTCGCGGTAAGCCGCTATCAGGCCGGAGGTGCCGAGCTTGATGCCACCGAAGTAGCGCACCACTATAATAAGTATATCGGTCAGTCCGGCTGAATTGATCTGCCCGAGAATAGGTTTACCGGCAGTGCCCGACGGCTCACCATTGTCGGTGGAGAGAAATGTGGTGCGGTCAGCTCCGATCATGTAGGCCCAGCATACGTGGCGGGCATCGTGATATTCGTTGGTATATCGTGCGATTATCTGCCGGGCCTCGTCGGGGGTAGTGACGGGAATGGCAAAAGCGATGAAGCGGCTCATCTTTTCACGATAAACCGCTTGCGAAATTTCAGTAATGGTGGTGTACGAGGCCATCAGATGATGAGCATGGCGTCGCCGTAGACGCCGAAGCGGTAGCCCTCCTGAATGGCGACGTCGTAGGCTTTCATCACAGTTTCGTAGCCTCCGAAGGCTGCCACCATCATAAGCATGGTGGAGTATGGGAGGTGGAAGTTTGACACGAGTGCGTCGGTGACGGTGAAGTCGTAGGGCGGGAATATGAATTTGTTGGTCCAGCCGGTATAGGTCTTCATATGTCCACCGACAGATACGGCCGAAGAAATGGCGCGGAGCACTGAAGTGCCTACGGCGCATACGCGGTGGTGCTCGTCCTTGGTATTGTTGACGAGGTCAACGAGAGCCTGGTCGGCTATCATCTCCTCGGCGTCCATGCGGTGCTTGGTGAGGTCTTCCACATCGATCTCGCGATAGTTGCCGAGACCGGAGTGTATGGTGATGAAACCCTGATTGACGCCCTTGATCTCAAGGCGCTTGAGGAGCTCGCGTGAGAAGTGGAATCCGGCAGCGGGAGCCACCACTGCGCCTTCTTTAGCGGCGAAGATTGTCTGATACTGCTCGGCATCCTCGGGAGTGGCGGGGCGGTCGATGTAGGAGGGCAGGGGAGTGGTGCCCATAGAGAAGAGAGTCTTCTTAAACTCGTCGTGAGGGCCGTCGTAGAGGAATCGCAGCGTGCGGCCACGCGAGGTGGTGTTGTCGATTACTTCCGCTACGAGCGACTCGTCGTCGCCGAAGTAGAGTTTGTTGCCTATACGGATCTTGCGGGCGGGCTCCACGAGCACGTCCCAGAGCTTGTGTTCGGCGTTGAGTTCGCGGAGCAGAAACACTTCTATGCGTGCTCCGGTTTTCTCCTTATTGCCGTCAAGACGGGCGGGAAATACCTTGGTGTCGTTAAATACCATCAGGTCGCCGTCGTCGAAAAAGTTGATGATGTCTTTGAATACGCAGTGCTGTATCGAGCCGTCGCGGCGGTTTACAACCATAAGGCGACACTGGTCGCGCTCTTCAGCGGGATGCTGAGCTATGAGATTTTCGGGGAGTCGGAATTTGAAATTTGAGAGTTTCATTTATGGAGCATTTATGACTGTTGAGACGATTGGGATAAATGGTCTTCGGGCATTACGACGGGGGAGTTGCGGATGAGCTCCACAGCTTGGTCGATGGTGAGACAGCGGTCAATGGATATGTCGCCCACACGTGTGCGTCGCAGGGCGGTAAGATGAGCGCCCGAGCCGAGTGCCTGACCGATGTCGCGGGCAAGCGCGCGGATATATGTGCCCTTCGAGCATACTATGCGCAGCGTGAGCAGCATATTGTCGGGGTCAAAATCCATCACTTCTATCGAGTCGATGACCAGAGTCTTGGGCTTGAGATTGACCTCATGACCTTTGCGGGCCATCTTGTAGGCGCGTGCACCGTCGATCTTGCAGGCCGAGAATGCGGGCGGCGTCTGCTGGATGGTGCCTGTGAACTGAGGTATGACCGAGTCGATGAGCTCACGGGTGATATGGTCGACAGGCCAGGTGGAGTCAATTTCGGTCTCCAGGTCAAACGAGGGAGTGGTGGCGCCGAGTTTGAGTGTCGCCACATATTCCTTCACCCCGGCCTGAAGCTGCTCTATCAGTTTGGTGGAGCGGCCGGTGACTATGATCATCACTCCGGTGGCGAGGGGGTCGAGCGTGCCGGCATGACCTACCTTGAGCTTGCGTGTGTGGAGGCGGTGGAGTATGACACCGCGCAGACGCTTCACGGCGTCAAACGAAGTCCACCCGTAGGGCTTGTCGATACAGAGGGTTTCTCCTGTGATGAAATCCATGATGTGCCCGTTTTACCAGATAAGACAGAGCGCACCGGCGGCAGCGCAATACACGGCAAACCATACGAGCTTGCCTTTCTTGACGATTTCGAGCATCCACTTGCAAGCGATGCAGCCCACTACAAACGAAGCTGCAAAGCCTGTCAGCATGGCTATGGGGCTGATGGCGGCGGAGCTGACGGCATCGGCCGAGAGCATGTCTTTCATGTCGAGCAGACCTTCGCCGAGGATGGGAATGATCACCATGAGGAATGAGAAGTTGGCCACCTTGGCGCGATTGTCGCCGAGCATGATACCGGTGGCTATGGTGGTGCCTGAGCGCGACAGACCCGGGAGCACGGCCACTGCCTGAGCGCAGCCGATTATGAACGCATCGAGCCACGAGATGTCGCGGCCGCGGTAGGCCTGCGGACGGGCAAGGTCTTCGCGGGTGCGGGTGAAGTAGGCGAAGCAGAGCAGGAGCGCTGTCACTATCAGGCATATACCCACTACGGTGAGATTGCCGTCGAAGAGTTCGGAAATCTGCTTCTTAAAGCATACGCCCACTATGCCTACGGGTATGCACGAGAGCAGAATCTTGCATGCGTAGTAGAAATTATCGTCGAGTTTCACGGTGAAAAACGACTTGGCCAGCGGCCAGAACTCGCGCCACAGCACCACGATGGTGGAGAGCACGGTGGCTACGTGGAGCAGCACGCTGAATTCGAGCGATGCGTCGGGGTCGAGGTCGAGCCCGAGTATCTGCTTCATGATTTCGAGATGACCGCTCGACGATATGGGAAGATATTCGGCCAGACCCTGTACGATGCCGAGTATGAGGGCGTCAATCCATTCCATTACTTTCCGGCTGATTTTTTACGAGGTGAATACATGATGGCGAATCCCATGAATATGAATCCGAGAAAAGCTATGGTGGGACCTATCACGGTGCGACGTACCGAGAAGATGTCGGCGTCGAAGCTGTCGACTGTAGTCGATGATCCGAGCATGAGCAGAAATCCTATTACTATAGCAGCTCCGGCAGCGGCCATGAGCATGAAGTTGGGCCGGGTCAGAGGCATGGACGACTGCTCTTCTTTATCGAGCTCGCCGCGCTTGGGGGTGGATGATGCGGTAGAATATTTTTTAGCCATTGTGATGGTGTTAATGGAACATTTCGTCGTATGACTGGCGCAGATATTTGTTGGTGGCCAGCAGTGCGGCAATCAGACAGATGATGATGCCGCCGGCTATGGTGGAGAGTACTGTCACGGCGTAGGCCAAGGGGGTGACGTAGTCCACGATGCGGGGTTCGAGCGAGTGGCAGTAGATGAGTATGCCGGTGAGGAGCACCGAGGCCAGGAGTCCGGCCACAAGACCATTGATGATGTTGGATGTGAGAAACGGCTTGCGTATAAAGCCTGACGTGGCACCCACAAGACGCATGGTGTGGATGTCGAATCGGCGTGCATAGATGGCCAGTCGCACGGTGTTGGATATCAGCACATAGGAAATCACCAGCAGAGCCGCAGCCACAATCACGAGTATGAGGCTGAGGGAGTGGAGCGTGGCGTTGAGCTCGGTGGCTACGGTGGTGTGGGGTATGATCTCTTCGATCTCGGCTATGGAAGCGAGAGGAGTGGTGAGAACCTCGATGGAGTCGACCGACGCATATTGGGCGGTGACGTTGACTTCAAATTCGGGACGAAACGGATTGCCGCCGGCCAGCACTTCTATCTCCTCGCCCAGTTCGAGCTGCCAGCGCTCAAGCACTTTCTGAGCCGAGCTGTACTCGAATCGCGCTATGCCGGGCGACGCGGCCAGTGTGCGGCGCACGGCGTCGGTCTGCGAAGCCGTAATGTCGCTGCGCAGTAAGACAGTGAAACCCACTGACTCTCGCACGGCGTCAGAGAAATTGCGCATGACGATACCTGCCGTGGCGGCAATGGCGGCAATAAGCAATACGAGAGCTACCGACGCCGTTGCGGTGAGTCGGGAGCTGAGCAGGGGTATTACGTTGTGACGCTTTCGAGTCATGATAGTGCAAAATTACAATATTTTAAAGGCCATGTCAAGCGAATTTTCTTTTTTTAATAAATAGATAGGTGGCGAGGACCGGAATAGGTGACGATAAGCGTCGGATAATCAACGCACTACGAGCTGCGGCAGACGGGTGTGAAATTATAGCTTTGTCAGAGTCGCCCATACAGCAGCCCCGCCCTTCCGGTGGCGGAGGGGCGGGGCGCAGGGTGGAATATATGAGTTATGGCGTTATGCAGGTTGAGAGCCGTTGACACGGGCCACAATAGCGTTGGCCATCTCGACGGCTATGGTGATGTGGGGGCAGATGTGGTCGCTGCCGATCAGAGCGTCGATGCCGGCTTTGTGGAGCGTGGCGCTCACGGTCTCGTTCACACCCGAGAGCACAATGTGGATGCCCACGCTCTGCGACGACTTGATGAGAATCTCAAGGTTGTGGAGAGCCGTAGCGTCGATAAACGGCACGCGGCGCATGCGGATGATACGCACGAGAGGTTTGTCGGCAAGTGTGGAGCGCATCATTTCGTCGAATTTCGTGGCAACTCCGAAGAAGAACGGGCCGTCGATCTCGTAAACTTCCACACCTCGGTCGAGATTGAGCACCTCGTGGATGGTGGTTTCCGAACCGTCGGCTATGTCGATCTGCTTGCCGTAGGCGCGTATCTGGGTATTTTCCATCACACGGCGCAGGAACAGGATCACGGCCAGAAGCAGACCAATCTCAATGGCGATGGTGAGGTCGAATATTACGGTGAGGAGGAAAGTGACCACGAGCACCGAGATGTCGCTGCCGGGATTGGAGAGCATGCCGCGGATGGTGCGCCAGCCGCTCATATTGTAGGCCACGTTGATAAGCACCGCGGCCAGACATGCCATGGGGATGAGATTGATAAGAGGCATCAGGCAGAGGAATATCACCAGCAGCACGAGAGCGTGGATAATACCTGCCACGGGAGTGCGTCCGCCGTTGGTGATGTTGGTCATGGTGCGGGCTATGGCACCTGTGACGGGTATACCGCCGAAGAAGGGCACTACTATGTTGGCTATACCCTGACCGATTAGCTCGGTATTGGAGTTGGTGTGGCCTCCGGTCACACCGTCGGCCACCGTGGCCGAGAGCAGCGACTCGATGGCGCCGAGTATGGCGATGGTGAATGCCGAGGGGAGCAGGCTGTTGATGGTGGCCATGTTGAGTTCAAATCCGTGGGGCTGGGGCAGGTCGGTAGGCAGATTGCCGAAGCGGTCGCCGATCGTTTCCACATGCCACGAAGCGTCATACTGCCCGAGGAAGTACATCACGGCTGTCATAAGCACGATGGAAATGAGCGCGCCGGGGAGCTTGCGCGATACGCGCGGTGTGAGCACGATGATGAGCAGCGACACCACGCCCACGGCGGTAGTGACAAGATCGATGTGGGAGAAATTGGTGATAAACATACCCCACTTGGGCAGAAATTCCGAGGGGATGTCGCGAAGTCCAAGACCGAAGAAGTCATTGATCTGAGTGGAGAAGATGGTCAGCGCGATACCGGCGGTGAACCCCACTACTATAGGGTAGGGGATAAACTTGATGACGGTGCCGAGCCTGAATAGACCCAAAAGCACCAGTATGAGTCCGGCCATCAGAGTGGCAATGGCGAGACCTTGGAGTCCGAAGCGCATGATGATGCCGTAGACTATCACGATAAACGCACCTGTGGGACCACCGATCTGCACGGAGCATCCGCCGCATGCCGATACGATAAATCCGCCTATGATGGCGGTGATAAGGCCTACAGTGGGGCTTACGCCGCTGGCGATACCGAATGCGATGGCGAGCGGCAGGGCCACGATGCCCACCACGATACCGGCCACAAGGTCGTTTTTAAACTTTTCCATTGAGTAGTGCTTCATGGCCGAGAAGAGTTTCGGTCTGAAGTCAATAGAACCTGAAAGTTTCATAATCAGAAAATTACCTTAATATATTGTACCTTTAGAAATGATATACCATGCAATAAGGAGGCCACAAAGGTACGAAAATTTTCAGAATTATTAACTATCGTGTGCGAAATAAAAATATCTAAAAAAAGAGAGGGGCTCTCACGAGTACCTCTCTCTCCATTCATCACATTATGCTTATTTCAGTGCTATAATTTCTTTCTAAGAATATACGTTAGTCGTTGTTGTTGCTGTTATACTGATACGTTTTTTACGCTATATATATTTACATTAAATATATCTGCTGGCTACAACGTCCCAGTCTACAATGTCCCAGAGCGCAGCCAGAGCGTCGGCGCGTCGGTTCTGATAATCGAGGTAGTATGCGTGTTCCCACACATCGAATACCAGCAGCGGAGTCAGACCCTGAGTAAGCGGGTTGCCTGCATTGGAAGTAGGAGTTATGAAGAGATTTCCTTCATCGTCTTTCGACAGCCAGATCCAGCCTGAACCGAAAATTCCTGTACCGGCTTCCACAAATTCTTTCTTAAACTGCTCCACCGAGCCATACTGCTCCTCGATCTTCCGGCGGAGATGACCGTCGGGCTCATGAGCGCCGTCGGGCGAGAAAGTGAAGAAGTAAAATATGTGGTTCCAAGCCTGCGAAGCATTGTTGAAGAGAGGACCTTCGGCCTGACGGATGATGTCTTCGAGCGCCATATCCTCATATTCGGTATCCTTAATCAGTCGGTTGAGGTTGTCGATATAAGTCTTCTCATGCTTACCGTAGTGAAAATCGACGGTTTCGCGAGATATTGCGGGTGCGAGAGCATCGTGAGCGTAGGGAAGTTCGGGCTGAGTATATTTCATAATTACGAGTTTTTAAAGTGTTGTTTTCAATTTTTTCTACACTCATATAACACCGGTGAGGGGCTGATGGTTTTGCCGAATTTCTACATTAACATATATTAATATCGGCAATCTCAGCGGCGCGGCTGAATTTTCACTACCTTTGTGCATCGAAACAAAAAATACACATTATATATAATATTCATACAACAATGAAATTAAAATTCGGTTATGCCGTGGCTATCGCCTCGGCACTTGCCCTGACCGGTTGCGGCAAAAAGATGAATCAGTTTGCCGCAGACTATTTTTCGGTCAACCCCAATCCTCTTGAAGTGTCGGGAACACATGTGCCCGCCGTAGTCACCGGCCACATCCCCGCCAAGTTTTTCGTAAAGGATGCCGTGGTGACAGTGACCCCCGTGCTGGTCTACGACGGCACTCAGGCCACAGCATCGTCCATGACATTTCAGGGCGAGAAAGTTCGCGGCAACAATCCCGTGATCTCCTATGCCACCGGCGGAGCGGTATCCATACCGGCCGATTTCGTATATACACCCGAGATGCGCCGCAGCGAGCTGTATCTTGACTTCACTGTCAATCAAGGCTCCAAACAGTATGTGCTCCCCCGCGTGAAGGTGGCCGACGGCGTGGTGGCTACCGCCGCACTTGCCGACGCCGCTACCGTCAACCCCGCGCTGGCAGCCGACAAGTTCCAGCGTATCATCAACGAGCGCTACACCGCCGACATTCACTTCCTTATCAATCAGGCCAACCTCCGCAAGGATGAGCTGGAAAGCGATCAGGTGCTCCGCTTCCACCGCGATCTTGCATCGGCAGCCGCCGACTCGTCGATGGTGATTGAGGAAATCAACATTTCGTCGTATGCGTCGCCCGAGGGTAAGCTCGACTTCAACACCCGTCTGGCTCAGCAGCGCGAAGTCAATACTTCGGGCTACCTCAAGGATCGCCTCAAGAAAGACAAAGTGACCGAGTTTGGCGAACTTACCGCCAACTTCACCCCCGAAGACTGGGAAGGCTTCCGCCGCCTCGTGGCCGCCAGCAATATTCAGGACAAGGAGCTTATCATATCGGTGCTCTCCATGTATAAAGACCCCGAGGAGCGCGAGCGTGAGATACGCAACCTCTCATCGGTGTTTGATCAGCTTGCCGACGAGATTCTGCCCCAGCTCCGCTACTCGCGCATGACTGCATCTGTCAACATCATCGGCAAGAGCGACTCCGAAATCAATGCCGCTTTCGACACTGATCCTTCATCGCTCACCGTCGACGAGCTTCTCTATGCAGCCACTCTTACCGACGATCTCAACCGCAAGAGCGCCATCTACTCGGCTGTGACCCGCATATATCCCGACGATTACCGCGGCTACAACAATCTCGGTATGGTGCAGTATCAGCAGAAGGACTACGACGCTGCTATGGCCAGCTTCAAGCGTGCATCGCGTCTGAATCCCAATGCCCCCGAGTCGCAGATGAACCAGGGTCTGATAGCTCTTATCAACGATGACTTCCGCGCTGCCAATGCTTCGTTCGGTCAGGCTGCAGGTATCGACGAGCTCGGCGAAGCTCTGGGTGTGCTCTACCTGCGTCAAGGTGACGCTCAGGCTGCTGTAAAGGCTTTTGGCAACGATAAGTCAAACAACGCTGCTCTGGCTCAGATTCTAACCAAGGATTATGCCAAGGCCAAGACTACGCTGGCTGCTATTTCTGACCCCGACGCTACTACTTTCTACCTGATGGCTGTGCTTGGTGCCCGCACGGGTAACTCCACTATGGTCAACTCTAATCTCCGTCAGGCTATCAAGCTCGACCCCGCCAAGGCTCGCGAAGCAGCCTCTGACCTTGAGTTTGCTTCTTACAATATCTCGTCGGTGCTTAAATAATTCATGATTAAGGATTCATGATTCATGATTCTTTTTGATTCATGATTAATGCGTATCTGTCAGGGGTGCTTATGTGGGCATCCCTGATTATTTTGTATTACGGGCATGTCATATATCTGTGGTGAAAGTCCACGTTGGGCGTAGTTGCCGACGAACTGCCGTAGCATTCATGAGTGCCGGAGGCACGATGTAGTAGATAACCGCGGGTGCAAGCCCGCGGACTGCATGATACTCCCTTGTGAGCTGCGGAGCTGCGACGTCGTGTGGGCAACACATACAACATCGCAGCTCCGCAGCTCATGCGATTCAGGGTGACTTTTCCGCGGGCTTGCACCCGCGGTTACCCATTACATCAGGCCTCCGGCCCTCGGTCTCATCCCGAAATATTTCATGATTCTTTTTGATTCATAATTAATGCGTATCTGTCAGGGGTGCTTATGTGGGCATCCCTGATTATTTTTTTTATTGAGGGTAAGAATTAGATTGAAAAAATATCAAATATATCGCGGGGATTTTGATTTTTTAAGCGTAAAATTTTGTAACTTTGTGGGCTGATTTATTAAAAGGAGATAAATACACATAATCTTATCATATAATCTTTTATTTCATATTCATGAAGAAACTTTTTACTCTTGCATTTGCATTTATAGCAACGCTTGCTGGTACCGTCTCGGCTCAGGAAACCGCCGAACCCACCAGCCCTGCCGATGATCCCAACACCCTCTTCTACGCCAACTTCGACACCGAACCGGCTGCGTATTACGAAACGTATACTTCCAAATTCACCTCCGGTAGTAATACTGATATTATCAAGAAAGGAGCCACCGCGACCGTAGACTGCGGCGGCATGATATTCCATGGCCAGGGTTCCAACGGACGTATCGTAGCAATGAGTGCTTCTAATATCCTCACTTCTTCTACCGCCGCTGACGACGGAGCATCAGCACGTTGCATACAGATGATTTCAGGTAGCAAGACTCTCTATGTTCAGTTCCCTGCAGTGGAAGGCCCTGCCAACGTCACTTTATACATCGGTAATGCCGGCGGAAAAACCGGCACTTTCTATCTCACCGATGAGAATGGCGACCTTGACAATCCACTTGCTAAATTCGAATTTACTGATGCTGCCAAAACCATGCACAAGTTTACTTATGAGTACCCCTACAAAGGCTCTGTAAACTTCCGCCTCTACAATAACGGTGTGCAGATCAACGTCAACGATGTGATCATCACCAAGGGTGAAGGCGAAGGTGAGGATAAGCCCGAATATAGGGACGAGACCGCTCCCGAGCTTACCTATTCGTGGCCTTCGGCATCGCCTTATGCTCCCGTGGCCGGCAATATCGTCCTCATCTACAATGAGCCCGTAGTAGCCTCGGCCAAGGCTGTGCTCAATGATGTGGAATATGACATCGAAGTCAACGGCAACACCGCCACAATAGCTTACTCCGGACTCGAAAACGGTCACACCTATGTGGCTCAGATCCCTGCCCTGACCGACGAGGCCGGCAACGCTACCTCGCCTATGACCATGAACATCAATACGGTTGACAGCGACGTGCTCTACTATACTGACTACAACTATTTCCCTTACAGCTACTGGGATAAATTTCACGTATATCCCAACGACGGCGCTGACAACGGCGACCTCCTCGCCAAAAGCTCGACCAACAAGACGGCAGAGTTCGGCGATATTACCTACAGCGTAGGCTCTACCGCAGGCCGCGTGGTAGCCATGGGTAAATCTAACCTCATCAACGACACCGACGAAGAAAGCATGGATGCCACCCAGCGATGCGCTCAGTTCAGCGGTGGCGGCAATGACCTCTACGCTCAGCTTCCCGAGGTGCAGGGTCCTGCCAAGATCACTCTGTGGGTGGGAAATACCACTACCTCTACTTCCATCATCAAGTTAACCAACGGTGATAACGCCGAAGAGCTCGCTACATTTGAGGCTCCCGAAAAGAAGATGTATAAGTTTACCTACACCTTTACTCCCTCAGAGAAAGTGGCATTCCGCCTCTACAACAACGGCACTCAGTTTAATCTCCACGATATTCTCCTCACCAAGGTCGACGACAGCTCTACCGGTATCGAATCGGTTGAGGCCGCGCCGACTGAAGCCCCTGCGGTCTACTATAATCTTCAGGGACAGCGAGTGGATAATCCATCGGCCGGCCTTTACATAAGAGTAAGTGGCAACGATGTCCGCAAAGTGGTCGTGAAATAACTCGATACGTATCGTTATCAAAATAAAAAAATCGTCTGCCGGCAGTGGCAGGCGATTTTTTTTATCGCTATATACAACACTCTCTCACGTCGGTAGGTATAAAATATAGGAATAGAATATATGTTATATAACATAAAAAGTATTAATTATTTCATAGATAAAATTTGTATCTTTGCGCGATAAACTATGCATTGATAAAACTATTCAACCTAAATAATACCAATTTTTAACCAAATCAACATGAAGAAAATCTTTACGCTTTTTGCAGTACTATTGTGTGCGGTGCTGGCTAATGCCCAGACGTACCAATTTTACTTCAACGGAAAAACCGAGGTGATGGATCCTGCCGGATTTATCACTAAATCGGCAAAGTGGAGTCTCAACACTAAGTATACGGGTACGATTGTACTTGCCGACGGAACATCGGTAAAATGCGATCAGGGTCTCAAAATGGAAGGCGCTACTGACGTCACATTCTCAACCAGTCGCTCCGCCACAGTGATGGTAGTTCAGTCTACTACTTCAAATGCAGGCAACACTATCAAATTTGATGGCAATGAACTTACCGACGGCGTTGAAAATCCTGAAGGATTCGCTACCTCAATAGTATATACAGTCACCGAGGTAGCAGCAGGCGACCACCATATCACCCGTGGCAGTGGCGAAACCGGTATAATTTATGTACGTGTGGTTCTCGATGAGCTCAAGGGCGAGCAGCTCCCCGCTCCCGAAATCTCTTTCGTGGCATCTACAGGTGAAGTGACTATCGCCCCCGTAGCTAACGCCACCAAGGTGGTTTACACTACCGACGGCTCGATGCCTACCGCTGAATCTACCGAATACACCGCTCCTTTCACTGTAGCCGACGGCACTGTTGTAAAGGCTGTGGCTATCGGTAATGGTGAAACATATGCCAACTCTACTACTTCCGAAGTTGAGGTGCTCCTCGTGGGTCAGACTGTAGAAACTCCCGTGTTCGCTCAGTTCAACGGTACTTTCGCCCTCTCTACCAAAACTATCCTCGCATCTTGCGAATATTCACTCGACGGTGAGAATTGGGTTGCTTACACCATGCCTGTAACTTTCTTTGAAAATACTGTAGTAAAGGCTCGCGCCACCCGTGAAGGCTGGACTACTTCGGCCGAGGTAGAGGCTACTATCGAAGCTCTTCCCGCCCTCACCGGTACCAAGAAGGTATATCTCGGCGGCGGTGCATTTGATATCGAAGCCGCTACTGCTGATAAGGGAGGTGTTCTCAAGGGTATTGCCGATGGCGATGCCGCCGGTTATTCTATTGAAATCAACGTAGCCAACAAAGGCTGGGCCAAAGGTTCTTCCATCACCATCACCGATGAAATCCAGCGCACTTCTTACTACGGATCAAACGGCGCTCAGAATGTCCTCACCCTCCCCGAAGGTGTGACCGTAAAGCGCGTGACTTTCTACAGCTACATGCCCGATCTCGGCCGCACCTCCGGCTGGAACGAGGTGGCCGGTCAGTCATACAACCAGTACAATGAAATCCCCCTCCTCTCTCAGGATCCTGCCAAACCCGACGTACGTGTGTTTGATCTCGACGCCGTGACCGGCAGCTTCACATTCGCCCAGACAGGCGAACGTCCTAACTTCGTAGTGGTGCTCGACATCGTTGACGAAGAAGCCGTAGAGCCCGAACCCGGCAACAACTTCGGTGAAGCAGCTCTCGCAGCTCCCTCCGTATATCCCGTCAACAACAGCAATATGATGCAGCTCAACGGTGGCATCAACCTCACTTTCGCTGCTGAGGTACAGGCCAATGGTATGGCTACTCTCGGTGACAAGGAACTTGAACTTATCGCCGTAGATAATCAGGTGTTCATGTCATACGAAGGTCTCGAACCCCTCACTGAATACACCCTCACTATTCCTGCCGGTTCGATAGGCAACGCCGAGGCTCAGAACACTGAAGACCTCGTGTACACCTTCACCACCCGCCCGGCCAATGTAGAGTTCTTCTCTGACTTCAATGTATATCCCGAAGGCTTCTACACTCTCTACGGAGGTCTCAAAGACAACGCTGACATTCTTGCCAAGAACTCTACCGATAAGACCGCAAATGTAGGTGGCATAACTTTCTACTCCGGTACCAAAGGTCGCGTGGTAGCCATGAAGGGCGTGTTCAGCAACGATCCCGAAGCAGACTACGGCCCCTATGACGCTACCGAAGATGCCGGCGCTTCCACTCAGGCTGTACAGCTCATCGACGGTGGCAACGGTCTCTACGTAGAATTCCCCGAAGTAGAAGGCCCCGCTGATGTGACTATCTGGCTCGGCAACCCCGGAACTGCCGAATTTAACGTTGTGCTCACCGACGAAAACGGTGACACCAAGAATCCTCTCGCCACTTTCACCCTCCCCGCAGCCAAGAAGATCAAGAAATTCACTTACTCATATCCCTACAAAGGTACTGTGAACTTCCGTATCTACAACATGGGCAAGAAGGTGGATATTAACGACGTACTCATTGTCAAGGGCGAAGGCGAAGGCATCGACAAGCCCGTCTACAGAGACGAAGAAGCTCCCGTGCTCACATTCTCATGGCCCTCTGCTTCTCCCTATGCTCCCACCGAAGGCAACATCGTACTCGTCTACAACGAGCCTATCGTAGCAGCTGCCAAGGCTGTAGTAAACGGTGTGGAAACTGCCATCACCGTTGATGACAAGACTGCCACCATCGCTTACGCCGGTCTCGAAAAGGGTAAAACCTACACCGTACAGATCCCCGCTATCGCCGACGAAGCCGGCAATACTACCGAGGCATTTGAAATGACTCTCGCTACCGAGGCCGAAAACGTGCTTTACTACACCGACTTCAACTACTTCCCCTACAGCTACTGGGATAAGTTCCACATCTATCCTGTAGACGGTGGTGCTGACAATGGCGACATCCTCGAAAAGAACTCTACCGACAAAACTGTAGAATTTGGTGGTATCACTTACACCGTAGGTTCTACCGCAGGTCGCGTAGTAGCAATGGGTAAGTCTAACCTCCTTGGTTCTAACGACGAAGAAAACCTCGGCGCTACCCAGCGTTGCATTCAGATCAGCGGTGGCGGCGATGCTCTCTTCGCACAGCTCCCCGAAGTAGAAGGTCCTGCTGAAATCACCCTCTGGGTTGGTAACTCTACAGCCAAGGCATTCTCGTTTGAACTCCGCAACGGTGACTCTACCGACGCTCTCGCAACCTTCACTACCGAAGAAGCCAAGACCATGCAGAAGTTCAGCTACAAGTATGTAGCCGCTGAGAAGGTCGCTTTCCGTCTCTACAACATGGGCAACCAGTTCAACCTCCACGATATCCTCGTGGTTAAGGCTGAAGGTGGCCAGAGCGGCATCGACGCTATAGCAGCTGACGAAGAAGCTCCCGTGGTATACTACAACCTCCAGGGTCAGCGCATCGCCAACCCCGCCGCAGGTCTCTACATCCGCGTTCAGGGCAACGACGTTCGCAAAGTGCTTGTGAAGTAATCACGCTCCACACTAATATTCTCATCACGAGGCTGTCTAACAAGTTTAGGCAGTCTCTTTTTTCGTTCAGTCAGGCTAAAAAATAAGGCTTTCATGCTGAAATTCAGCGCGAAAGCCTTTGCTATGTCATAGATTTTTAGTA
>JAAVCK010000012.1 GCA_014802325.1 Bacteroides sp.
CTTACGGCTATCTGCGCGACGGTGTGTTCCACGCCTATGTCTTCGACTATCAGGGCAATGTGATGGCCGTGGTGGCCGGCAACAATGTGGTGCAGACCAACCTCTACTACCCCGACGGTCTGCCGATGAACACCTCGACCGGTACCACCGCCAACGCCTTCAAATACACCGCCAAAGAGCTCTCCCTCTTCCGAGGCCTCCCCGTCTACGACTTCACCGCCCGTCACACCCTCCCCGCTGGCGGAAACATGTTCCGAACGATGGATCCATTCGCCGAAAAATACCACGGCATATCCCCCTACACCTTCTGCGCCGGCGATCCCATCAACTTTACCGACCCGACAGGGAGAGAGATCGAAAAATCTTCAATGGAAGAATGGATGAAGAATAAGTCAAATATATTGGCTAAAATAGGCGAACTTCAAGGAGATCCTTCAGCAACCGACAGAATTGCCGGTCTTCAAACTGTTCTATCTGTAATGAGAATGATGGAAAAAAGTGATATTGTATTCTCTTTGGACAATACATCGGAAGTAATCGGTGGCTTGGAACCGACATCACTAAGTTCAGCTACTTTAAACTATAATGGCAGTACATCAAACTTCGTTCATGAGACAAAGCATGGTGTCCAACTTGTAACCGGAGACTTAACAATAGCAGAAGAAAATGGAAAATTCAAATTAGACCTTTTTGATATTTCAGACGAAGTTGAAGCTTACCGCGCTCAATATTCCTATGAACCAAGTTCTTTTTGCATAGCAAAAAGCATTGAAGACATCAATAGCGCCTTGATAAGAAGCATCGAATACAATGGCGACTTGCCATATTATTCATACCCTGAACGAAAACTAAATAAACAAAATATTCATAATCCTGACGGAACCATCAATTCAAAATTAAAAGACGAGATTAATGCCGAAGTGTCAATCAGGAATTCAAACAAGATAGCTGAGATAAAGTTGAAATCATTATTATATAAATAAACTTGTATTTATGAGAAAATTTGTAATGATCGTTTTTGTTTCATTCATGCTATATGCAACTTCAATTTTTACATTTGGACTTACTCCAGAATATACCACAAATGCCGTCAAATATGATGAGTATTTTATGGGTACTGTCAAATACAATGATAATGGATTGGAAAAGATTGATACTGTATTGGTTATATATTTTAGCTTGCCTTTGTATAAGTATATAACGTTTATGAATAAATCATTCAATCCATTTAACTCTTTAACGAAAATAGATATCTTGGATTCTTGTATCAAGGTAGATTTAGTTCCAATAAATGGGGTTGACGTAGTAAGTGATATACATCTGCGCAATGAAATTAGAAAAAATCAAGATTATAAGACAGCACTAAATAAGTATCTGTCTTATGATACAATTTCAGGAATGTTTAAAGTAACGGATTCGCTAATTATCTCTTATCAACCTGAATCCATGATACCTTACTATAATTGCTGTGTCAAATGGAATTTTCACATCAGAAAGAGTACTTCTGACGATACTTCATCTCTAATATATGAATTGCAATGTTTACTCTATCTACTTGAAAAACAGTATACAAATTTCAGTCATTCAATTACTTTGGATGATATAGAGACTCCTGTAAAAGCAGCTCCGATTGAATTTAGTAATATCGAAGAGATTTTACTCTATCAAAAGAAGATAAAGTTAATCCCATACTAATTTGCATGCGGTATTTATGCATCAACCATAGCATCCGGTGCTATTTGCATCGATCAGGTGTTACTGACATGGCGGTCCCATATGGGATTGTGGTTGCGTAGGCTGCCAAGCGACTGCGGCGGATAGTGTAAATCTTCGCAGCGGGGAGTGCACGATGCAGGGCTGCGATGCTGCAGCAGGGGTTGAGAAACACAATCGGGCTGTCGTCCCGACAGCCCGATTGTGCTTTAACCTTAAATCTAATACCATGAAAACACAGTGCAAATATAGTAACTATGTCTTTATAACAGAGCGGGGATGTGAAAGTTTGATTACAACTCGTCTGTTTAACTTACTTTAACATATCTTGCCGAAAATTATTAGTAATTTTATCCCGCAATCTCATTCATCACGGGCTTAGGCATGAATCCTATGGGCCGTACCTCATCAAATAACCTCTATATAAGTATATGAATATTAACATATTAGTAATTGACGACGAAGAAGCGCTGTGCGAGATTCTGAAATTTAACCTTGAGAAAGAAGGGTATAATGTCGATACTGCTTACTCGGCCGAGGAGGCACTGACCATGGATCTCAAGAAGTATGATCTCTTTATCGTAGATATAATGATGGAGCGTCTGTCGGGCTTTGACTTCGCCAAGGCTCTCCGCAATAATTCCTCCACCGAGGAGGCTCCCATCATATTCTGCTCGGCGCTCAACGGCGAGGATGATACCGTGATGGGACTCAATATAGGCGCTGACGACTATATCACGAAGCCGTTTTCGGTAAGCGAGATGCTGGCGCGCGTCAACGCGGTGCTCCGCCGCGTGCGCATGGCCAAGAAGACTGCTGCCGAGGCTGAGAAGGAGACCATCTATGAGCCGGCGGTGACCTACAAGACTCTCACTATCGATCCCAACGAGAAAAACTGCTATCTCGACGGCGAGAAGGTGCCTCTGACCAAGACCGAGCTTGAGATACTCTTCTTCTTCCTCACTCACCCCAACCGCATATATTCGCGCGAGGAGATAATACGCAACGTGTGGTCAGGCGACGTGATAGTGACCAACCGCACTATTGATACCAACATAACCCGCCTTCGCAAAAAAATCGGAGTCTACGGCACGAATATAGAGACCCGCCTGGGATTCGGTTATGGCTTCAAAGAGACGGATTAGTTATCACTGGCGACTGCTCATCCCCATAGCCACGCTCATGGCCGCAGTGGTGGGATGTCTGGTGTGGTATCAGCTTCACCGAGAGGCACGTGTGCGCAAAGAGCTGTGTCTTAACGAGCTTGAGCTGATACAAAACCGTATCATCTATGCCAAGCAGCGCGACGAGAATCCGCGCTCGTTTCTGCAGTTTATCAGCAAATTTTACCGCAACTCGCTCTATGAGGACGTGCGCATAAGCGTCTACGGCAGCAGCGGCCAGCTCATATACTCGCAGGGCGAGCCTCTGCCCAGAGGGCTGACCGTAAAGCAGTTTGAAGACTACAAGAAGGGCAAGTACAAGCCCGACGAGTCGGTGCATGAGTCGATCGACGACGTGATGTATTTCACCACCGTGGAGTCGCAGGACGGCGACATAACCGTGATGACGGCGCTCCCGAAGACCGAAGACCTGCTGCTGGCCACCGGTATGGACAGCGGACGATGGATCATAATCACGCTGCTGATGTCGATAGCGATTATCATCACGTATTTCTTCACGCGCACACTGACGCGCAGCGTGTCGATGCTGAGCGAATTTGCATCGAAGGCGGCCCAGGGTGTGAAAAACGAGAGTGAATATAACTTCCCTCACAACGAGCTGGGCGACATATCGCGCCAGATCGTCAAGCTGTATACTGAGCGCGAACGGGCCTTTGACCAGATCAACCGCGAGCGCAAGGTGGCCATGCATGCCATAGAGGAGCGTATATCGACCACCCGACAGATCACTAACAATGTTAACCACGAGATCAAGACTCCCGTGGGTATCATCAAGGGCTATCTGGAGACCATTATAGGCAATCCCGACATGGACGAAGAGTCGCGCAACCGCTTCCTGAGCCGTATGCAGGTCAATGTGGACCGTCTGTGCAATCTGCTCAACGATATCTCGACCATGACCCGCCTCGAAAACGGCTCGGGCAAGATACCGCTTGAGCGTGTGGACATGCACGACCTCATATATCAGATCGAAAACGACCTCTTAGCCTCCGGACTGGCGGGCGATATGAACTTCAGTTACTCGGTGCCGTTCGACTGCAACGTGAAAGGCAACTACGGTCTGATCACCGGCATGCTCAACGGACTGATAAAGAATGCCGCCAACTATTCGGGCGGTACGGAGATAGGATTCAGGCTCGTGTCGGAGAGCGACCGCTTCTATGTGTTCTCGTTTTACGACAACGGCAAGGGTGTAGGAGAAGAACATCTGGCCCACCTATTCGAGCGCTTCTATCGTGTCGACACCGGCCGCTCGCGCCAGAAAGGTGGCACGGGTCTCGGACTGCCTATCGTGAAGAGCACCGTATTGTCGCTCGGCGGTACTATCTCGGTGCACAACCGGTCTACGGGCGGACTTGAATTTATCTTCACCATTCCGCGCTGGGAGTAAAGAAATCAATCGATATATATATATATATATATCGTGGCCATAGCCGCAGGCCCGGCGTTATGATTCGTCGGAGAAATTTCCTTTTGGCTCTGCCGGGCGCTCCTGCGGAAGCGCCTCTACAGTGGGTGCTTTTCGGGTACGGGAGTGCGAGCCACTTTTTTACCGGCTGGGGAAAGAATCTCAATATAGCCACCTGAAACGGGTGTTTTGACGGGTGTTTTGACGGTTTTTCCACCTCTTTTTGGCGATAAATCCACGCAATGAAGAGATGCAATGACTAACTTTGCATATAGAAAAAACCTATAACACTATATCATGAAAATCTCATTACGATCTATGATGCTGTGGATTGCCGCAGCCGCCGGCCTCAGCGCAAGCGCAGCCGACTACACCTATCGCACCGAGAGCTTCGAGGATGCCGCATGGCAGCAGGGCAAAGCCACTGTAACCTCTGAGACGGGCGACTGGACTGTCAACAAAAACAAGTCGACCACCTCCCAGGCCAACTCCGGTTCGGCCTCGCTCGAATTCAAGTCAAAAGACGGACTCACCTCGCCCAAGCTCCCGCAAGGCGCAGGCGCCGTGATATATTACGCGCTCGACAACAACCGCCAGGTGTATGTGGAGAAGTCGGCCGACGGCAGCAACTGGGAAGAAGTCGAGGCCTATAAGGAGACCACTCCCTGGACACGCCACATAGTGATGGTAAACGACACCGATGCGCGTTACATACGCTTCCGCACCACGTCAAACAATCAATTCTTTCTCGACGACGTGCTCATCACCCTCCCCGACGGCACAGACGGCGACGGCAATGCGGTAGTGACGATGCTTGAGCTGCCCTACTTCACCCAGACCTTCGAGAACCGCACGGAATATCCTTCGTCGAAAGACGACGCGGCCTCCGAGGTGTCATTTAATGTGGCCGGTCAGGGTACATGGCTCTACCTCAACGCCTACCGCAATACCAACGACACCTATATACCCGACGGCTCATCGGCCTCGCTCCGCATGCTCAAAAACGGCTCATACGTAGTCACTCCCGTGCTCTCGCAGGGCGTGGTGTCGGTGAAATTCGACGAAGGACGCACCGGCAAGAAGCTCACCATCTACACCTCGACCGACGAGGGAGCCACGTGGACTGCCGCCCGCAACATCGAGTCAGACACCAACAATGAAGTCATGCTCTACGATCAGGCCGTCAACCGCGTGAAGATAGCCAACGAAAGCACCTCTGACGCCGATATCGACAACGTCACCGTGACAGCCTATCCCGCAGGAACGCCTGCTACCGTGAATACCTCCGACGTCATATCGTTTACCGCCTCGACGGCGCTCGTGGCCGGACAGGTGACCGACACCGGCGACCGTCCCGTCACCGAGACCGGTATATGCTGGTCCACCGAAGGCACTCCCACCGTGAGCTCCAACGTAGTGAAAGCCGGCGGCAATGATTTTAAAGTCAAGCTCACCGGGCTGCCCGCATCCACGCTGATAAGCTACCGCGCCTATGCAGTGTCGCTCGCCGGAGTGGCCTACGGCCAGGTGAAATCATTCACCACCGCCGACGCCCTGCGCCCCGAACTTGCAGCCGGCACCGTGACCGTGATCGACGATCTCACCACCGAAACCGAAGTGGCCGTAAGCGCACAGATCCGTGTGAGCGACGACGGCGGTGCAACCGTGACCAAAGCCGGATATATCGTGACCACCGCAGGCGCTCCCGTAGTGGAGGCCGAAGCCTACCGCTCCGCCGACAATCTCTACGCCGTGACTCTGCGCCTGATGCCCGAGACCGCTTACACGCTCACTCCGTGGGCCGAAAACTCCGTGGGCCGCTCTCAGGGCGAACCGTTGCAATACACCACTCCGCGCTCCGAGACCAAGGAATACGCCCACAATGTGTATTACTGCGACCCGAATGGCGACGACGCCACAGCCGACGGCTCGGAGCTGCATCCGTTTTTCAGTCTTCAGAAGGCCGCCGACCTCGTAGGCCCGGGCGACATAATCTACATGAACGCCGGCACTTACAAATACTCCACCCGCGTCAACCTCAAGGCCGTGGGCGAGAAAAACTCGGGCAAAATATCGCTCTTTGCACGCGGCGGACGTGCCGTGCTCGACTATGACGCCATGACAGTAGCCGACAACAATCAGGGTATACGCCTCACCGGCAGCTACTGGCACATCTACGGACTCGACATACTCAACGCCGGCGACAACGGTATGCTCATCGAGCGCGACAAGCCCTCGGGCGGCTCTTACACCGACATAGCCGCCAACACCCATCAGGGACACCACAATATAGTGGAAAACTGCTCATTCGTACGCAATGCCGACACCGGTCTGCAAATGAAGAATCTCGCTTCATACAATATGGTGATCAACTGCGACGCTTACTTCAATATCGACCCGGGCGAAGGCAACGCCGACGGATTCGCAGTGAAAATATCTCACGGCGACGGCAACTACTTCTACGGATGCCGCGCCTGGCGCAACAGCGACGACGGCTGGGACCAGTTTATCAAGAAAGAAGGCGGATTTCCCGACGACATCACCACTACGCTCGACAACTGCTGGGCTTTTGAGAACGGCTACCTCGAAAACGGACAGCCCTGCTCGGGCAACGGCAACGGCTTCAAGATGGGATCAGATCAGGGCCGCAACAATATTATCATGAACCGCTGCCTGGCATTCGAGAATCTTCAGAAGGGATTTGACCAGAACCACAACACCGGCCACATGATACTCAACAACTGCACCGGCTACTCGGCCAAATATACCGAAAACAAGAGCCACTACACCTACCGCATCGACGAGCCCGTAGCCTCGGGCCATGAAGTACGCTTCACCAACTGTCTGGCCATAAGCGACGGCATAGCCGACCGCAACAAGAGCGACTATGCGCCCTACTCCATCTCAGGCACTCAGATCACATGTGACTTCAACGCGCTGCCCGGCGACTTCGTGTCGATCTCCACGGCCGGCACCGACGGTGAGCGCGACGCCGACGGTAATCTCCCCGACCTCGACTTCATGAAGATACGTCCTGACAACGACCGCCTCATCGACGCCGGCACACCCGTGGCTCCCTATCCCGGCGAGAGCGTACACTCCACCGGTATAGTATACTACGGTGCCGCCCCCGACCTCGGATGCTTCGAGACCGGCTCTCCCTCAGGCATAGGTGAGATTCAGGCCGCCGGACACGCCGCCGACCTCAGAGCCACGCTCACCGCCGCTCGCTGCGGCCTGATAGTAGTGACGGTGGAAGGTCTCGACGCCGCCGATACTTCCACGGCTATGGCTTGCGACGTCAACGGCCGGATACTTGCAGCTGTCACCTTCTCAGGCTCTACGGCGTCGCTCGACCTCCGTGGCCACTCAGGAGTAGCGATAGTGACGCTGTCGACCCCCCGAGGCATCACCTCGCTCAAGGCACTCATGCGATAAAAGATAAGAATGGTAAGGTAAGACCCCGTTCCCCAGCGTTAACTAATATTGGGGAACGGGGTCTAAGTCTCCCGGATCGGTGTGAGTCATCACCGATTCGGGAGATTATTATTGACACGTAGGGAAATTTTGCGTAACTTCGCGCTGCAATCGGCCATCGGGCCGCAAGTCTACACTGTCATGCCAGCCTATATGAAACACATCTGCTCTCTCCTGTGGCTTCTGATATTCGCAGTATCATGCTCATCGCCCCGCAGCTACGACGCTCTTGACCGCGCCGACGCGCTCATCGAGTCGGCTCCCGATTCGGCTCTTACTTTGCTTGACCGGATAAACTGCCAATCGCTCACAAGCCCTGCTCTCAAAGCCCGATATGCATTGCTGAGGTCGATGGCGCTCGATAAAAACTACATCGACACCACTACATTCGACGTGCTACAACCGGCACTCGTCTTCTATCCACGCCACGGCTCTCCCGACGAAAAACTTCGCACATATTACTATCAGGGCAGAATATACCAGAACCGAGGTGACCGCGACTCGGCTCTCAACTCTTTTGTAAGGGCCATCCAGCTCGCACCACAATGCCACGACTCTATGGTGATTGCAAGGGCTTATGAAGGACAGTCGCACATTTATAATGACTATTTTGATCATGAAGGATTTATCGACAGCCAGCTAAAAGCCGCACAGATATATAATAAACTCGGATATCATGACTACGAGATTGATTGTACGTTAAGTGCGTTAAATTTTGCCTATATCATTAGAGACAAAGTTAAAGCTGACAGCCTGCAAAAAGTTGTAGAATCTTTCACAGATATGACCCCTGACCAAATGTACCGCTTAAGAGGTCTTAATCTCATAGGCGCCGTTAAGTTTGGGACGACAAGTGACCTCGATTCGCTTATCAATACTCAGGGCGATATCTGCAACTATGACAATGATGGAATACTCAGTCTTGCATATGCCAACTACAAATCAGGCAATCTTAATCGAGCCAAAGAGTTGCTTGAACTGGCGGATACACGCGGATTGATAACGGATACCCTACGCTACCAGTCAATATATGTATACGTATACAAAGATCTAAAGGATTTTGAGAATGCCTTTAAAGCCTATTGGGATTTCAGTCATGCTCTTGATTCGATCTACGTTCTTCGGTTTGAGCAAAAGTCACAGTCAATCGAAGAAAAACACCGCATAGAGCTTCAAGCGCAGATCGACGCTCAGCATAAAATGAAAATAATATGGCTGTGCATAGGAGGACTGCTTATACTCGGAGCAAGTATAATCATCCTTTTACTGCTCGTGCGCAGCAGCCGCATACGCAAAGACCTCGCCCACCAGCGCGCTCGCACCGCCGAGCTTGAGAATGAGAAATTAAAGACCGAAAACGCCAACATATCGCTTCGCGCCGAGAACCTCGCCCACCGGGTAGAAATGCTCGAAAACGAAAGCGAGAGCCTGAAAAATTTAATCTGTTCCCACGATGAACTGCCGCCCGAGGTGGAGCATGCCATTCAGGAACGCATAGAAATGCTCAACGCCCTGCTGGCCGGTTATATCACCGACAATGATCAATACGAAAGGCCATATGATACTTGGGTGAAAGAGCTCACCGACGACACTGAAGCGTTTATGAACACCAACCGTCTGGCATTTCAGGCTTCTCATCCGCGATTCATCCGCTATTTCGAGGACCACGGCCTCACTACCGACGAAATCAACTACGTGTGTCTTTACGCCATAGGTCTGCGCGGAAAGGAAGTGGGCAACTATATCAAAAAACGAAGCCACGTGAATATCAGCAGCGCCATCCGCCGCAAGCTCGGCATTGACCGCCACGAGACCAATATCGGTATCTATGTGCGCAAACTACTGAAAAACCGCGTCATATAGCCCGTGCCCCCCGGTCCATGATACACCGATCTATCTTGACCGATAGGGACGCTCCCCAGTGAGCGTCCGGCGGCAGATGGTGCGCGACGAGGGTGGATGATGATGTACGACTATGGCGGTGGGTGGTGCGCGACGACGCGGGGGAGTGCCGGAGGCACGAGGTTGTGGATAACCACGGGTGCAAGCCCGTGGAGAGCAAAACGAATGCATACCTCATCATGAGCTGCGGAGCTGCGATGTCGTTTGAGCTACCCTTACAACATCGCAGCTCCGCAGCTCATGTGCGCAGGAGCGACTGTCCGCGGGCTTCACCCGCGGTTATGTACAACGACGGGCTTCCAGCCCTCAATTTTAGGCGGTTAGCCACTACGAAATTACCTTTTTGCTCTGCCGGGCGCTACTACAGGCCACGGTGGGGGATGACATATGCCACTCCGTAGCTTTTTTTGACTCGCACCCGTGGGCGCACGGCTTTTCCTCCGCAGAGCGGCGCGTTATGAAACTCCCGCCACCAACGCGCGGAAATCTAAAAAACCATCCATAGCTAACTTACTATTACTATGATTATTACCACCCACTTCAGCACCCGAAATATGAAACTTTATATTTGACGATGAAACTATCGCGGTGTAATTTTGAAAATAAAAAATGCCGCCTAAAAACATCTCATCCTACTCCGACAGAGCTATCGCTCTGATAGTGCTTTCAAAAATGCTCTATGGCATGACCGCTGCCTCTTCCGGCTCCGAAGAGCTGCGCGCCGAGCATCGCCGTCTGCTCAACGAATCTTTAGTCTCACTCTCCCCTGACCCCGAATTTGACTTATCGTCAATACCCTGGGACAACTTGCTCGACTCAATAGTAAGATGTCACCCCTATATTTGCGTGCAAGCCGATACGGGACTGTTCACCTTACGCGAACTACGCTACATGGCCGCCATAATATGCGGTCTGTCGGGGAAAGAATTCGGCATCATCACCGGCTATCGCAGTCACTATAATCTCAGTTGGTCCATACGGCAAAAGCTCAATCAGCCGCCAGGCAGCTACAATCTGCGCACTCTTCTGCATGACCTCTACGAAAAACCGCAGACATGAAACTTTTTACAACAATGCGCAGAAATAAAATTCACAACAATAATTATAACGCTGTAAATAAGCGCTTTGTAAAATTTGAGAATCTCAAAATATGAAACTTTTGATTTGTCACATGAAAGTTTTGTGCCATAATTTTGCATCATAAATCACTTTTAAAAACTAAACGATTATGAAAAAACTACTAACAATCTTTCTCATGATTATGGCTGTGGCAATTCAGTCATTTGCAGATGAAACAAAGACGAGCCCATCTACTGAAAAGGTAGGATTAGATTATAAAAATTCAAATCAATCCGTTCCAACCCATCGCGCACCAGCCCGAATAGATCTTAATGTATATTATGATGCAGAAGCGCAGATCATCACAGTCACATACAGCGGCAAAGCCGACGGCGATGTATACCTCTACCTTAATGAAACTCTTGTTGACTACGACACCGAGATCAACACTTCATTCTCCCTCCCCTCGCCGACCGGCCTGTATCGAATCGAAATCATCACCGATAATTGGACTGCCAGCGGATATCTCGAACTTTAATAATCGATAATAATGATATCTCTCAACATAATTTATACTATTAATCTTAAATAACTATTTATGAAAAAGTTAATTATCATTATCACTTTATTTACTTCATTCATTTGTATTTCGTCATGTTCTGATGACAAAGATTTAATCCCCGCCGTAAGTAACGAAACATCTGTTGAGTATATAGATGATGATCCTCTTATTAAAAATATTAAGGCATTAAATGATAGTTTAATATTTGAAGCCCAAATAAACAATATTGAAAGCCGAGGAATTTTTAGTAAATTCAAGACCTGGTTTAAAAAAGTATGTAATGTTGCAGCAGCTGATATTATTGGTTATGGCGCAGGCTTCGGAATGGGAACTTCAATATTTGCACCATTAGCTCCTATTATAGGAGGAATTGTGAGCGTAAGTGCCTCAGCTGCTGCTTGGAATCAAAGTGATTTTATAGAAACTCCACAATCCGGAAAGATATATCCTTATAATCAGGAAAAAGTTGAATTGGCCTATATCAATGCTAAATTGAATAGCGAATTGGTTGAAAACGAGAGAAAATGTTGCCCTCAAATAAAACTCAACATACCATCAAAATATGAAAATTGTTATAAAGCAGGTATTTACCACAATGTATCCCTTCGACTTTTAGTAGAAGACACACATCTTGAGTACAGATTAGATGATGCATTAAGTACAGAGGAAATTTCAGTTCTACATTCCACTAATGTGACCACTGAATTTGACAAATTCATGTCTGATAGCAATCTGTATTCATTGGAATATTATATACAAAACAAATCTAAAGCCACTCGTGTTATTAAACTTTTCATTCAGGCATTAGAAGAATACCCTGAGGATATGGAAGATATTAACTATTTAATTAATCGCTATATAGAACTTATAGAAGCAGATAGAAGAATTACTGATTTAGATAAGGAATTTGTATACTCATCCCTTTCAACGGCTGCTTACAGCGTTTCATATTGGCAAAGAACTGCGTCGGGTTCAAAATTATAAAACACCTCTTTATATTGGCCATTACGGTTCTCCTACTTATTCACCCAGTAGATAGTGATGGATGCACCCTTAAGTTCATCCATCACTACGTAATCAATCCAAACTCAGGTCGATACAATTTTTAGGTTATAAGTGCCGTTTACAATATGTATTACTCTAACTTTCAAAAAAATTCATTTATGAGAAGTCTTCTAACCTTTATCCTTGTGATGGCCGCAGTGGCAATGAATGCACAGGAATCTGCGGAGCTAGATCCGCGGTTGCAGTGGGGTGTTTCAGCCTCGTTTGATATGGACTACGGTGCGAGCTGGACATCGACCCACACTTCGCCGGGTATATATCCGGGATTTACAGTGGGCGGAGCTATGCGGGTGATGTTTCCCAAAGGCTGGCTGATCAATACGGGTGTGAAAGCCGGATATACTCACCGCGCCATCGACGCGGCTACCGACGGAAACCGCAGTATAGTCACCGACAGCTGGCGCATAGGTATTCCGGTCACTGCGGGATATAAGTTTGATCTCTCAAAAGATTTCGGGATAGCTCCTCTGGCAGGACTTGAATATAACTATTATTTCTACACGTCTACGGCTCATCTGCCTGCGGGTGTCGACTTAAGTTCTTCACAGCTATGGCGTAAAAACAATCTCGACTGGTGTGTAGGCGCAGCGCTGATCATCGATACGGTATTCGAGGTTGATATTTTGGCCGATTTCAGTATGTTCAGAGCCAATAAGAAGCAAAATGATCTGCTTTTCACCCGCAATTTCATGCCGTGCAGCGGATCGGTGACGTTAAAAATGTTTTTCTGAGCGCTCATACACGCCACCTGTCTCTACCGGGGCGGAGTATTTTGATTTAGCGGTCGAGTCCCATCGGTGTGGCCGCTTAATATAATGAGCCCGGCGCTATACTGAGGGTATAGCGCCGGCTGCATATGGGAGTGATGGGGTGCAATCAGATGTCTTCTTCGATGGAGAAGTCGTCGGGGAGATCGGCGTCGAAGTCGTCGCCCAGCATATCGTCGTCGATTTCGGGCTCTTCTACGGGAGCAGATTTACGCGATGTGGCAGTTTTCTTACCGGTAGAACGCTCCTTGGCTTTCTCGCGGAGGGCTACCATGATCTTTTCTTCGAGTTCGGCAGCGAGTTCGGGGTTGTCCTGAATGGTGCGCTTGGCCGAGTCGCGGCCCTGAGCTATCTTGGTGCCGTTGTAGCTGAACCATGAGCCTGACTTGGTGATGATACCTGTGTCGACGCCGAGGTCGATAATCTCACCTGCGCGCGATATGCCTTCGCCAAACATGATGTCAAACTCGGCGCGCTTGAATGGAGGCGCCACTTTGTTTTTCACCACTTTCACTTTGGTGAGCTTGCCGAGCACCTCGTCGCCGTCCTTGATAGAAGTGGAGGGGCGGATGTCGATACGCACCGAAGCGTAGAATTTCAGAGCGTTTCCGCCGGTGGTGGTCTCAGGGTTGCCGAATGTCACGCCAATCTTCTCGCGGAGCTGATTGATGAAGATGCAGGTGGTGCCGGTGCGGGCAATGGCGCCGGTGAGTTTGCGCATGGCCTGCGACATGAGTCGGGCCTGCAGACCTACGTTGCGCTCGCCCATATCGCCGTCGATCTCGCTCTTAGGTGTCAGAGCGGCCACGGAGTCGACCACGAGTATGTCGATGGCCGACGAGCGGATGAGCTGCTCGGCTATTTCAAGGGCCTGCTCGCCGTTGTCGGGCTGAGCCATGAGAAGATTATTGACGTCTACGCCAAGCTGCTCGGCATAGAAGCGGTCAAAAGCATGCTCGGCGTCAATGATGGCCGCGATGCCTCCGGCCTTCTGCGCTTCGGCTATGGCGTGGATGGCGAGGGTGGTCTTACCCGACGATTCAGGGCCGAAGATCTCGATGATGCGGCCACGGGGGTAGCCGCCTACGCCGAGGGCGAAGTTGAGTCCTATAGAGCCGGTGGGTATCACCTCTACGTTTTCTACATTTTCATCGCCAAGTTTCATGATGGCGCCGCGGCCGAATGATTTTTCAATCTGGCCGAGAGCCTGCTGGAGAGCGTTGAGCTTCACCTTGGCCATATCCTGCTCCTTGTCGGCGGCTGATGTGGCGCGCTTGGCGGTAGTCTTTTTCTTTTCCATAATAGTATTATTTGATTTTCTGACGCAAAGTTACGGCATAAAGCGTGCCGAATCAATACCCACAAGTGTTAATTATTCAAAAACACATAGATAAGCGAGTGGCGAAATAAAGCGGTTGAGACTGCCGGGGAGATGCTGCTCTCCCGATAGTCCCAACCGTAGGTCAGAGGCCGGCGTGCGCGGTCACAGCGCGGATTACTCCTCGCTGAGCGGAGCAGCGGCGGTGTAGGTGCGGGCGGCGAGTTCGGTGTTGAACATATAGAGACCCATACCGTTGTCGCCTATCATGCGGAGCTTGTCGATAAGCTCGCGGGCGGTATTTTCCTCTTCTACCTGCTCGGAAACAAACCAGTTGAGGCGGTCGCGGGTAGCATAGTCTTTCTCGGCTTCGGCCAGCAGATAGAGATCATTGATCATTGCGGTCACTTTCTGCTCGTGTTCGAGAGTGGCCTTGAAAGCGTCGATGGGGCTTTCCCACTTCACGGGCACACCGTCGATAGCCTTGAGCTCTACGGCGCCGCCGCGCTGGTTGACGTAGTTCATGAAGATCATGGCATGATCCTGCTCTTCCTTAAACTGGATTTTAAACCAGTTGGCCACGCCGGGGAGACCCTCGGCCTCAAAGTGCATGCCCATTGAGAGATAGAGATAAGCGCTCCAGAGTTCGGCATTGATCTGAGCGTTGAGTGCGTCTTGAATTTTAGGTGTCAGCATGATAATAACAGTTTTTAGAGTTGATGATTATGTATGTGCAAATTTAGAAAAAAAATTTGTAATTTTGTGAGCTATGAAACTAATCCGCCTGTTGACACTGATGATCATAGCCGCAGCCGTGGGCTGCGGACTTACCACCTCGTGCCGTATAAGCTATAAGCTCAACGGCTCGGCTATAGACTATAACATTTATAAGACCGTTTCGGTTGGCAACTTTCCCATCAGAGCAGCACTCGTATATCCGCCGCTTCAGCAGACATTTGAAAATGAGCTGCTTGACTATATAGCGCGCAACACCCGTCTGAGCGTGCTCGAAGGCAACACACCCGCCGACCTCGAACTGGAGGGCGAAATCACGGGCTACAGCCTGTCGCCGCAGGCCGTCACCGAAGATGCCTACGCTTCGCAGACGCGCCTGACCATACAGGTGAGAGTGAAATATACCGACACCCGTGCCGAAGGCAAGGATATCGACCAGACTTTCAGCGCCTACCGCGACTTTGACGCCTCGCAGATGCTCTCGGACGTGCAGGACGAACTCTGCCAGCAGATATCGAAAGAACTTGTAGAACTTATATTCAACGCCACATTAGGCGACTGGTAATCATCCATATGAGCGAGGAACTTCTGAACCGCTACGCACGCGCCGCCGCCCATCCCGACGAGCCACGGCTCACCACAGGTGAACTGCTGGAACTTACGCGCGAATATGAGTGGTGGCCCGCTCCCGCCATAGAACTGCTGCGCCGCCCCGATGCCGAACTGACACCTGACACACGCGAGCACCTGCGCACTCTCATAGCCCTCAACTGCACCGATCTGAGTTCACGTGCGGCGCTTACCAGCGACCGCGGCCGGTTGATGGCCGACTTCTATCCGGCCACCCCGGCAGCCACAGCCACCGGCACCGACGACGCCATATCCACCTTCCTTGAAACCTACGGCCACTCCTCGCCCGAGGAAGACCGACTGCTGGAGCAGATGATATTCAATCCGGTGCCTGACTACGGCGCCGTGCTCGCCGTGGACGATGACGAAGCGCCCGACGCGGCCGACGAATCGTCGTCGATCGACGCCTTTGTCAAAGCCTTCGCCACACCCGCGGCCGACGAACCCGCCACGCCCGCACCTGCGCCCGCCAAGCGTCAGACCCCTGCTCCGGCGCCCGCTCCGGCGTCATCGCTCAGCGAAAGTTTAGCAAAAATTTACATAAAACAGGGGCGCTATAACAAGGCTTATGAAATTATCCTGCATCTTTACTTGAATAATCCAAAAAAAAGTATTTACTTTGCAGACCAATTGCGCTTTTTGAGAAAATTAATGCTCAACAGCCAGTCAACCGATAACGCAACCAATTAAAAAAATCACCTAAAGCAAGAATAATCATGCTCTATTATCTTCTGATCATCCTCACCCTCATCTGCGCCGTGCTTCTGATCGCGGTGGTACTCGTACAGAAATCAAAGGGAGGCGGTCTGTCGTCGACCTTCGCCGGATCCAACCAGATCATGGGCGTGCGCCGCACCACCAACTTCATCGAGAAGCTGACCTGGTCGCTTGCCGGCCTCATCTGCCTTCTGGCCATCCTCTCTACTTTCGCCATGCCCCGCGCTATCTCTGCCAACACCTCTAAGGTAGCTCCCGTAGCCACCGAGCAGACCGTAGGCGGTGACTTCGACGTGCCCGCTCCCGCAGCAGCACCCGCGCCCGCTCCCGCTCCCGCACCTGCCGAAGCCGGAGAATAATCGCTCCGCCACCCTACACACTAAGCCTCTCATGAAGCAAGGGGGTCGTGCCCGCTCAGCGAGGCCGCAGTCACCCCTTACCGACGCCATGACACAGCATATAGCCTGCACGACCACGATTCGCGCGGGCTTTTCATGTATACCATAACACTCCCCTATGAACGACCTTAAGAGTATCATCATGCGATTCGTACCTCCTTACAAGAAGTACCTCGCGCTCAATATCTTCTTCAACACCCTTGCGGCATTTCTCACCTTGTTTTCGTTTGCGGTGATAATCCCCATCCTCGAAATGCTTTTCAAGGTTAAGGAAGACGTCTACGGCTACATGCCCGTGGGCAGCGCAGGGCTCAAGGAAGTGCTGATGAACAACTTCTACTACTACACACAGGAGTGCATAGCAGCCTGGGGGCCTTCGATGACCCTTGCCGCCCTTGCCGCCCTGCTGGTGGTGATGACTGCTCTCAAGACCGGCACCACCTACCTCAGCTCCTACTTCGTGATACCGATGCGCTCGGGTATCGTGCGCGACATTCGCAATCAGCTCTACGACAAGATACTCTCGCTTCCGCTGGCATTTTTCACTTCCGAACGTCGCGGTGACGTGCTGTCGCGCATGAGTGGCGACGTGGCCGAAATCGAAAACTCCATCATGGCGTCGCTCGACATGCTGTTCAAGAATCCCGTCATGATAATCGTGTGTCTGGCCATGATGATATTCATATCCTGGCAGCTCACGGTGTTTGTGCTCATACTTCTCCCTATAGCCGGTCTGGTGATGGGGCGCGTGGGCAAGCGGCTCAAGCGCAAGTCACTCGAAGCTCAGAATCAGTGGGGTGTACTGATGAGCTATATCGAGGAGACACTCGGTGGACTGCGTATCATCAAGGCTTTCAACGCCGAGGATAAGGTGCGCATCCGCTTCGAGGACGGCAATCAGGTATTCTATGACCTGTCCAACAACATAGCCCGCCGCCAGTCACTCGCTCACCCGATGAGCGAATTTCTCGGCACACTCACCATAGCGATAGTGCTGTGGTTTGGCGGCACGCTAATACTCTCCGGCACGTCGAGCATCAATGCCGCCTCGTTTATCTACTACCTCGTGATCTTCTACTCTATCATCAATCCCGCCAAGGAACTGTCGAAAGCCGTCTATGCCATTCAGAAAGGTCTTGCCTCGATGCAGCGTGTCGACAAGATTCTCTCAGCCGAAAATCCCATCAAAGATCCGGCTGCGCCTGAGAAAATCGACTCGTTCAACGGACGCATCGAATATCGTGGCGTGACATTCGGCTACGACCCCGAGACTCCGGTGGTCAACGACGTGGATCTCGTGATCGAACCCGGACAGACCGTGGCTCTCGTAGGACAGAGCGGTTCGGGTAAGTCGACACTTGCCGACCTGCTGCCGCGATTCTATGATATAGACCACGGCTCGATAACCGTCGACGGCCACGACATACGCTCACTGGCCGTACATGACCTTCGAGAACTGATGGGCAATGTGAATCAGGAGGCAATACTTTTCAACGATACATTCTACAACAATATCACCTTCGGCGTCAAAAACGCCACCCGCGAGCAGGTGGAAGCCGCTGCCAAGATAGCCAATGCCCACGACTTTATCATGGCAAGCGAACACGGCTACGACACCAACATCGGCGACCGGGGCTGCAAGCTCTCGGGCGGTCAGCGCCAGCGTCTGTCCATAGCCAGGGCAATCCTTAAAAATCCGCCCATCCTCATACTCGACGAGGCCACCTCGGCCCTCGACAGCGAGAGCGAAAAGCTCGTGCAGGAGGCTCTGGAGCGTCTGATGAAAGACCGCACCACTCTGGTGATAGCCCACCGCCTGTCGACTATCCGCAATGCCTCGCTGATATGTGTGCTCCACGAAGGACGCATAGTGGAGCGCGGTACACACGACGAACTCATAGCTCTCGACGGATATTACCGCCACCTCGTCGACATGCAGTCGATGCGCTAAATTTTTATTATCTCTGACCTCATGAAACATCTCTTCCTCGCAATATTACTCATAACCCTCGGGGCCACCGCACAGGCCACCGATATTACCACCTCGGCTGCCGGATCGGTCGAAGCCGCTCTCGGCTCCGGCGCCGCATCAGTGACGTCTCTGGCCATAACCGGACCGGTCAACGCCGCCGATCTGCATTTCATAGCGTCGCTCCCCGCGCTCACTACCCTCGACCTGTCGAAAGCCCGCATCGAGGAGCATCGTAACAGCCGCCTGGCCACCAACCACTCCGACTATAAAGCCGACCAGCTTCCGCCCTACATACTGGCAGGCGCCGGATTCTCTACCATTGTGCTCCCTGCGGGGCTTACCGAAATAGCCGACGGCGCACTCATGTCCACGTCGATCACCACTCTGTCAATACCCGCATCGGTAAAGCGGATAGGCAACGGAGCGCTGGCCGACTGCCGTAAACTGACTCAACTCACCATCCCTGCCACCGTGACCGAAACCGGCACTCATCTGTGTGACGGCGCCACCTCGCTCGCGCGTGTATCCATCGGCACTGACGCCGTGGCGGCCTACGCATTTCGCGGATGCACGGCTCTCACCACCGTCGAAGGCTCTCCGACCACGATAGGCGACTTTGCTTTTGCCGGATGCACGTCGCTTAAGTCATATCCGTTCGGCCCGTCGCTCACCCATCTGGGCACCGGAGCATTCTACGGCTCAGGACTCACGGCAGCTCTCGGCTCGTGCCGCAATCTAAAGAGCATAGGCGACTATGCCTTCGCCCACTGCACTGCACTTGCCTCAGTCAATCTGCCCGAAGGCTTGACCGATGTGGGCGAAGGCGCGTTTTTCGACGATAATGCTCTGACCTCACTCACCATCCCATCCTCAGTGACCACGCTCGGCGACTTTTCGCTCAAGGGTACGAGCAAGATCGACTCATCAGAAGGACTGCTATCCGATGGCGTCACCACCGTGGGCCGATATGCTATGGCAGGTATGGAGTCACTGACCAATGTAAGGATTCCTGCCGGCCTGACTGCGCTCGATGACTATGCCATGACAGGAATGACCGCGCTGGAGAGCATCGATGCCCGCCGTCCGCGCGAAGTACCCGAGACCGGCGCAGACGTGTGGCGTGGCATAGATCAATCGAAGGTGACGCTCTACGTCGACCCCTCGATGGAAAACTCATTTCTCGCCGCCGACCAGTGGAGCGAGTTTGCCATAGTGACATCAGGCATGAGGCAGGACGTGACAGCCGACGGCGTCGGCACTCCCGACGTGCGACTGGCCATAGCCGGCACCACACTCGAAATCACGTCGTCAGTACCCGTAGTGTCAGCCGCCGTCTACGACATGGCCGGACATCTCCTCGTCGCGGCCACACCTCAGGCCTCAGCCTGCGAGCTTAGTCTGCCACTCGACCGGATAGCTCCGCAGGTGCTTCTGGTCAACGTATCGGTGGCCGCTTCATCAGGAGCCTCAACCATAACATTCAAGATCGCCAAATAAAAAAATCATCGTTTCAACACCGCCATGGGAAAAAACAAGCTCAGAAAATTTGCCGAAATGGAGACACTTGACTGTGTGCTCCAGTATCCGTTCAGAGTGCTCCGCGAGCAGGGCGGCTGTCCGCTCCGAGGCCGCTGGAACAGCGACTTCTTTCACCGCGACGCCCCTATAGTACTGGAATTGGGCTGCGGCAAGGGCGAGTATGCGGTAGGCATGGCTCAGAGCGATCCTTCAAAAAACTATATAGGTATCGACATCAAGGGCGCACGTATGTGGACCGGTGCCACTCAGGTGCGCGACTTAGGGCTGAAAAACGTAGCTTTTCTGCGCACGTCGATCGAACTTCTCGACTACTTTTTCGCCCCGGGCGAAGTGTCGGAAATCTGGATCACGTTTCCCGACCCGCAGATGCGCAAGATCAACAAACGTCTCACCGGCACACGCCAGCTCGAACTCTACCGCAAAGTACTGGTGGCCGATGGGTTGATGCACCTTAAGACAGACAGTCCGTTTCTCTACACATACACCCGCGAGATGCTCTCGGCCAACGGCATAGAGCCGCAGGCCATAACCGACGACTTATATGCCTCTGAGGTAGCCTCGCAGGTGCCCGATATACGCACTTTCTACGAACAGCAATGGCTTGACCGCGGACTATCGATCAAGTATATCCGTTTCCCGCTTCCGGCCGCTCCGGCGCTCGTGGAGCCTGAAGTAGAGATAGAGCCCGACACTTACCGCAGCTTCGGCCGCGGAGAGTTGCAAGGGTTTTGACTGAATTGATAAATCATTGGCTAAAAAAATTTTTAAATTCTAAATTCTAAAATGTATCCCCGACAGATTCTCGACGCTCTCGCTACCGTGCGCTACCCCGGCACGGGCAAGAATATTGTGGAAAACGGCATGGTGGAAGATGACATACGCATCGACGGCAACACCGTATCGTTTTCACTACGGTTTGACAAGCCCACCAATCCCTTCATCAAGTCACTGGTCAAGGCCTGCGAAGCCGCCATTCATCTCCATGTAGGCAAAGAGATCGAGGTTACAGTCAATGTGGTGACCGAGATAGCTCCCCTGCCCGAAAATCCGCCGGTGCTCCCCGGAGTCAAAAATATCATAGGAGTGGCCTCAGGCAAAGGCGGTGTCGGAAAGTCGACCGTTGCCTCCAACCTCGCCGTGGCACTCGCCCGCGAAGGCTACAAGGTAGGCCTGCTCGACGCCGACATATTCGGTCCGTCGGCGCCCAAGATGTTCGGCATCGAGGACGAGCAGCTTTATATCCACGAGGTCAACGGCCGCACGCTGATACTTCCTATTGAGAAATATGGCGTGAAGGTGCTGTCGATAGGTTTCGTGGTGGATAAAGAGAAAGCTGTATTATGGCGCGGCTCCATGGCTTCCAACGCACTCAAGCAGCTCATCACCGACGCTGACTGGGGCGAACTCGACTACTTCGTAATCGATATGCCCCCCGGCACAAGCGATATTCATCTGACACTTGTGCAGACACTCGCCCTCACAGGCGTGGTCATAGTCACCACCCCGCAGGAAGTGGCACTGGCCGATGCACGCAAGGGCATAGCGATGTTTCTTGAAGACAAGATCGACGTGCCGGTGTTGGGCATCGTAGAAAATATGGCTTGGTTCACCCCCGCCGAGCATCCCGACGAACGGTATTATATATTCGGACACGAAGGAGGCGTGCGTCTTGCCGAGCACCTTCACCTGCCGCTCCTGGCTCAGCTGCCTCTCGTGGCATCGGTGGCCGACAGCGGTGACAACGGAACACCCATAGCTCTCGGCGACTCTTTGGCCGCGCAAAGCTACATACACCTTGCTCATGAGGTGATCACAGCCGTTGATAAGCGCAACTCCACTCTGCCTCCCACCCAGGTAGTCGACGTAACAAAACACTGAAAAATAATTTCTTCTCACCATGTCAACACATCGCTCCACATCACTGCTTGCCATCATCATCGCAGCCGTGGCAAGCCTCTCGGCTCAGATACCGGCAGGATATTATGACCGACTCAACGGAAAGTGCGGCGCCGAACTGAAAAACGCCGCCTACGAAATCATCAGTCCTCATACTGAAATTTCGTCATACAGCGATCTGCCCAGGTATTTTCAGGTCACCGACGTATATCCGGAGTCAAGCCGATGGTGGGATATGTATTCCGACATCGAACTTTTCGCCCCGAGTTTCCGCGGCCTCAACCGCGAGCACTCTTTCCCGAAAAGCTGGTGGGGCGGAAACACCGACATACCCGCCTACATCGACCTCAATCACCTCTATCCGTCGGAAGCCGCAGCCAATCAGGCCAAGAGCAACTATCCGCTCGGCGTAGTGGCCAATGCATCGTTTGACAACGGACTTGTCAAAGTGGGTAGTCCGGTGAGCGGCCAGGGCGGCGGTGCATCAAAGGTGTTCGAGCCGGCCGACGAGTATAAAGGCGACTTTGCCCGCACGTATTTCTACATGGCCACGTGCTATCAGAATCTCACGTGGAAATACACTTTCATGGTGCAGAGCGACCTCTACCCCACCCTCACCCCCTGGGCCATGAACCTACTTCTCGAATGGGCCGAGAAAGACCCGGTGAGCGAGAAAGAGGTGATGCGCAACGAGCATGTCTACATGTATCAGAACAACCGCAACCCCTTCATCGACTTCCCCGAGCTGGCTAATCATATATGGGGCAACCGCAAGACAGAGCCTTTCAAAGTCGACGAGACTCCTCAGCCAGGCGATGTGCCCGTGCTCATAACTCCCGTGCAGGATATGAGCCTCGACTTCGGCGAAGTAGCCGTGGGCAAATCCGCCACAGCCAAACTGCTCTTTCACGGACAGAACCTCACCAAAGACCTCTCGGTAGTGGTGGCCGGCACTGACCGCAAACTGTTCACCCCCGAGTCACGCACCGTGTCATACCGTCTGGCCAACTCATCGGCAGGGACTTATCTCAATATCACCTATACTCCCACCGAGACGGGCGACCATACAGCCACTCTCAATGTGTATGACGGCGATCTCACCGGTACCGGTATCTACGTATATCTCCGCGGAAGCGGAGCCGACATCCCGTCGCTCAGCCCCGTAGTGGCTCTCCCGCCCCAGGATGTCACAGCCGACAGCTATCTGGCTTCGTGGGAAGTGCCCTACGGTGATGTGGTGGACTACTACGTGATGAGCCGCACACGCTACGTAGGCGGCGCCACTCTGACCGAGGAAATAGAATGTGAGGAAAACTTCTATACCGTGACCGGCTTTGCCGACAGTGATCAGGAAACGTATTCGGTGCAGAGCGTGAGACTCGGCTACCGCTCACCCGAATCCAACCTCGTGTTCGTGACCCACTCCGGACTTACCACCGTTGGCGAAGACATGCCACTTGCCGCAGAGACACCCGGCGGCGGTGTTATACGATTCACCTGCGCGGGCGTACATACCGACGTGCGCATCTATGACATCACCGGCCGACTCTTCGCCACGCTCCCCGAACTGACCGACGGCATGGAGATCACCCTCCCCGCAGGCATATATTTCATCGTCACCGCCACCCACGCCACCCCGCTGCGCACTATCGTGAAATAGCTTTAATCCTTAGCCTCGATTTTACAATGAATCCATTGCATAATTTCATGCCTGATGTGGCCCGCGCGATAACTCTCTTCTGGGAGACAAAGGACAGACAGTTAAAGTACAGTGTCGACACGTCCAACCGCGGCGCTGTTGTTGCCGGAAAACAATTGGATGGATTTATTGATCTGTTACGACATATAGGTCGCTCTGCCGGTATCCCTGATGAATGTATGTTTGACAGAAACAACTACCTGCCGGGATATTTCAGGTCTTCAAAAGATTGGGATTTCTTGATCATTAGCCCGTCAGGTAACTTACTGGTGGCCATAGAGCTGAAATCACAAGTAGGATCATATGGAAATAACTTCAATAATCGGGCTGAGGAAGCTATCGGTACAGCCACTGACTTCTGGACGGCCTTTCGTGAAAACGAATTTCCGACATATGGCACTCCGTGGTTAGGGTATATTATGCTGATAGGCGATGATGACAAATCATCTGCTCCGGTAAGAAATCACTGCAATCATTATCAGGTATTACCTGAATTTGACAATGCATCGTATATCGACCGGTACAGAATCCTATGCGAAAAATTGATGACTGAGAGGCTTTACACGTGCTCTTGTCTTATCGCTTCAAGTGATAAATCCTCTTACAGAGACATATCCGATCAGCTTTCAATCAGTCGCTTCATTAATTCCCTCAATGGATACCTAATCGGTTGTGCCGGTGAATTTAACGGGTAAGCTATACGGACTGCGAAGCAATGGTGGCTCTCATGGCGATGTCTTCACATCGTCACGAGTGGTTAACTTCATGCTCGACCTTATGGGGTATACACCTGACAAAGATCTGTCACAATACCGGATTCTTGAACCAAGTTTCGGGTGTGGCGACTTCCTTATGGAAATAATAAATCGTATTTATCAGTCGTCGATAAAATATCATTTCAATGCCACCCGGATCATTACCGGGAATGTGTATGGGTGCGAGATTGATTCCGAAAAATATGACAAAGCTATAAATAGAATATGCCGCACCATTCCTGACTTTTCTTCCGTCAATCTTAAGCGTGAAGACTTTCTGCTCAGTGAGTGGAGCTGCAATTTTGACTTCATTGTTGGGAATCCACCCTATATAAGATATGAAAATATCCCGGTGGAAATAAGAGATGCTTATAAAGCAAAGTTTACTACATTCCACTATCGGTGTGACATATATGTATTGTTTTTCGAGCATTGTCTCCGACATTTGGCATCTGCGGGGCGCCATTGTTTTATATGCTCCAACCGCTGGATACGAAATGAATACGGCCGAAAATTGCGTTCCTTAATATCCCGAGATTATAATCTTGATTATCTGATCGACATTGAAGGCATCGACGCTTTTAGTGAGACCGTACTGGCATATCCGGCTATCACCGTCATATCCGGTCCATGCCATCATCAGCCCACTAAGACCGCGAAAATCTTCACTCTTAAAGATCTCAGCATGCCATTATCCCGCGAGTTAAAGAAAGTCCCTGAAAATTGCGATCTATGGGAGCAACTTTTCGCGGTAGGAGAACTGCACAATCTATATACAATCGAAAATCAGGGATTTACTATTGGCATCGGAGTGGCAACCGGAGCTGACAAGATATTCATCAACTCCAATCTGATATCCATGGTCGAGGATAACCTGCTGCTACCTATAGTCAATTCCCGAGACTTAACCGATAACAAATTTAACTGGAAAGGAGCATATCTACTAAACCCCTACAAAGCAGACGGCAGTCTTATCGATATTGACTGCTATCCCAAAGCTAAAAGGTATCTCGAACAGTTCAAGCTCCAACTTGAGAATAGACACATCGTCAAGAAAGGCAGGCGCTGGTATTCACTTATTGACAAGGTTAAAGCCGAACTGATTAGTCTGCCCAAAATACTCCTGCCTGACATCAGCGGCAATCGGAAACTGTTTGTAGATAAAGGCAAATTTTATCCCGCCCACAATATCTACTATATTACGGGGGGCAGTATTGGTGACCTTGAGTTATTGGCGGCAATACTGATGAGCGATTTTGTCAGAAGCCAAATCGGCAATATATCCAATAAAATGAATGGAGGCATGCCCCGATGGCAAAGCCAAAGTATAAAGAAACTGCGAATTCCGCTTCTCTCCGAAATTTCTTCGGAAGACAGGTTGAGTCTTCTCAATGCCTACCATAACAGCCTGCTCAACGTCATAGATGAAACAGTAGGCCGGATTGTAGCGACTCAACAAGGGTCTGCGGCAATCACCACCCGTGATTTTCCTAAATCACTGTTTGATTACGAGTATTGATAGCCCGAAGTAACTCAATGGCAATATTTCACCTATCCTGAGCGTTAGTATATAATGATGAGACTCAGGCTTTGGACTATACTTCTTACAGTGCTGAGCGTGGCTGCGGTCACGCTCACCTCCTGTTCGCCCAAGAAGAACACCGCCGCCACGCGCCGCTACCAGGCGTTCATCACCCGCTACAATATCTACTATAACGGCGACGAGCACTATAAGGAGACCCTCAAGGATATGGAGAAGAACTATGAGGACGACTACTCGCGCACTCTCTTCATCCATCCTGCCGAGGCTCGCGGCGACGAGAAGGCTCCGCAGCCCTCCGGGTCGTTCAAGCGCTCGATCGAAAAGGCTCAGAAGGCCATTCAGCTGCGCAGCATCAAGAAGCGCCCTGCGCGCAAGAGCGGCAAGGGCAACGATCCGGCCTATAAGGAATGGATGAAGCGCGATGAGTATAATCCATTTCTTCACAACGCATGGCTCATGATGGGCCGCAGTCAGTTTCTCGACGGCGACTTTCTCGGCGCGGCATCGACTTTCTACTATGTCACCAAGCACTTCAAGTGGCTACCCGCCACTGTGACCGAGGCGCAGCTGTGGCAGGCACGCAGCTACTGCGCGCTCGACTGGCTCTTTGAGGCCGAGACGATACTCCATCGCGTGAAGCCCGACGACCTCACCTCGTCGAAACTCAAAGACCTCTACAACACCACTTTTGCTGACTACTACATACGCTCGCGCGCCCCTGAAAAGGCCATACCGTATCTCACCGAAGCCATACGCTACGCTTCGGGAAGCCAGAAGACACGCATGTATTTCCTGCTCGGACAGCTCTATGAGCAGACCGGTCAGCCCGGCGAGGCCTACAAGGCATTCGCCAAAGCCGGTTCGAGCAATTCAGCCGGCTACCGCACGAAGTTCAATGCCCGCATAAAGCAGAGCGAAGTGTATCAGGGTGCCGATATAGCTCCCGAGGTCAAGGCTCTGAAGCGCATGATCCGCTACGACCGCAATAAGGATTACCTCGATCAGATATATTATGCGATAGGCAATCTGTATCTGTCGCGCGGCGACACGGCGCAAGCCATAGCCAACTATGAGCTGGCGTCGGCCAAATCCACGCGCAACGGCATAGACAAGGCCATGGCGCAGGTGAAACTCGGTAATCTGTATTATGACCGTGGACGCTATGATCTGGCGCAGCCCTGCCTGTCGGAAGCTGTGCCTCTCCTCCCGGAGACTTATCCCGACTACAAGACCCTGCGCCGCCGAAGCGATGTGCTCGACGAGCTGGCTATCTATTCGCAAAACGTTGAGCTCAACGACTCACTGCTGCGCCTGTCGGCCATGTCGCCCGACGAGCAGCTCAAAGTGATCAACCGCATCATCGATGACCTCAAGAAGAAAGAAAAAGAGATGGAAGACGAAGCGCGACGCGAGGAATACATGGCTCAGCAAGCCTCCAACGGCAATTCGCTTCAGGGCAACAACTCACCTTCGACCTTCACGCTCAACACCGACAAGTCATGGTACTTCTACAACACAGCCACACGCAACGCCGGCCGCACGGAGTTTCAGAAACGGTGGGGCAGCCGCAAACTTGAGGATAACTGGCGTCGACGCGACAAGACATCATATTCGCTCGACGAGTTTCCCGAGGATGAAGACGGAGGCACGTCGGCCGACGAAGAACCCGACGAGCGCGCCGAGGATGAAAAAGCCGAGAGCGCCCGCAGGGAAAACGATCCGCACTATCCCGAATACTATCAGAAACAGATTCCGTCGACCGACGCTGAACGCGCCGTGGCCAACGACGTGATACAGGAAGGTCTCTACAACATGGGTATCATACTCAAGGACAAACTCGAAGACTTTGACGCCGCCTCGGGTGAATTCGGCCGGCTGATGAGCCGCTACCCCGACAATGTGTATCGTCTGGAGGTGTACTACAACCTGTATCTGATGAACATGCGCCGAGGCGATACCGCTCAGGCCGAGAAATATCGCCGCTTGCTCATCGACGAGTTTCCCGAATCGAAATATGCCGTGGCGCTCGCCGACCCTAACTATTTCGACAACATACGCCGCATGGACATCCTTCAGGCGCAGCTTTACGATCAGGCATATGCCGACTATCTTGACAACAACAATTCGGCCGTGCACCGTGCCTACGAGCGCATGAACGAAGAGTTTCCCCTGAGCCCGCTTATGCCGAAATTCATGTTTCTGCATGCGCTGGCCTACGTGACTGAGCGTCGCCATGACGACTTCTCGGCTACTATTACCTCGCTGCTCGAACGCTACCCCGACACTGATCTCACGCCTGTCGCCGGTGCGTGGCTCAAAGGGCTGCGCTCAGGCCGCGAACTGCGCACCACATCGGGCAACCGCCGCTCGATGCTCTGGGACATACGCCTGAGCAACGACTCCACGGCTCTCGCTGCCGATGCCGGCGATCTTGAATTTAAACTCGCGCCCGAGTCACCTCAACTGCTTGTGCTCCTGTTCCCCACCGACTCCATTTCGCCCAACACGCTGCTCTATGAAGTGGCACGTCACAACTTCAACACCTTCATGGTGCGCGACTTCGATCTGGAGCTCATGAACTTCGGACGCCTCGGACTGCTCGTCATCAAGGGATTTGAAAACGAGCGCGAACTCAACTATTATCGCTCGCTCTTTGAAGGTCCGTCGGGCATGGATCTTCCTGCCGACGTGCGCCCCGTACCTATCAGTCAGGAAAATTTCGAGCTTCTGCTTTCAGGCGCAGGCTCGTTTGACGACTACTTCAATTTCATCGGCGAGGAGACCGTGCGCACCACCCACGAGTCAGTGCTGCCGCCCGGCGAATACCCGTCGGCCCAGGAAATGTACCCCGAAATCGAAGCCTCCTATCCTACCGAGCAGGAAATCAACGAAGCCGAACTCCTGCCCGACGATGACGTAATCGAGATAGAAGAACCCGCTGATGCAGCCGAGGAAACGACACTGCCTGAGCCCGCCAACGTCGACGAACCTGTCAAGACTGACGAACCTGTCAAGGCCTCTGCGCCTGCTGATCAGCCCGAACAGAAAGCCGAGCCCGCCACTCCCGTTCCTCCGGCAACTCCCACTCCGACAGCTCCCGCCGCTACACCATCGGCGTCAACTCCCGCACCGCCCGCCACACCCGAGCTCCCCGCTTATCTGATAGGAAGCGAGGGCGACGAAGATGAATAAAAAATATCATACCCCGCAATGAACCCGAAGATTCTCTGGGCCGACGATGAAATAGACCTCCTGAAGCCCCACATACTTTTCCTGCGCAGCAAGGGTTATGACGTAGAGACCGTCAACAACGGTCGCGACGCGCTCGAACTTACCGAGTCGATCATGCCCGACCTGATAATACTCGACGAGAACATGCCCGGACTTACCGGTCTGGAGACACTACAACGCATCAAACTGATAGCACCGCAGACTCCCGTGATCATGATCACCAAGAGCGAGGAGGAAAACATTATGGATCAGGCCGTGGGCAACAAGATAGCCGACTATCTCATCAAGCCGGTCAACCCCAACCAGATACTGCTCTCGATAAAGAAAAATCTACACTCCGAGGCTCTCGTATCGCAAAAAGCATCGGACAACTACCGCCGCGAGTTTACAAATATATCCTCGCTCATCAATCAGGCCTCCACCATATCCGACTGGATGCAGCTCTACCGCAAGCTCACCTACTGGGAGCTTGAGCTTGCCGCCACCGAAACCAATATGGACGAGCTGCTGCTGATGCAGCGCAACGAAGCCAACAGCGAATACTGCAAATTCATTCGCCGCAACTACGAGCATTGGACACGCAACTCCCTGTCGGCCGACAACGATCGCCCCGAGATGAGTCCCGACCTCTTCCGCACCCGTCTCTTTCCCGCGCTCGACGCAGGCGAAAAGGTATTTTTCGTGCTTATCGACAATTTCCGTCTCGACCAGTGGCTCACCATCAAGCCGCTGCTCTCCGATATATTCAATATCGACGAAAGTCTCTACTGCTCCATCCTGCCCACGGCCACTCAATATGCGCGCAACGCCATATTCTCCGGTCTGATGCCGCTCGATATCGAGAAGATGTTTCCCGACCTGTGGGTCGACGAGGATTCGCCCGAGGGCAAGAACCTCAACGAATCGCCGCTGATAGCCACTCAGATAGAGCGCTTCCGCCGCCGCGTGAAGTTCTCCTACAACAAGATCAACGACTCGGCCGGCGCCGAGCGACTGCTCCGCGAGTTTTCCAATCTGGAGACCAATCAGCTCAACGTGATAGTGCTCAACTTCATCGACATGCTGTCACACGCCCGCACCGAATCGAAGATGATACGCGAACTGGCGGCCAACGACGCCGCCTACCGCTCCATCACCGAGTCGTGGTTCAGACACTCGCCCGCCATAGAAATCTTCCGCCGCATAGCCGAAAAAGGCTACCGGCTCATGCTCACCACTGACCACGGCACCATTCGCGTGGACAACCCGGTGAAAGTGATCGGCGACAAGAACACCAATACCGCCCTGCGCTACAAAGTGGGCAAAAACCTCAACTACAACGCGAAGCAGGTCTACGAGATCAAGCAGCCCGAACACTTCGGTCTCCCCTCGCCCAACATATCGTCGAGCTACATCTTCGCCCTCAACCGCGACTTCTTCGCCTATCCCAACAACTACAATTACTACGTGCAGTATTACGACGGCACCTTCCAGCACGGAGGTATCTCGATGGAAGAAATGCTCATACCATTCATATCACTGACGCCTAAGAAATGACCACTATCACACTTCGCTCTACCTCCGATCTACCCGAAGCGGCGCAGCAGTTTGTCAGCGCCATGCAAGGTCGCACCATATTCGCATTTCACGGACAGATGGGTGCGGGAAAGACCACGTTTATCAACGCTGTCAGCGCCGCACTCGGCGCCCGTCCCGACGATACAGCCTCACCCACTTTCGCCATAATCAACGAATATCCCACTCCCTCGGGCACTCCCGTATATCACTTCGACCTCTACCGTATCGACTCGCCCGAACAGGCGCTTGATCTCGGCCTCGACGATTATTTCTACTCCGGAGCACCCTGCCTGATGGAGTGGCCCGAAAATATCGAGGAATTTCTGCCCGACGATACAGTCCACGTCTACATCAACGTACTCGACGATGATAGCCGACAGATTTGCTTCTGACTCTCCGCGCATGGTATGGCTCGACACTACCGCGTCGACCAATACCGCCCTGGCCTCGATGCCCGACGCACGCCACGGCACCGTAGTGATAACCCACAGTCAGACGGCCGGCCGCGGCCAGCGCGGCAACTCTTGGGAAGCTGCGCCAGGGTTGAATGTCACCATGTCGATGCTCATAGAGCCGCGCGCCATCACGGCCGCCGGACAGTTTGCCGTGTCGGAAATCGTGGCGTTGGGAGTGGCCAACATTCTCTCGCTCCTCGCCGGCCCGTCAGACGAAATTTCAGTCAAGTGGCCCAACGACATATATGCCGGCGACCGCAAGATAGCAGGCATACTTATAGAGAACACCATAGCCGGGCGACGCATCATTAAAAGCATAGCCGGAATAGGCGTGAATATCAATCAGCCCCGGTTTGAGAGCGACGCACCCAATCCCGTGTCGCTCCTTCAGCTCACAGGCATCGAGCAGCACATCCCTACCGTGGCCGACCTGATAGCACGCGAGATTCTGTCGCTTGCCGACCTCTACGACACCCCTTCACGCCTGGAGCAGCTACATGAGCAATATCTGGCACACTTGTGGCGACGCAACGGCTACCACCCGTATATCGACTCTGCCACTGGACGTCGCTTCAACGCCGCCATATCCGACGTAGCCCCCACCGGCCACATCACCCTCATCGACGAGTCCACCGCCCTCCGCCACACCTACGCCTTCAAGGAGGTACAGGCCGTGATTGAGTGATGATAAAACAGCTATTTCAAAATTCCTAAGAATGCCCGCAGGGCATTGAGTTACTCGTAACCGGCGACGCCGGTTACGAGGATACGGCTTGCCGCTTCGCTCGCGAAGAATAAACAACGTAAGTGTATCGGCGAGTAAATAGCGAATTTGTTAACCGCTAACAGACGCATTTCCAATACTATCTCATATAGCGTAACATCAGATTTATGCAATCTTGCCGGTTTCTATTTCGGATTGCAGGAATTGGAAGATATATACCGATCCCTGATAGTAGAGGCCGCATTCAGGATCGTTGAGTTTCGCGAAAGTAGTTGATGAATAAAGTTCATCAAGGGCGCGATGAATGCTCCAGCCATATTCTTCCATAAGCATTTCAGCGAGCTCAGCCGCCAGGCATTCGATTTGGAATTGTATGTCTTGTGTCATAATTCAATGCGTTTTAACAGGCCTATGGCTTTCGGTGTACCCAAAAAGTATTGTATCGCATTATCGCCTCTGAATCTCAGTTCTTCAACCAATGCTGATGCCGACAGATACCCCATTGTGAAACGGCGTATCTGAACACCAACCGTATCATCGGCAATAGGGCCGATAACTATATCGTAAGAATGAGTCGGGACATCGGAGTTATTCTTTCGATTCTTAACTACAAAATTCGCCCATTCTTCGGAGTAACCGGAAAAGATCTTAATGTTCAAACCATTCCTTACTGCATCATCTTCGTCAAACTCAAAGCAAGATATTGTGGGAGTTCCTTCGCCAAGGAAGCGAGTAGTCCTTACAGCCATAGCTTGGTCGGGATTGGCATTGAGATAGAAGCCCTGACCGAAGTCCCTGCCACGCTTACAGCGCGCAAGGTCGATCTGCTCAATTGTTACATTAGAGCCATGATAGAGGCGTATCATATCTTACCTCCTTCCCGCCGGCATATGATTCGGAGGTCGGAAACCGCATCGTCTATTGAAAGGGTGTGCTCGGCAGCATAGCAATCGAGAAGGAAATCTATACCTGTGAAACGGCGCAGATATGCGTATGCCTGCATATTGGACAGGGAATATCGCTGTGCAAAAGCGCCCACACATGCAACAATGTATTCTATTTTGCTGAATATATCTTTTTTATCCATATCTCACTCCATGAGTTTCATTTCGCAAATATAGAGAATATCAATCATAATACAAAATTCACTCTCGGTCTTTCCGGGATGATTTACTCGTCGAGAAGGGGAAGATAGTCGGCATAGCCCGAGGCTGACATTTCGGAGGCGGGGATGAAGCGGAGCGAGGCGGAGTTGATGCAGTAGCGCATGCCGCCGTCGGCTGCCGGACCGTCGGAAAACACGTGGCCGAGGTGGGCGCCCGAGGAGGCGGAACGCACTTCGGTGCGTACGCGCCCGTAGGATGTGTCGGTGTGTTCGGTGACGAGCGTGGGGTCGATGGGACGCGTGAAGGCGGGCCAGCCGCAGCCCGAGTCATATTTGCGCGACGACACGAAGAGCGGTGTGCCATCGGTGATGTCTACGTAGATGCCGGGGCGAAATTCGTGGTCGTATTCGTTGACGTAAGGTCGCTCGGTGGCGCCGTTTTGCGTCACTTCCCACTGCAGCGGCGTCAGGCGCGAGCGGAGTTCCTCTTTATCGCTGCGACGCGGCTTGCGCGAGCGCACTTCGTCGAATAGCGCCGGGTCAACGTGGCAGTATCCGCCGGGATTTTTATCAAGATACTGCTGATGATAGAGTTCGGCCGGATAGAAATTTTCAAGCGGCATTACTTCCACAGCCAGAGGCGTCGACGGGTGACGTCGCTGCACGGTGGCCACCACGGCCTCTATCACAGGCAGATCGGCAGCATCGGTATAATATATCCCCGTGCGGTATTGAGTGCCGACGTCGTTGCCCTGACGGTTGACCGACAGGGGGTCGATGCTGCGAAAGTAGATGGTGAGCAGCTCGGAGAGCCCTGCCACACTGTCATCATACGTCACCTCCACAGTTTCTGCGGCACCGGTGTGACCGGTGCACACCATCTCATAGGTAGGATCGGGTACCAGGCTGTTGGCATAGCCCACAGTGGTGCCGGTCACTCCATCGACGAGTGAAAACAGATGCTCCGTACCCCAGAAGCATCCTCCGGCAAGGTATATTTTCTTATTCATAGTCAAGTGTCAATTTTTCTCCTGATAGTTTATAAATACCAGATATGTCCCGCGGGCACGGATGGTGAACTGCGGAGCGGTGGTCTCGTTGAGCGTGCCCTGCCACCATGAGGTGAAGTCGCGCAGCGGATAGCGCAACCCGGTGGCACTGATACCGCTGGCGCCGAAATTAAATATGGAAACCTGAGTGCCCGTCGGGCACTGAAATTCACGGTCGCCCTTTACGGGTATAAACACTCCGTAGTCAGTATAAGCTCTCACATCCAAGCCCATACCGAGATACTCCACAAGCAGACTGATATTACCCACCGTATGATCTTCGCGGAGTCCGGTAGCGCCGAGCACGGCAATACGCTTTATGCCTTTTGACGCCAGATAACTGACCGACTTGGTGAGGTCGTTGGTCTCCTGATCGGGATTACGCCTCACAATCTCGCTGAAACGGGTCATGATGTCAGGTGAAAGCGAATCACAGTCGCCCACTATGCGCCACGGCTTGCCGCCTTCGGCTATGAAACGGTCGGCCGCCCCGTCGCAACACACTATCCTGTCGCTACTGTCGAGCATGCGGAGGGCCATCTCGCTGACAGGAAAGCACCCGGCTGCTATTACTACGGCTTCGGGCGAGAAATCTGTTATAGAGTTTTTATCCATACTGTTCAGTTCATTAATTGCTTCCACTTACGATAACCAATCACGGCTATCACAGCATAGGCCAGATACAATGCCGAGGTAAACCACAGATCCTTGCAGGCATAGAGGACCGAGCAGGCTACATCGGCCGCTATCCACACCAGCCACTGCTCAAGATACTTGCGGGCGAGCATCCACATGGCCACTATGCTCAGCGCGGTAGTAAATGCGTCGGCCCACGGCACCGTACTGTCAGTAAACCGGCTCAGGATCAGGCCTATCACCACAAACGCAGCTACAAATACCGCTGTCAGCGGCGCATATACCGAGCGCGGTGCATGAGTCACCGGCACGTCGACCCCGTCATCGCTGCGGCCGCGCAGCCAGCACACGAGGCCATAGACCGAAGCAATGATATAGTATACACTTATACCGAAATCGGCATAAAGCCCTGCCTGATAATACACGGCAAGATATATGGCCGGCATGGCGATGCTCGCCACCCATAGCCACGCACTGGCGCGGTATTCGAGTATCAGATACACCACACCTATGGCCGTCCCTATGATTTCGAGATAGTTCATCGTAGATTAATAACACCGCCGACGCATGAAATAGTTCATTGCACCACCCCGCGATTTTTATGTCCCGACAGGCACTTTGCCGAAATCCCACGCTATACTTTTTTTATCACGGCGGATTGAGTAACTTTGCACCGGATTTTACGAAAACAGACAATCACGATGAACAAAGGACTCTTCGCCTTGGCTATGGGCACATTCTCGCTCGGTATAGCCGAGTTTCTCATGATGGGAATACTCAGCGACATAGCCGCCAATATGGGAGTGAGTGTGGCCGAAGCCGGCCACTTCATTTCGGCCTACGCTCTGGGAGTATGCGCCGGAGCCATAATGCTGCTATTTGCGCGACGCATGCCGCTCAAACGCATCATGCTGGTGCTTAGCGTGATGATAGCCGCAGGTAACCTGTTTGCAGCCTGCGCGTGGAACTACGGCACATTTTTCGCCGCACGTTTCCTTTCGGGCCTTCCCCACGGGTGCTTCTTCGGCGTAGGCGCCATCGTGGCGCGAAAGATAGCTCAGCCCGGAAAAGAAGTGAGCGCCGTGGCCTACATGATAGCCGGTATGACGGCGGCCAATCTGGCAGGTGTGCCTCTGGGCACTTTTCTCACCAATCACTTCACGTGGCGCATAGCGTTTCTGATAGTGGGCCTGTGTGGCGTGGCCACCGCAGCAGCCATCGGCGCGTGGATACCGCGCCTCGCACCTATGGAAAACCATGGATTCAAGGCTCAATTTCAATTTCTGCGCACCTTGCCGCCGTGGCTCATATTCGGCGGTGTGCTTTTCGGACAGATAGGCATATACTGCTGGTACAGCTACATCGACCCGCAGCTCACTCAGGTGAGCGGCTTCAGCCAGGACGATCTGTCGTGGCTCATGGTACTCGCCGGAGCCGGCATGGTGGGGGGCAACCTCATAGCCGGACGCCTCAGCGACCGCTATAAGCCGGCCTGGGTGGCAGGATGGGTCGAGGCAGCCGCCATACCGGTGATGGTGCTCATATACTTTTTCGCGAGCTGTCAGGTGGCAGCGGTGGTGCTGATGATGCTCGGCACAGCCGTACTCTTCGGGTCGGGCAGTCCGCTGCAATCGTCGATCGTAGGCTATTCGCGAGGCGGGGAATTTTTAGGGGCGGCTTGTATTCAGATAGCCTACAATGCCGGAAATGCCATAGCCGCATGGATGGGGAGCGCCGTCATAGCCCGCGGCTACAGCATCAGCGCGCCCTCGATCATAGGCGTGCCTATAGTGGCCGTAGGGTGTGTGCTGCTATTCATCCTCTACTACCGCTACGAGCGCACTCCGCGCCGCGATCAGAGCATCCGGTAATAAGGCGGACGTGAGCGGTGGTCAGCCACCCATCGGCGCAGGTCGTCAAGCGTAGTCACTCGCGTATGTAGTGCGGCATTTCGTCGGGTATTATCATCGACAGTTCGACCAGACCGCCGAGTGTGCCGTCAGGTTTGCGCCACACGGTCTGATATATCATCTTCTTCACTCCGCCCTTGAGTATGGTATAGGCGTTTGAGCCTCCCTCATCAAGCAGCCGGCGGATGATGGAGCGTGACCGCTCGTTGTGATACTCCATTAAGTCGTGACCTATGAGGTCGGCACCACCGCGGGAGGCAAACGTCTGCCGCGAACGCTCGTTCATATATATGATGCGGCAATCGGTATCTACCACCGTCACCGCGCAGTTCATTCCATAAGCCCACTCGGGCACATATTGCTTTTCCATACCGCAAAAATAGTCGATAAATTCTTACTGTCCGCAAAAAAATTACACTATCTTTGCACTGCATAGATAAAACCCTTACCATCATGATCAACCCGCCATATTACGCCTCCGACAGCCGCTACGACGCCGGCATGAAATATGAACGCTGCGGCCGCTCAGGCCTGCTTCTGCCCCGCATATCGCTGGGGCTGTGGCATAACTTCGGCGATGTGGACACCCTCGCCCGCAGCCGCGACATGCTTCACTTTGCATTTGACCACGGTATCACGTGCTTTGATCTGGCCAATAATTACGGGCCGTCGTATGGTTCGGCCGAGGAGACTTTCGGACAGATCATGAAGAAATCGTTTGCCCCCTACCGCGACGAGATGGTCATCACCACCAAGGCCGGCTATGATATGTGGCCCGGCCCCTACGGCGACCGCGGATCGCGCAAATACCTCTTTGCGTCGCTGCATCAGAGCCTGCGGCGCATGAATCTGGAGTATGTGGATATATTCTACAGCCACCGCTTCGACCCCGATACGCCGATGGAGGAGACCCTTCAGGCGCTGGTGGACATAGTGCGTCAGGGCAAAGCGCTGTATGTAGGCATATCGAAGTGGCCGGCTGAAGCGTCGCAGTTTGCTTATGACTATCTGGCCGGGCGCGATGTGCCGTGTCTGATCTATCAGGGTCGATATAATATGATGGACCGCGAAGTGGAGAAGTCAGGCATACTTGAACAGGCCGCCCGCTGCGGCGTGGGATTCACCGCATTCTCACCGCTCGAACAGGGCATACTGACCGACCGCTACCTCCACGGAGTGCCCGAAGGCTCGCGCGCCTCGATAGGCAAATTTCTCAAAGCCGACTCTATCACGCCCGCTCTGGTGGAAAAAATCACCCGGCTCAACGCCATAGCTCAGCGCCGCGGCCAGACGTTGGCCGAAATGTCGCTCGCGTGGCTACTCAAAGACAGCCGGGTGACTTCGGTGATAGTGGGCAGCAGCTCCACCGCCCAACTGGCCGATACCATCCGCTGCCTCGATAACCTCAACTTCACACCCCACGAGCTGGCCGAGATCGACATCGTGATGTTTTCATAATGTATATCGACACTTCGATTCTGCTCCATGAACGTAAGCATTGAAATCACGGCCGACGGATCGCCGACGTTTTATCGCAACGATATCGACGAGCACTACCATTCCGTAAAGGGTGCACTCGCCGAAAGCCTTCACGTATATGTCCGCTCCGGATGGCAGGAAGCAGCCCGGCGGAGCAGCGGGGTAAGAGTGTTTGAAGTCGGTTTCGGCACGGGGCTCAACGCGGTCCTCACCGCCGGCGCAGCATTAGAATCGGCCGTAGCAACCGAGTATTTTTCTGCCGAGCTTTATCCTCTGCCGGAGCAATCCGCCGCACTTTTCGGCGAAGCGCTCCCTGAGGAATATCGCCGGATACTACACGACGTAAACGCCGCCCCCTGGGACGAGACGAGCCGCATAAATCCATATTTCACCCTCAGCAAGCTCCACGACAATCTCCTCACCATGAAGCTGCCCGAGCGGATAGATGTGGTGTATTTCGATGCGTTCGCCCCCGAAAAACAGCCCGAGATGTGGCACAGCTCTATATTTCAGAAAATATTTCAGTCAATGAATCCCGGGGGCGTATTGACCACATATTGCGCCAAAGGCGCTATCAGGCGCATGCTCGGCGAGATAGGATTTCAGGTGGAGCGTCTGCCCGGGCCCCCCGGAGGCAAGAGGGAGATACTCCGCGCCATCCGCCCCGACCACACATAATACCCTCTCCCGTAGAGAGCGATCCGTATAGGCGTCGTGGCCGCACAAAAAGGGTGGTTTCATTGCCACGCACGCCGCCATAGATGAAAATCTTCAAAAAATTGTGATTTTTTCGTAATATTATTGAACTTTTAAAAATCAAAATTGTATTATCTGTAAGGGCTAACCCCAATAAACAAAAAACCGAATAAAATTTTTAAACTTCCAAAGATTATGAAAAAATTATTTCTTACCATGGCTGTGGCAGCGATGACAGCCGGTGTGTTGACTTCATGCGGTTCAAAAGCAGCTACAGCTGCCGACGAGGGTGAAGCTCTTAAAGCGAAGATTGAAAACTGCTCTAACCCCGACAGCCTGAAGGTCTATGTAGAGCAGGCCAAAGAATATGCCAAGAAACTTGAAGCCGAAGGCAAAGGCCAGGATGCGGAAGCCTATCTCGACGAGATTATCCCCGCCGTAAAGGCAAAAAATGCATCTGTGGCATCATATTTTGAAGAACTCAAGGACAAAGCCGCCGACGAGGTCAACAACGTGAAAGAAGGCGTCGACAGCGTAGCTACCTCTGCCGTAGAGGCCGCTAAGGAAGCCGGTGAGAATGTGAAGGAAGCAGGCGAAAATGCCGTGAACTCCGCCAAAGAAGCAGCCGCCAATGCCGCAGACGCCGCTAAAGAAAAGGCAGCCAAGGCGGTAGATGCAGCCAAAGAGAAGGCCACCAATGCCGCAGACGCAGCCAAGGAGAAGGCCTCTAACGCTGCTCAGAAAGAGGCCGACAAAGTAAAAAATCTCCTGAAATAATCATAGGATACATATAATCCCGCCCTATAACTACATCGCCCCGAGAGTCACGCACACGCGCAAGGCTTTCGGGGCGACACTATATATACACCTTGACTCCATCATGTAGGGGCGCTTCACTGGAGCGCCCGGCAGAGCAAAAAAAGGTAATCCGTAGCTTCCTACGAACGCCACTGCATATCAATGGCCGGACAAAATACTGTTTGCCCGGCCACAGTGTATCGGTCAGCACGTAGCGCTGACAGTATAATGACAGACTACTCAGCGTAGAGATTTTCAGCCTGCTGAGGAATATACTGCTCCACGAGCTTGCTGATCTTATTCATATCAGGCTTCTCCTCGGCATAGTCGATAAGAGTGCCTACGGGATAGAGGTCAGGATCGGAAGCCGACTGAAAATCAGCGGCATCCTCCGAATAATCGCCATCTTCCACAGCGTCTGCTTCTATGGCATAATCGCTGAATGCGATAGCCCGCTCGGCATCGCGGTGGCGCTCAATACCTACAAGCAGAGTGGTAGGAATAATACTTATCTGCGGGTCTTCGCCCCAAAACGTCGGATTGTTGATGACCTCGGCCACCTTCCCGGCAATAATCTCAGTGAGTTCTTTCCTTGTCATAATTACATCTGTTATTTTGAAATTATAACGTATAAATCAATTAAATGGTTCTCTCCGACCCGGCCTCAACCTCACAGCAAAATCCGCAGCGTGCGGTTCAATTAATTTTTCTTTCGGCCGGGCGTAATATCCGGATAATTTGTGTATATTTGCAGAAATCTCGCGCCGTTCCGATGCGACACCACACACGCAAGCGTCGGAAAAAGCCCTGAGGCGAAGATACCAACATTTTCTACAAGTCCTCATACCCCCTTTGGTTAATCTTTGTTTCTTTTAAGGGAATCCTTTGGTTTCTTGCTTTCTGCATCGGCCTGCAAGTAGGCGGTAAAGAGAAGGATAGTTAAATATTTAATAATACCGATATAAAAATCAATTATGAAAAAAATTTCAATGTCTTTGCTTGTACTCACATGTCTCGGATTCATGGCATGCGGTAATTCACGTCAAACCTCAACCACTGGCGGAGACGACAGTTCATCAGCATCAACTGAAATAGTCGATGAACAGGTGGAGAAAGTCGCAGATTTTGACCAGATGGAAAAGACCTCCCGAATGTTATTTGCTATGGTCTTGCCTCAAGGAATTCAGGCAGATGATTTTGAGCAACTTGTTATCTCAAAATGCACACCTTCATTTATCGAAGCTCTTAAGAGCTGGGATGAATTTGAGGACGGTAACATCGCGTGGTATGCACTCCGCACCATGGAGCAGGATGGCTCAGGAGAAAATGAGATAATCGCCGTCACTCCCGATGGTAATGATGCAATGGTGGTAGAATACTTAGATATGGGACATAAAGGCACGACCCGTCTTCAGTTTGTCAAGGATGGTGAAGATTACAAAGTTAATTCTGCTATCGTGACATACAATGGCGAAAACCGAACCATAAAATAATTTCCCGTCTTCAAGCTATTTCTGGGGATGTGACAAAATAAAAAAGAATGCCCGCAGGGCATTGAGTTATTCGTAACCGGCGACGCCGAAGCATAGCGTAGGCGTCGTCGGTTATCGGTTTGTTAACTTTGGCGTCCGCAACGCCGCCGATTATAAAACTTATTGAGTTTTATTCGGCGGCCTATCGGACGCCTTTTTCGTTTCTGCATTTAACCCCGGGGCGCCTCCGCAGAGCTACGGCGGCCCGGGTTACGATTAAGTCAGCGTCCGACGGACGCTTATAGCTCCTTTGAAAAAGTCTATTTCGACACAGCCCCTTCCTCTCTTTTTAAAAGTAACTGATACTTACAGATACATACTTGCAATGCTCCTGCTGCTTGGTGGGAGGGGCAACACGGTGAAGAAAATCGCTGTGAAATAGTCAGCTGTCTGACAGTACTTAATTTCCAGCTCATCAGGGGCGCGGCCGGATCGATCTGCGCCTCTGATTCTTTTTCCATCTGCCGACTGATTCTGGATAATTGCCCACACGCCCTGCCCCTCCTACATGCCGAAGACACTATACTTTACCCACAGAAATAGACTTCACCTGCTGCGCAGGTGAAAGCATAATGGCGTAGGGTTGAGGTTTTTACCGAAACCCTACGTCAGGTAAAATCCCCAAATAATGCACGCGCGGGAGCGTGTGCAAGTAGTGATGATCAGCAGCCCCTATTGCCGTTGCAATACTCGCACACGCTCCTGCGCGTGCGGAATATATAAGTCATTTGTTTCGCGGGGTTTCGGCGGTAGCTCAACCCCACGCCATTATATATACACCTGCGCTGCAGGTGAATTCTGTGGGTAAAGTATAGCTCACTTGGGGGCGTCCGGCGGCGTAATCGGCTTGCCGCTTCGCTACGCGAAGAATGGTGCGCGACAACGGCGTGGGATGGAGTGCCGAAGGCACGAGGTTGTCGATAACCACGGGTGCAAGCCCGTGGAGATCAACATAAAACTCTCTCGTGAGCTGCGGAGCTGCGATGTAGTAATAACGGCTCAAACGACATCGCAGCTCCGCAGCTCTCTATGGGGGTATCTCACCTGTCCGCGGGCTTGCACCCGCGGTTACTTACAACGTCGGGCTTCCAGCCCTGATTTTCATAAACGCAGCGGTGGATGGTGAGCGACGTTTGGGGGTGGATGGTGAGAGACGATATATTCTGCCAATTCACTGTGAAGCAGTCTTTGCCTTATAAAAAACTACATGAGCATCAAGGCTTCGTTGATGTCGTCGAGACTGATGCGATGACTATTAAGTAACTCAAGGTATTCATCTTCAGTATCAAAACCATGTACTTCCATACGCTGCTTTTTCTCCTTTTCCGATAATTTACCCCATTCTTTCAGATCGCGACGTGACTCTTCATAGGCCCAAATCCCTCCGAAATCGTCAATGGCATTGAGCTCGCTTTTGAATTTCATACACACGGGATACTCTATTTTCTTGGCTACCAGATCCTTTACTTCCACTACGAAGATCCAGTCGTCTCCGAAATCGTAGACATATTCCAGCTTGTCGCCTTTCTTCTGCAGAAATTTACTGACGAGTGTTTCCTCTGCATCATGTGTTATGTAATCCAGCCCCGGCCCGAAGCACTCTTCATCCATTTCAAAACCTATTTGAAGAGTATCATCGTACGCTTTCTTATTAAATTGCCATAAATGATGATCATCCAATCCCATGACTGCCTGAATCACCTCATGAAGCTGCATGAAATTATAATCTGCCGGAATCTCTACTTCGCGCCACATCGGGGGCTTGGCAATACCCTTCATCTGGATCTTCAACACAAGAGTGCGCTCAGCAGCATCTTCCAGCGGCTGATATTCCCTAACCTCACATCTGCCTCTGTCAAAAAGATTTCCGGCAACCGGATAGTTGGCGTCATCGGCATCAAAGTCATCCGACATAGCACCGGCAACTATATCCGATGCATGGAAAATATTATAAAATTGAGCATATTCCTCGGGCGTGACCCCATTTGACGCAAGGGTATACATCAATGCGAATTCACCTTTCTTGTCATCCGAAAGGCTTCCCATCGCCATGTGTGCCTTCTGCTCCATACCATTCATATCTGGCGCACCGTCATCATATTTTCCACCCTGAATTGCATTAAGAAGGTCATTGGCCATCTTTCTTTCCCATTTTTTCATTTTAGCCATAAACTAATATATTGCTTATTACCACTAAATCAATCAAGTATCTCTGTCAGACGAAATACCTTATTTGTCCTACAGAACAACCATCGCATCAAAATATCCCAACGGGATAATCATGTCGAGATTATAACACGGATTTTCCCTGATTACCTCTCTGATACCATTCTGACGACCTGTCGGAAATTCCGACAAGTTGACTCTTCATCAAGTTCTCCGTCCGCATAAATATGCTTGATATGCTCAACAATATTGCTTCTTGATGACTGATAATGGTCAGCCATCTGTTGCAGAGAAAGCCACACAGTTTCACCCGTAAACTTCACCTCGATACGGGTCTGACCATCCTCGCTCTGATATATGATTATTTGGTTGTTATCGTCCATTGCCATTTAGTTTTATCATTTACAAATTTACACACTAATAGGCAAGTAAACAAATTTTGGATGGTGTAAATGTCTGAAAATAGGCACGTTTGTTTTGCGGCAAAGGAACAGAAAAAGCGATTGACAAGTTTATTTATACGCTTGCCAATCGCGTGTATTTTAATTGTTTAAGGCGTAGATTACACCTGATTTTGGCTTAATATTCCTCTTCGTTGAAAAGCATTACCACCAATGACTATCAATTAGTTATAACACAGTGTATTGCATTTGGCACAACAAACCGGACTATCTGAGACTATCTGAGGCGATAAAATC